>NZ_JBJNLU010000004.1:0-592903 GCF_052168895.1 Serratia sp. CY37869
GGCGGCAATAGCGCGGTGGTCCCACCTGACCCCATGCCGAACTCAGAAGTGAAACGCCGTAGCGCCGATGGTAGTGTGGGGTCTCCCCATGCGAGAGTAGGACACTGCCAGGCATCAAACAAAGCCGAAAGCCCTGAACTGACGTTCAGGGCTTTTTGCTGTGCGTAAAACGTAAAAAAGCGCAGCTACGCTGCGCTGCTTTCCCCTCCTTATTCTCCGTCAGCGAGCCAGAGAAAAGGCCCCGAAGGGCCTTTGGTTAGGGTGTGTTTGCTTTTTTCACTTATTATTCGGTCAATGCGAGCTGCCCTGAGAAATGCCCAGCCCGGTTTGCGAACGAACAAACTGCGCCCGGAAGCGTTCCCGCTCTTGCTGCCCGGCCAGCGAGCTGTCGGTGATCGAGAACAGCCAGGTGCCGACAAAGGCCACGATCATCGAGAACAGCGCCGGGTATTCGTACGGGTAAATCGGTTTCTCATGGCCGAGGATCTGCACCCAGATCGTCGGGCCGAGGATCATCAGAATCACCGCTGTCAGCAGGCCTAACCAGCCGCCAATCATCGCGCCGCGGGTCGTCAAACGCGACCAGTACATCGACAGGATGATGATAGGGAAGTTACAGCTGGCGGCGATGGAGAACGCCAGCCCGACCATAAAGGCGATATTCTGCTTCTCGAACAAAATCCCCAGGGCAATGGCGACCAGGCCTAATACCACGACGGTGATCTTGGAGACCTTCAGCTCATCGCGCTCGGTCGCCTTGCCGTTTTTAATCACGCTGGCGTACAGATCGTGGGACACGGCCGAGGCGCCGGCCAGCGTCAGGCCCGCCACCACCGCCAGAATGGTGGCGAACGCCACCGCCGAGATAAAGCCGAGGAAGAAGTTGCCGCCAACGGCATTGGCCAGATGCACTGCCGCCATGTTGGTGCCGCCCAGCAACGCGCCGGTGGCATCTTTGAACGCCGGATTGGCGCTGACCAGCAGGATGGCGCCGAAGCCGATGATAAAGGTCAGAATATAGAAGTAACCGATAAAGCCGGTGGCGTAGAACACGCTCTTGCGCGCTTCCTTGGCGTCACTCACGGTGAAGAAACGCATCAAGATGTGCGGCAGACCGGCGGTGCCGAACATCAGCGCCAGGCCAAGCGACAGCGCGGAAATCGGATCGGACACCAGCCCGCCGGGGCTCATGATGGCGATGCCTTTCGGATGCACCTTCACCGCTTCGGCGAACAGGGTATTGAAGTCGAAGTTAACCGACTTCATCACCATCAGCGCCATAAAGCTGGCGCCGGCCAGCAGCAGCACCGCTTTGATGATCTGCACCCAGGTGGTGGCCAGCATGCCGCCGAACAGCACGTACAGCACCATCAGGATACCGACCAGGATCACCGCCACATGGTAGTTGAGCCCGAACAGCAGCTGGATCAGCTTGCCGGCGCCGACCATCTGCGCGATCAGATACAACGCCACCACCACCAACGAGCCGCAGGCCGAGAGGGTGCGGATCGGTTTCTGCTGCAGACGGTAAGAGGCGACATCGGCGAAGGTATAGCGGCCGAGATTGCGCAGGCGTTCCGCGATCAGGAACAGAATGATCGGCCAGCCGATGAGGAAGCCGATGGAGTAGATCAGGCCGTCATAGCCCGAGGTATAGACCAGTGCGGAGATGCCGAGGAACGAGGCGGCGGACATGAAGTCGCCGGCGATCGCCAGCCCGTTTTGCAGACCGGTGATGCGCCCGCCCGCGGTGTAGTAGTCCTGACGGGAACGGGTGCGTTTGGAGGCCCAATAGGTGATGTAGAGCGTGGCGCCGACAAACAGGATAAACATCACGATCGCCTGGATGTTCAGCGGCTGACGATGCACCTCGCCGCCAATGGCGTCGGCGCAGGCCAGGCCCGGCAGCAACAGCAGCGCGGCGGCGGACAATAAGCGCTTCATTGTTTCACCTCGCGCAGAATCTCTGCGGTGAGGCGATCGAATTCGCCGTTGGCGCGGAAGACATAGATCCCGGTCAAGACGAAAGAGATCACGATCAGCCCGACGCCGACCGGGATCCCGCGGGTAATGGTCGATCCGGCGGCGATCGGCGTGCCGAGCCATTGGGGATCGAAGGCGATCAACAAGATAAAGCCGACGTACAGCGCCAGCGTAATCAGCGAAAGCAGCCAGGCGAACCGGCCGCGTTTTCTCACCAGCTCTTTAAAGCGCGGGTTTTCTTCAATCCCTTGATAAATGGTGTCATTCATCAGAGTGTCTCCAGTAGGTATTGATAGAGTACGCCGCGCCAGGGCCGCTCAACGGCGCGTTATCCGAATGAGCGGCCTGAAGCGGCGTAAATTATGACGGCACTTTCATTGATTGTTTTTCTTCCAACAGCTTGTCGACTACAGCCGGATCCGCCAGCGTGGAGGTATCCCCCAGGTTGCTGGTGTCGCCGGCGGCAATTTTGCGCAGGATACGCCGCATGATCTTGCCGGAGCGCGTTTTGGGCAGCGAGTCTGTCCAGTGCAGCACGTCCGGCGTGGCGATCGGCCCTATCTCTTTGCGCACCCAGTTGCGCACTTCGGCATAGAGCTCCGGCGTCGGTTCTTCGCCGTGGTTCAGCGTGATATAGGCGTAGATCGCCTGGCCTTTGATGTTATGAGGAATGCCGACCACCGCCGCTTCGGCGATTTTCGGGTGAGATACCAGCGCGGACTCGATCTCGGCGGTGCCCAAACGGTGGCCGGAGACGTTCAGCACGTCATCGACGCGGCCGGTGATCCAGTAGTAACCGTCCTCGTCGCGGCGGGCGCCGTCGCCGCTGAAATACATGCCTTTGAAGGTCGAGAAGTAGGTTTGCTCGAAGCGGTCATGATCGCCGAACAGGGTGCGCGCCTGGCCCGGCCAGGAATCGACGATCACCAGGTTGCCTTCGCAGGCGCCTTCCTGCGGCGTGCCGACATTATCAACCAGCGCCGGCTGTACGCCGAAGAAAGGCCGCGTGGCGGAACCGGCCTTCAGCTCGGTGGCGCCCGGCAGCGGGGTAATCATGAAGCCGCCGGTTTCAGTTTGCCACCAGGTGTCGACGATCGGGCATTTGGCGTTGCCTATCTTGTTGTAGTACCACTCCCAGGCTTCCGGGTTGATCGGTTCGCCGACCGAGCCCATGATGCGCAGCGAATCGCGTCGGGTGCCTTCGATCGCCTTGTCGCCTTCGGCCATCAGGGCACGAATGGCGGTCGGCGCGGTATACAGAATGTTGACCTGGTGTTTGTCGATCACCTGAGACAGACGATTGACGCCCGGATAGTTAGGTACGCCTTCGAACATCAGCGTGGTGGCGCCGCAGGCCAGCGGGCCGTACAGCAGATAGCTGTGACCGGTGACCCAGCCGACGTCGGCGGTGCACCAGTAAATGTCGCCGTCGTGATAGTCGAACACATACTTAAAGGTCATCGCGGCGTACACCAGGTAGCCGCCAGTGGTGTGCAGCACGCCTTTTGGCTTGCCGGTCGAGCCGGAGGTGTACAGGATAAACAGCGGATCTTCCGCGTTCATTTCTTCCGGCGGGCAATCGGCGGAAACGCCCTGGGTCAGCTCATGCCACCACAGATCGCGCCCTTCCTGCCAGTAACCCGGTTTGCCGGTGCGCTGGAACACCACGACGTTGGCCACGCTGACCACGCCGGGGTTTTTCAGCGCATCGTCGACGTTCTTTTTCAGCGGCACGGCGCGGCCGGCGCGCAGGCCTTCATCGGCGGTGATCACCAGTTTGGCGTTGGAGTCGATAATGCGCCCGGCGACCGCTTCCGGTGAGAAGCCGCCGAAGATCACCGAATGTACGGCGCCGATGCGGGCGCAGGCCAGCATCGCGACCGCCGCTTCCGGCACCATCGGCATATAGATAGCCACCACGTCGCCTTTTTTCACGCCGAGCTTTTTCAGCACGTTGGCGAATTGGCAGACATCATGGTGCAGCTGTTTGTAGGTCACTTTCTTGGATTGGGTCGGGTCATCGCCTTCCCAGATAATGGCGGTCTGGTCGCCGCGCTCGGCCAAATGACGGTCTAGGCAGTTGGCCGCCAGGTTCAACGTGCCGTCTTCAAACCAACGGATGCTGACGTGGCCCGGATCGAACGAGGTGTTTTTGACTTTGGTATAGGGTTTGATCCAGTCCAGGATTTTGCCATGCTCACCCCAGAAAGCTTCTGGGTCTTGAACCGACTGTTGATAATACTGTTGGTATTGTGCCGGATTAATCAGGGCGCGTTCTGCAATTGCAGAAGGAATAGCGTGTTTATGCAGTTGGCTCATAGCTTTTCTCCTTGAAGTTGTTAATGATATGTCAACTGAAGGTTAAGTATAGTTTGCTACGATTCTTTGTTTCTTTTTTGCGCGGCAGATCACGCAACAAAGATATTGATTTGTAATAGTTCTGTCGCATTTGCAGTACGTATCTATCTATTTGGCGTTTAAATCATCATAAACCCGCTTTTTTAGCCAAAAACACTTATCTAAAGAACAAAAAAGAATAAACAAAGGCGAGGGTATTTGCCTTGCGCTTAATAAGGGTGGGAGAGACCGACATTATTTCGCGCTATAAATCTTTTTTGATTATTTTTCGCTATTAATATTCGAAGTTGGTATTAACGCGATATAACGATGGACGGCACATCGTGAAATAACGTTCTATTAACGTTTAATTCCTGATGAAAACTCGGGAAATACCGTGTGGCATTCATCCTGCTGAATTGTTCGATTTTTAATCGGAATATAAAACGGCGCTGCATTTATGGGTGAAAATGTCACTCGGCCAATTCCCATTTATTTGACTTTTGAGTAACAAAATATAAACATTTGATGCGGACTAAATATGCAGAATGGACGAAAAATAACGCATTTTAATCGCGTTCAAAAAAACGTCGCCGGCGCGGTTATGTGCTTCATTATATGAAAAATTATGTTTTTAATAACAAGCAATTATGCCATTTGAAATAGTTGCGCGAATTTTTTGTGATTCGATTCAGCGCTCAACCCTGACAAATCAAGGCTTGCAGAGCATGCCGCCCGGATGATACAGATTTATACTGCGTCGCACCCAGGGCAGGTGAACGCTTCCACTGAATTAACATAAGCCTGTAATAAATGATTAAGTATTCTTTTCGCCGTGTTGCGACTTTGTACGGCGCAAAGAGTCTTTGAGGACTTTTTGGGTATGAAAAGTGTAAAAATTAGCCTGGCTTGGCAAATCCTGATCGCGTTGGTGCTGGGTATTATTGTTGGCGCGGTATTGCACAACCAGACAGAATCTCGTGAGTGGCTGGTGAGCAATATTCTCAGCCCGGCGGGTGATATCTTTATTCGTCTGATTAAGATGATTGTGGTGCCGATCGTTATTTCCACGCTGATCGTCGGTATTGCCGGCGTGGGGGATGCGAAAAAGCTGGGCCGCATCGGATTGAAAACCATTATTTACTTCGAAGTGATCACCACGATCGCCATCGTGGTGGGGCTCACCTTGGCCAACGTCTTCCAACCGGGCCACGGCATCGATATGTCGACGCTGACCACGGTGGACATTTCGCAGTATGAGAAAACCACCGAACAGGTGCAAAGCGGTTCGCACAGCCTGGTGGCGACCATTCTGTCGCTGATCCCGTCGAACGTCTTCTCGTCGATGGCCAAGGGCGACATGCTGCCGATTATCTTCTTCTCGGTGCTGTTTGGTCTGGGGCTGTCGTCGTTGCCGAAAGAGACCAAAGAGCCGCTGCTGAAGGTCTTCAAGGCAGTGTCCGAGAGCATGTTCAAAGTCACCCACATGATCATGCGTTATGCGCCGATCGGGGTGTTTGGTCTGATTTCGGTCACGGTGGCGAACTTCGGTTTCGCTTCGCTGCTGCCGTTGGCCAAGCTGGTGGTGCTGGTGTACTTCGCCATCGCGTTCTTCGCCCTGGTGGTGCTGGGGGCGGTCGCTCGGCTGTGCAACCTGCGCATCTGGACGCTGATCCGCATCCTGAAAGACGAACTGATCCTGGCTTATTCCACCGCCAGTTCGGAAACGGTGCTGCCGCGCATCATCGAAAAGATGGAGGCTTACGGCGCGCCCAAGTCGATCACCAGTTTCGTGGTGCCGACCGGTTACTCCTTTAATTTGGATGGTTCGACGCTGTACCAGAGCATCGCCGCCATCTTTATCGCCCAGCTGTACGGCATTGAGCTATCGTTGGGGCAGGAGATCGTGCTGGTGCTGACGCTGATGGTGACCTCGAAAGGGATCGCCGGCGTGCCGGGTGTCTCGTTCGTGGTGCTGCTGGCGACGTTGGGCAGCGTCGGCATTCCGCTGGAAGGCCTGGCGTTTATCGCCGGCGTGGACCGTATCCTGGATATGGCGCGCACCGCGCTGAACGTCGTGGGCAACGCGCTGGCGGTACTGGTTATCGCCAAGTGGGAGCACCAGTTCGATCGCAAGAAGGCGCTGGCCTACGAAACGGAGTTCCTGGCGCAGAAGGTGAAGCCGGCCAATCAAGGCTAATCACCGGCTAGCGGGATATGAAAACCGCCCCGGGCATCCGTGCCCGGGGCGTTTTGTTTTTATGCCCTTTCAGCCTGCCACTTTCTTTTCTCTGCCCCCGCTGCGTCGCTTGCATCCCCGCTTAACAGAATCTAAAGTGTTACCAAATTATTGGAAATGATAATAGATGTTATTATCATTTTCATTTGATGATGTATGGAGACACACAAAAGCCGTTGAACGGCGGGGTATCGCCCGTTCGGCGCTTTTATTCAGGCTTATCAAAGGTAGGTAACATGTCGGACACCGCTTTGGCCTCTGAATGGTTGCCGCTGGCGCCAGCGCAGCTTGATTTCTGGGAAGAATACACCTTGCACCCTGGGCAGACCTTATCCACCGTCGCCCATTGCACCGAACTGTGCGGCGCAATAGAGGAAGCGGCGCTCTGCCGGGCGATCGCCACCACCCTCGCCGAGACGCAGGCGTTTGCCCTGCGCTTTGGCGAACGGCGTGGCGACTATCCTCCGTCGCTACGGCACGAGCCACAGCGCATACCGTCATTGCAACGTATCGATCTGCAAACGCATCGCGATCCCTGGCAGGCGGCGCAAAACCTGATGCACGAGGATATCGCGCAGCACCGGGCGCTGCACCGCGAACCGTTAGCCGCCGCCTGGCTGCTGAAGCTGGGACCGGAGCGTTACCTCTGGTACGTGCGTGCGCACCATATTCTGGTCGACGGTTTCGGCATGGCGCTAATCGAACACCGCTGCGCCGCGCTATATGCGCACTACCTCGGCCAGGGGAGCGCGGGCATCCCTTTGGGCGCCTTCGCCCCCTTTCAACAGGCCGAGTTGGCCTACGTCGATTCTGAACGCTGCGAGCGCGATCGGCGCTTTTGGCAGGCCTATCTGCCGCCGTCGCAGGCGCTGCCGACGGTGCGTAAGGGCGGCGGGGAGTATGGCGTACGACGCCTGAGCGTCAACCGTCGGTTGCCGACAGAAGTCGCGCAACGTCTGGCGCAGCAGTCGGAACGCAGTGGCATCAATTGGCCCGACTTGCTGGTGGCGCTGTCGGCGGCCTGGCTGTTTCAGGTCATGCCGCGCCACGCCCGGCAGGGCGATGCGTTGCCGATGTGGATGCCGGCGATGAATCGCCGCGGGCAAGCCGCCACCAACGTCCCTTCGTTGGCGGTTAATACCCTGCCGCTGCTGGTATCGCCGGCGCCAATGGAGACGCTGGGGAGCTTTCTGACCACCCTGACGCAGCAGCTGCGCGAGCTGCGCAGCCACGCCGGCTATCGTCTGCGCCAACTGGCCGCCGATCGCGGCGTGGATCCGAACTCGCGCTTCTTTATTTCTCCCTTCATCAACGTGCAACCCTTCGACGCGCCCCGTTTTGTCGGCTGTCGCGGCGCCCGGCGCGTTTTGGCCGGCGGCTCGGGCGACGGTTTCAACCTGACGTATCGCGGCCGCACCGACGCCCGCGATCTGCAGGTGGATATCGATATTTATCTGGAACAGTTCCCGACGGAGGATGCGCTGGACTATGGCGAGGTGCTGCAAGAATTTCTGCTGCGCGCGCTGCAGCGAGAAGCCTGGGAGCAACCGCTCGCGGCCCTGACGGCATTGCCCGCCTGATAACCTGCGGGCGGGGGATATCCCCGCCCGAGTGATGTGGCTTCAGCTGGTCAGTAACGCCGCCACTTCGCGCGCATTCTTGCACGGCAAGAGCGCACTGCTCACCAGCCGGGTGCCGAAAGCGTCATTGAGGCGCTCCGCCACCTGTTTGATATGCGGCAGCTTCAGCCCCATGGCGATAAACGCCGTCTCTTCTCCCCATTCCGGGCGCGGCGTCACGCCGATCGCCTGCCAATAGATGGTCAGGATCTCTGCGCTGCGCGCCAAAGGCGCGTTCGGCGGCGGGGCTGCGCAGGCGTTCAGCGCCGGCGCGGTTTGCCGCTGGCTCAGGTCGGCGCGGATGCGATGGCGGTCGGTTTTGCCGTTGGCAGACAGCGGCAGCGCCTCGGCGTGGATAAAGCGAGTGGGAATATGGGTACAGGGCAGATAGCCGGTGGCGAAGGCGCGGATCTCGGACAGCGGCAGCGGCTTGCCGTCGCGGGTCAGATACAGGGCGCCGAGCGCCGCCTCGTTGTTCTCTCCGCTGGGATAATCCACCACCACCATATCCCGGATCGCCGGATGGCGGCGCAGCACGTCTTCGATTTCCGGCAGCGAGACGCGCACGCCGCGGATCTTCACATAGCCGTTCACCCGGGTGGCGAACATGATGTTGCCGTCCGGACGGTAATAGCCCTGATCGCCGGTACGGAAAGCGCGCAGCGGCTGCCCGTCCGGCCCTGCGAGGGTGACGAAGTCGTGCTGCTTCAGCTCCCCCTGCTCCAGGTAGCCCAACGCCAGGTTGACCCCGGCGGTATGGATGCGGCCGACCACGCCGGCCGGGCAGTGGCTGCCGTCGTCATGGCAGATGAAATAGCGGTTGGCCGGCAGCGGGCGGCCGTAAGGCACGGTGCCGCTCTCCTGCGGGGCGATCGGGTGCCAGATGCTCCAGATGGTGGTTTCGGTCGGCCCGCCGAGTGAGAACAGAGTGAGATCCGGGCGCAGAGTGCGCAGGGTTTGCACCGTCGCTGGCTTGATGTAGTCGCCACCCTGCGCCACCAAGCGCAGCGAGCGCAGGCTGTCGGCCGTTTTACAGGTGAGCAGCATCTCCAGAATGGCGGGCACCGAGCACCACAGGCTGACCCGATGTTTTTCCACCAGTTGGTTCCAACTGATGGCGTCTTTTTCCTGATGCGGCGCCGGCAGTACCAGCGTGGCGCCGGCGCACAGCGAACCGAACAGATCGAACATCGACATGTCATGGTGCGGCGGCGTCACGGAAATAAAGACGTCGTCGGCGGTGACTCTCCAGCGCTGTTGGGTTTGGTGCACGACGTTGGCGGTGGCGCGGTTGTTGAGCACCACGCACTTGGGTTTACCGGTGGTGCCGGAGGTATACAGGTAATAGCTCGCGGCCTGGCTGGCGCTGCGTTCCGCCAACGCCTGTTCATCCGGCAGCGCGGGCGCGCGATCTGTCGGCGTCAGCAGGGTAGCCGGCGTCACGCCGATCGGCGTCTCCAGATCGCCGCCGTGCACCACCAGCGTCGGCCGGCAGTTCTCCAGCAGGTAGGCGGTGCGCTCCGGCGGCGAGTTGATGTCGATAGGCACCCAGATCACCCCCTGCAGGGCGCAGGCGAGGCTGAAGATGATCTGTTCCGGGCTGCGCGGCAAATACAGCGCCACCACGTTGCCCGGCTGTACGCCGCGGCTTTGCAGGTTGGCGATCGCCGTGGCGATCCGCTGGCCCAGCTCGCGATAGGTCAGCGTCTGCTCGCCACAGATAAGCGCGTTGCCGCCGTTATGCGCGCCGAACAGCCGCTCGGCCAGCTGCGCCAGATAAGGATAAGGCGCATAATTCGCTTCGCTGTCGTTGTGGCGGTAATGCGCCAGATCGATGAAATCTCGCGGGGCGATCGCCAGATCGGCGCGTTGGCAACTGTGCAGGATGCGCCGCTGCAAGGCCGCCAGCATGGCCGCTACCTGCTCGCCGTGCAGCGCCTGCTCGGCGTAATCCACGCACAGCTGCAGGTTTTTTTCGCTGTCCAGCGTCAGACGGATATCAATGGCGACCTGCGGCGTTTGGGTCAGGCCATCGTGGAAGCGCACCGGCGCCTCGGCCGGCAGCGTTTCCCAACCTAAACAGTTGGTCAGGATCACCGGCAGCGCCGGGCCGCCCTGGCTTTGGCCGAGCAACTGCCGCGCCAGATCGACGCCGGAAAACGCCAGGTGATCGAGCGCGCCGAGCACATCGTCCTGCAAGGCTTGCGCGCGCTGGATAAAGTCTTCGCCATAGCGCGAATAGCGCACCGCCACGAAGCTGGAGGCGTTGCCCAGCGCGCCGTCGGCGGCGGGGAACGCCACCGGCACCCCGACGCACAGCTCCCCGTCGGTGGTCCAGTGGGCCAGCGTATCGAGGATCAGCGCCGAGAGCAGGCTGTTGCGCAGCAGCGCATGCGGCGATCCCAGGCGGCCCAGTTGTTTGACCGTGTCGTGCGGCAGCGTCAGGGTGGCGCGGCGATAGCGTGATGCGGTGAGATTGGCGAGCGGGGCGCGCCACGGCAACGCAGACGGGGTGGTGACATCCTGCAGCTTCTCGCGCCAATAGGCGGCATCGGCCTGGCGTTGCGCCGCCGATGCCGCAGGGGGCGGCAGCGCGGCGGCGGTCGGCGTCAGAGGGCGATCGTCGAACAGGCGCGCGATCACGGCGGAGATCCCCTGGCCGTCGAGGATCAAGGCATCAAAGCTGGTAAAGATCAGCGTATCGTACGGCGATCCCGTCGGATCCTGCTGTTCGGCAAGTTGGATCACGGCGATGCGCCACAGCGGTTGGCTCGGATCGTGGCGCTGGTGGGAGTAACGCTCGCGCAGTTGTTCCGTCTGGCGCTGCGCCGCTTCGTCATCCAGCGAGCGCAGGTCGTGGCGATCCAGATGCAGCGTGATTTCCGGGCGCACGTGCTGCGTGCCGCGCAGCACATCGATGCAGGTGCGCAACGCCGGGTAGTGCTGTACCAGCTCGGCCAGGCGCGCTTCAAGGCGCAGCACATCCCGCTGCCGGGCGCGGTATTCGCGGAAGTCGTGCATCGCCACGCCGCCGAGCGGCCATCGATCGCTGCGGCCGAGAAGATAGGCCTGCTGCAGTGCGGTTAATGGTGTCTCCATGGTGCTTCCCTATAGTCGCTAACCGATTAAAACGTGCCGGACGTCGCGCGCCCGGAAACCGATCTCAGTGCTGCGGCGCCAGCGCGGCGAGCAGCGTTTTCGCATGCCGTCCTGCCTCGGGCGAGCGTTGGCAGATCAATGCCGCCAGCGCCGCCGGAGAGGGATGCGCCGCCAGATCCTGCACCGTCAGCGCCGCCGCCAGATACCTGTTGAGCACCGTTAGCAGCGCGTTCACCCCAGCATCCGGCAGGGCCAAGCGGTGGATATCGTCGTGGTCGTGCAAGCCGGCCTCGGGAGCCACCCGCTCCAGCAGCCGGTGCAGCACCTGGCGCACCGGCGCCTGCTGCGCCAGCGCGTCGGGGGTACACTGCGCCAGCAGTTGCGACAGCGGGCGATCGAACGCCCCCGCTTGCCGCGCGGCCAGGTGCAGCAGCGCCCGGTAACAGGCCAGCAGGCGTGGCAACACGTGCTCGGGAAACGCGTCCAGCCGCACGTCCCAGTTGATCAGAATGCCGTCGTCGACGTGGGCGACCTGCGCATCCAGCGCGACCTGCGGTCCCTGAGAGATGACCCAGCCGAGAGGGCCGAAGGTGTCGGCGACTCGTTCGGAAAACAGCGTCTTGCCGCGGATGCCGAAACCGGCGGTAAACACCACCGGCGAAGGCTGCAGGCTGCCGTGCAGGCGTGACAGATCGCGCATCACGCTGACGCCGGGATAATCCGCATGCTCGATCAGCTCCGCCAGCTGCGCCATCAGGCGTTGGCAGAAGGCGTTCAGGTTTTCCGTCGGGTTCAATTCCACGCCGAGCAATACCAGATTAGAGAAGTCGCCGACGAGGCGATGCGCGTCTTCCCGTTCGCTCTCGCGGTGGAACAGCGGCACGTTGAGCCGGAAGCGCGTCATGTTCCAACCCTGGCCGACGGCCAGCGCGAACAGCGCTAAAAACAGCGTCGAGAGGGAGGTGTGGTGCCGCTTGGCCACGCTCTCCAACGCGCGGCTTTCTTCTGCATTCAACTGGATGGCCAAACGATCGCTGCGGCAGCGGTCCGGCGTGCGCAGCAGGCGCGGCGCCGGCGGCACCTGCGCCAGGCGAGCACGCCACCAACGCTGGCTGCGTTCGCGCCGCTGGTGCAGCGCCTCGTCGGCGTTGCGTCGTTCGAGGTGATCGAAGTAGGCCGGCGGCGCGTCATGGGAGGGCGCCGCCGGACACTGGTGATAAAACGCCGTCAGATCCTCCATCAGCAGGCGAAAGCTCATGGCATCGCCGGCGATCATGTCGAGATCGACGTGCAAGCGGCTGCGCCCTTCCGGCAGCAGGCTCAGGCTGATATCGCAGGGAACGCCCTGTTCCATCGGCAGCAGCTGGGTGCTTTTCGCCTGGCGTTTGGCGGCGAGCGCGGCCGCCAGCGTCGCTTCATCGGCGTGTCGCCAGTCGTCGAGATGCAAGGTATGCCGGGGACTGGGGGGCGCGATCGTCTGTTGGCCATCGTCGGTAATGCGCAGGCGCAGCAGCGGATGATGCAGGTACAACATCTCTACGGCCTGGCGGAGCCGAGCGGCATCCAGCTCGCCGCCGTCGAACTCCGCATACAGGTGGGCGGCCATGCCGCCCAGAGGGGGAGCGGACTGTCGGCCTACCCAATAGGCGGCCTGCATCGTGGTTAACGCTTTCATCGGGTATCCATTTTGATTCAGCCAACGAGACTGCAAGAATATATCCAAATGTTAATAGGAATGAAAATTATTATTATTTGATCCATTTGGCGCATGGGTGCTATCTATAAGGCGTTTTAGCAATACTGAGCAGAGAGGGCGTTGGGCGTGAGTAATTTATCTATATTATTCTTAGCATTGAAATGATTGCTTGTTATTGCAGCGCTCGTTTTTCCTGCGAAAGCATAAGGGCTTCTGGCAGTTATCTTGTCAGCCCTCACACCTTTATTGATAATGATTTGCATTAGAAAATGCAAAATATTATCATTCTTAACATTATTTTACGTTTTTATACAAGCTGCCGGCCGCTCCGCCGGCGGCTTGGCCGTGGACGGGGCCGCGCCCGTTCGGCCGCGAAAGACATGGGTTTGCCGCAGGGATAAGCAACAGCAAGGCCGGGAAGGCCGCAGCGTCATGATCTGTGTGAGTGTCGATGTAGGTTGTGTAAAAAAAAATCAAATTTTGTGCACCTCTGGGATGAAAGGAGAAGACATCTATGGGCAAGCATTTTGCGGCTCAACGGCATGAAAGCGTAGGAAACGGGGAAAAGGCGGGGTTGAAAGCCATTGGGGCATTTTCCTCCGTATTTTTAGGGGTTTGTTCACTGGCGATCGGTAACGTCAACGCGGCGGAAACGAAGAGCAACGAAACCTACCAGGACGCGGAAACGCTGCTGGTCACCGGTGAGAAGATCAAACGGTCCATTTTCGACACCGGCTCCAGCGTGCAGGTGTTCGACAGCAACCGCATCGCCTCGATGCCCGATGCGGTGCAGATCCCCGATCTGCTGCGCATGACCCCCAACGTGGTGGATCTGGGCATCGGCAACGAACTGCCGACCGTGCGCGGCATCGACGGTTCCGGCCCGAACGTCGGCGCCAACGCTTTCCTTAGCGGCACCCGCCCGCGCCTCAATCTGTCATTGGACGGCCGTTCGCTGACTTATAACGAACAGGCGTTCGGTCCGCAGTCGCTGTGGGATCTGGATCGCGTCGAAGTGTTCCTCGGCCCGCAAAGCTACATCCAGGGGCGCAACGCCATCGCCGGCGCCATCGTCATGGCCAGTAAGGATCCGACCTTCGAGTGGGAAAGCGCCTTCAAGGGCGGGGCCGGCAACCAGCACTCTTCACAGTTGGCGGCCATGGCGTCCGGCCCGCTGGTGGAAGATCAGCTGGCGTTCCGCGTCAGCGTCGATCGCCAGCGCCGCCGCAGCGAAGCCGATCTGCCGGCCTATGCGCCGGTGGGCGATCCGCGCGAAGTGGAAGCCACCACCGCCCGCGCCAAGCTGTTGTTCAACCCGGCCGGCCTGCGCGATCTGACCACCAAGCTGACCTTCAACCACTTCGGCAGCACCGCGCCGCAGAACGAAAGCCTCAACCCGCAGCCGCATCCGACCAACCCGCGCCACGATCCGCGCCGCGCCGTGTTCAAAAGCAACATGAACAGCACCATCTGGGATCTGGCCTGGGAGCAGTCCGACGCACTGACGTTGGAAAACCGCGTTATCTACACCGACTTCAACATCAACCGTCCGACCGCTTACAACATCCAATACGCCGAGATCGACGGCCAGGAAGTTCACGTGGAGCCGGTAGTGCGCTTCGGCGGCGCGGACAGCCGCCTGCACGGGCTGGCGGGGCTGCGTTACTTCCACGGCACGCAGGATGAGTTCGTCAACATCTTCGGCGGCTCGACCTTCAAGGATAAGACCGATACCCATTCGGCGTTCGCCGAGCTGACCTATGCGCTGACGCCGCAGGTGGACGTGACCGCCGCCAGCCGTCTGGAGCGCGAACATCGTCGCCGAGACGGCGGCAGCCAGGCGGTGCGCATCGATTTCGATGAAACCTACACCGTGTTCCTGCCGAAGCTGGACGTGGCCTGGAAACCGACGGATACCCAAACCTACGGCGCCAAGATCGCACGCGGCTATAACGCCGGCGGCGGCGGCATCACGATCGGCACGCCGGTGGTCAGCTACACCTACGGTTCCGAGTATGTCTGGAACTACGAGCTGTACACCCGCCATCACCTGAAAGACGCCAATGTGGTGCTGACGGGTAACATCTTCTACAACGATTACAAGGATATGCAGCTGCCGTACTCGCTGGGCGAGAACTCCAGCGTGATCCGCAACGCCGACAAGGTGGAAACCTACGGCGCGGAAATCGGCGCTACCTGGCAGCCGCGCTGGGATTTCGAACTGTTCGGCAACCTCGGCCTGTTGAAAACCGACATCAAGAAGTTCTCGGGCAGCGGCGTGGAAGGGCATGAGCTGGCGCGCGCGCCGGCTTACACCGCCAATATGGGCGCCAAATATCAGTTCCTGAAAGGGTGGGAGCTGAGCAGCAACGTGGCGTTTACCGACTCCTACTATTCGCAATACGACAACGACTCGCGCGGGCGCATCGGCTCCTATTGGACGGCCAACGCCCAGCTGGCTTACACCTTCGACTACGGTCGCGCCACGCTGTATGCGAAAAACCTGTTTGATTCCGACCGCCGCGAGATGGTCAGAAGCAATGACATTTACACGGCGACGCTCCAGCGAGGCCGCCTGGTCGGCGCAGCGGTTGAGCTGACTTTCTAACGCTATCGCGGTGACGGGGGACGAATGTCCCCCGTTTTATGCGCTATCCCGGCACGGCCGGGTAAAGGAGATAACGCAGTGATCGGTGATTTTGACAGCATTCTGAGCGATGAAGAGGCCCAGCGGCTGGAGAGCGCGTTTCAGGCGCTGGGCGCGGGGGCGGCGAACGGCGAGCGGCCGGTAAGCGAAGCCGAAGAGCGGGCATGGTTTGCCCATCTGCAGCAGGGTGACGCACGCGGGCAGCGGGCGCTAGCCTGGCGCCTGACGGGAGAGGTGGATATCGCCCAACTGACGGCGGCGCTGCAGGCGCTGGTGCGGGAAACGCCGGGCGTGAACGTGCATTACGTTTTTGATGACGAAAACGGTCTGATTAAACGCGCCGCCGATTCGGCGCCGTTGCCGGTGAGCCTGCGTCAGGTGGCGGATGAACAACACGCCATGGATTGCCTGCTGCAGGCGCAGGCGGCGCCGTTTGAACTGGAAGGCGAAGCGCCGCTGCGCTTCTTGCTGTTGCTCACGCCGGGCGGTGATGTGATGTTGGGCGCGGTATTGCATGACATCCTGGCGGAAACGCTGCCGTGGCGCCACCTGCCGGCGATGTTGTCCGCCCGTTATAACGGAGATGCGATGCCTCTGCCTTTCGCGGCGGAGCCGGTCGAGCCGCCGGAAACCCCGGAGCCACAGCTGCCCTGGGCGCGCCAGGCGGTCTCGCTGCAGGATTACCGCAGCCCGGCGCAGCGTGCTGAAGCGTTGCCACCGGTGGGCGCGCGCGTGGTCACGCGCATTGCGCGCTCGCTGTTGCCCGCCAACGACACGCCGCGGGCCTTGCTGGCGGCGGTGGCGGCGCGTTTTGCCGAGTTCGTCGCCACGCAGGCCGGCGGGCAAGCGGTGCAGCTGTGCGTGCCGGCCGCAGAAACGGCGGAGAGCGTCGGCCTGGAGTTGGGCCTGACGGCAGCGCCGCTGATGCGCCTGACCGTACGTCACGGCGACGGCGATGCCGGGCAACGGCTGCTGGCGCAGACCGTGGCTGAACAGCCGGATCGGCAGCGGGCGCAGCTGCTGGTGGCCTGGCGCGACGATCTGGCTGCAGAGTGGCGGTTGGAAGGCGTTCACGCCGAACGCCTGTTGCTGCCGCCGCTGCATACGCCGTTTGAACTGGCGCTGCTGTTGAGCTCGCCCGAGGCGGAAACGTTGACGCTGGAGCTGGTCACCGATCCGCGTC
Organism: Serratia sp. CY37869; assembly: GCF_052168895.1. Taxonomy (NCBI): domain Bacteria; kingdom Pseudomonadati; phylum Pseudomonadota; class Gammaproteobacteria; order Enterobacterales; family Yersiniaceae; genus Serratia; species Serratia sp. CY37869. Next base: position 16,804 of record NZ_JBJNLU010000004.1, read on the forward strand.
TGTCTCCGCACGCGGCGCCTTTCCTGCTGGAGCAGTTCAGCGCGTTCCTGGCCGGGCAGCGGATTGCCGTCGCATTGCCGGCGGCTGAGGCCGTTTCCCCGGCGATGGCCGCGCCGGCGGCGAACGGCGACGCGGACGAAAGCATTGCATCACTGATTTTGCAGGCGTTCCGTGAGGCGCTGGCGGCGCCGGAAATGACCCTGGATGAAGACTTCTTCGATCGCGGCGGCCATTCGCTGGTCGCCACCCGGGTGATCGGCCGCTTGCTGAGCCTGCATCAGATCGAAATCAATATTAACGATCTGTTCAGCCATCCCACGGCGCGCGGGCTGGCGGGGTACGCCAAACGCCTGAACGTCGCGCAGCCGAATGCCGCACCGACGACCGCCGACGATCATGATCGGGCGCAGGCGCCGCTGTCGTTGGCGCAGGAATCGTTGTGGAAGGTGTATGAAGCCTTTGGTCATGACGAGATCTTCAACCTGCCGTTCTCTCTGCGTTTCTTCGATGAGGTGGATGAAACGGCGCTGCGTCAGGCGTTTATCGACGTCATGACTCGCCATACCGTGCTGCGTTCACGCTTCGTCGAGCAGCAGGGCGAGGTGGTGCAGGTGGTGGTGCCGGCTGCCGAACTGTCAGATTACCAATGGTTCCGCTTCTCTCAGGAAACGCCGGCGGGCAACGCCGCCGCCCTGTTGGCCGACGCCGGCCAGCACCGTTTCGATCTGGCCGCCGAGCTGCCGCTGCGCGTCACGCTGCTGCGCGATGCGGACAACGGCCAGCAGCTGCTGTCGCTGCTGTTCCACCACGTGGTATTGGATGAATGGTCGCTCAACCTGATGATGGATGAGCTGGGCGTCGCCTACCGCCATCGCGTCGTCGGCCAGGTGCCGCAGTGGAGCGGACAGCCGCCGCAGTTCCACACCTTCGCCCGGCAGCAGCGGGCCTCGGGGGTGCAGCAGCAACATCTGGATTACTGGCTCGACGCGCTGCGCGGCGCGCCGGTCGGCCAGCCGATCTTCCGGCAAGAACCGTCCACCCATCCGGCGGTGCCGGCGCCGGCGGACGTCAACGGCGGCTGGCTGGAGTTCGAGGTCGATCCCGCCGTGGCGGAAGGCCTGTATCAGCTCGCTCGCCGCAACAACGCTTCGTTGTTTAACGTAGTGTATGCCGGGATTACCTCGGCGCTGCGCCTGCTGGGCGGCCCGGCGGATCTGCTGGTGGGCACCTCGACCTCCGGCCGTAACGACGCCGAGTTCTTCGATACCGTCGGCTACTTCACCACCGTGGTGGTGCACCGCGTGCGCTTCGACGAAGGGCTGACGGTCGCCGGGTTGGTCAGTCAGGTGAAAAACACCATCAATGGCTCGCTGCCGTACACCGACATTCCGATCGACCTGGTGGAAGAAGGGCTGTTCGGCGTGGATGCCGACCGCAAAAACCACATGTTCGAAGTGTTCATCCAGATCCACAGCCGCATCAAGCTGAACGGCGAGTTCCGGCTGCAGGACGGCCGTGCGATCGCCTACCGTCAGGTGGAGCCGGAGAAAGCCGAATCGCTGCTCGGCCTGCAGTTTGAGGTGATGGAAGACGATCTGGCCGGGAAGAAATCCCTGCGGGTGATGATGACCTATCGCCAGGATCACTACAGCCGGGAGCAGGCCACTCTGATCGCCGACGGCGTTCAGCACGTCTTTACCCAGTTTGCACAGCACATCGCTGGTGATATCGCTCTGGCGGCGCTGCCGCCCGGGCCGCAGGCATGACGTTGTTTCACTCTAACCGAAAGCATGATTTTCAAGGAGATAAAAGGATGTCTGGAACCCTAGCAACCCCGCGCGCGTTACTGTCGCTGCTGGTGGCGGCCTCTCTGGTGGTCGCCGGCGCCGCGCAGGCGGACGATGCCGGCATCAAACCGCAGGACATCAAGCGCCAGGCGCTGTCGTCGGCGGTGGTGGAGATGGCCTACAGCACCTCGCAGCAGGCGCTGTTCGTCAGTGCGCCGGACTGGAAGGAAGAAGCGCGCTCCCGCGTGCTGCGGCTGGATCCCAACACCCTGGCGATCAAGGCGGAGATCCCGCTGAAGGTGAAAGGCTTCGGCGTGGCGCTGAACGATGCGGGCAACCGTTTGTACCTGACGCAGGCCTTCAACGGCGAAGTCGGGGTGGTGGACACCACCACCAACCATGCGCTCGACAGCATCAAGCTGCTGGATAAAGCGGTGCTGGAGCAGGCCTACAAGCAGGCGGGCATCAGCGGCAAGCGCCTGGATTTCCTGCTGGCGGAGCTGAAGAAGTTCAAGATCACTGAGGACTACCTGTACCGCATCCGCGAGATTAAATATGACGCGCAAAGCGGCCGCCTGTTCCTGCCGGGGCTGGGCTTCGGCGTCGACAGCGTGCTGTACGTGGTCGATACCAAGGCCGGCAAGCTGGAGAAAGTGATCCCGGGCTTCGGTTACAACGCGGTGGGCATCACGCTGGATGAGAAGGGCCGCAGGGTGTTCGTCTCCAACATGCAGGGGCAGGTGATCACCCTGAACGCCGACACGCTGGCGATCGCCGCCACGCACGAGGTGCAGGCCGATCAGTTGCTGAACCTGGTGTATGACCCGGCGAGCAACCGCCTGTTGGGCGTCGATCAGGGCATCGACCGCGACGACTACCGCAACCATCATCTGGGGCGCGACTACGTGAAGCGCAGCAGCGGCCACCGGGTGTTTGCGCTGGATGCGGACAGCGGCAAGGTGCTGGCCAGCGAACTGACGGATGAAGTGCCGATCGGTCTGCTGCTCGACGAGCGCAGCCAGCGGCTGTATGTCGCCAACCGCAAGGGCGTGCGCGTGGATCACGGCGCCGGGACGCTGACGGTGTTCGACGCCAAGACCCTCAAGCGCCTGCAAACCGTGGACCTGCCGCCGCACCCTAACAGCCTGGCGTTGGATCCGAAAGGCGATGCGCTGTTCGTAACGGTGAAAAACGACGGCGCTGCCACCAAGGCCGGCAAAGCCGAAAGCGTGGTGCGCATTCAGCTACACACCAAATAACTGAATGGAAAGATAAAAAAAGGGCGCCGCGGCGCCCTTTGTCGTTGGTTCATGTCATCAGAAGTGGGTGTTGATGCTCATGTAGTAGGTGCGGCCCGGTTCGTTGTAGGTGGCCGCGCCCGCACCGGCGATGTTGATCGCACCGGTGTTCGGGTCGCCGACGTTCTGCGCGTTGCCGGCGCGGAACTGGCGTTTATCGAACAGGTTGTCGATGCCGGCGGTGAGGCTGACGTTTTTGGTCAGATCATAGGTCGCGCTGGCGCCGACGACGGCGTAAGGGCTAACCTCGCGGGTTTCGCCGCCGGTGGCCGGTTTACCCTGGTAGTTGTACTTCTTCGGCTTCTGACGGCCGTACCAGGTCAGGGTGGACTGCATCGACAGATCCTGCGTGGCCTGCCAGCTGAGGGTCGAGTTGACGGTGAACTTCGGGATCACCGACAGGTAATCGCCGGTGGTCTTGTTCTTGTTCTCGATCATGTAGGTGGCGTTGTTGCTCCAGGTGACGGTCTCGCTGACCGGCACGTTCAGCGAGCCTTCCAGCCCTTGCACCACCGCCTTCGGCACGTTTTCCCACTGATAGACCGCCGTACCGGTGCTGCTGGTGGCGATGCGGGAGTTACCCGCTTCAATCTTGTTGTGGTAATCGTTGCGGAAGTAGGTCACGCCGGCCAGCCAGCCGTCGTTATGGAACTCCAGCCCGATCTCTTTGTTGACGCTGGTTTCCGCCTTCAGATCGTCGTTGCCGAGCAGGTAGCAGCCGTTTCTGGTATCGCTACCGGCGCATCCCTGGCCTTTGCTGTACAGCAGATAGTTGCCGTTGGTCTGGAACAGGGTCGGCGCCTTGTAGGAACGGGCGATGCCCATCTTCAGCGTGAAGTAGTCGCCCAGTTCCTGCGACAGGTTCAGCGCCGGGCTCCAGTTGTTGCCGGATTCCGAATGCAGATCGTAGCGCAGACCCGGCGTCAGCATGGTGGTGTCGGTCAGTTCAATGTTGTCTTCGGCGAACAGCGAGAAAATATGCGCGGAAGCGTAAGGGCTGCGCGTACCGGTCGTCATGCCGGGAATGGTGCCGCCCATCAGCGTTTGGCTGGTGGAGGTGCCGTCCTTCATGCGTTGTTGGCTCCACTCGGTGCCCAGCGTAGCGGTTTGCGCGACGCCCAGCTCGAACGGCACGCTGACTTCGCTGTGCGCCAGGAAGTCATCCAGCTTGGTGGTGCCGAAACCGGTGTTCTTGGTATCGAAGATGCCTTCGGTGCCGCCGGCCAACCCTTCGTTTATACGGGTGTTGCGGGTGCGTTCGAACTGCACGTAGTTGTTGGTGCTCACGCCGTTGTCCCAGGCGCCGCGGTGGGTCAGGCCGAAGGTTTCACGGTAGATGCGGTTGGTCTCTTTGCCGTAGTTGCTCTGCACCAGGGCGTTGGTGTTGGTGTTCTGAGTATCGCCGGCGTACAGGTTGCCCTGGCGGCCATAGGCGTATTCGAACTCCAGCGACTGCAGATGGGCGAAATCCCAGTGCAGCAGGGCGTCGATGTTTTTATCGACCACCCCTTCGCGCCCGGCGGGCACGCTGTTGGCGTAGGCGCCGACGCGTTCGGATTTGTGCGATTCGTTAATGTCCCAGGCGTCGGCCTGCGTTTTGCTGTAGCCGCCGAACAGGCGGAAGCTCAGGGAATCGCTCAGCGGGCCGGACAGGCTGAAATCGGTACGCTTGGTGGCGCCTTCCTGCTTGTGCTGCGGCACGTTGAAGTAGCCGTTCAGCGAGCCGTGCAGCGCATCGCCGGCCTTCTTGGTGATGATGTTGACCACGCCGCCCGCGGCGCCGTTGCCATAGCGCGCCGCAGCCGGGCCGCGCAGCACTTCGATGCGTTCGATCATTTCCGGCGGCACCCAGGCGGTATCGCCGCGTGAGTCACGTTCGCCGCGCCAGCCCTGACGCACCGAGTTGCGGCTGGAGGCCGGTTTGCCGTCGATCAGAATCAGGGTATTTTCCGGGCCCATGCCGCGGATATCGATCTGGCGGTTGTTGCCGCGCTGGCCGCTGGTGGAGTTGCCGGTCAGGTTAACCCCGGGCATGGTGCGGATCAGTTCGCTGATGTCGCGCGCCGGCGGGCGTTTCTTGATCTCGTCGGCGGTGATGGTGGATACCCCCGGCGCCTGCAGGTTCTGCCGGGCGGCGGTCACGACGATGGTGTCTTCGCCGCGCGGCTTTTTATCCGCTGTGCCGCTGTTTTCTTCCGTGGTGGGGGTGTCGGTCTGCTGCGCGGCGTTGGCGAACGCGGACGCGCCCAATCCCAAGCCGATAAGAGTGGCCAAAGAATAACGTGATAGCTTGCTTTTCATTTGAGTGTCCTACCTTGCTGCCCTCCCTCGCCGAATGGGGGAAAGGCGGTTGTAGTTTTTGTGTAGTCGGAATAGAAAATCGGCTGCGGCAAGGGATGCCATTGATGTATCCCCGATCCCTGTCCGTTGCGCGCAATACCAGCACGATCTCCAAGCCTTACACACTATTGCAAATGCAAATTATTATCAATAGTATTTGGCCTACAGTGTGTTCGGGCGGTGGCCGGCGATAGGGAAAAGTCGACGTTCCCGGTGCCGCCAACTACAAAATGGGTAGGCGTTGTGAATACAGAACTAGAGTCAGAAAGCAGCAGATTATTGGCCAGCAGCAATGCGGGCAGTCCAGGGTGGTGGTTGACGGTGGCACGACGCGGTACGCCATGGGTAGAACCGGCGGGTAACGGCCGGTGGCGAACCACCTTTTTCTGGCGCGATCCGCAGGGATGCGAATTGACTTCCGCCTACCGCCGGGTGTGGATCAACATCAACTGCCTGACCGACCACCATCAGCCGAATCCGCCGCAAAGCCTGCTGCGTTTGGCCGGTACCGACGTATGGTACTGGCAGACCGAGCTGAACGGCGCCTGGCGCGGCAGCTACTGCTTTATTCCTTGTTTTGACGAGCGGCCGCCGGCGTTCAGCGACGACGACGCGCACGCCAACATGCACAACCTGCGTCACTGGTGGCACCAGGTGTTCGCCTGCGCCACTCCCGATCTGCTCAACCCCTATCGCTCCTGGCAAAGCGCCAGCGGCCACAGCGTTTCCGGTCTGCACATGCCGGATGCGCCGCCGCAGCCGGTGTGGCGCTCGTTCGATGAGTATGAGATCGCCAGCGGGCGCTGCACGCCGCCGCTGCCGGCGCGTTTGCAGCGCCATACCTGGCAGAGCGAGCGTCTGGGCAACAGCCGCGATGTCTGGATCTACACCACCGGCGACAGCAAGCCGGCCGAACGCCCGCTCGCGATCCTGCTCGACGGCCAGTTCTGGGCGAAGCAAATGCCGGTCTGGGCGCCGTTGATGCAACTGACCCGCGAGGGGGCGTTGCCGGAAGCGGTGTATGTGCTGATCGACATCATCGATCTGCCGCACCGGGCGCGTGAGCTGACCTGCAAGGACGATTTCTGGCTGGCGGTGCAGGAAGAACTGATGCCGCAACTGGCCGAATGGGCGCCGCACAGCGACAATCCGGCCGAGACTGTGGTGGCGGGGCAAAGCTTTGGCGGCCTGGCCTCTCTGTACGCCGGGCTGCGCTGGCCGCAGCGCTTCGGCGCGGTGATCACCCAGTCCGGCTCCTATTGGTGGCCGCGGCGCGACATGCTGCAGCTGCCGAGCATTCCCGACGACGCCTGCTGGCTGATGCAACAGGTCGAACGCCACGGCCTGGGCAACCACGGCGCGCTGAAGGTATTTATGGAAGCCGGTACGCAGGAAAAGCTGGTGCATCAGGTCAGCGGGCAAATGGCGGCGCGCCTGAGCGAAGCCGGCCATCGGGTGCACTACCGGGTGGTGGAAGGCGGGCACGACGCGCTGTGCTGGCGCAGCGGCCTGACCGACGGGCTGCAGGCGGTGTGGGCTTCCGCTTTCGCCACCGCTTATCCGGCATCGGTAACGACGGCGGCACAAGGAACGCAGGATGGAAAGCCTGAATCCGTTCGATGATCAACAGCAGCGCAGCCTGGTGCTGCGCAACGTACAACAACAATACAGTTTGTGGCCGGATTTCCGCGCCATTCCACCCGATTGGACGATCGTATTTGGCCCGGCGGCGCGCACCGAGTGCGCCGAGTGGCTGGAACAGCATTGGCAAGATATTCTGCCGGTCGCAGCACGCAAGGCGTGACCGGCGCCTGGTAATCACGGGAGCAATAAGCAGTGTCACACACCCCTAACTCTCTCAGCGGCCCGGCGCTTGCGGGCGAATGGCCGCTGGTCGCGGCGCAACCCGGCATTTGGGTCGCCGATCAAATCTCCCCGCATCGCAATGCTTACGCGGTGGCGCATGCCATCGAACTCAACGGCCCCGTCGCCGTGGAGCCCCTGCTGCAGGCCATCACCCAGGGCCTCGGCGAGGTGGACATGCTGCGGCTGCGTTTTGCGGAACGCGACGGCGTGCCGGTGCAATGGCTGGATGACTCGCTGGCGGTGCACGCGCCGGAACGGGTCGATCTGACGACGTCGCCGGATCCCGAAGCCGCCGCTCGCGCGCTGATGGACATCGATCTGGCGAGCGATCTGCGCGCCGGCAGCGGCGCACCGCTGTATCGCCATGTGGTGATGCGCCTGGCGGACGATCGCTGGTTCTGGTATCAGCGCTATCACCATCTGTTGGTGGACGGTTTCAGCTTCACCGCCATCGCTCGCCGCGTGGCGGCGATTTATACCCATCTTTGCCGCGGCGACGCGCTGGAGCCGACGCCTTTCACGGCGTTCAGCGACGTGGTGGCGGAATACCAGGCTTACCGGCAGGCACCGGCCTGGCAACGCGACGCCGATTTCTGGCGCGAAAAAGCGCGGCAGCTGCCGCCGCCGGCCACGATCTGCCCGCAGCCGCTGGCCGGGCAAACGCCCACGCCGCGCATCCACCGGCTGGAACAGCGCTGCGATCCGCAGGCCTTCGCCGAACTGGTGCAGCGTGGCGCGCAGCAGAAGCTGAACGCCGCCGATATGGCGGTGGCGCTGGTGGCGCTGTGGGTATCGCGCCTGAGCGGCCAACCGAGCTTCAGCGCCGGTTTTATCTTCATGCGCCGTACCGGCTCGGCCGCCCTGTGCGCCGCCGGCCCGGTGATCAATGTGCTGCCGATGGAGATGCATCTCGAGCCGCAGGCCACGCTGTATGAGGCCGCCGCACGCATCAGCCGCGAGCTGAAAACGGTGCGCCGCCATCAGCGCTACGACGCCGAACAGGTTCAGCGCGATCTGGGGCGCATCGGCGACGGCGAACCGCTGTACGGCACGGTCTTCAACTTCAAAATGTTCGATTACCAGCTGGATTTCGCCGGCATCGAGGGCATTACCCACGATCTGGCCTCCGGGCCGGTGCGCGATCTGGAGATTGCGCTGTTTATCGATGAACACCGCCAATTGAAGGTGGAGCTGCTGGCCAATGCCGAACGTTACAGCCGCCAGGAGCTGCAGGCGCACCTGCAACGGTTGCCGCTGCTGCTGGCGCAGTTCGCCGCGCAGGCAACGTTGCCGATCGGCGAGGCCGATATGCTGACCGCCGACGATCGCGCGCTGCTGGCGCGGATCAACGACACGGCGCATCCGGTGCCGGCGACCACGCTGAGCCAATTGCTGGCGCAGCAGGCGCAAGCCACGCCGGACGCGCCGGCGTTGGCGGATGCGCATTTCAGCTTCACCTACCGCGAAACGCGCGAGCAGGTCACGGCGCTGGCGCGCCAGCTGGTGGCGCAGGGCGTGCGGCCGGGCGACATCGTGGCGGTGGCGCTGCCGCGCTCGGTGTTCCTGTCGCTGGCGTTGATGGCGATCGTCGAAGCGGGCGCCGCCTACCTGCCGCTGGACACCGGTTATCCGGACGAGCGGCTGGCGATGATGCTGGAAGACGCCGCGCCCCGCTTGATCATCACTCACCCGGCGCAGCAGGCGCGTTTCGCCGACAAGGGCGACATGTTGCTGTATGACGCGCCGCTGGCGGCCGATCACGCCGCCGGGGTGGCGATCGCGGGCCCGACGCCGGACCATGCGGCCTATATCATCTTTACCTCCGGCTCCACCGGGCGCCCGAAAGGCGTGCTGGTCGGCCATCAGGCGATCGTCAACCGCCTGCTGTGGATGCAACACCAGTATCCGCTGGGGGCGGACGACGCGGTGCTGCAGAAAACGCCGTGCAGTTTCGATGTCTCGGTGTGGGAATTCTTCTGGCCATTGATGGTCGGCGCCCGGCTGGTGATGGCGCCGCCGGAGGCGCACCGCGATCCGCAGCAGCTGCAACAGCTGATCGCTCAACACCGCATTACCACGATGCACTTCGTACCGTCGATGCTGGCGGCTTTCGTTGCCGCCCTGGACGACGACGCGGCGGTGGCGAGCTGCGCCGCGCTGCGCCAGGTGTTCTGCAGCGGCGAAGCGCTGCCGGCGGAGCTGTGCCGCCTGTGGCAAAGCCGCACGGCGGTGCCGCTGCACAACCTCTACGGCCCGACCGAAGCGGCGGTGGACGTGACCTGGCATCCGGCCTACGGCGAGGCGCTGGCGAAGGTGACCGGCGCCAACGTGCCGATTGGCCTGCCGGTGTGGAACACCGGGCTGCGCATTCTGGACGCGCGTCTGCGGCCGGTGCCGCCGGGCGTGGCGGGCGATCTGTATCTGACCGGCGTCCAGTTGGCGCACGGCTACCTTGGCCGGCCGGATCTGACCGCCAGCCGCTTTGTCGCCGATCCGTTCGGTGAGGGCGGGCGCATGTACCGCACCGGCGACGTGGCGCGCTGGCTGCCGGACGGCGCGGTGGAATATTTGGGCCGCAGCGACGATCAGCTGAAGATCCGCGGGCAGCGTATCGAGCTGAGTGAAATCGACCACGCCCTGCTGTCGCTGCCGGGCGTGCGCCAGGCGGTGACGCACGCGCGGGTGCTGCAGGGCACGCCGGTGGACGCCGGCGGCGATGCGCGCCAGCTGGTGGGTTATCTGGTGATGCAGCCTGGCGCGAGCTGGGATGCGGAAGCCCTGCGCGCGGCGCTGGCCGACCGTCTGCCGCCGCACATGGTGCCGGTGGCGTTGGTGGAAATGCGCGATTTGCCGCTGAGCGCCAACGGCAAGCTGGATCGCAAGGCCCTGCCGCAGCCGCAGGGCGGTGAGCGCAAGGCAGGGCGTCCGCCGCAGGCCGGGTTGGAAAGCGAGATCGCCGCAGTATTTGCCCGCTTGCTGCAGCGCGAGCAGGTGTTCGCCGACGACGATTTCTTCGCGCTGGGCGGCCATTCGCTGCTGGCGATGCGTCTGGCGGCCGAGCTGCGCCGCGATCTGGGCAAGGCGGTGTCCGTCGGCCAGGTGATGGTGGCGTCGCGCGTCGAGCAATTGGCCGCCTTGCTGGCGGAAGATCGCACGCAGGAAGAGGCCGATCGCAGTGGCTTCGACAGCGTATTGCCGCTGCGCGTCACCGAGGGGCCGACGCTGTTCTGTCTGCATCCGGCGTCCGGTTTCTCCTGGCAGTTCAGCGTATTGCCGCGCTATCTCGATCAGCACTGGTCGCTGGTCGGCATTCAGTCGCCGCGGCCGGACGGCCCGCTGGCGCTGAGCGAAGACATGGACCAGGTGGTGGAGGCGCACCTGCAGACGGTGCTGCAGGTGCAGCCGCACGGGCCGTACCACTTCATCGGCTACTCGCTGGGCGGCACGCTGGCCCAGGGCATCGCCGCCCGGCTGCAGGCGCGCGGCGAGCAGGTGGCGTTCCTCGGCCTGCTGGATACCTATCCGCCGGAGACCCAAAACTGGGACGTAATGCTGGACGACAACGTGTTGAAGGAAGTGCAGCGCGAGCGCGAACAGTTCCTGGCGGTGTCGCAGGATACGCTCGATCCCGCACTGGGCGAGACGCGCACCCTGATGTTCGACAACATCGAAGCCAACTACGCCGATTCGGTGCGGTTGCTGTCGCACACGCGGACCGCCCGCTTCCACGGCCAGGCGACGCTGTTCGTCGCCAAACGCACGTTGCAGGCAGGGATGGACGTGCAGCAGACCTGGTCGCAGTACGTCGATGCGCTGCAGGCGCACGAGCTCGACTGCGCGCATGTCGATATCGTTTCGCCGGCGTCGTTCAAAGTGCTGGGGCCGCTGCTGAATCGGATTTTGCGCACGCTGTAATGACGCCCGTCATCTCGCCGCCAGGCACGGGGATTACCCCGCGTTTGGCGGCGTTTCTTGCGTCCGCTCACAATTGAATATCAATGATTTCTATTATCATTATTGATTTCGTTATCTGTGCTAGCATAGCGCTCCGCAACTGCAGAATCCCCGTTTAAAGATGTGGTGAACAACCGATGAGTAGCAAACCCTCCATCCTGCTTGATTTTAGCCTGCTGAAAACCCACCGGGCCTTTCGCGCGGTATTCTGCGCGCGTTTCATCTCCATTGTGGCGCTGGGGCTGATGGCGATCGCCATCCCGGTGCAGATCCAGGCGCTGACCGGTTCCACCCTGCAGGTCGGGTTGGCGGTGACGCTGGCCGGCGGCGGCATGTTCGCCGGGCTGCTGATGGGCGGCGTATTGGCCGATCGCTATGAGCGGCGCCGGTTGATCCTGTTCGCGCGCTCCACTTGCGGCATCGGGTTCGTCGGCCTGTGCCTCAACGCCCTGTTGCCGTCACCTTCGCTGGCGGCCATTTATCTGCTGGCGGTGTGGGACGGTTTCTTCGGCGCCGTGGGGGTGACGGCGCTGCTGGCGGCCACGCCGGCGCTGGTGGGCCGCGAAAACATCGTGCAGGCGGGCGCCATCAGCATGCTGACGGTGCGCTTCGGCTCGATTCTTTCCCCGGCCATCGGCGGCCTGGTGATCGCCCATATGGGCATCGCCTGGAACTACGGCCTGGCGGCGTTCGGCACCCTGCTGACGTTGCTGCCGCTGCTGAGCCTGCCGCAGCTGATGCCGCCGCCGCAGCCGCGGGAACATCCGCTGCGCGCGCTGGCGGGCGGTTTCGCCTTCCTGTTCCAGAACAAGGTGATCGGCATGGTGGCGCTGATCGGCGCGTTGCTGACCATGGCCAGCGCGGTGCGCGTGCTGTACCCGGCGATGGCGGAAAGCTGGCGCATCGACGCAGCCCACCTCGGTTATATGTACGCCGCCGTGCCGCTCGGCGCGACTATTGGTGCGTTCACCAGCGGGCGCGTGGCGCACGTGGCGCGCCCCGGTTGGGTGATGCTGCTGACGGCGATCGCGGCTTTCGCCTCTATTGGCCTGTTCGGCCTGATGCCGTGGTACAGCCTGGCGTTGCTGTGCCTGGTGGCGTTCGGCTACCTGAGCGCGCTGAACTCGCTGCTGCAATACGGCCTGATCCAGGGCCTGACGCCGGACAATTTCCTTGGCCGCATCAACGGCCTGTGGACGGCGCAGAACGTGGTGGGCGATGCGCTGGGCGCGTTGCTGCTGGGGGCGATGGGCGCCTTTATGCTGCCGGCAATGAGCGCCAGCGGTTTCGGCTTCGGCGCGGCGCTGCTCGGCATCCTGTTGCTGTTCGCCATGACCGGTTTGCGCCAGGTTACGCTGCACAAACCGGAGCCGCAGCCCGCCACAGAAAAGTAGTCGAACGCGTTAAAACAACGCTGTGGGATCAAATAGCAATGCTTATCATCGGCATGCGTAAAACCCACAGCGTTTATGTCATGATTTCGAAATGAAAGAAGTGCTTACGTTTATTGACATAGCAAATATCGGCGAGTAATTTAGCGCGGAATCAACTCAAATGATAATCATTATTATATTGGTTATCACTTCAAATTCTTGAGGGCGAAGCGATGGTTACTGCCGTGAACGACATCAATCGAAAGGAAATGCAGGAGCGCGAAGAACACCGGTTCGCCGCTGATTTTTCTCCGGCGTCGGGCTTCTTCTTTACCTCCCCTTACCGCAGCTTGACCACCACCGGTTGTTTCAGCCGCATTCGCCTGCCGGCCGCGGACGGCGCAGATCTGAACGGCGAGTTCCAGCGCCGCGTGCGGCAGGCGTTTGCCGAGGCCCGTCAGGCCGGCATCAAAAAGCCGCTGCTGTGTGGCGCCATTCCGTTCGATACCCGGCAGCCTTCGGCGCTGTTTGTTCCCCAGCAGAGCCGCTGGTTCGACCGCGCCGCCTTTATGGCCGGCGTTCGGCCTTCGGCGAACGGCCCTGAACTGGCCGGGGTGACGGAGCTGCCGCCGCAGCAGACGTTCATGAACATGGTCAGCGACGCCGTTGCCGCGATGAAGGCCGGTGAGCTGGATAAAGTGGTTTTGTCGCGCCTGCTGGAGATCGAAACGCGCCAGCCGGTGGATCGCCATGCGCTGATGGCGCGCGTGATCGCCCAGAACCCACACGGTTTCCACTTCCATGTGCCGCTGGAGCAGGGCGCGCTGTTGGGCGCTAGCCCAGAGCTGCTGCTGCGTCAGGACGGCGGCCGTTTCTATTCCAACCCGCTGGCCGGTTCCGCCCGGCGGGAGGCCGATCCGCAGCGCGATCGCGAAGTGGGGGAGCGGCTGATGGCCTCGGCGAAAGATCGCCACGAGCACCGCATCGTCACCGAAAGCATGCGCGACGTGCTGGCTGGCCGCTGCCGCTACCTGAACGTGCCGCACACCCCTGAACTGCTGACCACCACCACGCTGTGGCATCTCTCCACGCCGATCGACGGCGAGGCGGCGTCTCCGGACGAAAACGCCCTGTCGCTGGCTTGCCTGTTGCACCCGACGCCGGCGCTGTGCGGTATGCCGACGGCCGAGGCGCACGCCCTGATCGGCAAGCTGGAGCCGTTCGATCGCGGCCTGTTCGGCGGCATCGTCGGCTGGTGCGACGACGAAGGCAACGGCGAGTGGGTTGTGACTATCCGCTGTGGCACCGTTGACGGCAACCGGGTGCGGCTGTTCGCCGGCGCCGGCATTGTGGAAGACTCTTCACCCGAATCTGAATGGCATGAAACAGGTACCAAACTCAGCACCATTCTGCGTGCCTTTGGTATGAATCAAGGATAACGACAAGATGAGCATTGCCTTTACCCCCTGGCCGGCGGAGTTCGCCAGCCGCTATCGCGAGCGCGGCTACTGGATTGACAAGCCGCTGACCGAGATCCTCGACCGCCAGGCCAACAACGACGCTCCGGCGATTATCGACGCCCAGGGCAGCCTGACCTACCGCGAGCTGCAGCAGCGCTCCGATCGCCTGGCGGCCGCTTTGCTGCGCCGCGGCGTGAAATCCGGCGACACCGCGCTGGTGCAGCTGGGCAACGTGGCGGAATTTTATATCGTGTTCTTCGCGCTGCTGAAAATTGGCGTGGCGCCGGTCAACGCGCTGTTCAGCCATCAGCGCAGCGAGCTGAACGCCTATGCCGAGCAGATCAAACCGGCGCTGCTGATCGCCGATCGCCGGCACGCGCTGTTTGCCGACGATCAATTCCTGAACGCCTTTCGCGATGCGCATCCTTCGCTGCGGGTTGTGGCGCTGCGCAGCCAGCCCGAGGGCGAGCTGGCACTGGCCGCCTGGCTGGACGAAGCCAGCGACGGTTTCGTCGCGCAGCCTTCCGCGGCCGATCAGGTGGCGTTCTTCCAGCTTTCCGGCGGCAGCACCGGTACGCCGAAGCTGATCCCGCGTACCCACAACGACTACTACTACAGCATTCGCCGCAGCGTGGAGATCTGCCGTTTCGACGCGCAGACCCGTTATCTGTGCGCGCTGCCGGTGGCGCACAACTACCCGATGAGCTCGCCGGGCGTGCTGGGCGTATTTTATGGCGCCGGGCGGGTAGTGTTCGCCGCCGATCCTGATGCCGGGCAGTGCTTCCGCCTGATCGAACAGCATCAAATCAACGTGACGGCGCTGGTGCCGCCGGCGGTCACGCTGTGGCTGCAGGCGATCGAAGAGTGGGGCGGTAATGCCCAGCTCGCCAGCCTGAAACTGCTGCAGGTGGGTGGCGCCAAGCTGGGCGAAACGCTGGCGGCGCGCATTCAGAACGAAATCGGCTGCCAACTGCAGCAGGTGTTCGGCATGGCGGAAGGGCTGGTGAACTACACCCGGCTGGACGACGACGAACGCCACATCCTGACGACGCAAGGGCGGCCGATGTCGCCGGACGACGAAGTGTGGGTGGCGGATGACGACGGCAATTCATTGCCGGCGGGCGAGGTCGGCCGGTTGATGACGCGCGGGCCTTATACCTTCCGCGGTTACTACCAGAGCCCGGCGCACAACGCCGACGCTTTCGACGCCGACGGTTTCTACTGCTCCGGCGATCTGATCAGCATCAGCGAAGACGGCTACATCACCGTGCAGGGGCGGCAGAAAGACCAGATCAACCGCGGCGGGGAGAAGATCGCCGCCGAGGAAATCGAGAACCTGCTGCTGCGTCATCCGGACGTGATCAACGCCGCGCTGGTGTCGATGCCGGACGCGCTGATGGGAGAGAAGAGCTGCGCTTATATCATCGCCAACGCGCCGCTCAAGCCGGTGGTGCTGCGCCGCCACCTGCGCGAACAGGGCGTGGCGGACTTCAAACTGCCGGATCGTTTTATTCAGGTGGACAGCCTGCCGCTGACTCCGGTCGGCAAAGTGGACAAAAAACGGCTGCGCCAGCAGCTCGACGCGCAACTACAGACTCAGGCTCAGGGAGATTAATCGATGGCCATTCCAAAACTTAATGACTACGCGCTGCCGACGGCGGACGAACTGCCGCAAAATAAAGTCACCTGGCAGGTAGAACCGCAGCGCGCCGCGCTGCTGATCCACGATATGCAGCAGTATTTCCTCAATTTCTGGGGCGAAGACAGCGCGCTGATCAAACAGGTGGTGGAGAACATCGCCAACCTGCGTCGCTACTGCAAACAGCAGGGCATTCCGGTGTTTTATACCGCCCAGCCGAACCAGCAGAGCGATGAGGACCGCGCGCTGTTGAACGACATGTGGGGGCCGGGCCTGAACAAACACCCCGAGCAGCAGGCGGTGACCGCCGCGCTGGCGCCGGACGAAGACGACACGGTGCTGGTGAAATGGCGCTACAGCGCCTTCCACCGCTCGCCGCTGCAGGAGATCCTGCAGGAGTCCGGCCGCGATCAGCTGATCATCTGCGGCGTGTACGCGCACATCGGCTGCCTGACCACCGCTATCGACGCCTTCATGCGCAACATCCAGCCGTTCATGGTGGCCGATGGCCTGGCGGATTTCTCGCGTGACGAACACCTGATGGCGCTGCGCTACACCGCCGGCCGCTGCGGCCGGGTGGTGACCACCGCGTCTCTGCTGCCGGCGACCGGCATCGCCAGCATCGACGCGTTGCGTCAGCAAATCCTGCCGCTGCTGGACGAAGACAGCGAAGACATGGGCAACGATGAAAACCTGATCGATTACGGTCTGGATTCGGTGCGCATCATGGAGCTGGCGACCCGCTGGCGCAAGATCCGCGGCGATATCGACTTTATCGCGCTGGCGCGCAACCCGACCATCGACAGCTGGTGGGCGCTGCTTTCCGAAGAGAAAGCCTGATTTTAATAACGAGAGAGGGCGGCCGCTCGGTCGCCCCGTTGGCTCTATAAGGAGATTTTGATGAATGCTTTGATCACCAAGGGAAAACGTGCGGCATTTCCGCTGATGCTGCTGTCCACGCTGCTGTTCTCCAACTCGTTGCTGGCGCAGACCGCGCCGGAAGTGCTGCGCAAGCCGGTTGGCAAGGGCGCCTATGAAATGGCCTACAGCCCGAGCGAGAACGCGCTCTACCTGGCGACGTCGCAGAGCCGCAAGCTGGACAAGGGCGGCATCGTTTACCGCCTGGATCCGACCACGCTGGACGTGACCCAAATTATCCATAACGACATCAAGCCGTTCGGCGCCGCCGTTAATGCTAAAACCGGCACGCTGTTCTTCGGCAACACGGTCAATAACTCGGTGACCGCCATCGACGCCAAGACCGGCGACGTGAAAGGCCGCTTGGTGCTGGACGCGCGCAAGCGCTCCGAGACCGTCAAGCCGCTGGCGCCGCGCGAACTGGTGGCGGATGCCGACAGCGATACCCTGTATATCACCGGGCTGGGTGAATCCAGCGTGGTGTGGGTGGTGGACGGCAAGGATCTGACCCTGAGCGCCACCGTAACCGACACCGGCAAGTACGGCACCGGCCTGGCGTTGGACGCCGCCGCCAAACGTCTGTACGTCACCAACGCCGACGGCGAGCTGGTGACTATCGATACCCAGAGCAACAAGGTGCTGTCACGCAAGAAGCTGGATGAGACTAAAGAGCACTTCTTCCTGAACATCAGCCTGGATACCGCCACCCATCGCGCCTTCATCACCGACTCCAAGCAGCCACAGGTGCTGGTGGTGGATACCCGCAACGGCAACATCCTGAGCAAGATCGACGTGCCGGAATCGCTGGCGGTGCTGTTCAACCCGGCGCGCAATGAAGTTTACGTGACCCATCGCCAGGCGGGTGAAGTGAGCGTGATCGACGCCAAGAGCTACAAGGTGCTGAACACCATCAAGACGCCGACCCACCCGAACAGCCTGGCGCTGTCGCCGGACGGCCAGACGCTGTACGTCAGCGTCAAGCAGGCTTCCAGCCGCGAGAAAGAAGCGACCGCGCCGGACGACGTGATCCGCGTAGCGCTGAAGTAATCCCGAGCAGGGTAAGCACCCCTCGAACAGGCGAAGCGGCGACGCTCCGCCTGTTTTTTTTCGCCGTGCGATCTGCGGTATAAAGAGGGGATTGCCCTATTGACCCGAAGGAACGTTGGTTATGCCCGTCTCACGCACGCCGTTGTTGTTGTCCGTTATTACCCTGTTGCTGCTGGCCGCGCTGATCCACAGCGGCATCAGCCCTTACGATCGCGCCACCTGGCTGATGGAAGTGGCGCCGGTATTGATTGTTTTGCCGCTGCTGTGGCTGACCCATCGCCGTTATCCGCTGACGCCGCTGCTCTATACGCTGATTTTCTTCCACGCGCTGATCCTGATTTTCGGTGGCATGTACAGCTATGCCCGCGTGCCGCTGGGGTTTGAGGTGCAGCAGTGGCTGGATCTTGGCCGCAACCCGTACGACAAACTGGGGCATTTCTTCCAGGGGCTGGTGCCGGCGCTGGCGGCGCGCGAGATCCTGCTGCGCGGCGGTTATGTGCGGGGCCGCAAAATGCTGGGCTTCGTGGTGTGCTGTATCGCGCTGGCGATCAGCGCGGTGTATGAGCTTATCGAGTGGTGGGCGGCGCTGGCGCTGGGCCAGGGCGCCGATGAGTTTCTCGGCACCCAGGGCGACCCGTGGGACACGCAGTCCGACATGTTCTGCGCCTTGCTTGGCGCGATAGCCGGTCAATGGCTGTTCGGTGGCTGGCAGGATCGGCAACTGCGGCGTTTAAAGGCGTAAGCCCGGCGGCGGTTGAGCCTGGTGAAAATGGATATTTCTCGTGCCGCCCGGTATTTGCCGGGCGGCATTTTTAATATCGACATGATAAAAATCGACAATCATCAGTTAAATGTTTGGCGCCCTGTGAGACAGCGCAATGTTATTTCCTATATTTATGTTTATTTAGCTTTTTATGCGTTTTTCTAGGAATTTTCTTAACTCATGCCGTGTGCTACTATTCTCATGTTTAACAAGGGCTAATTATTATTAATTAGTTTTTTGAGCGGGGAACAATGAGATACGTAATTAATAATAAGATTAAATATCATGAGGATAGATCAGAGTTGGTGGATCTCAACGCTGAGCTGCCGCCTCAACCGCTCACCGCCACCCTGAACCGCCTGCTGTCCGCGTTGGTCAGAAACAATAATCTGGTGGTCTCCCGCGATACCCTGCTGACGCAAGTATGGGAAGCGCACGGCCAGGTGGCCTCCGGCAATAACCTCAATAACACCATTTCCATCCTGCGCAAGATGTTCGCCGCCATGGGCGAGGACGACATTATCGTCACGTTGCCGCGCCAGGGATTCATGTTTACCGCCGCTTCGTTGAAGACGACGGACAGCCTGGCGGAGAGTTTGCCGGAGATGCCGAGCCCGGCGGCTGCAGAAAACGCCTTGCCGACCAGGCCGCTGCGAACGCAGCGATTTAAGCGCTTCGGGTTGGCCGCGTTGTTGCTGTTGGCGACGGGGAGCGGGGTATGGGCCTGGCAGGATGCCGGTTATGAGCCGCTCAGCGCGGTAAGCGTAGGCAATATCGGCAGCTGTGAGGTGAAGTTCGTAGCTTCTTATCATAAGGTGGGCCCCGGCGAGGCCGATCTGGCGCATTTGAAAAATATGCTGGCGCAAAATAAGTCGGTTCGGTGTACAGAACCGGCGACGCTGCTGTACTACGACAGCGGTTCGGTGATGTCGGAGGCCGTTGGGCGAGCCCGGGTATCTTATTACTTCTATTGCCCACAGGCCGAGATGGCCGCAGGCAAAGTGCAATGTGAGAACTATTATGAAAGCCGGGTTAAGTAAGCGCCTTTGGCGTTATCGCTATGCGCTGTTGAGTGCGCTGGCAATCGCAGGCTGCGGCGTTTCCGCCTATTTCTTGTTTTTTAAACCGCAAATTCCGGAGTGCCGCGCGGTGCTGCGTTCAACCGATCAGCTGCCTGGCCAATTAATGCAGCGTGTCTTGCTGGTGAGCGTTGTACCCGAAGGCGCGCGGAGCGTGACCCTGTTGCTGAGCGGCAGTTTTTTTGACGGCGACACGCGTTATACCATCGAGCGGGCAATGATTATGGACTATCAGCGGCAGGGGAGTAACTACACGCTGCGCCGCAAGGAAGCGGTCAGAAAGCCGCAAGACAATTTGGATAATGAAGCGCTTAACCGCCGTTTGCCCATGTCGGCGCCGTTGATCCATTGGCGAATTGAAAAAATCGATGAACGCCACTATCTGTTCAGCGGC
Organism: Serratia sp. CY37869; assembly: GCF_052168895.1. NCBI lineage: Bacteria > Pseudomonadati > Pseudomonadota > Gammaproteobacteria > Enterobacterales > Yersiniaceae > Serratia > Serratia sp. CY37869. The sequence continues at coordinate 36,722 of NZ_JBJNLU010000004.1, forward strand.
AACCATGCGCCGTTGTTCGTGTGCACCACGGCTTCCTGAGCGGAGAAGGTCCCCGGCAACGCCGGGGGATTGTTTTTCGTTGGCCCTGGGGATAAATGGCGCAATGTTATGGTTGTTTATTATTGATGTAATTGTTAATGCAGGGGCTATTGCTCGCCCGCGGGCAATAGGTTAACCACTGTTCGTCCTTTTCTGCGCCCTCATTGCGAATGTTGTCATAGTAATAGATATCCGCCCGGTATTGGCAGTTGAAGCCGGCTTGCCGTATCTCTCGCTTAATGTTTGCCAACTCACCGCTGCCTAACCGCATGGTGTAAATTTGGCAATTTTGCTCATTGCCCAACGGATAAACGCTGATGCGCGTGCTGTTTTGGTAAAGCACAATCGCGGCAAACGGCACTAAACAAGCGGCCATAATCATAATTAAGCGCTGAACAGAGCGACGAAAGTTCGGCGTTCGTGCAACCGGTGGCGGCGTTGAAGCTATTTCGGTTTCGCTATAATCATTATTATTAACTTCATCGGTATTTATATCCATCAGCTGAATGCTTGCGGCGCTAAATTTAAACCCCTGACGGGGATAGGTAACAATAATATCTTCCACGCCGAACTGCGCCAATGACTTACGCAGGCCGGAAACGTAATTATTCAGGTTGTTATTGGAGGCTTTGAGCCCATGTTCAACCCAGACGTCATTAAGCAACCTCTCTCGCAGCAGCAGCTTATCATTATTGCGAATAAACAACGAAAGCAATCTGCTGGTCGGTTTAAGTAACGCTATTTTATTACTGGCATTATCGACATGCGACAGCGTGCCCTCATCCTCATTAAAGAGGATGTCTTCATTTATGATAAAAATCATTTCATTTACCCATCAACTTTCCTGTCGAGGGATTATTCTGAGACCTGATGCGGCTTTTTTCAATCCTTCACTCTGTGTGTAAATAGGATTTTTCTCTCTATCCGTATAATTGACATGAAATGTTTATCTGCTTACAAGTTTTTTTATATAAATAGTGATAATTAACTTCTATTTTTTGGGTTTAAAATCTATTTAATTATTATTTTATCGATAATAATCCTGTGTTTTTGTCTTTTTTCGACATAACGTTTCAAACAAAGCTCGGGGAGTGTAAATTTGTTCCCACTGATACGGAACGCGGAAACGCAGCGTATTAGCCACGGATACAACGCTCAGGAATAAAGCTGCTGCATTGCATGCGTGACTTAAGAATTTAATTTACTCCACTTCTTACTAAGGAATGTAAGGGACTTCTATGAAACTGAATAAAATTATGATTGCAGCGGTATTGGCCTTTGGTGCTTCTTCCATGATGGCGCAGGCGGCAAATCAGGGTAGCGGTACTGTCACTTTCACGGGTGAAATCATTGATGCGCCATGCTCTATTGCACCGGGCAACATCGATCAAACCGTTCCACTGGGTCAGATTTCCAACCTGAGCCTGAAAGACGGCCGCGAGTCTGAAGTCAAAGAACCGTTCAGCATTAAGTTGGAAGACTGCACTAATGCTACGGCACAAACCGTCAAGACGACCTTTACCGGTGAGGCCGGTGGTTCCGCCGGTACCGATAAGAAGATGATTGCCCTGGGCAGCGGCAGCACCGCCAAAGGTGCGAGCATTGTTATTACCGATACCCTTAATTCTAACGCCGTTGTAGAGCTGGGCACAGCGACCACCGGGCAGAAGATCGAAATTGGTGATACTGGTGCCGAACTGGCATTCAAAGCCTTCCTGAAAGGGAACGGCGGCACTCTGGATACCATCATTCCTGGTGCATTCACCAGCGTGGTTAACTTCGCGCTGAGCTACCAGTAATCGTTTTACTCCATTAATGCCGGCATGCGGGATATCCCGCATGCTTTTTCCCAGTATGGAATCTTAATTATAATGGACAACGCATATGGCTCCCGTTGAAAAAAATAGAGTGGCGCCTTCCCTATTGGCCATGCTTTTTATAGCTCAGACGATGCCGGCAGCGGCGGCGGTTATTGGCTGGGGAAGAGTCAATATGGAAGGCGCTATTGTTAATGCCGCCTGTGCCATTGAATCGGCAAGCCGTGATCAAACGATTGATATGCAAACATTACCGATAGAACAAATTGCCCGGGACGGCCATGGCTTGACTAAGCCATTCAGTCTGCGGCTTTTAAATTGCAGTTTGGCAGACATGGACAAAGTGCAACCAGGCCGCCAGCATTTTCAAATGACGTTTGATGGTCGAGTCGATAGTGAATTCTTTGGGGTGACGGGGGAGGCAAAAGGAATTGCATTACGTATTTCAGATAGCCTCGGTAATGTGATTTACCCAGGTTTAGCTATGCCAATAGGCGGTACCATCATCAATGAGAGCTACTTAAATTATTCCATGCAACTGGTAGCTAATCGCCAAGTGTTACGTGCCGGGGATTATAGAACCGCTATTCGATTTAAATTGAATTACTACTGATTATAAATAAGTTAAAGGTTGGCGGAGCCATGAAATCGAACGCGAACAAATCGAAAACGCCTCTGTTAAGCCTGCTGGGAATGTGCATTTCTTTGGCGATATATAGTTTGCCTGCTCAGTTGCAGGCAAGTGACGGGGTACAGTTTAACATCGACGTGTTAGATTTAAATGACAGGAAAAATATCGATCTGAGCCAATTTTCGCACGGCGGTTTTATTATGCCTGGGAAATATATCATGTCGGTTAATCTGAACACACTGGTGTTGCCTGAAGAACCTGTCGCATTCTATGCGCCGGAAGATGAGGGCAAGGGAAGCGTGGCCTGTATTTCGCCAACACTGGTTGAAAAACTCGGGCTTAAGTCAGATGCCTTAGCGAAATTACGTTGGTGGCATGACGGGCAGTGTTTGGATCTCGGCAGCCTTAATGGTCTGGAAGCCAAAGGCGATCTGGCGTCATCTACCTTGTATTTGAATATTCCGCAGGCCTACCTGGAATATTCATCGCCGGATTGGGATCCTCCATCTCGATGGGATGAAGGTATTCCAGGGTTGTTGCTGGATTATAATCTAAATTCACAGGTGCAGCGCACCCAGCAGAATAGCCAACAATCCTATAATCTAAGCGGGAACGGAACAGCGGGGGCCAATCTGGGGGCTTGGCGTTTACGTGCTGACTGGCAGATGAATATCAATCATCAAACCGGCACAGGCTTACCAACGCAGCAAGATTTTGACTGGAGTCGATATTATGCTTTCCGCGCGCTGCCTAAGTGGGGTGCTCGCTTGACTATGGGTGAGGATTATCTGGCGACGGATATTTTCGACAGTTTCCGCTATACCGGTTTTAGCGTGACTTCGGATGACAATATGTTGCCGCCCAATCTTCGCGGTTATGCGCCAGAAGTGACGGGGATAGCCAAAAGCAATGCCAAGGTCGTTATTAGTCAGATGGGCCGTGTGTTGTATGAAACCCGGGTTGCGGCGGGTCCATTCCGCATTCAGGATATTAATGATTCCATCAACGGGCAGCTGGATGTTCGGGTAGAAGAGCAAGATGGCAGCGTGCAGGAGTTTAAAGTAGATACCGCAAATATTCCTTATCTGACACGCCCTGGTACGGTGCGTTTCAAATTCGCGGGTGGTAAACCTTCTGATTGGAATCATCATGTGCGTGGTCCTCTGTTCGCTACTGGTGAGTTTTCCTGGGGTGTGAGCAACGGGTGGTCATTATATGGCGGCGCTTTGGGTGGGGGCGATTATAAAGCGTTATCTATGGGGCTAGGCCGCGATCTATTGGCATTTGGCGCGTTGTCTTTTGACTCCACGCAATCGCGAGCGGAATTACCCCAACAGGGCGGCACCAAAACCGGCGGCTCCTATCGGGTAAGTTATTCGAAGAGTTTTGATGAATATGATAGCCAAATCACCTTCGCTGGTTATCGTTTCTCTGAACAGAACTTTATGACGATGAGTGAATACCTCGACGCCCGTTATGATGAAAGTCGCCTCGGGAAAAGCCGAGAAATGTATACCATCACGCTGAATAAGCAGTTTCGCGATTTAGGGTTAAGTACCTATCTCAACTACAGTCATCAGACTTATTGGGACCAGCCTGTTAGCGAACGTTATAGTTTGGCTCTTTCGCGGTATTTCGATTTGGGAGCCATGAAAAATATCAGTGCGTCACTCACGGCTTTTCGGAATAAATTTCAGGGTGCCAAGGATGATGGCATGTATTTATCCTTTACCTTACCGTGGGGGGTTAATTCTAACTTCAGTTACAGCAGTTCGTGGAACCGTAATGAAAATACGCAGCGGCTTGGTTATTACGAAAGGCTGGACGAACACAATAACTATCAGTTGAGCACCGGGCTTTCACGCCGGGGAGGTTCAGCAAGTGGCTTTTATACCCATGAGGGTGATAACGCGCGCATCGGCGCCAATGCCAGTTACCAGGGGGGAAGTTACTCATCCATGGGGTTCTCATTGCAAGGTGGGATGACGGCCACCGCCAAGGGCGCGGCGCTACACCGCAACAGTACTTTGGGCGGGACGCGGTTGCTTTTAGATACCGAAGGCGTGGGCGATGTGCCGGTGCGTGGATTTGGGGCGACGGCGCGCACCAATATGTTCGGTAAAGCGGTAGTGGCGGATATCAACAGTTATTACCGCAGCAAGGCGAGTATCGATCTCAACACGTTGCCGGATAACGTTGACGCTACGCAGTCGGTGGTACAGGCGACATTAACCGAGGGGGCGATTGGCTATCGGCGCTTTAATGTGATTGCCGGGCAAAAGGCGATGGCGGTGATTAGCCTGGCCGACGGCAGCGCCCCGCCGTTTGGTGCGGTGGTCTACAACAGTCGGCAGCAACAGACCGGCCTGGTGAATGATGGCGGGAGTGTGTATCTGAGCGGAATTAAACCCAATACTGAAATGACAGTGAATTGGGATGGTAAGGCCCAATGCCGGATCACATTACCGACAATTCGAACGGATATTATGTTGAGCAACTTACTGTTGCCATGCCGCGTGAATACTGAGGCGAGAGCGGAATAAGCCGCCGAACCCATGACTATTTTAGTAAGAGCAAGCTTTATAAGACGGAACAATTTTATGCAAAAGAACATGGTAAAAATATTTTCAGTCGCCGGTGTGTTGTCGGCAATGGTATTGAGCAGTCAAGCCCAAGCCGCTATTGCGCTGGATCGTACTCGCGTAATTTTTAACGGTTCCGAGAAATCGGTGAGTCTGAATATCAGCAATAAAAATACTCAACTGCCGTATCTGGCGCAGGGATGGTTGGAAGATGCCGAAGGCAAGAAGATTAACAGCCCGCTAGTGGTATTGCCGCCGGTGCAGCGGCTGGAACCTGGAACACAGAGCCAAATAAAAGTGCAGTCGACGCCAGCAGTGAATTTGTTGGCACAGGATAGGGAGACGCTGTTCTATTTCAATCTGCGAGAAATACCGCCTAAAAGCGAGAAAGCCAACACATTACAAATAGCGTTGCAGACGCGCATCAAGCTGTTCTATCGCCCGGCGGCGATTACGCCAGGCAAAGGCAGTGCTTTTACGCCGTGGCAGGAGCAGTTAACGCTGACTCGTCAGGGGACGGGCTTCCAGGTGAATAATCCAACGCCTTATTACATCACGCTGGTTGATGCCAGCAACAGCAAGAAGGGAAAAACGGCACAGGGTTTTGAACCGTTAATGGTGCCGCCTAAGGGAAGCATTGCGCTGGGTGCCTCTGGGTTAGGCAATGCACCGGTGCTGACCTACATCAATGATTACGGTGGCCGCCCAGAGCTGACATTCAAATGCGGCGCCAGTGATTGCCAGGTCGTGCCTGACGCAAAAGGATAACAGAAACCGGCGGTACGTTTTACCGGTTGAAGCGAGCGGGGAAGAAGTCATGCAAAAAATGGACAACGGTTACAGCAATCTGAAGGGCAGATCTTTGGCGTGTCAAGCAGGCATGGTCTCCATGCTGTTGTTGGTCTTGCTGGCGGCCAATTCTGCGAAAGCAGAAGACGGAAATCACGGTGTGTTGTTTGTTCATGGTGCATTGACCGAGGGGGCTTGCCGGCTGGATATGGTGTCGGCGCGCCAGGACGTTTGGTTGGGGGAAACGGCGACCGGCAACCTGGCCAAAGTGGGGGAGCGTACAGAGCCGGTCGCCTTCCAGCTTCGCCTACGAGATTGCTTGCGTACTGGGGCAGCCATGCAGGACGAACGCAGGGGCAATAAAGTTTGGGATGCTTATCAGCCAGCAGTGAGCGTGAGTTTCAACGCCCCTGCGGATGCGGACAATCCGCGCTTGGTGAAGGTACGAGGCGCTGGCGGGATAGCGTTGCGATTATTGGACAGTGACAAAAAAGATGTACGTCTGGGGCACCGTAGCCGGCCTCAGTTGTTGGCGATAGGAAGCGACGCGTTGAATTTTTACGTGATGGCGGAACGCACGCGTGCGCCTATGGTGGCAGGAGCCTATCAGGCCGCAATTGATTTTCGGATGAACTATGACTGAGGCGAAAGCAATGGGCAAGTTATGGCGCTGTATGTGGCGAAAGGTGGGGACAAGCCTACTGCTCTCTCTCTCCTTAGCGGCCACTATGACGGTAACCTCGGCCTTAACCTTATCGGGAGTGTTGTTGGTGAGCCAGGTTGGTTGGGCAGCGACGGCGACGGTTACAGTCAAAGGTGCCGTGGTTGCCAAGCCCAAGTGTGAAATTAACGGCGGCCAGGATATTTTTGTGTCCTTCAATGAACTGATCACCACAAAAATTGATGGCGAAAAATACGGTAAAAGGCTTATCCCCTACGAGGTTAGCTGTAGCGGCAATATGTCCGGCAACGCCGGGTTGTTGAAAGTGAGCCTGCAAGGGTTATCGCCGGACTTTGGGGATGGTTTGCTGCACACCAACAATAACGATTTGGCGATTAAGCTACTGCAAGAGAATGGTCAACAGCTGAGGTTGAATGCCTGGATGAATTTTACTTATCCGCTTACGCCAAAGTTATACGCAGTACCGGTGAAGCGCAGCGGCGCCACGCTGAGAGGAGGGGACTTTTCCAGTTCCGCCACATTGCTCGTAGAGGTTCAATAAAGGAGATGCAAATGAAGATAATGAATATGGAAAAAATGAATATGGTGCGTGGCTCAGGCTTGGCCGCCATGATCTGCGTGGGGTTACTAACCATGGGGGCTGCGCAAGCGGTAAATGTAAAGTTTACCGGAAAGTTGGTTGAGCAACCCACGTGTACGCTGAATGAGGGTAAAGATATTAGCGTGGATTTTGCCAACGTAGCCATCAATAAAATAGACGGCGTCGCGTACAAAAAAATGGAAATTCCGTATAGCGTATCTTGTAACGGCGGTTCTGCGGGATACGGCGATCTGAAAGTCAAACTGGGGTTTGCACCGGTGTCCTGGGGGGACAGCAAACCGCTGCAGTCAAGCGTGGGTAACCTTGGCTTGCGTATTACACAAGGTACAGGCGACACCACTTACGTCAGCGATACCAAATTAATTATTGACGCTGCCAACCCTACTAAGCTTTACGCGGTGCCTATTGCGCGGCCAGGAACCATGCTGGTGGGGGCAGATTTTACTGGAACCGCGACGTTAACGGCGGAGTATGAATAATAAGGGTTTCTGCAACTGGGTGGGCAAAGCCCGGTTGCAGGAAACAAAGGCAGCAGCGTTAAACTAACAAGAAGCCAATACGTTACTTCATTGTAAAATCGGTATGCCGTTGATGGGTAATGTTTTTTATTTCTGTGCTTAACCGAAGATAGCAAGCGCTTTTTTCGTGTGAACTAATGTCATTTTTTTATTATTTTTAATACGTCCATGAGTGCAAAGAGAATTTATGGTTAATTATAAAGCGGTTTTTTTTAAAAATAAATTCCCATGGGCGAGACGTGCTATTTTGTCTTCCCTTTTGGTTTTTATTTATATCTGCAAAGCAAATGCAGGTATGGTGTGGGAAACCACCAATGCGCCTATTGTGAATGGGCTTATTAACTCCGGGAATTATGCTGGTGCAGGCGCCTCAGGCCGGCTTGTGAGCATTGATGTTAATGATCAGACGCAGAACCCTTGTTTTCAGCGCTCTTGTATAGTCACTATTGGGGTCTTTACCAATTTCAATCAATTCCTAGCCCCTTATGTAGGGACATCCTTATCTCCTACATGGCAAGCAACTCTTTATCCTGAGATGAACACCGCCTGGACAATGGGGGAGCTATATAAAATTATAACTAAAAAAGTTAAAAACCCCATAGATGTTGGGTTTAATGCACGTGGGTACCCTAATTTTAGTTATTATTGCGATCCTGATTATAGCCCCTCATTTTGTATTATTAAAAAAAAATGGGAGGCCTACTCAAAACTGTGCTATGCGCTTGTTTATCAGTTTTCGTCATCTGTATATTATAATGCTTTCCCTGGGCAAAGCTGCATTGGTCCCACGCCGCCAAATAATGAATGCAACATCGATGCAGGGGCGGTAACACTGGATCACGGTCAGTTAAGTACTGACGAAGTTAATGGCCATAAGAAAAAAGAGAGCGTGAGGCTTTCTTGTACTTATCCGGCTAACGCGGATATTTCTGTGGTGAGCAATAATGCCAGTGAGAAAATAGAGCTAAAAGCTGACGGGAGTCTTTTCTCGACCGTCACTATCGATGGTGTTCCCGGCATCACTGGCAAGAAAATCAACATTCCTACTGGTGGGGTCGCTATTGATCTGGAATCGACCTTGCACACCACCGGAAATGTTGAGGAAGGGCCATTCAGTGGTAATGCCATACTTATCATTAATTCATATTAATTATATGGTTTTTGCGTAATTGGCTAAAGTAAGACGGCCGATTATCCTTTAATTAATTGATTAGGCATTAATAACGACAAGCGAAAGTGCCCTGCAATTTTTGTAGGGCATATCGGCATATGATTTTTTGAGGCAAAGATGAAGGTTATCAATATTATCATCGATGATGACAATCGTTATTTTTCTGCTGGTCTGAAAAGCAGTTTAAATCAGTATGCTCAAGCCAATAATAAGGTGCTTTGTTTTTTAAATCAGGATGCAGTAACCCGACCTGATGTGATATTCGTTTCATCAAGACGAATTGCTCATCGTTGGCGAAGCGCGGCGCATGAAAATGGGTGCACGCCTGTCGTCATGATAAAGGAAAGGCCGATTATTTCTGATGAAGTTTCCCGCGTGCTGTATCGAACGGATAGCATTGATAAATTGTTCGTACTGTTGGCAAAAATACTGAGTGATAGCCGAGCCACAACGCGATTTGTATATCAGCCTCTAACCCGTCGCGAGCGTCAGGTAGTGAACTATCTTAGAAGAGGGTTTGACCAATCGCAAACCGCCAGGGTAATGGGGGTGAGCGTTAAAACGGTGCACAGCCATAAACGTTCGGTAATGGGTAAGCTGATGCTAAACCGCAGCCATGATTTTATTTATTGGCTGCTATCCCCAGAGGCAGAGTATTCCTAACCGTGATGGGGAATAATTTTAGTTGTTCTCATCTGCTATCTTTATAATGCTAAAAGATAATGGATTATGATTAATATTCCCCAAGGGAATATTAAATCTTGTTTTATTCAATTGCTAAATAACACAAAGGGAAAAGTATGAAAAAGACAGCAACTTTGCTTCTCGGCGCCTGCATCATGATGGCGTCTTACGCGCACGCCGGTTTTAACGGTAATCAGAATGTGCAGGGCAATAATGGCAACGCCAGCGGTGCCGGCAATAGCGACTTTGGCCAATGCATCAATGGCCAGGGGAAAAATGGCGGGCAATGTGGTGGCAATACCAACTCAAGCGCCAAGCCAAAAGAGAAAGATAAAGGTGATATCGTGAATGCGATCTGCGAATCGCCGTTTATGAAAAAATACTCACCGATATGCCAGTAATATTGATTTTAAATGACAAGCAGGGGTATCCCCTGCTTTTTTTGTGCTCATTGACTAAATGGCCTGTTGTTTCGACTAAGACCATAAGCTCGGTGAATTTTTTCGTTGGCAGTGATGGTGGCTTGCGTCATTTTCGCTGGGCATTATCTACACCAAGGGAAAGGTGAAGTGAATTTGTTTTATTTCGCGATATTTTTATTCTGCTTAAGCATGTATTCATTCTACAAACATGCGCAGCATATGAAGAAAAGGCAGTTGTCTATTCAAGGCTACGGCCATGCTTCCAGGTGGTTGGCATTACGACGTCATCATTGACGTCGCTTCGGAAATGTATGGCGTAGCATTTTTACCAGAGAGTGAGTTCCGCCTCAACGAAATTGGGCACGACTCGCCTGGTGCCGCCACTTTCACGCTTAATGCCGAGAATACGGTAACCCGGTTATCCTTGAAGCCAACGTTTGTGTGGGGGGAGGGAGCCAAGTAGGCAAGGGAACATTCGCCCTATGTCGCTGGCGCCGGGTTGAACAGCGCTTCAGCGCTGGCCCGCAGGGTGAGGCCTTTAGGCCGAATAATCGAACGCAGTTCGATGGAGAGTCCGTATCTCAGAAAGCAAAAAACCCGCCATAGGCGGGTTCTTCTGAAGATGGTGCCCGGACTCGGAATCGAACCAAGGACACGGGGATTTTCAATCCCCTGCTCTACCGACTGAGCTATCCGGGCAACGGGCAGCATTAAACCGTATTGGCCGAAAGCCGTCAACGGCTTTATGCGTGAAATACGCGAAAATGCCTCCGGTTGCTGGCTTTTCAGGCAAAGGGCGCAAAAAATGCGCCTGTTGGGGCTATCGCCTCGGGTTGGCTGTGCCGTCAACCCTGCCGATTCAGCTCAACGCCCCGTTGCGGCGGCACTGCGCCACCTGCAAGATGTCTTCCGCCAGCCGTTTGGCGACCGATACGTCCTGGAGCTGGCGTTTTACCAGCAGTTTGCTCAGGCAGCCTTCCTGAATCAGCTCCATTTGCTGCGCCACCATGTCGGCGTCGTCGGCGTCCATGTCGCGCAGCAGCTCGCGGGTCAGCTCCAGCGAGGTCAGCTTCTGTTGCTCCGCCAGTTGGTGGATCGGGTGATCCGTTTCCGGGAAGAAGCTGCAGGCGGCGATAAACAGGCAGCCGGGGTAGCGGTCTTGCTGCACGTATTCCGCCAGCACGTCATAGCGCGCCAGCAGTTTTTGCTGCGGGCTCAGGTTTTCGTCCAGCAGCAGCTGGCGGCGCCAGGTGTCGATCTGTTGGCCGTGGTAGCGCAGGCAGTCGTACAGCAGCGCTTCGCGATCCGGCCAGAACCGTTTGAGATCGCCGGGCTGAACGTCGAGTTTTTCCGCCAGCATCTCTAATGTGGCGGTCGCCAGGCCCTGTTGTTCCAACAGGCCCAGCGCGGTATCAAGGACGTGTTCACGTTGCACTTGTGCTTCCTCCCATTCGCTTCCGATCTTCAGTGTCAGTTATCACATCACTTTCTGCAAATGCGCGTTGAAGGCTTCCGCCTTCATAAAACCGGTGACCCGCTCGGCCGTCAGCTCGCGGCCTGCCGGATCGAAGAACAGGATCGTCGGCAGCCCCAGCACCTGCAGGTGCTTCAGCAGCGCCGCTTGTTCCGCGCTGTTAGCGGTGACGTCCGCCTGCAGCAGCACCGCGTTGGCCAGGCTCGCCTGCACCGCCGCATCGCTGAAGGTGTATTTCTCGAACTCTTTGCAGGCTACGCACCAGTCGGCGTACAGGTCCAGCATCACCGGTTTGCCCCGCGCCTGTTGCAGCGCGAGATCGAGCTGTTCGACGTTGTTGATGCGGGTAAAGGCCAGATGCGGTTGAGCCGCCTGCTGCGCCTGGTCAGCACCGAAAGCCCAGTCCTGCAGCGGCCGCGCGGCGATCACCGCTGCCGCCAGCAGCAGCAGTTGCAGAGCGCGCGCCCAGCCGCGTGTGCTTCTCAGGCTCAGGGCGAAGGCCCAGCCGAAGAACGCCAGGCCGAGCAGGCTCCACAGGCGCAGTCCCCACAGGTCGCCGATCACCCGCTCCAGCAGGAACACCGGCAGCGCCAGAATGACGAAGCCGAAGGCCTCTTTCACGTACTGCATCCACGGGCCGCTGCGCGGCAGCAGGCGGTTGCCGAACAGGGTGACGATCACCAGCGGAATGCCCATCCCCAGCGCGTACAGGTACAGCGTGCCGCCGCCGGCCCACAGATTGCCGCTCTGGGCGATATACAGCAGGATGGCGCTGAGCGGCGCGGTGGTGCAGGGGGAACAGATCAGCCCGGCCAGCGCGCCCATCAGGAATACGCCGGTCAGTGAGCCGCCGCGCTGGGTGTTGCTCCAGCTCGCCAGCCGGGTTTGCAGCGCCGAGGGCAGCTGCAGGGAATAGAGGCCGAACATCGACAGCGCCAGCGCGATGAACAGCGCCGACAGGCCAATCAGCACGTAAGGATGCTGCAGCGCCGCCTGGAACTGCAATCCGGCGGCGGCCACCACCAAGCCCAGCAGGGTGTAGGTGAGCGCCATGCCCTGCACGTAAACCAGCGCCAGCGCCAGAATGCGGCCGCTGCTTTGCGGCCGGTCTCGGCCGAGGATGATGCCGGAGATCAGCGGGTACATCGGCAGTACGCAGGGGGTGAAGGCGATGCCGATACCGATCAGCAATGCCCACAGCGGCGAGAACGGCAGGCTGGCTGGTGTTGCGGATTGTTCGGCTGGCTCAGAGGCAGCCGCCGGGAGCGGCGCGGCTGCGGTGGCGCTGACCGCGTCCAGCGGGATGGTTCGGGTTTCCGGCGGGTAGCAGAAGCCGGCCTCGGCGCAGCCCTGATAGGTGACGCTGAGGCTGGCGTTGGCCGCCGCCTGTTGCAGCGGCACCTGCAGATTCAGCTGCTGTTTGAAAATCGCCACTTCGCCGAAGAACTCGTCCTTGTGGCTTAGCCCTTCGGGCAGGGTAAAGGCGCCGAGCGTCGCCTGCTGCGGCACCAGTTTGATCTGCTGGCGATACAGGTAATAGCCGGGGCGGATCTGCCAGTTCAGTGTCACCTGGCCGCCTTGCTGTTTGAAATCGAAGGCGAAGGCCTGATCGACGGGCACGAACTGGCTGCCGCCCTTCGGCGCGAACAGCGAAGCCTGCGCCGCCTGCGGCAGGAAGCACAGGCTGCACAGCAGCAAAATCAGTTTAATGAAGCGTTGATCCATAACAGGTAGTCTTTATCTCCGGCCATCACCGGCAAGACCAGCAGCTCAGGCGTCTGGTATGGGTGATGTTGTTTCAGGGTGTCGAGCAGGGCTTGCTGACGGCGGCGATCGCTTTTGAACAGCATCTGCACTTCGTATTCCTGTTCCAGTTTCCCTTCCCAGTAATACAGCGAAGTGGCGCCAGGCAGCAGCGTGGCGCAGGCCGCCAGCTTATCGCCCAAGACCCGCGCCGCCAGTTCCTGGGCGCTGGCTTCATCGGGTGCGGTACAGAGTATGACGACAGCTTCGCAATCAGACATCTTCAGCCCTCTCATCGGTTCGAATGGGCACTATACCCTGAAGGCGGATTGGCTAGAAGGCGAGTTTATCGCCAGAAGGAAAACCGGGGCCGCAGCCCCGGTCGACGCCTTACAGCATGACGCTGCCGAGCAGGAAGCCGAATACCACCGCGAAAATCACGCCCATGGTGCCGGGAATGAAGAACGGGTGGTTGAACACGAAGCGGCCGATGCGCGTGGTGCCGGTATCATCCATCTGCACCGCGGCGACCAATGTCGGGTAGGTCGGCAGGATGAACAGGCCGGAAACGGCGGCGAAGGAGGCGACGGCGGTCAGCGGCGACACGTTCAGCGCCAGCGCCATCGGCATCAGCGCCTTGGCGGTGGCGGCCTGCGAGTACAGCAGCGCCGAGCAGAAGAAGAAGATCACCGCCAGCAGCCACGGGTGCGCCTGAATGACGCTGCCGGCCGTCTCTTTGATCCAATCGATGTTGGCCTGGACGAAAGTATCGCCCAGCCAGGCGACGCCGAGGATACAGATACAGGCGCTCATGCCGGCCTTGAAGGTGCTGGAGTTCAGCACCATGTCGGTGTCGACGCGGCACAGCAGGGTGGTCAGCGTGGCGACGCTCAGCATGATGATCAGAATGGCGTTGGTGGTGTTCATCAGCGGCTTGGCCACCAGACCCAGGCCCGGGCTGTTGATGATGGCGTAGGCGACCACGCACAGCACGCCGAGCAGGAACAGCAGCACCGAGGTTTTGGCGCGTGGTTTGATCGCCAGCGCGTTGTTGCCGCGCAGGGTGATCAGGCCTTCTTCCAGGCGTTTCAGGTACACCGGATCGTTAGACAGCTTGGAATCGAACAGCCAGGTCACCAGCAGCGACATCAACAGCACCGCGCAGAAGGTGGACGGGATCACCACCATCAGCAGGTGCAGGTAGCTGACGCCGTGGCCCTCCATCACCGAAGACATGTACACCACCGCGGCGGAGATCGGCGAGGCGGTGATGGCGATCTGGGCGGAGACCACGGCGGTCGACAGCGGGCGGCAAGGCTTGATGCCCTGTTCTTTCGCCACCTCGGCGATCACCGGCAGCGCCGAGAGTGAGATATTGCCGGTGCCGGCGAAGATGGTCAGGAAGTAGGTGACGATAGGGGCGAGAATGGTGATGTGCTTGGGGTTCTTGCGCAGCAGTTTTTCGGTCTGCTGCACCAGGTAGTCCATCCCCCCGGCGACCTGCATCGCGGAGATCGCCGCAATCACCGCCATGATGATGGAGATGACGTCGAAGGGAATGTTGCCCGGTTTGACGCCGATCAGCGCCAGCGCCAATACGCCCAGTCCCCCCGCGAACCCGATACCGATACCGCCCAATCTGGCCCCTAAAAAGATGGCCAGCAGAACGATAACCAATTCTACGGCTAGCATAGTGTTTACTCCTTAAAATGAGATTTCCCGTCATCCTTGAAACTGCATCGGTGTTGGCTGCGAGCGCTCACCCCAGTCACTTACTTGAGTAAGCTCCTGGGGACTTGCGCTCTTGCCGCCTTGATGCAGTCCCAATGATTTAGGGTGTAAATTGAAAATAAAACGTTAAAATTTTGTGGGCGCCTAAAAGTAAAAAGGCACGCTATCCAGAGGATTTAGCGTGCCTTTCAGGGCTACCGGGTAGGTCTGTTATTGTTCATTTTCATCCGTATAGCGTTTGGCTTTATAGGCCGGGTGCATCAGGTTCTCCACGGAGAAGATGTCATCCAGCTCGGCTTCGGTCAGCAGGCCGCGTTCCAGCACCACTTCGCGCACGCTCTTGCCGGTTTCGGCGCAGATCTTCCCGACGATGTCACCGTTATGGTGGCCGATGAACGGGTTCAGATAGGTGACGATGCCGATCGAGTTGAAGACGTAGTGTTCGCAGACTTCTTTATTCGCGGTGATGCCGTTAATGCATTTTTCCAGCAGGTTGTAGCAGGCGTTGGTCAGGATGTGGATCGACTCGAACATCGCCTGGCCGATCACCGGCTCCATCACGTTCAGCTGCAGCTGGCCCGCTTCGGCCGCCATGGTAACGCAAGTGTCGTTGCCAATCACCTTGAAACACACCTGATTGACCACTTCCGGCACCACCGGGTTCACTTTGGCCGGCATGATGGACGATCCCGCCTGCAGCTCCGGCAGGTTGATTTCGTTCAGGCCGGCGCGCGGGCCGGAGGAGAGCAGGCGCAGGTCGTTACAGATTTTGGACAGTTTCACCGCCAGGCGTTTGAGCGCGCTGTGCACCATCACGTAGGCGCCGCAGTCGGAGGTGGCTTCGATCAGGTCTTCCGCCGGCACCACCGGCAGGCCGCTGACTTCCGCCAGTTTTTGCACCGCCAGCGGCTGGTAGCCTTCCGGGGTGTTGAGCGCGGTGCCGATGGCGGTGGCGCCGAGGTTCACTTCCAGCAGCAGCTCCGCGGTGCGGTGCAGGTTGCGGGTCTCTTCGTTCAGCAGCACGCTGAAGGCGTGGAATTCCTGGCCGAGGGTCATCGGCACCGCGTCCTGCAGCTGGGTGCGGCCCATTTTCAGGATGGTTTCGAACTCTTTCGCCTTGCGATCGAAGCCTTCGCGCAGCTGGTTGATGGCGTCGATCAGTTTCTGGTTGGAGGCGTACACCGCGATGCGGAACCCGGTCGGGTAGGCGTCGTTGGTGGACTGACACTTATTGAGGTGATCGTTCGGGTTCAGGTACTGGTATTCGCCTTTTTGATGGCCCATCAGCTCCAGGCCGATGTTCGCCAGCACTTCGTTGGTGTTCATGTTCAGCGAGGTGCCCGCGCCGCCCTGGAATACGTCCACCGGGAACTGATCCATGCACTTGCCTTTATCCAGCACCTCGTCGCAGGCCTGGATGATCACGTCGGCGATTTTGCGCGGGATGGTTTTGAGTTCTTTGTTGGCCATCGCCGCGGCCTTTTTCACCATCACCATGCCGCGAACGAACTCGGGGACATCGCTGATTTTGCTGTTGCTGATGTAGAAGTTTTCAATCGCACGCAGAGTGTGAACTCCGTAGTAAGCGTCTGCGGGGACTTCACGTGTTCCTAACAGGTCTTCTTCGATACGAATGTTGTTTGACATGAGAACCTTCTCTATGTGTTGCTGCCGAATTAATAATTTGTCAGGTCAAGGCTAGTAAGGGCACAGCCTAAATTAATATTGCCGAAGGCTTGGGGCGTGAAACGATTAACCAAATCGCCCGTAGCTGCCCAGATCATATGCTGGTTGGTAAGAAATGACTGAATCCAGATCACCTTATGGTGTTTAAGGATATGCCCTTTTTCGGTTCTGTGACTTCTTTCACGTTTGTGAACTTTAGCAATAAAAACCGGCTCTCGGTTGAAATGGTGGGGGGATGCCCTCATTGTAATAGTGTCGGCCGTTTACGGCCTCTTTTTTCGCGCCGTCGCCCCGTGGCGGCCGTGCCTTACCTACCGATAGGAGAACCAGGTGCGCTGGTTACCGCTACTGCTGATATTTCTGCTGGCTTACATAGAAATATCCATCTTTATCAAAGTCGCCGCCGTGCTCGGCGTGGCTGTCACCCTGCTGCTGGTGGTGTTCAGCTCCTGCGTCGGCATTTCGCTGGTGCGCAATCAGGGCATGAAAACCTTCGTGCAGATGCAGCAAAAACTGGCGTCCGGCGAAAGCCCGGCGGCGGAAATGGTGAAAAGCGTTTCGCTGGTGCTGGCGGGCTTCCTGCTGCTGATACCGGGTTTCTTCACCGATTTCCTCGGCCTGTTGCTGCTGCTGCCGCCGGTGCAAAAATCGCTGACGCTGAAACTGATGCCACACCTGTCGGTGTATCGCCCCGGCGGTTGGACGGGCGGCGACGCCGCCAACGGCAATACCTTCGACGGCGAATTCCAGCGCAAGGACGACGAACGCCCGGTGCTGGAACACCGCTCGGACGAGGATCGCAAACCTCACGATCGTTAAGCAAACGCGGCTCTGGCCGCGTTTTTCATCTCTGCGGCACTCGTCGGACCAAAAATGCGAAATTTTTTTTGTTCGCCCCCTTGAAGGGGGCTGGAACGCCCCCATCTCAAATGCCACGAGGCCGGTAATAACAACCATCCGGTGTACAACCCTAAATCTGATAGAGACCTTCTTACAGGAGAGCGTTCAATGAGTATTCGTCCATTGCATGACCGCGTTATCGTCAAGCGCAAAGAAGTTGAATCAAAATCTGCTGGCGGCATCGTCCTGACTGGCTCTGCTGCGGGTAAATCCACTCGCGGTGAAGTGGTTGCAGTGGGTAAAGGGCGTGTGCTGGAAAACGGCAACATCCAACCGCTGGATGTGAAAGTTGGCGATATCGTGATTTTCAACGACGGCTACGGCGTGAAAGCAGAGAAGATCGACAATGAAGAAGTGTTGATCATGTCCGAAAGCGACATTCTGGCAATTGTTGAAGCGTAATTGCGCTTTATCTTCTGAACTGAACGAGTTGAAGGGAAATACCAATGGCAGCTAAAGACGTAAAATTCGGCAATGACGCTCGCGTGAAAATGCTCCGCGGCGTGAATGTTCTCGCTGATGCAGTAAAAGTGACCCTGGGCCCGAAAGGCCGCAACGTAGTGCTGGATAAATCTTTCGGCGCACCGACCATCACCAAAGACGGCGTTTCCGTTGCGCGTGAAATCGAACTGGAAGACAAGTTTGAGAACATGGGCGCACAGATGGTGAAAGAAGTGGCCTCCAAAGCGAACGACGCGGCGGGCGACGGCACCACCACTGCAACCGTACTGGCTCAATCCATCATCACCGAAGGCCTGAAAGCGGTTGCTGCAGGCATGAACCCGATGGATCTGAAGCGCGGCATCGACAAAGCGGTTGTCGCTGCGGTTGAAGAACTGAAAAAACTGTCCGTACCTTGCTCCGATTCCAAAGCTATCGCTCAGGTCGGCACCATCTCCGCCAACTCCGACGAAACCGTGGGTAAACTGATCGCGGAAGCGATGGAGAAAGTGGGCAAAGAAGGCGTTATCACCGTTGAAGAAGGCACCGGCCTGCAAGACGAGCTGGACGTGGTTGAAGGTATGCAGTTCGACCGCGGTTACCTGTCCCCATACTTCATCAACAAGCCGGAAACCGGTTCTGTTGAGCTGGAAAGCCCGTTCATCCTGCTGGCTGACAAGAAGATCTCCAACATCCGCGAAATGCTGCCGGTGCTGGAAGCCGTTGCCAAAGCAGGCAAACCGCTGCTGATCATCGCTGAAGACGTTGAAGGTGAAGCGCTGGCGACCCTGGTGGTCAACACCATGCGCGGCATCGTGAAAGTGGCTGCCGTTAAGGCGCCTGGCTTCGGCGACCGTCGTAAAGCCATGCTGCAGGACATCGCTACCCTGACTGCCGGTACCGTTATCTCTGAAGAGATCGGTCTGGAGCTGGAAAAAGCCACCCTGGAAGACCTGGGTCAGGCGAAACGCGTTGTCATCAACAAAGACACCACCATCATCATCGATGGCGTGGGCGACGAAGCGACCATCCAGGGCCGCGTTGCTCAAATTCGTCAGCAGATCGAAGAAGCGACCTCTGACTACGATCGTGAAAAACTGCAGGAGCGCGTAGCGAAACTGGCCGGCGGCGTTGCCGTTATCAAGGTTGGCGCAGCCACTGAAGTTGAAATGAAAGAGAAGAAAGCCCGCGTTGAAGACGCCCTGCACGCGACCCGCGCCGCAGTGGAAGAAGGCGTGGTTGCCGGCGGCGGCGTAGCGCTGATCCGCGTTGCAGGCAAAATCGCCGCGCTGAAAGGCGACAACGAAGACCAGAACGTGGGTATCAAAGTTGCGCTGCGCGCAATGGAAGCCCCTCTGCGTCAGATCGTGGTCAACGCCGGTGAAGAAGCTTCCGTTATCGCCAACCAGGTGAAAGCGGGCGAAGGCAGCTACGGCTACAACGCTTACTCTGAAGAATACGGCGACATGATCGCGATGGGTATCCTGGATCCAACCAAAGTGACCCGTTCTGCTCTGCAGTACGCGGCTTCCGTGGCTGGCCTGATGATCACCACCGAATGCATGGTCACCGACCTGCCGAAGGCTGACGCACCGGATCTGGGCGCAGCAGGCGGCATGGGTGGCATGGGCGGCATGGGCGGCATGATGTAATCATCCCCCCACAGGCTTGTGTGCTGAGAACCCCGGTCAAATGACCGGGGTTTTTTTTAGCTTAAAAATCAATAAAAAGAATGTTTATTTAGCTTGTTATTAGTTCACCGAATGAATTATTGCATTATTTTGCTTTTACCCTAAACCGTTGTCGTTTCGTACCGATATAGCCCTTACCGAGCGGGGAATTTCCCCTCGCCGGTGTGACTGTCAACGGAGACGACTTATGCTGAAAAATATGAAAATAGCCACCTGGCTGATGTTGATGCTGTTGCTGCTGGGCTTGATGCCCATGGGAACCGGCGCCATCGCCTTCTATTTCATGCAGCAAAACGGCCACAGCATCGACAGGATGAGCACCTTCTCCGACGAGGAAGCGGCGCTGAACCGCAGTTGGCGTGCTTTGCTGCAAACGCAGACGCTGATCGACAACATGGCGTTCGAGCGCTGGGCGCAGACCAGCAGAGCCGATATTCAACAGGGTATCGATGAGGCGCGCGGTGAGCTGCGCAGCGCCGACGTCGCTTTCAATCTGTTTTGGGAGACGCCGGGCCTGACGGTATCGCGCCCGGATCTGGGCGAGGCGATGAAAAAGGTCTATCTGGCGCAGCAGGCGGTGCTGAAGCAAGAACTGACGCTGTTGGCCGACACGCCGCAGGCGGCGCTGATCGAGCGGCTGCACGCCATGGCGGCAGAGAAGCGCCAGGTGCGCCAGCGGCTGGATAACCAGTTTGCCGACTACATGCGGGCCACGGTGGCCGCCCACCGTCTGGCAGTGGAAGAGGCGGAGCAGACCCAAAAAGTCTTCGCCCGTCTGCTGAGCGGCACCCTGGCGGCGATCCTGCTGCTGCTGGTCGC
The DNA here is from genome assembly GCF_052168895.1 of Serratia sp. CY37869. Taxonomy (NCBI): domain Bacteria; kingdom Pseudomonadati; phylum Pseudomonadota; class Gammaproteobacteria; order Enterobacterales; family Yersiniaceae; genus Serratia; species Serratia sp. CY37869. The sequence goes on from NZ_JBJNLU010000004.1 coordinate 57,143, forward strand.
CGTGCAGCGTGATTTCCGCCGGCGCTTGATTCTGCCGCTGCGCCAGATCGCCGAACACTTGCAAAAGGTTGGGCGCGGCGATCTACGCAGCGAGATCGCGGTACGCAACAACAATGAGATCGGCATGCTGTTCGCCAGCCTACGCGCGATGCAGCAGGAGCTGAGTGCCACCGTGCAGCAGGTGCGTGACGGTGTGGAGTCGATCAACCACGGTACGCACGAGATCGCCGTCGGCAACGCCGATCTCTCCAGCCGCACCGAAGAACAAGCCAGCGCGCTGACGGAAACCGCCGCCAGCATGGAGCAGATTACCGCCACGGTGCGGCAAAACGCCGATAACGCCACTCAGGCCGCCGGCATGGTCAATCAGACCGCCGCCATTGCCCGCAACGGCGAAACGCTGATGGCCAGCGCGGTCGACAAGATGCGGGCGATCAACGACAGCGCGCGTCAGGTGGGGGATATCACCAGCGTGATCGACGGCATCGCCTTCCAGACCAACATTCTGGCGCTGAACGCCGCCGTCGAGGCCGCGCGTGCCGGGGAGCAGGGGCGGGGTTTTGCGGTGGTAGCCGGCGAAGTGCGCAATCTGGCGCAGCGCTGCGCGACTTCGGCCAAGGAGATCAGCGGTCTGGTCGACGGCGTAACCGGCGATATCGCCGCCGGCGTGCGGCTGGTGGAACAGGCGGGCGAGACGATGAATGCCATCGTCGGCTCGGTGAACCAGGTGACGTCGCTGATGGATAACATCTCCTATGCGTCGGAAGAGCAAAGCAAAGGCGTCGAGCAGGTCGGGGTGGCGGTGACCCAGATGGATCAGGTGACCCAGCAGAACGCCGCGCTGGTGGAGGAGGTGGCGACCACCGCCGTCGGCGTGGAGGAACAGGCGGCCCTGCTGGCGCAGGCGGTGGCGGTATTCAAACTGGCGGAGGGGGAACCGCGTCAGGGCGAAGAGCAGGCGCAGCCATCGGCGGCCGTTGCCGGTTGGGTATAACGCCGCCGCACTGTATTTGATGATATTTTTGCCGCCCGGGGCGATTTAGCTGGTAAACTGGTAAGTCATCAGCTGTCGCTCAAGACGTTGGCCCGCTCGCGCGGCAACGGATGCTTAAGAGATGGCATCGCTTTCTGATATACCCTATGAATTTCAAGTTGTAGCTAGGCGGCCAGCTCGTGAGTCCCCAGGCGCTTACTTGAGTAAGTAACTGGGGTGAGCGAGTGCAGTCAACAACGCTACAGCTTGAAAGGCGACGGGTAGAAGATTTTGCGTAATTCTCAACATCGAATGGGGAACAAGATGCGGATTAAAGCCTTACTGGGTCTTTCGGCAGCGATGCTGCTGGCGGGTTGCAGCACCACTCATGAACTGACCGCTGCGGGTCAGCAGATCAAGTTCACCGACAGCAAGCCGGCGGCGGAATGCCAGCTGCTGGGGGAAGTGACCGGCACCCAGAGCAACTGGCTGTCCGGCAACGGCGGTGAAGGCAGCTCCATGCGCGGTGCGGCCAACGATCTGCGCAACAAGGCAGCGGCGATGGGCGGCAACGTCATTTACGGCGCCAACAGCCCAAGCCAGAACCTGCTCTCCAGCTTCGCGCCGCTGGACAGCAAAATGGTCGGCCAGGTTTACAAGTGCCCGTAAGGCGCTGAGGCCTAACGCCGCGAAGAGATAAAAAAGAGGAATGCCACGGCATTCCTCTTTTCGTTTCGTCGAGCCCTGTGGCGCGCGTCACTCCTGCATCAGGCGCAGGTCGATCGGCGTTTTGCTCGGTTCGCCGCCTACTTCACGCGTCAGGCGCGGCACCAGATAACCGGACACCTTGCTCAGCAGCGCCTGCATGATGACGCGCGCTTCATCGTCGCTGACCATGAAATGCGCCGCGCCCTGCACTTTGTCCAGCACGTGGATGTAATAGGGCAGGATGCCGGCGTCGAACAGCGCGTTGCTGAGCGCCGCCAGCGTATCGGCATCGTCGTTGACGTCGCGCAGTAGCACGCTCTGGTTGAGCAGCGTGACGCCGGCGAGGCGCAGCTGGGCCATGGCGTTCTGCAGCTTGCGGTCGATTTCGTTGGCGTGGTTGATGTGGGTGACCATCAGCACCTGCAGGCGCGAGGCCGACAGCAGGCGGCACAGCGCCGGCGTAATGCGCGCCGGGATCACCACCGGCAGACGGGTGTGAATGCGCAGGCGTTTCAGATGCGGGATGGCCTCCAGCTCGCCGACCAGCCACTCCAGCTCGCTGTCTTTGGCCATCAGCGGATCGCCGCCGGAAAAAATGATCTCGTCCAGTTCCGGGTGTTGGCGGATATAATCCAGCGCCTGCCGCCAGTTGTTCTTGTTGCCCTGATTATCTTGATAGGGGAAGTGACGGCGGAAACAGTAACGGCAGTTGACCGCACAGCCGCCTTTGACCAGCAGCAGCGCGCGATTGCGGTATTTGTGCAGCAGGCCCGGCACCACGCTGCGCTGTTCATCCAGCGGATCGGTGGTGAACCCTGGGGCGTTGATGAACTCCTCTCTGGCGGTCAGCACCTGGCGCAGCAGCGGGTCGTTGGCATCGCCGGGGCGCATGCGCGCAGCGAAGGCGCGCGGCACGCGCAGGGCAAACAGCCGACGGGCATCGCGCCCCTGCGGCAGTTCCGGGTGCGTATTCAGTGACAAAAGCTGCAGTAATTCATCGGGATCGGTAATAACATCGGCGAGTTGATGCAACCAATCTTCTCTATGTGCCGTACTTTGGGTTATAATGTGTGCCATTTTTTTGGCTAAGCTACCAGTTCAAATATTCAGAGGGCCATCATGGCGACTTATTCTAGCAACGATTTCCGTCCGGGTCTTAAAATCATGTTCGAGGGCGAACCTTACGCCGTCGAAGCCAGTGAGTTCGTTAAGCCGGGCAAAGGCCAGGCGTTCGCGCGCGTGAAAATGCGCCGTCTGCTGACCGGCACCCGCGTGGAAAAAACCTTCAAGTCTACCGATTCTTGCGAAGGCGCAGACGTGATGGACACCAACATGAACTACCTGTACAGCGACGGTGAGTTCTACCACTTCATGCACCCTGAGTCTTTCGAACAGCATCAGGTTGACGGCAAAACCGTCGGCGACGCGGCCAAATGGCTGCAGGATAACGCAGAGTGCATCATCACCCTGTGGGATGGCCGTCCAATCGCCGTTCAGCCGCCGAACTTCATCGAAGCGGAAATCACCGATACCGATCCTGGCCTGAAAGGCGATACCGCAGGGACTGGCGGCAAGCCGGCTACCCTGAGCACCGGCGCCGTGGTTAAAGTGCCGTTGTTCGTCCAGATCGGCGAAGTGATCAAGGTTGACACTCGCTCTGGCGAATACGTCTCTCGCGTCAAGTAAGTTTCAAAACAGAGGAACCCCCGCGGTTCCTCTGTTTTATCCCATCCCCGTTCGTTGGCAGAAAATCCGCATGTTCAAGAAAACGCTGTTGGCCGTGCTCTCCCTGTTGTTCCTTTTCTCCCTCAGCAGTTGCAATACGTTTCGCGGTTTCGGCGAAGACGTTCAGCATCTCGGCGGCGCTATCTCCCGCACGGCCAGCTGATCCCGCCTTTAACCCGATGTATTTGCGCCACAAAGCCGGTCACGATCCCACACCCTCCGTCAATTTTGACTACGCTTAGAAAGCCGTACTTTTTCATCAACGACAAATAAGGACTTTCTTATGCTGAAGAAAAGTATTATCGCGATCTTCTCTTTGATGATTTTGAGCTCGCTGACCGCCTGTAATACCACCCGCGGTGTGGGTGAAGACATTCAGGCCGGCGGCAAGGCTATTCAGCGCAGCGCGGAATAATCCGCATTCCACCCGGCGGCGTTCCGGCTGCGGAGAGCCGCCACATTTCTATCCCTTGCCTGAGCGTTAACGCTGCTGCTATCCTGCCGCAGTGCGGGTGAGGTTACCCGTCATGCATCACCTCGCTAAACGGGACGACCCGTTTACGCGTCATTTTATCGGGGACGACCCCAGTGGTAGGGAGGCCGTCTCATGGCCTGGATTATTCTGCTTATCGCCGGTTTGCTCGAAGTGGTTTGGGCTATCGGTCTGAAATACACCCACGGTTTTACCAGGCTGACGCCGAGCATCATCACCATCGCCGCGATGGTGGTCAGCATGTTGCTGTTGGCCAACGCTATGAAAACGCTGCCCGCCGGCACCGCCTACGCGGTGTGGACCGGCATCGGCGCGGTGGGCGCGGCCATCATGGGCATGGTGCTGTTGGGCGAATCGACCAATATCGCGCGCATCATCAGCCTGTGCCTGATCGTGGTCGGCATACTCGGGCTGAAGTTCAGCAGTCAGTGATCGGCGGACTGCTGCACCCAGATCAGCTTGTCGGTGGCGAAACCGTAGCCTTTGGCTGTCTGCAATAAACGGTCGCGCACGGCGGCGTCAAGCGTCGGCGTGCGCGACAGGATCCACAGATAGTCGCGGTTCGGGCCGCAAACCAGCGCGTAGCCATACGCCGGATCCAGGGCAATCACGTTGTAGCCGCCATAGAAAGGGCCGAAGAACGACACTTTCAGCGCCGCGACCTGCGGTGAACCGATAAAGTAGGCTTTGCCTTCGCTTTCTTGCCATTGCTGTTTCTGCGGATTGAAGCCGCGATTGATGACGTTCAGTCCGCCGTCGGCGCGCGGGCTGTAATGGGCGGTCACCTGCTGCAAACCGCGTTCAAAACGATGATCCAGACGTGCGATCTCATACCAGGTGCCGAGATAGCGCTGGCTGTCGAAATTGTTCACGACCTTGATGTCTTTAGGCGGGGAGACGCTGCAGGCGACGGAGAGCAGGGCGGAAAGCATGACGCAAAGCTTTGACCATAAACGCATCGGTGACTCCTGTTTACCGGGGGCGAGTAGACAGTGTAGCCGATGAGAAAAGGGCGGCCAACGGGCGTTGGCCACCCGAGCGGTTTACAGAGTGACGACGCCGATGACGGTGACGACGCTGAGGATTGCCGCCAGACCGTAGAACACCCACTTGCCGGCCGGCACGTGGATCTTCAGATCGTGCATCGCATGGTGGATGCGGTGCAGGCCGCACCACAGCGGCAGAATGATCATCAGCAGCAGGAACAGGCGGCCGATCAGGCTCTGGCAGAACGCCAGCACGCGCTCGTAACCCAGCGCTTCACTGGGGAACAGCCCCAGCGGCAGCAGAATGCCGACCAGCAGTACGATAGCCGGCGCGACGATCGCGCCCCACATGCCGCCGGCGCCGAACAATCCCCAGAAAACCGGCTCGTCGGAGCGTTTAGGTGCTTGATTTATCATGTTTCCTCCGGATTAGAACAGGGCCACGGCCAGGATGACCACGCTGACGACGATCGTGACGGCCCACAGCCCTTTCACGATGGGGCCCGGTCCCATTTTCTCGCTGTTGACCACGATATTGGCGGCCTTCGGCGCCAGATCGAACCAGGTTTTGGTGTGCAGCGCCGCCGCCAGCAATGCGACGACGTTGATTAACAGCACCAGCGGATTCTGCAAGAAACCGACGAAGCCGGCCCAGCTCTCGGCGCCGCCCTTCAGCGCGAACACGCCGTAGAGCAGCACGATGCTGAACCAGACCGCCAGCACCGAGGTGCCTTCGCGCAGCATGTAGAAACGGTAGAAGCCGAGCTTTTGCCACCAGGTGGGCGTCATGGTGCGCACATAGGGCTTACGTTGAGTTGTCATGGCAATTTTCTCCCTTATTGCGGCTTCAACATGGCGATCATGAAGTCTTTGGCGCTCTCCACCTTGCCTTGCTGGATAGCGGCGGCGGGATCGACGTGTTTCGGACAGACTTCGGAGCAATAGCCGACGAAGGTGCAGCTCCAGACGCCGTTTTGGCCGTTGAGCTGCGGCATGCGCTGTTTCTTGCCGTGGTCGCGGTTGTCCAGGTTATAGCGGTGCGCCAGCGTGATCGCCGCCGGGCCGATAAACTCGGGGTTGAGGCCGAACTGCGGGCACGCCGCGTAGCACAGGCCGCAGTTGATGCAGCCGGAGAACTGGTGGTATTTGGCCATCTGTGCCGGAGTCTGCACGTTCGGGCCATCCTCCGGTTTGCGATCGTTGCCGATGATGTACGGTTTGATCGCCTCCAGGCTTTCGATGAAGTGGGTCATGTCGACCACCAGATCGCGCTCGATCGGGAAGTTGCCCAGCGCTTCGACCTTCATGCCGCCGACGTAGTCGCGCAGGAAGGTTTTGCACGCCAGCTTCGGCACGCGGTTGACCATCATGCCGCAGGAGCCGCAGATCGCCATGCGGCAAGACCAGCGGTAGGAGAGGTCCGGCGCCAGGTTATCCTTGATATAGCCCAGCGCGTCGAGCAGCGAGGTCTGTTCGTCGTAAGGCACGGCGTAAGTGACGAAATGCGGCTCGGCGTCGCTTTCCGGGTTATAGCGCATGACGTCGATCTTCAGGGTTTGCATCTCAGCCATTTGCCTGCTCCTTATTCTTTTTCTCCTGCGCTTCGGCTTCTGCGCCGTAGACGCGTTTGGCCGGCGGCAGCTTGGTGATTTTCACGTCGCTGTATTCAAGACGCGGCGCGCCCTGCGGATTGTGGAACGCCAGCGTATGCTTGAGGAAGTTGACGTCGTCACGCTCGGTGCAGCCTTCGTCCAGGCGCTGGTGGGCGCCGCGCGACTCTTTGCGGTTAAATGCGGAGTGCGCCATGCATTCAGCGACGTCCAGACCATAACCCAGCTCGATGGTGTACAGCAGATCGGTATTGAACACGCTGGTGTTGTCGGTGATTTTGACGCGCTTGAAACGTTCTTTCAGCTCGGCCAGCTTATCGATGGTTTTTTGCATCAGCTCCGGCGTGCGGTAGATGCCGCAGCCTTCTTCCATCGACAGCCCCATTTCGTCGCGGATCTTCGCCCAGTTTTCGTTGCCTTCCTGCTTCATCAGGTTGCTCAGGCGGGTTTCGACGTCGCGGGTTTGCGCATCCAGCGCGCTGCCGTTGGCCGGCGCGGTTTCCAGCACGCGGCGCGCGGCGTGTTCACCGGCGACGCGGCCGAATACCACCAGTTCCGCCAGCGAGTTGGAACCGAGACGGTTGGCGCCGTGCAGGCCGACGGAGGAACATTCGCCGACTGCGAACAGCCCTTTGATGCGGGTTTCGCAGTTCTGGTCGGTTTCAATGCCGCCCATGGTGTAGTGCGCGGTAGGGCGCACCGGGATCGGATCTTTCACCGGATCGACGCCGACGTAGGCTTTGGCCAGTTCGCAGATGAACGGCAGCCGCTCCAGCAGCTTTTTCTCGCCCAGGTGGCGCAGATCGAGGTAGACCACGTCGCCGCGCGGGGTGGCGATGGTGCGGCCGGCGCGCCATTCATGCCAGAAGGCCTGGGACACTTTATCGCGCGGGCCCAGCTCCATGTATTTGTTCTTCGGCTCGCCCAGCGGGGTTTCCGGGCCCATGCCGTAGTCTTGCAGGTAACGGTAGCCGTCTTTGTTCACCAGAATGCCGCCTTCGCCGCGGCAGCCCTCGGTCATCAGGATGCCGGAACCGGGCAGGCCGGTCGGGTGATACTGCACGAACTCCATGTCGCGCAGCGGTACGCCGTGGTGGAACGCCATGCCCATGCCGTCGCCGGTAACGATGCCGCCGTTGGTGTTGTAGCGATAAACGCGCCCGGCGCCGCCGGTGGCCATCACCACCGCGTTGGCGCGGATCTGCACGCGGGTGCCTTCCATCATGTTGAGCGCCACCAGGCCGCGCGCCTGGCCGTCATCCACCAGGATATCCAGCACGAAGTGCTCGTCGAAGCGTTGGATTTGCGGGTATTTCAGCGAGGTCTGGAACAGGGTGTGCAGCATGTGGAAGCCGGTCTTGTCGGCGGCGAACCAGGTGCGTTCGATCTTCATGCCACCGAAGCGCCGCACGTTGACCGAACCGTCCGGTTTACGGCTCCACGGGCAGCCCCACTGCTCAAGCTGGGTCATCTCGCGCGGGCACTGATGCACGAAGTGATCGACCACGTCCTGCTCGCACAGCCAGTCGCCGCCGGCGACGGTGTCGTGGAAGTGATAGTCGAAGGTATCGTGATCCTGGGTGACGGCGGCGGAGCCCCCCTCGGCGGCGACCGTGTGGCTGCGCATCGGGTAGACCTTAGAGATCAGCGCGATTTTCAGTTGGGGATTGGCTTCCGCTGCGGCTATTGCTGCACGTAAACCAGCGCCCCCGGCCCCAATAATGGCAAGATCGGCGTTAAAGGTTTGCACTGCATTCCTCCAATGTTCTTGTTAAGAACGGCAAGTTAAATATCTATGCTTAAAATTTAGCGAACTCTTCGGGTGCTAACTAATTGAACCGATTAATGTTGCTTAAAGGTTAAGGATAGATATCTCCCACCAATAATGGGGAATTAACTATACCTAAAGTTAAGTAGTCGAAATTTGATGTGATCGATTGTTTTGTCGATTAACGCTTGCCCGGCAGGCTTGTCTGTTTTTTTGCGCGTTCGGCCGGCTTTACCCTTTTTAACGCGCTTTTGCCGCCCTTTTATCGGAAATTGGCGTTATCGCCGGTTGCGCATCGTGAAGAATTTGTTTGGCTGCAAGGATGCGAGTAGACTGCATCCCCTGTTTGATTTCGGAGTTAATTACCATGAGCGAAACGGCAAGCTGGCAGCCTAGTGCACCCATCGCCAATTTGTTGAAACGCGCAGCGATTCTGGCTGAGATCCGGCGTTTCTTCGCCGATCGTGGCGTGCTGGAAGTTGAGACGCCCACCATGAGCCAGGCGACGGTCACCGACGTTCACCTGTTCCCGTTCGAGACGCGTTTCGTCGGGCCGGGAGCGGCAGAGGGCCTGACGCTATACATGATGACCAGCCCGGAATATCACATGAAGCGCCTGTTGGCGGCGGGCAGCGGCCCGATCTACCAAATGGGGCGCAGCTTCCGCAATGAAGAAGCCGGGCGGCATCACAACCCGGAATTCACCATGCTGGAGTGGTACCGTCCGCACTACGACATGTACCGCCTGATGAATGAGGTGGACGATCTGCTGCAACAGGTGCTGGACTGCGAGAGCGCGGAGACCCTGTCCTATCAGCAGGCGTTCCTGCGCCATCTGGACATCGATCCGCTGTCGGCGGAGAAGGCGCAGCTGCGCGAAGCGGCGGCCAAACTCGATCTGAGCAACATCGCCGATACCGAAGAAGATCGCGATACGCTGCTGCAGCTGCTGTTCACCGTGGGCGTGGAACCGCATATCGGCCGTGAAAAACCGGCGTTCGTGTACCACTTCCCGGCCAGCCAGGCGGCGTTGGCGGAGATCAGCACCGAAGACCACCGCGTGGCGGAGCGTTTCGAGGTGTACTTCAAGGGTATCGAGCTGGCGAACGGTTTCCGCGAGCTGACCGACGGCCGTGAACAACAGCAGCGCTTCGAGCAGGACAACCGCAAACGCGCGGAGCGCGGCCTGCCGCAGCAACCGATCGACTACAACCTGTTGGCGGCGTTGCAGCACGGCATGCCGGAGTGTTCCGGCGTGGCGCTGGGCGTGGATCGTCTGGTGATGCTGGCGCTGGGCGCCGAGAGCCTGAGCGACGTATTAGCCTTCCCGGTCGGGATCGCCTGACGTTTCAGGCGGCGAAAAAGCAAAAAGGGGGTCGGCATTTGCCGACCCCCTTTTTTATCGCGAGAAGCGCTTATAGCCCCCCGGCGTCGCGCTTGGTGTTCGGCGCCGGCGTGGACGGCGGCGTGCGGCCGTTGTTGGTTAGCCGCGACAGCGTCTCGGTACGCACCTGGAACGGCGGGTACGGCAGCGTGATGCCGTGCTCGCGGTAGCCCGCCAGGATCAGCTGGTGGATCTCATGGCGCAGCGGCATACGGTGGCCCATCTCGGCGGCGTAAATACGCATCTCGAAGATCTGAATGCCTTGCTGCAGATCGACCAGATAGACCTCCGGCGCCGGGTTATCCAGCACCAGCGCGCAGCGCTCGGCGGCGTTCATCAGGATCTTGGTCACTTCTTCGCTGTTGGCCTCGCCCGGCGCCGGTACGGTCAGCACCACACGGGTCAGGGTATCCGACAGCGACCAGTTGACGAACTGCTCGGTGATAAACGCTTTGTTCGGCACGATGATCTCTTTGCGGTCCCAGTCCGAGATGGTGGTGGCGCGGGTATTGATCTTGGTGACGGTGCCGGTCAGGTTGCGGATCGTCACGGTGTCGCCGATGCGGATCGGTTTCTCGAACAGGATGATCAAGCCGGAGATGAAGTTGGAGAAGATCTCCTGCATGCCGAAGCCCAATCCCAGACTGAGCGCGGTAACCACCCACTGCAGTTTCGACCATTCGATGCCGATCCAGGCGAAGCTGAGCACCGCGCCGAACAGCAGCAGCAGGTACTTGGTGATGGTGGTGATGGCGTAGCCGGTGCCTGGGGACAGATCCAGGTGCTGCAGCACCGCCAGCTCCAGCAGCGCCGGCAGGTTGCGCACCAGCTGCATGGTGATGATCAACACCAGAATGGCGATCAGAACCGCGCCGAGGGTGATCGGATGGGCGGTTTCCACGCCGTTCACCGTTGAGGTTACGTCCCACAGCGAGATGTTTTCCAGGAAGGCGAACGCGGAGTGGATCTCCGACCACAGTACGATCACCGACACCAGCGCGATCAGCGTCAGGATCGAACGCACCAGCCGCAGCGACTGGGCGCTGATGGTGTCCAGATCGAAGTCCGAATCGTCCGGATCGATGGCGCCTTCGGTGCTGTTCGGGGTATGTGAAGTTTCGTCTTCGCCGCGGGCGCGCTGGGCCAGAATGTCGGCGCGGCGCTGCTTGGCGCGATCGAAGGCGATGCGCCGCCGCTGGATCAACATCCAACGGCGGATGATGTGGTAGACGACCAGCAGCAGGAACCAGATCGCCACCGAAGTTTCCAGACGCGCCAACAGCGCCTGCGCGGTGGTGAGGTAACCGACGGTCGAGGCCAGCGCCGCCAGCAGCGGCGCCGACAGCAGCAGCCCCCAGAAGGCGCTGTTGAGCATGTTGTCGCCGGAGCCGTTTTTATCCAGATACAGCGGAATGCCGGCGCGTTTCAGGCTGTGGGTGACCAGCGCCAGCGCCAGACACAGCAGGATGAAGCACAGCCGCCCCAGGGTGTTGGCGAACTCGCGTTCTTTCAGGCTATCGAAGGTGATCAGCGCCATGATCAGCGGCACGATCAGCCAGATCGACATCTTGTAGTAGCGCATGGCGCGCGAAACCTGCTTCGCCGGCCAGCGGAAGTGCACGATGAACAGCCCCTGCGGGTGGGCGAAGGCGGCGCAGATCATGCAGATCCACAGGATCGGCAGCGTGGCGGTTACCCCTTTGCCGATCGCTTCCGCCACCGGGTAGTTCCAGGCGCTCTGCAGGCCGTAACCGAGCGCGGCCCACAGCACCGGCAGCGGCATCGCCACCAGAATCGACCAGAACACGGTGCGCACCGTCAGGAAGAATTCGTCCTGCGTCACCTTGCCGACGCGGCTGCTCGCGCGCTCGAGGAAGGCGTGGTAGTGCTTGCGCGAGCTGATGCTGAAAATCACCAGCAGCAGGGCGCCGAAGATCGGGATCAGCGTTTCGCGGCTGGTCACCATCATCATGAAGGCGCCGCCGAGTTGAGACAGCGTGTCCAGCGACAGGACGCGCGTCAGATCGTGCGCCACGTTGAGCGGGTAGGAGAAGTTGATCGGATTGACGTCCGGCACCCAGAACAGATAGCGGTGGGTGGCGTCGCGAATTTCGTTCAACGCTTCGATCAGCTGGGTGTTGGCCACCTTCAGCTTGGTCAGCTCGAGGATTTGGGTGTCGCACCCGGATAACAACGAGTTGAGCAGCTCGCGCTGGGTGCGCAGCTGGGCATCGACGATGCGTTGCTCCTGGTTGGTCAGCGCGCTGCCGTCGTCGCGTTTGAATTCGCGCTGCGACAGTTTTTCCAGCTGGTTTTCAAACTGCAGGCGCTGCACGCGCAGCTGGGCCATGTCGCCGTCCAGCTGTTGCGGCTTGGGCATTTCCGGCAGTGTCGCCACCTGGGCGCGCAGGGTTTCCCCCAGCGCCGACGACGAACCGAGCCACTGGGCCTGCTCGATGATGGTGCTCAGCGCCTGGCGCACCTGCAGCGTCTGCGCCGCCGCCTGCCGCTGCTGCGATGAAATCAGATCCATGCGCTGCGCCTGGCTGTTCAGCGCGGCGGACAGTTCGCGGTTGATCTGCAGCTGCTGGCTGATGCTTTTTGGCAAATCGCCGTTCTGCTCGGCTAACTGCTCGGTTTTTTCCAGCGCCAGCTCTGCTTCGCGTTGGCGTTGGGCGTTGAGGTTATTGCGCAGCGCCTGCAGCTGAACGTCTATTTTCTCGTGGCGCTTTTTATAGACCTCGGCGCGCATGCGCGCCAGCTCCTGACGGTTGTTGGCCGACAGCTGCGCCAGCTCCAGCTCGTCCACTTTGGCTTTGCGCGCCGCGGCTTCGGTCTGCAGCAGGGCCAGGGCGGCCTGCGCATACGGCGTGGTCGGGTTGGCGGGCTGCGCCTGCAGGCGGCGCTGCACTTCCGTCAGCGCACGGCGGGCGTCGGTCTGCTGCTGCGGCAGCTGGCCGAGCGAATCGCTGATCTCCCGCGTGCGATCCTGTTCTTGCTGCAGCAGGCGCGCCTGTTCCAGCAGCAGGCTGCTGGTTTGCAGGATCTGCTGTTCCAGCTCGGCGGCCGGCAGATCGTCGCCGTTAGGCAGGATCTTGTTGCTTTCCAGCACCAGCTGACGGCGCAGCTCCTGCGTCATCTTCGGAAAATCGTCGATCACCCTCTGATACTGCTCGGAGCGAGTCTGCGACTCTTTGCGCTCCGTCAGCCAGTTGAGGGCGCTTTGCAGCGCCTCGGTGGTTTCCGCCTGATTCGGCGCGTTTTTGCTGCTTTCCGCCTGCTTCAGCTCCTGTTTGAGCTGGGTCTCGGTCGGCACGGGGGCGGCCAGCGCCGGTTGCCACAGCAGGCAACCGAGCAAAAGCGTGATGAAAAGGCGCACGGCGTCGATTCCTTTAGAGCGGGGTCTGTGGCGTTTCAGCGGCGGCCGGGATTTCGGCGAAGGCTTCACCCATGCGGGTGACGGTGCCGTTATGCAGCTGCGGCGCAAACTGCACGCTGCCTGCGGTAAACAGGTTGATCACCGTGGAGCCGAGTTTGAAACGGCCCATCTCGGCGCCTTTTTCCAGCGCGATGGCGCCTTCTTCGCCGGCGGCCGGGTAGGTCCAGCGCTTGATGATGCCTTCGCGCGGCGGCGTGACGGTGCCGGCCCAGACGGTTTCGATGCTGCCGACGATGGTGGCGCCGACCAGGATTTGCACCATCGGCCCGATGTCGGTGTCGAATACGCAGATCACGCGCTCGTTGCGCGCGAACAGATTAGGCACGTTGGCGGCGGTGAGCGGGTTGACCGAGAACAAATCGCCCGGCACATAGATCATTTCGCGCAGCACGCCGGCGCACGGCATGTGTACGCGGTGATAGTCGCGCGGCGCCAGATAGGTGGTGGCGAACAGGCCGTTGCGGAACGGCTCGGCCAACAGATAGTTGCCGGCCAGCAGCGCTTCGAGGCTGTAGTGGTGGCCTTTGGCCTGGAAGATTTGATCGTCGCGGATCGGGCCGAGCTGGCTGATGGCACCATCGGCAGGCAGCGCCAGCCAGTTGGCGTCGGCGACGATGGGGCGCGCGCCGTCGCGCAGCGGGCGCACGAAGAAATCGTTGAAGGTGGCGTAAGACGCCAGGTCCGGATTTTGCGCTTCCTGCATGTCCACGCGGTAGAAGCGGGCGAAGGTTTTGACCACCAGTTGGGTCAGCCAGCCGGCCCGTTTGTCGGCGCCCCAGCCCGCCAGGCGGGTCAGCGCCAGCTTCGGCAGCCAATATTGCAGTTTAATCTTGATGCTATCCAGCACGTTAACCTCGTGAATCAGGGTAAAGGGCGCGCATTGTAACGAGGGCTCCGCCGTCGTCAATGCTCGCTCGTCAGTGTCAGTCTGCGGCGTCCGTGAAGTTCTTGCGAACCTTCACCTGCGCCATGCTTTCCAGAATACGGTGATAGTTGTCGAACCGCTCTTGCGCGATATCGCCTTTCTCCATCGCCGCGCGAATGGCGCAGCCGGGATCGGTATCGTGGCGGCAGTCGCGGAATTTGCAACCGCCTAAATAATCACGGAATTCGACAAAGCCGCGGGTGATTTGTTCCGGCTCCAGGTGCCACAGGCCAAACTCGCGCACCCCCGGGGAGTCGATCACGTCGCCGCCGTGCTGGAAATGGTACAGCCGCGCGGCGGTGGTGGTATGTTGCCCGAGGCCCGAGACGTCGGAAACCTGATTTACCAGAATTTGCTCTTCAGACGGCGGCAGCAGCGCGTTCAGCAAGCTGGACTTGCCGACCCCGGACTGACCGGCGAAGATGCTGATGCGCCCGGCCAGCGCCTGTTCGAACTCCGCCATGCCTTCCCGCGTTTGGCTGGAGACTTCCAGCACCCGGTAGCCAATCTTGCGATAGATATCCATCATGCCGTCGACCAGCTTGCGCGCTTCGGCGTCCAGCAGGTCAATTTTGTTGAGCACGATCAGCGGCTCGACTTCGAGCGTTTCGCAGGCCACCAGATAACGGTCGATGATGTTCAGTGACAGCTCGGGCAGGATCGCCGACACGATGACGATCTGATTGATATTGGCGGCGATCGGCTTCACGCCGTCATAGAAGTCCGGGCGCGTCAGCACCGAGGTGCGTTCGTGCACCGCTTCCACAATGCCTTTTACCCCTTCATGGGCGCCCAGGCCGGGGCGCCACACCACGCGATCGCCGGTCACCAGCGAACGCAGCGTGCGGCGGATGTTGCAGCGGTGCTGAGTGCCATCCGGCGCCTCAACGTCGGCGTGCATGCCGAAACGGCTGATGACGACGCCTTCCTGCGGCTCGCCCAGCTGGGAATCATCCGGTTCCGGTTTGTTATCGGCGCGCTTCAGACGGCGCTGATGGTTCGCCTGCACGCGGCGTTGCTGACCTTTGGACAGTTTGTTCTTACTCACTGCGCCTCACTTGAATCGGTTTTATACCTTTACGTATACGCACAGCCGCGGCGGGGGACTTGCCCCGGGCGCAGCCTTGAACCCGTCAGGGTATATGTCGCCCATGGCGACCAAAAAGACTATGATACACGCTATTTTATATTAAATAACCGTTGTTAGCCGCCGGCTGCGGCGCGTCGCCATCGGCGGCGGCCGTCGTCTCGTCCGCACAGCGTTTTTCTCTCGGCTTTTAGGCAGGAAACATCATGACAGCAAACGAAAATAACCTGATTTGGATCGATTTGGAGATGACCGGGCTGGATCCCGAGCGTGACCGCATTATCGAGATCGCCACGCTGGTCACTGACGCCAATCTGAACATCCTGGCGGAAGGGCCGGTGATCGCCGTGCACCAATCCGACGAGCAGCTGGCCTTGATGGACGAGTGGAACGTGCGCACCCATACCGGCAGCGGGCTGGTGGAGCGGGTGAAAGCCAGCCGGCAGGACGATCGCGCCGCCGAGCTGGAAACCATCGCCTTCCTGCAGCAATGGGTGCCGGCCGGCAAATCACCGATCTGCGGCAACAGCGTGGGCCAGGATCGCCGTTTCCTGTTCCGCTACATGCCGGAGCTGGAGGCCTACTTCCATTACCGCTACCTGGACGTCAGCACGCTGAAAGAACTGGCGCGCCGTTGGAAGCCGGAAATTCTCGGCGGCTTTAAGAAGCAGGGCACCCATCAGGCGCTGGATGACATCCGCGAATCGGTGGCCGAACTGGCTTATTACCGCGAACATTTCATTCAGCTTTAAGGCGATGGCGGCCTCTGCGGGGAAAAAACGCCGTTTTTAGCCGCTTAATTCGCCAATCTGGCGCTTTAATCGGCAATCAAACAAAAATCGCGTTTTTTTGCTTTCAGGGGCTTGCGACAAAAAGGATTTCTCGTATAATGCGCACCCCGTACCGATGAAGAATTTCGTAACGTTCCACCATCGATACGCCGGGCGGGAATAGCTCAGTTGGTAGAGCACGACCTTGCCAAGGTCGGGGTCGCGAGTTCGAGTCTCGTTTCCCGCTCCAAATTCAACAATGTCGCGATGCGGCATGATGAATAAATAAAGCAGTATCAAGCAGTACCTATGCGACGCGGGAATAGCTCAGTTGGTAGAGCGCAACCTTGCCAAGGTTGAGGTCGCGAGTTCGAGCCTCGTTTCCCGCTCCAAAAATTCAAAGGTCACGCCAGTGTTTGGTGACCGGATGCCAAAAGCATCTCAATGCGGGAATAGCTCAGTTGGTAGAGCACGACCTTGCCAAGGTCGGGGTCGCGAGTTCGAGTCTCGTTTCCCGCTCCAATTTTCTCTTCGTTTCAAACTCAAATCCAACGCCTTATCCGGCGCGGGTTTTTGTCCCGTTTTACACACCTGCTAAAAACGTTGTGAACAGAGTTATCCACAGCCTCTGTACATAAACCCGCCAGCCTGAAAAATCAACGTCATACAAATTAAATATTTATACATTTGATTTATAAGCTTATTTATTTATCCCAAAACGTTATGCCGATCACTTGCTCTTTTTGTTGCAGTTGAAAGACAACGTGTTTTTATTTTTATGCACAAATCCACAGAGTGAGATTTCGGGCGATACGCCCGCGCGGCGCACCCCGTCAGGCATCCCTTGGCAAACCTTTTTCCACAGCCCGTATCAACCGTTTTTTCTGCGCCGTTTGCACCTCGATGCCCTGTGCTTCACGGCGAGCGAGCTGTTGCGCCAGTGCCCAGTGGATATGTTCGTCCAGCATGGCGTCCTGGCCCAAACGCGTGCGCAGCGCGAGCACGATGCTGTCCTCATAAGGCGCATTGCCCAGCGCCACGGCGATATTGCGCAGCCAGCGCAGGTGACCGATGCGGCGTATCGCCGAGCCTTCGGTGATGCGCAGGAATTTTTCTTCCGTCCAACTGAACAGATCGATCAGCTGCGGCGCATGCAGCGCGGCACGCGGGCTGAAATCGTCTTCGTCGGTGAGTTGCGAAAATCGGTTCCACGGGCAGATCAGCTGGCAGTCGTCGCAGCCGTAGATACGGTTGCCGAGCAGCGGCCGGAATTCCTCCGGGATCGCGCCTTCCAGTTCGATGGTCAGATAGGAAATGCAGCGCCGGGCATCGACGGTGTAGGGCGCGACGATGGCCCCGGTCGGGCAAGTGGTGATGCAGGCGACGCAGCGGCCGCACTGCTCTTCCTGCGGCTGATCCACCGGCAGCGGCAGGTCGATCAGCAGTTCGCCGAGGAAAAACCAGGATCCGGCTTCGCGGTTAAGAATTAGTGAGTGTTTACCAACCCAGCCGATGCCCGCCTTGGCGGCCAGCGCGCGCTCCATGACCGGCGCCGAGTCGACAAAGGGGCGGAAATTCAGTTCGCCGCAGTAGGCCTGGATCTGATCGCCCAACTTTTTCAGGCGCTGACGCAACAGCTTGTGATAATCGCGCCCCAGCGCATAGCGGCTGACGTAGCCCAATTGCGGGTTTTGCAGGGTGCTGGCGAACGCCGCCTTGGCCGGCAGGTAGTTCATGCGCACGCTGATCACCCGCAGCGTGCCCGGCAACAGCTCGTGAGGGCGCGCGCGCAGCATACCGTGGCGCGCCATCCACTCCATCTCGCCGTGGTACTGTTTGTCGAGCCAGGCCTGCAGCTTCGGCTCTTCCAGGCTGAGATCGGTATCGCAGATGCCAACCTGCTGGAATCCTAGCGATTGCCCCCATTGCTTGATATGTTGGGCGAGTTGATGGAGATCGAGGGGGTGCGTCATGACGGGCCACAGTGAAAAAGCATACGCTGACAGTTTACCACACTCTGTCTGGCCTGCGGATTGGATCCGTCGTTCGGAACCTGCGGCGGCGGCCTCGCTCGGTCTTTCTCTTTACGATTTAATGCTGTGCGCCGGTCAGGCGGCCTACGTACTGGCGCGCGACACTTATCCCTGCTGCAACCACTGGCTGGTGCTCTGTGGCCACGGCAACAACGGCGGCGACGGCTATGTGGTGGCGCGTTTGGCGAAGGCGGCGGGCGTGCAGGTGACGGTGATCGCCTGCGAAGGCGCACGCCCTTTGCCGCCGGAGGCCGCAGCGGCCCGCGAGGCCTGGCTGGCCGCTGGCGGCGATATTCTGCCGGCGAACAGCCGCTGGCCGGCGTCCGTCTCTCTTATTATCGACGGTCTGTTAGGCACCGGCCTGGGCAGCGCGCCGCGCGCGCCTTACGATGCGCTGATCGAGGCCGCCAACCGCCATTCGGCGCCGGTGGTGGCGCTCGATATTCCGTCCGGGCTGCTGGCGGAAAGCGGCGCGGCGCCGGGCGCGGTCGTGCGTGCCGCGCATACCGTCACGTTCATTGGCCTCAAGCCGGGCTTGCTGACCGGGCAGGCGCGCGACTGGGTCGGGCAACTTCATCAGAATACGCTAGGCTTATCGGATTGGTTGGCGAAGCAACCGGAACAGATTCAGCGGCTTACCGCCGAGGCGTTGCCGCGCTGGCTGCATCCGCGGCGCCCCTGCGCCCATAAGGGCGAGCATGGCCGTCTGCTGCTGGTGGGCGGCGACCGCGGATTCGGCGGCGCCATTCGCATGGCGGCGGAAGCGGCGCTGCGCAGCGGGGCTGGATTGGTGCGAGTGCTTACTCACATTGAGCACGTCGCGCCGCTGCTGGCGGCCAGGCCGGAGTTGATGGCGCAGGCGCTGGACGAGACGACCTTGCGGCAGGCGATGCAATGGGCGGACGTGCTGGTGATTGGCCCGGGGCTGGGCCAGGCTGAGTGGGGCAAAAAGGCCTTGAACGTGCTGCAAACCAGCGATAAACCGGCCTTGTGGGACGCCGATGCGCTGAACTTGCTGGCATTAAATCCCGAGAAACGGCAGAATCGCGTGATGACTCCGCATCCCGGAGAGGCGGCGCGGCTGTTGAGCTGCAGCACTGCCGACATCGAGAGTGATCGCTTACTTGCCGTGCGTAACCTGACGGCGCGCTATGGCGGCGTGGCGGTGCTGAAAGGCGCCGGCACGCTGATCGCCGATGAGCAGGGCCAGATGGCGATCGCCGACGTCGGCAATGCCGGCATGGCCTCCGGCGGCATGGGCGATGTGCTGTCGGGCATCATCGGCGGTTTGCTGGCGCAAAAGCTCTCGCTGTATGATGCCGCCTGTGCGGGCTGCGTCGTACACGGCGCGGCCGGCGATCGCGTAGCGGAAAGACAAGGAACAAGAGGCATGTTGGCGACCGATTTACTGCCGGACATCCTTCATTTCGTTAACCCTGAGTGGGCAAAATAGACTTTATCGAATGAAAGAACTCGTTTTACCTCTGCCGGACGAGGCAGCGACTGTCGCTTTGGGCACCACTTTGGCCAAGGCCTGCGATCGCGCCAGCGTCATCTATCTCTACGGCGACCTGGGCGCCGGTAAAACCACCTTCAGCCGTGGCTTCCTGCAGGCGTTGGGGCATCAGGGCAATGTCAAAAGCCCGACCTACACGCTGGTGGAGCCCTATGCCTTGCAGCCCTTGGCGGTATATCACTTCGATCTGTATCGCCTGGCCGATCCGGAAGAGCTTGAATTTATGGGCATTCGCGATTACTTCGCGCAAGACGCCATCTGCCTGGTCGAATGGCCACAGCAGGGCACCGGCGTGCTGCCGGAGCCGGATCTGGCGCTGCACCTCAGCTATCAGGGCGAGGGGCGAGAGGCGAAGATCGAGGCGATTTCTGCTTACGGCAGCCAGCTGTTAGACCGTATTCATGGATCACAGGGATGATGCTGCAATGACGCATGCGTTGAAAAAATTTGCGGTCATCATGCTGATCGCCGTGCTGGGGCCGCTCGGCGCGTTGAACGCGCTGGCGGCGTCCTCGCTGTCCGATATCAAAGTGTCCAACGCCCAGCGCGAAGCGACGGTGTCGGTGAGCTTCAATGGCCCGCCGGACTACGCGTTTTTCCCGCTGCACGGCCCGGAGCGCGTGGTGCTGGACGTCAACCAGAAAGGCAAGGTCGGCGGGCTGCCGCTCAATTTCAGCGGCCAAAACCTGGTGAAAAGCATTCGCTCCAGCGCGCCGAAAGACGCTCAGAGCGTGCGCCTGGTGTTTGATCTGACTCAGCGCGCTAAAACCCGCGTCTCCACCCGCCAGAACGGCGGCGTGCACACCGTGGTATTCACCCTTACGGCCGAAGGCGGCGTCAATACCGTGGCGCGTAAAGCGCCGGTCCAAACGCCTGCGCCGGTCGCCGTCAGCCAACCGCCGCGTCAGGCGCCGGTCGCGGTGCGTGAAGCGCCGGAGCCGCCGCTGCGCAAAGCGCCGACGGGATCGAATCCCTTTACCAATAAACAGAGCGTTGTCGCGGGCACCGCCACTGAGGTGACGCCACGCAGCAGCCGCGTTTCCGCCGGTTCCGGCGATCGGGTGGTAGTGGCGATTGACGCCGGCCACGGCGGCCAGGATCCGGGCGCCATCGGCCCGAGCGGGTTGAAAGAAAAGAATGTCACTATCGCCATCGCGCGCCGCCTGCAGGCGATGCTGGACGCCGATCCGCAGTTCAAGCCGGTGCTGACACGTAACGGCGACTATTTTATTTCGGTGATGGGGCGTTCCGACGTTGCGCGTAAACAGGGCGCCAACGTGCTGGTCTCCATCCACGCCGACGCCGCGCCAAACCGCAGCGCCAGCGGGGCTTCCGTCTGGGTGCTGTCCAATCGCCGCGCCAACAGCGAAATGGCCGGTTGGCTCGAACAGCATGAGAAGCAGTCCGAGCTGCTCGGCGGCGCCGGCGACTTGCTGGCCAACAGCCAGGCCGACCCTTATCTGAGCCAGGCGGTGCTGGATCTGCAGTTCGGCCACTCGCAGCGCGTTGGCTACGATGTGGCGGTGAAGGTGCTGCAGCAGCTGCAGAGCGTTGGATCGTTGCATAAACGCCGTCCGGAACACGCCAGCCTGGGCGTGCTGCGTTCGCCGGATATTCCATCGTTGCTGGTGGAAACAGGATTTATCAGTAATAGCACGGAGGAGCGGCTGCTGGGCAGTAGCGCGTATCAGGAGAGGATTGCCAAGGCCATTCATAACGGCTTGCGCAGCTACTTCCTGGCGCATCCGCTGCAAGCCGACCCAAAGGTGGAAAACCGACCGCTGGACGTCGCAGCGGCGGTTAACACCTCAACACCAGACGTGCGCCAGCCTGAGCCTATCGTCAGCTCGGCCGGCGTGAGCCGCAGCGTAAGCGGCAAGACCCAGATCCACGTGGTGAAACGGGCGGAGACGCTGTCCGGCATCGCCGACAGCTACGGCACGACCATGGCGGCGCTGCGGGATCTGAACAAACTGAAGAAAGACGGCGTGTGGGTCGGGCAACGCCTGAAGGTGCCGGCGGGGAAAACCGCCGCCGTCACCGCCGTCGCCAAAGCGAAAACGCCGGCGAAGAAGCCGTCTAAACATAAAGTGGCTCGCGGGGACACGCTGTCCTCCATCGCTTCTCGCTACGGGGTCAGCGTCGGCGATTTGAAACGTGTCAATAATCTGAAGTCGGACGTCGCGCCGCTGGATCGGACGCTGACCATTCCGCAGGCCTAGCGCCACCGCTACAGGAGTCAGCATGCCTATCCAGGTGTTACCGCCACAGCTCGCCAACCAGATCGCCGCCGGAGAGGTGGTCGAACGCCCCGCGTCGGTCGTCAAAGAGCTGGTGGAAAACAGCCTGGACGCCGGTGCGACGCGCATCGATATCGATATCGAACGCGGCGGCGCCAAGTTGATCCGCATTCGCGACAACGGCTGCGGCATCGGCAAGGACGATCTGGCGCTGGCGCTGGCGCGGCACGCCACCAGTAAAATCAGCACGCTCGACGACCTGGAGGCGATCGTCAGCCTCGGTTTTCGCGGCGAAGCGCTGGCCAGCATCAGCTCGGTTTCCCGTTTGACCCTGACGTCGCGCACAGCAGACCAGAGCGAAGCGTGGCAAGCCTA
Source organism: Serratia sp. CY37869 (assembly GCF_052168895.1). Classification (NCBI taxonomy): domain Bacteria; kingdom Pseudomonadati; phylum Pseudomonadota; class Gammaproteobacteria; order Enterobacterales; family Yersiniaceae; genus Serratia; species Serratia sp. CY37869. The sequence goes on from NZ_JBJNLU010000004.1 coordinate 79,175, forward strand.
TGCCGAAGGGCGCGAGCAGGCGGTGACGGTCAAACCCGCCGCGCACCCGGTCGGCAGCACGCTGGAAGTGCTGGATCTGTTTTACAACACCCCGGCGCGCCGCAAATTCATGCGCACCGAGAAAACCGAATTCGGCCATATCGATGAAGTGGTGCGGCGCATCGCGCTGGCGCGCTTCGATGTGGCGATCAACCTCAGCCACAACGGCAAACTGATCCGCCAATATCGGGCGGCGAAGGAAGAAAGCCAGCACGAGCGCCGTTTGGGCAGCATCTGCGGCCCGGCGTTTTTGCAGCATGCGCTGAACATCGACTGGCAGCACGGCGATCTGAGCATCCGCGGTTGGGTGGCGGATCCGGACGGGGCGCGCCAGCTGGGTGAAATGCAGTACTGCTACGTCAACAGCCGCATGATGCGCGATCGCTTGATCAACCACGCCATTCGTCAGGCCTATCAGGATCAGCTGAAAGACGATCAGCAGCCCGCTTATGTGTTGTATCTGGAGGTGGATCCGCACCAGGTGGACGTCAACGTTCATCCCGCCAAGCACGAGGTGCGTTTCCATCAGGCGCGGCTGGTGCACGATTTTATCTACCAGGCGGTGACCACGGTGCTGCAACAGGCCGGGCAGACGCCGTCGCTGCCGCTGGCGGAAACGCCTGACGAGGCGCCTGCGCCGGTCTGGCAGCAGGAAAACCGCGTCGCCGCCGGCGGCAACCATTTTTCACAGCCGGCGCCGCGTCGCGAAACGCCGCCACCGGCCGGCGCTGCCCGCGAGCGCGCGCCGCAGCCCGGTTGGCAAACGGCGGGCGGTTACCAGAAACGCGAAGGCGAGCTGTACGGCAAACTGATGCGGCCTGCCGCCGAGCCGCAGGCTGAGGCCGCGCCGGAAGCCCCGAGTCGGCCGCCGCTGTTCCCACCGGTGAAAGCCGCCGTGGAAACGCCGTTGGCGAGCGGGCAACACAGCTTTGGCCGGGTGCTGATGATCCATCCGCCGTGCTACGCACTGATTGAACAGCGCCAGCAGCCGGCGTTGCTCAACCTGACGGTGGCCGAGCGCTGGCTGCGCCAGGCGCAGCTCAATCCGCCGACGGAAGGGCTGCGGCCGCAGCCGCTGCTGATCCCAGTCAAGCTGACGTTGGACAAGAACGAAGCGGCGGCCATCGCGCGGCATCAGGCGCTGCTGACGATGATGGGGCTGGATTTGCAGACGGATCACGGCCGTGTGACGCTGCGCGCAGTGCCTTTACCATTACGCCAACAAAATTTACAAAAACTGATACCCGAACTGTTAGGCTATCTGGCCGAGCATCAGGAGATGTCGCCCGCGGTGTTGGCCACCTGGCTCGCTCGCCGTCTCGGCAGCGAACATGAACAGTGGAACACCTCGCAAGCGATACAATTGCTGACCGACGTTGAACGACTTTGCCCGCAGCTGGTCAAATCGCCACCGAACGGACTTTTACAACCCGTTGATTTACAGGCCGCACTGGCGGCCCTCAAGCATGACTGAAACTGAAATGACATCACGTCCCCCGGCTATTTTCATTATGGGGCCGACCGCCTCGGGCAAGACCGCGCTGGCGATCGCGCTGCGCGAGCGCCTGCCGGTGGAACTGATCAGCGTCGATTCCGCGCTGATTTATCGCGGCATGGATATCGGCACCGCCAAGCCGAGCACCGAAGAATTGGCGCAGGCGCCGCATCGGCTGATCGATATTCGCGATCCCGCCGAAGCTTACTCGGCTGCGGAGTTCCGCGCCGATGCGCTGAAAGAGATGGCCGACATCACCGCCGCCGGCCGCATTCCGCTGTTGGTGGGCGGCACCATGTTGTATTTCAAGGCGTTGCTGGAAGGATTGTCGCCGTTGCCGTCCGCCGATCCCGCGGTGCGCGAGCGCATCGAACGGCAAGCGGCGGAGCAGGGCTGGGAGGCGCTGCACCGTCAGTTACAGGCGATCGATCCGGTCGCGGCAGTGAGAATTCATCCGAATGATCCGCAGAGACTGTCCAGAGCACTGGAAGTTTTTTTTATTTCGGGTAAAACTTTAACGGAACTGACTAAAATTTCGGGTGAATCGTTACCGTATCAAGTTCACCAATTTGCGATAGCGCCGACCAGCCGTGAGTTGATCCATCAACGCATCGAGCTGCGGTACCATCAAATGTTGGCGGCGGGTTTTGAGACGGAAGCGCGTGCACTTTTCGCACGGGGTGATTTGCATACGGACTTGCCCTCCATTCGCTGTGTCGGTTACCGCCAGATGTGGTCATACTTGTCTGGTGAAATTAGTTACGATGAGATGGTTTATCGTGGTATTTGCGCAACACGTCAGTTGGCTAAACGCCAGATGACCTGGTTACGGGGTTGGGAGTCGGTCCATTGGTTGGACAGTGAAAAGCCGGGAGAGGCTTTGGACTCGGTGACACAGGTTGTTAGTGCATAGGTTGGGTGATTGTGTACAATTGCTGAGTATTCAGCGCGCAAATTTTTTACGTCGTTTATTTTAGAGCCGACAGGTTCTTAGTTACAAACAACAAGCAAATAAGGAAAAGATAGAATGGCTAAGGGGCAATCTTTGCAAGATCCGTTCCTGAACGCATTGCGTCGTGAACGTGTTCCGGTTTCTATTTATTTGGTGAATGGTATTAAGCTGCAAGGCCAGATTGAGTCTTTTGACCAGTTTGTCATCCTGTTGAAGAACACGGTTAGCCAGATGGTGTACAAGCACGCTATCTCTACCGTTGTCCCGTCACGCCCGGTCTCGCATCACAGCAACAATCCGAGCGGCGGTTCAAGCAACTATCACCATGGTAACAATCCGTCTGCGCAGCAACAGCCGCAGCAGGAAAGCGATGACGCTGAATAAAGCGCGTTGCAAGTCAACCATGACGGGGAGCATAAGCAGCCGCGTGCTGTTTATGTCCCCCAAACTCACGGTGAGTGTCCGTTTGAGAGGTTGCACGCTTGTTTGACCGTTATGAAGCCGGTGAGCAGGCCGTACTGGTTCATATCTATTTCTCGCAAGACAAAGATACGGAAGATCTCAGCGAGTTCGAATCGCTGGTCTCCTCAGCCGGTGTCGAAGCTTTGCAAGTGGTGACTGGTAGCCGCAAAGCCCCGCATCCGAAGTACTTTGTCGGCGAAGGAAAGGCCGAAGAAATTGCAGATGCGGTGAAAGCCAGCGGCGCGTCTGTTGTCCTGTTTGATCATTCCCTTTCCCCGGCGCAGGAAAGAAACCTCGAGCGCCTGTGCGAATGCCGGGTGATCGATCGCACCGGGCTGATTTTAGACATTTTCGCCCAGCGTGCCCGCACCCATGAAGGTAAGCTGCAGGTGGAGCTGGCGCAGCTGCGTCACATCGCCACGCGTCTGGTACGCGGCTGGACGCACCTGGAGCGGCAAAAAGGGGGGATAGGCCTGCGCGGGCCGGGGGAAACCCAGCTTGAGACCGACCGTCGCCTGTTACGCGATCGCATCAGCTTGATTCTGCGCCGCCTGGAGCGGGTAGAGAAGCAGCGTGAACAAGGCCGACGTGCGCGGACCCGCGCCGATGTGCCGACCGTATCGCTGGTGGGCTATACCAACGCCGGCAAATCCACCCTGTTTAACCGAATAACGTCTGCCGAGGTGTATGCGGCGGACCAGCTATTTGCCACCCTGGATCCTACGTTGCGGCGCATTGATGTGCCGGACGTGGGGGATACCGTGTTGGCGGATACCGTAGGCTTTATCCGGCACCTGCCGCACGATCTGGTGGCCGCCTTCAAGGCGACGCTGCAGGAGACGCGCCAGGCCTCTTTGCTGCTGCACGTCATCGACGCGGCGGATCCGCGCGTCGACGAGAACATCGACGCGGTGAACACCGTGCTGGCGGAGATAGACTCGGATGAAATCCCTACACTGTTAGTGATGAACAAAATAGATATGCTGGACGATTTTGTGCCGCGTATCGACCGCAACGATGAAAACCTGCCGATCCGGGTGTGGCTGTCCGCCGCCAGCGGAGAGGGTATTCCGTTGCTGTATCAGGCGTTGACGGAGCGCTTATCGGGGGAGATCGCGCATTACGAATTGCGCTTACCGCCACGGGCAGGCCGTCTTCGCAGCCGTTTTTACCAGCTTCAGGCGATTGAAAAAGAGTGGAACGAAGAGGACGGCAGCATTGGCGTGGTGGTGCGAATGCCGATCGTCGAATGGCGTCGTCTCTGCAAGCAAGAACAGGACCTGATTGACTTTATCGTATGATCATATCCTGTTACATTTATGCTTCGCGAAAGCCTGAAGTACCCAATCACAGAATATGGAGCTAAAACATGGCGTGGAATCAGCCCGGTAATAACGGACAGGACCGCGACCCGTGGGGGAGCAGCAATAACAATGGCGGCAACTCTGGCGGTAACAACAAAGGCGGTCGTGATCAAGGGCCACCTGATTTGGATGATATCTTCCGCAAACTGAGCAAGAAATTGAGCGGTTTTGGCGGGGGCAAAGGCTCCAACAGCAATAGCGGCGGCACCGGGGCCTCCGGTCCGGGCTTCAGCGGCCGCATTATCGGTATCGCGGCGGTTGCCGTGGTGGTGATCTGGGCCGCCAGCGGCTTCTACACCATCAAGGAAGCCGAGCGCGGCGTTGTGACGCGTTTCGGTAAGTTCAGCCACCTGGTGCAGCCGGGCCTGAACTGGAAGCCGACCTTCATCGACGACGTGCGTCCGGTGAACGTGGAATCCGTGCGTGAGCTGGCGGCGTCCGGCGTGATGCTGACCTCCGATGAAAACGTGGTGCGCGTGGAAATGAACGTGCAGTACCGCGTGACCAACCCGGAAGCGTACCTGTTCAGCGTCGTCAATGCCGACGACAGCCTGAGCCAGGCGACCGACAGCGCCCTGCGCGGCGTGATCGGCAAATACTCGATGGATCGCATCCTGACCGAAGGCCGTACCGTGGTGCGTAACGATACGCAGCGCATGCTGGAAGAGACCATTCGTCCTTACAACATGGGCATCACGCTGCTGGACGTCAACTTCCAGGCGGCGCGTCCGCCGGAAGAGGTGAAGGCGTCGTTCGACGATGCGATCGCCGCGCGTGAGAACGAGCAGCAATACATCCGTGAAGCGGAAGCTTACGCCAACGAAGTTCAGCCGCGTGCGAACGGCCAGGCGCAGCGTCTGCTGGAAGACTCCAAGGCTTATAAAGACCGCACCGTCCTGGAAGCTCAGGGTGAGGTGGCGCGCTTTGCCAAGCTGTTGCCGGAATACAAGTCCGCCCCGCAGATCACCCGCGAGCGTCTGTATATCGAAACCATGGAAAAAGTGCTGGGCCATACCCGTAAGGTGTTGGTGAGCGACAAAGGCAACAACCTGATGGTGCTGCCGCTGGATCAGATGCTGCGCGGCCAAGGCGCGGCGACGGAGAGCGGCAACAAGGATACCAGCCTGATTCGCCTCAATCCGAATCCAGCGCCGGCTGCCAACAGCAGCACCCCGCGCACCAGCAGCGGATCGGTTATGGATCAGCGCCGGGCGAATGCGCAGCGTGACGACACCACTCGCGTAGGGAGAGAGTAATCAATGCGTAAGTCTTTTGTAGTTATTGTCCTCGCGGTGCTGGTGGTGCTGTACGCTTCGCTGTTCGTGGTGCAGGAAGGCCAGCGCGGCATTGTGCTGCGCTTCGGCAAAGTGCTGCGCGACGGCGAAAACAAGCCGCTGGTGTATGCGCCGGGTCTGCACCTCAAGATCCCGTTCATTGAGACCGTGAAGAACCTGGATGCGCGTATCCAGACCATGGACAACCAGGCCGATCGCTTCGTGACCAGCGAGAAGAAAGACCTGATCGTTGACTCCTATCTGAAGTGGCGCATCAGCGACTTCAGCCGCTACTATCTGGCGACCGGCGGCGGCGACGTCTCCCAGGCCGAAGTGCTGCTGAAGCGTAAGTTCAGCGACCGTCTGCGTTCCGAAATCGGCCGCCTGGACGTGAAAGACATCGTGACCGACTCGCGCGGCAAGCTGATGTCTGACGTGCGTGACGCGCTGAACACCGGCACCGTGGGTGACGGCGAAGAAGTGGCGACCACCGAAGCCGATGACGCTATCGCCTCTGCGGCGGCGCGCGTTGAGCGGGAAACCACCGGCAAACAGCCGCAGGTGAACCCGAACAGCATGGCGGCGTTGGGCATCGAAGTGATCGACGTGCGTATCAAGCAGATCAACCTGCCGGCCGAAGTCTCCGACGCCATCTACCAGCGTATGCGCGCCGAGCGTGAAGCGGTAGCCCGTCGCCTGCGCTCGCAGGGCCAGGAAGAAGCCGAGAAACTGCGCGCCAGCGCGGACTACGAAGTGACCCGTACCCTGGCGGAAGCCGAGCGTCAGGCGCGTATCACCCGTGGTGAAGGCGATGCTGAAGCAGCCAAGCTGTTCGCCAATGCGTTCAGCCAGGATCCGGACTTCTATGCCTTTATCCGCAGCCTGCGTGCCTATGAAGCCAGCTTCAAGGACAACCAGGACGTGCTGGTACTGAGCCCGGACAGTGATTTCTTCCGCTACATGAAGTCGCCTGATACCCTGCGCAAATAAGCGCGGCAGGCAATCTGATCGAGGGCCCGTTTTCGCGGGCCCTTTCTCGTTTTTGGGGGATGCATGAACTCAACGATTTGGCTGGCGCTCGGGCTGGTCCTGGTGCTGGAAGGACTGGGGCCGATGCTGTTTCCGCAGGCCTGGCGCAAAATGATTGTGGCGATGTCGCAGTTGCCGGACGCGACGCTGCGGCGATTTGGCGGTGGAATAGTGGTTGCGGGCTGCGTGATCTACTACATGTTGAGCGGCCGCACGGGTCTTTAAAGTCTAGCCCAAAATTTATGCAATCGTATGCTAAAAGTGCTGAAAATCGAAAATTACGGTGGTAGAATCCATTTTTAAGCAATCGGTGATTTTGAAAAATGGGTAAGAACGTCGTCGTACTGGGCACCCAATGGGGTGACGAAGGTAAAGGCAAGGTTGTAGACCTGCTGACTGAACGGGCTCAATATGTTGTGCGCTACCAAGGTGGCCATAACGCTGGCCACACTCTGGTAATCAACGGTGAAAAAACCGTTCTTCATTTAATTCCTTCAGGCATTCTGCGTGAAAACGTCACCAGCATCATCGGCAACGGTGTTGTTCTGGCGCCGGACGCGTTGATGAAAGAAATGGGTGAACTCGAAGCGCGTGGCATCCCGGTACGCGAACGTCTGTTACTCTCTGAAGCTTGCCCGTTGATCCTGCCTTACCACGTTGCGTTGGATAACGCGCGTGAGAAAGCGCGCGGCGCGAAAGCGATCGGCACCACCGGTCGCGGCATCGGCCCGGCTTACGAAGATAAAGTGGCTCGTCGCGGTCTGCGCGTCGGCGATCTGTTCAACAAAGAAACCTTCGCCGTTAAGCTGAAAGAGATCGTCGATTACCACAACTTCCAACTGGTCAACTACTACAAAGTTGAAGCCGTCGATTATCAGGCGACGCTGGACTACGTGCTGTCTATCGCCGATATCCTGACCGCGATGGTGGTTGACGTTTCCGAACTGCTGGACGGCGCGCGCAAGCGTGGCGATCTGATCATGTTCGAAGGCGCTCAGGGCACCCTGCTGGATATCGACCACGGTACTTACCCGTATGTGACCTCTTCCAACACCACCGCCGGCGGCGTGGCTACCGGTTCCGGCATCGGCCCGCGTTATGTGGACTACGTGCTGGGCATCGTGAAAGCCTACTCCACTCGCGTGGGTGCAGGCCCGTTCCCAACCGAACTGTTCGATGAAACCGGCGAGTACCTGTGCAAGCAGGGTAACGAGTTCGGCGCCACCACCGGCCGTCGTCGTCGTACCGGCTGGTTGGACGCGGTAGCGGTGCGTCGCGCGGTGCAGATCAACTCCCTGTCCGGCTTCTGCCTGACCAAACTGGACGTCCTGGACGGCCTGAAAGAAGTGAAGATCTGCGTGGGTTACCGCATGCCGGACGGCCGTGAAGTGGACACCACTCCGCTGGCGGCTGAAGGCTGGGAAGGCATTGAGCCTATCTACGAAACCATGCCGGGCTGGAGCGAAACCACCTTTGGCGTGAAAGAGCACAGCAAGCTGCCTCAGGCTGCGCTGAACTACATCAAGCGCATCGAAGAAGTGACCGGCGTACCGGTAGACATCATCTCTACCGGCCCGGATCGCAGCGAAACCATGATCCTGCGCGACCCGTTCGACGCATAATCAGGCTTTGCGGCATTAAACAAACCGGGCGCGTCCCGGTTTGTTTTTATCCTGACTCCCTCCGATTGCGGTTTCACGTCAAAAAATCCTTTCATAAACCCGCCTTAGGGCGCGGGATTCGCTAAATAATTAGCGACGAACTCTCCGGCTGGTTTATTATCCAATGAGTAATCTTTTGAATAGCGCCGAAAAGCGGCGTATCAGACGGGTAAAGTCATACCCAGAGGTAAGATGTGCAGTTAACAAGTTTTACTGATTATGGCCTGCGGGCGTTGATCTACATGGCCTCGTTGCCGCAGGACAAGATGACCAACATCTCGGAAGTGACCGAGGTTTATGGCGTGTCCCGCAACCATATGGTGAAGATCATCAATCAGTTGAGCCGGGTAGGTTTTGTCACGGCGGTGCGCGGCAAGCATGGCGGCATTCGCTTGGGCAAACCGGCCGAGAGCATTCGCCTCGGTGACGTCGTGCGGGCGCTGGAGCCGCTTGCGCTGGTTAACTGCAGCAGTGATTTTTGCCACATCACCCCTGCCTGCCGATTGAAGCAGGTGCTCCAACAGGGCGTACAGAATTTCCTTGAAGAGCTGGATAAGCATACGTTGGCCGACATGGTCGAAGACAATCCGCCGCTCTACAAGCTATTGCTTGTCGAATAAAACGACGTTGAGAAGACAAGGCTCAACGTCATCCTGCTGATGACAACGGAGGAACCGCAATGTCACAAGATCCATTCCTGGAACGAGAAGCAGAAAAATACGAATCTCCCATCCCCAGCCGTGAATATATCCTGGCCCATTTGGCGAAACGAGAAACGCCGGCCAGCCGCGAAGAACTGGGCAACGAATTGGGCCTCAGCGGCGAAGAACAGCTGGAAGCGCTGCGCCGCCGCCTGCGCGCCATGGAGCGCGATGGCCAGTTAGTGTTTACCCGCCGCCAGTGCTACGCGCTGCCGGAGCGTTTGGACCTGCTGCGCGGCACGGTGATCGGCCACCGCGACGGCTATGGCTTCCTGCGCGTTGAAGGCAGCAAAGACGATCTCTATCTGTCCGCCGAACAGATGAAAATGGCGATCCACGGTGACGTGGTGCTGGCGCAGGCGCTGGGCGCGGATCGCAAAGGGCGTCGCGAAGCGCGCATCGTGCGCGTGCTGGTGCCGAAAACCAGCCAGATCGTCGGCCGCTTCTTCATGGATGCCGGTACCGGCTTCGTGGTGCCGGACGACAGCCGTCTGAGCTTCGATATTCTGATCCCGGCGGACAGCGTCAGCGGTGCGCGCATGGGCTACATGGTGGTGGTGGAGCTGACTCAACGCCCAACCCGCCGCACCAAAGCGGTCGGCAAGATCGTCGAGATCCTCGGCGACAAAATGGGCACCAGCATGGCGGTGGATATCGCGCTGCGCACCCATGAGATCCCGCATACCTGGCCACCGCAGGTGGAAAAGCAGGTGGCCGATCTCAGCGAACAGGTGCCGGAAGCGGCCAAGAAGGGCCGCGTCGATCTGCGCAAGCTGCCGTTGGTCACCATCGACGGTGAAGACGCGCGCGACTTCGATGATGCCGTGTACTGCGAGAAAAAACGCGGCGGCGGCTGGCGCCTGTGGGTAGCGATCGCCGACGTCAGCTACTATGTGCGTCCACGCACCGCGCTGGACGACGAAGCGCGCAGCCGCGGCAACTCGGTGTATTTCCCGTCGCAGGTGATCCCGATGCTGCCGGAAGTGCTGTCCAACGGGCTGTGCTCCCTGAACCCGCAGGTCGATCGCCTGTGCATGGTGTGCGAGATGACCATCTCCGCCCAGGGGCGCCTGTCCACGGCCAAGTTCTACGAGGCGGTGATGAGCTCCCACGCCCGCCTGACCTACAACAAGGTGTGGCACATTCTGCAGGGCGATCAGGAGCTGCGCGAGCATTACCACCCGCTGGTCAAGCACCTGGAAGAGCTGCACGCCATGTACAAGGTGCTGGATAAGGCGCGCGCCGAGCGCGGCGGCATCGCGTTTGAAACCGAAGAAGCCAAATTCATCTTCAACGCCGAACGCCGCATCGAGCGCGTGGAGCCGACGGTGCGCAACGACGCCCACAAGCTGATCGAAGAGTGCATGATCATGGCCAACGTGGCGGCCGCGCGCTTCGTCGAGAAACGCAACGAGCCGGCGCTGTACCGCGTGCACGATCGTCCGAGCGATGACCACATCTCCGCGCTGCGCAGCGTGCTGAGCGAGCTGGGGCTGACGCTTGGCGGCGGCAACAAGCCGCAGCCGAAGGACTATGCGGTGCTGATGGATGAAGTGTCCGAGCGCCCTGACCACGAAATGCTGCAAACCATGTTGCTGCGCTCGATGAAGCAGGCGATTTACGATCCGGAAAACCGCGGCCACTTCGGCCTGGCGCTGGCCTCTTACGGCCACTTCACCTCGCCGATCCGCCGTTATCCGGATCTGGCGTTGCACCGCGCGATCAAATACCAGCTGGCTAAAGAACACGGCGAGCCGAAAGAGCGCTGGACGCCGACCGGCGGCTGGCACAGCGAATTCGAAGAGATGCTGCAGCTGGGCGAGCACTGTTCGATGACCGAGCGCCGCGCGGACGAAGCGACGCGCAACGTCGCCGACTGGCTGAAGTGCGACTTCATGCAGGATCACGTCGGTGAAGTGTTCAGCGGCATCATCTCCAGCGTGACCGGCTTCGGCTTCTTCGTGCGCCTGAACGATCTGTTCATCGACGGGCTGGTGCACGTATCAACGCTGGATAATGATTACTATCGCTACGATAATATCGGCCAGCGCCTGATCGGCGAATCTTCCGGCACGGTCTATCGCCTGGGGGATACGGTGGAGATCCGCGTGGATGCGGTGCATATGGACGAGCGCAAGATCGACTTCGCGCTGGTATCCAGCACCCGTAAAGCGCGCGGTGAAGGTAAAACCGAGCGCGATCGCGCCAAGAAGGGCGGCCAGCGCACGTTGCGCGACAATGGCAACGCGGGGCGCGGCAAGCGCCGCGGCGGCAAACCGCCGGCCAACTTCGAGCCGGACAGCGCCTTCCGCAAGCAGGATGACGCCAAGCCCGCGGACAACGTGAAGAAGGCGAAGAAGAAAGCCAAGAAAGCGTCCGACAAAACGCGGAAAATCGCGGCGGCGACCAAAGCCAAACGCGCAGCCAAGAAGAAAGGTGCCGAGCAGGCTTAACCTGCCGCACATCGTTACCATTGGCCGGTTATCGCCGGCCGCACGACTTTAAAAGAGCATCATGAGCGAAATTATTTACGGCATCCACGCCGTCAAAGCCCTGTTAGAGCGCGACCCGCAACGCTTCCTGGAAGTGTTTATCCTGAAAGGCCGCGAAGATCGCCGTCTGCAACCGCTGATCGCCGAGCTGGAAGCGACCGGCATCGTGATCCAGGTGGCGAACCGCCAATGGCTGGATGACAAGGTTGAAGGCGCGGTGCACCAGGGGATCATCGCCCGGGTGCGCGAAGGGCGTCAGTATCAGGAGAACGATCTGCCGGGCCTGTTGGAGAGCGTGGAAACGCCATTCCTGCTGGTGCTGGACGGCGTGACCGACCCGCATAACCTCGGCGCCTGCCTGCGCAGCGCCGACGCGGCCGGCGTGCACGCGGTGATCGTGCCCCGCGATCGTTCCGCCCAGTTGAACGCCACCGCCAAGAAAGTGGCCTGCGGCGCCGCCGAAAACGTGCCGTTGATCCGCGTGACCAACCTGGCGCGCACGCTGCGTCTGCTGCAAGAGATGAATGTCTGGGTCGTCGGCACCGCCGGCGAAGCCGACCATACGCTATATCAGAGCAAAATGACCGGCCCGATGGCGCTGGTGATGGGCGCGGAAGGCGAAGGCATGCGCCGCCTGACCCGCGAACACTGCGATGAGCTGATCAGCATCCCGATGGCCGGTACCGTCTCTTCACTGAACGTGTCGGTCGCCACCGGCATCTGCCTGTTCGAAGCGGTGCGCCAGCGCGGCTGATTCTTCTGACGGGGGCGCCGTGCTCCCGTTAATTCCCCCTCTTGTGATCCCGCCTGCGGCAGAAATCTCTGCGCCGACCATACTTACTCCTGACGCTTTTTTCAGGGAGCACTCTCATGGTCTGGACTACGCACACCGTTTTTAACCAACCCAAGCCGCTGGGCAACAGCAACCTGTTTCTCTCCGATACGCCGCTGCGCGAAGCGTTGCAGCGCGAGCAAGGCGGTTGGGACGCCGAGGTATTGGCTTCGCTGGGCCAGCAGCTCGGCACGCAGGAGTCGCTGGAGCTGGGGCGGCTGGCCAACGCCAACCCGCCGGAGCTGCTGCGCTACGACGCCACCGGCCAGCGGCTGGACGACGTTCGCTTTCACCCGGCCTGGCATATCCTGATGCAGGGGCTGATCGCCAACCGGGTGCACAACCTGCCCTGGCAGGAGGATGCGCGCATCGGTTCCTTCGTGGCGCGCGCCGCGCGCTTTATGCTGCATGCGCAGGTCGAGGCCGGCACGCTCTGCCCGGTGACCATGACCTTCGGCGCCACGCCGCTGCTGCTGCAGGCGTTACCGGCCGAGTTTCGCGCCTGGCTGACGCCGCTGCTGTCGGATCGTTATGACGCTCACCTGCTGCCGGGCGGGCAAAAGCGCGGCCTGCTGATCGGCATGGGCATGACGGAGAAGCAGGGTGGTTCCGACGTTTTGAGCAATACCACTACCGCCGCGCCGCTCGGCGCGCGCGGGCCGGGTGAAGCCTACCGGCTGGTGGGGCACAAGTGGTTCTTCTCGGTACCGCAGAGCGATGCGCACCTGGTGCTGGCGCAGGCCGAAGGCGGGTTGTCCTGTTTCTTCCTGCCGCGCATTTTGCCGGACGGCAGCCGCAACGCCATTCGCCTGGAGCGGTTGAAAGACAAACTGGGCAACCGCTCCAACGCCAGCAGCGAAGTGGAGTTTCAGGACGCCACCGCCTGGCTGTTGGGGGATGAGGGGGACGGCGTGCGGCATATCCTGAAGATGGGCGGCCTGACCCGTTTCGACTGCTCGCTCGGCAGCCACGGCCTGATGCGCCGCGGGCTGTCGGTGGCGCTGTATCATGCGCTGCAGCGGCAGGCGTTCGGCAAGCTCCTGATCGAACAGCCGCTGATGCGCCAGGTTCTGGCGCGCATGGCGCTGCGGCTGGAAGGGCATACCGCGTTGCTGTTCCGGCTGGCCCGCGCCTGGGAAAGCCGCAGCAATGAGGGCGAACTGATCTACAGCCGCCTGCTGACCCCGGCGGCCAAATACAGCATCTGTCGCCAGGGCATGCCGTTCATCGCCGAGGCGATGGAGGTGCTGGGCGGTATCGGCTACTGCGAAGAGAGCGAACTGCCGCGCCTGTATCGCGAGATGCCGGTCAACAGCATCTGGGAAGGTTCCGGCAACATCATGTGTCTGGACGTGTTGCGCAGCCTGCACAAGCTGCCGGGCGCGCTCGAAATGCTGCAGTTCGAGCTGCAGCCGGTGCGCGGCCAAAATCGCTTGTTCGATCACGCCTGGCGGCAGTGGCAGCAGCGTGCCCGGCAACCGCGTGAAGAGATGGGGCGGCTGCTGACCCAGCAGCTGTTCGACCTGTGCTGCGCCGCGCAGCTGCTGCAGCATGCCAGCCCGCAGATAGCCGACGCCTGGTGCCACCTGACGCTGGATCACCGCGGCGAGAGCCTGCTGTCGGCTGAGGTGTGCGAACTGCTGCTCAACCGCGCTATCGGCGGTTAGGGAAAAGGGTGGCGCGCGGCGGCGAAAACCTTTTTAATTCAGCCTCACTCTGACAGGAAAATGCACATGGATATTCTCAGCGCGTTGGCGGCGTTCGCCTCTTATTTCTTCAGCGGTTTCGCCATGATTTTGGTGTTTCTGTTCGTCTATACCCGCATCACTCCGCACGACGAATGGGCGCTGATCAAGGCCGATAATCAATCCGCCGCCTTTGCTTTCATCGGCGCTTGCCTGGGGTATGTGATCCCGTTGGCCAGCGCGGCGATCAACTCGATCAGCCTGCTGGATTACCTGCTGTGGGGCGTAGTGGCGCTGGTGGTGCAACTGCTGCTGTTCGCGGCCGTGAAGATCTACATGCCACGCATCAGCGACAAGATCGAAGCGAACCACCTGGCCGCCGGGATTTTCCTGGGGGGCGTCTCCGTCAGCGGCGGCGTGTTGAATGCGGCTTGCATGAGCTACTAAAGGTATAAGATGGCCGAGGCGCGCCAGCCAAGCGGGTGCGCCTGCTCTTCCATCCGCAGGATGCGGTAATAGCTGGCGCCGTGTTGGTCGGCGGTGCGGGCGATGGCCAGTTCCGCCTCCTGCGGTGAGCCGGGCAAATCGTTGAAGGTGATCTCGGCGATTTCACTGAGCGGCGTCACGCGATCGGCGGGCGCCAGCTCGGCGGACTGTGCGCCGGTGCTGAGCAATCCCATGGAAAGCAAGAGGGAGGTGAGTGCGGTGGAGCGTTTCATGGCGTTCCCCTTCGTCAGATCCTGAATCGACACCCGCAACATGCGGCATGCTGTCCCTCAGTGTGCAACACCCTTCTTCAGCCAGTGCAAAGCCAGTGTAAAGCTGCTTAAAAAATCCCCGCCTTAGCGATACAGGATCGCCTGGGAATACCATTGGCCCGGCACGACGGTTTCGCTGTTCATGATGATCATGTAATAACGGGCGCCGGCGGCGGTGGCCTTGCGTTGGATCTCCGCTTCCACGTCCATCGGGCTGCCGCGCACCACGGCGGTGACGGTGCCCATTTTCACCAGCTCGGCGGTCTGCGCGCGGACGATCTCCTGCGCCTTAGCGGTGGGGGGCGGCGGCGGTTTCGGCGTGGTGGTCATGATGCCGCAGGCGGAAAGCTGTGCGGCCAGCGTCAGGGTAATGAGTGTGCGGGCAATCGTCATGGTGACCTCGTAAGCGCCGGTGCGATGGCTTCAGTGTAACGCAATATAAGCTGTAACAGATTGAGCTAACGCTGCTTCGCGCAAGTTTGTCATGATGAATGCCAACAGGTGAGTTGAGGATGAACGGATGATCGAAATTCATGACGAGCGGGTTGGCGATATCGCGGTGATCCATGCGGTGCCGGCGGGGCAGTATCATCGGCCGCTGCCGACGGTGTTCTTCTGCCATGGCTATACCTCGTCGAAAGAGGTGTACGCTTATTTCGCCTATGCGCTGGCGCGCGCCGGTTTTCGGGCGGTGTTGCCGGATGCCGATCGGCACGGCGAGCGATTCGACGGCGATGAGGCGCGGCGCCTGGCGTCATTCTGGGAGATCCTGCGCAGCAATATCGATGAATTGCCGCAGATCAACGCGCATTTTGAGCGGCTTGGCCTGATCGCCGACGGCCGCATCGGCGTCGCCGGCGCCTCAATGGGCGGCATGACCGCGCTTGGCGCCTTCGCGCGCTTTCCGTGGATCCGTGCGGCCGCCAGCCTGATGGGTTCCGGCTATTACCGTGCGCTGGCGCAAACGCTGTATCCGCCGTTGGGCGAGACGGGCGAGGCGCTCTCGCCGGCGGCGTTTGCGGCGCGCACCGCCGTGCTGGCGGAGTATGAGCTGGAAGGACGTTTGGCGCAGATTGCAGGGCGGCCGCTGCTGCTGTGGCACGGCGAGACGGACGACGTGGTGCCGGCGGCGGACAGCCTGCGTTTGGCGGCTGAACTGCGGCAGCAAGGTGCGGACGGCCGTTTGACATCGCTCGTCGAGCCGGGCGTGAAGCATCGCATCACGCCGCTGGCGCTGTCCGCCACCACCGATTTCTTTCGCCGCGAATTGTAATGCGCCTCCGGGCGCGATGCGTGGAATTGCGGTGCTCTCTGTAGGCTGTTTCGGTCATTGTTTGACGCATGGCGGAGGAGAATGTCAGCGTGAATTCTTTCAGGGGCGGCAAGGAGCGGAGAGCATGATAAAGGGTATCAGCAATACGGCCGAGACAGCGCGCGGGCTGGCGGGAACGATGAAAGCGCGCGCCGATCTTAACTCAATGGCCTTCAGTGAGATGCTGGGGGCAGCCGACGGCAAGGCGCGGCAAAACAAGGCAAATCCGCTGTCGCGCATCACCGCGCATACGGTGCAAAACATGACGGCGCTGTTCGCCTCCGCGCCGAAAGCGGCGGCCGCGCAAACCGCGAAGGCCGGCTCGCTCTCCTTCGAGCAGCGGGCGACGCTGGAGGAAAGCGCCGAACTGCTGCAGGCACGGACAAACTATCTGCGGATGGCGCTGCAATTGCACAATCCGGGCAAGGCGTTCAGCGCGCCGACGTTGCTCAAACTGTGATGGGTGAGGAAGTGGAGCGCCCGACAGGCGGCGCTCCGGTGCGGACTGAACGGGCTTTCTGATGAAGCCCTGGGGATTTCCCTGGCGTGGCGCGTCTTTTTAACGGTACAGCTCGGCGCTGACGTGCATCGTGCTGTTGTCGCCCGGTTCGTGCAGGGCGATGATGCGATAAGAGCTTGCACCGCGTTGATCGGCGATTTTACTGACCTGGCTGCTGGCGTCATCCGGCGAGACCACGTTCTGGTTCAGGGTGACGAAGCCAACGCTCTGGCGTTGATCGGCCTGGTGCGAGGAGATCTCCGTCGCGGCCATCACGTTGGCGGAGAACAGGGCGGCAAGCGCCGTCGCGAGAATGATGCGTTTCATAGTGCCTCTCTTACTTTTTGCCGTTACGGCCTGACAGCGAGTGTCGCTGCGGCAAAAAGTCATTTATCTGCATTGAATAACCTGGAATCTTTTTCGTCGCGCTGTCTGCGGCGGATAAGGTTAATTTTAGTCGGTTGCGGCGGATTAAAAAGCGGGGCGTTTTGATGGCCTTTTTCAAAAAAAATGAAATAGATTTGTGACTCAGCGCTGATTTCATTGAAAGATTTTTGAAACTGATGGATTGGCGTACATAGGTTTCCCCGCCAGCAAATCGTGCTATTTCCCATACCCCCTCTCAATAACGCGAATAAAACCCACGCAGTCCTTGAGTTTCCCGCCCTGCGTCAGTATGATTACGCGTCATTTTTCAGCCGCACACTAAACACGTTCCTTGCTTCCATGGGCCGCGGTTGACCCTGACAGGAGGCTGAATAATCCGTAAGGAGCAATTCGATGCGTCATTACGAAATCGTTTTTATGGTCCATCCTGACCAAAGCGAACAGGTTCCGGGCATGATCGAGCGTTACAGTGCTACCATCACTAACGCGCAAGGTCAGATTCACCGTCTGGAAGACTGGGGCCGCCGTCAGCTGGCTTATCCGATCAACAAACTGCACAAAGCTCACTACGTTCTGCTGAACGTTGAAGCGCCGCAGGAAGCGATCGATGAGCTGGAAACTAACTTCCGCTTCAACGACGCCGTTATCCGCAGCATGGTTATGCGCGTTAAGCACGCGGTAACTGAAGCATCTCCGATGGTTAAAGCGAAAGACGAACGTCGTGGCGATCGCCGCGAAGACTTCGCTAACGAAACCGCAGATGATGCAGATGCTGGGGATTCTGAAGAGTAATTGCCGCCGTGACGGCTAATCGTCTGGTTTTGTCGGGCACTGTGTGCAAGGCGCCGGTTCGAAAAGTGAGTCCTTCCGGGATACCGCACTGCCAATTTGTGCTAGAGCACCGTTCGCAGCAGATGGAAGCCGGATTCAGCAGACAAGCATGGTGCCGAATGCCCGTGGTTGTCAGCGGACAACAGTCACAAGCACTAACTCAAAGATTAACGGTCGGCAGTCAGATTACCGTGCAAGGCTTTGTAAGCTGCCATCAAGGGCGCAACGGGCTGAGCAAATTGGTTCTGCATGCCGAGCAGATTGAATTGATAGATTCTGGAGACTAGCCAAATGGCACGTTATTTCCGTCGTCGCAAGTTCTGCCGTTTCACCGCGGAAGGCGTTCAAGAGATTGACTATAAAGACATCGCTACGCTGAAAAACTACATCACCGAAAGTGGTAAAATTGTACCGAGCCGTATCACCGGTACTCGTGCAAAATATCAGCGCCAGCTGGCCCGTGCTATCAAGCGCGCGCGCTACCTGTCTTTGTTGCCGTACACTGATCGTCATCAGTAATCGGCCACTGTCCATTAACGACTTTGAGAGGATAAGGTAATGCAAGTTATTCTGCTTGATAAAGTAGCAAACCTGGGCAGCCTGGGTGATCAAGTTAACGTTAAAGCGGGCTACGCTCGTAACTTCCTGGTACCACAGGGCAAAGCTGTTCCTGCTACCAAGAAAAACGTTGAGTTCTTCGAAGCACGCCGTGCTGAACTGGAAGCCAAACTGGCTGACGTTCTGGCTGCTGCTGAAGCTCGCGCAACCAAGATCAACGAACTGGGTTCAGTGACCATCGCTTCCAAATCTGGCGACGAAGGTAAACTGTTCGGCTCTATCGGCACCCGCGACATCGCTGACGCAGTGACTGCGGCAGGCGTTGAAGTTGCCAAGAGCGAAGTTCGTCTGCCGAACGGCGTTCTGCGTACCACTGGTGAGCACGAAGTGCACTTCCAGGTACACAGCGACGTGTTCGCACAGCTGAATGTAGTTGTGGTTGCAGAAGCGTAATTTACGCTGCTGTTAACCCGGTTAAAACGCCAGCCTCGCGCTGGCGTTTTGCTTTTCTGCGCCCGGCAAAACGCGCTACGCTAGAAGACGGGATGAAAAGGGAGAGCGTGTGATGGCAACGATTACGCTACAGCGGGTTTACGATTTCAGCGCGCCGGCGCCGGCGCATTGCTATCTGATAGACAGGCTATGGCCGCGCGGCATCAGCAAGGAGAGGCTGGCGGGCGTGCAGTGGTTGAAACAGGTGGCGCCGGATGACGAGCTGCGCAAGTGGTTCCATCAGCATACCGACCAGTGGGAAGCCTTCGAGGCGCGTTACCGCCAACAGCTGGCGGCCAACGACGCCTGGCAGCCGCTGGTGGCGCTGTTGCGGCAGGGGGAGGCGCTGACGCTGCTGTATGGCAGCAAAGATACCGCGCACAACCAGGGCGTGGTGCTGCGCGAGTTTCTGCTGGCGCAGCTTTAGCGATTAACGTTCCCGGCGGTAGCTGCCGTCGGCCTGGCGGCGGAACAGCGCCTGGCTGTTGTCCACGGTGGTGACCGACAGCGCGTTAATCACGCCGTTGGCGTCGCGTTCGATGCGCACTTCCTGACCGGCTTTCATGTTGCTCAGCGGCTTGTCGCCGCCTTCCACCTGCGCCATGGCGAACACCTCATTCACCGGCAGATTGTTGTCGCGAAACAGCTGGGCCAGCGTCTGGCCGGGCTGGATCTGATAACGCTGCCAGTTGCCCGCCGGCGTCGGTTCGTTGGCCGGCGTGGCGGCGCCACCGCCGTTTTGCAGCTCGGCCTGCAGCGGCACGCTGGTTTCTTGGTGGGAAACCGGGAACGGCTGTCTTTCGGGCGAGTAGGGCCACAGCAACGCCAGCAGCAGAATGATGCCGAAGATCAGCACCCAGCGACGGTGAAAGTAGGGCAGTGGTTCCATCCAATGGAAACCGTCCGGCAGATGCCAGACTTTGGCCAGCAGCGCTTTGACCCGCTGCATCTTGTCGTTGGCCGACGGCGGTTCCGATGGCGACTCCGCGTCTTCCTGCGTGGGTGCGGCGCCGGGTTTCAGGCGCTGGCTGATGTTCAGCCAGGTGCGCAGCAGCGGCTGGTAGATGCGGGTGGTTTTCCTTCTCCTGGGCGCGATTCTGCCCATGGTGACCTCTCTTCGACGGCGTAATAATAAGCGCGGCGCGGCAAGCGCGTCGCCTGCCCGATATCCTGCTTTCAGTATAGTCCGCTAACTGATTGAAGTGAAAGGCGGCTGAGCGGCAGGGCCGGAGTTTGCGGCTGCGGGCGTTAACAGAAGGTTATTGTTTCTTTTTCTACGACAAAAGTCATCATTCTCCACACAAGATTTTACCCGGCATTGACGCGCTGTTATGCTGCGCTTTCGACTTTTTACAGACTTAAGGAAAACCCCATGACAACCCCTTCTTTTGACAGCGTTGAAGCGCAAGCAAGTTACGGGATTGGTTTACAGGTCGGCCAGCAGCTGCAAGAGTCCGGGCTGGAAGGTTTGCAACCGGAAGCTTTGCTGGCGGGTCTGCGCGACGCGCTGGAAGGGAATGCCCCGGCGGTTCCGGTAGACGTGGTGCACCGTGCGCTGCGTGAAATCCACGAGCGTGCGGATGCGGTGCGCCGCGAGCGCCAGCAGGCGATGGCCGTTGAAGGCCAGAAATTCCTGGACGACAACGCCAAGCGCGACGACGTGACGCTGACCGAGTCTGGCCTGCAGTTCTCCGTACTGGAGCAGGGCAACGGCCCAATCCCGTCCCGTCAGGATCGCGTGCGTGTGCACTACACCGGCCGTCTGATCAACGGCGACGTGTTCGACAGCTCGGTTGAACGCGGCCAGCCGGCAGAATTCCCGGTCAGCGGCGTGATCCCAGGCTGGATCGAAGCGCTGACCCTGATGCCGGTCGGTTCCAAATGGCAGCTGTATATCCCGCACAACCTGGCCTACGGCGAGCGTGGCGCAGGCGCGTCCATCCCGCCGTTCAGCGCGCTGGTGTTCGACGTCGAGCTGCTGGAAATCCTGTAATCCCACCGAGGATTACTCTGGGCGCCTTCGTGGCGCCCTTATTTTATGCGCCGCTCAGCGCGCGCGGGAACAGCAGATTGTTTTCCAGGCTGATGTGCTCCATCAGATCGCCGATGAACTCATCGATGCCGTTATACAGCGCTCGCCAGGTGGTACAGGCGCCCTCCGGCGGCGTCACGTTATCGGTGAGGAATTTCACCACCTCCAATTGCTCACCCGCCTCGTCATGCTCGTGTTCCATCACCGAGATCGGTCCGGCGGCCTGCGGCCCCATGCCCTGCTTGATCAGCGGGAACAGGATCTGCTCCTCTTTCATCATGTGATCCTCCAGATCCAGACGGATCAGGTTCAGCTGCTTCGCCAGTCCGCGCGGGCAGGTGGGTTTGTCGCCATGCACGCGTTCGACTTTTTCCGCCATTAGCACCAGTTCGGACAACTGCTCGCGGTGCCGCTGATGAAAGCGCGGCAGAATGTAATCGATCACCTCACCGAGCGGCGCCGTGCGCCAGTCCCGACTGTGCGCCGGCGTGGCGGCCAGGGCGGCCAGTTCGTTTTCCAGTCTGTCGATATCCAGCCCTTTGCGCTCGGCGGCGCGTGCCAGCGATTGCCTGCCGCCGCAGCAGAAATCCAGCTGATGCTGGCGAAACAGGCGGGATGCCCGGGGAATGGCGATAGCGAGCGCGCCAAGGGATTGATTGCGGTAATCCATGGTAGTGCCTCTTTAAACGAAGGAATTTTATAACATGCATTTTAAATGCAATTTAATGGGCGCGCCAGCGGGAAAATAGAGGAGATGGCCGGGGGATTGCCCCGGCCTGGCGATTATTTCGCGCTTAAATCGATGCGATAGACCGCGAAACCGATATGGTCATGGCCTTCGGCGGTCATCGGGTATTGGGCGTGCTCCTTGATAAACGCCGTCGCTTTGTCCGATGGCGAGGTCTCGAAGCGGATATCCAGCGGCTGCTTGCTGCTGAAGTTAGCCAAACGCCAATTGTTGTCCGCCTGCGGGCGCACCGCGCCATGCCGCTGTGTTTCGGCGGTGATGTAGGCCGCCAGCACCGAGCGGTTTTCATCCGGCGAAGCGAAGGCGATATGTTTGTCGCCGGTGCCGGCAAACTTGCCGCCGTAGGCGCGGTAGTTGTTGGTGGCAACCAGGAAGGTGGCGTTCGGATCGATCGGCTTGCCGTTGAAGGTCAGCTGCTTGATGCGCTCCGCCTTAGCGTTGATCAGCTGGCATTCGCCGTCGTAGCGCGCCGGTTGGCTGACGTCGATCTGGTAGTTGACGCCGTCGATCACGTCGAAGTTATAGGTGCGGAAGCCGTCCCAGTTGATCAAGCCTTGCGGCTTGGCGCTGTTGACGTCGATCTGGTTGAACTGGCCGGCGGAGCACTCCAGCCACTCTTTCACCTCTTTGCCGCTGGCCTTCACCACTACCAGCGTATTGGGATAGAGATAGAGATCGGCGGCGTTGCGGAAGGTGAGCTGGCCTTTTTCCACTTCGACGAAGCTGGCGGGGTCGTTCTTGCGGCCGCCGACCTTGAACGGGGCCGCCGCGGACAGCACCGGCAGATCGGCCAGGTCCGGGTCGCCCTGGATGTAATGTTCGACGTAGGCCTTCTGCGCATTGTTGACGATCTGCACCGTCGGATCGTCCTGCACCAGCGCCAGGTAGCTGTACATGTTGCCGTCGGATTTACCGATCGGCTGGCTGACGAACTCGCGCGTGCCTTTGTGATCGTCCGCCAACACCTTCACCAGCGCGGCATCTTCCGCCGCCAGCGATTTCTTGTTCTCTTTGTCGTAGATCGGCCGTGCTTCCGCTTTGGCGGCGGTCACTTTCCAACTGCCGCCATCGTTGTTGAGCTGCAGATCGACCACGCCGAGATGGTCGCCCCATTGGCCCGGCATCACTGCCGGTACGCCATTCAGCAGGCCTTTGTCGATATCCGCGCCTTTGATGTTGGCGAAGTCCTTGCTCGGGAACACCGCGTGGGCGTGGCCGAACATGATGGCGTCGATGCCGGGCACCTGGCTGAGGTAATAGACCGAGTTTTCCGCCATCGCCTTGTAAGGCTCGCTGGACAACCCGGAATGCGGGATTGCCACCACCAGATCGGCGCCCTGTTTACGCATCTGCGGCACGTAGCGCTTG
This sequence comes from Serratia sp. CY37869, assembly GCF_052168895.1. Lineage (NCBI taxonomy): Bacteria > Pseudomonadati > Pseudomonadota > Gammaproteobacteria > Enterobacterales > Yersiniaceae > Serratia > Serratia sp. CY37869. Next base: position 102,146 of record NZ_JBJNLU010000004.1, read on the forward strand.
GCGGTGGCGGTGATGTCGTCCACCGTCACTTTGCCCTGCAGGTTGGCTTTGTCCCACACCAGGATCTGCGGCGGCACGAAGCCGATGTAGCCGATGCGCAGCGTATGCGCCTTGCCATCGCGATCCTTCACCGGGGTATCGACGATGATGTACGGCGTGAACAGCGGTTTTTGCGTTTTGGCGTCGATGACGTTGGCGTTGATGTACGGGAATTTGGCGCCGGCGATGGCGTTCTTCAGGTAGTCCAGCCCGTAGTTGAACTCATGGTTGCCGATGTTGCCGACCACATAGTCCAGCGTGTTCATCGCCTTATAGACCGGGTGCACGTCGCCCGGTTTCAGCCCTTTGGCCGCCATGTAATCGCCGAGCGGGCTGCCCTGAATGATGTCGCCGTTATCCACCAACACCGCGTTGGCGGCCTGCTGGCGCGCCTGTTGGATCAGGCTGGCGGTGCGCACCAGGCCGAACTTGTCGGTCGGCGTGTCCTTGTAGTAATCGAAGTCCATCATGTTGCTGTGCAGATCGGTGGTTTCCAGCACGCGCAGATCGACGGTGGCCGCCTGCGCCGAGGCGCACACCAGCAGCGCAAGCGCGGACAGCGTCAGTGGATGCTTCATCATTTGGGGTTCTCTCCATTCCATTATTCGAGTGTTATCGCAGAGGGAAATGTAATTAACATTGCTTGCCACAGTAAACTGTGAAGTGTGGCAGAAAACGGCGGCGGGTAACGCGGGGAAGTTCACAGTTGTGCCCAACAAGATCTGAGGAATTCCCGCGGCTTAGCCGGTTGAGATGGATATTCGGCGTAAAAAAAACTAGTCTGCTAGCAGAGACAGAGGGAAATTTCCCACGGAGATGCAGAGTTGAGGTGCATGATGTTAGAGCGAATTTGCCAACTGTCCCGCGAGGCGGGGGCGGCGATCATGGCGGTGTACGACGGTGAACAACCGCTTGATGTCGCACAGAAAAAAGATGACTCACCGGTGACGGCGGCCGATCTGGCGGCGCATCACATCATCAAGCGCGGCCTGGCGGCCCTGACGCCGGAGGTGCCGCTGCTGTCGGAAGAGGATCCGCCGGCGTGGGAAGAGCGCCGCAACTGGACGCGCTACTGGCTGGTCGATCCGCTGGACGGCACCAAAGAGTTCTTGCATCGCAATGGCGAGTTCACGGTCAATATCGCCCTGATTGAAGACGGGCAGGCGGTGATGGGCGTGGTGTACGCCCCGGCGATCGACGTGTTGTATCTGGCGGAGCGCGGCAAGGCCTGGAAAGAAGAGAAGGGCGTGCGGCAGGCGATCGGCGTCAGCAACGCGCATCCGCCGCTGGTGGTGGTGAGCCGCTCGCATATCGACGACGAATTGAAAGACTATCTGCAGCAGCTGGGCGAGCACCAGACCGTGTCCGTCGGTTCCTCACTGAAGTTCTGCCTGGTGGCGGAAGGCAAGGCGCAGCTCTATCCGCGCTTCGGGCCAACCAATATTTGGGATACCGCCGCAGGACACGCGGTGGCGGTGGCCGCCGGGGCGCAAATTCACGATTGGCAGGGCAAGCCGTTGCTCTATACCCCGCGTGAATCTTTCCTCAACCCCGGCTTCCGGGTTTCGCTGTTCTGAGTCAGTTCGCCAACAGCTGGTGCAGCTTGGACATCACCTGCTGCACCTCTTCCGGCGTCAGCGCGCCGTCTTTGGCGAACTGAATGCGCCCTTGCTTATCCAGCACCACGATGGCGGAACCTTTCGGCTGCAGATCCCAGGCTTTGCGCACGTTGCCGTCGCTGTCGACGATAAACTGCGACCACGGGAACTCTTTCTTGCTGTCTTCGATGCTGCTGCGCACGAACATGGCGGTGCCCATCAGGGCATCGTCGGTGTTGACGATTGTCGTCGTTTGGTAACGATCGTGTGGTAGCTTCGCCTTCTTAATCGCTTCAATCAGTGGGTCGTTCATGTCTTTGGCGGAGCTGCGGCCGGCAATGTGCTGTATCACCCGCACTTTTCCACTGAGCTGCGCGCTGTTCCAATTCTGGTAGCTAAAATTACCGTCAGCGTAATTGAGCTCTCCTTTATCGCTGACGCCAACCGGCGCCACGCGCTGTTGGAGCTGGAAGTTGTGCGCGGAAGCGAAAAGCGGGGCGAGCAGCAGGGTTACCATCAGCATGCGACTTGTTTTCATGCTTTCTCCTTGTAAATGGGGGAATTTGTGCGACAGCACTTCGACAGCCTAAAGCATAGGATGTGATAAGAGGTCTGTCCTGTTAACCGGATCGCAGTTTTTCCCTTGGTTCGCTAATCATCAGATTTTGAAGGGATATCCTGAAAACGTTATAAATCATCATATACAATTCTGTCAAAAAGTGTAAATCCAGTGCAGATCACCGGGCGGAAGTGAACGATCTGGTCTTTACTGGGTCTACTACATGCAATCAAGTTGCGTTCTGAATTTCGAGGCTGCCACCTTTGGCGGCTCGCTGAGCGCATGGATCAACGGGAGGAGCGTAAAAGAATGAGAATCTTCCAGCGTTATAACCCTTTGAAAGTGGCGAAGTACGTTAAGACCCTGTTTCGCGGAAGGCTGTATATCAAGGACGTGGGCGCATTTGAATTCGACGAGGGGAAAATCCTGCCGCCGAAGATTCGCGACAAGCGCCATTTCAGCGTGATGTCCGAAGTGAACCGCCAGGTGCTGCTGCTGCAGGCCGAGGTCGGCTGAACACGGCGCTGACAGCGGTAAAAAAATGCGGCCCCGATGGGGCCGCTGATGTTTTTGTCCTTCGCGCCGTCAGGCCGCAGGCGTGTCGTCCGGCGCTTTCGGCAGCACCGCCGCCGGTTTGTCGCTCAGTCGGGTGACCAGCAGCTGATCTATCTTGTAGCTGTCGATATCCACCACTTCGAACTTGTAGCCGGCGTATTTGACGAAGTCGGTGCGTTTCGGGATCTTGCGCAGCATGTACATCATAAAGCCGCCAATGGTTTCGTAGTTGCCCGCCTGCGGGAACTCGTCGATATCCAGCACGCGCATCACGTCGTCGATCGGCGTGCCGCCTTCAATCAGCCATGAGCTTTCGTCGCGCGCCACGATCTGCTCTTCCTGGCCCTGGCCGACCAGATCGCCCATCAGCGTGGTCATCACGTCGTTAAGGGTGATGATGCCCACCACCAACGCATATTCATTGAGGATCACCGCGAAGTCTTCGCCGGCAGTTTTGAAGCTTTCCAGCGCTTCGGACAGCGTCAACGTGTCCGGCACGATCAGCGCCGAGCGGATCTGCACGCCGCTGCTCAGCACCAGGCTCTGATTGCCCAGCACGCGGTTCAGCAGGTCTTTGGAATCGACGTAACCCACCACCTGATCGATATGGCCGTCGCACACCAGGAACTTGGAGTGCGGATGGGTCGAGACCTTTTCCTTGATGCTCTCTTCGCTTTCGCGCAGATCGAAGTACACCACGCTTTCGCGCGAGGTCATCGAAGACGGCACGGTGCGCGATTCCAGTTCGAACACGTTTTCAATCAGCTCGTGCTCCTGCTTGCGCAGCACGCCCGCCAGGGCACCGGCTTCCACCACCGCGTAGATGTCATCGGAGGTGATGTCGTCTTTACGCACCATCGGCAGCTTGAACATGCGGAAGATCAGGTTGGCCATGCCGTTGAAGAACCACACCAGCGGGCGGAAGATCATGATGGAGAAACGCATCGGGTTGATGATCCGGACGGCGACCGTCTCTGGTGCAATCATACCGATGCGCTTCGGGGTCAAATCGGCGAACAGGATAAACAGGCTGGTCACCAGCACGAAGGAGCAGATGAAGCTGACCTGTTCCGCCAGTTCGGGCGACAGGAAGCGAATAAAGAACTGTTGGAAGGTGCCGGAAAACGCCGCGTCGCCGACGATACCGCCGAGGATGGCCACGGCGTTCAGGCCGATCTGCACCACGGTGAAGAAGATGCCAGGGGTTTCTTGCAGTTTAAGCACTCTGGCGGCGTTGATGTTGCCTTCGTCCGCCATCAGCTTCAGTTTGATCTTGCGCGAGGCGGCCAGAGAGATTTCCGACAGTGAGAAAAACGCACTCACCGCGATCAGAAAAAGAATCAGTAAAATACTGTTTAACATAATCTATCCATACGTGCCGACGGGATGCCGGCGCTCTTGAGGAAGGGTAGTACATAGTAAAAAAAGCAGCGATAACAACCAGAAGGGAAGCTATCGGGCCGCAGAAGCGGCCCGTACAGTATAGCAGTTGCCCCACAGGGGCCGCCAGCGGTTAAAAAAGTGCCGCCGGCCGGCATCGGATCAGCCCTGCGGCGGCAGGCAAACGCCGATGCCGCCCAGCCCGCAGTAACCTTCCGGGTTTTTGAACAGGTACTGCTGGTGATCGTCTTCCGCATAATAGAACGGCAGCGCCGGCGCGATCTCGGTGGTGATGACGCGCTTGTCGCCCGCCGCCGCCATCGCCTGCTGGAAGCGTTGCAGGCTGCTTTCCGCCTCGGCCTGCTGCTCTGGGCTCAGCGTGTAAATCGCCGAGCGGTACTGCGTGCCGACGTCACCGCCCTGGCGCATGCCCTGCGCCGGATCGTGATTTTCCCAGAACACCTGCAGCAGCTGCTTGTAGCTGACGACCTGCGGATCGAACACCACGCGCACCACTTCGGCGTGGCCGGTCTGGCCGCTGCACACTTCGCGGTAGGTCGGGTTCGGCGTGTAGCCGCCGCTGTAGCCGGCGGCGGTGCTGTAGACGCCCGGCTGTTGCCAGAACAGACGCTCAACGCCCCAGAAACAGCCCATGGCGAAGATCGCCACTTCCATGCCGGCCGGCACCTGAGTCATCGAGTGTTCGGTGACGACGTTGAGCGTTGCGACAGGCATTGGCGTGGTGCGGCCAGGCAGCGCGCTTGCCTTATCGACGGTTTGTGATTTATCAAAAAATGGCACCACGGTTGACTCCTGTTGTCACAGTAAGAATTGACCCTACATGGCGGCGGTTCGGTTGTATCTCACCGCGTCTTTGCCCACAATAAGCGGCAAGTGGGATTTTGTATAAGCTTAACGCAGTATTTTGAGCGCCAAAAGTGAAGAATTCGCCTGTTGCGCGGCGGCAAAGCGCAGCGGGCGGCGTCCGGAAGAAGGTTGAAGAGGGCTGCCGTCATGATAGCGCGGAGTCTGCCCTGGCCCCGGAGCGAACACCATAACAGGAAAGTAAAATCAATAAGGAGAACACGTGCCAAAGTACCCGGTCATGTGCTTGATATCTGTGTTGCTTGCGGCACCTGCAGCCTATGCGGCCAACGTGCGGCTGCAGGTGGAGGGGTTAAGCGGAGAGTTGGAAAAAAACGTCCGGGTGCGGCTGTCGTCGATCACGCCTGAAGAGGTCGGCACCGACGGTCGCTTCCGCGCACGGGTGGATGAGGCGGTGCGCCAGGGGCTGCGCGCGCTCGGCTATTACCAGCCGACCATCGAGTTTACGCTGGACGATCGGCCGGGGATGTCGCGTCCGGTGCTGCATGCCAAGGTCAATCCGGGCGAACCGGTGCGCATCGCCGGCGCCAACATCGTGCTGGAAGGCGGCGCGAAGACCGATGAGGACTACCTGGCGCTGGTAAAGAAGGATCGGCCGACCATCGGCGAGATCCTCAACCACGGCAAGTATGACAGTTTCAAAGGCTCGCTGACCGGCCTGGCGCTGCGCAAAGGTTACTTCGACGCCGATATGACCAAAAGCCAACTCGGCGTGGCAGAAGATCTGCACAAGGCGTTTTGGGATATCGATTTCAACAGCGGCGAACGTTACCGCTTCGGCAAGGTGAAATTCACCGGTTCGCAAATCCGCGAAGACTATCTGCAAAATCTGGTGCCCTTTCATCAGGGGGATTACTACAGTTCGGAGGATTTGGCCGAGCTGAACCGCCGTTTGTCCGCCACCAACTGGTTCAACTCGGTGGTGGTGTCCCCTGATTTCAACGATGCCAAAGAGAACAAGATTTTGCCGTTGGACGCGCTGGTAACGCCGCGTACGCGCAATACCATCGAAACCGGTATCGGTTACTCCACCGACGTCGGCCCGCGGGTGAAAGGCACCTGGAAAAAGCCCTGGCTCAACGATCGCGGCCACAGCCTGGAAACCAGCGCCAGCGTGTCGGCGCCGGAGCAGCAGCTGGATCTGACCTATAAGATCCCGCTGCTGAAGAATCCGCTGGAGCAGTATTACCTGCTGCAGGGCGGGCTCAAGAACGTCGACCTTAACGACACCAAATCCGTGACCTCCAAAGTGGTGGCTTCGCGCAACTGGGATCTCTCCAGCGGCTGGCAGCGGGCGATCAACCTGACCTGGCGCTGGGATAACTTTACCCAGGGCAACGTCAGCAACACCACCATGCTGCTGTACCCCGGCGTCAGCTTCAACCGCACCCGCTCGCGCGGCGGCCTGATGCCGACCTGGGGCGACAGCCAGCGCTACTCCATCGACGTATCCGACACCACCTGGGGCTCGGGCGTGGACTTCGCGCTGATGCAGGCGCAGAACGTCTGGATCCGCACGCTTGCCGACAAGCATCGTTTCGTGGCGCGCGGGCAGGTGGGATGGATAGAAACCAACGACTTCGACAAGGTGCCGCCGGATTTGCGCTTCTTCGCCGGCGGTGACCGCAGCATTCGCGGCTACAAGTACAAAGACATTTCTCCGCGCGGCGACGACGGCAAGCTGACCGGCGCCTCCAAGATGCTGACCGGCTCGCTGGAGTATCAATACAACGTGACCGGCAAATGGTGGGGGGCGATGTTCGTCGATTCCGGTGAAGCGGTGAACGATATCAAGCAGAGCAACTTCAAGACCGGCGCCGGCGTAGGCGTGCGCTGGCAGTCGCCGGTGGGGCCGGTGAAGCTGGATATCGCCGCGCCCGTGGGAGACAAGGACACTCACGGGATGCAGTTCTACATCGGTTTGGGGCCTGAACTATGAGCCTGGTTAAAAAGATTTGTCTCGGATTTCTGGTCGTTCTGCTGCTGCTGATCGGCGGACTGGCCTTTCTGGTGGGGACCACCACCGGTTTGCATATGGTCATCAACGGCGCGGCGCGCTGGGTGCCGGGGCTGGAGATCGCCGGCGTCAGCGGCGGCTGGCGCGATCTGACGCTGAAGGGCGTGAAGTATCAGATGCCGGGCGTGACGGTCAACGCCGGGCAATTCCATCTGTCCCTCGATCTCTCCTGCTTTAAACGCAGCTCGCTGTGCGTCAACGCCTTGACTGCTCAGGACGTGGACGTGGCGGTGAACACCAAAGAGATGGCGCCCTCCGCGCCGGTGGAGGAGAGCAGCGAGCCGACCACCAATCTCAGTACGCCTTATCCGATCACCCTGCGCCTGTTGGCGCTGAACAACGTCAAGGTCACCGTCGACGACACCGCCATTTCTCTGGCCGAGTTCCGCACCGGCGCACAGTGGCAAGAGCGCGCGCTGACGCTGATGCCGACCAAGATCGGCTCGTTGCTGATCGCCTTGCCGAAAACGCCGCAAAATCCGTTGCCGGAAGCGGTGCAACCGGCGGTCGAGGTGGCGAAAAAGGTCGGTGAGCAGGTTACCGACGCGGCGAAACCGGCGCCGCAGCCGGAAGAGAAGCCGCTTGGCGAAACGCTGAAGGAACTGTTCGCCAAACCGCTGTTGCCGGATCTGCCGGACATCCGCCTGCCGCTGGATATCACCGTGAAAGAGATCAGCGGCGAACAGCTGCGCTTGACCGGCGATACCGACGTGCTGATCACGAGTCTGTTGCTGCAGGCCAGCACGCAGGATCAGCATATCCAGCTGGACAACTTCGACGTGAAGTCGCCGCAGGGTACGCTGTCGGTGCAGGGGCAGGCGACCCTGACCGGCGATTGGCCGGTGGCCCTGACCGCCAACAGCGCGTTGAACATCGACCCGTTGAAGGGCGAGAAGGTGAAGCTGAACATCGGCGGCGGGTTGCGTGATGAGCTGAAGGTCGCGCTGAACCTGTCCGGCCCGGTCGGCGCCCAGCTCGATGTGCAAACCCGGCTGGCCGAAGCCGGCCTGCCGCTGGCGCTGACGCTGCAGAGCAAACAGCTGAAATGGCCGCTGAGCGGCGAGGCGCAGTACCAGGTTAACGATTTCCGCCTGCGCTTTAACGGCAAGGCGACCGACTATGCGTTGTCGACGCGCGCTAATCTGAAAGGTCAGGATCTGCCGCCGGCGGTGCTGACGCTGGACGGCAAAGGCAACGTCGAGCAGTTCAAGCTGGAGCGTCTGCGGCTGGCGGCGCTGCAGGGTAATACCGATCTCACCGCGCTGGTGGACTGGAGCAAGGCCATCAGCTGGAACTCGCAATTGACGCTGAGCGGCATCAATACCGCCAAGCAGTGGCCGGAATGGCCGGCGAAACTCGACGGCAAGATCACCACGCGCGGCAGCCTGCACGGCGGCAGCTGGCAGCTGCAGGTGCCGGTGCTGCAGCTGGACGGCAACGTGAAGCAGAACAAGGTCACGGCGCGCGGCACGCTGAGCGGCAACGCCGCCGGGCAGTGGAAAATCCCCGGCATCGATCTGACGTTGGGGCGCAACCAGCTGAACGTCAAAGGACAGCTGGACGAGAAGAGCTGGAACCTGGACGCCAACATCGACGCGCCGCGTCTGGACGGCGCGCTGCCGGGCCTGGGCGGCACCGCCAAAGGGCTGCTGAAGCTGCGCGGCAATCTGCAGGCACCTCAGCTGCTGGCGGATTTGACCGCCTCCGGTTTGCAGTGGCAGGCGCTGCGCATCAACCGGGTGAAGATCGACGGTGACGTGCGCTCCACGGATCAGATCCAGGGGCAGTTGGCGGTTCGCGTCGAGCAGCTGAAGCAGGACGCGCTGGAAGTCAGCCTGCTGACCCTGGACGCCAAAGGCAGCGAGAAGCAGCATCAGCTGCAGTTGAAGATCGACGGTAAGCCGGTCTCCGGCCAGCTAGCGCTGCAGGGCAGCTTCGATCGTCAGCAGCAGCGCTGGCGCGGCAATCTGAACAATACCCGCTTCGATACGCCGGTGGGGGAGTGGCGCCTGACGCGCGCCATCGCGCTGGACTACCTGAACACCGCGCAGAAAATCAGCATCGGGCCGCACTGTTGGCAGAACCCGAACGCCGAGCTGTGCGTGCCGAAGACCATCGAAGCCGGCCAGAGCGGCCAGGCCAGCGTGGTGCTCAACCGGTTCGATCTGGCGATGATCAAGCCGTTCCTCGGCCCGGAGACCGCCCTGAGCGGCGTGTTCACCGGCCGGGCCGACGTCAGTTGGAAACCGGGCGGCGCGCTGCCGGAGGCGAAGGTCACGTTGGCCGGCAACGGCGTCAAGGTGGTGCAGCAGGTGCAGGGCAACGCGCTGCCGATCGCCTTCGATACGCTGACCCTCAACGCCGGTCTGAACAACGGCCGCGCGCAGGCCGACTGGCGGATCAAACTGACCAACAACGGCCAGTTCGACGGCAATATCCAGGTGGCGGATCCGCAGGTGCGGCGCACCATCAGCGGCAACGTCAATATCACCAACATTTCGTTGGCGCTGATTAACCCGGCGCTGATGAAGGGCGAAAGCGCGGCGGGCATGCTGAACGCCAACCTGCGTCTGGGCGGCAGCGCGCAGAAGCCGCTGGTGTTCGGGCGTCTGGCGTTGGATCGGGCGAAGGTGCAGGGCCACTGGATGCCGTTCGATATGACCGACGCGCGGCTGGCGGTGAATTTCAATGGCATGACCTCGACGCTGGAAGGGCTGCTCAGCACCACGCGCGGCCAGCTGAATCTGGCGGGCGATGCCGACTGGCGTGACATCAACGCCTGGCGTGCGCGCATTGCCGCCAAGGGCGACAAACTGCGGGTGACGGTGCCGCCGATGATCCGCATCGACGTGTCGCCGGATCTGGTGTTCGAAGCCACGCCGCAGCTGTTCTCGCTCAACGGCAAGGTCGACATCCCTTGGGCGCGCATCACGGTGCAGGAGCTGCCGGAAAGCGCGGTGGGCGTCTCTTCCGACGAAGTGATGCTGGACGACCAGCTGAAGCCGATTCAACCGAAGACCGCCTCGATTCCGATCAACAGCAACCTGATGATCCACGTCGGCAATGACGTGCGGCTGGACGCCTTCGGCCTCAAAGCCCGCCTGAAGGGTGATTTGAAAGTGGTGCAGGACAAGAAAGGGCTGGGCCTCAATGGCCAGATTGACATCCCTTCCGGTCGCTTCCATGCTTATGGTCAGGATTTGATCGTGCGTAAAGGGCAGCTGATGTTCTCCGGCCCGCCGGATCAGCCGCTGCTCAATATCGAAGCGATCCGCAACCCGGAATCCACCGAGGACGACGTGACCGCCGGCGTGCGCGTGACCGGCCTGGCGGATGCGCCGAAGCTGGAAGTGTTCTCCGATCCGGCCAAATCGCAACAGGAAGCCCTGTCTTATCTGCTGCGCGGCCAGGGCTTGAACAGCTCAGGCGCCGACGGCAACGCCATGACGTCGATGTTAATCGGCATGGGGGTTGCACAAAGTGGTCAACTTGTGGGTAAAATCGGCGAGGCATTCGGCGTGAGTAATTTGGCTCTGGACACTCAAGGGGTTGGCGACAATTCCCAGGTTGTCGTGAGCGGCTATGTCCTCCCAGGCTTACAAGTAAAATATGGGGTGGGCATTTTCGACTCGCTGGCCACGCTGACGTTGCGTTATCGCCTGATGCCTAAGTTGTATCTTGAAGCGGTGTCTGGTCTCGACCAGGCATTAGATTTGCTCTATCAGTTTGAGTTTTAGCGATGCGAATAATTGTCTACGGCAGTTTACGACGCAAACAGGGAAACAGCCATTGGATGACCAACGCCCAATGGCTCGGCGAGCACGAGCTCGAAGGCTATCAGATTTACAATCTGGGCCATTACCCGGCGGCGATCCCTGGAGAGGGCACGATACATTGCGAGGTGTATCGTATTAACTCATCGATTCTGGCAGAGCTGGACGAACTGAAAAGCAACACCAAGGACTATAAGCGCGAGCTGATTCAGACGCCTTATGGGAGTGCGTGGATCTACCTGTACAAACACAGCGTGGACGGTTACCCGCGAATTACCAGCGGTGACTGGCTGAAGCGTCTCGAAGAACAGTAAGAAAAAAAACACCGCTCAATGAGCGGTGTTTTTTCATCGGACGGCGGCTGGAATTACTTCTTGGCAGCGCGTTCGAAGGAGGCGATGATTTCCGCTTTAGCCGCGGCAGCGTCTGCCCAGCCTTCCACTTTCACCCATTTGCCTTTTTCCAGATCTTTGTAGTGCTCGAAGAAGTGAGCGATCTGGGCTTTCAGCAGTTCCGGCAGGTCGTTCACGTCTTTCACGTGATCGTACTCTTTGGTCAGCTTGCTGTGCGGCACCGCAACCAGCTTGGCGTCTTCACCGGCTTCGTCGGTCATTTTCAGCACGCCAACCGGACGGCAGCGGATCACGGAGCCCGGCTGCAGCGGGTATGGGGTTGGAACCAGTACGTCAACCGGGTCACCGTCCAGAGACAGGGTGTGGTTGATGTAGCCGTAGTTGCACGGGTAGAACATCGCGGTGGACATGAAACGGTCAACGAACAGCGCGCCGGTTTCTTTGTCGATTTCGTATTTGATTGGATCGGCGTTGGCCGGGATTTCGATTACTACGTAGATGTCTTCCGGCAGGTCTTTGCCAGCAGGGACCAGATTCAAGCTCATGTCGGTTTCCTTTAATCATCAAACCAGAAATGGAGTGGCGGCTATTATAGCGGACTCTTTTGCGATTTCCTGCCCTTTTCATCGTCGAAAACCCCGCGCGCCGACGCAGGGATAATTTCCAGATTAATCCCGCCACGGCATGAAGTTTTGCCTCCGCCTGCCGATAACTTCAACAAACAATAATGAGCCAGCAAAGCTGGCTCCGCGTTTTGCCACCCCTACTACGTCTGATCTCACTATTCTGAAGCCGGGAAGAACTCATGCTAAAAAAGATTACGGTGAAGGCTGGGCTGATCGCCCTGCTGAGCCTGATGACCATGCTGCTGATCATGGTCAGCGTTATTGGCGTCAACGCGATTAACGAAGGATCGCGCTCGATCCATACCTTAAACCAGATCCTCGGCGAAGAGCTGGGCTCGCTGGCCAACAGCTCCAACCTGACGCTGCGTGCCCGAACCGCCGCCTCGCTGGCGGTGCGCCAACGGGAGATCGGCCAGACTGATGTCTCCGACGCCACCGTGGGCCGCATCTACGGCTACCTCGAGCAGTCGAACAAGGAAATGGCGCGCTTTGTCGGCGTCGGCACCGTGACCGAGCGCGGCCGCGAACTCTCCAGCCGCCTGCAAAACAGCTATCGCGCCTATCTGGAGCAGGGCGTGAAGCCGATGGCCGCCGCCATCAAGGCCGGCAAGATCGATGAGTATTACCATATCCAGGAGACGCGTATTTCCGCCTTGAGCATCGCGTTTGAAAAGGATCTCACCGATTTCCGCAGCTTCGCCATGAAGCTCGGCGAGAAGCAGGTGTATGAGGCGGAAAGCAACGCCAGCACCAAGATCTCGCTGATCGTGGTGGCGGGCCTGCTCAGCGTGCTGTTGGCGTTGCTGGCCTGGTTCGCGCTGCGCGTGATTATTCTGCGTCCGCTGGATGAGTCCATCGCGCAGTTGGAACACATCGCCGGCGGCGATCTTACCCACGAGATCCGTGGCGAGGGCGATACCGAGATGGGGCGCCTGGTGCGGGCGATGCTGCGCATGCAGCAGGCGCTGGCCAGTTCGGTCAGCAAAGTGCGTGACGCCAGCAGCCAGATCGACACCGGTTCGCGCGAACTGGCGGCCGGCAACCTGCATCTGGCGCAGCGCACCGAAGAATCGGCCGCGTCGCTGGAAGAGACCGCCGCCAGCATGGAACAGCTGACCTCGACGGTGAAAATGAACGCAGAGAACTGTGAACAGGCCAACCAGCTGGCGCTGAGCGTGTCCGATATCGCCAACCAGGGCAGTGAGGTGGTCAGCCAGGTGATGAGCAAGATGCAGGCGATCACCGACAGCTCGCGCCGCATCGCCGATATCATCAGCGTGATGGACGGCATCGCCTTCCAGACCAACATCCTGGCGCTGAACGCGGCGGTGGAAGCCGCGCGCGCCGGCGAACAGGGCCGCGGTTTCGCGGTGGTGGCCGGTGAAGTGCGCAACCTGGCGCAGCGCAGCGCCCAGTCGGCGAAAGAGATCAAAGGGCTGATCGAAGCGTCGCAAAACCGGGTGCAGGAAGGCGAACAGATGGTGGAGTCGGCGGCGCAGACCATGAGCGGCATCACCGGTGAAGTGGGCCGGGTGACGGCGTTGATGCGTGAGATCTCGGCGGCGACGCGCGAACAAAGCAGCGGTATCGAACAGGTGAACCTGGCGGTGGCGCAGATGGATCAGGTGGCGCAACAGAATGCGGCGCTGGTGGAGGAGTCTGCGGCGGCGACGCGCTCGCTGGAAGATCAGGCTCAGCTGCTGGCGCAGAGCATGGCGGCGTTCAAGCTGTAAGGCAATAAGGGTTCGGCAAGGCGCCGAACCCTGGCAAAGAACGCGTTACTCGTCCGGGTTTTCGGCGATGAAGCGTTCTGCGTCTTCCACCATCGACTTGGTGCCGACGAAGAATGGCGCGCGCTGGTGCAGTTTCACCGGCGTGATGTCCAGAATGCGGTTTTTGCCGTCGCTGGCCTTGCCGCCGGCCTGTTCGGCCAGGAACGCCATCGGGTTGCATTCGTACAGCAGGCGCAGCTTGCCTTGCGGGTGGCTGGCGGTGCTTGGGTAGATGTAGATGCCGCCTTTCAGCAGGTTGCGGTGGAAGTCCGCCACCAGAGAACCGATGTAGCGCGAGGTGTAAGGGCGCTGCGTCGCTTCATCCTGCTCCTGGCAGTACTTGATGTATTTCTTCACGCCGAGAGGGAACTTGATGTAGTTGCCTTCGTTGATGGAATACATGTTGCCGCTCGCCGGGAAACGCACTTTCTCGTGAGAGAGACAGAACACGCCCAGAGACGGATCGTACGTGAAGGCGTGGACGCCGTAACCGGTGGTGTACACCAGCATGGTGGACGAACCGTAAACCACGTAACCCGCTGCGACCTGGGCGCTGCCCGGCTGCAGGAAGTCTTCTTCGGTCACCGGCGTGCCGACCGGCGTGATGCGACGATAGATAGAGAAAATCGTACCGACCGAGACGTTGACATCAATGTTGGACGAACCGTCCAACGGATCCATCAATACGACATACTTGGCATTTTCAGCTCGCTCGCCGTCGAATATCACGATTTCATCTTCTTCTTCGGAAGCGATACCCGCAACTTCACCACGCGCTTTCAACGCCGCTTTCAGTTTTTCGTTCGCGTACAGGTCCAGTTTCATCTGAACTTCGCCCTGTACGTTGGACACCCCGCTGGTCCCCAGAATATCAACCAGGCCGGCCTTGTTGATGTCGCGGTGAATGATTTTGGCGCCCAGTTTAATGGCAGAAAGTAACGCGGTCAGCTCGCCGGTGGCGTGCGAGAAGTCGTGCTGTTTCTCGACGATAAATTCGCCTAACGTTTTCATGACACAATCCCTGAATCTACGGATGGATAGCGGCCTGTTAACAAACCGCCAACGTTTTCGCGAGCAGTGTAGCCCAAAGATGCGCGCCATTCATAGGCAAATCCATTTCTTCTGGACGATTCTGAGCGTTAGAATATGCCGACATTCGATGCACTCACATGAGAAACCTATGCGCATTCACATTCTTGGGATCTGTGGCACCTTTATGGGCGGGCTGGCGATGCTGGCGCGCTCACTGGGGCATGACGTCACCGGTTCGGACGCCAACGTCTATCCGCCGATGAGCACGCTGCTGGAGAACCAGGGGATCGATCTTATTCAGGGTTATGATCCGGCCCAGCTGGATCCGGCGCCGGATCTGGTGATCATCGGCAACGCCATGACGCGCGGCAACCCGTGCGTGGAGGCGGTGCTGGAGCGTGGTATCCCTTACGTTTCCGGCCCGCAGTGGCTGCACGACGCCGTGTTGCGCGATCGCTGGGTACTGGCGGTCGCCGGCACCCACGGCAAAACCACCACCGCTGGCATGGCGACCTGGATCCTCGAAGCCTGCGGCTACCAGCCGGGCTTCGTCATCGGCGGCGTGCCGGGCAACTTCGACGTCTCGGCTCGCCTCGGCGGCAGCCCGTTCTTCGTGATCGAGGCCGACGAGTATGACTGCGCGTTCTTCGACAAGCGCTCCAAGTTCGTGCACTACAGCCCGCGCACGCTGATCATGAACAACCTGGAGTTCGACCACGCCGATATCTTCGACGATCTGAAAGCCATTCAGAAACAATTCCACCACCTGGTGCGCCTGGTGCCGGGCAAAGGCAAGATCATCCTGCCGGACAACGACAGCCACCTGAAGCAGGTGATGGCGATGGGCTGCTGGAGCGAACAGGAGCTGGTGGGCGAAGAGGGCACCTGGCGCGCGCAGAAGCTGACGCCGGACGCCAGTCATTACGCGGTGTTCCTCGACGGCGAGCAGGTTGGCGAAGTGAACTGGGCGCTGGTGGGCGAGCACAACATGCATAACGGCCTGATGGCCATCGCGGCGACCCGTCACGTTGGCGTGCAGCCGGCGGACGCCTGCCGCGCCTTGGGCGACTTCATCAACGCCCGTCGCCGCCTGGAGCTGCGTGGCGAAGCCAACGGCGTCACGGTCTACGACGATTTCGCGCACCACCCGACGGCGATCCTGGCCACTCTGGCCGCGCTGCGCGGCAAGGTAGGCGGCACGGCGCGCATTCTGGCGGTGCTGGAGCCGCGATCCAACACCATGAAAATGGGCATCAGCAAAAACGATCTGGCGCCTTCGCTCGGCCGTGCCGATGAAGTGTTCCTGTTCCAGCCGCATCATATTCCGTGGCAGGTTGCGGAAGTGGCGGATGCCTGCGTGCAGCCGGCGCACTGGAGCGCGGATCTCGACACGTTGGTGGAGATGGTGGTGAAAAATGCACAGCCGGGCGACCACATTCTGGTGATGAGCAACGGCGGTTTCGGCGGCATTCACGATCGCCTGTTGGACGCGTTGGCGAAAAAGCAGGAACCGAAGGTGACCTACTGATTGTTCAGCCGCATAAGCCAACCTAAGGGCCGCATTCGCGGCCTTTTTTACGCCCATAAAAAAGCCCTCGCGAGCGAGGGCAACGGGGTTCGTCGGATAGGACGACGAGAGGGTCTCTGGGAAATCGGCGTTTGCGTCAGAACTCGGCAGTGGCAGTGACGAGGGTAATCAGCTCTGCAAAGCCGTTCCCAGAGTTGTTATTTGTAAATCTCGGCGGTGGCGTGGTAGTTGCCTTCGTTACGCGCTTCGATCACGCGGTAGGCGGTCGCGCCTTTAGCATCGGCTTTCTCCGACAGCGCCTGGCGAATGTCGGTCGGTGCGCCGTCGATACCGCTGACGGTAATGGTGCCGATAGATTGCAGATTGGCGGTCTGATCGTTAGTCACCAACTGGGCGGCAGACGCGCCAAAGGAGATGACAGACAGCAAACCGAGTGCAGCGAGAGTAGTTTTCATGTTCATGATAGCGATCCTTGGTCATAACAGCCTGGAAGGGCTTGGCAGCGATTTTTATTCTTGAAGGCTGTTATGACAGCGTTTGATTCCAGAGATGTATTGCCCGTTGCCGGGTAATGCCGGTACTTATTTGTAGATTTCAGCGGTCGCGTGGAAGTTGCCGTCGTTGCGCGCTTCGATCACGCGGTAAGCGGTCGCCCCTTTGGCGTCGGCTTTATCGGACAGCGCCTGACGAATGTCGGAAGGCGCAGCGGCGACGCCGCTCACGGTGATCACACCGGCGGGCTGCAGTTTTGCGGCCTGGGTTGCGTCAACAGATTGTGCTGCGAATGCGCCAAAGGAAAGCATGGACAGAACGCTCAGGGTTGCAACGGTAGCTTTAATTTTCATCATCTCACCTCATCGTATTCTTTTATCAGTTCCAACGAACTGTGATTCAGTTCACGAAAATGAGTATACAGCTAGTAACGCCAAAAATTAATAGTTCGCTAACAGTTGCTAGTGAAACTTTAAACCGATGAACCTTATTTTTTATAACTACAAGGAATAAAAAACGCTCATAAAACGATCTTTCGATGTTAAATTTATGTAATTTCAATAAGGTAAGTGCTTTTGACCAAAAGTGCGGAAGATCACAGTGGGTACTGCTGGTTACATGGATATGTCATGGAAATGTGTTGTTGCGGGATAAAAAAGCAGTGTTAAACGCGGTTGAAGGCCGGAAAGGTAACGCGAGGGTTAAAGAAGCGCTAACAAAATGCGGGCGGTAGCCGCACTTTGTTAGCGCCAGGTTTCACAGCTCTTGCTCGAACACGCCCAGGATCGCTTCATGCAGCTTCTGAGCGGTAAAGCCGCTGGACGGCGTGACGAAAATCGTGTCGTCGCCGGCGATAGTGCCGAGGATGCCCTGGGATTTGCCCAAGGAGTCAAGCAGGCGGGCGATCAGCTGTGCGGCGCCCGGACTGGTGTGGATCACCACGACGGCGTCGTTATGGTCGACGTCCAGCACCAGGTTCTTCAGCGGGCTGGTGGTGGTCGGCACGCCGAGTTCGGCAGGAAGGCAATACACCATTTCCATTTTGGCATTGCGCGTACGTACCGCACCGAACTTGGTCAGCATGCGCGATACTTTGGATTGGTTAATGTTTTCGAAGCCTTCTTCTTGCAGCGCCAAAACGATCTCGCCTTGAGAACTGAATTTTTCTTCTTTCAATAACGCTTTGAACGTCTTGATCAGATCTTCCTGTTTTGCGGGATTACGCATTTTGCACCGTGGAATGTTGATAATGGAAGTCATGATTATGCATATAGATGAATTTTTATGCAACAAAGGCCGACCCAAAGAAAATAAACATGACCGGGCGGCGAGGAAAGGGCGGCATTTTAACAAAATCCGGCCGTGATGAATATGCCCTTTTGACGTCGGAAAATCGGCCTGCGCTGGTAAATAAAATGTTATTAAAATGATGTTGTTCTGATGTTGCGTAAGGGTGTAATGTAACGGCCGGTTAACTTGCTCGTGAATAACCTCGCACTATTTTTGATTAGTGTGCGCTATGCCCTTCATGCGTAAGCGATTTAATCTAAAATGGGCGCGACAGCGGTCATTTTATTGCACCTGCAGGCAACAATTAGCTAATTTATTGTTTTTAAAGGTGTAATAATTTAAGGTCCGTCACCAACACATTCACGGCGCTTTATATATTTAAGACAATAAAGGAGTATAGGATGAAAGTTGCAGTTCTCGGTGCTGCTGGCGGTATCGGCCAGGCCCTCGCCCTTCTACTCAAAACCCAGCTTCCTTCAGGTTCTGAACTCTCTCTCTACGACATTGCCCCCGTTACCCCAGGCGTTGCCGTCGACTTAAGCCACATCCCAACCGCAGTTAAAATCAAAGGCTTCAGCGGCGAAGACGCGACCCCGGCTCTGCAGGGTGCGGACGTGGTGCTGATTTCCGCCGGCGTGGCCCGTAAGCCAGGCATGGATCGCTCTGACCTGTTCAACGTTAACGCCGGCATCGTGCGTAACCTGATTGAGCAAGTGGCGAAAACCTGCCCGAAAGCCTGCATCGGCATCATCACCAACCCGGTTAACACCACGGTCGCCATCGCGGCGGAAGTGTTGAAAAAAGCCGGCGTTTACGACAAGAACAAACTGTTCGGCGTGACTTCGCTGGATATCATCCGTTCCAACACCTTCGTGGCCGAGCTGAAAGGCAAGCAGCCGGAAGAGTTGAACGTGCCGGTCATCGGCGGCCACTCTGGCGTGACTATCCTGCCTCTGCTGTCGCAGATCCCTGGCGTGAGCTTCACCGATCAGGAAGTGGCGGATCTGACCAAACGCATTCAGAACGCCGGCACCGAAGTGGTGGAAGCCAAAGCCGGTGGCGGGTCTGCTACGCTGTCCATGGGCCAGGCGGCCGCGCGTTTCGGTCTGTCTCTGGTGCGCGCACTGCAGGGCGAGAAAGGCGTTGTGGAATGCGCTTACGTTGAAGGCGACGGCAAATACGCTCGCTTCTTCGCACAGCCGCTGGTACTGGGTAAAAACGGCGTTGAAGAACGCAAGGATATCGGCACGCTGAGCGCCTTCGAACAGAAAGCGCTGAATGAGATGCTGGACGTGCTGCACAAAGATATCGAACTGGGCGAGAAGTTCATCAATAACTGATCGTCGCCGATAGTCAGCCGATAAACGCCGCCGGACGCTGTTCCGGCGGTTTTTTTTGCCCCGCGTTCACGATTTGATGCGGGCTTTTCGATCCAGCAGGCAATCGCTGTGCGGATCATAATAGCGGCTTGGCCAGATCTCCGATGGGTGGATGCCGATTGCTTCGGCGATCAGCCATTCCCCCTTCGGCCAGGGACGCGACAGCGCGTTGGCCAGCGTTGATGAGCTTAATCCGGCCTTGCGCGACACCGCCGCCAACGTGGTGCCCTGTTTGCGTAACGCCGCGATGATATCTGCCGGATGCCAATCTGGGTTCCTTGAATTCATGTTTACATTCCTTTTCTGATTAGCCAAAGTTGCGTTAGTGGTATAACTAACGGATCAGGGTTAGGCGTTTGAACAACGTGAAACGCTTATTCGGAAACAAGAATACCATTAAATTTCCTAAAAAATACCCAAGTAATTTCCAAAAATGACTTTGCCCACTATTGCCCAGAGATGATGGCTATGAAAAACGAGTGGTTTGCCGCCAAGGAACTGACAGGCATCGCAGGATTACCTTCCTCACCACAGGGAATCAATCTGATGGCCCGGCGCGAAGGCTGGATAAGCCGCAGGCGTAAAGGCGTGCAGGGAAAAGCGTTGGAGTATCATATCGACAGCCTGCCGCCTGGTGCACGCAACCTGCTGATGCTGAAAGAAGATGGGGCGGCGTATGACGTAGAACGCCAGGATCCGTTAGCGGTATGGATCGAGTATTACTACCATTTGACGGAGAGCGAGCGCGAGAGAATGGTGGCTTTCCTGATGCGGGAAGGGATAGGCGGCCTGCTGGCGCGTATTGACGAAGAGAACAATACCTAGACAGGCCCGCCTCAGCGGGCCTGATAAGAATGTTAAGAAACTTTTATTTCTTAAAAGTCGCGTTGCACTGCCAGATGCGCCAGGCCTTCCAGCGCCGTGCGGTGCTCCGAGGCCGGCAAGACCTGCAGCGCGGCGATCGCCTTGTCGGCTTCTTCCTCGGCGCGTTGGCGAGTGTATTCCAGCGAACCGCATTGTTGCATCGCCTGCAATACCGGCTCCAGCAGATGACGACCGTTGCCTTGCTCAATCGCGCCGCGGATCATCTCACGCTGTGCGTCGTCGCCGTTGTGCATCGCGTGCAGCAGCGGCAGGGTCGGTTTCCCTTCATTCAGATCGTCACCGGTGTTTTTGCCCAGGGTGCTGCCGTCGGCGCTGTAGTCGAGCAGATCGTCGATCAGCTGGAAAGCGGTGCCGAGGTAGCGGCCATAATCTTGCAGCGCCTTCTCTTGCTCGGCGTTGGCGCCGGACAGGATCGCCGACGATTGCGCCGCCGCCTCAAACAGACGGGCGGTTTTGCTGTAGATCACCCGCATATAGCTTTCTTCGCTGATGTCAGGATCGTGCACGTTCATCAACTGCAGCACTTCGCCTTCGGCGATGACGTTGACCGCCTCCGACATCAGCGCCAGCACGCGCAGCGATTCCAGGCTGGTCATCATCTGGAAGGCGCGGGTATAGATAAAGTCGCCGACCAGCACGCTGGCGGCGTTGCCGAACGCGGCGTTGGCGGTGGCTTTGCCGCGGCGCATGTCCGATTCGTCGACGACGTCGTCATGCAGCAGCGTGGCGGTATGGATGAATTCGATCAGGGCGGCGACGGTGACGTGCTTGTTGCCTTCATAGCCCAACGCTCGCGCCGCCAGGACGGCGATCATCGGCCGGATGCGTTTACCGCCACCGCTGATAATGTAATAGCCAAGCTGATTGATGAGCGTGACATCGGAATTCAGCTGTTCGAGAATTGTTGCGTTCACGGCCGCCATATCTTGCGCGGTTAACTCGGTAATTTGCTCTAGGTTCATTGTGTTTTTTTCAGCTGTGTTTCTCTTCACCGCGTTGAGATCGCTGCTCACATCGGTACATGGCGGTAACTGTCCCTATGATTGTACTTGAAAAACGGTTCAGATAAACGCCACGAAAGAAACTGTGTTTTTTTTCTTCTTTTTTGTACATCTGGTCTTATTCTGCTCTTGTCATGCGCCGCTTTTTTGCGTAGAATTCGCGCCCTATTGTGAATATTTATAGCGCGCTCTGAACTAACACAGTCGGGCACGCGGAAAGCGGAGTTTTATATGTACGCGGTTTTCCAAAGTGGTGGTAAACAACACCGAGTAAGCGAAGGTCAGACCGTTCGCTTGGAAAAGCTGGACATCGCAACTGGTGAAGCGGTTGAGTTTGACCAGATTCTGATGATCGCTAATGGCGAAGATATCAAAATCGGCGTTCCTTTCGTCGATGGCGGCAAGATCAAAGCTGAAGTCGTTGCTCACGGTCGTGGCGAGAAAATTAAAATTGTTAAGTTTCGTCGTCGTAAACACCACCGTAAGCAGCAGGGCCACCGTCAGTGGTTCACTGACGTTAAAATCACCGGCATCAGCGCTTAAGTTAGGAGAGCGGATTAATGGCACACAAAAAGGCTGGCGGCTCGACTCGTAACGGTCGCGATTCAGAAGCTAAACGTCTGGGCGTAAAACGCTTTGGCGGCGAAGCAGTACTGGCAGGCAGCATCATCGTTCGTCAGCGCGGCACCAAATTCCACGCTGGTACCAACGTGGGTTGCGGCAAAGACCACACTCTGTTTGCTTTGAAAGACGGTAAAGTCAAATTCGAAGTTAAAGGCCCGAGCAATCGTAAATTCATCAGCATCGAAGCTGAATAATTTTTCGAGCCTTACGAAATAGATGTAAGCCCCGCAATTCGTTGCGGGGCTTTTTACATTTATGGGTTGCCTGCGGGCAGCCCTGTCAGCGTTGGCGAAGGTAATATGGATACGAAGCAGCAGGTCGGCGTGGGTATTTCCCTGGCGTTAACCACGGCGGTTTGCTGGGGCGCGTTGCCGATCGCGATGAAAGAAGTGTTGGCGGTGATGGAGCCGTTTACCGTCGTTTGGTATCGCTTTACCATGGCCGCCATCGGTTTGGGCGTGATCCTCGCGGTGCGCGGCAAGCTGCCGCCGCTGAAGATGTTCCGTCAACCGCGTTGGCTGCTGCTGTTGGCGATCGCCACGGCGGGGCTGTTGGGCAACTTTGTGTTCTTCAGTTCCTCGCTGCAATACCTGAGCCCGACGGCGTCGCAGGTGATTGGCCAGCTGTCGCCGGTGGGCATGATGTTCGCCAGCGTGCTGATTTTAAAAGAGCGCATGCGCATCACCCAGGTCATTGGCGCCTTGATGCTGATTTGTGGACTGATGTTGTTTTTCAACGTCAGTCTGATAGAGATCTTTACCCGGCTGACGGACTACACGCTGGGCGTCATGCTGGGCGTGTGTGCGGCGATGGTCTGGGTGAGCTACGGCGTGGCGCAGAAGGTATTGCTGCGACGGCTGGCTTCGCCGCAGATCCTGGTTATGTTGTACACTTTATGTGCGATGGCGTTGTTCCCTCTGGCCAAACCCGAGGTGATTTTCCAGCTTAGCGGCTGGCAATTGGCGTGCCTGCTGTTTTGCGGTGCCAACACGTTGATCGGCTATGGCGCGCTGGCGGAAGCGATGGCGCGCTGGCAGGCGGCGCAGGTGAGTGCGTTGGTGACGCTGACCCCGCTGTTTACCCTGCTGTTTTCTGATTTATTGGCGCTGGCCTGGCCCCAGGCGTTCGCCGCGCCGACGTTAAATCTCGTCGGCTATGTTGGCGCGTTTGTGGTAGTGGCGGGCGCTATGTTTTCCGCAATTGGTCACCGGTGGTGGCCGCGACGGGCAGAACCCCCCCAGGTTGCTCCTTTGAAGCAGCCCGGTGAATGATTTACGGAGACGGTAAATGAAGTTTGTAGATGAAGCAGCGATTCTGGTCGTTGCAGGCGATGGCGGCAACGGATGCGTCAGCTTCCGCCGCGAAAAATATATCCCTAACGGCGGGCCTGACGGCGGCGACGGCGGCGACGGCGGCGACGTCTACCTGCTGGCGGACGAGAACCTCAATACCCTGATCGACTACCGCTTTGAGAAGTCTTTCCGCGCCGAGCGCGGTCAGAATGGCCAGAGTCGCGACTGTACCGGTAAACGCGGTAAAGACGTCATCATCAAGGTGCCGGTCGGCACGCGCGTGAAGGATCAGGGCACCGGCGAGATCCTCGGCGACATGACCCGTCACGAGCAGAAACTGATGGTCGCCAAAGGCGGCTGGCACGGTCTGGGTAACACCCGTTTCAAATCGTCGGTCAACCGTGCGCCGCGTCAGAAGACGCTGGGCACCGCCGGCGAAGCGCGCGATCTGTTGCTGGAGCTGTTGCTGCTGGCCGATGTGGGCATGCTGGGGCTGCCGAACGCCGGCAAATCGACCTTCATCCGCGCGGTGTCCGCCGCCAAGCCGAAGGTGGCCGATTATCCGTTTACCACGCTGGTGCCAAGCCTGGGCGTGGTGCGCATGGACCACGAGCAGAGCTTTGTGGTCGCCGACATTCCGGGTCTGATCGAGGGCGCCTCCGAAGGCGCGGGCCTGGGCATTCGCTTCCTGAAACACCTGGAGCGTTGCCGCGTGCTGCTGCACCTGGTGGACATTGCGCCGATCGACGAATCCGATCCGGTGGAAAACGCCAAAGTCATCATCAACGAGTTGAACCAATACAGCGAAAATCTGGCGCAGAAGCCACGCTGGCTGGTGTTCAACAAAATTGATGTGATTGGTGAGGAAGAAGCCGCCGAACGCGCCAAGGCGATTGTGGAAGGCATGGGCTGGGAAGGAAAGTACTACATGATCTCCGCCGCCAACCGCGAAGGCGTCAACGCGCTGTGCTGGGACGTGATGAACTTCATCAACACCCAGCCGAAAGCGATGGCGATCGAAGAAAGCGCGCCGGAAAAAGTCGAATTCATGTGGGACGACTATCACCGCGAACAGCTGGCGGAGATGGAATCGGAAGCGGATGACGACTGGGATGACGACTGGGACGAAGACGACGACGAAGGCGTCGAAATCATTTACCAGAAGTAATTCGATGATAAAGGGCTCAGCAACGCTGGGCCCTTGTTATTTGAGCGCCTTTTCCGGCAGCCAACACTGGGCATTCAGGCCGCGCGCATCGCGGCGGTTTTCCAGCGTCAAGCGCCCCTGGTGCAGCTGCACGATGCGGATCACGATATTCAAGCCCAGTCCGCTGCCGCCGTAGCGTTGATCCATGCGGCGAAACGCCTGCGTCAGCTCCCCGACCATCTCTTCCTTGATCCCCGGGCCATCGTCGATGACCTGCAGCAGATAACCGCGGTCCTGCGGCGTTAACCGCACCTGTATCGCGCCACCTTCCGGGCCGTATCGGTGGGCGTTTTCGACCAGGTTGCGCAGCAGCAGCCGCAGCAGCACCGGATCGCCGTTCACCGCGGCGGCGGCCGGCAATTGCCAGGCCAGCGTTTGCCCGCGTTGGGCGGTCATTTCGTCGAGCTCTTCACGCAGCGGCTGGATCACATCGGCTACCCAATCGAAATGCTGGTAATGGCCGCTGGCAAAGTCTTGCCCGGCGCGCGACAGCATCAGCAGTTGCTCGACGGTGTGCATCAGTTGATCGATGCGGGCGATCAGCGCCTGGCTGCCCTTGACGCCCTGTTTTTCCATCAGTTCCAGATGCAGGCGGATGCCGGCCAGCGGCGTGCGCAGCTCGTGGGCGGCGTCGGCGGTGAACAGGCGTTCCTGCTGAATGGTGTTGTCCAGCCGCGAGAACAGCTGATTGAGCGCATTGGTGACCGCCACCATTTCCTGGCTGTCGCTGGTGATCGGCAGCGGCGTCAGGTTATCGGCAGAGCGCTTTTCCAGCCGCTGCTGCAATTGGTTGAGCGGGCGGGTGATCCAGCTGATGGCCCAGAAAGACGCCAGCAGGGTCACGATCATCATGATCAGCGAAGGCGCCAACAGCGAGGCGATGGCTTCGGCGATCTCGGTATCGACGCGCTCGCTGCGCACTTTGGCGGACAGGGTTTCGTCCACCAGGAAGCTGATCTGTTCCTGGCTTTCGTGCCACAGCCAGAAGGCGCTGATGAGTTGCGTGACCAGCAGGATCAGCGCCAGCATCAGCAGCAGGCGGCGGCGCATGCTGATCATGACGAGGGTTCCAGGCGGTAGCCGATGCCGCGCACGGTGCGGATACGATCCTTGCCCAGTTTGCGGCGCAGGTTGTGGATGTGCACTTCCAGCGTGTTGGAACCCAAGTCGTCCTGCCAGGTGTAGAGATCCTGCTGCAGGAGTTCACGGTTGACCGTCTGCCCGGCACGCATGATCAGGCGCGACAGAATGGCGAACTCTTTTGGCGTGACTTCCACCGGCTGTTGCTGCAGGTAGACCTGCTGGCTGGAGAGGTTCAACTGCAGGTCATCCACCTGCATCAGATTGTCGCTGTGGCCCTGGTAGCGCCGCAGGAGGGCGCGCACGCGCGCCTGCAGCTCAACCAGCGCGAAGGGTTTGACCAGGTAGTCGTCGGCGCCGGCGTCCAGCCCGTCGACGCGATCTTCCAGGGCGTCGCGGGCGGTCAGGATCAGCACCGGCAGATCGATCTGCTGGCGGCGCCACTGCCGCAGCAGCGCCGCGCCGTCCATATCCGGCAGGCCGAGATCCAGGATCACCATGCTGTATTGGCTGGTGATGAGCAGGCTGTTGGCCTCCGCCGCCGTGGCGGCGCAGTCGCAGACGTAACCCTCGCCGGTCAGCGCCAACGCCAGCCCCTGTTGCAGCAGTTCATCATCTTCAACGACCAGCAGCTTCATGATGACCCTCAGTTGTTTTGGTAAATATCCCGATACAGGCGGCTTTCGAAGCGCACCAGCGGCGCGCGGCGCTGTTTCTGATCTTCCGGCGGCACGGCGTAGCCGGAGAGATACTGCACGAAGGCCATGCGCTGGCCGCTGGCGGTCGTGATGAAGCCCGCCAGGTTGTAGACGCCCTGCAGCGCGCCGGTCTTGGCCGACACCTTGCCGTCGACGCCGGCTTCATGCAGGCCGCCGCGGTAGCGCAGGGTGCCGTCATAGCCGGACAGCGGCAGCATCGAGATAAAGTTCAGCTCGTTGTCGTGCTGCGCGATGTACTGCAGCGCCTGCATCATGGTCGCCGGGGCCAGCAGGTTGTGGCGCGACAGGCCGGAACCGTCGGCGATGATGGTATTGCCCAGATCGATGCCGGCCTTTTGGCGCAGCACCTGGCGCACCGCATCGGAGCCCGCTCGCCAGGTGCCCGGCACGCCGAAGCGCTCATGGCCGATGGTGCGGAAGACGGTATCGGCAATCATGTTGTCCGACTTTTTCAGCATGATCTTCAACAGATCGTGCAGCGGTGCCGACTGGGTTTGCGCGATCACCGTGCCGGTAATGCCGGGACGCGTCTGGCGTTTCAAATGCCCGTCAATCTGGATGCCGGCCTGCGTCAGCTCGTCTTTCAAGATGGCGCCCGCATAGCTGGCGCCGTCCTGGATGGCGAAGGCCAGCGGCAACGGCTCGCTGCGCTGCGTCAGGCAGCCGGTCAGGGTAAAGCGGTTCAGCTCGCCCGGCACCACGTCCAGCTCGCAGTACTGTGCGTCTGCCGAGCCGCGCGCCAGGGTGCGCACCTGGCTAAACATATTAACCGGATAATAGGAGGCGACGCGGATAAACGCCATGTCGCCCGGATTCGGCGCGCTGTACAGCGAGACCGAGAAACAGTTGCGATCGACGATGGCGGCGGCCGGCGGCGCGCTGAAGCACTGCGTCAGATCGTTCCACGGCCAACCGGGCGCTTTGTCATGGCTGGCGAAGACCGAGGTATCGACCAGCACATCGCCGCTGATTTGGCGCACGCCTTGCTTTTTCAGGACGGCCACCATATTGCGCAGGCTCTGGCGTTTGAAGGTCGGATCGCCGCTGAAGCGAGCGATCAGGTTGCCGCGCAGCACGCCGTCGCGGATATCGCCCTGGCTCTCCAGCGTGGTGGTGAAACGGTAATCGGGCCCGAGTTGCAGCAATGCCGCCAGCGCCGTCAGCACTTTTTGGGTACTGGCCGGCAGCGCCATTTGCTGAGAGTGGTAATCGATCGTCGGCGAGCCGGCGCCGATCTTCTGAACGACCAGGGCAAGGTTGGCCCCATCAGGCAGATATTGTGTGTACTCTTCAACCGGGGCCGCATTCGCATTCAGAACAAATGCGCAAGCCAATGCACTGACAATTCGTGAAAAACGCATAATCTCGGGATAACAGCTGGATAACGTGCCGTCATACTACGGTGCAATCAGGGAAAAAGTAAACGATGACCCTCAAGGAACTCTAGGCTAAAATGCGTATCAAAATGCAAAACCGATCTTGGCTTGGGCTCCGTTCCGAGTCAGGTTTCTTTTGTTTGTCGCCTGGAGGCGGGGGGCGGTATGCCAACCGTGTTTTCATACGAATACGTCAGGATGACGGTTATTTGAACAGGAAAGATTTAGAGGTATTTATACGATGAACCAAATTCCGATGACCTTGTTTGGCGCTGAAAAACTGCGCGAAGAGCTCGAATATCTGAAAAGCGTGCGCCGCCCGAAAATCATTGCGGATATCGCTGAAGCGCGTGAACACGGCGATTTGAAAGAGAATGCCGAGTACCATGCCGCCCGCGAACAGCAGGGTTTCTGTGAAGGCCGCATTCAGGAAATCGAAGCCAAGCTGTCCAATGCTCAGGTGATCGACATCACCAAGATGCCGAACACCGGTCGGGTGATCTTCGGCGCCACCGTATCGGTGATGAATCTGGACAGCGAAGAAGAAGTGACTTACCGCATCGTTGGCGACGATGAGGCCGATTTCAAGAAAAATCTGATTTCGGTAAACTCGCCGATGGCGCGCGGCCTGATCGGCAAAGAGCAAGACGATGTGGTGGTGATCAAAACCCCAGGCGGCGACGTGGAATACGAGATCCTGAAGGTCGAGTATCTCTGATCGGGACCGTTGGTCATTAATGCGCCAACGTTTTGTAAAGATAGGAAAAAGGCCGCAAGCGGCCTTTTATCTTGGTCAGGCGCATGGCACCTTTTCGTTAACCTGATGGTTATTAACGCGGTAGACTGATCTTGCGCTCTTTCGACGGGCGGTAAAGAATAAGCGTACTGCCGATAACTTGCACATTGCAGGCGCCCGTTTCACGCACGATAGCGTCGGCGATCAGGGTCTTGGTTTCGCGATTTTCAGCGGCGATTTTTACCTTGATCAGCTCATGATGCTCCAGAGCCTGTTCAATTTCAGCCAGCACCCCTTCGGTAAGACCGTTATTGCCCAGCATCACCACCGGTTTTAACGGATGCGCCAGGCCTTTCAGGTGCTGTTTTTGTTTATTATTCAGATTCATTGTCTTTTTTGCTTAAGTTGGGATTGAAAACGGTACATTCTACCGCCATCTCATGTATATCACCAAATCGGTCTTCACCGGTGTGAGTCTACGTGAGCAGCGACCCTGACATAAGACTCTTTTTATGATAGTTGGAAAACGAGATGGCTAATAAAAAGCGTTCGGCTAGCTCCAGTCGCTGGTTACAAGAACACTTTAGCGATAAATATGTACAGCAGGC
Organism: Serratia sp. CY37869; assembly: GCF_052168895.1. Taxonomy (NCBI): domain Bacteria; kingdom Pseudomonadati; phylum Pseudomonadota; class Gammaproteobacteria; order Enterobacterales; family Yersiniaceae; genus Serratia; species Serratia sp. CY37869. The sequence continues at coordinate 130,952 of NZ_JBJNLU010000004.1, forward strand.
GCAGAAAAAGGGACTGCGTTCCCGTGCCTGGTTTAAACTTGATGAAATACAGCAGAGCGACAAACTGTTCAAACCGGGCATGACCGTGGTTGATCTGGGCGCCGCACCGGGCGGCTGGTCGCAGTATGTGGTCACCCAAATCGGCGGTACCGGGCGCATCATCGCCTGTGATATTTTGCCAATGGATCCTATCGTTGGCGTCGATTTCCTTCAGGGCGATTTTCGTGATGAACTGGTGCTGAAGGCACTGTTGGAACGAGTAGGCGAGAGTAAGGTTCAGGTGGTCATGTCCGATATGGCCCCGAATATGAGTGGCACCCCGGCGGTCGATATTCCAAGGTCGATGTATCTGGTGGAGTTGGCGCTGGATATGTGTCGTGATGTCCTCGCACCAGGCGGAAGTTTCCTGGTGAAGGTGTTCCAGGGAGATGGCTTTGACGAGTACCTACGGGAAATTCGCTCCCTGTTTACGAAGGTTAAGATTCGTAAGCCAGACGCTTCCCGCGCCCGTTCGCGCGAAGTGTACATTGTAGCGACAGGGCGCAAACTGTAGTACCCTAACGCTGTTTGTTAACACAGTTGTAAGATGAGGTTAATCCCTTGAGTGACATGGCGAAAAACCTAATTCTCTGGTTAGTCATCGCGGTAGTGTTGATGTCTGTATTCCAGAGCTTTGGGCCCAGCGAGTCGAATGGCCGTAGGGTGGATTACTCTACCTTCATGTCCGAACTGACCCAGGACCAGGTTCGCGAAGCGCGAATCAACGGACGTGAAATTAACGTTACCAAGAAAGACAGTAACAAATACACGACCTACATCCCTGTCAACGATCCTAAGTTGCTGGATACGTTGTTAACGAAGAATGTGAAAGTTGTCGGCGAGCCGCCTGAAGAGCCGAGCCTGCTGGCTTCTATCTTTATCTCTTGGTTCCCGATGCTGTTGCTGATCGGGGTCTGGATCTTCTTTATGCGGCAAATGCAGGGCGGCGGCGGCAAGGGCGCGATGTCCTTCGGCAAGAGCAAGGCCCGCATGCTGACGGAAGACCAGATCAAGACCACTTTCGCCGATGTCGCCGGGTGTGACGAAGCGAAAGAAGAGGTGAGCGAACTGGTGGAATACCTGCGCGAACCGAGCCGTTTCCAGAAGCTGGGCGGCAAGATCCCGAAAGGCGTGCTGATGGTTGGCCCGCCGGGGACCGGTAAAACGCTGTTGGCGAAAGCGATCGCCGGCGAAGCGAAGGTACCGTTCTTCACCATTTCCGGTTCCGACTTCGTCGAAATGTTCGTCGGCGTGGGTGCATCCCGCGTGCGCGACATGTTCGAACAAGCGAAGAAAGCCGCGCCGTGCATCATCTTCATCGATGAAATCGACGCCGTCGGTCGCCAGCGTGGCGCCGGCCTGGGTGGCGGTCACGATGAGCGCGAGCAGACCCTGAACCAGATGCTGGTTGAGATGGACGGTTTCGAAGGCAACGAGGGCATCATCGTCATCGCGGCGACCAACCGTCCGGACGTGCTTGACCCCGCGCTGCTGCGCCCGGGCCGTTTCGACCGTCAGGTCGTGGTCGGGCTGCCGGATGTGCGTGGCCGTGAGCAGATCCTGAAGGTGCACATGCGCCGCGTGCCGTTGGCGGCCGACATCGACGCCTCCGTCATTGCGCGCGGCACGCCGGGCTTCTCCGGTGCCGATCTGGCCAACCTGGTCAACGAAGCGGCGCTGTTCGCAGCCCGCGGCAACAAGCGCGTGGTGTCGATGGTGGAGTTCGAGAAAGCCAAAGACAAGATCATGATGGGTGCGGAACGTCGCTCCATGGTGATGACTGAAGCGCAGAAAGAGTCGACCGCGTATCACGAAGCGGGCCACGCCATCATTGGCCGCCTGGTTCCTGAACACGATCCGGTGCACAAGGTCACCATCATTCCTCGTGGTCGGGCGCTCGGCGTGACCTTCTTCCTGCCGGAAGGGGATGCGATCAGCGCCAGCCGTCAGAAGCTGGAGAGCCAAATCTCCACCCTGTACGGCGGTCGTCTGGCGGAAGAGATCATCTACGGGCCGGAAAAAGTCTCTACCGGTGCGTCGAACGACATCAAAGTGGCGACCTCCATCGCCCGCAACATGGTGACCCAATGGGGCTTCTCCGAGAAGCTGGGGCCGCTGCTGTATGCGGAAGAAGAGGGCGAAGTGTTCCTGGGCCGTTCCGTGGCCAAGGCGAAGCACATGTCGGATGAAACCGCGCGTATCATCGACCAGGAAGTGAAGTCGCTGATCGAACGTAACTACACGCGTGCTCGCTCGCTGCTGATGGAAAACATGGACATCCTGCACTCGATGAAGGATGCGTTGATGAAGTATGAAACCATCGATGCGCCGCAGATCGACGATCTGATGAACCGCAAAGACGTGCGTCCGCCGGCGGGCTGGGACGATGCGAACAAAGGCAACAGCTCCGACAACGGTGGCACCCCGAAAGCCCCGACGCCGGTAGATGAGCCGCGCACCCCAACGCCGGGCAACACCATGTCCGAACAGCTCGACAAGTAACAGCGGCTGTGTAATAACATCAAACCCCGGCATGCCGGGGTTTTTTTTGCCCGGCGGGCAGTGAACCAGGCAACAGTAAGGTGGACCAACCATGCAGTTAACCGTGCGCGACATGACGCTCAATCTTTCCCATCCGCAGGTGATGGGCATCCTCAACGTGACGCCGGATTCGTTTTCTGACGGCGGCCGCCACAACACCCTGAACCAGGCGCTGGTACATGCGCATGCGCTGATTTCGGCCGGCGCCACGATGATTGATATCGGCGGCGAATCGACAAGACCGGGGGCGGCGGAAGTGAGCGAAGAGGAGGAGCTTGAGCGGGTCGTGCCGGTGGTGGAAGCGCTGGCGCAGCGTTTTGAAGTCTTTATCTCGGTCGATACCTCGAAAGCGGGTGTGATCCGCGAATCGGCGCACGCCGGCGCACATTTGATCAACGACATCCGTTCGCTGCAGGAGCCGGGCGCTCTGGCGGCGGCGGCGGAAAGCGGTTTGCCGGTCTGCCTGATGCACATGCAGGGGCAGCCGCGCACCATGCAGCAGGCGCCGCACTACAACGATCTGATCGCCGACGTTCAGACGTTTTTCGAGCACCATATCCGGCGCTGTAACGAGGCGGGGATAACAAATCAGAAATTGCTGCTCGACCCAGGCTTCGGTTTCGGTAAAAATTTGTCGCACAACTATCAGCTTCTGGCCCGGTTGTCGGAATTTCATCGTTTCGGTTTGCCGCTGTTGGTCGGCATGTCGCGCAAATCGATGATTGGACAACTGCTGAACGTGCCGCCGGATCAACGGGTTATCGGCAGCGTGGCCTGCGCGGTGATCGCGGCGATGCAGGGGGCGCAGATTGTCAGAGTGCATGACGTTAAAGAAACCGTCGAGGCGATGCGTGTCGTCGAGGCAACACTTTCAGCTAAAGGACAGTAGAGACATGAGCGAGCGCAAATATTTTGGCACCGACGGCATCCGAGGCAAGGTCGGGGACAGCCCCATCACGCCGGACTTCGTGCTGAAACTGGGTTGGGCGGCCGGTAAAGTGCTGGCGCGTCACGGTTCCCGCAAGATCATCATCGGTAAGGATACGCGCATCTCCGGATATATGCTGGAGTCCGCTCTGGAAGCCGGTCTGGCGGCCGCCGGATTGTCCGCCTCCTTCACCGGGCCGATGCCCACGCCGGCGGTGGCCTACCTGACGCGCACCTTCCGCGCGGAAGCGGGCATTGTCATCTCCGCTTCGCACAACCCGTTCTATGACAACGGCATCAAGTTCTTCTCGATCGACGGCGCCAAATTGCCGGACAACGTCGAAGAGGCGATCGAAGCCGAAATGGAAAAACCGCTGACCTGCGTGGAGTCCGCCGAGCTGGGTAAAGCCAGCCGTATCATCGATGCCGCCGGCCGCTATATCGAATTCTGCAAAGGCACCTTCCCGAGCGAGCTGAGCCTGAAGGGGCTGAAAATCGTGGTTGACTGCGCCAACGGCGCGACTTACCACATCGCGCCGAGCGTGCTGCGCGAGCTGGGCGCCACGGTGCTCGCCATCGGCGTTGAGCCGGACGGGATGAACATCAACGAAAAATGCGGCGCTACCGATGTGCGTCAGCTGCAGGAGCGAGTGTTGCAGGAAAAAGCGCACGTCGGCCTGGCGTTCGACGGCGACGGCGACCGCGTGATGATGGTGGATCACCTGGGTAACAAGGTGGACGGCGACCAGATCCTGTACATCATCGCCCGTGAAGGCCTGCGTCAGGGCCAGCTGCGCGGCGGCGCGGTCGGCACACTGATGAGCAATATGGGGTTGGAGCTGGCGCTGAAACAGCTGGGCATTCCGTTCGCTCGCGCCAAAGTGGGCGACCGCTACGTGCTGGAGAAGCTGCAGGAGTTGGGCTGGCGCATCGGCGCGGAAAACTCCGGCCATGTGATCCTGCTGGACAAAACCACCACCGGCGACGGCATCGTGGCCGGGCTGCAGGTGCTGACCGCCATGGTGCGCAACCACATGAGCCTGCATGACCTGTGCAGCGGCATGAAGCTGCTGCCGCAGATCCTGGTCAACGTGCGCTTCGCCGGCGAGCACAATCCGCTGGAGTCCGACGCGGTGCGCAAAGTCACCGAGCAAGTGGAGGCCGAGCTGGCCGGCCGCGGCCGGGTGCTGCTGCGCAAATCGGGCACCGAGCCGCTGATCCGCGTGATGGTGGAAGGCGAAGACGAGCAGCAGGTGACCGCGCTGGCGCATCGCATCGCCGACGCGGTGAAATCCGCAGGTTAAAACAGACAGTTAGCCGCCGGGCTTGGCATCGCTGAGCCCGAACAGGCGATTGTTGGCGTTTTTTTCCGCAAACGCGCCGGCGGCTGCAAATTGCCCTTGCGCGGGTTGGCGGCTTTGGTTAGTATTCACACCCGCTTCAGTAGGCAGTTTATAAAAACGCCTGCTTGATGAGTGTGAAGCATTTGGCATGCGGTAAGGCCGCAAGGATACGGGTACTACTATGTACGAAGCTCTTCTGGTAATTTTCCTGCTGATCTCAATCGGGCTGGTTGCTCTGATTATGTTGCAGCAAGGTAAAGGCGCTGATATGGGAGCCTCTTTCGGAGCAGGTGCATCAGGCACATTGTTCGGTTCGAGTGGTTCCGGTAACTTTATGACCCGCATGACTGCTGTGCTGGCGACGCTGTTCTTCGTCATCAGCCTGATTCTGGGCAACCTCAGCAGCAACCAGAGCAAGAAAGGCAGCGAGTGGGAAAACCTGGGTCAGCCAGTGAAAACTGAGCAGACGACCGCGCCGGCGGCACCAGCCAAGCCGAGCAGCGATATCCCGCAGTAAGCCGTAACAAAGTTTGAAAGCGGTGGTTGTGAACTCGAAAGAACAACGGCCGTTAGCAGTAAGAATCAGTACCGAGGTGGTGGAATTGGTAGACACGCTACCTTGAGGTGGTAGTGCCCTAACGGGCTTGTGGGTTCGAGTCCCATCCTCGGTACCAAATCCCAGAGATAACTTGCAATTTTGCGATTATCGGCGTAGTATTTGCCACGTTTTCGGACGCGGGGTGGAGCAGCCTGGTAGCTCGTCGGGCTCATAACCCGAAGGTCGTCGGTTCAAATCCGGCCCCCGCAACCACTTTCCTTTAAGTGTTTATTTTCAAATACACTTTTCGATTGAAACCCGCTTTTCTCGATCAACATTTGAAAATGACACTTGCTCGAAAGTTGTACCGAGGCCGCCTAGCGGCAAACAGGGTCCAGTTGCATAAAGCCCCGATTTTTCGGGGTTTTTTGTTATTTGGCAACAGAATCACTGGGCTATTTAGCCCTTTTTTTATGTCTTGGGGGTGGGCTTGTCCACATTAGAGCAAAAGTTAACAGAGATGCTTTCGGCACCGGTAGAAGCGTTGGGCTTTGAGCTTGTAGGCATCGAATTCATTCGTGCGCGCCAATCGACGCTCCGCATCTATATTGATAGTGATAACGGCATCAATGTTGATGATTGCGCTGATGTCAGCCACCAGGTCAGCGCTGTATTGGACGTCGAAGATCCAATCACGGTCGCTTACAACTTGGAAGTCTCCTCTCCTGGCCTTGATCGCCCGATGTTCACCGCAGAACACTATACGCGTTACCTCGGTGAAGAAGTCAGCCTGGTCCTGCGCATGGCGGTACAGAACCGTCGCAAGTGGCAGGGTATTATCAAGTCTGTCGAAGGCGAGATGATCACGGTTACTGTGGAAGGGAAAGATGAAGTGTTCGCGCTGAGCAACATCCAGAAAGCGAACCTGGTACCCCACTTTTAAAGTTTGGAAGAGGCAACTAGGATGAACAAAGAGATTCTGGCTGTTGTTGAAGCAGTTTCCAATGAAAAATCCCTTCCGCGCGAGAAGATTTTCGAAGCGCTGGAAACTGCATTAGCCACCGCAACCAAGAAAAAATACGAGCAGGAAATCGACGTGCGCGTCAGCATTGACCGCAGAACCGGCGATTTCGATACCTTCCGCCGTTGGGTCGCCGTAGACGAAGTGACTCAGCCGACGCGTGAAATCACGCTGGAAGCCGCTCAGTTTGAAGATCCGAGCATCGAGCTCGGCGGATACGTCGAAGATCAGATCGAATCCGTGACCTTCGACCGCATCACCACCCAAACCGCCAAGCAGGTTATCGTGCAGAAAGTGCGCGAGGCCGAGCGCGCGATGGTGGTCGACGCTTTCCGTGAACACGAAGGTGAGATCGTCACCGGCGTGGTGAAGAAAGTGAACCGTGACAGCATCGCGCTGGATCTGGGCAACAACGCCGAAGCGGTCATTGGCCGTGAAGACATGCTGCCGCGCGAAAACTTCCGTCCGGGCGACCGCATTCGCGGCGTATTGTATGCCGTACGTCCCGAAGCTCGCGGCGCGCAGCTGTTCGTCAGCCGTTCCAGCCCGGAAATGCTGAAAGAGCTGTTCCGCATCGAAGTGCCGGAAATCGGCGAAGAAGTGATCGAGATTAAAGCGGCAGCCCGCGATCCAGGCTCCCGTGCGAAAATTGCAGTGAAAACCAACGACAAGCGCATCGATCCGGTCGGCGCCTGCGTAGGTATGCGCGGTGCGCGCGTTCAGGCCGTGTCGAGCGAGCTCGGCGGCGAGCGCATCGATATCATCCTGTGGGATGATAACCCAGCGCAATTCGTCATCAACGCCATGGCGCCGGCCGACGTCGCGTCGATCGTGGTAGACGAAGATAACTGCACCATGGATATCGCCGTTGAAGCCAGCAACCTGGCGCAGGCGATCGGCCGTAACGGCCAAAACGTGCGTTTGGCTTCCCAGCTGCTGAAACAACACCGCGGCGACGATCGTTGGGAACTGAACGTGATGACGGCGGACGACCTGCAGGCCAAGCACCAGGCCGAGGCTCATGCCGCTATTGATACCTTCACCAAGTATCTTGATATCGACGAAGATTTCGCCACCGTACTGGTTGAAGAAGGCTTCTCCACGCTGGAAGAGCTGGCCTACGTGCCGATCAAAGAGCTGTTGGAAATCGACGGTCTGGATGAAGATACGGTTGAAGCATTGCGCGAACGCGCCAAAGCTGCATTGACCACGCTGGCCCTGGCACAAGAAGAAAGCCTGGGCGACAACAAACCGGCCGACGATTTGCTCAACCTGCCGGGTCTTGAGCGCAGCATGGCCTTTAAACTGGCCGCGCGTGGGGTTTGTACGCTGGAAGATCTTGCCGAGCAGGGTGTTGACGATCTGGCTGATATTGAAGGGCTTAGCGATGAGCAAGCCGGCGAGCTGATCATGGCTGCACGCAATATCTGTTGGTTTGGCGACAACGCGTAATAACTGTAGCAGGAAGGAACAGCATGACGACAGATGTAACCGTAAAATCGCTGGCAGCAGAGATTCAGACTCCGGTTGATCGCCTGGTACAGCAGTTTGCTGATGCAGGGATCAACAAGTCCGAGTCGGACTCTGTTACCCAGCAAGAAAAAGAAACATTACTGGCGCACCTGAACCGTGAACACGGCAGCGCGCCGGGTAAACTCACTTTGCAGCGCAAAACGCGCAGCACCTTGAATATCCCGAGCACCGGCGGTAAAAGTAAATCGGTGCAAATTGAGGTCCGCAAGAAACGCACTTATGTAAATCGCGATACGCAGGAAGCCCAGTTGGCTGAAGCGGCAGAGCAGGCACAGCGTGAAGCGGAAGAGCAGGCACGGCGCGAAGCGGAAGAGCTCGCAAAACGCGAAGCGGAAGCGAAGCGCGCAGCCGAAGAGCAAGCCAAACGTGAGGCCGCGGAGATTGCTAAGCGTAATTCAGCGGAAAAAGAAAAAGTGACCAATCAACATACCGACGAAATGACCAAGCCAGCTCAGGCGGAAAAAGCACGCCGTGAAGCCGAAGCCGCTGAACTGAAACGTAAAGCGGAAGAGGAAGTGCGCCGCAAGGTTGAAGAGGAAGCCAAGCGCGTGGCGGAAGAAGCCCGTCGCATGGCCGAAGAGAACGGCGAGAAGTGGGCCCAGGCCGACGCGGCTAGCGCTGCGGTTGAAAGCGCCGACTATCACGTGACCACCTCTCAGCACGCCCGTGCCGCTGAAGATGAAAACGACGCCAAAGTTGAAGGCGATCGTCGCAGCCGCACCCGCGGCGGCAAAGCCACCAAGCAGAAGAAAGGCAACAAGCTGTCCGAATCCAAAGCGGATCGCGAAGAAGCGCGTGCCGTTACCCGTGGCGGCAAAGGCGGCAAACGCAAGCCTAGCGCTCTGCAGCAGGGCTTCAACAAGCCGGCGCAGGTGGTTAACCGTGACGTGGTGATCGGTGAAACCATCACCGTGGCCGAGCTGGCCAACAAGATGGCGGTCAAAGGTTCTCAGGTCATCAAAGTGATGATGAAACTGGGCGCCATGGCCACCATCAACCAGGTTATCGACCAGGAAACCGCACAGCTGGTTGCCGAAGAGATGGGCCACAAAGTTATCCTGCGTCGTGAAAACGAGCTGGAAGAAGCGCTGATGAGCGACCGTGATACGGGCGCTGCGGCCGAGCCGCGCGCGCCGGTCGTGACCATCATGGGCCACGTTGACCACGGTAAAACCTCTCTGCTGGACTACATCCGCTCCACCAAAGTGGCGGCGGGCGAAGCCGGCGGCATTACCCAGCACATCGGTGCCTACCACGTAGAAACCGAGAACGGCATGATCACCTTCCTGGACACCCCGGGCCACGCCGCGTTTACCTCGATGCGTGCTCGCGGTGCTCAGGCGACTGACATCGTGGTTCTGGTGGTGGCGGCCGACGACGGCGTGATGCCACAAACCATCGAAGCTATCCAGCACGCGAAAGCGGCGCAGGTGCCATTGGTGGTTGCGGTGAACAAAATCGACAAACCGGAAGCCGATCCGGATCGCGTTAAGCAGGAACTGTCTCAGTACGGCGTTATGCCGGAAGAGTGGGGCGGCGAAGCGCAGTTCGTTCACGTGTCCGCGAAAGCCGGTACCGGTATCGACGAGCTGCTGCAGGCCATCCTGCTGCAGGCCGAAGTTCTGGAGCTGAAAGCGGTTCGCAGCGGCATGGCGAGCGGCGTAGTGATCGAGTCCTTCCTGGATAAAGGCCGTGGCCCGGTTGCTACCGTGCTGGTTCAGGAAGGTACGCTGAACAAGGGCGATATCGTCCTGTGCGGCTTCGAATACGGCCGCGTGCGTGCGATGCGTGACGAGCTGGGTCGTGAAGTGACCTCCGCCGGTCCGTCTATCCCTGTGGAAATCCTCGGCCTGTCCAGCGTGCCTGCAGCGGGTGACGAAGCGACCGTGGTGCGTGACGAGAAGAAAGCGCGTGAAGTGGCGCTGTACCGTCAAGGCAAGTTCCGCGAAGTCAAACTGGCGCGTCAGCAGAAGTCCAAGCTGGAAAACATGTTCGCCAACATGACCGACGGCGAAGTGTCCGAGCTGAACATCGTACTGAAATCCGACGTACAGGGTTCTTGCGAAGCGATCAGCGACTCGCTGCTGAAACTCTCCACCGACGAAGTGAAGGTGAAGATTGTCGGCTCCGGCGTAGGTGGGATCACCGAAACCGACGCGACGCTGGCTGCGGCTTCCAACGCCATCATCCTGGGCTTCAACGTGCGTGCCGACGCTTCTGCGCGCCGCGTGATCGAAGCGGAAAGCCTGGATCTGCGTTACTACTCCGTGATCTATAACCTGATCGACGAAGTGAAGCAGGCGATGAGCGGTATGCTGGCGCCGGAATACAAGCAGCAGATCATCGGCCTGGCCGAAGTGCGCGACGTGTTCAAATCGCCTAAGTTCGGCGCTATCGCCGGCTGTATGGTTACCGAAGGGACCATCAAGCGTCACAACCCAATCCGCGTACTGCGCGACAACGTGGTTATCTATGAAGGCGAGCTGGAATCCCTGCGTCGCTTCAAAGATGACGTTAACGAAGTCCGTAACGGCATGGAATGTGGTATCGGCGTTAAGAACTATAACGACGTGCGCGTCGGCGACATGATCGAAGTGTTCGAAATCATTGAGATCCAACGCACCATCGCTTAACGATTGCACATCTGCTTATATCTGTTTACGGGGGGCCTTTGTGCCCCCCGATTTGTCTGGAGAATCCAAAATGGCAAAAGAATTCAGCCGCGGTCAACGCGTGGCGCAAGAGATGCAGAAAGAGATTGCGATCATTCTGCAGCGTGAAGTGAAAGATCCGCGCGTCGGCATGGCGACCGTTTCCGGCGTGGAAGTGTCCCGCGACCTGGCGTATGCCAAGGTTTACGTCACCTTCCTGAACGTGCTGACCGAGAACCACGATCCGGATCTGGTCACCAACGGCATCAAAGCGTTGCAGGACGCTTCCGGCTATATCCGCACCCTGCTGGGCAAAGCGATGCGCCTGCGCGTGGTGCCGGAGCTGACCTTCGCTTACGACAACTCCTTGGTGGAAGGCATGCGCATGTCCAACCTGGTGACCAACGTGGTGAAGAACGACGCAGAGCGCCGTTCCGCCTCAGGCGATGACAAGGAGGATTAATGAGTCGCCCTCGTCGCCGCGGCCGTGACATCCACGGCGTGCTGTTGCTGGACAAGCCGCAGGGGTTGTCGTCCAACGATGCGCTGCAAAAAGTAAAACGTCTGTACAACGCCAACCGAGCGGGCCATACCGGCGCGCTCGATCCGTTGGCGACCGGCATGTTGCCTATCTGTCTGGGCGAAGCGACCAAGTTTTCGCAATACCTGCTCGATTCCGACAAGCGCTATCGGGTGATCGCCAAGCTGGGGCAGCGTACCGATACCTCCGACGCCGACGGGCAGATCGTGCAGGAACGCCCGGTGAACTTCACCCAGGCGCAGCTCGACGCGGCGCTGGACACCTTCCGCGGCGACATCCAGCAGGTGCCGTCGATGTATTCGGCGTTGAAATACCAGGGCAAGAAACTCTACGAGTATGCGCGCCAGGGCATCGAAGTGCCGCGCGAAGCGCGCAGCATTACGGTGTACGAGCTGCAGTTTATCCGCTGGGAAGGGGATGAACTCGAGCTGGAGATTCACTGCTCGAAAGGCACCTACATCCGCACCATCACCGACGATCTCGGCGAGCTGCTGGGCTGCGGCGCGCACGTGATCTATCTGCGCCGCCTGCAGGTGGCGACTTATCCCATCGCGCGCATGGTGACGCTGGAACAGCTGAACGCCTTGGTGGCGCAGGCGCAGGAACAAGCGATCGCGCCCGGTGAGCTGCTCGATCCGCTGCTGATGCCGATGGACAGCCCGGTTGAGAACTATCCGGAAGTGAATTTGCTGCCGGTGGTGGCGGGTTACGTCAAGCAGGGGCAACCGGTGCAAGTGGCCGGCGCGCCGGCATCCGGCCTGGTGCGCATCACCGAGGGTGAAGAGCGGAAATTCATCGGCGTTGGCGACATCGCCGAGGATGGTCGCGTGGCGCCGCGCCGCCTGGTGGTCGAGCATTTCGACTGACGGCGGGGCACTGCGTCGCCTTGCGATCGCACTGCGCTAAGAGTAGAATGGCGCAGCTTATGCATTGGGTTGCTGAATTAGAGATCGGCGCCTGTTTTTATTATCTATAATCTGGAGTATTACAATGTCTCTAAGTGTTGAAGCTAAAGCTCAAATCGTAGCTGATTTCGGTCGTGGTACTAACGACAGCGGTTCTACCGAAGTTCAGGTTGCCCTGCTGACTGCGCAGATCAACCATCTGCAAGGCCACTTCTCCGAGCACAAAAAAGATCACCACAGCCGTCGTGGTCTGCTGCGTATGGTTTCTCAGCGTCGTAAGCTGCTGGACTACCTGAAGCGTAAAGATGTAGCACGTTACACCAGCCTGATCGAGCGTCTGGGTCTGCGTCGCTAATCTAGCAAGTTTCAGTGGAAAGGGGCCTATTTTGGCCCCTTTCTTCTAGGAAGCATAAGCAAATCAGGTTAATGTATTACTGATGTTTCCAAACAGGTTCTTCCGTTACAGAGGTTCGCGCGGCTAATGAGAGGCTTTATCTCCCGCCTGAGATAAGGATTGTCATTAGTCGCGAGGATGTAGTGAGAAGGCAAATCGAGTCACAGGCGTGTCGAGTCGTCAATGCGATTGCGCGCCGTTAATCAAGGATATAATTTTGCTGACACCGATCATTCGCAAATTCCAATATGGCCAGCATACCGTCACCATCGAAACCGGTATGATGGCGCGTCAGGCCACCGCCGCCGTTATGGTGAGCATGGATGACACCGCCGTATTCGTTACCGTCGTTGGCCAGAAAAAAGCCAAGCCGGGCCAGAGCTTCTTCCCGCTGACGGTGAACTACCAAGAGCGTACCTACGCCGCCGGCCGTATCCCGGGCAGCTTCTTCCGCCGCGAAGGCCGTCCGAGCGAAGGCGAGACGCTGACTTCCCGTCTGATCGACCGCCCGATCCGTCCACTGTTCCCGGACAGCTTCCTGAACGAAGTTCAGGTGATCGCGACCGTGGTTTCCGTTAACCCGCAGGTGAACCCGGACATCGTTGCGATGATCGGCGCCTCTGCCGCCCTGAGCCTGTCCGGTATTCCGTTCAACGGCCCAATCGGCGCCGCGCGCGTAGGTTACATCAACGATCAGTACGTACTGAACCCAACGACCGACGAACTGAAAGAAAGCCGTCTGGATCTGGTGGTTGCCGGTACCGCCGGCGCGGTGCTGATGGTGGAATCCGAAGCTGACGTGCTGAGCGAAGATCAGATGCTGGGCGCCGTGGTGTTCGGCCATGACCAGCAGCAAGTGGTTATCGAAAACATCAACGCGCTGGTTGCCGAAGCCGGCAAGCCGAAGTGGGATTGGCAGGCGCCTGCGGTCAACGAAGCGCTGCACGCGCGCGTGGCTGAACTGGCTGAAGCTCGCCTGGGCGACGCTTACCACATTACCGAAAAACAAGAGCGTTACGCTCAGGTTGACGCGATCAAAGACAGCGTGGTTGAAACCCTGCTGGCGCAGGACGAAACGCTGGACGCCGGCGAAATCCAGGACATCCTGGGCACCGTCGAGAAGAACGTGGTGCGCAGCCGCGTATTGCGTGGCGAGCCGCGTATCGACGGCCGTGAAAAAGACATGATCCGTGGCCTGGATGTGCGCACCGGCGTACTGCCGCGCACCCACGGTTCCGCGCTGTTCACCCGTGGCGAAACTCAGGCGCTGGTTACCGCGACCCTGGGCACCGCGCGCGACGCACAGAACCTGGACGAGCTGATGGGCGAGAAGACCGACAGCTTCCTGTTCCACTACAACTTCCCTCCGTACTCCGTAGGCGAAACCGGCATGGTCGGTTCTCCTAAGCGTCGTGAAATCGGTCACGGTCGCCTGGCGAAACGCGGCGTATTGGCTATGATGCCTAAACCGGAAGATTTCCCGTACACGGTTCGCGTGGTGTCTGAAATCACCGAATCCAACGGTTCTTCTTCCATGGCTTCCGTGTGCGGCGCGTCTCTGGCGCTGATGGACGCCGGCGTGCCAATCAAGGCTGCCGTTGCGGGTATCGCGATGGGCCTGGTGAAAGAAGCCGACAACTATGTGGTTCTGTCCGACATTCTGGGTGACGAAGATCACCTGGGCGACATGGACTTCAAAGTGGCCGGTAGCCGCGACGGTATCACCGCGCTGCAGATGGACATCAAAATCGAAGGCATCACCCGCGAAATCATGCAGGTGGCTCTGAACCAGGCCAAGGGCGCGCGTCTGCACATCCTGGGCGTAATGGAACAGGCTATCAGCACTCCGCGCGGCGATATCTCCGAATTCGCACCGCGTATTCATACTATCCGCATCAACCCGGATAAAATCAAAGACGTGATCGGTAAGGGCGGTTCCGTTATCCGCGCGCTGACCGAAGAGACTGGCACTACCATCGAAATTGAAGATGATGGTACAGTTAAAATCGCTGCGACCGACGGTGAGAAAGCGAAATTCGCTATCCGTCGCATCGAAGAGATCACGGCAGAGATCGAAGTGGGCCGTATCTACCAGGGTAAAGTGACCCGTATCGTTGATTTCGGCGCATTCGTCGCTATCGGCGGTGGTAAAGAAGGCCTGGTGCACATTTCTCAGATCGCCGACAAGCGCGTTGAGAAAGTGACCGACTATCTGCAGATGGGTCAGGAAGTGCCGGTTAAGGTACTGGAAGTTGACCGTCAGGGCCGCGTGCGTCTGAGCATCAAAGAAGCGATGGCGCCGGAAGCAGGTTCACCTGCGCCTGAAGCAGAATAACTGTATAGATAGTTTTACAGCTCCCCGCCACGGGGTTGGGAGCTGTTCGTATCGCGCGGGTAGGATGCCCGCGTTTTAGCAAACGGAGGACAGGACGTTCATCCAATGTTTGTCTTCGGGAGTGGGAAATGAAGCCTTTCTTGCGCTGGTGTTACGTTGCGACAGCACTCATGCTGGCAGGATGCAGCAACCATGATTGGCGTAAAGACGAAGTTTTGGCAATCCCGTTGCAGCCTACGTTGCAGCAGGAAGTGATCCTGGCGCGCATGGAACAAATTCTTGCCAGCCGGGCACTGACGGATGACGAACGCGCACAGCTTTTATATGAGCGCGGTGTGCTGTATGATAGCCTCGGGTTACGTGCATTAGCGCGCAATGATTTCTCGCAGGCGCTGGCGATACGTCCCGACATGCCGGAAGTTTTCAACTACCTGGGCATTTACTTAACGCAGGCAGGCAATTTTGATGCTGCCTATGAAGCGTTTGATTCTGTACTAGAGCTTGATCCAACTTACAATTACGCGCGTTTAAACCGGGGCATCGCACTGTATTATGGCGGCCGCTTCCCGTTGGCGCAGGATGATCTGCAGGCGTTTTATCAAGACGACCCAAACGATCCCTTCCGTTCGTTATGGCTGTATCTGGTGGAGCGAGAAATCGATCCCAAGAAGGCCGAGGTAGCGCTTCAGCAGCGCTATGACAAAGCGGACAGAGGGCAATGGGGATGGAATATTGTCGAATTCTACCTGGGCAAGATCAGCGAAAAAACGCTGATGGAACGCCTCAAGGCAGATGCAACGGATAACACTTCGCTCGCTGAGCATCTCAGTGAAACTGACTTCTATTTGGGTAAACACTACCTGAGTCTGGGGGACAAGGACACCGCTTCGGCGCTGTTCAAACTGACGGTGTCTAACAACGTTCACAACTTCGTTGAGCACCGCTATGCATTGTTGGAATTGGCGCTTTTGGGCCAAGAGCAAGACGACCTATCGGAATCGGACCAGCAATAGCTGACGAACACCTATCAGCCTGATGAACATTGGTTTTTAACCAAAGTTATCGCCTTAACGGGCGAGGGCTTTTTTGTTCGTTTTATAATCTAATTTGAGCCGGTTCACACTTTTCAATGAAAATGACTGAAAATTTTCTCGACGAGTTATGTAGACTGGCTGCCATTATTAATGAGGCACGTGTACATGACGACTGAGTTTGAAACCTCTTTTGCTGATCTGGGGCTGTCTGCTCCAATCATTTCCGCCCTGAACGATCTGGGCTATGAAAAACCATCTCCGATCCAGGCTGAGTGTATTCCTCACCTGTTGAACGGCCGCGACGTGCTGGGCATGGCACAGACCGGTAGTGGTAAAACTGCAGCGTTCTCGCTGCCGCTGCTGCACAACCTGCAGGCAGACCTGAAAGCACCTCAGATCCTGGTGCTGGCACCGACCCGCGAACTGGCGGTTCAGGTTGCTGAAGCGATGACCGATTTCTCCAAACACATGAACGGCGTCAACGTGGTAGCCCTGTACGGCGGCCAGCGTTACGACGTGCAGCTGCGCGCTCTGCGCCAGGGCCCGCAAATCGTTGTGGGTACCCCAGGCCGCCTGCTGGACCACCTGAAGCGCGGCACCCTGAACCTCTCTAACCTGAGCGGTCTGGTGCTGGATGAAGCCGACGAAATGCTGCGCATGGGCTTTATCGAAGACGTAGAAACCATCATGGCTGAGATCCCGGCTGAACATCAGACCGCGCTGTTCTCCGCCACCATGCCGGAAGCGATCCGTCGCATTACCCGCCGCTTCATGAAAGAGCCGCAGGAAGTGCGCATCCAGTCCAGCGTGACCACCCGTCCGGACATCAGCCAGAGCTACTGGTCGGTCTACGGCATGCGTAAAAACGAAGCGCTGGTGCGTTTCCTGGAAGCCGAAGACTTTGACGCGGCGATCATCTTCGTCCGTACCAAGAACGCGACCCTGGAAGTGGCCGAAGCACTGGAGCGCAGCGGTTACAGCAGCGCCGCGCTGAACGGCGACATGAACCAGGCGCTGCGTGAGCAGACCCTGGAGCGCCTGAAAGACGGTCGTCTGGATATCCTGATCGCGACCGACGTTGCGGCCCGTGGCCTGGACGTCGAGCGCATCAGCCTGGTTGTCAACTATGACATCCCGATGGACTCCGAGTCTTACGTTCACCGTATCGGCCGTACCGGTCGTGCGGGTCGCGCCGGCCGCGCGCTGCTGTTCGTGGAAAACCGCGAACGCCGCCTGCTGCGCAACATCGAACGCACCATGAAGCTGACCATCCCTGAAGTGGAGCTGCCGAACGCAGAACTGCTGGGCGAGCGTCGTCTGGCCAAGTTTGCCGCGAAAGTTCAGCAGCAGCTGGAAAGCAGCGATCTGGATCTGTACCGCGCACTGCTGACCAAACTGCAGCCGGAAGAAGAGCTGGATATGGAAACCCTGGCCGCAGCGCTGCTGAAAATGGCTCAGGGCGAACGTCCGCTGATCCTGCCGCCGGATCCGGTCTTCAAGCCGCGTCAGCGTCGTGAGTTCAACGACCGTGACGATCGCCGCGGCGACCGTCGTGACAGCCGCGACAGCCGTGACGGCGATCGTCCGCGTCGCGAACGTCGTGACGTTGGCGAAATGCAGCTGTACCGCATCGAAGTGGGCCGTGACGATGGCGTAGAAGTCCGTCATATCGTTGGCGCTATCGCTAACGAAGGCGACATCAGCAGCCGTTACATCGGCAACATCAAGCTGTTCGCTTCCCACTCCACCATCGAGCTGCCAAAAGGCATGCCGGGCGAGATCCTGAATCACTTCACTCGCACTCGCATCCTGAACAAGCCGATGAACATGCAGCTGCTGGGCGATGCACAGCCGTTCGAACGTCGCGAGCGTCGTGACGGCGGCAACGGCGGCGAGCGTCGCGGCAACGGTCGTCCGTTCAACGGCGAACGTCGCGAAGGCGGCCCACGTCGTTCCTTCGGCGAACGTCGTGAAGGCGGTAACGGCGGCGAGCGTCGTGGCGGTAACTACAACCGTGACGGCAAGCCGGCGCCACGCCGTGATGACGGCGCACCGGCGGCACCACGTCGTCGTTTCGGCGACGCGTAATCGCCGATTCTCCGTTCGCGGTGAGCGCTCTGAAAAACCAGCCTGCGGGCTGGTTTTTTTATGCCTGAAAATTGCCGTCAAACGCCCCTGAATGGCGTATCATTCATAAGGTTTTTTCTTACGGATGATATGCACGGGAGATGCCATGAGTTGGCAGCAGTTTAAATCTCAATACCTGGTGCGCTTTTGGGCGCCGCTGCCGGCGGTGATCGCCGCCGGGATCCTCTCTACCTACTACTTCGGCATGACCGGCACCTTCTGGGCAGTGACCGGCGAATTCACGCGCTGGGGCGGCCATGTGCTGCAGTGGTTCGGTCTGCACCCTGAACAGTGGGGCTATTTCAAGGTGATCGGTTTGCAGGGCACGCCGCTGGAGCGCATCGACGGGCGCATGATCATCGGCATGTTCGCCGGCTGTATCGCCGCCGCGCTGTGGGCCAACAACATCAAGCTGCGTCAACCGCAGCATCGCATTCGCATCGTGCAGGCGCTGCTGGGCGGCATCATCGCCGGTTTCGGCGCGCGCCTGGCGATGGGGTGCAACCTGGCGGCCTTCTTCACCGGCATTCCTCAGTTCTCGTTGCACGCCTGGTTTTTCGCGCTGGCGACCGCCGCCGGCTCTTACTTCGGCGCCAAATTCACGCTGCTGCCGATGTTCCGCATCCCGGTTAAATTGCAAAAGGTGAAGGCCGCCGCGCCGCTGACGCAGAAGCCTGAGCAGGCGCGCCGCCGCTTCCGGCTGGGCATGGCCGTCTTCGGCCTGGCGGTGGCCTGGTCGCTGTGGACACTGTTCGATGCGCCGAAGCTCGGCATCGCCATGCTGTTCGGCATCGGCTTTGGCCTGCTGATCGAGCGCGCGCAGATCTGCTTCACTTCGGCGTTCCGCGATCTGTGGATCACCGGCCGCACCCACATGGCGAAAGCCATCATCATCGGCATGGCGGTGAGCGCCATCGGCATCTTCAGCTACGTGCAGCTCGGCGTGGCGCCGAAGATCATGTGGGCCGGCCCGAATGCGGTGCTGGGCGGTTTGCTGTTCGGCTTCGGCATCGTGCTGGCCGGCGGCTGCGAGACCGGTTGGATGTACCGCGCCGTGGAAGGGCAGGTGCACTACTGGTGGGTGGGGCTGGGCAACATCATCGGCGCTACGCTGCTGGCCTATTACTGGGACGACCTGGCGCCGGCGCTGGCGACCGACTACGACAAGATCAACCTGCTCGATACCTTCGGCCCGATCGGCGGCCTGCTGGTGACTTACCTGCTGCTGGCGCTGGCCTTCGCCGCCATGCTGTGGTGGGAGAAACGCTTTTTCCGCGCCCGGCCTGAGGCGCAGGTGGTGAATTTGAGGAGCATGCCATGAAAGCAACAACGATAGTGCCGGACTACCGGCTGGACATGCTGGGCGAGCCTTGCCCATACCCGGCGGTGGCGACGCTGGAGGCGATGCCGCAGCTGAAACCGGGGGAGATCCTGGAGGTGATCAGCGATTGCCCGCAGTCGATCAACAATATCCCGCTCGATGCGCGCAACCACGGCTACAAGGTGCTGGATATCCAGCAGGACGGGCCGACCATTCGCTACCTGATCCAGCGTTAACGCCAAGGCGGTGGGGATCCCACCGCCTCTTCGCTTTTTAGCCCTTCACGATGTCGCCCTTCACGCCAGCGACGATCTCGAACGAACGCAGCCGCGCCTGATGATCGAAAATCTGGCCGTTGACCATGATCTCGTCGGCATCGGTTTCACGCAGCAGCGTTTGCAGCCCGTGGCGCACCGTTTTTTCATCGCCGACGATCGACATCCGCAGCGCCTGCTCGACGCCGTATTGCTCGCCGGCGGTCCACAGCGCGTGAATGTTATCCACCGGCGGCGGCAGCGGGCCGGGCGAACCGCGACGCAGATTGATGAACTGCTGCTGCATCGAGCTGAACAGGAAGCGCGCATCGCGGTCGCTGTCGGCGGCGATCACGTTGACGCACACCATGGCGTGTGGCTGCGCCAGCTGTTTGGACGGTTTGAAGTTCTCGCGGTACAGCTGCAGCGCCTGGAACAGCATATCCGGGGCGAAGTGTGAAGCGAAGGCGAACGGCAGGCCAAGCTGCGCCGCCAGCCGTGCGCTGTAGAGGCTGGAACCGAGCAGCCAGAGCGGCACATGCAGCCCCTGGCCCGGCACCGCCTGCACCGGTTGCCCGGGCTGCGCGTCGCAGAAGTAGTTTTGCAGTTCCTGCACGTCGCGCGGGAAAGTATCCACGTCGCTGGACAGGTGGCGGCGCAGCGCCATCATGGTGCGCTGATCGGTGCCGGGCGCGCGGCCCAACCCCAAATCGATGCGCCCCGGGTAGAGCGACTCCAGCGTGCCGAATTGTTCGGCGATCACCAGCGGCGCATGGTTTGGCAGCATCACGCCGCCGGAGCCGAGGCGAATGCTCTGGGTGCCGGCGGCCAGATAGCCCAGCAGCACCGAGGTGGCGGCGCTGCCGATGCCGGTCATGTTGTGGTGCTCGGCCAGCCAGTAGCGCTGGTAGCCCCAGCCTTCGGCGTGCTGCGCCAAATCCAGCGAACAGTGGAAAGCGTCGCGCGCCTTGGCCCCTTGCGGGATTGGCGATAAATCCAGTACCGAAAGCGGTACGGCAGTGTGTTCAGTCATGACATCGTCCATCAGAGAGTGGATCGCTTAAAGGGCGATTGCAGGAGTCTGCATACTAAAAGGCCGAAAAAAAGATGCTTTTTAGTGTTAAAAGCATAATCCAATTTATAGTTATAAAAGAGGAGATATGTGCTTGTGATATCCTCATGAGTGCAATGGTGTTTTTTGGAGCAATTTGAGACATGGAAATGATTATCCCCGCCCGCCGCTTACCGTTCCGGGAGCTGACATAATGAAAAAAAAGACGCTGTTTACCCTGTTGCTGATGTTGGCGGCGATCGCATTGGCGATCCTGTTCCGCGCGCACAATCAGGATCTGTTGCTGCAGGGTGAAGTGGATGCCCCCGAAGTGATCGTCGCATCCAAGGCGAAAGGCCGGGTCGTTGAACGCCTGATCGAACGCGGCGACGACGTGAAAAGCGGCCAACTGATCATTCAACTTGATAGCCCCGAACTGATGGCGCAACTGCGTTCCGCACAGGCGACGCGCGACGAGGCCAAGGCACAGCTCGAGCTGTCGCTGCACGGCACCCGTGAAGAGAGCATCCGCAACCTGCGCGCCAACCTGGCGCAGGCCGAGGCGCAGTACCGCAATGCGCAAAACGACTACAACCGGAACCTGAGCGTGGCCGGCAAGGGCTATATCTCGAAGTCCGAGCTGGACGCTTCACGCCGGTCGCGCGACACCGCCTTCCAACAGGTGCAGGCCGCCAAGGCCAATCTGGATGAAGGCATCAACGGCGACCGCGTTGAGCAGCGGCAGCAATATGCGGCGGCGCTGCGGGCGGCGGAAGAGAACCTGCTGCAGATCCAGGCGCAGAGCGACGATCTGCAGGTGAAAGCGCCGGTAGACGGCGAAGTGGGGCCGATCCCGGCCGAAGTGGGCGAATTGCTGAACGCCGGCAGCCCGCTGGTGACGTTGATCCGGGTGCCGGACGCCTACTTCGTGTTTAACCTGCGTGAAGACATCCTAGCCCACGTGCGCAAAGGCGACAAGGTCAAGCTGCGGGTGCCGGCGCTGAAGGACAAAATGATCGACACCGAGGTGCGCTACATCGCGCCGCTGGGGGATTACGCCACCAAACGCGCCACCCGCGCCACCGGCGACTTCGACCTGAAAACCTTCGAAGTGCGCCTGTATCCGTCACAGCCGGTGGACGGCCTGCGTCCGGGGATGAGCACTTTATGGCAATGGAAAGAGTAAGGGCCGGCTGGCGCTGCTTCAGTCACGCGTTCGACAAAGAGTGTCGCGTCGCCTTTCGCAGCCCGGTGGTGCACTGGCTGAGCTGGATCTTTCCGCTGATCCTGTTTGCGCTGATCAGCAGCAACTTCTCCGAAGGCACGCTGCTCGATCTGCCGGTCTCGGTGGTGGACAGCGATCACAGCCCGCTGTCCAAATCGCTGACGCGGCGGCTGGACGCCGGTTCGCACGCCCACGTCGAGGCTTACGGCGGTGGGTTGCCGGAGTCGCTGAGCCGCCTGCGCAGCGCGCAGGATTACGCGTTGCTGTATATCCCGCCGGACCTTGAGGCCAACGCGCTGTCGGGCAAACAGCCGAGCGTGGTGATGTACTACAATGCGTTGTTCTACGGCGCCGGGCTGTACTCCACCCAGGACTTTGGCGGCCTGATGAACGAAATCAACGCCAGCACCCGCAGCATCATCGCCACCGAGATGGGCAAGACGCTGCCGCCGTTGGCGGACGTGACGCTCTCCTACGGCAGCCTGTTCAACGCCAGCGGCAGCTATATCTATTACCAGCAGTTCGCCGCCACCATCCATCTGCTGCAGCTGTTCGCGGTGACCTGCATGATCTACGTGCTGGCGCGCAGCAAGTCGCTGCTGCAGGCCAAGCCGTTCAGCCTGGCGCTACTCGGCAAGCTGGCGCCGTACACGCTGTGTTTCACCACCCTGCTGATGGTCGAGATCGCGGCGCTGGTGGGCATCTTTGACGCCCGCGTCAGCGGCAACCCGCTGTTTATGCTGATGATTGGCCTGTTCTACGTGATGGCGGCGCAGAGTATCGGCCTGCTGCTGTACACCTTTACCGGCAGCACCATCACCGCCTACAGCCTGATCGGTATTTTGGTCAGTATCGCGATGACCTTCTCCGGCATGGCGGTGCCTGAGCTGTCGATGCCGCTGCCGGCGCGCATCATTTCCAACATCGAACCGCTGACCCACGCGCTGTACGCGATGTTCGACGTGTTCCTGCGGCAGGTGCACGCCAGCGCCATCTTCAGCGTGTGCGCGCTGCTGGCGGTCTATCCGCTGGTGGCCGCGCTGCTGGTGCGCAATCGCCTGCCGGCGCGGTTGGCAAAAGAGGGGAACGCCGGATGAAGCTCTATTGGCAAACCTTCGTTAAGGTGCTGCTCGGCATGCTGGAGCGGCCGGTGTGGCTGATGCTGATCCTGTCGCTGTGCATCATGAGCCTGGTGTACGCCAACCGCACGGTGTGGGATCTGCCGGTGGGGGTGGTCGATCAGGATCACAGCACCGCCAGCCGCCAGCTGATCCGCCAACTGGACGCCACCTCCAAGATCGCGATTGAAACCTACGACAGCCTGGAACAGGCGCAGCGCGATCTCAGCTGGCGCAAGCTGTTTGCGGTGATCATCATGCCGGTGGATCTGGAGAAGAAAATTCTCAGCGGGCAAAACATCGTGGTGCCGGTCTACGGCGACGCCACCAACCGCCTGGCCAACGGCCAGATCCAACAAGACGTGGTGGCGGCCTATCAGCAACTGCTGACGGAGTACAACAACGGGCTGCTGCTGCGCAGCGGCTTCAGCGAACGGCAGGCGCAGATACTGCTGACGCCGATACTGGGACAAACGCTGGACGTGTTCAACCCCGGCATCAGCTTTGCGGCGATCATCTTCCCCGGGCTGTTGGTGATGCTGTTGCAGCACTCGTTGCTGATCGCCTGTATCCGCGTCAATATCGCCATGAAAAGCATGCCCGGCGGCAAAGCGCCGCTGGCGGCGCACCTCGGCGGGCTGACGGCGCTGCTGCCGATCTGGCTGTTCCTGTCGATCGTGCTGTTCGTGCTGTGGCCGTGGGTATTGGGCTATAGGCAGACGGCGAACATCGCCGAACTGCTGCTGCTGACCTTCCCGTTCCTGCTGGCGGTATTGGGGCTGGGCAAGCTGGTGACCGAGTGCCTGCGCAGCGTCGAGATGATCTACCTGACGCTGGCGTTCATCACTACGCCGGTCTTCTACCTGTCCGGCACCATCTGGCCGCTGCAGTCGATGCCGGCCTGGGTGCGCGCCATCTCGTACAGCATTCCCTCCACCTGGGGCACCAAGGCGATCGCCGGCGTCAACCAGATGGGGCTGTCGCTGAATGAAGTGTGGGGCGACGTGGTGATGATGCTGATACTCGGCGTGGTCTACACCCTGCTGGGCTTCGGCGTGGCCTTCTTGCGCAACAGCGTGGCGCTGCGCGGGATGTTCAGGAAGCGGCGGGCGTAAGGGGGAGGCATTGATGCCTTTCCCGGTGACGTCAAAAGATAATTAATCCAATGGGTTATTGCGTTATTCCCGCGGCCGGCGGGGATAACGCAAAGCGACCACAACCCGGCAATCGGGTTTCGGCCGCGCATAAACTCTCCTCGCTAACGACACGCAGCAACCCCTTCTTGAAATTCGGTCTGGCCCGCCGACAATCACGCACGCCTTCAATCACGCCTGTTTGTGTTGCAGTGTTATGTTCTCTTTTTGATAAGGCTATTCCTAATTCTTTCAACCTTATCATCCCTAAAAAATAACCCTTCGACTATTTAGCCAAAAGTGATATTTGCCGGGATAGAACATTGCTTATCCAATTTTAATTGTTATATTTCTATTTCGCTCAAAATGATTAGATCTTCTTAATTGTTGATGTGTGTGATGAACTCCTCGGGATTTACGATCTTAGCGTGCGGAAATCATTAATTGTAGGGTAATTAAATGGATTGCTCGCTCATAGTCATGAGATTGGTCTGTAAACGGGATGTTTCAGATAGGTGCCGTTATGTAATAAATATGAAGGAGCATGATGTATGACGGGTAAGTTAAGCGTTCAAACGGTTCTGTTTGAATATCATGGACAAAAATATAAGGTCTTCCTGGCATGCGATAAACGGCATGTTGGGTGCAACGAATTAAATCCGTTGTATTTTTTAGATGCCAACAGACACTTTGAGACCCTAATTAAGGCGGGTTATCACGGTGATGATGTATCCCCTGTGCTTTATATTGGAATCGGTTATCAGGAGGGGGTCGATATTAAGGCGGCTCGCACATTTGACTATACGGTGAGCGATGGCAGCGAGCGCTTTAAAGACGGGGGCGGAGCGGAGCAATTTTATCGATTTATTCAGGATGTCGTCAAACCGTGGGTCGAATGTCGTTTTAAGGTCAATAAGCAAATGCAAACGCTGGCGGGGCATTCGTTTGGCGGGCATTTCACCTTATACGTGGCGTTTCATCATCAAACGGCTTTTCAGCGCTATGTTGCCGCCAGTCCCGCGCTCTGGTGGGCGAATGGCGCGGTGCTGCCCGAAGGCGACGTTAAGCTTGCCGCAAGCATTGATTGGTTATCGCTGCTCTTAGGCAGCCGCGAGGAGCGGGCGGAGCCGGACAGTACCGATCTTGAGAAAGAGATCTTCCAGCGCATAGGGGATAACCCAAGGTTGAATGTCAGGAATCTGGCGTCGCAGTTAGTGAAAGACGGCGAGCGCTGCAGCTTCGAGTTTCTTCCCGGGCGCAAACATCCGGCGGTGGCAAAAGATTATGCACGCATAGCGAATTTCGTTGCGAGCCAAAAACCACTGCCAACAGGGCTGTGACAGGAGAGGTTAAATGGATTTTAAAGTGACGAGAGGGTTGCTGCTTTTGGCTGGATTATTTTTCTCTATCACGGCGGTGGCAAAGCCTATTCAAACCGATGAGACCGCCTCATTGATTAACCAGCGATTGTCTTACATGAAAGACGTTGCCGGGTATAAGGCAAACAACCATCTGGCCATTGAGGATTTGCCTCAGGAGGCCAACGTATTGGCCAACTCAGTCCGCGAGGCGGAAGCATTGGGATTGGATGGCAAGTCGGTGGCTCCTTTTATACAGGCGCAAATGGATGCGGCCAAAGCGATTCAGTATCGCTACCGGGCAGACTGGCTGTCGGCGCCGGAAAACGGCTGGCAGCCTGAATCGCTGGACAGTGTGAGAGCGAAAATCAGCCGGCTGAATACCCAAATTTTGACCAGCGTCAGCAATAAATTGAAGAAAGGCGAGCGCTTTAATGACAGGTTTGTTTTTATGAAATCCCTGGAACAAACCCACCTGAAAGTTGGCGATAAAGAACGCCTGTGGCAGTCATTAAAGCGAATTGCGTTGAAAGGGTAATCGCCTGCCGTTGTTCTGGCTGAATGCGCCCGATGTGTGGTTTCGGGCGCATTCTCCTCGCGGGCGGCCAGCCGAATAATGGCGTTGAAAGGCCCCTCAGGCGAGGGAAAGCCCGGCGCCGGCCTCCATCATCCCACCAACGCCAACCCGGCCACGCGGCGCCAGTAGCCGTTGCAGTCGGCGTGGTCGGTCAAGGCCAGCGGCTGCTCGCCCCGCTCGTTGGCGCGGAAGGCATCGATCTGCGCCAGCGTCTCGGCGCCCTGCGGCGACAGCCGCACGATGTCCACCAGCCCCTGCATGTTCGGCAGCTCGTTGCCGAGGTTATAGCAGTAACCGCTCATCGTCTGGATGCCGTTGAGTACGAACACCTGCTGTTGTTCCTGCGAACGCATCATGCGGCCCTGCGGATACTTGATGCAGCAGGTTTCGCACTCGTCCTTGCCGCGGTTCTCCGAGCGGGCGGTGAAGCAGCGCGCGGAATAGGCCAGCGGCAGATGGCCGTAGCTCAGCACCTCCACCTCGAAGTCGTGGCGGAAGCCCAGCTCGTCGCACTGCGTCAGCAGATTGGCCAGCCAGTCGCGCGACAGCTCGACCGGCATGCACCAGCGGATCATGCCCTGGCGGCGCAGCAGGCGCAGGGTATAGGCGTTGTAGCAGTTCAGCGCATGGCCGGCGACGAACGGCAGGCCGCGCTCCGCCGCCATGTTCACCGCGCCCAGATCGTTGGCTTCAAACAGGAACTCGCCGTTTTCCACATAGCGTTTCAGCTCATTCAGTTCCGACGGCGCCTGCAGCAGCGCCAGCGTGGAGATCACCACCTGTTTACCGCTGCGGGCGATTTCGCGCGCCAGCGCCAGCCAATCGCCGACCTTCATCTCGCGGCGCTTGGCGCAGACGCTCTCGCCGAGATAAATGATGTCGGCGCTGCTGTCCGCCGCCTGTTGATAGAACGTTGCGATGTCGTTTTTCGGCCAGTAGTAGAGTACCGGCCCGAGTGCGTATTTCATGTTTCCTCCGGCTACTGCCATTTGCGGTGATAGGCGCCCAGCGTGGTTTGGGTGCCTTCGGACATCGCGCCCAGCGTCTCCATCCAGGCGGCGTCGGCGCGATAGGCGGCCGGATCGGCCTGGCAACGGTCGATCGCCTGGCGCCAGACGCGCGCCACCTGGCTGACGTAAGCCGGGCTGCGCTGGCGGCCTTCGATCTTCACCGAAGCGATGTTGGCGGCCAGCAGCTCCGGCAGCAGCTCCAGGGTATTGAGGCTGGTGGGCTCTTCCAGCGCGTGGTAGCGCACGTCGTCCACCAGATAGCGGCCCTTGCACAGCGTCGGGTAACCGGCGTTTTCGTGGTCCTGATAGCGGTCGATCAGCACGTCGTTCAGGCGCGACTCCATGCCCTGTGCGGTTTGCTGCCAGCGC
Source organism: Serratia sp. CY37869 (assembly GCF_052168895.1). Lineage (NCBI taxonomy): Bacteria > Pseudomonadati > Pseudomonadota > Gammaproteobacteria > Enterobacterales > Yersiniaceae > Serratia > Serratia sp. CY37869. Next base: position 158,297 of record NZ_JBJNLU010000004.1, read on the forward strand.
ACGAAACGCGCCGGCGAACAGGCGCCGACGGTGTTCGGCGACTCGCCGGTCAGGTAGGAGGAGAGGTAGCAGCGCCCCTCGGCCATGATGCACAGGCTGCCGAAGGCGAACACTTCCAGCGGCACCGGGCTGGTGCGCGCCAGCTGTTTCACCTGGTGCATCGACAGCACCCGCGGCAGCACCACCCGGCCGACCTCGAAGTTGCGCTGGTAGAAACGGATCGCCTCCTCATTGGTGGCGGAAGCCTGCACCGAAACGTGGCGTTCCAGCTGCGGGTAGCGCTGGGCGGCGTATTCCAGCATCGCCAGATCCGCCAGAATCAACGCGTCGGCGCCCAGTTGGGCGGCCATGTCCACCGCGCGCTGCCAGCGGGCGTAGCCGTCGGGATGGGCGAAGGTGTTGATGGCGATATGCAGTTTGCGGCCGTGGCGATGCACGTAATCGACCGCTTCCTGCAGCTTTTTCTCGGTGAAGTTGAGGCCGGCGAAGTGGCGCGCGTTGGTATCGTCTTTCAGCCCGATGTAAACGGCATCGGCGCCGTTATCCACCGCGGCCTTCAGGGCCGGCAGGTTGCCGGCGGGACAAAGCAGCTCCATAGATTTATCCTGGCTTAGCCGTACGCCCGGCCGGGCGCACGCTGTCTTTAAAGGTTGCCGACGACGGTGTTCCGCCGGCAAACGCGAATCGGGGAGGCCATTTTAGGCAAAGGGGCGCGCACGGGTTTTGATTTGAGGCAGCTTATGGCGTATTGATAAACATGGCGGTGAAATGCACTATTTGTTGATATAGACCGCTGAAGCCGCGCGTCAGTGTGGCAAAATAGCGGTAGTCCGTATTGAAAGGAGTGGATGACCGTGTTGGAACAACTACGAGCACGTCTTGTGCGCCAGGGGCCGTCGCTGCTGCGCATCCCGCTGAAATTCACGCCGTTCGCTCTGCAGCGCCAACTGCTGCAACAGGTGCTGAGCTGGCAGTTCCGCCAGGCGTTGGCGGATGGCGATCTGGAATTTCTCGAATCGCGCTGGTTAAAGATCGAAGTTCGCGATCTGGCGCTACAATGGTTTATGACGGTAGAAAACGACAAACTGGTGGTCAGCCAGCACGCCGAAGCGGACGTCAGCTTCAGCGGCGACGCCAACGATCTGATCCTGATCGCGGCGCGTAAGCAAGATCCGGATACGCTGTTCTTTCAGCGTCGGCTGCAGATTGAAGGGGATACCGAATTGGGCCTGTATGTGAAAAATTTGATGGACGCCATTGAGCTGGAAAGCATGCCTGCGCCGCTGCGCATGGGGCTGTTGCAGTTGGCTGATTTTGTCGAAGCAGGGCTGCAGGAGGGCACGGCGTCGGCTTCCCGTGTGGCGGCATCATGCTGATCCGCGTAGAGATCCCGGTAGACGCGGCGGGCATCGATGCCTTGCTGCGCCGCGCCTTTGGCCGCGACGACGAAGCCGATCTGGTGCAGCAGCTGCGCGAAGACGGCCTGCTGACGCTGGGCGTGGTCGCCACTGACGACGAAGGCGGCGTGGTGGGTTATGCCGCGTTCAGCCCGGTGGATGTGGCCGGCGAAGATCGCCAATGGGTGGCGCTGGCGCCGCTGGCGGTAGATGAAAGCCTGCGCCGTCAGGGGCTGGCTGAAAAGCTGGTGTACGAGGGGTTGGATTCGCTGAACGAATTCAGCTACGCCGCGGTGGTGGTGCTGGGCGATCCGGCCTATTACGGCCGCTTCGGTTTCAAACCGGCCGCCGCCTATGGCCTGAATTGTCGCTGGCCGGACACGGAAAGCGCATTCCAGGTGTATCCGCTGGCGCAAGACGCTCTGAATGGCGTCAGCGGCGAAGTGGCGTTTTCGGCGCCGTTTAATCGCTTTTAACGACCGGCAATAGAGACTCCAACGACAGCGGCGGGTGATTCACCAGCCGCTCTTTTTGTATTTTACTCAGCTGTTTGACGCGATATTCCAGCTTCAGCGCCGTTGAGCGATCCCCCACCTGGCAGTGAAACGCCAATGTCAGTTCCCCTTTACCGCGCAGCGCCTTGGCGCCTTTGCCGGCCTGATGTTGCGCCAGGCGGCGCGCCACGTCGGTGGTGATGCCGGTATACAGCATGCCGCTCGGTAAACGCAGCATGTAGAGGTGCCAGGGAGTGGGGGTAGTGTCGGTCATCGTACGCCGTTTCGGTGGCCAGGGTCGGCGTATGATGGCATGTTCGCCGTCACAATCCCATCCCCGGCCGCCGGAGCCTTACCGCTTTACCCCTTTTTTCCCGCCAGCTCGAAGCGCGGCGAGACAATGCCGTACAGCGTCCAGCCGAGGAAGGTGGCGATGGCGCCCCACATCATCGCTTCCTCACCGGAGCTGTAAAGCGCATAGAAGCTGTACAGCGCGCCGATGCCGGCGATGATATTGGCGATGCGCGCCTTGTTGTCCGGCACCTTCGCCACTTTCTGAATAATGACCAGCGCCGCCATCGACAGGATGTAAGGGATGATGTTGGTCACCACCGCCAGGTTCACCAGCACGTTGAACTGCTTGTTCAGCGACGGGCTGATGGTCATCAGAGACAAACCGCTCTGGATGACGACGATGGTCAGCATGCCTTTGACCGGCGCGTCGGCCTTGCTCAGCTTGGAGAAGATTTTCGGGAAGAAGCCGCTGTCGGCGGAGGATTTGAACACCTGGGCGATGGTGAACTGCCAGCCGAGCAGCGAGCCGACGCAGGACATCACCATCAACGCCATGATGATCTTGCCGACCGTCGGGTTGAACATGTGGGAGAACGCCAGCCCGAACGGGGCGGTGGAGTTGGCCAGATCCATGTTCGGCACGATGCCGGCGATCACGTTGGTCGAAACGATATAGATCACTGCCGCGCTGAGTGTGCCGCCCAGTACGGCGATCGGCACGTTGCGCTCCGGATTTTCCACCACGTCGGTGTTGGCGCAGGCGGATTCCAGCCCCAGGAACGCCCACAGGGTCATTGAGATCGAGGCGCCAATGGCTTCGAAGGTCGGCACCTGATGCGGGTTCCAGGCGGCGACGTAGGCGCTGCCGCTGAACCAGTACCAGCCGATGACCGAGATGCCCACCACCGGAATGATCACGCCCCAGACGGTGATGCCGCTGATTTTGCCGGTGATGCGCGCGCCGCCGAAGTTAGCGACGGTCGCCAGCCACAGCACGCCGATGGTGGCGATACAGATCCCGAGCGGGCTGAGCGTGGTGTCGAACAGCTCGGTGCCGTAGCCGACGGCGGAAATGGCGATGGCGATATTGGCGATCAGCAGCGAAACGCCGTAGGTGTAGTTCGCCATGAAGTTGCCTGATTTACCGAAGGCGTATTCGGCGTAGCCGCCCATGCCGCCGGATTTACGGCTGAACATGCCGCATTTGGCGAACGCGTAGGCCAGCGCCATCGAGCCGACGGCGGTCACCAGCCAGGAAACGATCGAAATCGTGCCCACTTCGGCCAGCTTGGTCGGCAGCATAATTATGCCGGAACCCATCATATTCACGGCGGTCAGGATCGTTAATTGCACGACCCCCATTTTATTGTTGGACTTACTCATGATCATTTTCTCTTTTAGGATGCGATCCGGGCGGCGAGAATAATCGCCGCCCCGTAAGGTGATTAATTTTTCATGACGTAGCCGTAAGCGCGGTTCCAGCCGTCCTCATCCTGTTGGATATAAACGCCCTGCAGTTCCGGCGCGAATCCCGGCAATAAGTTGATGCCTTCTTCCAATGCCAGGAAATAACGCTGCGCGGCGCCGCCCCAAATTTCACCGGGCACGACGCACAGCACGCCAGGCGGGTAAGGCAGGGCGCCTTCGGCGGCGATGCGGCCCTCGGCCTTGGCCAGCGAGACCAATTCCACGTTGCCGCGTACAAACTCGGTATTGGCGTCCTGCGGATTCATCACCACGCGCGGGAAATAACTTTTGCGGAACATCTCTTTTTGCAGTTCTTTAACGTCGTAGCTGACGTAAAGGTCGTGCATTTCCTGGCACAGCTGGCGGATGGTGTAGTTTTTGTAGCGCTGCTGGTGGTTTTTATAGACCGCAGGCAGCACCTCGCTGAGCAGGGAGTTTTGCTCGATGTGCTTCTCGAAGCGGGCGATCAGGGCCACCAGGTGTTGCATCTTGGCGATGTCTTCCGCCGGCGTCAGCAGGAACAGGATCGAGTTGAGATCGCATTTTTCCGGCACGATGCCGTTTTCGCGCAGGTAGTTGGCCAGAATGGTCGCTGGGATGCCGAACTCGCTGTAGCTGCCGGTCGCGGTATCGATGCCCGGCGTGGTGAGCAGCAGTTTGCACGGATCGACGAAGTACTGCGATTCGGCATAGCCCTCAAAAGCGTGCCATTTTTCGCCGGGCACGAAGTTGAAGAAGCGCAGATCGTTGGCCATCGCCGCGGTGTCATAGGCTTGCCACGGCTTGCCGTCGATCTGATCCGGCACGAACGGTTTGATCATCGTGCAGGTATCCAGCAGCATTTTGCGCGCTTCGATGCCCACGCGCACGCACTCCTGCCACAGGCGCTGGCCGCTCTTGCCCTCGTGCATCTTGGCGTTGACGTCCAGCGCGGCGAACAGCGGATAGAACGGGCTGGTGGAGGCGTGCAGCATAAAGGCGTTGTTGAAGCGCTTGTGGTTGCAGTAGCGGCTCTGCCCCTTGATATGCTTGTCTTTTTTGTGGATCTGCGAGGTCTGCGAGAAGCCGGCCTGCTGTTTGTGCACCGACTGGGTGACGATGATGCCGGGATCGTTCTCGTTCAGCTCCAGCAGCAGCGGCGAGCAGTCTTTCATCATCGGAATGAACTGCTCATAGCCCACCCAGGCGGAGTCGAACAGGATGTAGTCGCACAGGTGGCCAATCTTGTCGACCACCTGACGGGCGTTGTAGATAGTGCCGTCGTAGGTGCCGAGCTGGATGATCGCGAGGCGGAACGGGCGGGCTTCGTTGGCGCGTTCCGGCGCCACTTCGCGGATCTGCTGGCGCAGGTAGCGCTCGTCGAAGCAGTGCGCGTCGATGCCGCCGATAAAGCCGAACGGGTTACGGGCGGTTTCCAGATACACCGGCGTAGCACCGGCCTGGATCAACGCGCCGTGGTGGTTGGATTTATGGTTGTTGCGGTCGAACAGCACCAGGTCGCCGCGCGTCAGCAGGGCGTTGGTCGCCACTTTGTTCGAGGCCGAGGTGCCGTTGAGCACGAAGTAGGTTTTGTCGGCGTTGAACACCTTGGCGGCGTGCTGCTGCGCGGCGCAAGGCGCGCCTTCGTGGATCAACAGATCGCCCAGTTTGACGTCGGCGTTGCACATGTCGGAGCGGAAAAGCGTTTCGCCGTAGAAGTCGAAGAACTGGCGGCCCGCTGGGTGTTTGCGGAAGAACTCGCCGCCCTGGTGGCCGGGGCAGGCGAAGGTGGCGTTGCCCATTTCCACGTACTGCGTCAGCGTGTTGAAGAACGGCGGCAGCAGCTCGCTCTCATATTTTGCGGCGGCGGCCTCCAGCTGTTTACCGTAGAACTGGGTATTCTTGCCGCACAGCTCAAACACGCCATGCAGCGCCGGCAATACGGCGTTATCCAGCTCTTCTTCGCAGCAGACGGCGACGAACAGCGGAATGTTCAGGCCGTGCTCTTCGATGCGCGCCACCATGCCTTGCGCGACGTCTTCTACCGACAGCACGATGGCGGCGACGTCATTGAAATCGCTGTGATGCACATCGACGATGTCGCGTTCAGTTTCAAAGCAGCCGAGGGTTTGGGTGTTGGCGGCAATTTTTAATTTTTTCATTTTTCTCATTCTTCAGGCAAAGGCGCACCGTCGGCAAATAATTCCATTTGCCGCTAACGCCTTCACGAAAATAAAGATGTACGAGAACCCAGCGATGCCCTAAGACATTAACTGTGTTCTTTGTTTTATTTTTCTTGGAGGCTCTTTGACGGTATTAAAAATGTATTGCGCGCCCTTCCCGGTTTGCGGGGGAAAGACATTATCACCGGAGTGCGGAGAATAAAGTGAAACGCAAAGACACTCTTAACAACGGCGTAAGAGCGAGGGGGTGAGGGTTATCTGTAGTTGAAGAATGCGAAACTAAAGCAGCTGCGATGAGCCATCATCATAATATGGGTTGTGCGCCTGATGTGCGCCATTTTTCGGTTATTGTTTTCCATTTTCTAATCCACCTTGCTGAGTGAAAAGATGGCGCTATTTTAGCGCAAGATTCGCTAAAAATCGTGATGAAAATCACATAAATGCCGGTTTTGATAAATAACTATTCACCGGTTATGCAATGAATTGCATAAGTATCATCCGGGCCCAGAGGTTGGCATGTAAATGAATTGCTAATGCTCGCGGCCCTTAAGCGCTTAATTTCAATGGCGCTCGGAAAGGAATAAAAAAAGCGGTCAAATAACCGGCTACATAACGATCAAATAAATCCGCCTTGTGTTTTTTATGTTATCAATCTGCTTTATGAAAAAATAAATAAAAATTCATTATTGTTGTGTTTATATTCATGTGTGATTTTTGGTGATTATCGTTATTTGTGACTCGCCTCAACAACGCAGGGTAAGATGAAGTGAGTGAACCGGGAGGCGAGTAACCTTGAATACCCCAGAACAACGGCAACAGATTGCGGATTTCATCGGCAAGCAACATGTCTTAACGCTGTGCGCCGGCGACGGCCTCGACATGTGGTGCGCCAACTGTTTTTACGTGTTCGACGCCGCGACGATGGCGCTGTGGCTGATGACCGAACCGCACACCCGCCACGGTGGGCTGATGCTGAACAACGGCCGGGTGGTCGGCACCATCGCGCCGAAACCGAAAAGCATCGCGCTGATCCGCGGCGTGCAGTACCGCGCCGAGGCGGTGCTGCTGAGCGGCGAAGAGGCCGAGGCGGCGCGCGCGCGTTACTGCAAGCGCTTCCCGATCGCCAGGGCGATGAAGGCCTCGGTATGGCGGCTGGATCTGCACGAGGTGAAGATGACCGACAACACCCTCGGCTTCGGCAAGAAGCTGCACTGGGCGCGGTCTATACTTTAAGTCGACGTATTGATTACAACGGGAGATTGCATGGCGCGAGCACTGTTAGTCGGCGCAACCGGGCTGGTGGGGCGCGAGTTGCTGCAGCTGTTGCAAAGCGATCCGCAGGTAACGGCCATCGTGGCGCCGACGCGCACGCCGCTGCCGCCGCACGGCAAGCTGACCAACCCGGTCGGCGATGCGCTGTTCGAACTGCTGAGCGGCCTGCAGCAGCCGGTCGATCTGGTGTTCTGCTGCCTGGGCACCACCCGCCAGGCGGCGGGCAGCGCCGATGCCTTCCGCTACGTCGATTACCAACTGGTGGTGGAGAGCGCGCTGACCGGCCGCCGGTTGGGGGCGCAGCACTGTCTGGTGGTGAGCGCGTTGGGCGCCAACGCGCATTCCACCTTCCTGTATAACCGCACCAAAGGCGAGATGGAGCAGGCGCTGCGCGAACAGCGCTGGCCGCGCCTGACGCTGGTGCGGCCTTCCATGCTGGTGGGGGATCGCCCTGCGCCGCGCCTGATGGAGCGCCTCTCGCTGCCGTTGTTCAGGCTGCTGCCCGGCAAATGGCGCGCCGTCTCCGCCAAAGACGTGGCGCAAACGCTGCTGCAGCAGGCGTTCACGCCGGGCGAAGGGGTCAGGGTGCTGGAGTCGGATCGGCTGCACTGCTACCGAGGCTGACGCTGAGGTGGTCGAACGCCAGCTCCAGCCCGGCGGGCAGTTCATTGTCCAGCAGCCACAGATCGAGATGATGGCTGATGTGCGTCAGCAGCGTGCGTTTGGGCTGCAGCAACCGCTGCGTCTCCTGCGCGCGGGTCAGATCGTTGTGGTTGCGCGGCGCCTGCGGCTGAGGCGGCAGGCTGCAATCGAGCACCAGCAGATCCAGCGCCACGTTCTGCAAATAGTCGGCGGTGGCCGGCGGCAGGCCGACGGTGTCGGTCAGGTAGGCCAGCGCAGCGCCCGCCGCCTGGATCAGATAGCCGTGGGTCAGTTTGGAGTGTTGCAGCGGCAGCGGGGTGATGCGCATGCCGCCCAGTTCGACGGTGGCGAAGGGCGCCAGCGGCGGCTGAAACGCCAGAATGCCCGGGTGTTTGAACAGGTCGTCGCAGCCCTGTTCATCCGGTGGGCCATACACCGGAATGGAATTTCCGCACCCCCAACGCAAAGGAAATAACCCCTGAACGTGATCCATGTGGTAATGTGTCAGTAAAAAACGTTGAATTTGCCCCGCCGAAAATCGCCGCTCCAAAGCCGGCAATCCCGCATCCAATAAGGTCGTTTCCCCCTGATAGTTAAGCATGGCGCTGCACGCGCGCCGCCGAAATGCCGGCTCGCGCCGCGCCCGTTGGCAGATCAGGCAGTCGCAGCCGAACACCGGCACCTGCTGCGCGCCGCCGGTGCCGAGAAAGGTCAGTTGCATCGCTCCCCCTCCGTTAAAGGTACTTCTGCGCAAAGCGGTTGATGTCGCGAAAATCCGCCAGCCGCGCCTGCAGCGTGGCGTGATCCCAGTGCCACCACTGGCTGCGTTCGATACGCTCTATCAGCGCATCGTCGAAGCGCATGCCGATCTTCTTGGCCGCCACGCCGGCGACGATGCTGTAAGGCTCCACGTCCTTGGTGACCACCGCTGCGCTGCCGATCACCGCGCCGTTGCCGACGCTGACGCCCGGCATCAGGATGGCGTTATGGCCGATCCACACGTCGTGGCCGACGGTGACGTGGTGCTCGCGCCGCCAGTCGAAGAACGCCGCGTCGTCTTCCCCCAGCCCGTATTCGGAAGCGCGATAGGTGAAGTGGTGCTGCGCGATGCGCTGGTAGGTCGGGTGGTTGCCGGGATTGATGCGCGCATAGGAGGCGATGGAAACGAACTTGCCGATAGTGGCGTAAAAGATCTGGTTGTGCCCGGCGGTGTAGGAGTAGTCCCCCATCTCCACCTCTTCCAGGATCGCATCGTCGGCCAGATGCACATACTGGCCGAGCCGGGTGCGGTTAAGGGTCACGTTGTCGCCGATTTTCGGCTGGGCAAAGTCGTTCATGGCATCGCATCCTGAGCTTGTCGGGTGGCGGTAGGCAGCAGCGCCAGCAGCGCCGCCAGGGTATCGTCGAGTGGGCCGTCGTTGTGCAGCACCCGGCAGCCGGCGGGCAGACTCTGCTGATATTCCGCCGCCCGCGCCAGCCGCTGCTCGATCTGTTCAGCGCTTTCCCGTCCGCGATCCTGCAGGCGCCGGCGCAGGATCGCGGCGTTGACCTGCAGGCATACCGGCAGCAGCTGCGCACCGTAGCGCTGCTGCGCCTGCGGCAGGTGGGCGCGTGAACCGTTGACCGCCACGTCGATCCCCTGCAGCAGCCAAAGATCCACTTCGATCCCGAACGCGTAGCGCTGCTGATGGGCCTGCCAGTCGAGCGCGAACAGCCCCTTGGCGCGGCGGCGCAGAAATTCGGGTTCGCTCAGCGCGATGTGATTCTCGCAGCCGGCGTCTGCCGGCCGGGTGATGTAACGGTGCGCCACCAGCGGCGCGCGGTCGGCGTCGGCCCGCAGCGCGGCCAGCAGGCTGTCCTTGCCTGCGCCGGAAGGCCCCATCAGATAGATGAGCCGCGCCATCAGAACACCTGCCTGCCCTGGCGCCACACGTTCTGCACGTAAACGTGCTCGCCGTGCGGCCGTGCCAGCACCAGATCCGCCCGCAATCCTTCGGCGATGGCGCCGCGATCCTGCAGATCCAGCGCCCGCGCCGGGTTGCGGGTGATCATGCGCACCGCCTGGGGCAGATCGTAGGCGTTGCGCTCGTCCGCCGCGAGGCGAAACGCCGCGTCCAGCAGGCTGGCCGGGTAATAATCGGAAGAGAGGATATCCAGCACCCCCAGCGCCGCCAGGTGGTGCGCCGCCACGTTGCCGGAGTGGGAGCCGCCACGCACGATGTTCGGTGCGCCCATCAGCACCTGCAGGCCCTGCTGGTGCGAAGCGCGGGCGGCCGCCTCGGTGGTGGGGAACTCGGCGATGGCGCTGCCCAGCGCGCAGGATTCGGCCACGTGCGCGGCGGTGGCGTCGTCATGGCTGGCCAGCGAGATGCGGCGCGCGCGGCAGTGGGCGGCGATCGCCTCGCGGTTCGGCGCGGCCCAGCGGGCGGACAGGGCGACCTGCTGCGCCTCGTACTCGCTCATCTGCTGATCGTTGAGGTGGTATTTGCCCTGATAATATTCGCGGTACTTTTCGCGCGAGGCGAACTGGCGCTGGCCCGGCGAATGGTCCATCAGCGACACCAGCGACACGCCCGGCTTGTCCATCAGCTGTTCGAACAGCGGCAGCGTGCTCTCGTGCGGCAGCTCGCAGCGCAGGTGCAGCCGGTGCTCGGCGCGGTTCACCCCGGCGCGCTGGCTGTGGATCACCGCATCGATCATCTTCTGCAGGTTTTCCAGCCGGTGGCCGCCGTCGCGCACGTCGCCTATCGCCACCGCGTCCAGCACCGTGGTGATGCCGTTGGCCACCATCAGCGCATCGTGGCTGCTCATCGCCGAATGGGCCGGCCAGTCGACGTTCGGGCGCGGGGTGAAAAACTTGTCCAGGTTGTCGGTGTGCAGCTCGATCAGCCCCGGCAGCAGCCAGCCGCCGTCGCCGTCCAGCGCCTGCGGCAGCCGGCTCGGGCCGTCGGCGAAGCTGCGGATCACGCCGTCCTGCATCTCCAGCGAGCCTTGCACCACCTGGTCATCCAGCACCAGCTTAACGTTATTGACGATCATCAGAGGGCCTCCAGCGCCTGTGGCGCCTGCATGTCATAAAGCCGGTCGGCGACCTGTCGGCGGACGCCTTCATCATGGAAAATGCCGACGATCGCCGCGCCGCGCGCCTTGGCGCGTTCGATAAGCTGTACCACCGCCGCGCTGTTGCGGCTGTCGAGCGAGGCGGTCGGTTCGTCCAGCAACAGAATGGGGTAATCGACGATAAAGCCGCGCGCGATGTTCACCCGTTGCTGTTCGCCGCCGGAGAAGGTGGACGGCGCCAGCGGCCACAGGCGATGCGGCACGTTGAGCGCGGCGAGCAGCGCTTCGGCGCGGTCGCGGCATTCGGCGCGCTCGACGCCCTGTTCCAGCAGCGGCTGCATCACCACCTCCAGCGCGCTGATGCGCGGGATCACCCGCAGGAATTGGCTGACCCAGCCCAGCGTATGGCGGCGCACCGCCAGAATCTGGCGCGCGTCGGCGCTGACCATGTCCAGCCAGTCGCCCTGGTGGTTGATCCAGATATGGCCGCTGTCCGGCAGGTAGTTGGCGTACAGCGAGCGCAGCAGGGTGGACTTGCCGCTGCCGGAGTGGCCGTGCAGCACCACGCATTCGCCGCCGTGGACCGTCAGGTTGGCGTCGTGCAGCACCGGCAGGCGGGTGCCGTACTGCTGATGCAGCACAAAGGTTTTACTGAGATGTTCAACTCGGATTTGCATAGTCATCTGTTATCGCCTTGGGTTACGACAGCACCGAAGAAACCAGCAGCTGGGTGTAAGGATGGTGTGGATCGTCCAGCACCCGATCGGTCAGGCCGCTCTCCACCACTTCGCCCTGTTTCATCACCAGCAGACGGTGGGCCAGCAGCCGCGCCACGCCGAGATCGTGGGTGACGATCACCGCCGCCAGCTGCATCTCCACCACCAGGTTGCGCAGCAGATCGAGCAGGCGCGCCTGCACCGACACGTCCAGCCCGCCGGTCGGCTCATCCATAAACACCAGCTTGGGGTGGGTCACCAGATTGCGGGCGATCTGCAGCCGCTGCTGCATGCCGCCGGAGAAGGTGGTCGGCAGATCGTCGAGGCGCGACAGCGGGATTTCGACGTCTTCCAGCCACTGGCCGGCCTGGCGGCGAATGTCGCCATAGTGGCGCTGGCCGATGGCCATCAGCCGCTCGCCGATGTTGCCGCCGGCGGAGACCTGCGGCCGCAGCCCGTCGAGCGGGTGCTGGTGCACCACGCCCCAGTCGGTGCGCAGCAGGCGGCGGCGATCGCTCTCCGCCATGGCATACAGATCGTGTTCCTTGCCCGCCTGTGGGCGGTAAAGGATCTGCCCGTGCTGCGGCGCCAGCCGCGCCGAGATCGACTTCAGCAGCGTGGTTTTGCCGGAGCCGGATTCGCCGACGATGCCCAGCACTTCACCGGGGTAGATATCGAACGACACGTCGCTGAAGCCCTTGCCGGGGGCGTACAGGTGGGTGAGCCGGTTCACCGACAGCAGCGGGGTGGTGCTCAAAGGGGTGGAAGTCATCAGTGCTGCGCCTCTTGCGAAGATTGCGCCAGCTGCTGCCGGCAGTAGTCGGTGTCCGAACAGACGAACATGCGGTTGCCCCGATCGTCGAGCACCACCTCGTCCAGATAGCTGTGGCGCGAGCCGCACAGCGCGCAGGGTTCGTCCCACTGCTGCACGCTGAACGGATGGTCGTCGAAGTCCAGGCTCTCCACCTTGGTGAACGGCGGCAGGGCGTAGATGCGTTTCTCGCGCCCGGCGCCGAACAGCTGCAGCGCCGGCATCATGTGCATTTTCGGGTTGTCGAATTTTGGGATCGGCGACGGATCCATCACGTAGCGATCGTTGACCTTCACCGGGTAGGCGTAGGTGGTGGCGATATGGCCGTAGCGCGCGATGTCTTCATACAGCTTCACCTGCATCACGCCGTACTCCTCCAGCGCGTGCATCTTGCGGGTCTCGGTTTCGCGCGGTTCGATAAAGCGCAGCGGCTCCGGGATCGGCACCTGATAGATCAGGATCTGGTCTTCGCGCAGCGCGGTTTCCGGAATGCGGTGACGGGTCTGGATCAGCGTGGCCTCCGGCGTGCGTTCGGTGGTTTCCACCCCGGCGACGCGCTGGAAGAAGCGGCGGATCGACACCGCGTTGGTGGTGTCGTCGGCGCCCTGGTCGATCACCTTCAACACGTCGGCGCGGCCGATGACGCTGGCGGTGAGCTGAATGCCGCCGGTGCCCCAGCCGTAGGGCATCGGCATCTCGCGGCCGCCGAACGGCACCTGATAGCCGGGGATCGCCACCGCCTTCAGGATGGCGCGGCGGATCATGCGCTTGGTCTGCTCGTCCAGATAACCGAGGTTATAGCCGGTCAATACTTCACTCATCGCGGGCCTCCTGACGCTCGCTGTATTCCTGCCGCAGCCGCTTGAGCAGTTCCAGTTCAGCCTGGAAGTCGACGTAGTGCGGCAGCTTGAGATGGGAGACGAAGCCGGCGGCCTCGACGTTGTCGGCGTGGGCCAGCACGAACTCTTCGTCCTGCGCCGGGCCGGCGACGCCTTCGCCGTAGTCGGGGCTCTGCAATGCGCGATCCACCAACGCCATCGCCATCGCCTTGCGTTCGGCGCGGCCGAACACCAGCCCGTAACCGCGGGTGAAGTGCGGCGGATGGTCCTTGGGATCGACGAAGCCGTTGACCATTTCGCACTCGGTCAGCAGGATTTCGCCGATATCGATGGCGAAACCGAGCTCTTCAGGCACGATCTCCACCGAAACGTGGCCGGTGCGGATCTCGCCGGCGAACGGGTGGTTGCGGCCGTAGCCGCGCTGGGTGGCGTAGCCGAGCGCCAGCAGAAAACCTTCGTCGCCGCGCACCAGCTGCTGCAGGCGCGCCGAGCGCGAGCAGGGGTAAACCGGCGGATTGCGGGTGATGTCGTCCGGCGCGCTGCCGTCGTCCTGTTCCTCCCGCGCCAGCTGCTGGCGGCACAACAGATCGAACACGTGGCTGCAGTTGTCCGGCAGCGGTTCGTCGGCCTGCGGCGCACGTGGCGCTTCGCCCTCCGCCAGCAGCGCGAAGTCCAGCAGCCGGTGGGTGTAGTCGTAGGTTGGCCCCAGCACCTGCCCGCCGGGCAAGTCCTTGTAAACCGCCGAGATGCGCCGCTCCAGCCGCATGTTTTCGCTGGCCAGCGGCTCGCTGACCGCCAGGCGCGGCAGGGTGGTGCGGTAGGCGCGCAGCAGGAAGATCGCCTCCACCAAATCGCCGCTGGCCTGTTTGATGGCCAGCGCCGCCAGCTCGCGATCGTAGATGCCGCCTTCGGTCATCACCCGATCCACCGCCAGCCCCAGCTGCTGTTCGATGTGTTCCGCGCCGATCGCCGGCAGCGCCTCGTCGCCGCGCCGCAGCTGTTCCTGCAGCTGATGGGCGGCCTCAATGGCTTTTTCGCCCCCTTTTACCGCTACGTACATCAGCACACCTCCACGCGGGTGGTCCGCGGGATCGCCAGCAGGCGATCGCCGCAGGTCAGCAAAATATCCAGCCCCAGCGGGAAGCGCTGCGGACGGTTGACCAAGTAATCGAGCAGCGCCGGCGGCAGGCGCGGCGCAATCAGGCGTTGGCTCTCGATGCCGGGGCCGGTCAGGCGCAGCGCGGCGCCGTTCTCCAGCTCAGCAAGCTGCACCACCACCGTGGCGCCGCATTCCGGCGAGATTTCCGTGCCGTGCGGTAAGGCCTGCAGATCGGCGGCCTGCAGTTGTTCATCGAACAGGGCAAAACAGACCTCCTGCGCCGTGGTGGCCAGCGGCGCGCCACTGTGAAAACGAATGTTTGTTAGCACTTGCTCACTTTTAAGCACCGCACACAGCTGCAGCGGCGTTTCCTGATCGGCCAGCGTCAGCAGCGCGGCGGTGCTGGCGGCGTTCAGCGGCGCCCAGGCCGGGCCGGCCGGCAGCGTCACCCGGTGGCCCGGTTCGCTCAAGGCTTTAAGAATCAAACGAAAAGCGTGCTGCGATTGGTCTATCGGTTGTTCAAAACCGGTCAATAAACTCATGGCTTAATCCCCTCGCACCAGCGTAAAGAAGTCCACCCGGCTGGCGGCGATCGCCCGGGCGCGCAGCTGGCGCTGTTCGTGCTGCAGCGCGGCCAGCGGCGCGATCAGCTGTTGTTGCAGGCGTTCGCCGTGTTCCGGCTGTTGCAGCAGCGCATCGGCCAGCGCGCACAGCTCGGCGTGCGCCTTGTCGCGCCCGGCGATATAGCTGTAGCCGTAGCCGCCGTTGTCCAGCTGCACCACCGCGCGGGTGACCGTCATGTCCCCCAATACGAAGCGGCGGCCGGTGGCGCCCATGCGCCCCTGCAGCTGGGCCAGACCGATCTCCGGCGCGCGGATGCTGCGGTAACCCGGGCTGAGGTTCAGCGCCTGCCAGTGGCTGCGCAGCTGCTCGGGCCGGCTGTGCGCCAGCACCGACATCCAGCGTTGTCTCGACTCTAAGGCTTGCATTCAGTGCTCCATCGTCAGTTCAATCATGTCGGCGCGGGCCAGGCTGACGGAGTATTCCGCCACGTCTTCGCCGCCGCTGCGGACGTTAAGGGTGCGCACGCACAGCAGCGGCGCGTGGGTGGCGATCTCCAGCAGCCGGCTCTCTTTGGCCTGCGCGCGGCGCGCGCTGATGCGCGTCTGGCGGCGGGTCAACGGCTGCTGGAGGTGCTGTTCGATAAACTGGTGCAGCGAACCGCTGTGGAACTGCTGCAGCGCCGGCCACCAGTCCAGATCGGGCAGATAGTGGTCGATGACGCTCATCGGCACGTCGTTGACCCGGCGCAGGGTGCGCAGGTGGATCACCATTTCGCCTTCTTCACGCGAGAGTGCGCTGGCGACATGCCCATTGCACGGGCGCAAGACAGCGAGTAAGCGCTCACTGGTGGGGTGGCTGCCCTGCTCGAACAGGTTCTGGCTGAAGCGGGTGTTGGCGTGCAGCGGGTAGTCATAAGGCCGCATCAGCACCAGAATGCCGACGCCGTGGCGGCGCTGCAGCCAGCCGCGCTCCACCAGCTGATCCACCGCGCGGCGCAGGGTGTGGCGATTGACCTGATAACGCTCGGCCAGCTGCTGTTCCGAAGGCAGGTAGTCGCCGCAGCGGTATTGCGTGCGCAGCTCCTGTTCCAGCTGTGCGGCGATCTGCTGATAGCGCGTGGGGTAAGTGGTCGGATGTCTAGATAACTCCATCATAATAAAAACCTCGTCATACCGATGGCTGTGCGATGAAGGTGGAAGCGGTGCATTTCATCGTGCGTCTACCCTGTGGTTTTCACGTTGGCATCATGGTGCCGGGCGCAGATGACAATCGCGTTACGCGTCGGTGGCGAACAGATGAACTATTTAGGACAGCCCGGGCGTGCACGGGCGACGGCGGCGCGCTATGCTGGCGCCACTGTTGACTGACTCTGGCCGCTACCATGCCGCAACCTCTGAACGCCCCTGAACACGCCCCACGCGCCTGGCCGCTGTGGAAACCGATCCTGTTTCTGCTGGTGGTGGCCGTCGGCCTCTACTACGTCAAATGGCAGCCTTACTACGGCAAGGCGTTCGTGGCGGCGGATAGCCACTCGATCGGCAAATCGATCCTGGCCGACGGCGCTGCGAGCCCCTGGCTGGCGGCCTGGCAGTACGCGCTGGTCTACTTCACCGCGGTGTGGAAGGCGGCGCTGCTCGGGGTGCTGTTAGGTTCGCTGGTGCAGGTGCTGATCCCGCGCGACTGGCTGGCGCGCACGCTCGGCCACCGGCGTTTTTCCGGCACCGTGCTGGGGGCGATGATCGCGCTGCCGGGCATGATGTGCACCTGCTGCGCCGCGCCGGTCGCCGCCGGCATGCGCCGCCAGTCGGTGTCCAGCGGCGCCGCGCTGGCCTTTTGGCTCGCCAACCCGGTATTGAACCCGGCGACGCTGGTGTTCATGGGGTTTGTGCTCGGTTGGCCGTTTGCCGCCATCCGCCTGCTGGCGGGCGTGGTGATGGTGCTGGGCATCGCCTGGCTGGTGCAGCGCGTGACCGCCAACGATCCGCAGCCCGCCGCGCCGCAGCCTTTGGTGCTGACGGCGCAGAGCGATGAGCGGCCGTTCCTTGCCCGCTGGGGCAAAGCGCTGTGGGCGCTGTTTTGGTCGACCATCCCGATCTACGTGCTGGCGGTGCTGGCGTTGGGCGCGGCGCGGGTCTGGCTGTTCCCGCACGCCGACGGCGCCGTCGACAATAGCCTGCTGTGGATCGTTGCTCTGGCGATCGTCGGCTGCCTGTTTGTTATCCCCACCGCGGCGGAAATTCCGATCGTACAGACCATGATGCTGGCGGGCATGGGCGCCGGCCCGGCGCTGGCGCTGCTGATGACCTTGCCGGCGGTCAGCCTGCCTTCGCTGCTGATGCTCAACAAGGCCTTCTCCGCCCGCGCGCTGTGCCTGACGGCGGCGCTGGTGGCGCTGTGCGGCATGCTGACCGGCGTGGTGGGGATGGGGTTGGTGTAACTAATTCATGACCTGATGCTGTCTCAATGGAGGAGATGGAAATGGAACCGCGGAATAAACCTGAAATGGACGTAGAGGCGA
The DNA here is from genome assembly GCF_052168895.1 of Serratia sp. CY37869. Classification (NCBI taxonomy): domain Bacteria; kingdom Pseudomonadati; phylum Pseudomonadota; class Gammaproteobacteria; order Enterobacterales; family Yersiniaceae; genus Serratia; species Serratia sp. CY37869. The sequence continues at coordinate 175,632 of NZ_JBJNLU010000004.1, forward strand.
TGTTGCTGGAGCAAGCGTTGCGTGAAAGGGTGGATGCCGCCCTTGAACGCTTAAGAAACGGCACCGCGGTTTATCTAAGCCATTCGGAGGTAGAAAAACGAATGGCTGTATTCAAAACGAGAATCCGGGGTGCTATCGGCGAGGATGTTGAGCAGTACTCGTTCAGAGCTGGGCTGGCAGGTTCTGTGGATAGAACAGAGTGTTGTCTGACAGTCGGCTTTGAGCGGGGATTGGACCAAGACCTAGATAACGAGCGTGGCAAAAACAGATGAGTTCACGACAACATTTGGAAGGTATCAGCGTATCATGTTGTGGTTAAATAGATATAATTTAACCTAATGGAATTGCAGCCATGCTAGCCTTCTGGCACGAATACTCAGGTCTCATCACCGCATTTTTGGCGGCTCTTTTAGGTGGTTGGTTCACGATGAAAGGAGTGACAGTTCAGGTGAAACAACAGGCAAAACAGCAGGCAAGGGCGGCCAGAGAGAAACGTATAACAACGCTATTGGGTATCAGAGAGGAAATAGACTCACTGATTAAATTGTATCTAGCCAGGATGGCAGAAGAAATAGAAAAATACGACCGGAACTCACCGTTCGATAACATTTTTCCAATTACCCAAAACTACTTCACGTTCTATGAAGCGAACTCGGCATCCCTAGCTGAAGTTCATAGAGAAACACTCTCAAAAATTGTGGCGTTTTATACAAATGCAAGAAGCCTGATTGATTCCTATCGCGGTAATAATGCACTTATCGAAAGGCTCGACTCCACACTGGTTGCCAGTGACATTACTGGCAATAGAGAGCATCTCGCACACCTGAAAAGATACACAATCCTAGCTACAGAGTACGGCCGCGGGTTAATGGTGATTCATGAAGAAGTTATGCTGAGCTATAAACAGGTTATAGAAGCCATCAATGGTGAAATCGCACAACTACAATGCAGTTAGCACCAAAGTCTGTCCGCTCATTGCACGACGCGAACTGATTGACTGGCTGTCGCGTCCGCGATGAGCGACAATCGGAAATTAACATATCTGTTAAAGTGGTCAAATTTAGCTATCCAATACATTCCCGCCGTCATGCTCCCATACCTGTGCGGTAGCCTGCGGCCATGTCATTTCAGTCATGGATCGCCAGTACTAGAAGAATTTTGTTTAGCTTAATATGAAAGCCTATAGGCTAGCCAATCCATTGTTATTAAAATATTTTTTCCAAAATGCATATGCGTACACCCATGGGAACACAAAAAACGGCTATCAAAATCATTATGAATACCTAGTTGACCGTCGACACCAAGTGTAAGATTGCTTTAAAAGTGCCTACTGCCTTGTCATCGAAGGGAATACAATGAAAATTTTTGAGAAAAAAACTAAACATCACTATGTATGGGCTCATTACCTTCGAGATTGGACAATCGATGGAACCAACATTTGGTACATTACAAAGAAATCTAATATCGCTTGCGACAGTGTTAGAGGTCTCGGTTTTGAGAGAAACTTCTACAAGATGGGGGAACTCAAAGAAAGCGACAAAGAGTTAATTTCTCTTATAATAAATAAATCAAATGAAACATTAAGGGGGATTCATTGGGATTTTGTGGATATGATATTTAAAACCCAGAGAATCATTTCACTATTATCACCAAGCGTTAAAGAAAAGTCAGGGTTAAACCCAGAAGAAATAATGCGAAGCAATCTTTTTGAAAATTATTTATCTAAACAAGAATCGAGAGCTATAGAAATATTAAGTGAATTAAAAAAAGGTAATCTACTTTGTTTAGAGGATAAAAAAACTTACTATGACTTCTGCTATTTCTTAGGTTACCAGTTCTCTAGAACCTTAAAGATGAAGAAACTATTAATTCTGGCACTGGATAAAACTCCTGGGCAAATTAATGTCCGTGAGCGCCTTAAAGATTTTTATGAGAGAAATTGGTGGTTTATGTGTTCATTCATGGCAACTAACCTTTCGTACGACATGTCATTGAATACTGAACGAAAGTTAATGCTCCTTGAAAATGAATCGAGCATTGATTTCCTAACATCTGATCAACCACTAATAAACATAAATCCAGAAGGAAGTGAAGGTGAATCTGTTGATTATTACTATCCCCTATCCGGCCGTAAGGCGCTTTTAATACTTACTAGTGGTGAAAGCTATTTTTCAAGTAATCTGCTAAATGATGATGCCGTACATATGCTTAATTCTAAGATGGCAAATGCCTCATGCAACACCATATTTGGGAAAAAAAGAGAAGATATCAAGATGTATTCAAAAGAATTTAATCAGCGTAAATACTTAGAATTTGTAGGAAACCTAACAGACTGAAGTAACTGTCACTTAGATAGCGTACAGTCAAGAATCCCGCTGGCACAGAGCGCACAAGCTAACTGAGGCAAAGGTCTGCCATGAGCGAGGAGCAGACGTTTGTACTTTTGCCCTCCCCATAGACTGACAACATAATGGCGGAATTTCATTCTTGCTAATGATCATTTGCCCATTTTTTTGCATTTACTTTTTATCTTTCCTACCGCATCCATACATATGAACTATTTTTCAAGTGTTTATTAAAGTATTCATATCCATCTTTGTTGCTGGCAACATGCAAACTTTCATTGTTTGTAATATCAAAATAATCGAAACCGACTAAAAAGAAACCCTCACGAATTTTGTATGGGTTAATGTTTATGCTTATAGAGTTTTTTTCGGCCCAACCGACCCAAGAATTATCATTACTTTGATGCCAGATTCTAATGCTATGATTAAAGTTAGTGTTGTTAAATGTTGAGAAGTAATGCTTAAATAAATCCTTCTTGTTTTTGAATAGATCTTCAATTGCTGTCCGCTCTGAATTTACATCAATTAGACTAATGTTTTTCCCATAATCAATTAGACCATCTCGCATTACTTTGCTCTTAATTATTGACTCTTTTATTTCACGTGATAAGTGATATGAGAAATCAATAATTTCATGGCTATGTTTGTTAAATTCATTGTCGCAATAATGCGCTATTGCAATATTAATTGCAACAGCGATATCCATTGTAGAAAAGTGATAGTCACCAGGTTGGAAAAGTGAATTTATTATCCCTCTAAACTCTCTGGTATCAATCAAATCGAGCGGTCTATAACGTTCTCGTAGCTTTTTATCATTAACACTGGTTAGAATCCCAATAATATTTTTTTGATATAAATAATGAGAGAGTTTCCTCTTGAATATGTAGTGGAACGGAGATGTAATTGATTCAGATATTTTAAGTATGTCATTTAAAATCACTTTGGCTACCAGGGATGTTTAGATTAGGCACATGCAATAACCATATCAAACTATTACAAAAAATATAAGTTGCATCAGGAGTTGATATGCAAAAGGATTTTTTAAATAATATATTGTAATTTTTTAGAAAATATGCCTGGCTCCCACTTCTGGCACAGGACTGCTGTTGCAGCCCTGGCAACCTTAGACTTCAATCGATTCAGAGATCTCTAACGCATCATCGACTTCAATGCCCAGATAACGGACTGTGCTTTCCAGTTTCTTATGACCCAACAGAAGTTGGATCACCCGGAGATTCTTGGTTTTCTTGTAGATCAGGTAAGGTTTTGTTCTTCTCATGGAATGTGTGCTGTAAAGCGAATCCTCGTGACCAAGCTTATCTACCCACCCATGAAAGATTCGGTTGTATTGCCGGGTTGAAATGTGCTGGTTAGTTCCGACCCGAGACCGAAACAAGAAGTCTTTACTGTACAAATTGCTAAGCTTTATCAATGCAGCAACAGCTTCTCTTGTCCCTTTGGTTATCTCAAATTGCACAGGGCTACCGGTTTTCTGTTGCAACACCGTTGCTCTGCTTGAAACAGAGCTACCATATGCAACATCAGAAACTTTTAGCTTAACCAGATGACAGCCCCGAAGTTTACTGTCCAGGGCCATATTGAACAGAGCTAAATCGCGCGTTTTACCTTCCAGTTCAAGTCGGATTCGGATACCCCAGATATGAGATATCTGAAGTGGTCTTTTTTGGCCTATGATACGGTCTTTGTTTCACGGTGACTTGTTCATACTCAAATCTCCTGCAATGTGGGAGATTTGAGTATGGTTGTCCCTTATGAGCGAAAAGCGGACAGATTGACTAGTAACAGATTCATAATCTACTAAATTGGCATACTAGAAAATTTGGTACTCTATTCAGTCAGAATTATTTATACAGAAGTAGAATGTGTCAATCTTCAAATTAAATATTTAAAAAATCAATAATCTCTATACAGGAAGGTTCATTTACACATAAAACAGTACTATTTGGATAGCTTGATTCCAGTGCAAGTTTTCTTTGGTGTTGATTCTTTATATAAACATTATGGATAATTACTTTATGCTTTAAACTTTGCTGCAAAAGGCCCATAATTATACAATCATCTACTCTTGCATCTTTTCTTTTTTTTATATTGATGTCACGTCTCTTGGCTAATTCATTATAGTAATTGTCAATGATGCTATCTCTGTGTAAGTTATATATATTCAATCCATTGTTAGTTCTCAAGTCTAAAATTTCTGAATCATCTACTTTAATCTTAGATTTTATTACGCAGGTGCCACCGTGTCTGTTTTTAGACCATTCAATTGCGTTTTTAAGAGGGTCTGATATACCATCTGTAAAAAAATATACACCGTGTCCTAACCAATCCTCATTTGATTGACTCAATTTAAACCCATCATTTATTATAGACAGCATAGCACTCGGCGTGGTACCATGATAACAAATAAATTCCTTTAAAGTTAACAACTTATGCTCACCTATTGTATTGTCTCTGCTACATCAATCATTGTGCTGTGTATTATACTATATAAAATTAAGCCTAAATATATTTATTATTCTTTTTTATACTATAAGAAAAAAATAACCCAAGATAAGAATTTATCTAGCCGTTGCATTCAGTATGTAGCCACCATTTTTTTATTTACAGTTCTGTATTTTTTTATAGATTACGTTCCATTCCCAGATTTTATTGGCAAGATTATGCCGTTATTGCCTGATTATATTAGTGCCTTGTTAGTGTCTCTAAAAGGGAAAGGCGCTTCAATAACACTCATACTGGCATTAATAGAACTTGTAATTTTAATATTTTTGTTTTTTATTTTCATGAAAACCCCCACATCTCCAAAAAACAAGATAGTTAATGAGTTGAGTTTAGATAAAATCATAAATTATAAGAATGTAAATATATTCTCATTCTTTGGTTCTATAGAAGACATAAGTAATATTCAAGTAATTGTGACATCTGAGAATAGTGATTTAGAATTAGCGAGTTTTTCAAGCACATCAATATCTGGCAGGGTAAGAAATATGGCGTCATCTAAGGATGATGTTGGAAATGTTATATCTGACCCACTGTATGAAAATATTTATATTTTTAAAAGTAAGCATAATAAGTATAACGATTTTAATCTAGGGACATGCATTCCTTCGCAACCTTTTAAATTACAGAATCATGGGGTGAAGTGTGTTATTCACGCGGTCGCAATCAAAAAAAATAATGACAATACAATAAGTTGCGATAGTTCCGCTATAAGGAAAATAATTTCCTATTCAATAGGGAAATGCATCAATAACTCTTTCGAAAGTATTTTTATTCCTATTTTTGGTATAGGGAGTGCTCAGCAAGACCCTACCTATTTAATTAATGATCAGTTAGAATCAATAAAGTCAGTATTAGATTGCGAGTTAATGAATGCCCCATCTACTTTAAGTATGAATATTTATTTAGGTGTTTATCGCGAATTAGATTGTTTATTCTTAAAAAAATCAGCAATAAAAACGTTTAGGTAGCATATGATAATTGGATATACATCTGGAATTTTTGATCTTTTTCATCAAGGTCACAAAAACTATTTGCTAGCTTGTAAGGAATTATGTGACTTTCTAATTGTCGGTGTCGACTCGAATTACAGAGCTAAAATATTAAAAGGTGACACTAGACCCATTGACGATATTTCAACTCGTCTAAAGAGCGTTAGCGTTTATTGTGATTATGCGTTCGAAAAAATAGAACAATCTGGTGTATATATCAACAAGTATCACCCTGAGGTTTTCTTTCGCTCTAGAGATAATATAATGAATGCTCACAAAATAAACAACAAAACTATATATATACCGTATACCGAAGGAGTGTCTACGACTATGTTAATATCCCAGCGCTTCATACTGAATTGATATTTTATAATAGTGGTGTTTATATATTTTCATCAAGTTATACTTTGGTATTTCATAAACTAAAAATAAAAAAAGATAGAAGTGTGCAGTTCTGTTAATAATTAAATCCGTAAGTCTTAAATGAATTTAATGGCCATATAACTACATCAAAGTGTTAACTTTCTTCAGTAGCAGCAACGTCCGCTTCTGGCACAAAGCCGCCTATCAGATTTAGCTCTGTGCCGTAGCCGTATCATGCCGACTTTGTATTAACGCACGTCGAGACACGAGCTATCAGCTCAACGCAACCTATGCACCACCTGGTTGCTGCTGCCGCGCCAGATCAGCGCCGGGTCTTTCAAATCCTGCACGAACTTGCCGTCGATCAGCACGTTGATTCTGTCCACTATCTGCATTTGCTGTGCGTCCAGTTCCGCCAGTCGGTAGCCGGTCCACAGCCAGATATCCTTGCCGGGGGATTCGGCGCGCACCCGTTTCACCAGTTGCAAGATGCTCGGCACGTTGGCCGGGTGCAGCGGATCGCCGCCGGAGAGCGACAGCCCCTGGCGCGGCACGCGCGTATCGTTCAGATCGGTGATGATGCGGTCTTCCAGCGCCGGGGTAAACGGCTGGCCGGAGTTGAGCCGCCAGGTGCTTTTGTTGTAGCAGCCGGGGCACTGGTGCACGCAGCCGGCGACAAACAGCGTGCAGCGGGTGCCGGGGCCGTTGACGACGTCGATCGGGTAATACTGGTGATAATTCATGTGAGGCCTGCCCATCAGGCTATTTTACTGGCCATTTTGCCTCCGGCAGGGCTCCCAATCCTCACGTACTGCGTGTACGCTGCGGTTGGTGCGCGCTGGCCGAAGGCAAACCGGCTGCGACAATCACGCCTGATGAACAGGCTTTTGCCTAGGTTGCACGGCGTTTCTCAGCCGAGCTGCCCGTTGCCGAGGTGCTTCACCCGGCGTTTCACTTCTTCCTGCTTGCCGGCGTTGAACGGCCGGGCATCGGGGCTGCCGAGATAGCCGCACACCCGGCGGGTGACCGAGACCTTGGCCGAGTCGTGGTTGCCGCATTTCGGGCAGGTGAAGCCTTTGCTGGTGCAGGAAAATTCACCGGTGAAGCCGCATTCGTAGCACTCGTCGATCGGCGTGTTGGTGCCGTAGTAAGGCACCCGGGTGTAGCTGTAGTCCCACACGTCTTCCAGCGCCTTCAGGTTGTGCTGCAGGTTCGGGTATTCGCCGTAGCAGATGAAGCCGCCGCTGGCCAACGGCGGGTAGGGTGCTTCGAAGTCCAGCTTGTCGTACGGATTGACCTTCTTCTCCACGTCGAGGTGGAAGCTGTTGGTGTAATAGCCCTTGTCGGTGACGCCCGGCACCACGCCGAAATCGCCGGTGTCCAGCCGGCAGAAGCGATCGCACAGGTTTTCGCTCGGCGTGCTGTAGAGGCTGAAGCCGTAGCCGGTCTCGTCTTTCCAGGCGTCGACGGCGGCGCGCAGCCGCGCGACGATCGCCACCGCTTTGGCGCGCAGCGCCTCGTCGTCATACACGTGGTTTTTGCCGCCGAACAGCGCGTTGATGGTCTCGTGCAGGCCGATGTAGCCCAGCGAAATCGAGGCGCGGCCATTCTTGAAGATATCCGCAATGTTATCGTCGGCCTTGAGCCGCACGCCGCAGGCGCCTTCCATGTACAAGATTGGCGCCACCCGCGCCTTGATGCCTTCCAGCCGGGCGATGCGCGTCATCAGGGCCTTTTTCGCCAGCTGCAGGCGCTGTTCCAGCAGCGCCCAGAAGCGCGACTCATCGCCCATCGCCTCCAGCGCGATGCGCGGCAGGTTGAGGCTGATGACGCCGATGTTGTTGCGGCCGTCGTGCACCAGCTCGCCGTCCTGCTCGTAGGTGCCGAGGAAGCTGCGGCAGCCCATCGGCGTTTTGAACGAGCCGGTGACTTTCACCACCTGATCGTAGTTGAGGATGTCCGGGTACATGCGCTTGCTGGCGCACTCCAGCGCCAGCTGCTTAATGTCGTAGTTCGGATCGCCGTACTGGTGGTTGAGGCCGTCGCGGATGGCGAACACCAGTTTGGGGAACACGGCGGTCTTGCGGTTTTTGCCCAGCCCGGCGATGCGGTTTTTCAATATCGAGAGCTGGATCAGGCGCGACTCCCAGCTGGTGCCGAGGCCGAAGCCGAAGGTGACGAACGGCGTCTGGCCGTTGGCGGTGTGCAGGGTGTTGACCTCGTACTCCAGCGACTGGAAGGCGTCGTAACACTCTTTCTCGGTGCGCGCCATGGCATAGCCTTTGGCATCCGGGATCTGCCATTCTTCCGCCACCTGCAGGTGTTTGCGGAAGCTCTCGTCGACGAACGGCGCCAGAATTTCATCGATGCGGTTGATGGTGGTGCCGCCATAGATATGGCTGGCGACCTGGGCGATGATCTGCGCGGTCACGGCGGTGGCGGTGGAGATCGACTTCGGCGGCTCAATCTCGGCGTTGCCCATCTTGAAGCCGTTGGTCAGCATGCCTTTCAGATCGATCAGCATGCAGTTGAACATCGGGAAGAACGGCGAGTAGTCGAGATCGTGGTAGTGAATTTCGCCGCGTTCATGGGCCAGCACCACGTCGCGCGGCAGGATGTGCTGCTTGGCGTAGTGTTTGGCGACGATGCCCGCCAGCAGGTCGCGCTGGGTGGGGATCACCTTGCTGTCCTTGTTGGCGTTTTCGTTCAGCAGCGCGCGGTTGCTTTGCTCGACCAGGCCGCGAATTTCCTGATTCAGGCGGCCGCGCAGCTCGCGCGCCACGTCGCGATCGTGGCGGTATTCGATATAGGCGCGCGCCAGCTGTTTGTACTCGCCGGCCATCAGCTGGTTTTCCACCGCCTGCTGGATCTCGTGGATATCGACGCGCGGCTGCTGCTCCATGCGCTGAGCGACCACGCGGGCGACGGTGGCGCAGTAGTCGGCGTCGACCACGCCCACCGCCAGCGCGGCGCGCTCGATGGCCTGCGCAATGCGCGCTTCGTCAAAAGGTACCTGGCAACCGTCCCGCTTAATCACTACTGGTTTCACGTTGTACTCCTTGTTCCCCGAGGGAGCGTTCATACCCGCCTGGCGTGGCGAGCAACCGTCAAATTTCGCTTATCCACAGGGCAAAGCCGCAGCGCGCAAGGGCTGTGGCGGCGTGTGGATGATTTTGTGGATAACTACTATATATAGGTGTTCGCAATTCTTAATGCACTATATATAGATATCGGCGCGATTCTTTTGATGTAGAACAAGGAAAACGGAAGAGCGTGCGCAAGCTGAACAGTCGTCAATCGCCCGCCGGCCGATCGCGAAAATGTTCCAGCAGAAAATCCACCCAGACGCGCACCCGCGGCGGCAGATCCGCCGAAGCGTAATAGAGCCACAGCTGCACCGGGCGCGGCCAGCATTCCGCCAGCACCGGCCGTAGCGTGCCCTGCTCGAAGTGTTTCTCGACGTACCAGCGCGCCAGGTTAACGATGCCCAGCCCGGCCAGCGCCGCATCCAGCAACATCTCCGGGCGGCTGACCACCAGCCGGCCGTTCAGATCCAGCGCCAGCGTTTCGCCCTGATGGCGCAGCTGCCATTTGACGTGGCGGCCGTTGGCCGGGTTGCGGTGCAGCAGGCAGTCGTGCCGCAGCAGATCGTGCGGCGTTTGCGGTTCACCGCGCCGCGCCAGATAGTCGGGCGACGCCGCCAGCACCATGTGCATCGGGTAGAGCGGGCGGGCCACCAGCCGGCTGTCGGGATCGACCCGGCTGCCGATGCCGACGTCGAAACCTTCGCCCACCAGATTCACCACCCGGGCGTCCAGCGACAGATCGAGATCGATCTGCGGATAGCGCGCCAAAAATTGCGGGATCAACGGCATCAGCATCCGGCGGCCGAAGCCGGGGATCATCGTGACGCGCACCACCCCGGCAGGCGCCTGCCGTTCGCCGCCGGCGCTTTCCAGCGTCGCCGCCAATGCCTGCCACAGCGGCGCTACCTGCGCCAGCAGCGCTTTGCCCTCGTCGGTCAGCAGCACGTTGTGGGTGTTGCGCTGAAACAGCCGCAGCGCCAGCTTCTCTTCCAGCGCGCGGATGTTTTTGCTGACCGCCGCCGGCGTCACGCCCAGCTGGCGAGCGGCGGCGGAGAAATTTTGCGCCTGCGCGGCGGCGAGGAAGGCCGGCAACAGGCGGTGTACGTCAAAGGGCAGCGACATAGTGGTTGATACTTTCAGTTGAAATTGAAGTGACCTCTAACAGCCTACACCCGCCGCGGCGGAAATGGAAAAATGCCTCATCTTCTTATGACCGAGGAATCATGTATGTCGCGCATTTTAGTGTTAACCGCCCACCGCACCCCCGACGAGTCGCGCATTAATAAGGCGCTGATCGAGGCCGTACGCCCGCTGCCCAACGTGACCGTTCACGAACTGATCCGCGCGTATCCGGATTACCGCATCGACGTGGCGCGCGAACAGGCGCTGCTGCAGAGCCATGATGCGGTAGTGATGCTGTTCCCGTTTTACTGGTACAGCTCGCCGGCGATCCTCAGCGAATGGCAGGATGCGGTATTAACCTACGGTTTTGCCTACGGCAGCGAAGGCACCCAACTGCACGGCAAGCCGCTGCAGCTGGTGGTGAGCACCGGCGGTAACGCGCAGGCTTATACGGCGCAAGGGTATAACCGTTATCCGGTGCAGGATCTGCTGCTGCCGTTCCACGCCATGGCCAACCTGACCGGCATGGATTATCTGCCGCCGCATCTGGTGCAGGGCGTGAGCGACATGAGCGATGAGCAGTTGGCGCAAGAGGCCGCCGGCGTGGCGGCGCTGCTGGGGAAATGGTAGGGCGCAGCGTTCGCCGCGCCCTGCGGGGTCAGTCTTCGAGCAGCCACCACACCGCTTCGAACGGCCGCAGCGTCAGCGCCTGCGGCTGGTCCGCCGAATCGGCGTAGTTGCTCATCAGCGGGCGCCATTGCGCGGAGGCTTCCACGCCTTCCGCCGCCCAGGCCAGCGGTTCGCGGCTCAGGTTGGCCGCCACCAGCAGGCGCTGGCCGTTCCAGCTGCGCTGATAGCACCACAGCGCCGGGTGTTCCGGCGCCAGATCCTGATAGTCGCCGTGGGTCAGCAGCGGATACTGCTTGCGCAGGGTGATCAGCTGGCGATAGGCGTAAAACACCGAGTCGAGATCGGCCAGCGCCGCGTCGGCGTTGATCTGCGGGTAGCTCTCGGCGCAGCCGATCCACGGCGTGCCGGTGGTGAAACCGGCGTGCGGCGCGGCGCTCCACTGCATCGGCGTGCGGCCGTTGTCGCGCGATTTGTCGGCCAGGATCGCCAGCAGCTCGGCGTCGCTGCGGCCCTGGGCGCGCAGTTCGGCGTACATGTTCAGGCTTTCCACGTCGCGATACTGCTCGATGGCGCAGAAGCCGGGGTTGGTCATGCCGAGTTCTTCGCCCTGATAGATATAAGGCGTGCCCTGCATGCCGTGCAGCACCATCGCCAGCATTTTGGCGGCGGGCACCCGCAGTGCGCCTTCATCGCCGAAGCGCGACACGATGCGCGGCTGATCGTGGTTGCACCAGAACAGCGCGTTCCAGGCGCGGTTATGCATCCCTTGCTGCCAGTGGCGGAAGATCTGCTTCAGTTCCACGTAATCCGGCGCCGCCCGCGTCCATTTTTCGCCGCCGGCGTAGTCCACCTTCAGGTGATGGAAGTTGAAGGTCATCGACAGCTCTTCGCCGCTCTGCGCCGCGTAGCGCTGGCAATGCTCAAGCGTGGTGGAGGACATCTCGCCCACCGTCATCAGGCCGCGCGGCTGAAACACGTCGCGGCTCATCTCCTGCAGGAACTCGTGGATGCGCGGGCCGTCGGTGTAGAAGCGGCGGCCGTCGCCCTGGCTGTCGGACGGGAAGTCCTGCTGTTTGGACACCAGGTTGATCACGTCGAGACGCAGCCCGTCGACGCCTTTGTCCGCCCAGAACTGACACACTTTCTTCAGCTCTTCGCGCACCGGCGGGTGCTCCCAGTTGAGATCCGCCTGCTCGGCGGCGAACAGGTGCAGGTAGTACTGGCCGCTGTCGGCGTGCCACTGCCAGGCGTTGCCGCCGAACTTGGAGCGCCAGTTGTTCGGCGGCGTTTCACCCTCGCCGTCGCGCCAGACGTAGAACTGACGATACGGGCTGTGGCGATCCTGCGCGGCCTTGAACCACGGGTGCTCGGTCGAGGTGTGGTTGAACACCATGTCCATCACGATGCGGATGCCGCGCTGGTGGGCGGCGGCGACCAACTGCTCGAAGTCCGCCATCGTGCCGTAAGCCGGATCGATGGCGCAGTAGTCCGCCACGTCATAGCCGTTGTCCACCTGCGGCGATACGTAGACCGGCGTCAGCCAGATCGCGTCCACGCCCAGTTCCTGCAGATAGTCCAGCCGCCGGGTTACCCCGGCCAAATCGCCGTAGCCGTTGCCGGTGCTGTCCTGAAAACTCTTCGGATAAATTTGGTAGATGACGCCGTTCTGCCACCAGGGGGTTGGGTTGCTCATAGATCAATACCTTTGAATCGTGACCACGGGCCTGCGCAAGCAGGCCCCTACATTCATCTTGCGTCAATTAAACCGGCAGCTCGCCGCGGGCGGCCTTGCGTTTGTAGACCATGATGGTCAGCACCAGCGGGATGACGATCGCCACCAGAATCGCCAGCGAGTAAATCAGCCAGAACTGCGGCTTGATAGACAGGATGCCCGGCAGGCCGCCGACGCCGATGCCGTTGGCCATCACGCCGTCCAGCCCGCAGATAAGGCCGGCGAAGGCGGAGCCGATCATCGCGCACAGCATTGGGAAGCGGTATTTGAGGTTGATGCCGTACATCGCCGGTTCGGTCACGCCGAGGTAGGCGGAGATCGCCGCCGGCACCGAGATTTCACGCTCGTTGGCCTTGCGGCTGATGATGATGATGCCGAGCACCGCCGAGGCCTGCGCGATGTTGGACAGCGCAATCAGCGGCCACACCGGGGTGCCGCCCATGCTCTGGATCATCTGCATGTCGATAGCCAGCGTGGTCTGGTGCACGCCGGTGATCACCAGCGGCGCGTACAGGAAGCCGAACAGCGCGGCGCCCACCGGCGCGAAGCTGCCGGTCATCACCGATTTCACCGCCCAGGCGACGCCGTCGCCGATCATGCGGCCGAACGGCCCGATCAGCGCGTGCGCCAGGAACACCGCCAGCAGCAGCGAGACCACCGGCACCACCACCAGATAGAGATAGTCGGGAACGATCTTTTTCAGCCGGGTTTCGATCCAGCCCAGCGCCATGCCCGCCAGGATCGACGGGATCACCTGCGCCTGATAGCCCACTTTCTGGATCACGAACCAGCCGAAGTTCCACACTTCCGGCGTTTGCTGGCCGAGCAGGTAGGAGTTCATCAGCTGTGGCGACACCAGGGTGACGCCCAGCACGATGCCGAGCACCGGGGTGCCGCCCATCTTTTTCACCGTCGACCAGCAGATGGCCACCGGCAGGAACATGAAGATCGCTTCACCGAGCAGCCACAGGAAGTCGTAAACGGTTTTCCACGCCGGGTGCATCTGCGCCAGCGTTTGGCCGCCGGACATCGGGATGTCGCCGATCACGTTGCGGAAGCCGAGGATCAGACCGCCGCTGATCAGCGCCGGCAGCAGCGGGAAGAAGATCTCGGCGAAGTGGGAGATGGTGCGCTCGGTCCAGGTCATGTTCTGGCGCGCGGCCACCTTGGCCTGCTCCTTGTCGGCCTCGTTGACGCCGGTGCTGGCGATCAGCGCCTGATAGTAGTCGCCGACGTCGGTGCCGATCACCACCTGGAACTGCCCGGCGTTGGTGAAGCACCCTTTGACCATAGGCAGCTCTTCGATCTCTTTCGGTTTCGCCTTATTGGGATCGTTGAGGACGAAACGCAGCCGGGTAATGCAATGGCTGACGGTGGCGATGTTCTCGCGGCCGCCGACCAAAACAATCAGGCGATCAATATCCTGCTGTTTTACTTTGCTCATTATGGGATACCTGCAGAGGTGTTGACTGAGTAATGATCAAAGCTTAGCCACTCGGCATTTTGAATGAAATGGGAACGTTCCCGGTTTGGGGCGAGGATCACAAAATGACGAAAAATGGTCAACTTCCGATCAGGAAAGTTTGCTGGGCACCACCAGGCGGCGGATCCCCTGCTCGCCGCTGAGCTGCGCCAGCAACTGCTGCGCCGCCAGCAGGCCGGCGCTGCCGTAGCCGAACTCCACCGACAGGGTGTCGGGGAACAGGAAGCTGAGCAGCGGGGTGTTGCCGATGGCGCATACCTGGATGGCGCGCGTCGGCTGTTGTTGCAGGTATTTGATCGCCCCCAGGGCGATGCTGTCGGAGGCGCAAATCAGCGCGCTGGTGTGCGCGTCAATCACTTCGGCGGCGTGCTGGAAACCGCTCTGGTAGCTCAGTTCGCCCAGCGTGGCGCGCGGCGTGAGCGTGAGGCGTTCACAGGCGTCGAGATAGGCCTGATAGCGGCGCTGGCCGGTGGTGGCGTCGCTGAGCTGCACCCCCAGATAGCCGATATGCCGATGCCCTTGCCGGTATAGACGGTCCATCAGCAGGTTCACCGCGCCGGCGTCGTCGTAGCAGACGGACGAGAAGCCGTCGTATTCGCGCACCATCACCACCATTTTTTCCTGCCACGGCTTGAGCATCGCCGCGGTCAGGCCGGTGAAGCCGAACAGGATCACGCCGTCGACGTTGCGCTGATGCAGTACGTGCAGATGCTCCTGCACCAGGCGGGTTTCGAACTGGCTCTCCATCACGATCGGATCGAAGCCTTGCTGATACAGCAGCGGCAGCATGGTGCGCACCGCCTGGTTTTCCGACGGCGAGTCGAGACGGGAAACGATGATGCCCACCACTTTGTCGCTTTGGCCGCGCATGGCGCGCGCCGACTTGGAGGGCGTAAACCCTTGCTGACGGATCACCGCTTCCACCCGTTCACGGGTTTGCGGGCTCACGCTGCCTTCATTATTCAGCACGCGTGAGACGGTGGATTTGCCTACGCCGCTCAGGCGCGCGATGTCCTTGATGGTCAGCCGGTTTTGCATGGTTTACTTTTCGTTGAGGTGGACAGGCGTAACATAAAGGCCTGTAAAACAATGCCCGTCAGCATAGCTCATTTTCCGACGCGGATCTTGATGCAAAACGGGATTGTGACATTGCGATGAACGGCCGCTCCTGCCGCTCTGTTTTTCCCTTTACCGGAGGTTATTCCCCATATGGACCCCGACCCGACTGCTTTAGACACTCACTCGGTTCTCCGGTAAAACCTCTCCGCCTGGCGCTGCTGTTTTACCGGTGAAGTACATCACGGTAACCGGTAGCGCGCGCTTCGTCGTTCGCTCCTGCTGCTGAAAAAAAGAATAAGGATCTGCGTTGGCAGAGGCTTTTTGGCGCACCCGCCATCCGCCCGGCCGATGACGATCCCCGTTTACCCGCTGCCGTGAGGCACCGGGCGACGAGGTGCGACCCATGAAACTGAAAAAACTCCCCCGTCAGCTGCTGGGCCTGTTCGCCCGCGGCCTCCCGCGCCGTTTGGTGCGCCGTGACAGCCTGCTGGACAGCGTCGGCGGCGCTGCGCGCGACATGCCGGCCGGCCTGGCGCAGCAGCGGCTGGAATGCGCCGCCGCAGAAACGATGCAGCTCTTTGAGCGTTTTCACAGCCACCCGGAAGGCATCACCGCCCATGAGGCGGAACAGGTGCGCCAGCGCTGCGGTGAGAACGTCATCGACGATCAGCAGAAAGAGGCCTGGTGGCAACACCTCTGGCACTGCTACCGCAACCCGTTCAACCTGCTGCTGACCGCGCTCGGCATGATCTCTTACGCCACCGAGGATCTGACCGGCGCCTTGGTGATCGCGCTGATGGTGCTGATCTCCACGCTGCTGAACTTCATCCAGGAGGCGCGATCCAACCGGGCGGCCGACGCGCTGAAGGCCATGGTGAGCAACACCGCCACGGTGATCCGCAGCGATGCGCTCACCGGCAAGAGTGAGCACGTGGAGCTGCCGATCGCGCAGCTGGTGCCGGGCGACATCATCAAGCTGGCGGCCGGCGACATGATCCCGGCGGATCTGCGCGTGCTGTCGGCCAAGGATCTGTTCATCAGCCAGGCGGCGCTGACCGGCGAATCGCTGCCGGTGGAAAAATCCGCCGCGCCGCAGTTGCCGGCGGCCGATCCGCTCGACTGCCAGAACCTGTGCTTCATGGGCACCAACGTGGTCAGCGGCACCGCGCTGGCGATGGTGATCGGCACCGGCGGCGGCACCTATTTCGGCCAGCTGGCGCAGCGCGTCACCAGCCAGGATGAGCAGCCGAACGCCTTCCAGAGCGGCATCAGCAAGGTCAGCTGGCTGCTGATCCGTTTTATGCTGGTGATGACGCCGATCGTGCTGCTGATCAACGGCTACACCAAGGGCGACTGGTGGGAGGCGGCGCTGTTCGCGCTGTCGGTGGCGGTCGGGCTGACGCCGGAGATGCTGCCGATGATCGTCACCTCGACGCTGGCCAAAGGGGCGGTGAAGCTGTCGCGCCAGAAGGTGATCGTCAAACGGCTGGACGCCATCCAGAACTTCGGCGCGATGGACATTCTGTGCACCGACAAGACCGGCACTCTGACCCAGGACAAGATCGTGCTGGAGCGCCATACCGACGTGTTCGGCGCCAGCAGCGAGCGGGTGCTGCGCTACGCCTGGCTGAACAGCTTCTACCAGACCGGGCTGAAAAACCTGCTCGACGTGGCGGTGCTGAGCTGCGCGGAGCAAAATCAGCAGCCGCAGGCGCTGCAAAACTACCGCAAGGTGGATGAGATCCCGTTCGACTTCGTGCGCCGCCGCATGTCGGTGGTGGTGGCCAAAGACAACGAGTATCACGAGCTGGTGTGCAAGGGCGCGCTGGAAGAGATGCTGGCGATTTGCAGCCACGTGCGCCACGAAGACGAGGTGATCCCGCTGAGCGAGGCGCTGCTGGCGAGGATCCGTCGCATCACCGACGATCTCAACCAGCAGGGGCTGCGGGTGGTGGCGGTGGCCAACAAGATCCTGCCGGCGCAAACCCATGAATACGGCGTGGCGGACGAGTCGGATCTGATCCTCGAAGGCTACGTCGCCTTCCTCGATCCGCCGAAGGAAAGCACCGCGCCGGCGCTGGCGGCGCTGAAACAGAACGGCGTCACGGTGAAGATCCTCACCGGCGACAACGAACTGGTGGCCGCCAAAGTGTGCCGTGACGTCGGGCTGGAGGCCGATCATCTGCTGCGCGGCAGCGAGATCGAGCAAATGGACGACGAGCAGCTGGCGCAGGCGGCGGCGCGCACCACGGTGTTCGCCAAGCTGACGCCGCTGCACAAGGAGCGGATCGTCAAACTGCTGCGCCGCCAGGGGCACGTGGTGGGCTTTATGGGCGACGGCATCAATGACGCGCCGGCGCTGCGCGCGGCCGATATCGGCATCTCCGTCGATTCGGCGGTGGACATCGCCAAGGAAGCGGCGGACATCATCCTGCTGGAAAAAAGCCTGATGGTGCTGGAGCAGGGGGTGATCGAAGGGCGCCGCACCTTCGCCAACATGCTGAAATACATCAAGATGACCGCCAGCTCCAACTTCGGCAACGTGTTCAGCGTGCTGATCGCCAGCGCCTTCCTGCCGTTTCTGCCGATGTTGCCGCTGCACCTGTTGATTCAGAACCTGATGTACGACATCTCGCAGATCGCCATCCCGTTCGATAACGTCGACGACGATCAGATAACCCAGCCGCAGCGCTGGAACTCCGCCGATCTGGGGCGGTTTATGGTGTTCTTTGGGCCGATCAGTTCGATCTTCGACGTGCTGACCTTCAGCCTGATGTGGTGGGTATTCAAGGCCAACACGCCGGAAATGCAGACGCTGTTCCAGTCCGGCTGGTTCGTGGAAGGGCTGCTGTCGCAAACGCTGATCGTGCACATGATCCGCACGCGCAAAATTCCGTTTATCCAGAGCCGCCCGTCCTGGCCGCTGTGCATCATGACGCTGGCGGTGATCGCCACCGGCATCGGCCTGGTGTTCTCGCCGCTGGCTGGCTTCCTGCAGCTGCAGGTGCTGCCGCTCGGTTACTTCCCGTGGCTGGTGCTGATCCTCGCCGGTTACATGGTGCTGACCCAGTGCGTGAAAGGCTGGTTCGTGCGCCGCTACGGCTGGCAATAACCCGTTCGCCCCCTCCGGCCGGGAGGGGGCAACTGTGATCCCGTCCGCTTTTTCACCGCAACGGTTGGACATCTGTTCTGTGCTGAGTCTTTATCTACAGCGTTGGCTGTTTTCCCCTGCGCCTTTCAAGCCACCGCGTTGTTGGCTGTACGCCCGCCCCCCAGTTACTTAGCAGACCTAAGCGCCTGGGGATGCGGGCGCTTGCCGCCTAGCGGTGGTTTGAAATTCATTGGGGATATTTTGTTTTTTTCCTCTGAGGAATTTCCGATGCACAGACCTTTCCGTTATACGCTACTGGCTTCATCGTTATGGTTTTCTTGCGGCGCGCTGGCGCAGCCGGCGGGTGATTTGCCGCTGATGCCCTGGCCGCAGCAGGTGGAAGTGACGCAACCGGCGGGCAAACTGATTTTGGATCACCGGCTGTCGTTAAGCCTCCAGGGCGATGATTTGGGTGACGCGCTGCCGCGCTGGCGCCAGCGCATCGAGTTGCAGACCGGCTGGACGCTGGCGCCGAGGGAAGAAGCAAACGGCGCGGCGATCAAGGTGGTGATCAAGGATCGGGTGGCGGCGCAGCCGCTGCCGGGCAGCGATGAGAGTTACTGGCTGCTGGTCACGCCGCAGGGCGCCACGCTGACCGCCAACACCCGCTTCGGCGCGCTGCGCGGCATGGAAACCCTGCTGCAACTGCTGCAGACCGACGGGCAAAACACTTTCCTGCCATTGGTGGATATTCGCGACGTGCCGCGTTTTCCGTGGCGCGGCGTGCTGCTGGATTCGGCGCGCCATTTCCTGCCGCTGCCGGACATTTTGCGCCAGCTTGACGGCATGGCGGCGGCCAAGCTCAACGTATTCCACTGGCACCTGACCGACGATCAGGGCTGGCGCTTCGCCTCCGAGCATTACCCCAAATTGCAGCAGCAGGCCAGCGACGGCCAGTTCTACACCCGTGAGCAAATGCAGCAGGTGGTGGCTTACGCCACGGCGCGCGGCATTCGCGTGGTGCCGGAGATCGACATGCCGGGGCACGCCTCCAGCATCGCGGTGGCCTATCCCGAGCTGATGAGCGCGCCGGGGCCGTATCGCATGGAGCGCGAGTGGGGCGTGCATAAGCCGACGCTCGATCCGACCCGCGACGAGGTTTATCAGTTTGTCGATACGATCGTCGGCGAGCTGGCGGCGATCTTCCCCGATCCTTATCTGCACATCGGCGGCGACGAAGTGGACGCCAGCCAGTGGCGGGCGTCGCCGTCGATTCAGGCGTTTATGCAGCAGAACGGGCTGGCGGATACCCATGCGCTGCAGGCTTACTTCAACCAGAAGCTGGAAAAAGTCCTCGAGAAGCACCAGCGGCAGATGGTCGGCTGGGACGAGATCTATCATCCGTCGCTGCCGCGTTCGATCGTCATTCAGTCCTGGCAGGGGCAAGACTCGCTGGGCGCCAGCGCGCAGGATGGCTATCAGGGCATTCTCTCCACCGGTTTCTATCTCGATCAGCCGCAAAGCATCGCCTATCACTACCGCAATGAAATTCTGCCGCAGCCGCTGGGGGTCGAAACGGCGGTGCAACCCGGCGAGCAGGCGCAAAGCTGGCGTTTCAGCATGCCGCGCCTGAAGGGCAGCGCGGTGGAGGGCAGCTTCACGCTGATCGAGGGCAAGCAGGGCTGGCGCGGCTTTATCGATTTCAACGGCAAGTCGCGCCGCGCGGTGCACGATATCGTCTGGCGCACGCCGCAGCAGGTGACGTTCCGCGTCGATACCTGGATGGGCGACACGCGGCCGGTATTTACGCTGCAACAGGACAAGCTCAGCGGCTATACGCTGGTCGGCAACGTGCGTTACCCCACCCAGGGCGAGAAACTGGCGGCGGCGCCGGCGGGCAAGATGCCGGTGGTGCCGGATGAGAAGGGGCAGGCCAAGATCCTCGGCGGGGAAGCGGCGCTGTGGGCGGAAAACGTGCGTGCGCCGCTGATCGATCTCAAGCTGTGGCCGCGCGCCTTTGCGGTGGCGGAGAGGCTGTGGTCGGCGCAGGACGTCACCGACGAAAGCAACATGTACCGGCGGCTGGCGGCGATCGACGCCTGGTCGGTGGTGTCGGTCGGCCTGCAGCAGCACGCGGAAACGGCGCGCGAATTCACCCGGCTGAGCAACAGCGTGCAGATCATGCCGCTGCAGATCCTGGCCGAGGCGGTGGAACCGGCGCAGTATTACACCCGCCAGCACCTGAAGTTCCAGGCCGGCAACTATCATCAGTTCGAACCGCTGAACCGCTGAACCGCTTTGCCGATGCGCTGCCGCCGGAGAGCGAGGCGGTGCGCGCCATGCATGCGCAGGTCGCGGCTCTGCTGAAGGATAAGCGCGATAAGGCGACGGCGCAGGCGCTGCGCGAACGGTTGCAGCGCTGGCAGGCGAACGGCGCGGCGCTGCAGACGGCGATCGCGGGCAACCGCACGCTGCGGGAGCTGGCGCCGGTGGCGCAGGACGTCGATGCCCTGGCCGCATTGGGGTTAACGCTGCTGGAGCGCTATCAGCAGGATAAACCGCTGAGCCGAGCTGAGGCAGAACAAGCGCAGCGCCGGCTGGATGCGGCGGCGCAGACGCGCGACGAAGTGGTGATTGCGGCGGTGTACCCGCTGGAGGCGTTGCTGCGGGGGTTACAAACGGCTCCGTAAGGAGAGGTGGCGAATAAACTGCGGGGCGTATTCCATATCTCGACATTGCGATGTGGTTGAAAGAGCAGAAACGACGGGCTGGTTGTAAAATCCAGCCCGATTTGTTCATTCAATACGGTTTACGCATTCAAAGGATTGATAATGCCGCAGGTTTTTAATGTCCGATTGATTGGAGAACGCGCACTGGCTGCAACCAATGACCTCTTTGCTGAGGCCGGGTATGGAGTCCGGGTGCAAATGATGAAGGCTGAAGATTTTGAGTGGTGCGTTGCGTTGGCTCGCCAACAACCTGAAGAGCGCCGTATTCCCTGGGCGTTGAATGGCGCCGCGTTGGACGATCCTGACGGTTTTACGTTTAGTTTTAAGATACAGGGCATCGATGACCGGCCGGCGCCTGTATCTGCCGATTTTGTCCGGCGGCTGGCGAGCAACTGGCGATGTTAAATATTGAGATGCTGCAAAACTTTCGGATTAGAGACTCGAGCCTTGATGGCAATACGCTGCGTTTTGCGCTCTATGTCGCCGTGCTCTTTATGGTGGATACGGCATGCGCAGGTTTGCGTTTAATATCGCCGATTAATACGGAGTTGGCTGATTATTATATAAATTATCATCAATTTGTTGACCTCACCGGAGGGCTCAAACAGATACTTTATCGAGATGCTGAGGCGCTTTTCCTGTGGTTCCAGGAAGGTTTTTTGCCGCCGGCCTCATAATTGAAGGTGGATGAAATTTGCGCAATAATGACGAAATGCCGGTGGGGTCACAGGAGGTTCGCATGGTGATAAAGTCAACAAAACGTCAGGTAACACAACCTGCCTCTTATGAGCTGAAGGTGTATAAATTCGGCATGGAAGGTGTAGATGCAGTGAACACCTATACATCTGAACAGATTGACCGCATAACGCCTCGCGGCAAACCGATTACGGCTTCGCGAGAAGAGGTTATCGCCGTTTTAAAACAGGCGGTAAAACAGGTTAACGCTTCATCCTCTCCAGCAGCGGAAACTCTGGGTTGTGTCCGTCGGCGCCCAGCATTCAAGTAATGTAAAAACGGCCAGTCTGCACTGGCCGTGATGCGCGTGACCGTCGATTAACGACGCACGGCGATGGCTTCGATTTCGATCTTCACGTCTTTCGGCAGACGCGCCACTTCCACGCAGGAACGGGCCGGGAACGGCGCGCTGTGCTCGGTGAAGAAGGCTTCGTACGCGGCGTTGACGGTGGCGAAGTCGTTCAG
The DNA here is from genome assembly GCF_052168895.1 of Serratia sp. CY37869. Taxonomy (NCBI): domain Bacteria; kingdom Pseudomonadati; phylum Pseudomonadota; class Gammaproteobacteria; order Enterobacterales; family Yersiniaceae; genus Serratia; species Serratia sp. CY37869. The sequence continues at coordinate 197,984 of NZ_JBJNLU010000004.1, forward strand.
GTCTTTCACGAACACGGTGGTTTTCACGATGTCGGCAACGATCAGGCCGGCGGCTTCGACGATCGCTTTGACGTTTTCCAGTGACTGGCGCGCCTGAGCGGCGACGTCGTCGGCGACGGCGCCGGTTTTCGGATCAACCGGGATCTGGCCGGAAGTGATGATCATGCTGCCCAGATCAACGCCCTGCACGTAAGGACCAATGGCTGCCGGGGCGAGTTCAGTGCTGATGTTACGTGACATGTTTTCTCCTGATAAACCCGTTGTCTTTCACGCCGCCGCGCGGTCGGCCGCAGCGTAAAATTCGGTGGGTAGCAACGTGGGTAGAGTGATTTTCAGAGGACCCATTATAGGGCGTCACCGGGAGAATAACAGCGCCATCTCCCGGCGCCCATGCCGGGATTAGTCCGCCTGCAGCACCACCTGATGCTCGAACTCTTTTTCGCAGTAGCGGCACTTCAGGTGTACTTCACCGTCGCGCGATTTGACGCTGAAGCTCGACGCCACCGGCTCGCTGCGGCTGATGCAGTTGCCGTTCGGGCAGGTCAGCACGCCGTCGATGTGGTCCGGCAGGCTGAGGGTCAGCTTGCGCACCACTTCATAGTTGTCGATGCGGTTTACCGTGGCCTTCGGCGCGTACATCGCCAGCTGGTTGGCCTGCTGCTCGGTCAGGAAGGTGTTCTCGATCTTGATCAGATCCTTGCGGCCCAGCTCGTTGGAGGGCAGGTTCAGGCCGATGGTGATGCGCTGGTCGGTGGCGGTCAGCTTGAACAGCGTCAGCAGTTTGAAACCGATCTGCGCCGGAATGTGGTCGATCACCGTGCCGCATTTGATCGCTTCGACCTGCAGTTTGTTGTCGTGAGTCATGGCGGTTCCCCCTTAAAGAGCCAAATCTGCGTTGAGCACCAGCGCCAGCAGCGCCTGACGGGCGAAGATGCCGTTGCCCGCCTGCTGGAAGTAGTAAGCGTGCGGCGTTTTATCCACGTCGGTGGCGATCTCGTCGATGCGCGGCAGCGGGTGCAGCACCTTGAGGTTGGCGCGCGCGCCGGCCAGATCCGCGGCGCGCAGCACGAACTGCGCCTTCACGTTGGCGTACTCGGACGGATCGAGGCGCTCTTTCTGCACCCGGGTCATGTAGAGAATATCCAGCTCCGGCACCACTTCTTCAATGCTGCCGTGCAGGCTGTACTCGATGCCTTTCTCTTCCAGCATTTTCAGGATGTAGGCCGGCATCGCCAGCGCGTCCGGGGCGATGAAGTAGAAACGGTTGCCTTCGAATTTGGCCAGCGCCTGGGTGAGCGAGTGCACGGTGCGGCCGTATTTCAGGTCGCCGACCATGGCGATGCTGAGGTTGTTCAGGCGGCCCTGGGTTTCCTGGATGGTGAACAGATCCAGCAGGGTCTGGGTCGGGTGCTGGTTGGCGCCGTCGCCGGCGTTGAGCACCGGCACGTTGCCGGAGAACTCCGAGGCCATGCGCGCCGCGCCTTCCTGCGGATGGCGCATCACGATGGCGTCCACGTAGGTGCTGATCACCGAGATGGTGTCGGCCAGGGTTTCGCCTTTTTTGCCGAGCGAGGTGTTGCTGCCGTCGGCGAAACCGACCACCGAGGCGCCGAGGCGGTGCATCGAGGTTTCGAACGACAGGCGGGTACGGGTCGAGGCTTCAAAGAAGCAGCTGGCGATCACCTTGTGTTTCAACAACTCCGGCTGCGGGTTGGCTTTCAGACCGGCGGCGGTGCGCAGCACCAGCTCCAGATCCTCGCGGCTGAGATCGTTAATAGAGATGATGTGTTTGTGATACAGCGGGTTGGCCATTTTTCACTCCTCCTCGACGCGTGCCCGTGGCGCGGGACTTTTTAAGGCAAAAAAAAGCCCCTCAATGAGGGGCTTGAAACGATCGGTTTAGCAACAGGAGAAACAACGGCAGCTGGCCGCCGATAGGCAGTCGGTTTTGTCGATTGCGGCTAACAAAACAAACGTCGTTTTTCATGCTTTCTCCTGGCAAATTGTGGCGCATTATACTCGCGCTTTTCGCCACTGCAAGCGTTAAAACGCCGTTTTTTGCCGCCCCGCAATCGATTGGCCGGCGATGGCCGCCTGCGGGCTATTTGCTGACGCGATCGTAGTAGACCATGTCGGCGTTCAGCCCCTGCTGGTAGCCTTTGACGTTGTCGCGCAGCACCACTTCGGTTTTGGCCTGATCGATAAACACGTACGGCGAACTGCGCTGCAGCTCCTGCTGCATGGCGGTGTACAGCGCGCGGCGCTTGGCCGGATCGGCTTCGGCCAGCGCCGCCAGCGTCTGCTTATTCAACTGCGGGATCTGCCAGCCGTTCAGCCCGGCCACCGTGCTGCTCTTGCCGTCGTTGTAGGCAAAGGCGCTGGCGTTGGAGTGGGCGTCGAAATAATCCGGGATCCACAGGCGGATTGCCGCCTGATGCTGCCTGGCGCGCACGCGGGAGTAAACCTGGCTGCCCGCGGCCGGCAGCAGCTCGACCTTCACGCCGGCGGCGGCGAAGCTGCCCTGCAGCGCCTGCGCGATGGTGATGAACGGCGGTTTGTTCTCTACGTCCAGCGTAAAGGCGGCGTGGGTGATGCCCGCCTTGGCCAGAATGGCTTTCGCCTTGGCCGGATCGTAGCGGAACGGGTTGGTCTCCAGCGCGCCCGGCAGCCCGACCGGCAGGAAGCTCTGATGCACGAAGTATTGGCCCTTCAGCAGATCCTGGGTGATGCCCTGATAATCCACCAGATAGCGCGCTGCCTCCCAGAAGGCCGGGTTGTTCAGCAGCGGATTGGCGCCGTTGCCGGTGTTGAATACCAGGTAGTTTTGCTCGGCGGACGGGATCTCCAGCACCTTAACCCCCGGCTGGTTCTTCAGCGTGTCGGTCTGGTCGGCGCCCAGTTCGCGGGCGATATCGGCGTCGCCCTGCTGGACCAGCAGGCGGCGGGTGGCCGGATCCGGCACGTTCTTGATGATGATGTTTTTCAGCTGCGGCTTGTCGCCCGGCGTCGTGAGGTTGGCGTCCAGCACGATCGCCTGATGCGGCTGATAGACGCGCATCTTGAACGGGCCGCTGCCGGCGGAGTGCATTTTCAGCCAGGCGTTGCCGAAGTCGCCGTCTTTAACGTTGGCCAGCGCCGCTTTGCTGTCGACGATCGAGGCGATCGGCGTCGAGAGGATATTCAGCGCCACCGCCGGGCTGACGTCCGCCGTCCAGCGCAGCTGCACGGTATGGTCGTTGATCTTCTTCAGCTGCGCGTCGATGTTGTCCGGCTGCCAGCCGAGCACGTTGAGGATGAACGCCGGCGACTTGTTCATTTTCACCGCGCGGCTGTAGGAGAAGATCACGTCGTCGGCGGTCAGCGGGTTGCCGGAGGCGAACGCCGCCTGCGGCCGTAGTTTTACCGTCAGCGTTTTGGCCGCCGCATCGCTCTGCCAGCTTTCTGCCAGCACCGGTGCCACCTTGGCCGGATCGTCGCGATCCGCCTGTACCAAGCGCTGGTACAGGCTGGGCACCGTCTGGATGCTGGAGAGTTCGTTGGCTTCCGCCGGATCGAGGCTGACGATGTCATCCAGCGATTGCACCACCACCAGCGTATTCGGCGGCGTGGCGGCTAACGCGGCGGCGGGCAGGGCGGCGAGCAGGAACAGCGGCAAGAGTTTGGTTTTCATCGGTGTGTATCCCCTGAAGGCGCCGCAAGGCGGCGCTGAGAACGGTTTGTTATCGTTGGTTTTTACGGCGCGGGCGCCGTCGGCCTGTCACGGTAGAACCTTTGTCCGCGGCGGGCAAAGGCCAATGCGCTATTTGATATTCCAGGAATATATTAGCCGCCCTGGCCGGGGGCGCCAGGGCGGAGGGAGAGGCGTGTCAGAGCGTTGCGCTCAGCGTGGCGACCAGCACCGCCTTGATGGTATGCAGCCGGTTTTCCGCCTGATCGAACACCACGCTGTGCGCCGACTCGAACACCTCGTCGGTCACTTCCATGCCGCCGTGCAGATCGTACTGCTGCGCCATCTGCTTGCCGAGCGTGGTTTGATCGTCGTGGAACGCCGGCAGGCAGTGCAGGAACTTCACGTTCGGGTTGCCGGTCAGTTTCAGCATCGCCATGTTGACCTGATACGGCCGCAGCAGCGCGATACGCTCCTGCCAGGTCTCTTTCGGTTCGCCCATCGACACCCACACGTCGGTGTAGAGGAAATCGGCGTCTTGCACCCCTTCGGCGATGTCTTCGGTCAGGGTGAGTTTCGCGCCGGTTTGCTGCGCCAGCGCCTGGCATTCGGCCACCAGCTCCGGCTGTGGCCAACAGGCCTTCGGCGCCACCAGCCGCAGATCCATGCCCGCCAGCGCGGCGGCTTCCAGCAGCGTGTTGCCCATGTTGTTGCGCGCGTCGCCGACGTACGCCAGCTTCACTTCGTTCAGCGCCTTGCCCGGCAGGTGTTCCTGCACGGTGAGCAGATCCGCCAGCAATTGGGTAGGGTGGAACTCGTCGGTCAGGCCGTTCCACACCGGCACGCCGGCGTGTTCCGCCAGGGTTTCCACCAGCGCCTGGCCGTAGCCGCGGTACTGAATACCGTCGTACAGGCGGCCCAGCACCCGGGCGGTGTCTTTCATCGACTCTTTATGGCCGATCTGGCTGCCGCTCGGGCCGAGGTACGTGACCTGCGCGCCCTGATCGAATGCGGCAACTTCGAAAGAGCATCGCGTGCGGGTTGAGTCTTTTTCGAAGATGAGCGCAATGTTTTTGCCCTGCAGCCGGCGCTGTTCCTGCCCCTGCTTCTTGGCCTGCTTCAGATCGGCCGAAAGCTGCAGCAGCGCCTGCAGCTCGGCGGGGGTGAAATCCATTAACCTCAGAAAGTGACGTTGGTAGAACGTATTGCCGGTGCTCATAGTCCGATTCCCTGATTGCTCAATTGAATTAAAATTCACTTTATATGTATGAATATTCAATTTCAACCCCGGCGAGGAAATCTTTCATGTTTATCGTGGAAGCAATGTCGGCGGTGTGTGAAAATAGAAGGAATGAAGGCCATTTGACTTGAGGATATAGGCATGGCAAACCGCGAATTGCTGGAAGAACAACGTGAAGAGACCCGCCTGATCATCGAAGAGCTGCTGGAAGACGGCAGCGATCCGGACGCGCTCTACACCATCGAGCACCATCTGTCCGCCGAGAAATTTGAGGTTCTGGAGCAGGCCGCCGTTGAAGCCTTCAAGCTGGGCTACGAAGTGACCGACGCCGAAGAGCTGGAAGTGGAAGACGGTTCGATGGTGATGTGCTGCGACGTGATCAGCGAAGTCGGCCTGAACGCCGAGCTGATCGACGCTCAGGTCGAGCAGCTGGTGGCGCTGGCGGAGCGCTGCGGCGTCAACTACGACGGCTGGGGCACCTACTTCGAAGATCCGAACGGTGAAGACGGTGAGGATGACGAAGACGGCGACTACATCGACGAAGACGACGACGGCAAACGCCACTAATTAACCCCGCTTATTCACATGGGCCGGCTCTCGCCGGCCCCTGATAAACGCTATGACATACCAATCCCTGTTAGCCCCGATTTTAAGCTTCCTGCACTGTGAAACTCCCGACGCCTGGATCGACGCCGCGCGCCGTCCGGAAAACCTGCAGCTGTTGCTGACTGACCACCTGGTGTGCGAGCTGAAGGCCGCGCAGACCGGCATGTGGCTGATCCGCCGCTACGTGGCGGACAAAGAGAGCGGCGACGCGCTGTTGGCGCTGCTGCGGCCCTACGAGGCGTTTCTGCACGAAGCGCAGGGCGCGCCCGACACATTGTTCCGCCAGGGCCAGTTCACCCGCAAGATCCTGCCGAAAAACGGCTCGGCCTACGGCCAGGATCTGGCGGATCGCATGGTGCTGCTGATCAAGGAAGAACTGCATCATTTCTCGCAGGTGCTGGAGATCATGCAGGCGCGCGGGATCCCGTATCGCAAGATCACCGCCAGCCGCTACGCCAAGGGGATGATCCGCGAGATCCGCACTCACGATCCGGCGACGCTGATCGACAAACTGATCTGCGGCGCCTACATCGAAGCGCGATCCTGCGAACGCTTCGCCAAACTGGCGCCGCACCTGGACGATGAGCTGAACCGCTTTTACGTCTCGCTGCTACGATCCGAAGCGCGTCACTATCAGGACTACCTGACATTGGCCGAGCAGATCGCCGGCGACGACATCAGCGAACGGGTGGCGCATTTCGGCCGCCTCGAAGCTGAACTGATCCTGTCGCCGGACAGCGAGCTGCGTTTCCACAGCGGCGTGCCCACCGCCGCCTGACGTTGAGGCGCGTCCTTACTGCGGCGCGCCCAGCAACAGATCCACCGCCTTTTCCGCCAGCATAATGGTCGGCGCATTGGTGTTGCCGCTGGTGAGCTGCGGCATCACCGAGCCGTCGATCACCCGCAGCTGTTCAAAACCGTGCACCCGCAGCTGCGGATCGGTCACCGCGTCCTGCGGCGACGGCCCCATGCGGCAGCTGCCCACCGGGTGATACACCGTCTTGCAGAAGTTGCGCACAAAGGCTTCCAGCTGTGCGTCGTCGCGCGTCCACTCCGGCTGCGGCATCAGCAGATCTTTGATCAGCGGTTTCAGCGCCGCGGTTTGCAGGAAGCCCAGGCCGAACTTCACCGCGCGCACGCTACCGGCCAGATCGTCCGGGTGGCCGAGGTAGTTAGCGTGCAGCTTGACCGGATCGCGCGGGTTGCTGCTGCGCAGCAGCACTTCGCCGCGCGCCTTCGGTTGCAGATAGCCGACCTTGAGCGTGAAGCCGTGAATGTTCGGCAGCGGCTCGCCGGGCACGTCGTCCCAGCTGTCCAGCAGCGGCAGGAAGTGGATCTGCACGTCCGGCCGGCCGTCGCCCTGGCTGTCGGTGAAGGCGGCGCCTTCCAGCACGTTGGACGAGAGCACGCCGCTGCGAAACGCCAGCCACTGCGCGCCGTGGCTCAGCGCCTGCAGGCCGCGATCGGCGCCGAACAGGCTGATCGGCTCGCGGGTGCTGACGTTGATCGACATGTGCAGATGGTCGTGGAAGTTTTTGCCCACCGGCAGATCCGCCCGCACCTCGATGCCCAGCTGCTGCAGGTGGTCGCGCGGGCCGATGCCGGACAGCATCAGCAGCTTCGGCGAACCGACCGCGCCGGCGCTGACGATCACCTCTTTGGTGGCGCGTGCGGTCACTTCCACGCCGCCGTTCTGGCTGTAAACCACGCCGGTGGCGACGTTGCCCTCGAAGGTCAGCCGGTGCGCCAGGGCGTTCAGTTTCACCACCAGCCGCCGTTCGTCGCGCACCGCCTTCAGGTAGGTGCGGGCGGTGCTGGCGCGTTCGCCGTTGTGGGTGGTGGTTTGGTAGAAACCGACACCGTGCTGGCTATCGCCGTTGAAGTCGTTGCGATAGGGCAGGTTCAACTCCTGGCCGGCGCGGATAAACGCCATGCTCAGCGGGTGGCGGTAGCGGTTCTCGCTGACCGGCAGCAGCCCGTCGGCGCCGTGGTAGTCGTCGGACAGGCTTTCGTTGGCCTCGGCGCGTTTGAAGTAGGGCAGCACCTCCCGGTAGCTCCAGCCGGCGCAGCCATAGCGCTCGGCCCAGTCGTCGTAATCTTGCGGCTGGCCGCGCAGGTAGATCATGCCGTTGACCGAACTGCTGCCGCCCAGCACCTTGCCCTGCGCGATCTGCATGCGGCGGTTATTGGCGTGCGGTTCCGGTTCCGTTTCGTAGGGCCAGCTCTTTTTGGCGATGATCTTGGCCACGCCGGCCGGCATCTTGATAAACAGGTTATTGTCGTCGCCGCCGGCTTCCAGCAGCAGCACCCGCGCCTGGGTGCGGCGGATCAGCTGCGCCGCCAGCACGCAGCCGGCGGAACCGGCGCCGACGATAATGTAATCAAAGGTGTTTTCCGACATGACAGCTCTCCGTGCGCGATTGGGATACTGGCAGAGTAGCGCGGGGGAGCAAGTGGTCAATTTGCGATCGTTAATTTATTAACGAACTTCACATTAAATTTACATCGCGGTTTTTAACGTCAGTTTATCTGCTTGAAAAACGGCGTTATAGCGAGTTTTACTGATTGATTGCGATATTAATAAAAAAGGCGCAGCAAGCTGCGCCCTGATGAAGAGGCGGGACGATTACAGCGTTTTCAGCATGGTGACTTCGCAATCGACGTGGCCGGTGGCGCCCATCGCGTGGTCGATGTGTTCGAAGCCCAGGTGTTCGTACAGCGCAACGGCCTGCGTCAGGCTGGCGGTGGTCTCGAGGTAACAACAGCGGAAGCCGTGCCGGCGGGCGAAATCCAGCGCCTGCAGCGCCAGGCGTTTCGCCAATCCCTTGCCGCGCAACACCGGCAGGAAATACATCTTCTGCAATTCGCAAATATCGTCTGCGCCGCCCTGCAGCGGCGCGATGCCGCCGCCGCCGGCGACCTGGCCGTCCACCTCGATCACCCAGTAAGCGCTGCGCGGCAGGCTGTAGAGCTGATACAGGGCGTCCAGATTGGGATCGGAGACGGTATAGCCTTTATCCGCCGTCAGGCCGTGCTCGGCGGAGACTTCGCGAATGACGTGAGCAATGGCGGCATTGTCTTCCGCCGTGATGGGGCGCACCAGCAGGCGCGCCGGGGTTGCTGTTGTCATGTTTACACTCGCCATTGAAAGAGACCACGTTCGTTTTTCGTTTTTATCGCAGCACGAAACGCGCCGGGGATTATTTCCCGGCGGCGTCCCTGCGGCAGTAATATCTTGTAATAACATCTAACCCGGCCCGGATGCAACGGCGATAAAAAAACAGCGGGGAAGACCCCGCTGTTTTTCAGGCGTTGGCGTGAGCCGGTGGATTACAGCGCGGCGATGGTCGCCTGCTGTTCCTGCAGCTTCACTTTGCCTTCTTTGCAGGCCGCCAGGCGATCGCGTTCTTTGGCGACCACCGCTTCCGGCGCGCGCGCCACGAAGCCTTCGTTCGCCAGCTTGCCCTCGATCGCGGCGATTTCCGCATCCAGTTTGCCCATCTCTTTGGCCAGACGCGCGATCTCGGCGTCCTTGTCGATGAAACCGGCCATCGGGATCAGCAGCTCGGCGCCGTCCACCAGCTTGGTGACGGAGACCGGGCCTTTCTCACCGGCCGGCAGCAGCGCGATGGATTCCAGGCGCGCCAGGCGGGCGATAAAGCTTTGGTTCTCCTGCACGCGGCGCTGGGCGTCGGCGCTGCAGTTGCGCAGCAGCACGTCGAGCGCTTTGCTTGGCGCGATGTTCATCTCGGCGCGGATGTTGCGCACGGCGATGATGGTTTGCTTGATCCACTCCAGATCGTTCAGCGCCTGCTCGTCTTCCAGCGCGGCGTCGTAGGCCGGGAACGGCTGCAGCATGATGGTGTCTGCGGTCGTGCCGGTCAGCGGCTTCACGCGCTGCCAGATGGTTTCGGTGATGAATGGAATGATCGGGTGCGCCAGGCGCAGCAGCGCTTCCAGCACGGTGATCAGCGTGTGGCGGGTGCCGCGCTGTTCCGCTTCGCTGCCGTTGCTCACCACCGGCTTGGTCAGCTCCAGATACCAGTCGCAGAACTGGTTCCAGGTGAATTCGTACAGGATGTTGGCCGCCAGATCGAAGCGGTAGGTGTCCAGCGCTTCGCGGTAGGCTTTCACCGTGCGGTTGAATTCGGCCAGGATCCAGCGATCCGCCAGCGACAGCACTTTCTCGCCGCCGTTGAAGCCGCAGTCGTGCGCTTCGGTGTTCATCAGCACGAAGCGGCTGGCGTTCCACAGCTTGTTACAGAAGTTGCGGTAGCCTTCCAGGCGCTTCATGTCCCAGTTGATGTCGCGGCCGGTCGATGCCAGCGCCGCCAGGGTGAAGCGCAGGGCGTCGGTGCCGTGCGGCTCGATGCCGTTCGGGAATTGCTTCTCGGTGCGCTTGCGGATTTTCTCCGCCAGCTGCGGCTGCATCATGTTGCCGGTGCGTTTTTCCAGCAGATCTTCCAGCGAGATGCCGTCGACCATGTCCAGCGGATCGATCACGTTGCCTTTGGACTTGGACATCTTCTGGCCTTCGTCGTCGCGGATAAGGCCGGTCATGTAGACGGTCTTGAACGGCACCTGCGGCTTGCCGTTTTCATCCTTGATGAAGTGCATGGTCAGCATGATCATGCGCGCGATCCAGAAGAAGATGATGTCGAAGCCGCTGACCATCACGCTGGTCGGGTGGAAGGTTTTCAGCGCCTCGGTCTGCTCCGGCCAGCCCAGGGTAGAGAAGGTCCACAGGCCGGACGAGAACCAGGTGTCCAGTACGTCTTCGTCCTGGGTCAGCACCACGTCGGCGCCCAGGTTGTTCTCGCTGCGCACTTCTTCTTCGCTGCGGCCCACGTAGACTTTGCCGTTCACGTCGTACCAGGCCGGGATGCGGTGGCCCCACCACAGCTGACGCGAGATGCACCAGTCCTGAATGTCGCGCATCCAGCTGAAGTACATGTTTTCGTACTGCTTCGGCACGAACTGGATATCGCCCTGTTCGACCGCTTCCACCGCCACTTTGGCCAGCGGCGCGGTGCGCACGTACCATTGGTCGGTCAGCATCGGCTCGATCACCACGCCGCCGCGGTCGCCGTAAGGCACCGTCAGGTCGTGCGGTTTGATCTCGTCCAGCAGGCCCAGATTATCGAAGGCAGCAACCACCGCTTTCCGCGCCGCGAAGCGCTCCAGGCCGCGGAACTCGGCCGGGATCTCGTTGCAGTAGTCGGTGCAGACTTCGCCCAGGGTGTTGAACACTTCCGCTTCCTGACGGATGTCGCCGTCGAAGGTCAGAATGTTGATCATCGGCAGGCCGTGGCGTTTGCCGACTTCGTAGTCGTTGAAATCGTGCGCCGGGGTGATCTTCACGCAGCCGGTGCCTTTTTCCATATCGGCGTGTTCGTCGCCGACGATGCGGATGCGGCGGCCGACCAGCGGCAGAATGATCTCTTTGCCGATCAGGTCTTTATAGCGCGGATCTTCCGGGTTGACCGCCACGCCGGTATCGCCCAGCACGGTTTCCGGACGGGTGGTGGCGACCACCAGGTAGTCTTTGCCCTCGGCGGTTTTCGCGCCGTCGGCCAGCGGGTAGCGCAGGTGCCACATGGAGCCTTTGGATTCGCGGTTTTCCACTTCCAGATCGGAGATGGCGGTGCGCAGCTTCGGATCCCAGTTCACCAGGCGCTTGCCGCGGTAGATCAGGTCTTCTTTGTGCAGACGGACAAACACTTCGCGCACCGCGTTCGACAGGCCTTCGTCCATGGTGAAGCGCTCGCGCTCCCAGTCCACGGAGTTGCCCAGACGGCGCATCTGGCGGGTGATGGTGCCGCCGGATTCCGCCTTCCACTGCCAGATTTTGTCGATGAACGCGTCACGGCCGTAGTCGTGGCGGGTTTTGCCTTCTTCCGCGGCGATCTTGCGCTCCACCACCATCTGGGTGGCGATGCCGGCGTGGTCGGTGCCCGCCTGCCACAGGGTGTTTTTACCCTGCATGCGCTGATAGCGAATCATGGTGTCCATGATGGTCTGCTGGAACGCGTGGCCCATGTGCAGGCTGCCGGTGACGTTCGGCGGCGGGATCATGATGCAGAAGCTTTCCTGGCTGGTGTCGCCGTTCGGCTTGAAGTAACCCTGACTCTCCCAGTGATCGTACAGCTTCTGTTCGATCTGTTTTGGGTCGTATGCGGTGTCGAGCTGACTGTTTGTCTTTTCCATTCTTTATCGTATTCAGTGAGTTGGCGGCGTAGCCGTGGTCAAATGGAAGCCGACGCTGCGATAGGCCTTGTAACGGTCGCGCGCCAACTGTTTCAGAGTGTCTTCGTAAGGAACGAAGTCTACCACTTCATGGAAAGCGGTAGCAAAATCGGCAAACTGCGGCAGCAGGGCGATCAGCAGATCGCGCGGGGCATTGCCGCGCTTGCCGGGCCAGCACAGTTCCACCGGCGCGCCGTAGTGCGGCCCTTCGCCGGCCAGGTTGTGTGGCACGAATTCATGCGGCTCGCGCTGCCACAGCGCTTCGTCCAGCCGCTGGGCCTGCTCCTGGCTCTCGCAGGCGATCAGCACCCGCTTGCCGGCGCGGAAGCCGTTGGCGGCAACGGCGCAGGCCACGGCCTCATGGGCGCTGAGCGCGCCTGACGGTTCCGCGTTGTCGAGCAAATAAAACGTCGCCTGTTTCATTAAGGATCCACCGCTGCCGATAAAAAAATGTAGGGGCACAGCATGCTGTGCCCCTTGGGATTATACCTGAATTACCGCTCAGATTTAATCGTCGCCGTTGAGTCCGGCCCGATTCAATAGGAACTGCGACAGCAACGCCACCGGGCGGCCGGTCGCGCCCTTGGCTTTACCGGAGCGCCAGGCGGTGCCGGCGATGTCCAGGTGCGCCCAGGTGTACTTGCGGGTGAAGCGCGACAGGAAGCAAGCGGCGGTGATGGCGCCGCCAGGGCGGCCACCGATGTTCGCCATGTCGGCGAAGTTGGAGTCCAGCTGCTCGTAGTACTCGTCGGCCATCGGCAGGCGCCAGGCGCGGTCGCCGGCCTGCTCGGAAGCGCCCAGCAGCTCGTGCGCCAGCGGGTTGTGGTTCGACATCAGGCCGGTGATGTGGTGGCCCAAGGCGATCACGCAGGCGCCGGTCAGGGTGGCGATGTCGATCACCAGCTCCGGTTCGAAGCGCTCGACGTAGGTCAGGGTGTCGCACAGCACCAGACGGCCTTCGGCGTCGGTGTTCAGCACCTCGACGGTCTGGCCGGACATGGTGGTCAGCACGTCGCCCGGACGATACGCCCGGCCGCCCGGCATGTTTTCACAGCCGGCCAGCACGCCGATCACGTTCAGCGGCAGGTTCAGCTCCGCCACCACGCGCATCACGCCGTACACGGTCGCCGCGCCGCACATGTCGTATTTCATCTCGTCCATGCCGTCGGCCGGTTTGATCGAGATGCCGCCGGAGTCGAAGGTCAGCCCTTTGCCTACCAGCACGATCGGCTTAGCGTCCGGATTTGGGTTGCCCTTATATTCCATCACCGACATCAATGATTCGTTCTGCGAACCGGCTCCAACCGCCAGATAGGCGTTCATGCCCAGCTCTTTCATCTGCTGTTCGCCGATGACGCGGGTGGTGATGTTGGTGCTGAAGGCGTCCGCCAGCTGACGGGCCTGTGAGGCCAGGTAGCCGGCGTTACAGATGTTCGGCGGCATGTTGCCGAGATCTTTGGCCGCCTTGATGCCGGAAGCCACCGCCAGGCCATGCTGGATGGCGCGCTCGCCGCTGGTGAGCTCACGGCGGGTCGGCACGTTGAACACCATTTTGCGCAGCGGACGACGCGGCTCCACCTTGTTGCTTTTCAGCTGATCGAAGGTGTAGAGCGTCTCTTTGGCGGTTTCCACCGCCTGACGCACTTTCCAGTACGTGTTGCGGCCTTTCACGTGCAGCTCGGTCAGGAAGCAGACCGCTTCCATCGAGCCGGTGTCGTTGAGGGTATTGATGGTTTTCTGGATCACCTGCTTGTATTGGCGCTCATCGAGCTCGCGCTCTTTGCCGCAGCCGATCAGCAGGATGCGCTCGGAGAGAATGTTGGGCACATGGTGCAGTAGCAGCGTCTGCCCGACCTTGCCTTCCAGTTCGCCACGGCGCAGCAATGCGCTGATATAACCATCACTGATTTTGTCGAGTTGTTCTGCGATAGGGGACAGGCGGCGCGGTTCGAAAACGCCGACTACAATACAGGCACTGCGCTGTTTTTCCGGGCTACCGCTTTTTACACTGAACTCCATGCACTCTCCTGAATCTTAAAGACAAAGGCGGACGCTACGGCTAGAATAACCGACTCCGTAACGATCTCCTGCCATTTGAGTTAACGGATTATGTTAACCTGAACGGCATAAATTGCTCTGTTTTGGCGACTATAAGCAAGTTCCTATAGGACACCCAAACGGCTTGATGTTGTAATACTATTTTAGCTGTGAAGGTTGCCATATGATGAGAATAAATGGCGGATTAACGATGAAATTATCGATTTTCCTGCAAAAAGACAAGTTTTCACAGGCGTAATAAGCGTGATCATCATAAGATATCTGGTACGGGAAACGCTCAAGAGCCAAATCGCCATCCTGTTCATCCTGCTTCTGATCTTCTTTTGTCAGAATTTGGTCAGGGTGTTGGGCGACGCGGTGGACGGCAATATCCCGACAAACTTAGTACTTTCTCTGCTCGCGTTGGGCGTGCCGAAAATGGCGCAGCTCATCCTGCCTTTGAGCCTGTTTCTCGGCTTGCTGATGACGCTTGGGCGGTTGTATACCGAGAGCGAAATCACCGTCATGCACGCCTGCGGGCTGGGTAAACGCACCCTGATTATCGCCGCTATGATCCTGGCGCTGCTCACCTCTGCGATCGCGGCGGTGAACGTATTTTGGGCCGGCCCCTGGGCCTCGCGCTATCAGGACGTGGTGGTGAACGAAGCCAAGGCCAACCCGAGCATCGCCGGGCTGGCGGAAGGGCAGTTCAAACCCTCGCAGGACGGCAACGCGGTGCTGTTTATCGGCAACGTGAAGGGTAGCACCTTCAACGACGTGTTCCTGGCGCAGCTGCGGCCGAACGGCAACCAACGCCCGTCGGTGGTGGTGGCCGAGCACGGCAACATCGTGCAGCAGAAAGACGGCTCGCAGGTGGTGACGCTCGACAAGGGCACCCGCTTTGAAGGCACCGCGCTGCTGCGCGACTTCCGCATTACCGACTTCACCGACTACAAGGCGGTGATTGGCCACCGCACCGTGGCGGCGGATAACACCGAATCCGAACAGATGTCGATGCAGACGCTGTGGGAATCCGACGATCCGGACGCGCGCGCCGAATTCCACTGGCGCCTGACGCTGGTGGTGTCGGTGGCGCTGATGGCGCTGCTGGTGGTGCCGCTCAGCGTGGTGAACCCGCGCCAGGGCCGCGTGCTGAGCATGCTGCCGGCCATCCTGCTGTACCTGATCTTCTTCCTGCTGCAGACCTCGCTGCGCTCCAACGCCGGCAAGGGCAAGCTGGATCCGATGCTGTGGCTGTGGCTGGTTAACGGCGTTTACTTCGCGCTGGCGCTGGCGCTGAACCTGTGGGATACCGTGCCGATGCGCAAGCTGCGCGCACGCCTGAGAGGAGCGGCCTGATGTTTGGCGTATTAGACCGTTATATCGGTAAAACGATTTTCAACACCATCATCATGACGCTGTTCATGCTGGTGTCGCTGTCAGGCATTATCAAGTTCGTCGATCAGCTGCGCAAGGTCGGCCAGGGCGAATACACCGCGCTGAGCGCCGGCATGTACACCCTGCTGAGCGTGCCGAAAGACATCGAGATCTTCTTCCCGATGGCGGCGCTGCTCGGCGCGCTGCTCGGCCTGGGCCAGCTGGCGACGCGCAGCGAACTGGTGGTGATGCAGGCTTCCGGCTTCACCCGCCTGCAGATCGCCGGCTCGGTGATGAAAACCGCCATTCCGCTGGTGCTGCTGACCATGGCGATCGGTGAGTGGGTGGCGCCGCAGGGCGAGCAGATGGCGCGCAACTACCGCGCCCAGCAGATGTACGGCGGCTCGCTGCTCTCCACCAAGAGCGGGCTGTGGGCGAAGGACGGCAACGACTTCATCTACATCGAGCGCGTCTCCGGCGATAAAGAACTCTCCGGCGTCAACATCTACCACTTCAACGATCAGCGTCGCCTGGAGACGGTGCGCTATGCCGCCACCGCCAGCTTCGAGAACGGCCTGTGGCAGCTTTCGCAGGTGGACACCTCGGATCTGACCAACCCGAAACAGGTGACCGGCACCCAGACGCTGACCGGCGAATGGAAAACCAACCTGACCCCGGACAAGCTGGGCGTGGTGGCGCTGGATTCGGATTCGCTCTCCATCAGCGGGCTGCACAACTACGTGAAGTACCTGAAGCAGAGCGGCCAGGAATCCAACAAATACCAGCTCAACATGTGGCGAAAAATCTTCTCGCCGCTGTCGGTGGCGGTGATGATGCTGATGGCGCTGTCGTTCATCTTCGGCCCGCTGCGCAGCGTGCCGATGGGCATCCGCGTGGTGACCGGCATCAGCTTCGGCTTCCTGTTCTACGTGCTGGATCAGATCTTCGGCCCGCTGAGCATGGTTTACAGCATGCCGCCGGTGCTGGGGGCGCTGCTGCCCAGCATGCTGTTCCTGCTGATCAGCGTGTATATGCTGCTCAAACGCAAGTAGCGGGGCGAGCGGTATGGGAAAAGGCGTGGCCGCGGGGCCGCGCCTTTTTTGTGGGTGCGGCATGCCCCCGGTGAACCACTCCCCCGACCTGTCGCTTTTCGTCGTGCTATAGTCAACCCTGCGGCATGCGGATAGAGGGAGCGGGCAGTCAATGGAAGACGAATACAATCTCAGCAATATCATCGGCAAGCGCCTGGAAGCGGCGTTGGGGGAGTTGGGCGAGCTCCTGTGGGCGTATGTGGTGTTATCCAAAAAAGACATTTCCTGTATTTTTGGCGTCACCAACTACCCGACTGAATGGGTCAACAAGTATCAAGAGCAGGGTTTGCAGTACATTGATCCGGTGGTGATTACCGCCCGCAACCGCCTGACCCCCTTCGCCTGGGACGAGCAAATCATGGCCGACTCAGGGCTACATTTTCCCGAACTGTTCGAGCAGGCTCGCGAGTTTGGCGTGACGCACGGCTATACCTTCGTATTGCACGATTACAACAACAATCTCGTCACGCTTTCCTTTGCCTTCAGCGCAGAACAGAAAGCGGAAATCATCCCGGCGCTCATCGAACGTAAAGGTGAAATCTCGGTATTGCTGGCCTCAATCCATGAGTCGTATCTGGCGCTGGCCCCGCCGTCAGATAAAAACGCCGCAGCGCTGGAAGGCAACGCCCGCTTTACCGACAGGGAAAACGAAATCCTCTATTGGGCCAGCGTGGGTAAAACCTACCAGGAAACGGCGATGATCCTGGGCATAAAGACCGGCACCATCAAGTACCATATGTCCAACGTCGTCAAAAAGTTGGGGGTCACGAATGCCCGACATGCCGTGCGCCTGGGGATGGAGCTGCGGCTGATTAAACCGGTGGATGGATAGGCTGCTCGCTCACGGCAGCTTTCGAACCGGGAAATGACGGGCGTTAATCGGTATTGAGTGGGCAGCGTGGCGGCTTACGAGAGGGAAGCAATACAGCACCGGCCCCGATCTCTGCGCTTTGAAATAATAACCTGCATGAACTGATAAAGGTCTAGTAAGGGACTGTACTTTAGTCTAACTAGTTTCTCACCCCTTAAGGCGATACACTTTCCCGGTAATGTTTTGATAAAAAATATAAAAAAAAACCTGACCGCGTAGGTCAGGCTGCCAATATTGGCCAACACCAGGGAAAATTTTCTTACATCATCTTAAAGCTATTAACTCTGCAGAGGCAAGTGTTCTCTGCTGGTTTTTACGCCTTGAGTTGCTATTTTGTTACGTATGTACGCTATTTTCTGGTGATTTTAGATAACCCCCCCATCTAACCGAAATAGCGTCTCTCCCCTGAAGGCAGCATTCCGCTTCTTTATTTCCCCATCTGACATTCATTAATGAAAAAATACTGTTCTCGGAATGTTGCGCAACCTCATTCTTTATTCGCTGACACATTGGCGTGCAATTATTTGCAGCATTGCCATTGCGGCTGGGGATTATTTTGTTTTTGCCAGGCGCAGGGTGAGACAGTGGCGATGGGGGAGGCGGTTGCGGCCTGCGGCGTGCCGGGCTCCTGAACCTGTTTCGCTAGCAGGGCGAGCGGTTCTGGTTCGTGGGAGTGAATGACGTCCGGCACAGGAGCCATCATTGCTCTGTGCAACGATGCTAGAACCTGGGATCGGATGGTATTGCGTGAGTGTGGCGCCTTATCCTGGATGCTCGTTGCAATGCAGTATGCTCATCGTCAACGTGGTTGGGAAGGGCGTACAGCAAGAGGATGGGGCGTGCAAACGCGCGTGGCGGCGGTTTTTTCGACACTTAACTCATTGAACAACGGATAAGTGTTGCGTGCTGGTCGCGGGAAGGTATAATTCACCCGTTTTCCGCATACTACTTCAGTGCCGAAGTGGCGAAATCGGTAGACGCAGTTGATTCAAAATCAACCGTAGAGATACGTGCCGGTTCGAGTCCGGCCTTCGGCACCATTAAGTACCGCGCGAACAAGAAGCCACCGAAAGGTGGTTTTTTTGTGCCTGGAATTTGGTATTCGTAAGGCTTTCCTCGTCTTTTCACTCAACCTGAGTCAACCCTGGCTCAATCTGCATCAACTTACTGATGTGGGCACAACTGGAGGTATATCCCGGTTCGATAATGTTTGTACCCACACAGAACCCTTGAAAGGATACTCATCATGGCTCTGAGTGATGTGAAAGTTCGTACCGCCAAACCTGAAGCAAACGCTTATAAGCTGATTGACGGTGAAGGCATGGTTTTGCTGATTCACCCTAACGGCTCCAAATACTGGCGGCTCCGTTATCGCTTCGGTGGTAAAGAGAAGATGTTGGCGCTTGGGAAATACCCTGAGGTTTCGCTGGCGGATGCCAGGGCTCGTCGCGATGAAGCGCGTAAGCTGTTAGCTAACGGCGTCGATCCCAGTGAGAACAAGAAAGCCGTTAAGGTAGAGCGGGAACAAGAGGCGATAACGTTTGAGGTAGTCGCCAGAGACTGGCACGCCAGCAATCAAAAGTGGTCTGCATCGCATAGCGCTCGTGTATTGAAAAGCCTTGAGGATAATCTCTTTGATGCCATCGGGTCAGTCCAAGACTCGAGATCTGCTTGTCCCCATCAAAGCGGTGGAGTCATCCGGGCGTCTTGAAGTCGCCGCTCGTTTACAGCAGCGAACTACTGCGATTATGCGCTTTGCCGTTCAGAGCGGCTTAATCGACTACAACCCTGCGCAAGAAATTGCCGGTGCGGTTGCTACTGCTAAAAGACAGCATCGTGCGGCTCTGGAGCTTAACCGCATACCTGAATTACTTCACCGCATTGATCATTACTTCGGCAGGTCGTTAACTCGACTGGCTGTCGAACTCACGTTGTTAGTTTTCATCTGTTCAAGCGAACTGCGCTTTGCCCGCTGCTCAGAAGTCGATTTTGAAAAGGCTATGTGGACGATTCCCGGAGAGCGTGAACCGCTGGAAGGTGTTAAGCATTCTCAGCGTGGTTCAAAGATGCGGACACCTCATCTTGTTCCCTTATCGCGTCAGGCCTTAGCTATTCTGGAAAAGATCAAAAGCATGAATGGGAACCGAGAGCTGATCTTCGTTGGCGATCACGATCCCCGTAAGCCGATGAGTGAGAATACGGTTAACAAGGCTTTGCGAGTGATGGGGTATGACACGAAAAAGGAAGTGTGTGGGCATGGTTTCAGGACAATGGCCTGTAGCTCATTGATTGAATCGGGTCTATGGTCGAGAGATGCCGTAGAGCGGCAGATGAGCCATCAGGAGCGTAGCTCTGTGCGAGCAGCTTACATCCACAAGGCAGAGCATCTGGGAGAGCGCAGGTTAATGCTGCAGTGGTGGGCTGATTTTCTGGATGCGAACCGGGAGAAAGGGGTTAGTCCGTTTGATTTTGGAAAGCAATCTCCAGATTAAGCTAAACATGTGTGCTGCACGGTTTGAGTGAACCATGCAGCACACAAGTTCGAGGATATGACAAATTAGCATAATCCTAGAATTTATCCGTTCGGATAGTTATTAGCACAATACGATGTAGAACATGCGATGTTCACTTTTATTTGTTGACCATATAGTGCTTATGAATATACATTAAGCCATGGTAATAATGAATGGAATCATGTATATGGCTAGTTTTATTTTCTATAACATTCAAGTTCTTCCTAATGAAACCGCTGAAGAAATAGGTGTTAAAGGATACAAAAAAATCTTCAGCTTATTAAAAGAAAAAAACAATGAAGAGCTGAAGTCTGGGAATCATTTAAGTTATCATTTTAAAGTTGGGAAAAACTCATATTTCGGCCCGTATGAGTTTTTTAGTGAGCAGGGTGGGGTTAATGGAAACTTCATAAAATATAACGACAGTGATGATGTAACTGATTTGTTGACAGATAAGGTTTTATTTTCAAAAAGTAAAAAAAATGCTGCTGTTTCAGGTAAAAAGAAAATCCCTTTCGTGTTTGATGCCAAAACCCATATTCTAGCAATAGATCAATCTGCGGCACCATCTCAAGAATATGATAAGTTACTTGAAATATTAATGTATTACATTAACCCAATAGTAAAAAACTTATTCCCTGAATATACATTAACTATCAACTTATTATCTCTCCCTAGTGCTCTTGATGAAGTTTTTGCAAATGCTATATCCTATAAAAATGTTGAAGTTAGCGTTTTCGCCCCTAATGGAGATGATGCAGAAGATATTTTAGAAGAAATGAGAAAGAGCAAAATGCAAAAACTACAATTGAGTGGTTCAAGCGGCGATAGTAGTATGATTAGCATACCTAATTTCTTGAAGAAAATTCTAAAATCAGCACAAACTCATGGGAAGATAAAATTAAGATATAGAGTTCAATTGCAAAATTCTAATGAAACAAAATTAATGACATATGACTCTGAAAAATCTCCACTAAAACTTAATCTCCGCCATAATAAATCTGATAAAGACGACCGAGGTTTCTTAAGAGGTTGTTTAAGAAAAATCAGAGAGTTTTGTGAGCTGAAAAATGATGAGATACAAGGGGATTAATATGTTCAAATTATTCAGAAAAATCCCTGTCGTTGGGACAATGATTTTTATTATCAACAGTTATGTCTACAATGGCGACCTTAGTTCAGGCGATAAGTTTGCTCCACTTGCCATGTGGATAAAAAAGCTTTTTGGTAAGTTCGTCGTGGCTTCACTTTTAACAGGTCTTGTTTTTTGTAATGAAATAACATCATATTTAAACATAAATACTTTTATTGAAGGTACTATCAATGCTAAAAACCCAGGCAGCATAATCGTATCTACTTTTCCATCTCTCATAGGCTTTGGGATAGGAGTGTATGCTTTAATATTGGTACTTAGTGAATCAGTTGTAAGTAACTTTCAAAAAATAATATCAGGAAAAAATAATACGTCTGGCAGTGTTTTGATGTTGAGCTCAGATTTAGCATATCCTATGTTAATTCTTGTGCTAACACTTTCTGTTGGTATTTTACAGGGTGTGTTTATCGACAGTTATAAGTTATGTGTAGTAACATGGTTTATGCTCTGGTATAGCTTTGTTGTTATTATTGAGATGCTGGGGGTATTATTCGGTTTGTCAAATAATAGCTTGCTGGATAAGCTTTAGCGTCGTTTGCTAATTAATAATTCGGTTATAATGTGATTCTTCTTATTGTTGTAAGAGTGTACGACTACCTCAGTATATTATCCCTATGCCATTCAAGATCATTATGTGATAAAATCGAAAATAGTGATATTTTTTCTGGAAGACTTAGGTATTCTTTTACTTCATTGTTGAGTTCAGTATTAATTAATATTTGACCATTATTTCTAAACGAAAGCCATCCTTGATCAAAAAGGGTATCAATGTGTGCAGCAAGCATTATTCCATTATAGGGGCTAAACGGTCATGAGCATTCTCACATACAGACCAGGGTCTAATATCGCTGGCTCTTAGTAATGGATGAAAAAATATTCCTGTAACTGGGCAAACTGGAAATAATGGTAGACAATTTTTTCTGAACTCTCCCTGCCCAAGTCGTGCTGAGATTAATCGCTCTCTCATTGTTTCATTCAGATTTTCATCCTCTGGAAGGCAAGAGAAATCGGCCGCTTCTTGTATGAAAGGGTTTGGAGATAGCCAATATAAAATTTTTTATTCAACTATGGAAATAGGTAACCCCTTCATTTTGTTCATAACATCAATAGCAGGTAATGAAAGATCACCCGGCGAACCATCAGCGTCTCTCCAACCTCTGCGCACATCACTCAGCCAGGAATCAAAACGATCCCTATAGTTTTTCATACTGTTATAGAATTCGACTTCAGTTTTACCTGCACCAAATTTTGGATAAAATAACAATATCGCATCCTTTAATGAGTCAACGCCAAGTAATACCGGTGGCTTTTTTTTCCATACTTTGATAAATACCAAGCAACTTCAAGTAATCCATTTTGAACTTGTCTCATTATATTACCCCTTAATATCGTTGAGTTAATTATTCAAACAGGAGTGATTACCTTGGTGCTTATAAGGTAATTCAGATGTTCATGCAACAATGCAGGAATACTTCCATTTGTAATAAGCACACCGACTTCTATATTTTTTTCCATTGCATATCCAGTGAGATTTGCACTTGTGATAAAACATGTATTACTATCGGCGACGATCACTTTTGCATGTACGCGACCATCTGAAAACTCAGAGGGTTTATTTTCCCATAAGTAGATTCGAGCATGAGGCATAAGTGTTTTCATCTTGGAAATATGATCGAAATTAATAATTCCGCCATATTCTGATGATAATTCCAATAACATGGTGATAACCACTCCACGTTTTATTGCTACGTTCAAAGCATTGACAATACTAGATACATCATAAGCCACAAAACTAGTAATAAATAATGACTGTTTGGCATTGCTAATGATTTGTAGAAGAGCTTGTTCGGTACGGCGAGCTGATACGAAAGGTGTTGTTGGGCCAGTCCATACGAGCTCAGTTGATTGTTCTGCCGTAACTTTTGTATATATATAGCTCGCAGCGAGGAGCATGGACGCAAGCTCATCTGAACTAATCTTTGTATTTTCCCAGTCGATTATAAGCTGCTTAATAACAATATTTGCTGCAGGTGTTCCTACCACGCCTGATAACGATGCTGTGGCTTTGCAAGCTTCGGTTTGACGAATACGTGCAGCAATAGCCTCAACTTTTTCCAAAGAAATCAGACATATTAACGTCGTTATTGTATCTAGTAGTTTATGCAATTCAGAAATCCTTGAAGAACGCGGCGGCAGTATGCTCAAGTGTCGGCACGAGTAATGCGCGATCTAAATAACGGTTACCACGCTCACACGACGTTTCGGCTACAAAGCTGCACGCATGGCATGCGGCACCGTGTAACGAACGGTCCTTCTCAGGATCATGTTCAGAACATAGAGGATCAGAGGAGCAAATCGTTGAGCGATTCAGCGCTTGTTCCAGTAATCTTCCAAGATTTTCTGGTTTACCAAGATCGACTAGGCCACCCAAAGTTCCATCTGAATCTGCGGCAGCTGTATAGATAAGGATACCAGCTTGAGGGTTATCATTGCTTGTATTGGCATAGATTCGCTCACGAATACTTGAGGCGTTGTATCCACATTCCAGTGCCATCTCACGAATCAATAAGTGTGAAAGTGTGTGTAGCATGGCAAAGCGAATACCCGGATAGCCCTCCTCGGGATCAAGATGACGTGAATTTCGCCATCCGGTATGTCCACCACGGAGCATTCTGTCAACTTTTTTGACTGCATCCAGAGACTCCCAGGCAACTAGGGCTTCTTCATTAAATTGGAGGAAGATGCCTTCGCCATGTACCTGGCTGGCTGGTACCCAGTCAGGTCTGTTTCGTGATAGATTAGCCATTGGAACACGTTCACTAGGATCGTCAGATTCTTCAGGCGCTTCAACTCGAGTAAATCCTATTAATGCATTGACCTCACGTAAGCGTTCTAGGAGCAATACGCGTTCGATAAATGATGAAAAACGTGGCGGTGTGTGGGTCTTCTTACTCATGAAATGTGGGTAGTCTGCGGGGGGATTCGGTTCTATTAGAACATCCCACTCTGGCCCTTTGATATCGATCTCACCGACAGATTCTTCACTACTATCGGACCGATTTGCTTCAATAGCTTCCCAAATTGCCTCAAGGTCATGTTTCTCAATGCCTTGGGCCTCCCCCCTTTTATTGAGTGCTTTGAGAATCCCTTTCAACTCAGAACGATCCTCTACATCAGCGAGATCATCCCAATAATCAATAATAATTTGATGCAATGGTGATACATGTAGTAGAGGGATCGCGAGTGCAGACAGCGTCATAGGAAACCAGCTATTTGTGGATCCTAACAATACTGCACGTGGTTCCACATTGCATTCGGTGTCGAAGTAATCTAGGTGAGGGTGACGTCCTCTGCATGCAGGAAGATTCTCTTTTCCTGCCTTACCAAACGCATGAGCCATACTCCTTGATGCCCCACATTCATCACATTTTACCCATAGATTTTCGGTTTGTAGCGAGGCTCCACTTTCAAAGAATCGCAGCGTCCCTTTGCACGAGTTGTTGCCGCCGTGAACAAAGTAATGCCATGGAAAATCATCAAGATGACCATCACGGCAGGCCAAGAGGAAGCGGGCAGGTACGGCATCCGCGTCCCTGGCAGGCTGATCGCCTTTAGAACCTCGGCAGCCTTTGTGGCGAAAGCGAGTGCGTTCGGGTCTATACCGATTTTCTTTGATCTCAAATAATCCAGTATCATAAGGTGAAAGAAGCCCGCACTTTACGCAACGTAGCCATCGCGGGAAAGGACGTACGGGAACTCCTATATTTGCTTCAGCAGACCACTTGTCGGCCACTTCACCTTTCTGAAATGGTGGCATACGCAAACTTTCGACTTGATCTCCCAATTTCATCCGAACCGCCTCAAGCAGCCGGGTTTCCTGAATTGGCTGGCAACGATTCTTTTCCCACCGATCTATTCCAAGCGTTATGACAGATAGGTTTGGAAGATCAATTAGTGCTCCAGGCCCATAGGTCCAAAGTATTTGGCTAGGGCGTACTTCACCAACGGGGGTTTTCTCATCAAGACTCATATTCAATCCTCATCCTTCGTTGTTGGACGTGGCTTCCAATCTTTACCATCAGTGATATGACTTTTGTTCATTATCAGTCGTACACCAGGTTCGACTTCTCGCATTGACATTGGAACCGTCCAGTTATTCCAGGGCTTCAGACCTGGTGATTCAATTAAATTAACTGTCTTATCCTTTTCAGGCCCACGCTTTTCATATCCGAGAATTCTTCCACCCATAGATGCTTTTTTCGTCCATTCGTCGGCGCGCTCTTTCAATTCATTCTCTGCTAATTTTTTACGCGAGTTGTCTTCCGCAACATTCCCAGCCCGTGTTGCCAGCACTTTGATGGCATTGCTGACCTCGAATTGATTAGACGTACTCAATTGGCCAGCACCTTCATTCGGGCTGAATGCATCATTCTCCAGACGTACAAGACTTAACAGAGTTCCTGTTAAACCGCGATCCATTGCTCGAGGAGAGAATGGGGTGACCGATTGAGCCTCTACATGTTTGTAGAAAGTGGCGTGATAATGTTCAAATGTTTCGTAGTGAGATAAGTCTCGCGGACGAGCCCATGTGAGTACTGTGCAAACTAAACCAGGAAATGAGCGTCCCACGCGACTGGTAGCCTGAATGTATTCCGCTGTTCCTTTGGGTTGGCCATTCACTGCCATGAGGCCAAGTCGATTGATATCAACGCCTACTGATAACATGTTGGTGGCGAGTACTATATCAATGGCTCGAGTATCACCCTCCTGCCATCTGGTAACATATTTACCGGTAGTTGTATCAAATTCAGACTTGAATTTAACCTCTAAGTTATCAAGGTATTTAGGAATGTCTTGACTGGATACACGGGAAGTTAGTTCGCGAATGTTGCTTATGCTGCGTTGTGCCAGTGCAGGCCGCTCAACCATACTCATTTGGACCCGATAAGAACGTGTCTGTACATCATCCTCTGCAAGTCGTTTCATCCCACCTAATTCACGTAGCGAGTTGAAATAACCGACCATAGTCATGTAGGGATCGGCTGGTTCACCGAAGTGGTTAAATAACTCTTGTGCAGCGGTCAAGAAAGCAGTGTAAACGCGAATCAGCATTGCAGGCCTTGAGCTACCGGGTGAACATACGCCGAGGTAACGACGACCATACTTCTCTTTTATTGCACGTTGAACCGAGAAAAAGTTATCTTCAACATCTAATCCATGTGGTGGAAACACTGCTACTTGGCGCATGAAGACGCTGTTTACTTGTTCTTTAGCTTTTCGGACGGTTGCTGTAGAAGCGATGACTTTCGGTTTGACGTTCTTGTCATCAAGTGTCCAACTACATAACTCATCAACAGCGGTTTCGTATAACCCTACCATGGTGCCCAGAGGCCCACTGATTAGATGGAATTCATCTTGGATAATCAGGTCTGGTGGCCGGATAGGGCCGATAGTTTTCGCCTTGGTGGAAGGTTGCCCCTTGGCGGCTGGATGATTGCCGTTGCAGTTGGCTCCTGGCCAGAGCAAACCATGTCGCGGACATTCCTGTCCCACCCGGCCAAAAAGTGTCCGTACCTGACCGCGCCACGCCATCATGGCGAACTTGTCCACTGTGGCAATCATCATCGTCGGAGGGCGGTGATAGATCTCTTCATCCACTACCAATACTGGAATACCTGGATGTGAATGATTGCTTGATTTGCCCTTTGAAAAATCACAACGCCCTTTTTTGTCACCGCAGTAAACGAAGGTTTGGCCACCCGATTTGTCCTTGCGAACTTCAACATCCTGCCCTGGTACTATTTCGCTACCACACCAAGGACAGCTTGTTAATTGGGCGGGTGACGCTGCTGCAGCATTGTATTTGTCTGGATTACGGGCATCTTCTACGGCTCGATGACTGTCTTCGGTAGTACCAGGAGTCACCTTATTTCCGACCCAAAGCCCGATAGTGAATGGCTCTATGCCGAGGGATTTATCTCCATTATCAATTGATTCGCGGCGCAATACTTCCATTGCGCAAATCAATGCAGTTGCACGTTGAAATTGCTGCAGTGTTAGCAGGCGAAGTGTGTAGCGCATGATCACGGCCAAGCCGCGTGAGCTGTCATACCCGCCTAAATTACCCTGTAGGCGCCGTATGGCCATAGTGAAGGCTGCTACGCCTAAATAGGCTTCGGTCTTGCCACCACCAGTAGGAAACCACAACAGGTCAGCATAAGCATTTACAGGTTGTACTCGATCAGGATGGCGTGGATCCGCCAACGATGGGATGGAAAGCAACAGAAATGCCAACTGAAAAGGGCGCCAGCTGCGGTTTTTTTCTTCATTATATTGTTCGACCGTAACATCTTTTCCACGACGTTTTTCCAGTGCGTACAAACTGCGTATGCGCTGTATTGCCATTGCCCGGTTAGCGAAACGGAAAGCCGTCAACGCTTTTTCATTATGTTTAAGGGTGTCGATACCTTGTTGTAGGCGGATAAGAATCTCTTTGCATCTATCCATGGCTGCTAGGGCTTGGGCGTCAAATCTTGTAGCCTTGGTTCCTATGCTTGAGTACTGTTCACATATCCAAGCATCATAGTCCTTGGTCAGCATACTCAATGCATTGACGAGCGCATCTATATCCAAAGTCGCCAGTGTCTGCATGTCAAGGAAACCACTACTTACCATTTTCTGCAGCGCTGGCCGATCAGATATATCAAGACCTGGAGTCTCAGTTCTTTGTACCTCGTACTGAGGTATCACCGTCGTACGAATTTCTGTTGCTAGTTCTACGTTATCTGCAGTTTCAGCATGCACCGCAACACCATGTCCTACTGCAAACTCTACGCGGTTCAGGTAAATCATTTCCAGTGCTTCGCGTTCTGGATCCATACCGTTAGCGTCCAGAACGGGCTTACGTCTGAAAATAGCTTGTTCGTTTGCATCCTTTTCGGGACGAACGATCAATTCGGGTTGGAAGATCCATGCTGTATCACGGTTGGTTTCTGGCTCTTTTTGCGTATTTACAAGGAATAGTGTGACCAGACGATCGCCATTAGGATTCTTGGAACGGATGGTGCCTTGTACCAATACTTCTGGGGAGGAACTGTCCAGTGATTGAGGTGAAATTACCCCTTCTTTTAACAATAAGGATAATTTTCCACCGCAAGGGATGCGCTGCCACACCTTGGCTTTCGTCTGTTCTTCGACTCCAGTTTCCTTATTTTTTCGAGTCCGATAGATCTCATGATCTTCGCTGCGTTCGTAACGACCCCAACGAGCTTCGATTTCAATTTGAACAATATCACCATCTACACAGAAAGTCATTCCGAGGCTGCTTGGTACCAATGATTGGTTGCTAGCGGCATCAATTTCCTCTTGTGTATCGGGCTCCCCACGACCAGGTTCTGTCGGAGATTTAACTTTTACCGTCTGAGCCTTAACAATTAGGTCTGGAGGATTATCAACCGCATCCTCAGGATTTACTGGAATCTCCATTCCTTTTTCCGCAGCTTCACGTGGCGCAAGCTTACCAACCAAATAGCGGTCTCTCACTCCCATATCAACTATAAGTTCATTAGGACCGGCTGCCGGACCGAGCAAGTCATCCATCACAGCCAACTGCAGTAATTCACGGATGTAGGTTTGATCTTCGATCGTTGGTATTTCAGCAATGCTCGTGTGCAGCACATCGGGGAGAATTTCAATGAAATCTTTCCATTGAATGCGACCAGAGCTTCCTTTAGCAGGTAATTTGATGGAGGTCATACCAATTGAAACCGATGGCTCAACCTGCAACATTCGATCGAAAAAGAGTGTGGTGGTTTCGAGATCAGAGCGAATACGCAGAATACGCCCAACTCGGGTGATATGACCTGTTTTATCTAGGATCAATACCCAATCGTCATTGGATATACCTTGATTAAGGGGACGTCCACCTTTTAATTGCAGTGCAAAGGAGGCTAAGGCGGGCTCTTTCACTCGGTCACGGTCAATAGCGAACCATGCATTAGGCGATATAGTTGATTTGCTTTTCTCTGTCATACGGGCTCCTTACCTAAAATACTGCCTTATACACGGTTCCGATGGTCTATTGGTTTGGGGACCTATTTTCTCTTATAAATAGATCCTTCTCTTTGTTCTTCTTCATGCCGAATTCTGTTCAGGTTAGCCAAGCGATAGAGCAATTCTTCTCTGGCAAACTCACTGATGGTATAGCGAATGTTTTTTCCTTCTGGTAAGTATGCCACTTCATGAAAACCATGGCTTAAGTCCAGGTCATCGAAACCATAGGCATGTAACACCGCTAAATTTATTTTTACTTGCAGTTTGCGAAGCTCGCTCAGCGATGGAGAATATATATCAGGGCTGTGAAATGCATTGTAAAACTTGGTCATTCCCAGATTTTCATTTACCATATATTTCGATCTTAATTCGAAGAAATTTTCTCCAAGAGTAGATAGAGATTTCTCGTTCTTATCAAAAATATTTATTGGTAAAGGGAAAGTCTCAAAGATATCACCATGAGTATATCGAAGTCGTTCATGAAGTCGTGAGCCTTGTTCGAACGCCCATATCCCATGAATATCGGATGACAGGCAAGCAAACAATGAAAAACTATCGCTAGCAATTACACAAAGCGAGTGTGAATAAATATAAGTGTTTGGAACAAGCGTAAAGCAAGGGAATTTTGTTGCACCCGTTGCAAAAACTATAACTCGCTCAAGAGGGTTTTTGTTTTTATCCCATTCTTTGGGATGTTTTTCAAATGTATATCCTCTACCCAAGGCATGAAATAATGCTTTTGCATCTCGTCCATACTTCCACCAGTTTTTTCTCCTCCCCTCTGCGGTTGCGTTACCTTTAAGCTTATCACGTTCAGGTTTTACTTTACTTTGGACCAAACCAAAAGCAGACCCATAGGTTTTCGATTTTTCCAATGACCAATCGAAAAAACTTATAACCTTTCTGCTTGGGCGATGAGTTGGAGATTGATTAACTTCTTTACCTATCAAGTAGTCAAAAACTACTGAGCACGATTTATCATTATTTGAATTCCAAGTAGCATAGGTTTCTTCATCGACTAAAAATCCATCACCAAGAATGTTGGCACCCTGAAATACTAAGCCGCAACTATTAGATAGTCTAACTGGTTGCCAGTTTTCTCTATGCGTTAATGCCGCACTAATGATTGAAACTGGATGTTCTGAAATGTATAAGGGGCCGTTCCATTTTGATTTTGAAATAAATACACTACTCGTAACAACATTGGCTTTTCCTGGCCAAACTAAATTTGGGTTTGCTCTATAAATGATTGAGCCTAAATTAAGTATTGAATCAAGCCCAACTTCTCTGGTATTTCCTTCAGATATGGTATTCACCGCGATCAACCCAAAAAATCCGTTAGGACCAAGTAAAGAATTAGCTTTAATAAAGAAGTAGGCAACCAAATCAGCAGAGCCCCGTTTGCCGCCTGCGATTGCGTTTACCAAATACTCTCGGTAGCAATCACCCATGGTACCAGTGATCTTTTGCCCACCTAAAAATGGTGGATTACCGACAATACAGTCAAATCCTCCACTAAACTCAAACACTTCTGGGAACTCTAATGGCCAATGGAAAGGTTTACGAGGCAGCTTACTGGCTGGTAAATCAGTAGAAAAAGTAGTAATAGCCCTTTGCTGCATTAATATAAGTTGTTCTTTATCACCTTCCATCGCTTGCTCGGCTTGGATGGCAAGAGATACTAAAGCGGTTTCCAATGCTACGGCATTGCCTCTCGCTGCTAATACTTCCCCGATAAACGCATCTGCAATACTTCCCGGCACATCTAATCTGACTCGTGCATTGGTGTTCAATTGTGCCATAGACTCCACGTCGTGGACATCGCGGATAGGTGTCTCACGTAATTGCTGGCGCAGCGCAATGGCTTCGTGTACAGCTCGCTTAATATCTTTGCCGAACAGACGCAGCTGTCCTTGAGTTGTAGGATTCATCGAAAGCTGGGTGAGCTGATCAATCCTATGGATGCCAAGCAAACTATCCCCACAGCGTAAGTTGTGGTCAAGAAACCCAAAGGGTCGACCCTTAGCTAACGTTACTAGCCAGATGGAAAGCTTGGCAAGCTCAACTGCCAGTGAATTCAAGTCAACACCATACAGGCAGCGTTCGGCGATAAGGCGGCGGGCGATGACGATGCGAGCATCGGTATCGCGTGGCAGTAGCTCTTTTGTGTCAGGCATCTCCAGTACGTAGCCATCCGCACTCACCGTTTTTCCTGCTTCTTCAGTCAGCGACCAAGCCTCAACGAGACGATCGGCCAGCCAGCGGCAGGCTTGTACAAGAAAAGCACCCGAACCCATAGCTGGGTCGCAGATCTTAATATCAAGAAGTTCGACGGGGGATTTAAGTTTCCACGCTTCACGTGGAGTACCTTCCACTGGCCCGATATAGACCATCGGCGTTAGCGTTTCAGTAACAATGGTTTCGGTAAGCGATTTCGGTGTGTAGTGAGTGCCAGTCTCGCGTCGATTAGAACCGCTGGTGACGATGAAAGCCCCGGCAGGATAGACCAAAGGATAACCCCAGGGATCGGTTCGAAGTAGGTGAACGTAGGGTTTGATTCGGTCGCGTAGTTGTACGTCGCCTTGGCAAGTTGTTAAGAGGCGATCGGCTAAGGTGTCGTCGACTGCCTTAGTCAGATCTTTTCGTACCCTACTGACAGAACTACCAGAGCGTTCTTGCAGCAATTCGACCAAGCACTCAATACCATCCATGTTTGCAGAATCCAGCTCAGCCAATTTGACCCAAGGTGATTGCGCTTTTTTTGTTGCATCTAGTTCTAGCGTGACTTCACCGATGCGCCTGACGGTGCGTTCAAGCAGCCCTTCGTAGACATAACCTATTTGTTCTACGTCCAATGCACGGTAAGAGAGTGTGCGGCCCTGGAACTGTTGAATAGCTTCCAGTAGGAGCAGAACAGTACGGTTATCAATTGGCAATGGTTTAGCTGTATCTGTTCGCCAATTAGAACCTTTGGCCCTTCCCTCAAGGAAAGGGAAGTGGTCGGGATCGAACAGTGAGCTACCCAATGCGGGTAGACGCAAGTTCTCGTGCTCTACGCCGCAGTAAACTGCACGAAAGATTGCCAGCAGGCGTGACCAGGCATCCCAACGTCGTTCGAGGATTTCTGAAGACTCTTTACGTAACTGCATGCGTAGAGTTGAAATCGCATAGTTGGTCTCGTAGCGTTCGTCGCCCAAGAGTAGTAGTCCGCGCTCCTCAGCCGAGAGAAGGAATACCAGACGCATCATGACAGTCAGTGCGGCTTCATAAAGCTCAGTCTCTTTGACGTTGTGCAGCAGTTCGCGATTACGATCTTGATCCGCTTTGTCGAGGGACTGTATTAATACTTCTATGGCGCGGCGGACTTGTTCACCTAAAGCGTCGGTCACCTCGTCCTGGTATTGCAGCGAACAGTCGAACAATGCTGGTAATTGCTCGGATTCATTAACGAAGAAACGACGGATTCCGAGCAAGTGCACAAAAGCCTGCAACGTAATTGGCTCTTGGTTCCATAGGCGTGCATACCAGCTGGCGAAGGAGGTAACTGCACCAACTGGCGCATCTACTAACATCCAGCGTTCACCGTTAGTCACTAACCCGAGACGACAATCAAGAGAGCGGCATAACTGGACCATGCGGTCTGCCGGGGTAGTTAGCCATCCATCCCTTTTCATTGTGGCCTCAAGCTCCACGTCCGGTGTATAGGTGTGGATGAGCATCAATGGCTTGTTTGCATGTTGCTCATCAACAACGGCTAAATCTGGATACTGGGCTACACCATGATCCGGTAACACAGATTCCAGATGGTTTGCGCACCATTCTACGCGTTTTAGTACATCACTTTTACTATCTTCATCAAGATCAAGAACTCGAGATAGGACCTCATCAAGCCATGCATAGTGCAATTCAATTAACTGAGGATCGTCCTGTTCCAGTGCTTCACGCCATTCATCATAGGCCTGCCGTACCCGTTTGCGTTTGGTTCCGTTGAGTTCTTCCAGCCCCTGAGGGAAGGCTTCCATCAGTACGGGGATTGCGAGAAAGGGGCCTGAAATGTCGATCAGTGATAGCCAATCAGCGTGTAAATTAGTCATACTCATACTACACCCCTCTGAATAGAAGATTCAGGAACGAGAAAAATGACTGCAACCGGGAAAGTGCAGTCATCAATTTTGGTGTAGCGAGTTTCAATAGCTTGTATTTCCTGTTCGCGCTCTGTCGGTATGCGCGCAAGACGAGCTTCCAAGGCAGCATTATCACGTCTGAGTTGTATTCGTTCATCTTCTGAGAATAGTGAAAACTGCATAGGTTGTTGATCTTTCGCCAACTCAGCAGTAATAGTTCTTTCAAGTTCATTGAGAACATTACTGATATCAGCCAATTCACGATTTTTACGGGTCTGAAGGGTATTAGTTAAATTTTGCAGACGGTCTTTTGATCTTGCCTCAACAGACTGAAGAATGCTGTTTTGTGCACGATTAAAACGAACGCGGAAGGCATCAAATAGCGCAAATTCAGTGGTCAATGATTTAGCTTGTTCCAACCATTGTTGAATTTTATTGACGCCTTCTTCACGTCGAAAAGCTTTGTCACCAAGATAGCCCCCCGCTACTGTCAACTCTTCATGAAGTCGATGGTGATTACCTCCAGTGATGACCAATCGGGAGACGACGGCCACAGCAGGACTATCAAGTAATGTGTCTGGTACTGAGCGTACTGTAACTCGATGCAAGTTCTTTACATCATCATGTGCCCACACCTCGGCTCGTAGTAAACGCAGGCACATCTGTACCAAACGGTGATTCAAGTGGACCAGTACGACATCATCGCGGCCTTTAGCTACTGAGTGATCAAATGTTATGGGGCGAATCTGTTGGGTGTAGGGGTGTTGCAATCCTTCAAGACAGCGTGCCCATGTACCTGACAGAGCAGGCATCTTGAATACAGAGCCAGGAGGTATATCCGGTAGCTCAAAATGCTCTAGATTTGGACGGCCTGCAAGTGTGAGACCGGTATTAACGGCCATGTGGATATGCTCAGGAGTAAGATGAAAATCATGCTTAGCAGACAGAAGTCGATCATGTAGCTTAGCAATTCGTTCTTTTAGTTCGCGCTCAGCTGTAATAAAGCGTTTGGTTTTTGCGATTCTGGATTCAGCTAGACGAGTATCAATTTCTTTGATAGAGCCTTCAATCAAACCTGACATTTGTGGTGCGATAACTGGATTGACACTGCCCATGTCTGCTCGCATTGATTCGAGTTTTCGTAGAGCTCGAAGGATGTCGTCACCGTGACCACCGATACGAAGATCACCGTTTTCACTTCCATCCACGGGATGCCAGATCACGACTTCTTTCTGGCGCTGTCCGTGGCGATCGATACGTCCATTGCGTTGTTCCATTACATTAGGGTTGTAAGGAATCTCTAAATGGATCAGGTAATTACAGTAATTTTGAAGATCAATACCTTCTGAAGCGGCATCAGTAGCAAGTAGGATGCGAACGGGAGAGGTTTTAGGTGATGTCTGGAATGCTGCTTTGACTTTCTCGCGTTCATCCTGCGGCATGCTTCCATGAAGAATAGCCAAGCGCTCGCCACCAAGCCCATGACTGGCAAGAATCTCGTGCATCCATTGATGAGTGGTTCGATATTCGGTGAACAGAATCACCCGTTGTTCATTCCACTGACCATGTGTTTTTAAATTTGTGTCAATCCAATCAAGAACACCCTTAGCTTTAGAATCTACTTGGTTCTTGGCTATTTGTGCCCATTGGCGCAGATCATTCAATATCTGTTTCTGGTTGGGCGTGAGCGGTAGGGTGTGACGAGAGGCTTCTTCAACGGCCTCTGCTTGGGCATTCTCTACCTCTTGATCGTCGGCGTAATCTTCTTCGGCCCGAAGAATTGCTTTACGTAGAATACGCTCTGCCATAGCGTTCTTGTCACTGGTTTGTTTGCCATGAGTTAAAGTTGCTATGTGTTTTTCAAGCGTGGATGCGAAGGCTGCAGGTGAGGAAAATAGTCGTTTCTTCAGTAGCTGATTGACAAAGGCAGTCCCAAAGATTTTATTAGCTTTCTCTGCACCTTGTTCTCTACTTTTGCAGTATTCATTTAGTTGATCGTGGATGGAGCGCTCTTGCGCTGAGTATGCGACGGATAGGGCTTCGAGTTTGCGTTGAGCGTAGAGCAGCTTACCCTCAGAATCGACTAAATCACTTTTGAGTCTACGTACCATTACCTGATTCAGCAGTTTCTCGTCTGGAAGTACGTTCCTAGCGAAGCGTTGATCGTCCAGCAGTTCTAGCAAAGAAGTGAAAGATTCGGTATAGCCATTATGTGGTGTAGCGGTTAGAAACAATCGATGCTGGAAGTGAGGGCTGATCGAACGGATGAATCGAGTCCTCTGACTTTCCATGGCGTAGCTTGCTCCACCTACTGGTGCGATGTTGTGTGCTTCGTCAATAACCAGCATGTCAAATTTGCGTGGATAGCTGGTCTTTAGGGGGAGAACATCACGCATGGCGCGTAGGCCCTCTCCGCTCTTGGCCCAGTCCATCGAAGTGATTAATCGTGGATGCGATGTCCACGGATTCGCATGAATTCCTCGTTCACGTCTTAATGTCTTGATATAATCGGTGTCGACTATATGAAATTCTAGACCGAATTTTTCCAGCATTTCCAAACGCCACTTCTCCTGCAACGATGCAGGACAGACAATCAAAACCGTACGAGCACGATGTCGAAGTAACATCTCTTGAATGATTAACCCAGCCTCGATGGTTTTACCAAGGCCTACGTCATCGGCGATGAGTAAATTGACACGAGCCATGTCAATTGCACGTACCAAAGGATCCAGTTGGAAGTCCTCAATGCTGACGCCACTACGAAAAGGTGCTTGTAAGAAATTACGGTGGTCTGCTTTGGTAACTGCCCCCCAGCGCACAGCATCAAGAAAGGCCTCAAGGGTGTCTGAGTCATCTAGACCAGTAATTGATGGCAAACCAGCACGTTCAATTACTTGAGCCCCTGGTTCAATTTCCCAGATGACCTCAAGTAGTTCCCCTAAACTATCTTCATCAATAGAAGAAAGAGTCACTGAATGCTGCTGAAATGAAGCAGTTGGTAATTGAGAGGATGAGACTTCTACAACGAGCCATTGGCGTCGGCGAACTTCAACGAGCTGTCCTGGTTCAGGAGTAATTTGTTGAGACTGGTCTGCTTGATTTGAAATATCCATAAGATGTTCAGATTCCGGTTCAGTACCGCCCATTGGCTGTTTAAAGTTTCACTTTGTTGCGACTAAGTTCAAATCATCAAGGTGTGAATTTATACTGCGAGCGATTGCCTGACCGAGCTTTACCGGAACTGCATTTCCGATCATTCGACCCAGAACTCTAAGATTTACATTACTTTCATTGGGTATAAATACGTAGTCTTGGGGAAAACTCTGAAGAATAGCCGCTTCTCTCAACGAGATAGCGCGATCTTGTTCTGGGTGACCAAAGCGGCCATTTCCAAAACCATAACACTGAGTAGTCATAGTCGGAGCCGGTTTATCCCATTCCATTCGACCATAGACACTAGAGTACGTTTTGCCTCGATCCGTTCGATGGCAATCAGCAATTAAATGTTCAGGCCAGTCACGCCATGTTCCACCCGGTTTTGAGGCTTTGATACGTTGCATATTCTTTTCCGACAACATTGAAGTCACATGTAGCTTATCCCCAGTACCAGTTTCTCCTGCTTTTAAAGCAGGCAAATCACTTATGGCCTGTCTTACGGTAACAGGCTGAGTACATGTTGACTCAGAGAGCTTTATCTCACCATGTAAAGAGGCAAGCAGTACCATGCGCTTACGCATCTGAGGCACGCCATATTGAGTACAATCAACAACACTAAACCAAACGTGGTAACCAATGCGTTCTAAGGTGTCGACAAAGTCGTTAAAAACTTCATGTTTTGCAACTGAGGGGACATTCTCCATGGTGATCAAATCGGGGCGCGTTTCCTCAGCCAAGCGAGAAAACTCGTACAATAACCCCCATTTTCCATCCTTACCACCGTGCTCATAACGTCTTGCATAGCTTGAGAAAGGTTGGCAAGGTGCACAGCCAGCAAGAATCCTCACATCAGAATCAGCGTAAAGGTCATTCAAGTCTGAAGATGTGAAATCGCTTACGCTTTTCTCAATAAATTTTGCTTGATTATTAGTCTCATAGGGAAATTTGCAGGCAGGATCAATATCAATACCTGCGACAACAGGTACTCCCTCAAGCACAAGACCATGTGTTAACCCGCCTGCACCACAAAATAAATCAACACAAGATACTTTTTTCATCTAACAATCTTCTCGTTTATAAAGAAATTAATATAAGCTGATCTGATAACGTATTGTAAATTAAGGTTTTTTGTTTGGGTGACGATCTGCCAATGTGCTTAGTCGCTCGAATTCCAAACGATGTATCAGCAAATTTAATCGATAGTCCCATGGCTAAGGTTTGTTTACATGATCTCATGAACAGTCAGTGGCGTAAACGCTTGTGTGATAATGGTACCTACAGAAAAACAGCAGCAAGGATTAACATTTTACGTATTGGCTAAGTCTATGTTATATTTGAAATTATTTAGCAGAAGCGAACGTTAACTGTGTGGTCGGTTCATGGATAGAGGTTACATGGATGATTTCGATGCTCAGAGCTGATGGGCTGATGGGCTGATGGGCTGATTGGACTGACCCCACGACTGTAGACATATCCTGTCCTCACGACGAAGCCTGTTCAAAGGCCTCCGGACTGACGCCGCCAAGGTGACTGTGACGCCGGGCCCGGTTGTAGAACACTTCAATGTAATCGAAGATATCCGCCCGGGCCAGATCCCGGGTTTTGTATATTCTCTTCCTGATGCGTTCTTTTTTCAGTGAACTGAAGAACGATTCGGCCACTGCATTATCCCAACAGTTACCACGCCGGCTCATACTGGGTGCCAGGTTATTGGCCCGACAGAACCGTTGCCAGTCGTCGCTGCCGTACTGGCTGCCCTGGTCTGAGTGCACGATGACCTCGCTGTCCGGTGTACGTCGCCAGACTGCCATCATCAGCGCATCCAGTGCCAGTTCGCGAGAGAGGGTCGGCTTCATCGACCAGCCCACCACGTTACGGGCGAAGAGGTCGATAACCACCGCCAGATACAACCAGCCCTGCCAGGTGCGGATGTAAGTGATGTCGGTGACCCAGACCTGATTGGTCCGGACAACGGTAAACTGCCGCTGTAGTGGCACAGTAAATTTGGCCACCTGATTAAAGGTGATACCCTCACCTCAACACACAACAGGTGACTTAATGAACAAGAAAACCAAACGTACATTCACCCCCAGAGTTCAGGCTGGAATGTGCACAGCTGATTGTTGATAAGGGCTACTCATATCGACAAGCCAGTGAAGCAATGAATGTCGGTTCTACCACGCTTGAGAGCTGGGTGCGCCAGCTCAGGCGAGAGCGTCAGGGAATTACACCCTCTACAACACCCATTACTGCAGAGCAGCAACGTATTCGCGAGCTGGAAAAGCAGGTTCGCCGCCTGGAGGAACAGAATACGATATTAAAAAAGGCTACCGCACTCTTGATGTCCGACTCGCTGAACGGTTCACGATAGTCGCCAGACTGAGTGAAAGCCATACGGTTGTCAGCCTTTGTTCTGCTCTGGAAATACACCGCAGTAGTTACCGGTACTGGCGAAAACGAAGCGATACGGTTAATCCGGCGCGTGTCAGGCTGTACAGCGAAATAAGACGGGCGTGGAACCAGAGCCGGGGCTCTGCGGGGGCGCGCACTATAGCTGAGATGCTGGTCCAAAATGGCGTCCCGATGAGCCGCTATCGTGCCGGGCGTCTGATGAAATATCTGAACCTGAGCAGTTGTCAGCCCGGAAAACATCAGTACAAAAATGCTCGTCAGGTGCATACCTGCCTGCCGAATCTGCTCGAGCGTCAGTTCACTGTACCGGAGCCAGACCGGGTATGGTGCGGAGATATTACGTATATCTGGGCAGGAAATCGCTGGTGCTATCTGGCGGTTGTTATGGATCTTTTTGCCCGCAGGGTTATCGGCTGGAGTCTGTCAGCACATGCCGATACCGCACTGATAAGCAGTGCCCTGCGGATGGCCCATGAAACGCGTGGTCAACCGCGTGATGTCATGTTCCATAGCGACCAGGGAAGCCAGTATACAGGCCTTAAATATCAACAACTTATCTGGAGTTACAGAATAAACCAAAGCGTCAGTCGGCGGGGAAACTGCTGGGATAACAGCCCGATGGAACGCTTCTTCCGCAGTCTGAAAACAGAATGGGTGCCGACGGATGGTTACGCAGGTAGGGACGAGGTCCGGCAGCAAATTAATGATTACATATTGAACTACTACAATAGCGTCAGACCACACCACTATAACGGAGGGCTGACGCCGGAAGAGTCCGAGAACAGGTATCATTTTTACTGTAAAACCGTGGCCAGTATTACTTGGCCACTACACTACACACCTGCCTCTATCTGGCAAATGTTACTTACCCATCTGCTTGAACAGCACTATGGTCTAACGCTAAACGACACACCTTTCAGTGATGAAACCTTTACACAGGAACATTTCACTATAGGTATCCATCTCTGATGATTTTCAGTTAGTTCAAACTTCTAAAGTTCGTCTGCTATCGCATAGTCTTTGCCAAGATGACCGTAAACGGTGACTTAAAGTCCGCTTCGTGCCAGAAGCGGGCTTTGTTTATTTTACTAATGCTATTGATTCTAAATGCGAGTGAATTTAAATTAGAATGTAATGTCACTGGTATGATGAAGGGTAGTACTCGTTTCAGAGCCTGTATTGGTTTTTTGATTATTATAGATAATATATAGGATATACTTTGAAGGAATATACTGGAGCGGTTTTTTTTGTAGATATTCTTGGCGTTGGCGCTTTAACTCAAGGTAAAATAGAAATTAGTGAAAAGGATTTCTCAGCACATAATTTTAGATATGACAGTAAGTTTTCAGAGCATCAGTTTTGCGCAAAATTACTATTGAAATTTAGGAGGGTATTAATATCATCCACTACACATGTAAAAAACATTAAAGTGGCTCAACTATCTGATTGTGCATTCATCTGGTCTGATGATCCAGATATAGTAGTTAATGTCGCAAGGGATATAATGTGGAAAAGTGTACTAGGTGGACTTCTTTGTAGGGGCGGGTTGGCAAATGGACAGATCGTTGAGCCTGATAAAATAAACACTAAGTTAGGTATGTTTATTTGTGGCGGTGCAGTAACCGACGCGGTAAGACTTGAAGGAACAGGTAAAGGTGCAAGAGTATTTGTCAAACAAGAGTTAGTATCAGAGTTAAAAAAAATCCCATATACAGCATTTGTTCCAAGAAAGAGTCTAATTGATTTTTCCACAATAGATGAGTTTAAATGGTATCGATATCCTGATGTTATCAAGTCGGCTAATGAAAACTTAAATAAAAAATTAGTCATGAATGAGATTGTAAAACTTATAGCCATGCTTAAGCACTCTCCAAAATATATATGGAATGCGTCAAACCCTTTAGGGCGAGTTCAACTAGCTAGTTCGATTGATATCATCTCATCTGAAACCGAAGTACTTGCAGGAAATTCAGATTTAAAATTTGATTATGAAAATATGGTTGATAATTTAAATAACAGAAGTGAAGAGAAATATAAAAAAACCCTAATCAATTACCATAAGTTAATTAAGTCATCAGTTTGATTTTATTTAAGGTGTATTTTCTTAACTTGAAGTACTCATCATCAGGAACTGCTTATATAAATAATAGAATTCTCAGTCCACTTCTCTATGGTAGAGAACATGAAGAATTTTCGGCTTGTCCGCTTCTCAGCTCATAGCTGACAACAAGCGCTTAATTTCTGCCCACCTTGTACCAGAAGCTGTCAATGCCTAATATTGCGAGGTATAGATCAACGAGTAAAGATCAGGATATATGATGGTAACTAGGGAAAGCATGAAACAATGGATCATTGAGTGTCTTCGGGAACGTGATGGTAGTGCTTGGCCACGCGAAGTTTCAAAGTACGTATGGGACAGCTACGAGGCTGAGATTAGAGATTCGGGCGATATGTTGTATACATGGCAATATGACATTCGTTGGGCCGCTCAACAATTGAGAAACGAGGGTGCTCTGAAACCAGTAAATAGACGCAGAGATTTACCATGGGAACTAGCATAGCAAGATTCATTTTAATGTTATCGTTCATTTTGCGACCACGTCTGACTTTGTTCTGAGTTGATGCGAACGATATCCCTAATGAAACCGTTCCTACCTGCCTGAATCTTGCTTTGATAGCCATATCGGTGTTCTACTGGTATGGCTTTATACCCACTGGTGATGTCTATTTTTTATACGGATTTTAACTTGTGGGTACAAGTGCGGGTATAACTTTTTATTCCTGTTTATAAACTACATTGATATCAGTCTATTGGGTGTGAAATTCGAGTCCGGCCTTCTCAAATGATGGACGCCGAAAAATGTTTCTTGCGCCCCAAGTCGGTCTTTCGTAACTACCCATTCTGATAATGCTCATTTAGCAACATTGGATCTGTAGTAATGATATGTAAGCCTAATTTCCAATGAAGATATTCTCTCTATGAAAAGCAAGATGAGCTTTATCTGGAGAATGATTTATAGGCGTGCTAATTATTTCACCCTCATATTTCTCGAAGTTTTCCACATAGATACTGCTTTTCAATAGCTTGATTTTATTTGATAGTACCAGTCTCAAGTCTTCGTCGAAAGTGATTAGCCCACGGTCAAAAGCCTTGTCATGCAGGCTGGACAGGCACAATCCGTTACTAGGGTTAAGGCGTTGTTCGATTGAGTGGCTCCAAGGTAGGATATGGCTAGCAACGAGTAATGCTGGTTCTTCTAATCCGGTTATGCAGCAACGATATTCGTAAGCTTCCAATACATTTTTGCGGAACAGGTTTTGGTCTACACGTGTTTTGACTGTAGAGAACTTATCTCTGCCACTGAAATCTTTTGGCTCTTCATCAAACTCAGGTGTGGCTGGTTTCTCCAAGTGTTCCATTGCGGCTTGGCATTGCTGATTGAATAAATCCATATCTTGGCTCATTTCTTTCCACAGCTCACGATCGGCATTGGAGGCCCCTTTCAAACCGCTACGGCCAGATTCGATAATGTATGGATCCAAGCTAGCGAGGTTAACGAGCTTCATGGCTAGTGCTGATGGCGTGCGTCCAATCAATTTTGCATAGTGGATTATTTCGGGATTTTTTGAGTGAAGTTTGCCAAACGGTATTTGGCTATACAGAGTGAAGGCGATCAGTAATTCTTCTCTAGTCCAAAGTTTTGCAGCAGCCATACATCAATACCCAGCAGTTAACTCATCGATTTACCGAATGCGTTAACTATGCCAGGTAGGGGAGGAAATGCCTACCTTGATGAATGTTTTTATTGTGATATGTCAGTCAGATCTATTGGAAAAGTGTGGTTGGGAAGGGCGATGAGCATCGCCCTGATTGCCATTTACGTTAGTCGCAGGCTTCCATCTCCCGCAGAGCCCGCCCATAAAGGTTACACAGTGCAGGAACCAGATGCGCCGTGGCGTTGAGGTAGCGATTCAGCTGCTCCCAGCCTTCAGCGTCCAGCTGTGGGTGCTTTTGCAGCAAGTGGCCGAACAGCATCAGGCCATGGCACAGTCCTTCAGCCTGCTCGGCAGAGAGTGCGGCCAGGTCTAAAAGTTCTGAAGGGGTAAAAGCGCTGAGATCGAGGTGGTTAAACAGTTGGCGATAGAGGGTGAGGGTGTTGGGGATGGTTTCAGAAGCGTTGGGTAAGTAAGTGTTTTCCATATCGGCTATTTCCATTGGGTGAGAAATACCGCTACCAGAAGAGACGCTAAACTCGGGTGGTAGCTCGAACGGCGTTAGCGTACCGGCCCCAACGGATACCGGCCTTCCCGAAGGAAGCACCGTCCGAGCCACCATTGTTTGGGTGCGCATCGGCATGCTCGAATTTATACCATATTCGAACAGGGTTGGGGGATTCGGAACGCTAACTCCGGCTGCGGATTTTGCCGCAGCGAAAAAACTATAACGTTATCAGTAAAAGGAAAAAATAAGCTGTATGGAATTACAGTTTATTTACTTTTAGGATTGGAATGTACCTCGCAATTCGGCATATCATCTTTGCGTTGAACTATCAGTCATCCATTCATGGATAATATTTCCTCATTAAGATTTATAAATAATGGAATATGATGAAAGCTAATTTCTTACTGGCCATTGCAGGATCGATATTGCTAAGTGCCTGTACTGGCGATCGTCTCGATCAGCGCTATGTGCCGGACATCCCTATCACCGCCCATACTAAAGCGAATGGCGACATCTGTATCTATCCGTCACCAAAGGAAAATGAAAGGCCAGATACGCTCTTTATCAGTGGTGATACGGATGAGAAATTGATTGAGGTAGCGAGTCAGGATCTGAAAAATGGCATTTGCGTTACGCAGAACGATTACATTTTTCAGGAAAACCAGACCTATAACATAAGGCTAAATTTCGTACCGATTGATAAGCGCCGAGATCTGCAGGATGTTTCCGGCAGAGCCTTTATCGCCCACTTCAAAGTGAGAAAATTTAATAATCACTTTGTTATCGAAAACACCCAATAACGAGGCGTTCTATTGAAATAACAGTGCTTCAGCACTGTCCGAATCTTGCAGATAAGGTGCCGATTAATTTGGCGTTAACCGTTCCAGTATTTATCCTTTCTAGAG
The DNA here is from genome assembly GCF_052168895.1 of Serratia sp. CY37869. Classification (NCBI taxonomy): domain Bacteria; kingdom Pseudomonadati; phylum Pseudomonadota; class Gammaproteobacteria; order Enterobacterales; family Yersiniaceae; genus Serratia; species Serratia sp. CY37869. Next base: position 241,656 of record NZ_JBJNLU010000004.1, read on the forward strand.
CTTATGTTAATCATACGGCTTTGCTAATTCACGGATGAACGAACATGGCGAATGAAGATGAGTTGCGTATTGCCTTGTCGCCAGTGCAGCTTGCGGCGGTGCTGTCTGATGAAAGCGTCACTGAAGGTGAAACGCTCAGTAACCGTCTGCTTGGTGGTTTGGGGCTTGCCGGTGGTGTCGTTGAGCTGATGGGGGCAGGGGTGTTGTGCTATGCGCCGGATCCGACGTTTATCACCAAAGTTGGGTGTGTGGTGGTGGGAACGCATAGCCTGGACAGCATCAAGGCCGCTTCCAATCAGATGATTACCGGGCAGCCAACGACGACTGACACTTATCAGTCTGCCGTTGTGTTGGCGCAAGCATTGGGTGCCGATGGGGAAACGGCCTATAACGTCGGTTTAACGGTCGATATTGCCGTGCCTTTAGTCTTTGCCGGAGCGGTTGGCGCAGCCAGAGCCGCATCCGTCCGCATGGGGCGGGTTAAGCTGATTGAGCATGAGTCCGTTAGCGGTAAATATCCGGGCGGGCACACATTGGCTCGGCATATCAACATAGCTCCGGAAGCGCTTATTGCCAGGCTAGCCAGGCGCCCGAGACTGATCGCGGCAAGTACCTTCAGATCGGTATAAAGAGGCCGAAAAGTATGTATCTGTCACGGTCAAGGCGAACCGTGCAGATATTATGAATTGGGTAAAGTACGCATCTCCCGGCAGCCGTTTGAGCGTGTATCATAATTTTTCAGAGTCAGTGGGTTACGGCGTGCTACGCGGCAGCACTGACGTCTATCAATGTCATCGGGTTGGCGTCGTGATTGAATTTACCCGCTATAATGGCAAACCTTACTTTATCCTTAGCGCCTTCCCTGCGAGATAAGCCGATGAAAACCAGCGAACTTGATAACCTGATCGTTGTTTATTTTGGCCAAGATTATGACCTGATAAATGCAGAGGGCGATATTACTACGCTGATCGCAGAGTACATTCGTCTGGCGACTTATCAGCAGCGCGAGGCTTTGGTCAATGAGATAGATGCGTTATTGGCGCAGGATGATGTGGAGTTCTTATTCAACCAACGTTTCGGCTTTACCTTCAGTCCGGAGCTATGGGGAACCACGGTTTCCGCATTCCTGCAACAGGCCAGAAGCGCTGCAGTGAAAGCGCTTTGAGCACCATCATGATTCGCAATCACTTTAGCGAGCTCAGTAGCCTATTCAGTATTTACTTCGGTCAGGATTATGATCTGTTTACTGATGCCGAAACGGCCGAGGAGGTGATTGACGGCTTCCTTGAGCAAAACGGCAGTCAGGTCATCCGCGATATCCTTGAGGAGACTAAAGAGTTTCAGGTTACTTATGCAGGGCGTATAGACGAAGGCATGATGGAGCATTTTTCAGATGAGTTTGTGCCTGAAAGCTGGGACATTACAGCGGTAGCATTCTTTGCCATGTTGCAACGAAAAGCAGAGCAAAAGCTGGGGCAGCTTAAACGAATTTAAGCCCCCCTACCCCAGCCCAAACCTACCCCAAATCCCCCCCATTGCTGGCGATCACCTTCTTATACCACCAGAACGATTTCTTGCGGGTGCGGGCGAGGGTGCCGTTGCCCTGGTCGTCGCGATCGACGTAGACAAAGCCGTAGCGCTTGCTCATTTCGCCGGTCGAGGCGGCCACCAGGTCGATGCAGCCCCAGGTGGTGTAACCCAGCACCGGCACGCCGTCGGCGATGGCGTCGGCCATGGCGCGGATGTGCTCGCGCAGGTAGCTGATGCGGTAGTCGTCCTCAATCTCGCCTGCTGCATTGAACTCGTCGTGTGCGCCCAGGCCGTTTTCCACCAGGAACAGCGGCTTTTGGTAACGGTCGTACATCATGTTCATGGTGATGCGCAGCCCCAGCGGATCGATGCCCCAGCCCCAGTCGCTGCGTGGCACGTGCGGGTTCGTCAGCGATTTCACCACGTTGGCGGCGCTGCTGTTGTTGTCGTTCATGTCGGCGGAGGCGCAGCGCGAGGCGTAGTAGCTGAAGGAGACGAAGTCGACGGTGTGCTTCAGGATGTCGGCGTCTTCCGGTGCCATCGCGATGCTCACGCCTTTCTCGCGGAAGACGCGGGCGGCGTAGGAGGGGTAAGCGCCGCGCGCCTGCACGTCGATAAAGAACAGGTTCTCGCGGTCTTTCTCCAGCGCAGCCCACACGTCTTCCGGCTTGCTGGACCACGGGTAGAAGTTGCCGCCGGCCAGCATGCAGCCCACTTGGTTGGCGGGGTTCACTTCGTGGGCGATGTGCGTCGCCAGCGCGCTGGCCACCAGTTCGTGGTGTGCGGCCTGGTATTTCACCTGTTCGGGGTTTTCGTCCGCTTCAAACACCAGCCCGGCGCCGGAGAATGGGCTGTGCAGCAGGATGTTGATCTCGTTGAAGGTCAGCCAGTATTTCACCAGCCCGTCGAAAGCCTCGAAGCAGGTGCGGGCGTAGCGAGTGAAAAACTCCACCATCCTGCGGCTGCGCCAGGAGCCGTATTCGGTCACCAGGTGCATCGGCACGTCGAAATGGCACAGGGTCACCAGCGGCTCGATGCCGTATTGGCGGCACTCTTCGAACAGGTTGCGGTAGAAGGCGATGCCCTCGGGGTTGGGCGTCAGCTCGTCGCCGTTGGGGTAGATGCGGCTCCAGGCGATGGAGGTGCGGAACACGGTAAAGCCCATCTCCGCCATCAGCGCGATGTCGTCGCGGTAGCGGTGGTAGAAATCGATGGCGTCATGGCTGGGATAGAACTCGTCGTCGCGCAGGCTAAAGCGCTTCTCCAGCCCGAGTTTGACCGCCATGCGGTTGGCGCCGTGCGGGAGCATATCGACGGTGGTCAGCCCTTTGCCGCCCTCGCGATAGCCGCCTTCCGCCTGGTTGGCGGCTAAAGCGCCGCCCCATAAAAATCCTTTAGGGAATGTTGAATCGGACATGCAATCCTCAATACCCGTCATATTTGAAGCTGCATCCGTGTTGGCTGCGTTCACTCACCCGAATCACTTACTTGTGTAAGCTCATCGGGATTCGCTCTCTTGCCGCCTTGATGCCGCTCCAACTATTTAGGGTATAAATATACGTTAATGCGTTGCGCTGGCGGCGTTCGCCGCCGGTGCGGTTTGGCCGGGCGCGGCGGCGTTTTCCGGCAGATCCTCGAAGCCCAGCATCAGCGTGAGCGCGAACGACAGCACCACCGAGAGCGCCATCACCGCCACCACCCACACGATGCTCATCGGGTTGGCCGGATCGAAGAACTGCACGCTGGTGAACAGCCCGGGCGAGGCCATCGAATGGCTGGCCAACCCGCCGATGCCGGCGACCGCGCCGCAGACGAAGCCGCTGATCAGGCTGGCAACCAGCGGCCGCTTCAGGCGCACCGCCACGCCGTACAGCGCCGGTTCGGAAATCCCCGCCACGATGGCGGAGGCCGCGGCGGCCAGCGCGGTCTGGCGCAGCTCGCGGTTCTTGGTTTTCAGCGCCACCGCCAGCGAAGCGCCGCCCAGCGACAGGTTGGCGCCGATCTCCGAAGGCATCACCATGCCTTCTTTGCCGGTCTCGGCGATGGTCTGGATGATGGTCGGGGTGAATACCCGGTGCATGCCGGTGATCACCAGCAGCGGCCAAATCGCCCCCATGATGGCCACGGAAAGCCAGCCCAGGTAGCCGTGCACGGTGTAGACCAGCGCAGAGATGCCGCTGCCGATCCAGATGCCGAGCGGGCCGATAAGCAGAATGGCGATCGGCGCGGCGATCAGCACGATCAGCATCGGCTTGAGGAAGTTCTTGGTCACCGCCGGGGTGATGCGATCCACCCCGCGTTCGATGTGCGACAGGATCCAGGTCATCACCAGCGCCGGGATCACCGTGTAGGTGTATTTCACCGCCGTCACCGGGATGAAGGCGAATTCCACCGCCTGGCCCTGCGCCGCCTTGGCCATCAGATCGATAAAGTTGGGATGCACCAGCACCCCGGCGATGGCGATCGCCAATGACATGTTGGTTTTGAACTTCAGCGCCGCCGAGGCGGCGACCATCACCGGCAGGAAGAAGAACGCGCCGTCGCCGATCACATTGAGGATGACGAGGGTCGAGGAGCCTTTCTCGAATACCCCGGCCATGTCCAGGATCATCGCCAGCAGCTTCACCATCGAGCCGCCGATGATGGCGGGGATCAGGGGCGACATGGTGCCCACCAGCGCGTCGAGAATGCCGGCGCCGATGCCCTTAAGGGTGAGTTTGTGCTTCACCGGGGCGGCGGGGGATGCTGCGCCCGGCATGCCGAGCGCCAGCACCGCCTGATAGGCCTTGGCCACCTCGTTGCCGATGATCACCTGGCACTGCTCGCCGCTGTGCACCACGCCCAGCACGCCGTCGATGGCCTTCAGCGCCGGCGTGTCGATTCGCGCTTTGTCTTTCACCACGAATCTCAGGCGGGTCATGCAGTGGGTCACGGCCTCGATATTGCCCGTGCCGCCCAGGGCGGCCACAATGGCGTGCGAGATCTCTGCGTAGTTCTTCGGCATGGCGTGTCGTCTCTCAGATAGCAATTCGGATAGCCCAAAGGCGAATATTTACTGCCTGGGCGATCCGTCGTTCCATTCGTATGAAACGCCCATAAGAAACCGGTTTCACAAAATCATGTATTGGTGTTTTATTCTTGGCAAGAACTATGATTTTTGGCGTTGCGTTTTCGTGATCTGGATCGTCAGGGGTAAGCGCATACCGATGTGCAGGGGCGTGAAAACGTTCCAAACGCCGGGCGTCTTGGGTAGACTGCGCTGAACCCATGGATTTTGGCGGCGCACAGATGGCAACGATACTCGAGGTGGCGAAAAAGGCCGGCGTTTCAAAGGCGACGGTGTCGCGCGTTTTATCCGGCAGCGGCTATGTCAGCGAGGAGAAACGCGCATTGGTGGATAAAGCCATCGCGGAAACCGGCTATCGGCCCAACCTGCTGGCGCGCAGCCTGGCGACCAACACCACCCAAACCCTCGGCCTGGTGGTCACCAACACCCTCTACAGCGGCAACTATTTCAGCGAACTGATGGCGCAGTCGGCGCGCATCATGGAGGCGAACGGCCGCCAACTGATCCTGGCGGACGGCAAGCACACCGCCGAAGAGGAGCGGGCCGCCATTCAGTTTTTGCTGGATCTGCGCTGCGACGGGGTGATCATCTATCCGCGTTTTCTGTCGATCGCGGAAATGGACGAGATCGTCTCCCAACACCGCCAGCCGATTCTGGTGATCAACCGGCGGCTGCGGCTGAACGACAGCTACTGCATCTTCAGCGATCAGCACGCCGCCGGCGCGGCGGCGGTGGCGCACCTGATCGCGCGCGGCCATCGCGACATCGCCTTTATCACCGGTTCGCTCGATTCCCCCACCGGGCTGGAGCGGCTTTCCGGCTACAAATCCGCGTTGGCGCAGCAGGGCATTGCGGTTAACGAGGCGTTGATCGTCGAAGGAAAATGGCACGCGCAAAGCGGCGTGGCGGCGGTCGATGCGCTGCTGGCCGGCGGGCAGCCGTTCAGCGCCATCGTCGCCGGCAACGACGAAATGGCCATCGGCGCGATGAAGCGGCTGGCGGAGCGCGGCGTGGCGGTGCCGGAGGCGGTATCGGTCATTGGCTTCGACGACATCCCGCTGGCGCCCTATACCGTGCCGTCGCTGTCGAGCATGAAGATGCCGGTCACCGAGATGATCCAGGAGACCATCAACCGCCTGCTGTCGATGCTGGACGGCGGCGAGCTGAGCAAGCGCCCCAGCTTCCCGGCCAGCCTGATCGAGCGCGAATCGGTGGCGGCGGGGCCATATTGGGGAAAGGCATAAGCGCGTACCCGTCTTTTTCAGGCGCTACAACGCTTGAATCCGCCTCTTCGACAAAGCAAAAATCCCCAGCGCGCTGCACAATGCCAGGGCGCTGGCGGCTGCCGTGGATAGCGCGAACTCGCGTGTGTAGGGTAGCAGCAGGCCAACCGCAGAGATGCTGCCCAACAGCAGGCTAAAGAACAGCGCTTTTTTACGATAGGGCGCCTTTAGGTTGAGATAGGCGGCGACGGCGCAGACGATAAGCGTGCCACCGACGACGACCAACAGCGGCAGGATGATGAGCGCCCCGGCGAGGAGATTGGACAGCTCAACGTCCTCCACGCCGGCGTAAGAGACAATAAGAAACATGATGCCGATGGCTAACACCGTGCTCAGTTTGATGACGATATAGGCGCTCGCGCACAGGTTAAGCGCCTTTAATCCTACTATCATCACGTTGTTTGCCATCGTTCATCCTTGAGTTTGCTGGATATAGGCCGTGTTGGCCTGGGGAATGGTTTATCTTACCCCAACCCCCCAATCCGCTCCCGAATCTCCTCCTCCGGCAGATCCACCCCGATAAACACCAACGTGCTCTTGCGCTCTTCCTCAGGCAGCCATTCCCGATCCCAGTCGGCGTTATACAGCCGCTGCACGCCCTGGAACAGCAGGCGGCGCGGCTCGTCTTCGATAGACAGAATGCCTTTGTAGCGCAGCAGGTTGTCGGCGTATTCCAGCAGCAGGCTTTCCATCACGTCGGAGATTTGCATCAGCGGCAGCGGGCGCTCCAGCGTCACGACAATTGAGCGGATGTCGCTCTGTGGCTGCGGGATACGGCGGAACAGCGGGGTGGCTGGCGTCAGGTTCAGCTTGTCGTTCAGCGTGAAGCCTTCGATGTCGAACAGCACGCTCAGATCGATATCGCCGTGCGTGACCTTGTAGACCGGCGCGCGGGCGTTCATCCGCTGCAGCCGCTGGATCAGCGCCTCGCAGTCCGGCGCCACGTCGGTTTTGGTCAGCAGGAGGCGGTCGGCGTAGCCCACCTGCGCCTGGGCGATGCTGAACTGGCTCAGCTGCTGCTCGGCGTGCGCCGCGTCCACCAGGGTGATGATGCCGTCCAGCAGGAAGCGCTCGCACAGGATCTCGTGCGAGAAAAAGGTCTGGGTAATCGGGCCGGGATCGGCCATGCCGGTGCATTCGATGATCAGCCGATCGAACGCCAGCTGGCCGCTGTCGACGCCGTCAAGCAAATCCAGCAGCGCGTCCGCCAGTTCGTTGGACTTGCTGCAGCAGATGCAGCCGTTGCTCAACGTGGTGATGCGACTGGCGCGATCGCCAATCAGCGCGTCGTCGATCGGCACTTCGCCGAACTCGTTCTCGATGACCGCGATCTTATAGCCGTGTTCGGCGTTCAGGATGTGGCGCAGCAGGGTGGTTTTGCCGGCGCCCAAAAAGCCGGTCAGGATGGTGACTGCAATGGGTTTCATACGGGTCCTTGTGACTGCGGGTTAACAGCAGCGCATGCCGCCTTTGCCGTCGCCGCCGTAGCGCGCTTGCTGGCGCTCGCGGAAAAATTCTTTATAGGTCATCACCGGCTTGTCCGGGTGGTTGTCTTTCATATGCTGGACGTAGGTATCGTAGTCAGGCACGCCCACCAACATGCGCGCCGCCTGCCCGAGGTACTTCCCCGCCTGGCCGAGATTTCCGAACATAAGCCTTCTCCAACTCTACCCTGCATCACTACAGCGCTTGCTTAAGCCTGATATTAGGGGAATCCGGGGGATGGGGTTCCCGCAGGGATGCCCCACCTCCGGGTCGCCCCGGGTATCTCGATTGCATCGCGCCGCACGCCTGGCATCTTGCGATACGCAGGCCGTGCGGCTTTGGGTATTACTTAACGTTTATTATGCAGGGTATCCGTTAAATCACATCAATGCTGGGTCGAAACTTTGACCTCCCCCTCAGTTACGCCGTCGGCGGGCGCGGCCTGCGGCACCGGCACGTAAGGCGTTTCCTGATCGGTGCGTTTCGGGTTCTTGTGCGCCGCCATCGCGGTTTTCACCCCGTAGAAGATGATGCTGTACACCACCAGCAGGAACAGAATGCTCAGCCCGGCGTTGGTGTAGTTGTTCACCACGATGTGGTTCATGTTGGCGATCTGCTGGGCGCTCAGCTCGGCGCCGCCCTCGGCGATTTTGCGTTTGTATTCGCCGGCCAGGAAGAAGAAGCCTTCCAGCTGCGGGTTGTCGCTGAACAGCTTCAGGCCCAGCGCGTAGGTGGTGCAGATCAGCAGCCACACCGCCGGCAGCACGGTCACCCAGATGTATTGGGTGCGCTTCATCTTAATCAGCACCACGGTGCCCAGCACCAGCGCCACGGCGGCCAGCATCTGGTTGGATATGCCGAACAGCGGCCACAGGCTCTTCACGCCGCCGAGCGGATCCACCACTCCCTGATACAGCAGGTAGCCCCACAGCCCGACGCAGCCGGCGGTGCCGATGATGCCGGCCACCAGCGAGTCGGTTTTCTTCAGGAACGGCACGAAGTTGCCGAGCAGATCCTGCAGCATAAAGCGGCCGGAGCGGGTGCCGGCGTCCAGCGCGGTCAGGATGAACAGCGCCTCGAACAGAATGCCGAAGTGATACCAGAAGCCCATGTTGGCGCCCGGAATGATCTGGTGGAACACGTGGGCGATGCCCACCGCCAGCGTTGGCGCGCCGCCGGCGCGGTTCAGCACCGAAGGTTCGCCGATGTCGGTGGCGGTCTGCAGGATCTGTTCCGGGCTGATGACGAAGCCCCAGGAGCTGACCGCCGCCGCCGCATGCACGGTCACGTCCTTCAGCGAAGCCATGATCATCGGCGCGTCTTCGGTGCCCAGGCGGTGCAGATCCGGCATGGTGATGCCCAGCGCCGCCGGCGGGGTGTTCATGGCGAAGTACAGGCCCGGCTCGATGATGGAAGCCGCCACCAGCGCCATGATGGCGACGAAGGACTCCATCAGCATCGCGCCGTAGCCGATAAAGCGCGCGTCGGTCTCATTGGCCAGCAGCTTCGGCGTGGTGCCGGAGGCGATCAGCGCGTGGAAGCCGGAGACCGCACCGCAGGCGATGGTGATGAACAAGAACGGGAACAGCGTGCCTTTCCACACCGGGCCGGTGCCGTCGACGAACTGGGTCACCGCCGGCATTTTCAGCTCGGGATTGAGGATCACGATGCCGATCGCCAGCCCGACGATCACGCCGATTTTCAGGAAGGTGGCCAGGTAGTCGCGCGGCGCCAGGATCAGCCACACCGGCAGCAGAGCGGAGACGAACGCGTAGCCGATCAGCGTGAAGGTGATGGTGGTGTCTTTAAAGGTCAGCGCCGGGCCCCAGTACGGGTCGTGCGCCACCACGCCGCCGAACCAGATGGCGGCCACCAGCAGCACGATGCCGATGATTGACACTTCACCCACGCGGCCGGGGCGCAGGTAGCGCATGTAGATGCCCATAAACAGCGCGATCGGCACCGTGGAGCAGACGGTGAACACGCCCCACGGGCTTTCCGCCAGCGCTTTCACCACGATCAGCGCCAGTACCGCCAGGATGATGATCATGATCAGGAAGCAGCCGAACAGCGCGATGGTCCCTGGTATCGGCCCCATCTCTTTTTTGATGATCTCACCGAGCGAGGCGCCGTTGCGGCGCGAGGAGATGAACAGCACCATAAAGTCCTGCACCGCCCCCGCCAGCACTACGCCGCCCAGCAGCCACAGCGTGCCGGGCAGGTAGCCGACCTGCGCGGCCAGCACCGGCCCCACCAGCGGCCCGGCGCCGGCGATGGCGGCGAAGTGGTGGCCGAACAGCACGTTCTTGTTGGTCGGCACGTAGTTGAGGCCGTCGTTGTTGACCACCGCCGGGGTGGCGCGGCCGGCGTCCAGTTTCATTACCCTGGTAGCGATGTACAGGCTGTAGTAGCGGTAGGCCACCAGATACACCGCCACCGAAGCGACGACGATCCACAGCGCGCTGATGTGTTCGCCGCGGCGCAGCGCCACCACGCCGAGGCAGGCTGCGCCGAGTATCCCCAGCAGCATCCACGGAATGTGCTTTAAAATCCCCTCTCGTTTCATGAGGTATCCTTAATTCCAGTCTGCAAAATATGAATGAACTCATCCGCTTGTAAGAGATGTCAGAGTGGCGCGGTGAGCCGTAGCGTCTTTCCCGAGGTAAGGCGGGTTTAGGAACAGCTCATCATCGCCGGGGGTTAGGGGGGAAGACAGGCGTATTTCGGTCAGCGGTCAGATCCGCCGGGTGAACGGTTGGATTGGCGGGGTGAGCGGTTTGTTGCATAACCAACAGCCGCCCGTCAGCCGCTGTTGCCAATGCAGCACCCGCCCGCACCCGTCGGCTTTAAACGCCCGGTTTTTCAGCCAGATGCCTTAACGTGGCGATTGGCACGCATCCTGCTATCGGTTTTATAACCAAAACAAGGTTTTCAATATTTGGAAATCAATAATGGTTATATGCGCGCCGCATAACGGCGCCGACGGTCAGAGGGAGAGAAGCATGTCAGCAGCAAACCACTCGCAGCAGCCGATTCAGTTCGCCTACTGGGTGCCGAACGTTTCCGGCGGCCTGGTGATCAGCAATATCCCGCAGCGCACCGGTTGGGACATCGGTTATAACCGCAAGCTGGCGCAGATCGCCGAGCGCGCCGGTTTCGACTACGCGCTTACCCAGATCCGCTTCACCGCCGGTTACGGCGCGGAGAACCAGCACGAGTCGGTGTCGTTCTCACAGGCCCTGCTGGACGCCACCGAAAAGCTGAAAGTGATCGCCGCGCTGCTGCCGGGGCCGTGGAACCCCACGCTGGCGGCCAAACAGATCGCCACCATCAGCCATCTTTCCAACGCGCGCATCGCGGTGAACATTGTCAGCGGCTGGTTCCGCGGCGAGTTCAAGGCCATCGGCGAGCCGTGGCTGGATCATGAGGAGCGCTACCTGCGCTCGGAAGAGTTTATCCGCTGCCTGCGCGGCATCTGGACTGAGCCCAGCTTCACCTTCGCCGGCGATTTCTACCGTTTCCGCGACTACTCGCTGAAGCCGAAGCCGCTGGCGCCGTTGCCGGAAATTTTCCAGGGCGGCAGCTCACGCGCGGCGCGCGACATGGCGGCGCGGGTCTCGGACTGGTATTTCACCAACGGCAACAGCGTGGAGGGCATTCGCCGGCAGGTGGAGGACATCCAGAGCAAGGCGCAGGCCAATCACCATCGGGTGAAGGTGGGGGTGAACGGTTTTGTCATCGCCCGCGAGAGCGAACAGGCGGCGCAGGCGGTGCTGCAGGAGATCATCGATCACGCCAACCCGGAGGCGGTGCAGGGCTTCGGGCACGAGGTGAAAAACGCCGGGGCGGCCTCGCCCGAGGGCGAGGGCAACTGGGCCAAGTCCACCTTCGAAGATTTGGTGCAGTATAACGACGGCTTTAAAACCAACCTGATCGGCACGCCGCAGCAGATCGCCGAGCGCATCATCGCGTTGAAAGACGCCGGGGTGGATCTGCTGTTGCTGGCGTTTCTGCACTTCCAGGAAGAGGTGGAGTACTTCGGCCGCGAAGTGATCCCGCTGGTGCGCGAACTGGAGCGCCAGCGGGCGGCGGCCTGAGCGTTAACCCGTTTGCAGGGTTTGCAGCAGGTGGATAAAGGCGGCGCTGAGCGGCGGCGTGGCCGGCTCATGGCGGGTAAAGACATAAAAGCGCGCGCTGATGTCGATCCCCTGCGTCGGGATTTTCTGCAGGTGCAGCTGCGGGGCGTAGTGCGCGACGACCCGATCGCTCAGCAGCGCGATATAGCCCTGCTGCCTGACCAGGCACCAGGTCGCCAGAAAGGAGTCGGTCTCGACGATCTGGCCGTGCGGCGTGTAACGCTCGGCGATCTCGCGGATGGCGGCGTGCCCCACCGAGCAGGAGCGCGGCACCACCCATTTGGCTTCGGCCGGCGGCTGCCCGGCGGCGGTCAGGTCGCCCCCTTGATAGAGCGAGAAGCGCTCGCTCTTCAGCGCCTGCATGGCCAGATCGGCGCCGCCCGCCGCGCCGTTCAGGCTGCTGACCGCCAAATCCAGCTCGCAGTTTCTCAGCCGGGCGAGCAGGCCTTCCGGGCCGTCTTCCACCACCGTCACCCGGGTATGCGGGTAGCGGCGGTTGAAGCCTTCGAGCACCTGGGGCAGGTAGCACAGCAGCGGATCGACGCTCATCCCCACCCGCAGGCGCTTCTCGCCGCCGGCGCTCATGCCGCGCAGCTCGTCAAACGCGCTGAGCAACTGATTGGTGGCGGCGTCTATCCGCCGGTAAAACAGCTCGCCGACCGCCGTCAGGCGCACGCCGCGGTTGCTGCGCTCCAGCAACCGCGCGCCGATGGACATTTCCAGCTCTTTGAGCACCCGGCTGAGCGTCGGTTGCGAGACGGCCAGTTTTTTCGCGGCATCGTGCAAACTTCCGCAGTGAACGATGTCTTTGAACATCGTCAGATGAGCCAGTTTCGGCATGGTTTTCATGGTGGATCTCCCTGGAAGTGAACGGCATTAGCCGGAGCCGGCGATGCGGCTGTAATAGGCCTGTTTCATCATGCTGTCGTTCAGCAGTTTATTGATGGTCTGGTCGAGCACCGGCGTGGTGACGGAGGCCGGCATCAGCGTGGCGGTGATCTCCACGTCGTCGTCGCCAAAGGGTTCGATATCCAGATGCGAGATAAAGCAGTTTTCTCCTTGCAGCACCTGTTTGAATTTGGCCAGCGCTTCACGCTGTTCATGCTCGAAGGCAATGACGCAAATCTGGTAGGTGGATTCGCCGTTAACGTCATTGAAGGGCTGTTTGTTGACCATATTGACCAGCGGGCGCAGCAGGGTGTTGGCGGCGAGCACGAACAGCGTGGCGGCCAGCGCATCGCCGTACAGGCCGCAGCCGGCGCAGGCGCCGACCGCCGCGGAGCCCCAGAGCGTGGCGGCGGTGTTCAGGCCGCGGATGTTCATCCCTTCTTTCATGATGGCCCCGGCGCCGAGAAAGCCGACGCCGGAGACCACGTAGGAGATGACGCGCACCGCGCCGCCGCTGCCGTCGATGGTCATGGCCAGGTGGACGAAGATCGCCGCGCTGGTGGCCACCAGCGTATTGGTGCGCAGCCCGGCGGTGCGCTGGCGGAATTGTCTTTCGTAGCCGATGGCGGCGCCCAGGACGGACGCGGTCAGCAGCGTCAGCAGTGTATGAATGAAATGCATGATAATAACTCGATGTATTATCCGCTTATCATGAGCCACCCGTGGCGGGGTGACTCTTGATAAACAGGTAGTTAAGTTGGCGGGATCCGTCCCGCCAGGCCAGGGCGGCGCTCAGTGCGCGGCGGCGATCTGCCGGCTGAGCGTCTCGCTGATTTTGTCCGTCAGCGGCTGCATCCCCTCGCGGGTGCGCGTCTCGCGGCGCTGCGCGATGTGATAGCAGCCGTCGAGGGTGCCGGCGCCCAGCAGGAGGATGCGATCAGACATCATCACCGCTTCCTCTACGCTGTGGGTCACCAGCACGATGGAGCGGGTTTTGATCTGGCGCGTGCTCCAGATGCGCAGCAGATCGCTGCGCAGGTGTTCGCCGGTATAGACGTCCAGCGCGGAAAACGGCTCATCCAGCAACAGCAGCATCGGTTCTACCGCCAGCGCGCGCGCAAAGCCGACCCGTTGGCGCATGCCGCCGGAAAGCTCGCGCGGGTAGGCGTCGCGGTAGGGTGCGAGCCCGACCAGATCGAGCATTTTCAGCGTCTGGGTTTCGACCACCTGCGGCGGCAGATCCTGCGCCTGCAGCCCGAAGGCGATATTTTGGTAGACGTTCAGCCACGGGAAAATGGCGAAGGTCTGGAACACCATGTTGATCTGCGGATTCGGCCCCGAGACTTTTTTATCCCCCAGCATCACGGTGCCCAGATCCGGCGCGATCAGGCCGGAAAGTATGCGCAGCAGGGTGGACTTGCCCGAGCCGGACTGCCCCAAAATGCTGACGACCTCGTTATCGTAGAGGCGCAGGTTGATTTCATTCAGCACCAGGCGTTTTTCTTTACCGGTAGGCTGAACGCTTTTGCTGACGTTATTAACCGTCAGCAGCGTGGTTTTTTTTACCATCATGATGTTTCTCCACTCAATTAAAAATATGAGCATGGAAAAATGGCCGATAGTTATCGCCGCGCAGGGGTAAAATAAATGCGAGCGCAAATAAGCCTGAGCGTTATCGGACTGTTAATAAGCGTATGCTGGAAGGATTAGCCTGTCAGGCGCGCCGGAGCGGCGTGCGCGGAGGCCATGCGCTGAAGGGGTAAAGCGAAGGGATGTGGTAACTGACGCATATCCTGACACTTTCAGGATGCAATGGGATGACTATTGCTCCTGTGACCTCAGCGATTCCAACAATAAAATAAACAACCAACTGTCGCCGTCCATATCATTTCCCCGTTATTTTTCGTGTGGCCATAATACGCGTGATATTGCCTGTGATTCAATGTGGTTAGGCGGAATTATCGCGGCAAAATGTAATTTAATATGAATGCGGGAAAGTTTTTCTTTATTTATTAAACGGGGCGTCAACGAAAATCATGAGAATGAATATAGGCGCTATTTTATGGAAATATAAACCTGAATTAAACGAGAGAATAACAGGGCGGGCGCGAGACAAATAATGAACCGGCCGCAGCGCGCGCTGCGGCCGGTATCGGGTCAGAACTGATACATGATGCCGGTTTCGACAATGTCGTCGGCGCCGGCGCCGACGGCGTTCTGCCGTTGCAGCAGGTTGAGCTTGTACTCCACGTAGGTCGACATATTGGCGTTGAAGCTGTAGTTCAGCGCCAGATCCAGGTATTTGACCAGATCGGCGTCGCCGATGCCGGGCAGGTTACGGCCGCGCGTTTGCAGGTAGGCCACCGAGGGCGTGACGCCGGAATCGAAGTGATACTGCGCGACCGCCTCGACGGCGTCCGCGCGGGGGGCGAAGCCGGCGTAGCGATCGCCGTCGACATAGGTCATGTTTTCGGTGCGCGCATAGCTGGCCGCCAGGTAGAGGTTGTCCAGATCGTATTTCAGCCCCAGCGTCCAGGCCCGGGCGCGATCGCCGTCAGCCAGGCCGAAGCGCTGCTGCGCCAGAGTGCGCGCAGAGTTGGCGTAGGCGGCGCCAAAGTTTAGCCCCGCGCCGGTGTCGTAGGTGGCGGAAAAGGCGTAGCCATCGCCGTTTTGCGTCTGAATATCCTTCGCCCGCAGAGCGTCGCCCCCCCGATTCTTCCCCTGATATTGCAGGCCGAGATCCAGACCGTCCAACAGCCCGCCCAGGCTGCGGTTGTGGTAGGTCAGCAGGCCGTTGGCGCGGCCGGTCATAAAGTTGTCGGCCGCTTCGTAGCTGTCGTTGCCGAATTCGGGCAGCACGTCCGTCCAGCCGGCCACGTCATACAGCAGACCGTAGTTGCGGCCGTAGTCCAGGCTGCCCCAGCGGCCGAACGTCAGCCCGGCGAAGCCCAGCCGGGTATAGCTATTGCCCGGCCCGGCGCTTTCCGGCTGATCGAGCCCCGCCTGATATTCCCATTGACCATACCCTGTCAGCCCGTCGGCGATCTGCGTCTCGCCTTTGAAACCGAAACGGGTGTAGGAGCGATCGCCGTTATTGTCGGCATCGCTGCTGAAGTAATGCACTCCGTTCAGTTGGCCGTAGAGATCCAGTTTATTGCCGTCTTTATTGACGATTTCTGCCCCGGCGGCGGCTGCCGGTATCAGGATGACCAGCGCCATCAGTAAGCTTTTATGTTTCATTTCACGACCCTGAGTTAACGAAAATGCGGCCTTATCCGGCCGGTTGCGCCTGCGCGATTTTTTTGTACAGGCAGCTGCGGATCCGATCGGTGAGGTGCCGCAGGCTGTCCCGGTTGCGCGCCGCGCGGGGAATATTGATGCTGAATTCGTCATCGATCCGTTTGCTGGTTGCGTCCAGGATCAGCACCCGATCGGACATCAGCACCGCCTCTTCGACGTCGTGCGTTACCATCACCATGGCGCGCGTGCGCAGCCGGTTGTCTCCCCACAGCGCCAGCAGATCGCTGCGCAGTTTTTGCGCGGTAAAGATATCGAGGGCGGAGAAGGGCTCGTCCAGCAGCAAGACATCGGGCTCTACCGCCAACGCCCGGGCGAAGCCCACGCGCTGGCGCATGCCGCCCGACAGCTCGCGCGGCCAGGCGTGCTCATAGCCGCTCAGCCCCACCAGGCGCAGCAGCGCCTCCAGCCGCTCGGCGATCGTCTGCGGCGGCAGCTTTTGCGCCAGCAGGCCGAAGGCGATGTTGTCGTACACCGTCAGCCAGGGATAGAGCGCGTAGGATTGAAACACCATGCCGGCGTTGGCGCTCGGGCCGCAGACCGGTTTGCCCGCCAGGGTGAGCGTGCCGCTGTCCGGCGGGATCAGCCCGGCCAGCATGCGCAGCAGCGTGGACTTACCCGAACCGGATTGCCCCAGAATGGTGACGAACTCGCCGGCGTGCACGGTCAGCGACACGTCGCGCAGCACGGGGGTGGGGCGCTTGTTTTCGCCGATAAACGTCTTGTTCAATCGACGGGCGCTGATAATCACGTCTTGAGTCAGCATGTTGTTCCCCCTTTGATCAGTCATATTTGAATTTGGTTTCCGCGATGCGATACAGCGGTTGCCAGACGAAGATGATGCACAGCGCCACCAGCGCGCACATCGCGGCGCAGCCCAGCGCGGACTCCGGGTTCTTGCCGGCGTCGGTGACGACGGAAATGAACGCGCCCAGCCCGGTGGCGCTGAGGGTGGTGCTGCCCCACTGGATCACTTCGGCGGCGATGGCGCTGTTCCAGGCGCCGCCGGCGGCGGAGATGATGCCGGTCACGATGTAGGGGAAGATCGCCGGCAGCATGTAGTAGCGCCACCAGCGGAAACGGCGCAGGCCGAAGGTTTCGCTGACCTCGGTGATCTGCGTCGGAATGGCGGAAACGCCGGCGATCACGTTGAACAATACGTACCACTGGGTGCCCAGCATGATCATCGGAATGGCCCACCAGCCGAGATCCTGATGATAAATGGCGATGAAGGCGGCGATCAGCGGGTAGAAAATGTTGGGCGGAATGGCCGCCAGGATCTGGATGATCGGCTGGAAGATCTTCACCAGGCGCGGATTCAGGCCGATCCACACCCCCAGCGGCGTGAAGATCGCCACGCTGAGCAGCATGGCCGCGGCCACGCGCGCGGTGGTGAGCAGCATCCACTCCGGCAGCATGGCGAAGTACTGTTTGGGGAAGTATTCCCACAGCCGGTAACCGAACCAGACGCAGGCCAGCACCACGCCGAGATACCACAGGCTGCGCCACAGCCAATTGCCTTTGGCGGCGAGGCGAAACAGGCGGTGCAGGCCGAGGGCGTACCACAGCCGCGGCAGCTTGAACAGCCACAGATCAGCCAGCGCGCGCAGCGTGCGGCCGAGCGCCGCGCCGACGTGCGAAAAGGCCAGACTGTTGTAGAACCACGGATTGCCGAGCGCCCGATTGGCGGTGACGTCTTCGTATTTGAAGCGGGCGGTGTAACGCACCAGCGGGCGGAAAACCAGCTGATCGAGCAGCACGATGTTGGCGGCCAGCGCGACGATCGCATACAGGATCGCCGGCACGTTTTGCTGCGCCAGCGCTTCGGCGATATAGGAGCCGACGCCGGGCAGTTCGACCGAGCGATCGCCGACCGGAATGGCTTCGGAGGCCACCAGGGCGAACCAGGCGGCGGATTGCGACACCATGGCGTTCCACAGCAGGCCCGGCACCGAATAGATGAATTCCAGCCGCCAGAAGCGTTGCCACGGGTTGTAATTGAAGCTGCGGGCGGCTTCGTCCAGCTCCTTGGGCACGATGCGCAGCGTCTGATACAGCGTCAGCATCATGTTCCAGGCCTGGCCGGTAAACACCGCGAAGATGGCGGTGCACTCCAGCCCCATCACGCTGTGCGGGTAGAGGTTGAGAAAGTACACGGTCGTGAAGGTCAGGAACCCCACCAGCGGCACCGACTCCATAAAGTTGACGAAGGGCAAGATCACCCGGCGCAGCGGCGCATAGCGCGCGGCCAGCACGGCGAACACCACAGAAAACAGCAGCGACCAGGCCATGCCGAGGAGAAAACGCATGCTGGTTCTGAGCGAATAATAAAGCAGGTTCCAGGCATCGAGACTAATGGCAGAGACGTTTTGTTCATTGAAGTCGCCGTGCATGTCGCCCCACGCGCGAATAAAAAAGGCAATGAAGAAAACGCCGATGGCGATAACGATAAAGTCATTTAAATAAGACTTTCTGAAAACAGATGTACCCCGGTTATTTTGCATAACGCAATACCTTATTTTTCCCATAAGAAATCCGTCGGCGCTCGGGTAATAGGCCCGGCGACATCAGATAAATACCGCCACAGCGGTTGAGACAAACGTTGTTTTCGCAGCGGGGCGATGGGCGGGCAGGCAGAGCGGGAAAGGCCGTCAGAAGGGGAGCGGTTGCCGCATTCCGTGTCTTTCAGAATGCAACGTGGATGGCATTACTGAAAGGTGCCCAATAGCATTAGCGTAAAACTAAAACTTTCATCGCCCATAGGGCCCTCCTCGGTTTAAATATGGCACGGAGAGGGTAATGTGTTTTGCTAATAAAAAGCAATTGGCGGCGCGCGGTTTTTACGGTTGATATGTAACAGGATGAATATTCATTTTTTAATCGCTATATTCAGAAAATAAAATAACCTATTTTGATGGCGGTAAATGCGGTGAAAATAAATCGCGGCGAAATAAAACGGCGCGCCTGAATACCGCGCGCCGTAACATTAATAAACCTGCCTGCCGTTGATGCCGGCGGGGAAAATGCCGGTGGCGAAGAGATGCCCGTTGGCCTGGATCTGGTCGTCGGGCAGCATCTCCAGCGGAAACTCGGCCGCCAGGCAGTTGAGAAAGGCGTTGCGATCGTCGGTGGTGGTAAAGCCGATCAGATCGTAGAACAGCAGCGAAGCGATCAGCTGGCGATGTTCCGGGATGCGCCGCAGCAGCGCCGCCGACGGGAACGGCAGATGGAAAAAGAACGCGCAGTCGTTCAGCAGCCCCTGTTCCTTCAGCGCCTGGGCGCAGGGCAGCAGTTGGTAATCGTCGATGCAGACGATGTCGCCCGGGCACAGGTGTTCGCAGGCGATATCGGCGAAACGGCGATTCAGCTGCCGGTAGGCGCGGTAGTTTTCCGGCGTGAAGTGCGCCTTCTCCGGCTGGTTGTGGAACACCGGCCACAGGCCGTCGTGGTAGTAGCCCTGATAGTGGCGGCGGAACTCTTCGATCGACAGCGGGAAGGTCACCTGATCGTAACCGGCGTCTTGACGGCAGTGGATCGGGCGCTGCGCGAAATTCTGCACGTCGCCGTTCCAGCCGAGCCACAGCCCCGGTTCGGCGTCGGCCGCCAGCGTCCGGCCGGCGCAGGCCAGATCCTTACCGTCGCACTGCTTGTTGGAAATCAGCACCAAACGAGACATGGGGGTCTCCTTATCAGTGAAGGGCGCGCCAGGGCGCTTGC
Source organism: Serratia sp. CY37869 (assembly GCF_052168895.1). Lineage (NCBI taxonomy): Bacteria > Pseudomonadati > Pseudomonadota > Gammaproteobacteria > Enterobacterales > Yersiniaceae > Serratia > Serratia sp. CY37869. The sequence continues at coordinate 261,059 of NZ_JBJNLU010000004.1, forward strand.
AGCGCGGGCAGCGTGACGCGCAGGCCGCGCAACGCCGGATGCGCCAGGCAGCAGCGCGTCAGCCAGCTTCCCAGCCCGACGCCGCGGTATTCGGCGCTGACGAACAGTTCGCTCACCGAGGCGAAGGTGGCGTAATCGGTCACCATGCGGGCGAAGCCGAGCTGGTGGCGTTTGCGATACAGGCCGAAGCACAGGCCGTGGCGCGCCAGGCGCTCCGTCGCCGCCCGATCCGGCAGGCTGAGAAAACGCTGGATCGCGTCGATATCCAACAACTGCCGATCGGTGCTGATATGAAAAACGCCTTTGCGCCAGCAGAGCAGCGGCTGTGCGGGCGCCCGTTGCGGTTGCATATTCATGATTATCCTTAGGTTAACGAATCAGTGGGCGGTTACAGCATCCAGCCGAGTTCGGCGGCGGTGACCTGTTCCTCGAAGCGGCGCAGTTCGGCGCTTTTGCAGGTGTGCCACAGGGTGCAGAACGCCGGGCCGAGCAGTTCGCGCAGCGGATCGCTGTGGCGGAACAGCGCCAGCGCCTCCTGCTGGCCGAGCGGCAAGGGCGCGGCGTTGTCGCTCTCGCAGCCGTTGGCGGCGGGCGGCAGCGGCAGCGGGTGTTCCAGCCCGTGCAGCAGGCCGCCGAGCATCACCGCCAGCGCCAGATAGGGGTTGGCATCGGCGCCGGCCAGGCGGTATTCGATGCGCTGGTTGGCGCTGTCGGCGCAGGGCAGGCGCAGCGCCACCGTGCGATTGTTGTGGCCCCAGGAGGCGCGCAGCGGCACGTGCATGCCGGGGCGGAAGCGGCGAAACGCGTTGATGTTGGGCGCCAGGATCGCCATCGACGCCGGCATCAGCGCCAGCATGCCCGCCATCGCCTGCTGCATGTTGTCGCTCAGTTCGCCCGGCGCGCCGGTCAGCAGGTTCTCGCCGTGCTCGTTCTGCAGGCTGATGTGAAAATGCAGCCCGCTGCCGGCGGCATGGGCGCAGGGCTTGGCCATAAAGCAGGCGTGCTGGTGATGTTGCTCGGCAATCTGCCGCGTCAGGCGCTTCAGCGCCATGATCTGGTCGCAGGCTTCCAGCACGCGCCGGCTGTGATGCAGGTTCAGCTCGTACTGGCCGGAAGCGGCTTCGGCCACCACGCCGGTCAGCGGCAGGCTTTGCAGCCGCGCGTGCCGTTCGATGTCGCTCAGCAGCGCATGGTGGCGCTCGGGCGCATCCACCGCGAAGCTCTGCGTCGGGCAGGCTTCCGCCTCGGCGGGGCGCTGCGGATCCTGCAGGTAGAACTCCAGTTCGGCCGCCACCACCGGGAAGCAGTTGCGCTCGTGCAGGCGCTTCAGCACCCGTTGCAGCACCACACGCGGCTCCAGCTCGCAGGCGTCGCCGTCGGCGTTTTGCATCGTCAGCAGCAGCTGGGCGTGGCGTTCGGGATCGCGCGCGCAGGGGCGCAGCGTGCCGGGCACCGGCAGGCACAGCCGATCCGGCTCGCCCGCCCGTTGCCCCAGCCCGCTTTCTTCAATCACCCGGCCGTGCAGATCCAGGGCGTAGATCGACAGCGGGAAGTAGCAGCCTTTTTCCAGGCCAAAGGCTTCGGCGATCGGCAGGCGCTTGCCGCGCAACTGGCCGTTCAGATCGTGCAGATAAATATCCAGCTGTTCGGTATCCGGATAGCGCTGCAGGTAGTGTTCCAGCTCTTTGCGGAAGGTGCGCGTCGGCGATGCGGGCAGCTCTGCCAGCAGAGGATTGAACCCGATGATATTAGAATGCATGGCGCGCTCCAGAACGAAGACCGGTCACGGCCAGAGGCAGGGATAAACGCATGAGACAACTCTCTTGTGAGGCCATAGCGGCGATGTGAAAAGGGTATCTGCGGCGACAAAAACTGTCTGTAAAAACGCCGTAACGTTAACGGGGCGCGGAATAAAAATGCCGTAAAGAGCGCGGCGGGTTGGCCGGGGCGGCACGGTCTATACTGGCGAGACGGGCCGTAGAAGGAGAGATAACGATGAAGAGAATAGGGTTGCTTATCGCCGCGCTGGCCGCGTTCCACGCCACCGCGTCTTCCCCACAGGCGTGGGCCGAGAGCGAACGGGCGATGCGCGCCGCCTGCCTGAAAGCCAGCGGGCTAAAAAACGCCAGGGTGGAAGGGGAGATTATTCACTACGGTGATGACGTCGGCTATTCGGCGCTGTTTATCGGTGGGCGCTACCCACAGCCGTTTATGAAAAACCAGCCGGGCAGGGAGCTGTGCTTATATCAGCGCGCCACGCAGAAGGTGGCGGTGCAGGCGGTGGAAGGGAGCAAGGCGTCTGCTCAACCTTGATGCTTGATGAGGTAAATAAAAATACAGCCCACGGTGGTAATAATGGCCTCTACGAGCAAAAGTATAAAATCCATCGTCAGCCACTTCTGTAGCTCAGGAGAGGCGGTTTTTTGCACGAAATCGTAGGTTTTCGCATCGAGCCAAACTTGATCCCTTATTTTTATTTTTTTCCTTTTCAGGATCCAAAGAAACCACTGTGCTTTCAATGAGGTTCCAAGCATGCCGAGGCTATCGGCAAAGGCGACGTAGGGCGGAATAAAATGTCCGCTACCGGCGTAACGCTGATAGAACGCGTCAAACTCTTTTTTATGGCGCCGGTAGCCAATGAACTGAATGAAAGCGCTTAAAACCAGCAGCGTTAAGCATAATATGACAAGGGGTTTCATTGAGTAGCCTGAATCACGATATTCTCGCTATCATCATAAAGATCAATGCCATGATGAAGAGCACGCCTTCCAGCGCCAAAAGCGTGCCGTTGTTTTTCATCCAGGTCTGCAAGCGTTCAGATGATGAAAGACGAACAAATTCATAGGTCTTGGCGGGAAGATATTGGTTTTTCTTCACCTTGATTTTCTTGCCGCAAAGGATCCATCTGAACCATTGGACTTTGATGGAAGTACCTAAAGAGCCAAGGCCATCGGCAATCGCGACGTGAGCAGGGACAAAGTGGCCCTGTTGGGTATAGCGTTGATAAAAAACATCGAACTCGCGTTTATAGCGACGAGAGTAAATATATTGAACAAGCCAACAAAGTAAGAGCAGCGCGGCTGCAATAAGTGATGCTGTTTTCATAAGCCACCGGCTAAGGTTCAAGGGGCGTTATGCCTTGCTTAAAAAAGCAAAGATACACATCAACGCCAAACACCCCATTTTCAGCACGCTTAAGATGAAGTCTTTTTGAAGCCAGTTTTTGAGGCGTTGAGATGTGTTTTCATTCACGAATTCGTAGGTCTTTGGGCTCAGAAAAGCGTTTTTCCCTATCTTTATTTTTCTGCCATTCAATATCCAACGGAACCATTGCGCTTTAATAGATACACCGAGCAAACCAAGGTTATCCGCGAAGATGACAAATGGAGGCAAGGGATGGGCGCTTTGCACATAACGTTGATAGAATTCAGTAAATTCGTCTTTATAGCGCCGATAGTAAAGGTACTGCACCAGGGCGCTAATCAATGTCAGAGTGAAGAACAGGACGATAGCGATTTTCATTATTCACCAAAAATGAAACCAGTAATGCTGTCGGCGGCTACACCGCCACCCCAACTGCCAGCTGCGCCGCCCAGAGCAGCGCCTGCTATACCACAAGCTAAAATACCGGTACCAAACGTGGAGGCGCCTAAGACGATACTGCAAGCCGTCATTGCTAACATTGCACCGCCTTCACCCCCCCAAATTCCCGCCGCAGTACTTGCCGCAAAATGACTGTATCCCTTCACCGCGATCTTGGCGCACTCCTGTTCGCGACCGGTGGTGCAGGCGTTGTAGACGTCGTTGGTGGTATTCAGCCCACTCAATCCGATGCCGATCCAGCCGCCGGCTTTCATAAACTTGGCCGCCCGGCTGGCGCTGTCGACGTAGTTCGAATAACCCTTGATGGCGCCGACGCCGGCGGTGCTCCATTCATGCACCAGCGATTTACTGGAGAGCCCTAGCGCGTGTTTGATTTGCGCATACTCTTTCATATTGAGTTGAGCACGAGTAAGGCGATTCAGTAACGGTTTTAATGTACCGAACAGCCGCGCTCGTTCCACCTGAAACTGGGTGCCAATCAACGCGCCACTCGTGCGGAACTGATTTTGGTAGGTTTTTTCAATCTCGACCAGGATATTTTTGATCTGGCTGAAGTAGCGTTCTCCGGCATCCGAAGCCAGCCCGACGACCGTTTCCCCATAGCTGGTGAAGGCGGCGATAGCGGCGTAATTGCGGTGCAAGAAGGTGGAGAAATCGCTGTCACCGGCTTTCACCGCTTTGCTGGTGCGGCTCTTGGCCTGCATCAGGGCGGCGATCTGCGTAGATTGATTATGATTGCGCGGATCGGCGACGATCAGCATTTGCCCCGGTTGAACCAGCGGCGTATCGGCATTGAGCTGCATAAAAAAGCGTGCCGCTTCTGATGGCTTGCCACCGAACAGATAGTTGGCGTGGAAGGCGAGCGGGCCGGTTTGTTGGGCGATGCAATAGCCCGGTGCGATGCTGCTGGACTTCTGTTCCATGTCGAAAAGCCTCCTTATTTTTAGGAAACTTAACATTTTCTACAGGGTGGTAACAGGTTCTGGCTCACGCTCTCGATCGGAGAATCATCTGAAAATGCTGGTGCCGCCTTACCCGCCACTCCCCGCCATCTCCCGTTCGATCACCGTCGCCAGCGCCTGCGCGGCGGAAGAGAGTTGGTGCTGCGCCAGGCGGATCAGGCCCACGCGCCGTTCGATGATCGGGCCGATCAGCGGCACGCACACTGCCCCCAGTTCATCCATCTGTTGCTCGCACAGCGCCGGCACCGCGCTGGCGCCGAGGCCGTTGGCGACCATGCGCCCGACCGTCACCAACTGGTGGCTCTCAAACGCCACCTCCAGCGTTCGCCCGCTGCGGGCCAGTTCCTGCTCCAGCAGCAGCCGCACCGCCGATGGCCGCTGGAGGGTGATGAAATCCAGCGTCAGCAGCTCCTTCCAGCTCACCTGCGCCTTGCGCGCCAGCGCCGAATCCTTCGGCACCACCGCCAGAAAGCGATCGCGGCACAGCGGGGTGAAGTGCAGGGTGTCGCTCGGCTCCGGCTCGAAGGCGATGCCCATCTCCACCCGGCCTTCGCGGATCATTTCAAACACCTGTTCGTTGATGACGTCGTGCACCGCCACGTTGATGCCGGCATAGCGATCGCGAAACGCCTTGAGGATCGGCGGCAGCGGGTTGCCGGCGAACGACGGCATGGCGGCGATCGCCACCTTGCCCATCTGCAGGGTGAAGCGCTGACGCATCGCCTCTTCCGCGTTGTCCCAATCCGCCAGCAGCTGGCGCGCCATCGGAAAGAAGGTTTCCCCCTCCGGTGTCAGCGTCACCCGACGGGTGGTGCGCAGCAGCAGCGGCCCGCCCAGCGCGTCTTCCAGCCCACGGATCGCCAGGCTGAGCGCCGGCTGAGAAATATTCAGCCGCTCGCTGGCCTGGGCGAAATTCAGAGTGTGAGCTACCGCTAAAAACGCGCGTAACTGTTTGATGCTCATTTTCATTTTGGTTGGTGTTAACTCTTTGTTAATTGTCGGTTAACGACTGATTAATAAAAATTCTAAATGAATGCGGCATAAAAACAAAATTAACAAATCATTTTTGTGACCTGAAGATGCCCCCACGCAAGCCAGGGCATTTCGCCCTGCGCCGCAACATGCAGGGGCAACGATATGGCAGGGCTCGACAAACGCGTCGGCAGCTACCAGGAAGCGCTGGCAGGCCTGACGGACAACATGATGGTGCTGGCGGGCGGCTTCGGCCTGTGCGGCATCCCGGAAAACCTGATCGAAGAGATCCGCCGGCGCGGCGTGCGCGGGTTGACGGTGGTCTCCAACAACTGCGGCGTCGACGGGTTCGGCCTCGGGCGCCTGCTGGAAACCCATCAGATCCGCAAGGTGGTGGGATCTTACGTCGGTGAAAACGCGCTGTTCGAGCAGCAGGCGCTCAGTGGCGAGCTGGAGGTGGATCTCACGCCGCAGGGCACGCTGGCGGAGAAGATCCGCGCCGGCGGCGCCGGCATCCCGGCGTTCTTCACCGCCACCGGTTACGGCACGCCGATCGCCGAAGGCAAAGAGGTGCGCGAGTTCAACGGCCGCCCTTACATCATGGAAACCGCCATCACCGGCGATTTCGCCATCGTGAAAGGCTGGAAGGCCGATCACTTCGGCAACGTCATCTACCGCCACACCGCGCAGAACTTCAATCCGCTGATGGCGACCGCCGGGCGCATCACGGTGGTGGAAGTGGAAGAGATCGTGGCGCCGGGCGAGCTGGATCCGGCGGCGATCCACACCCCCGGCATTTACGTCGATCGGCTGATCCAGGGCACCTTCGAGAAGCGTATCGAACAACGCACCCTGCGGGCATAAGGAGAATTCGCATGCTTACCCGTGAACAAATGGCGCAGCGCGTGGCGCAAGAGTTGAGGGACGGTTACTACGTCAACCTGGGCATCGGCATCCCGACGCTGGTGGCCAACTACGTGCCGGCGGGCATGGACGTGATGCTGCAGTCGGAAAACGGCCTGCTGGGGATGGGCGAGTTCCCGACCGAGCAGCAGCTGGACGCCGACATGATCAACGCCGGCAAGCAGACGGTCACCGCGCGCCTCGGCGCGTCGATCTTCGATTCGGCGCAGTCGTTCGCCATGATCCGCGGCGGCCACGTCGATCTGACCGTACTGGGGGCGTTTGAAGTGGACGTCGAGGGCAACATCGCCTCGTGGATGATCCCCGGCAAGATGGTCAAGGGCATGGGCGGCGCGATGGATTTGGTGGCGGGGGCGGAGAACATCATCGTGGTGATGACCCACGCCGCGAAAGGCGGCGAGTCCAAGCTGCTGCCGCGCTGCACGCTGCCGCTGACCGGCGCCAACTGCATCCGCAAGGTATTGACCGATCTGGCCTATCTGGAAATTGAAGACGGCGCCTTCGTGCTGCGCGAACGCGCGCCGGGCGTCAGCGTGGCGGAGATTGTCGCCAAAACCGCCGGCCGGCTGCTCGTGCCGGAGCATGTGCCGGAAATGCGTTTCTGAAACGGGAGGTGAATGTGCAACAACGTGAAGTGGTGATTGTGGCGGCGACGCGCACGCCGGTCGGCAGTTTTCACGGCGCGCTGGCGCCGCTGACGGCGGTGGAATTGGGCACGGCGGCGGTGCAGGGGCTGCTGGCGCAAAGCGGCGTGGCGCCGCAGCAGATCGATGAAGTGATCCTCGGCCAGGTGCTGACCGCCGGCTGCGGGCAGAATCCGGCGCGCCAGACCGCGCTGAACGCCGGGCTGCCCGTGACGACGCCGGCGCTGACCATCAACAAAGTGTGCGGCTCCGGTTTGAAGGCGGTGCATCTGGCGGTGCAGGCGATCCGCAGCGGCGACGCCGACGCGGTGATCGCCGGCGGCCAGGAGAGCATGAGCCAGTCGCCTTACCTGATGGCCGGCGCGCGCGTCGGCCTGCGCCTCGGTCACGCGCAGATGGTGGACAGCGTGATCCACGATGGCCTGTGGGACGCCTTCAACGACTACCACATGGGCATCACCGCCGAGAACCTGGCGGAGAAATACGCCATCAGCAGGGAAGAACAAGACAGGTTCGCGCTGCGCTCGCAGCAGAAGGCGCAGGCGGCGCAGCAGGCCGGGCGTTTTGTGCAGGAGATCACGCCGGTGACGGTGCCGAAGCCGAAGGGGGAAGCGCTGAGCGTTGAGCACGACGAACAGCCGCGCGACACCAGCCTGGAGGCGCTGGCGCGGCTGCGCCCGGCGTTTCGCAAGGAAGGCACGGTGACCGCCGGCAACGCCTCGTCGCTCAACGACGGTGCCGCCGTGGTGCTGCTGATGAGCGCGGAAAAAGCCGCCGCGCTGCGCTTGCCGGTGCTGGCGCGCATCGCCGGTTACGCGTCGTCGGGCGTCGATCCGGCGATCATGGGCATCGGCCCGGCGCCGGCCGCGCGCCGCTGTCTGGAAAAAGCCGGCTGGCGGCTGGAGGAAGTCGATCTGATCGAAGCCAACGAAGCCTTCGCCGCGCAGGCGCTGGCGGTGGGCAAAGAACTGGGCTGGGAGGCGGAGCGGGTCAACGTCAACGGCGGGGCGATCGCGCTGGGGCATCCGATCGGCGCCTCCGGCTGTCGCATTTTGGTGTCGCTGCTGTACGAAATGCAGCGCCGCGGGGTGAACAAGGGGCTAGCGATGCTGTGCATCGGCGGCGGGCAGGGCGTGGCGCTGGCGGTAGAGCGCCCGTAAACAACCGAGGAGGGCACCATGCAGTCATCTGACTATGCGGTACTGGGCGCCGGGCTGATGGGGGTGGGTATCGCCACCCACTTTATTCGCCACGGCCATGAGGTGCTGCTGTATGACCCGGATCCGCAGCGGCGGGTGGAAGCGCCGGCGGTGGCGAGCGGCATTCTGGCCGAGCTGAGTGACGTCGGGCAGTTTGATAACGCTGAGCGCGATGCGGCGCTGGCGCGCCTGCGTGTGACCGGCGATCTGAACGACGTGGCGCGCGCCCGGCTGCTTATCGAGGCGATCCCGGAACGGCTCGAGCTGAAGCACGCGCTGTATGAGCAGTTGGAAGGGCTGATCGCCGACGACGCGGTGATTGCCAGCAACACCAGCGGCCTGCCGCCGGACGAGTTGGCGGCGCGCATGACCCATCCGCAGCGCCTGCTGATCGCCCACTTCTGGCACCCGCCGCACCTGATCCCGCTGGTGGAGATCGTGCCCGGCCGCGCCACCGATCCGCGCCATCTGGCGGCGGTGCAGGCGCTGCTCGGCGGGATGGCGTTGGAGGCGGTGCTGCTGGAACGCGCCGCGCCGGGGTTTGTCGGCAACCGGCTGCAGTTTGCGGTGCTGCGCGAGGCGCTGCACATCGTCCACAGCGGCATCGCCAGCGCCGAGGTGGTGGATCAGGTGATGCGCGCCTCGCTGGGGCGGCGCTACGCCATGGTCGGCCCGCTGGAGGCCGCCGACATGACCGGGCTGGCGACGGTGGCGGACATCGCTCGCCACCTGTTCCCGGAACTGGCGACCGGCGACGAGATGATGGCGCTGGTGGAACAGCGGCTGCAGCGCGGCGATACCGGCCAGCGCAGCGGCCGGGGATTTTATCTTTGGGATGACGCACGCAGGGAACGCATTCAACGGCGACGGGCGCATCAGCTGCGCTTTGCGCTGAAACCGTAATTTCGCACTCCGTACCTGACAATAACAACGATACTGAGGTGACCGATGAGCGTTTTGATTGCCCTGGCAGCACTGGGATTACTGATGCTGGCCGCCTATCGCGGCTACAGCGTGATTTTGTTCGCCCCGATCGCCGCGCTGGGCGCGGTGCTGTTGACCGATCCCGGCGCGGTGGCGCCGACCTTCACCGGGCTGTTTATGGAGAAGATGGTCGGCTTCGTGAAGCTCTACTTCCCGGTGTTCCTGCTGGGGGCGGTGTTCGGCAAGCTGATCGAGCTGTCCGGCTTCTCCCGTTCGATCGTCGCGGCGGCGATCCGCATTCTCGGCCGGCGTCACGCCATTCCGGTGATCGTGCTGGTGTGCGCGCTGCTGACCTACGGCGGGGTGTCGCTGTTCGTGGTGGCGTTCGCGGTCTATCCGTTCGCCGCCGAGCTGTTCCGCCAGAGCGGTATCCCCAAGCGGCTGATCCCGGCTACCGTGGCGCTCGGCGCCTTCTCCTTCACCATGGACGCCTTGCCCGGCACGCCGCAGATCCAAAACATCATCCCGACCAGCTTCTTCGGCACCAATGCCTGGGCCGCACCCTGGCTGGGGTTGATCGGCTCGCTGTTCATCATCGCGGTCGGTCTGCTGTATCTTGAACGCCAGCGGCGCAAGGCGCAGCTGAAGGGAGAAGGGTACGGCACCGATCTGCTGAACGAGCCGGAAACCCCGGACGACATCAACCTGCCGAATCCGCTGATCGCCATCCTGCCGTTGATTTTGGTCGGGGTATTCAACCTTGGCTTCACCCATTGGATCCCGCAGTGGTACGGCGCCAGCCACGAGCTGACGCTGCCGGGGCTGGCCAAGCCGATCACCACCGACGTGGCGAAGATCACCGCCATCTGGGCGGTGGAAGCGGCGCTGGTGTCGGGTATTCTGCTGGTGGTGGTGTTCGGCTTTCGCAATATTCGCGGCCGGCTGGCGGAAGGCAGCAAGACGGCGGTCGGCGGCGCGATCCTGGCGGCGATGAACACCGCCTCCGAATACGGCTTCGGCGCGGTGATCGCCGCGCTGCCGGGCTTTTTGGTGCTGTCGCAGGCGCTGTCGGCGATCCCCAACCCGCTGCTGAACGAAGCGATCAGCGTCACCCTGCTGGCCGGCATCACCGGATCGGCCTCCGGCGGCATGAGCATCGCGCTGGCGGCGATGTCCGACAGCTTTATCGCCGCCGCCCATGCGGCACAGATTCCGCTGGAGGTGCTGCACCGGGTGGCCTCGATGGCCAGCGGCGGCATGGACACCTTGCCGCACAACGGCGCGGTGATCACCCTGCTGGCGATCACTGGCCTTAGCCACCGGCAGGCCTATGGCGGCATCTTCGCCATCACCCTGATCAAGAGCGCCGCGGTGCTGTTCGTGATCGGCGTGTTCTACCTGACCGGCATTGTTTAAAGGAGCGATACCATGAGTGTACAAGGCAAAACCGCGCTGGTGACCGGCTCGACCAGCGGCATCGGCCTCGGGATAGCGTCCGTGTTGGCCGCCGCCGGCGCGCGCGTGATCCTCAACGGCTTCGGCGACGTGGCGCAGGCGCAAATGCAGGTCGCGCGGCTGGGCGCCGCGCCGGGGTATCACGGCGCCGATCTCGGCGATGCGGGCCAGATAGCGGACATGATGCAGTATGCCGAACGCGAGTTCGGCGGCGTGGACATTCTGGTGAACAACGCCGGCATTCAGCACGTGGCGCCGCTGGATCAGTTCCCGGTGGAGAAATGGAACGCCATCCTCGCCATCAACCTGTCGGCGGTGTTCCACACCTGCCGATTGGCGCTGCCGGGGATGCGCGAGCGTAACTGGGGGCGCATCATCAACGTGGCGTCGGTGCACGGGCTGGTGGCGTCGAAAGACAAGTCGGCCTATGTGGCGGCCAAGCACGGCGTGGTGGGGCTGACCAAGACGCTGGCGCTGGAGACCGCGCGCACGCCTGTCACCTGCAACGCCATCTGCCCCGGCTGGGTGCTGACGCCGCTGGTGCAGCAGCAGATCGACAAACGTATCGCCTCCGGGACCGATCCGCAGCAGGCGCGCGATGAGCTGTTGGCGGAGAAGCAGCCTTCGCAAGCGTTCGTCACGCCTGAGCAGCTCGGCGAGCTGGCGCTGTTCCTGTGCAGCGATGCGGCGGCGCAGGTGCGCGGCGCCGCCTGGAACATGGACGGCGGCTGGCTGGCGCAGTAGTGAATTCTTTCTCCCGGAGCGCGCGACGCGCTCCGTCGTTATTTCCCGCCTTTAGTTAATTCCCCTGCGTGACGATTTACCTGTGGCAATAATATTTATTTGTTATTTGCTATCTTTATTCCCGGATAATCGCGCCGGGTTATTTTGGATGAAACGTGCGGATTGGTTTATTTCGTGCTGCAGTTATTACATTGTTTTTCTTCGCGTTACAGATGAACACGTTTATGCTGAAAATAAAGCCAACCTGGAATAATGGCAGATTATGACGTGAATTTTTATATCTTGCGTGCGCTGTTTACATCGGGTAATTATTTCCGCGTGGCTTAAGACCACCGTGTTTATAACAATAATTTTTTCGGGCAGGGGTAATAATGAGAAAAAATACAACGCCAATATTCATTGGCGGCGTCTTGCTGTCGGCGTTATCCGCCGGCGCACAGGCCGAGATCACCATTCTGGATAAAAACCCGCAGAGCAATGTGTTGCTGGCGCCGCTCAGTGTCAAGGTGGGCGGCAGCATTCGCCCCGAGTGGATCTTCAATAACGGCCCGGAGCCGGGCTATGACAAAAATGGCCACGACGGCGGCACGCGTTTTCGCTTCAGCGGCGACTATGCGCTGACGCAGGACACCTCGATCATCGGCTATTACGAGTGGGGCGTCGATCTGGCGCACGCGCTCAGCTGGGACGGGCACTATAACGAAGACGGTAAGCGCGACTATCAGCGCCAGCTGTACGCCGGTTTCAAAGACGATCGTTACGGCACCCTGACCTACGGCCATCAATACGGCATCTATTATTCGGTGGTCGGCATCAAAAGCGACGTCTGGGATAACGATGGCCATGCGGGCGGCACCGGCATCGGTATTTCCGGCGATTATGACGGCGGCAATAAACCGAAAAACAGCCTCAAGTACACCAATGATTTCGGGCCGGTGACGCTGTACGCCAACTATTTATTGCCGGAAGACGATCTGCACACTGCGGATAACCTGATTTATCGCCGCAAGGGCGGGGGTGGGTTGGGCTTCGATTACAAGGTGACGAAAGACTTCACCTTTAGCGCGGCCTACAGTTATACCGACGCGAAGATCAAAGACAATCTGTACAGCGAAAAGGATTATCACCAGCAGCTGTCCGGCACCGCGTTAACCTGGCAGCCGAACAACTGGTACATCGTCGGCACCGCCAGCTATTACAAAGACTATGTGCCGAGCACCCGCCAGCGCACGCTGTCGCACTTCTTCGCCGGTGACGGCTACGGGCTGGAAGGCTTTGTCGGTTACACCTTCAATATCGACAAGCCGTTCCTCAAATCCGTCCAGCCTTACGTGGCGGCGGACTCGCTGCGGCTGAAGGGGGACGAGGCGTATCACGCCAACCACGTCTATCTCGGCGCGGGCACCACCATCGGTTACGGCCTGTCGGTGTATGTGGAGCGCACGCTGGCCAACAGCAGCGACAACGAGCCGGATTCCACCTGGATTACGGTGTTCTACGACTTCTGATCGGTGTCTTGCCGGGCCGGCATTCGCCGGCCGTTCACATGCTGATCGCGCCGCCCAGGGGTTGCCCGGAGGCGTTGCGTTCCGCCAGATAACGCGCCGGCGGTTTGCCCACTGCCTTTCTGAACATAGTGACGAAGCCGCTGGCGCTTTCGTAGCCCAGATCCAGCGCCACCGTCTGTACGCTCTCACCCTGCGTCAAGCGCTGCAGCGCCAGCATCACGTGTAGCTGGCGCCGCCAGTGGCCGAAGCTCATGCCCATCTGCTGTTGCAAGGTGCGGCTGAGGGAACGCTCGCTCATGCCGATGCGCTGCGCCCACTGCCCGAGGGTGGATTTGTCCGCCGGGCTGTTCAGCATGCCTTCGGTCAACTGCCGGATGCGCGCGTCGTCGGACACCGGCAGGTGCAGATTCTCGATCGGCGCGGCCACCAGCTGATCCAGCAGTACCGCCGTCAGGCGCCCTTCGGCGCCCTGTTCGTCGTAGAGCGGCTCGAAGGTGGTGGCCTGCAGCAGCAGTTCGCGCAGCAGCGGCGAGACCGACAGCGTGCAGCAGCTTTGCGGCAAGCCGGCGACGACGTGTTGATCGACGAACAGGCAGTAAGCTTCCGTTGAGCCGGCGCCCTGGGCGTTGTGCAACACGTTGCCCGGCATCCACAGCGCGCACTGCGGTGGCACCAGCCACAGGCCGTTTTCCACTTCGCAGCGGATCATGCCGCGCACGGTATAGATCAGCTGCGCCTTTTGATGACGGTGCGGCTCGACTTCCCAGTCTTGTTCGATAGTGGAACTCTGTACGGCGAACAGCGGGCGTGGCACCTGATCGATATCGATATTGCGGCGAGGGATCTGTACTTTCATGAGAACAATTCTCAATTTGGCGGAATTGAAAAGTATTATGTCCTGATTGCGCAATGTGGTCTAGCGCCGGTGCCGATAAAGTAAGCGCCAGTCCTAAACCCTTTCGCGAGGAAACTGATTATGTCACTCGATACCGCCACTTTTCCGCTGGTGTGGATGCGCCGCAACGGGCGCGATACCCAGGCCGAGCTGGCCGAATTCAGCGCGCTGCTGGCGCGCGCCGAACCCTTTGTCTTGATGACCGACCGCAGCGTCGGCGATGAAGGTGAAGAACACGATCGCGATGCCCGCACCCAGGTGGCGCTGTGGAAACGCGATAACCGCGAGGCGCTGAAGCTGTGGGTGAAAGGCATGATCATGCTGGAGCCGGACGATGCCAAACGCGCGGCGGCGGAAGAATTCGCCGAATACGGCGCCAAATTCTGGGGCTATCCGATACTGGTGGCCGCCGATGAAGCCGCAGGCCGGATGTTGGCGCTGACATTACTGAGCAAATAAGGGGAACACCATGCACCAGCAACAGGTGATTGAGCAGCTGCTGGCCTGGATCGAGCAGAGCCTGGATCAGCCGCTGACGCTGGACGACATCGCCGCCAGGTCCGGCTATTCCAAGTGGCATTTGCAGCGGATGTTCAAGCAGCACACCGGCCATATCCTCGGCACGTACGCCCGCCGCAGAAGGTTGACCGCCGCCGCGCGCGAACTGCGCCTGACCGGCACCAGCGTGGCCTGTATCGCCGATACGTACCAGTTCGATTCGCAGCAGACCTTCACCCGCTGCTTCCGCAAGCAGTTTGGTCTGCCGCCGGCCAGCTATCGTCGCAGCCAGGATTGGTCGAGCTACGGTCTGCAGCCGCCGCTGCGGCTGACCGAAGCGCCGCTGCCGCAGGCCGACATCGTGACGCTGCCCGCCATGCAGCTGGTGGGCAACACGCAACGCCGCAGCTTTACGCTGGGGCAGTTGGCGGCTTCCAAATGCGAGCTGCGTCGCCATGCCTGGCGGCAACTGCTGCGGCCGCAGACGCTGCCCGAGGTGATGTATGGCCTTACCAGCCTGGAGATCGACCGGCAGCGTCGGGGCTGCCCGCGCATGGCGTATACCGCCGCTTTGCCGGACGAAGGGGCGGTGGGGGAACGGGTGACCATCGAACAGGGGGAGTACGCCCGTTTCACCTATCAGGGGCAGGCGGAAGGGTTACAAAACTTTATTGTCCGGCTGTATGACACCGCCATGCCGCAGATGAACGCCATCCGCCGGCCAGGGCAGGATATTGAGCGGTTCTACCCGGCGCAGGAGGGCAGTTGCCCGCTTGGCGGCGCGGCGATCCGTTGTGAATATCTGATCCCCATTCGGCGGGCGGAGGCGCTGGCCGCCGCCAGTTAGGCGGCGGTTCTCGCAGAAAATCGCCTTCGTGGCGCGTCAGGTTACAAAAAATTGCGATATTACATCGGTAATGGTTCACACTTTGATTGATGTGCACATATAATGCGCATCCGGTCAAATCCCCCCTGGTTTTTCAGGCCGCAGCGCCGTTGGCTGCCGGCTGAAATTCAACGGGGCAAAGTGGCCGTAGAAACCAATACCCATAATCGCCAGTGGCCTTGACCAACACGAAGATGAAAATGAGCATTCGCGCGTTATTAACCCTGTTTACGGCACTGGTTGCATTCAGCCAGGCTGCCTTCGCCGTCGTCTACCCGCTGCCGCCAAAAGACAGCCGTTTGGTGGGCGAAAATATCCAAATCACCGTACCGGAAGACAGCAAACTGCCGCTGGAGAGCTTCGCCGCCCAGTATCAGATGGGGCTGAGCAACATGCTGGAGGCCAACCCGGGCGTGGATCCGTTCCTGCCGAAGGCCGGCAGCACCCTGACCATCCCGCAACAGCTGATCCTGCCGGACGCGCCGCGTGAAGGCATCATCATCAACAGCGCCGAAATGCGTCTGTACTACTACCCGAAAGGTTCCAACACCGTCGTGGTGTTGCCGATCGGTATCGGCCAGCTGGGTAAAGACACCCCGCTGAACTGGACCACCACCGTGCAGCGCAAGAAAGACGGCCCAACCTGGACGCCGACCGCCAAAATGCGCGCCGAATACGCGGCTGACGGCGAGATCCTGCCTGCGGTGTTCCCGGCCGGCCCGGATAACCCGATGGGGCTGTATGCGCTGTATGTTGGCCGCCTGTATGCCATTCACGGCACCAACGCCAACTTCGGCATCGGCCTGCGCGTGAGCCACGGCTGCGTGCGTCTGCGCGCCGACGACATCAAGTACCTGTTCCAGAACGTGCCGGTCGGCACCCGCGTGCAGTTCATCAACGAACCGATGAAGGCCACCGTCGAACCGGACGGCTCGCGCTACGTGGAAGTGCACAACCCGCTGTCGGCCAACGAAGAGCAGCTGCAATCCAAGGATCCGGTGCCGCTGACCATTTCCGCGCCGGTCGGCAAAGTGCTGATGGACGCCGGCGTCAACCAGAGCGAAGTGGATGCGGCGATCAAGGCCCGTTCCGGTATGCCGGTGAAAGTGAACTGATCGCCTCGGGCTTCAGTGACAATACCAAGAAGACGCCTGCGGGCGTCTTTTTTTATGAACCGAAGTGCTGTCAGGATATTTGCGCCGGCGCGTCTCCGGGATTAACGGTTTTTTTATTCCCCGCGCGTCAGAAATAAAATAGCCGCCGCGCCGGCGGCCATTTTATTTCTATTACAGGCTGCCGCCGACCGAGGTCGAGGTGGAGCCGATAGTTTCGCGGAAATGTTTTGCGTAGTCCGCCACTTCCTGCTGCGTATGCGTCAGGCCATACAGCCCCAGCCCCACGCCGCCTGCGACGCCGCCGATAATGGTACCGACCAGTTGGCCGACGGCGCCGGCAATAAAGCCGCCGGCCCCTGCGGATTTGCCTGCAATCAGCGCGCCGGTCATAGCGCCGTCCAGCAACCCATCCCAGGCCGCGTTCAGATCGCCACCGCTAACGTACTGCTCTTCATATTGACTAAGTACTTTCATATACAATCCTTATAAATAAAAGGGTGACTTAGTGAGTTTAATTAAATTCTAAAATAACGCCGTAGCGCTATTTCACTTTAAAAATATAACAGCTGATATTTGATTGGCAATATTCTATTCAATGAAGGGTATTATTTGGTTAAATATAGGCACATTCATTTTTGGCGAGTGTTTTAAAGAGGGGGATTGGGAATGTTCTTGGGAAAAATAGCAGATATCGCTGGAAGGTGAGAGGCAAAGCCGCCGCCGGTTGGCGCAGCTTGTCACTATTTTCACATTTATTGTCTCGTCATCCGCACGGCGTTAGGCCCACATTGCAATTATTCCGATAAAAACTATCGCTAATTAATGGGTTATATAGCCCTTGCCGTCGTTAGCCATTGAAAAAATTCTCGCAAAAAATCCGCACTGTGAAAATAAGATCACACAAGCGTAACAAAAGGTAAACAAACCCCTCCTATATTGGCTGCTTCGCTTTTGTGAGGGAGTGTCATGCGTAACTGGAACGAACCGAAAAAGAACAAAGCGCACATCGAACTGATCCCGATGATCGACGTGATGATGTTTTTATTGGTGTTTTTCGTCTTGATCAGCCTGAACGTCATTCCGGCGCTCGGGTTGAAAACGCAGCTGCCGTCCGCCGGCAGCGCGCAACAGCTGAAACCGCAGAAGAAAGCGATTATCACGCTGGGGGCCGACGAACAGCTGCAGCTGGATGGCCAGCCGATCGCGCTCGACGCGTTGGTCACGACGCTCAAGCAACAGCAGCAGGCCAACCAGACCACCACCATCATCGTCAACAGCGACAAAGGCGTGGCGGTCGAGCGGCTGGTGGCGGTCATGGATAACCTGCGCCAGGGCGGTTTCTTCTCCGTCTCCATCGCGACACGGAAGCTGTGACATGTATCTGCTCTATCGCTCACGTCATCTTTTCAGCTGGTTGCCGGCGCTGATTGTTGCCGGCTGTCTGCTGTTCGCCAGCCAGCAGGCGGCGCTGAAGATCCAGCCGCGCTACGACGAAACCGCCATCGAACTGGCGCTGGTGGAGCCTGAACCGGCGCCTGAACCTCAACCGCAAACGCCGCCGGACCCCCAGCCCGAACCGCCGCCGCCCGAGCCGGAGCCGATCCCCGAACCGGTGGTGCCGGCGCCGGAACCGATCGTGGAAGCCAAGCCGGTGCCGAAACCGCAACCGAAGCCCAAACCCAAGCCGGTGAAAGAGAAAGCCAAACCGGTGGAAAAGCCTAAGCCGACGCCGGCGCCCGCCGCGCCGCGCGCGCTGGTCAGTAAACCGGCGGCGCAACCCGCCCCGGCCGCCCTGGCGGCGCCGAAGGTGAATGCGCAGGCGATTGAAAACGGCTATCTGCTGGCCTTGCGCCGCGAACTGGAACAGCGCAAGCGCTACCCGACCGGCCGTCAGGCCTCCCTCGAGCGCCCGCAGGGCAACGTCGAGGTATGGCTGGAGGTCGATCGCAGCGGGCGGGTGGTCTCTTCCGGCATCGCCAACAAAGCCGCCAGCATGCTGCTGAATCGCGCGGCGATGAGCAGCCTGCAAAGTATCAGTTCAGTAAAGCCATTCCCGAGCGACGCGTTCGCCGGGCAAACAACCAAAAGATTTACCGCGACGTTCAATTATCAGGCGCCTTAGCGCAAGGGTTAATCGTTTGATTTTTAAGGGATGCACACCATGAAATCGTTCAATCGTTCTGGGATCTATCTGGCGGTGATGTCGGCGATGCTGCCGGGCGCCGCGTTGGCGGCCGACGGCACCGACGTCGGCACCATCAGCGTCAAGGGGCAGTCGCTCGGCGGCGGCATGATGGTGCAGGACGACAGCGCCAAGGCGCGCTCCACCGTCACCAAAGAGGCGATGGATAAAATGCCGTCGGCGGCCAACGCCATCGACAAGCTGAAGTTCACGCCGGGCCTCAACGTCAACAGCAATGACGCCAGCGGCCTGAGCGGCGTGGACTACACCATGCGCGGCATGAACTCGGATCAGATCGGCCTGTCGATGGACGGCATCCCGATCAACGACTCCGGCAACTACGCGGTATACCCGAACCTGCTGGGCGATGCGGAGAACCTGGAAGAGGTGTTCGTCACCCAGGGCTCTTCCGAAGCGGACGGCCCGCATATCGGCTCCAGCGGCGGCAACATCGGCCTGGTAACGCGCCGCCCGGCGAAAGACTTCGGCGGTTTCGTCAAGCAAACGCTGGGCAGCAACAGCCTGAGCAAAACCTTCGCCCGCCTGGACACCGGCGAGTACAACGGCTTC
This sequence comes from Serratia sp. CY37869, assembly GCF_052168895.1. Lineage (NCBI taxonomy): Bacteria > Pseudomonadati > Pseudomonadota > Gammaproteobacteria > Enterobacterales > Yersiniaceae > Serratia > Serratia sp. CY37869. The sequence continues at coordinate 280,140 of NZ_JBJNLU010000004.1, forward strand.
AGCAACTGGCTCTCCTATTCGCACACCGAGGCGAAGAAGTGGCGCGGCGAGGGGCGGCTGTACTCCGACAAGTTCGAGATGAACTCGCTGTACGAAGACGGCAACGGCAACAGCAGCAATCTGGTGATGAAGTACAACCGCCAGAACAACACCAACTACAACACCCTGAGCAAGGCGCAGTTCCAAAACGACGGCCGCGACACCGACTATGCCACCACGCCGGAGTACAACAGCCGCGGACAGTTGAACAAGTATTACAAGCTCGAGCGCAACCCGTTCGAGAACTTCACGCTGTCGTTCACCCAGAAGCTGCAGCTGCGCGACAACCTGTCGCTGACCCTGCAACCGTATTACTACTGGGGCAACGGCGGCAGCTTCAACGGTCAAACCGCGTCGGTATTGTCCAGCACATCGGACAGGGCAGGGCAGTACAATCTCAGCAACCTGAAATCCAACACCTACTACCGCCCGTCGTGGACGCAGACCTGGCGGCCGGGCATCACCACCAAGCTGAAGTGGGACATCAACGATCAGCACAGTCTGGATATCGGTTACTGGTATGAACGCGCGCGCCAGCTGCAGACCCAGCCGTTCATCAGCATCAAGGGCGACGGCAACCCGTCGCAGATTTGGGGGCCGCCGGGCGGTTCCGATCAGGTGAAGGATGCCAACGGCAACACCGTTCAGGGGCGCAACCAGTACACCATCACCCCGGCGCAGAAGGTGTGGCTGCAGGATACCTGGTTCGCCACGCCGGACTGGACTTTCGTCGGCGGCCTGGCCTATCAGTACGTGGAACGTAAAGGGGACAATCGCGGCAGCCTGTACAACGCGCCGGAGAAACGCAAAGCCACCTATCATGAATTCCTGCCGAACTTCAGCGCCAGCTATAAGGTGAACCAGGAAAACCAGGTGTTCTACAACCTGACGCGCAACATGCGCACGCCGCCGAACTATGTGCTGTACAACGTCGGCGATTCGCTCAGCACCAAGCCGGAGCTGAGCTGGAACCACGAGCTGGGCTGGCGCTTCCAACAGGAAGACATGCTGCTGAGCGCCACGCTGTTCTACATGCGCTACAGCGATCGCCAGATCTCCACCACCAACGCGGCCGGCGACTACGAGATGATGAACATCGGCAACGTGGAGAACAAAGGGCTGGAGCTGGAGTGGAGCGGCCAACTGCCGCATAACTTCAACTACTACACCTCCTATACCTATACCCAATCGAAGCAGAAGAGCGACATCGTCAGCAACGGCGGGTTGCCGCTGCCGACCTCCGGCAAAGAGGTGCCGAACGTGCCGAAAAACCTGCTGAACATGACGCTGGGTTATGACGACGGCCTGTACTACGGCAGCGTCAGCGGCAAGTACGTCAGCGCGTTCTATGGCGATCTGACCAACGACGAGAAGATCGGCGGGCGCACGGTGTTCGATCTGGCGGCGGGGGTGCATCTGCCGGTGGACAAGAAAATCGTCAAAAGCGCCGCGCTGCGTTTTGGCATCAGCAACCTGTTTGACAAGGAATACCTGACCTCGGTGCGCACCACCACCTTCAACGCGGCGCCCTACGGCGGCGTGAAGGCCAGCACCCCGTATTACAACGTCGGCGAAGAACGCACCTTCAGCGTCTCGCTGGAAGCCACCTTTTAACTGAATGCCCCGCCGTCTGCCCGGCGGCGGGGAAGAGGAACCCTGTATGGACGCCAATCTGTTGCACGACATTATTTTCTACGTGATGTACGCCGCGCTGGCGATCGCGCTGGTGATCATCATCGAACGTACGCTGTACTTCGCCTATACCCAGCGCCAGGCGCGCAGGCTGGAGCAGGCGCTGACGCCGGAGGTGCGCCGCGCCGCCGATCTGCCCGACGCGCTGACGCAGCGCAACAGCCTGCCGATGGCGGTGATCGCGCCGGTATTGGCGCAGAAGCACCGCGCCGGCGATCGTGAAACGATCGGCGATCTGATCGATGCCCAGTACCTGCTGAGCAAGCCGCCGATGGCGCGCGGCCTGTGGCTGCTGGAAACCGTGGTCACCGCCGCGCCGTTGCTGGGGCTGCTGGGCACGGTGATGGGGATCATCGAAACCTTCAAGGCGCTGGCTGCCTCGGGGGTGTCCGAGCCGAGTCTGGTGTCGGCCGGCATGGGCACCGCGCTGTACGCCACCGGGCTGGGCATCGCCATCGCGTTGCTGTGCCTGGTGGCCAACAATTTCCTGCAGAGCCGCATGGAGCGCATCAACGAACTGCTGAAGGTGCTGCTGATCCGCGCCGGTCAGCCGGCCAGCCGTCCGGAGAGCGGCAGCGGCGAACAATGGGTTGACAGCGGAGCGCCGCGCTATGCCTAATGGCCATCCAGTACGGCGGCCGAGAGGCCGCCTTTATACGGCATTGTGGAGCGGTTGTTTGTTGATGTTGAGCCAGAGCGCTGCGGCGCGTTTTGCTATTCCCGGTTACGAGCTGGTGTACACCGCACCGGTGGAAACCGCGCTGCAGGCCGACGACCTGCGCAACACCGCCGAGGTATGGCGCGAGATGTTCGACGCGGCGAAAACCCGCATCGATCTGGGGCAGTTCTACGTGGCGAATCAGGACGGTTCGCTGCTGGACGGCGTGCTGCAGCACCTGAAGGCGGCCGGCGAACGCGGGGTGAAAATCCGCTTTTTGCTGGAAGAGAAGGGCATTCGCCTCTCCACCGCCGAAACGCTGGAACAGCTGAAGGCGATCCCCAATCTGGAGCTGCGCATCATCCCATACCAGAAGCTGAGCGGCGGCATTCTGCATGCCAAGTATCTGCTGGTGGACGGCGAGCAGGCGTTCGTCGGCAGCCAGAACTTCGACTGGCGCGCGCTGGAACACATTCACGAAACCGGGCTGCGCATCAGCGACGCCAGGGTGGTGGGGCAGATCCAGGCGATCTTCGAACAGGATTGGCGGGCGCAGGCGCTGCTGGCGCAGGATAAGCCGGTGCCGACGCTGCCCGATTCGCCGCCGACGGCGCCCCCGCAGGGCAACTATCTGGTGGCCAGCCCGCGCGCCTACAACCCGGCGGGCGTGCTCGATTCGCAGGCCGAGCTGCCGCGTCTGCTGGCCGACGCCAAACGGCGGGTGCGGGTGCAGGTAATGGATTACGCACCGCTGTCGTTCGGCCCGGAGCGCAGTCGCCCCTTCTATGCGGTCATCGACAACGCGCTGCGCGGTGCGGCGGCGCGCGGCGTGCAGATCGAGTTGATGGTAGCCAACTGGAACACCAAAAAGCCGGATATCGCCTGGCTGAAGAGCCTGGCGCTGGTGCCGAACGTGCAGATCAAGGTGGTGACCATTCCGCTGGCCAGCAGCGGCTTCATCCCGTTTGCCCGGGTGATCCACAGCAAGCTGATGACCATCGACGATGAGATTGCCTGGGTGGGCACCAGCAACTGGACCGGCGGCTATCTGGACAACTCGCGCAATCTGGAGTTGGTGCTGCACAGCGCGGCGATGAGCGGGCGGTTGGACAGGCTGTACCAACAGCTGTGGGACAGCGTCTACGCCGAGCCGTTGAAGCTGGATTACGATTACCCGACGCCCAAACCGGGCGGCGAATCCTGACGGTCAGGGCGCGTTAACCCGCGCCCCGCGTTGTTTACCGCCGCCAGCCGGCCTTCTCCAGCGCCGTCACCAGCTGTTCGGCGCTCAATCCTTCCGCCCGATGGCCGTTGCCGCTGACGGTATTGGCCGCCAGCAACGCATTGACGATCGCCTCTTCCACCGCTTCCGCCGCCGCGGCGAACAGCGCCGAAATGTAGTCGTTGTTCACCATGCGCAGCGGCGTGGTGAAATTGCCTTTATTGGCGTAGTCGGCGGGCGGCAGGCCGTCGTTGCCGGTGGCGAAGGCGATAAAGATATCGCCGCTCGAATCCTCGGTGCCGCCGCCGGTGCGGGCGATGCCGATGCTGGCGCGCTGCGCCAGCCGCGCACACTGGTGCGGCAGCAGCGGCGCGTCGGTCGCCAGCGCCACCACGATGGAGCCCATGCCGGGATGCGGCAACTGCGGCGTGAACGGCGAGGGGAGATGCCCCAGGTGGCGGCCCACCGGGTAACCGCCGACCAGCAGCGACTCTCGCTTGCCGTGGTTGGCCTGCACGATGGCGCCCACCGTCCAGCCGCCTTGATCGGCGGGCAAGCGGCGCGATGCGGTGCCGCTGCCGCCCTTGAATTCATGACAGATCATGCCGCTGCCGCCGCCGACCGCGCCTTCCTGCGGCAAGCCGCCTCGGGCCGCCTGCTGCGCCTGGCGTACGTGCTCGGCCTTGACGTGAAAGCCGTTGATGTCGTTGAGCAGGCCGTCGAAGGTTTCCATCACCACCGGCATATTCCAGTACACCGCGTTGTCGCTCGCGGGCAGCGTTTCACGCTCCAGCGCGATCAGCGCATCGCGCACTACCCCCACGCTGTGGGTGTTGGTGAAAGCGATCGGGCTGGTCAACAGGCCCGCTTCTCGCACCCATTCCAGGCCGGTGGCGTCGCCGTTGCCGTTCAGCACGTGCACGCCGGCGAAGCAGGGCGCGTGGCGAGCGGAGCCGGGGCGCGGTTCGATCACCGTCACGCCGGTGCGCACGCTGCGCCCGTCCGCCAAATCGGCATGAAGGCTGGCATGGCCGACGCGCACGCCGGGCACGTCGGTGATGGCGTTCAGCGGGCCGGGCGTGCCCTGGCCGATGGTGATGCCCAGATCCTGAGCGCGCTGCGTCATGGTTATTCTCCTTCTATTGAGGGGGTGGCGAGGGGCGCCGTCTGGCGGCCGCGCAAGTGGTTCAGCGCCAGCCCGAAGCCGATGATGCCGGCAATGATAATAAAGTCTTTCAGGCTGCTGGCGATCAAAATCGTCCACAGCACGTACAGGCAGCACAGCAGCGCCGCCGCCACCGGCAGCGGCCACAGCGGCATCAGGTACGGGTGATGGAAGTGGCGGCGACGGCGGCTGATCAGCGCCGCCACCGCCATGATGATGTACACCAGCAGCAGCAGGATCACGGTGAATGAGGTCAGCGATTCGAGGTCGGAGCAAAACGCCAGCAGCGCCGAGGGGACGCCGAACAGCAGGGTGGCGATCCAGGGGGTGCCGAAGCGCGGGTGGATGATTTTCAGCGCGCGGTTGAACGTCGGCAGCCAGAAGCCGTCGCGCCCGCTGGCGAACATCATGCGGCTGAACTGCGCCACGATGGCGATGATGGCGTTGAATACCGACAGGTAGATCGCGCCGCTCACCACCCGCGCCAGCGTCGGGCCGCCGAGCTGGGTGACCACATAACCGACCGGATCGGCCTGTTTGGCCATCTCCGCCAGCGACGGCGAGCCGATCAGCAGGGCGGTGAACGGCACCAGTTCCACCAGCACCACGATGACCAGCGTCAGCATGATCGCGACCGCCATCGGTTTGCCCTGCTCGCGCATATCTTCCGCCATGTACACCGCCGCGCCGTAGCCGTTGTAGGAGAACAGCGCGACCCCGACCATGGCGACGATCAGCGGCAGCGAAACCGGCGCCAGGCTGCCCTGCGCGTCCAGCATCACCGGCGCGGTGAGGATCTCCGCGCTTTGATGCGGATGGCTGAAACCGAGCCAGGCGATCAGCGCCAGCACCGCCACTTCCACCACCAGAAAGGCGCCGGTCAGTAGGGCGTTGGCCTTGATGTTGAAAATGGCGCAGGCGCCGCCGATCAGCACGGTGATCATGCCAGCGGTGGAGGCGTCGAATGAGGTGCCCAGCGCGGTATTCAGATAGGGCACGGCGCCGGTGGCCAGCACCGCCGGCACGAACAGCGCGGCGCTGAGAATAAACAGATAGGTCTGCAACCCGCACAGGGTGCCGAACAGGCGTTTGATGATGCTGTATTCGCCGCCGGCGCTGGGGTGCGCGGCGCCGAGCTCGGCATAGCACAGCGCGATGGTGGCGGCGACGCAGGCGGCGATCAGAAACGACAGAAAGGCGCCGCTGCCGGCGCTGGCGATCGCCAGCGGCGCGATGACGAAGATCGAGCTGGCCGGCGTCACGCCGGAAGCGGTAATCATCACCACGTCGAGGACACTGAGATTGCCTTTGAAAGTGTGTTCAGGGGCGGACTCTTTCATGGTTAACGACTCCATTAACGTGTGAGTGAGTAATTGTTTTGCTGCACAGGCTGTACGCAGAAATCAAATGGAGCGCGCTAAATGCCGGGGAGCGTTGCTCCCCGGAAGTTTATTGTTCTTATGTGTTACCCCTGCCCCGACGGGAAGCTGAAGCTGGCGCGGCGGGCATCGCCAGAGGCCGGCCAGCGCTGGGTAATGGTCTTGCGTTTGGTGTAGAACCTGACCGCGTCCGGGCCGTAGGCGTGCAGATCGCCGAACAGCGAGCGCTTCCAGCCGCCGAACGAGTGGTAGGCCACCGGCACCGGCAGCGCCACGTTGATCCCCACCATGCCGACCTGAATGCGGCTGGAGAAGTGGCGCGCCGCTTCGCCGTCGCGGGTGAACAGGCAGGTGCCGTTGCCGTATTCATGGGCGTCGATCAAGGCCATCGCCTCCTGCAGCGACGCCGCGCGCACCACGCCGAGCACCGGGCCGAAGATCTCTTCCTGATAGATGCGCATGCCGGGCGTCACGCGATCGAACAGCGTCGGGCCGAGGAAGTACCCCTGGCTGGGGCGGCCGTCGGCGCCGATCACGCTCAGTTCGCGGCCGTCCACCAGCAGCTCGGCGCCTTCGGCCACGCCCTGATCGATATAGCCTTTCACCTTCTGATAATGCTGCCGGGTCACCAGCGGCCCCATGTCGTTGCGGTTGTCGCTGCCGGGGCCGACGCGCATGGCGGCCATCTGTTGCCGCAGCCCGGCGATCAGCGCTTCAGCGGTGCCGTCGCCCACCGCCACCACCAGCGGGATGGCCATGCAGCGCTGGCCGCAGGAGCCGAAGGCTGCGCCCATCAGCGCGCCGACCGCGCCGGGGATATCGGCGTCCGGCAGCACCACTGCATGGTTCTTGGCGCCGCCCAGCGCCTGTACCCGTTTGTTCTGCGCGCAGCCGGTGTGATAGATGTGTTCTGCGACCGGCGTCGAACCGACGAAGCTTATCGCCTTCACGCGTCCGTCATGCAGCAGCGTCTCCACCGCTTCGCGATCGCCGTTGACCACGTTGAGCACCCCCGGCGGCAGCCCGGCCTCCGCCGCCAGCCGCGCGATATACAGCGCGGCGGAAGGGACGCGCTCGGAAGGCTTCAGCACGAAGGTATTGCCGCAGGCGACCGCCATCGGCCACATCCACAGCGGCACCATCGCCGGGAAGTTGAACGGGGTGATGCCCGCTACCACCCCGAGCGGTTGAAACTCGCTCCAGCTGTCGATGCCCGGGCCCGCCTCTTTGCTGTGTTCGCCTTTCAGCAGTTCCGGCACATAGCCGGCGTATTCGATATTCTCGATGCCGCGTTGCAGTTCGCCCAGGGCGTCGCTGAGCACTTTGCCGTGCTCGGCGGTGATCAGTTGGCAGATGGCGTCGGCGTGCTGCTCCAGCAGATCCTTGAGCTTCATCATGATGCGCGCGCGCTTCAGCGGCGGCGTGTCGCGCCAGGCGGGGTAAGCCTGCTCGGCGGCGGCGATGGCGCGCTCCACCGTGGCGCGATCGGCCAGCAGCACCTCCTGCGCCGATTGGCCGGTGGCCGGGTCGTAAACCGGCTGGCTGCGTTCGCCGCCGGCGGCGGGTTCGCCGTTGATCCAATGGGTAATGGTCATGGTTCGCTCCTTATTCGGTGGCGTTGAGGGCATCGCCGACGGCGTTGATCAGCGCATCGATCTGCGCTTCGCTGCTGATGAACGGCGGCGCCAGTTGCAGGGTGTCGCCGCCGTAGCGCACGTAAAACCCGCTTTCCCAGCAGCGCATCGCCGCTTCGAAGGGCCGCCGCGCCGGTTCGCCGGGCCGCGCCGCCAGCGTGATGCCGGCCGCCAGGCCGATATTGCGAATGTCGGCGACGTGTTTGGCCCCCTGCAGGCTGTGCACCGCGCGCTCGAAGTAGGGCGCCAGCGCCTGTACGCGCTCCACCATTTGTTCGCGCTGCAGGATGTCCAGCGTCGCCAGCGCCACCGCGCAGCTGACCGGGTGGGCGGAGTAGGTGTAGCCGTGCGGGAATTCGAGCTGGTAGTCCGGCTCGCCGCCGTTCATGAAGGTTTGGTAGATCTCCGGCCGCACCACCACGGCGCCCATCGGCTGCGCGCCGTTGGTCACCTGTTTGGCGATGTTCATGATGTCCGGCGTGACGCCGAACGCCTCGGCGCCGGTCATCGCGCCGCAGCGGCCGAAGGCGGTGATCACTTCGTCGAAGATCAGCAGAATGTCATGCTGGGTACAGATCTCGCGCAGGCGCTGCAGATAGCCGACCGGCGGCACGATCACCCCGGCGGAGCCGGAGAACGGTTCGACGATCACCGCGGCGATCGTCGAGGCGTCGCGCAGCGCGATGATGCGGTTGAGCTCTTCCGCCAGCTCCGCCCCCTGTTGCGGCATGCCGCGCGAAAAGGCGTTGCCGGCCAGCAGGGTGTGCGGCAGATGGTCCGCCTCGGCGCCGGCGCCGAACGCCTTGCGGTTGCCAGCGATGCCGCCGACCGAGATGCCGCCGAAGTTAACGCCGTGATAGCCCTTTTCCCGGCCGATAAAGCAGGTTTTGCCCGCCTGGCCTTTGGCGCGCCAGTAAGCGCGCGCCATTTTCAGCGAGGTGTCCGCCGCTTCCGAGCCGGAGCCGGTGAAGAACACGTAATCCAGCCCCGCCGGCGTCAGCGCCTTGATTTTGTTGGCCAGCTCGAACGACAGCGGGTGGCCGAACTGAAACGCCGGCGAGTAATCCAGCGTCGCCAACTGGCGCTGGGCGGCGTCGGTGATTTCCTGCCGGCCGTGCCCCAATCCGCAGCACCACAATCCGGACAGGCCGTCGAAAATCTTTCTGCCGTCGTGGCTGGTGTAATACGCCCCTGCGGCCTGAGTAATGATGCGCGGCTGCGCTTTAAAATTGCGGTTGCCGGTAAAAGGCATCCAATGGGCTTCTAACCCTTCGGCATCGAGACGATTAAGCGAATAATTTTCAGCGGCCATGTTTTCCTCCGGGCAGGAAAATAAGTGCGATTAATTAAATAAAATGAGTTGTTAACGAATTGTTGTACGAAATTGACTATGTACCGCTTGTTCTCTACTGTGAATAATCATATGTCGAAACTTACTTAAGGTTTTATGCAAGTAAAAAAGCGCGCGTTGCTGGGACAATTGTCGGATATGGATCTGCGTTTGCTGCGGGTATTCAAGGCCGTGGTCGACTGCGGCGGCATGAGCGCCGCCGAACTGGAGCTGAATATCAGCCTGTCGACCATCAGCAAGCACATCAAGGATCTGGAGCAGCGGCTGGGCCTGACGCTGTGCCAGCGCGGGCGCGAGGGCTTTGCGGTCACCGACGAGGGGCTGATTATCTACCAGGAAACCGTCAACCTGCTGGCGGCCACCGAGGCGTTCCGGCGCGGGGTGGACGAGGTGCACCAGCGCATGGGCGGGCAGCTGCACGTGGCGATATTCGACCATACGGTCAGCAATCCGCAGGCGCAGATCGGCCGGGCCATCGCGTTATTCAGCGAGCGCGCGCCGGAGGTTTCTTTGCAAATGTACGTGGAGCCGATTAATACCATTGAACGTGGCGTTATTGACGGGCAATTTCAGGTTGGCGTTATTCCCATGCACCGCAGCGCGGAAAGTTTATCTTATCATTCGTTATTCAGTGAGAGGATGTTCTTATATTGCGGCGCGCAGCATGAATTATTTTCCGCCCGCCATGAAACATTAAATTGGGATCTGCTGCACAATTATGCTTTCGCCGGATTGGGCTACCATTCGCCGAATATGGAACTGAGCCTGCAGCAACATTTGCATCGCAAGGCGACGGGGTTCGCGCAAGAGTCGATCGCCACGCTGATCCTGTCCGGCAGATACGTCGGCTTTTTGCCGGATCACTACGCGGCGTTTTTTGTGGCGCAGAACCTGATGCGGGCGATCAAACCGGCGCTGTTCCGCTATCACTGCGAGTACTCCAGCGTGCTGCGCCGCTCGCCGGTGCCGCAACGGGTGGTGAAGCTGTTCCATGAGTGCCTGCTGGCGGCCCACGGAACAGCGTAACGCTTACTGCTCTTTCTTCTTGCCGAAGATTCTGATCAGCGCGCCGACCAGGATGCCGACCGCGATGCCGGCGAAGATCCAGCCGATGATGCCCATTTCCTTAACTCCTGCTAGTGCGTTGATCTGATTATATAATCATTCGACGCGAAACGCCTCTTCGATCATCCGTTGCCGCTGCGCCGGCGCATAGTCGATCCAGGAATTCTTGCTGTTGGATTTCTCCAGCGCTACCGCCAGCTCCTGGCCGGAAATCGGCAAATCGTCCTGCCAGAACGGCGCGATGGCGTGGCGGGTGATGAAATCGGTCAGGTAGCTCTCCGGGCTGCCCTGCCAGTGCGGGTACAGTCTGGCGGCCAGCTCGGCCATCAGCGCGCGCTGCTGCGGCTGTTCGCTGGTTTCCAACAGGGCGAGGAACGGCAGCAGTAGGCGACCGCAGACCTGCCCGTGGTGGTAGTCGCGCAGCGCGCCGATCTCGCCGGCGATGCCGTGAATGACCCCCAGCCCGGCGGCGCTCAGCGTCAGCCCGCCGAGGTAGGAAGCCTGCATAATGGCTTCGCGCGCCGCGTCGCTGCGGTTAAGCGCCGGCCAGGCGGCGAGGAAGTGGCGGATGCCGCTCAGCGACATATCGCGCGTCATGGCGCCGGCGGTTTTCGACAGATAGGCCTCGAACAGGTGGGTGAAGGCGTCGATGGCGCAGTAGGCCAGCACCTTGTCCGGGGCGCCCGTCAGCAGCTGCGGGTCGAGAATGGCGGTGTGCGGCACGAAGTTGTTATGGCGCAGCGAGGCTTTCACCTTGCTGACCTGGGTATCGGTGATCACCGCGTTCTGGGTCACCTCGCTGCCGGTGCCGGCGGTGGTGGGAATGGCTATCAGCGGCAGGGTGGCGCCGCTGATTTTGCTGTCGCCCACCTTTTCCATATAGCGCAGCGTTGGCAGCGGGTGCTCAACCAGCGCGGAGAACGCTTTGGCGGCGTCCAGCACGCTGCCGCCGCCGATGGCCACCACGCGCCGCGCCTGGCCGCGCCAGCGTGCCACCCAGGCGTCGATTTCCTGCGGCGACGCCTCGTGGCTGACGATTTCGGTGCCGATGAGCAGCGGCGCCAGCGCTTCGCGCAGGCCGGCGTACACCGGGCCGTTGAGAAAAGAGCGGCAGCTGAATAGCAGCGTCGGCTGCGGGTCGGCAAGCAGCAGCGGCGGCAGCTGCTGGATGCTGCCGCGGCCGAACCAGGTCTGGCGGTTGGCGATGATGTGGCTGACGGACATGAGGTCTCCTTGACGGCGTTGCAGGTCGCGATGCCACAGCATAAGCCAGCGGGCGCGGAGCGGCCACCGCTTTCCCCGCTGCGGCAACCTGTGAGTTGTTTAACATGTAAACGATCGCGCTCTTGCATTTCGGCGCTGCGGATGCTTTTTTTAACAGTACCGGCCGTCGTGCGGCCAACCCCATCCGAAATCGGTAGATTGTTAATGTGTTAATAATGGCGAGGCGGGTATGGAAATTCAGGTTGAACGCTTGTCTGCGGTGATCGATGCGGTGGCCAGCCCATGCTTTTATCCCAGCCTGTTGAACTGGCTGGAAGGGTTTTTTGCCTTCGACAACGCCATCGTCTATGCCTTCGAACGCGGCCGGCCGCCGCGCTGCCTGATTAAAACCGAGCGCGAAAACAGCGACGCGATCAATCAGCTCTACCAGCAGGGCGCCTACCTGCAGGATCCGTTTTACCGCGCGCTGAACGACGGCGGCGAAGGCGAGGTGCTCACGCTGCGCCAGCTGGCGCCCTGCGGGTTTTATCACAGCGACTATTACCGTAATTTTTATCGCAAGACCGGCTGGCACGACGAGGCCGGCGTGCTGCTGCAGCTGACGCCGGAGCGCGGGCTGGGCGTCTTTTTCGGTTCGGCGCGCCGCACGGTGGCGGTGCGTTACCCGCAGCGGGCGGATCTGCGCAGCGCGTTGACGCTGGTGAAAAGCGTGGCGCGGCTGCACGGCGAAGTGGTGGCGGCGCCGGCCGAGGCCGCGACGGTGAACGATGACGGCGCCCAGGCGCGCTATCTGCTGACGCCGCGCGAGCGCGAGATTGTCGATCTGATCCTCGCCGGCTGCGGTTCGCAGCAGATTGCCGACCGGCTGTTCATCAGCCTCGGCACGGTAAAAAACCACCGCAAGAACATCTACGGCAAGCTGAACATCGGTTCGCAGGCCGAACTGTTCAGCCTGCTGCTGGCCGCCCCGCAGCGGCGCAGCGCGTGAATGTTAATTTTTTGTAGCGAATGTCCCTAAGGGGACATAGCGGACGATCCCACCGCTCCCGATAATCCGATGTCATGGCATAGGCAATCGGGAGTGCGGCAGTGAACAACGAAATCGAGTCCTTAACCTACTACGCGGCGACCAAAAAATACGATCTGCGCTTCCCGACGCTGGAAGAGGATCTGGACGTTGACGTGGTGATCATCGGCGGCGGCTTCTCCGGCATCAACACCGCGCTGGAGCTGGCGGAGAAGGGCATCACCAACATCGCCATTCTCGAGGGTCGTTATCTGGGCTACGGCGGCACCGGGCGCAACGGCGGCCAGGTGATGGCCGGCATCGGCCACGATCTGGAGAAGATCAAACGCCACGTCGGCCCGTCCGGGCTGGAAACCATCTTCAAGATCAGCAACCTCGGCGCCGGCATTATCCGCGAGCGCATCAAGAAATATGACATCGACGCCGACTTCTGCTTCGGTTACGGCTACCTCGGCAGCAACGCACGCCAGGAGAAGACCCTGCGCGGCTGGCTGAAGGAGTTCAGGGCGGTGGCGCCGCAGGAAGAGATCGAACTCTACACCGGCGCGGAAGTGAAGCAGGTGGTGGGCTCCGACGCCTACACCTGCGCGCTGAAACACATGGGCGGCGGCCATGTGCATTCGCTCAATCTGTTGCTGGGCGAGGCCAAGGCGCTGAGCGGCTATGGGGTGAAAATCTTCGAGAACAGCAGCGTGCTCGACGTGGAGTATGGCCCGCGCATCACGGTGCGCACCGCCATGGGCTCGGTGCGCGCCAACAAGATGCTGTGGGCCTGCAACGGCTTTCTCAACGGCATGGAGCCGCAGATCTACCGCAAGACTATCAATACCTACGCCTTCCAGCTGGCCACCGAGCCGCTGTCTGACGATCTGATCCGTCAGATCAGCCCGATCCGCGGCGCCTACAGCGACATCCGCCCGGTGATCGACTATTACCGGGTGACCAACGAGAACCGGCTGCTGTTCGGCAGCGCCACCCGCCTGATCGAATACTTCCCGTCGGATCTCAAGGCCTGGAACCGCAACCTGATGCTGAAGGTGTTCCCGTACCTGAAAGACGTGAAGATCGATCTGGCCTGGGGCGGCCCGCTGTGCTGCAGCGCCAACCTGTTCCCGCAGATAGGCACACTGCCGGATCGCGACAACGTATTTTACGTGCAGGGCTACTCCGGCTTCGGCGTGACGCCGAGCCACATCGTGTGCAAGGTGCTGGCGGAGGGCATGAGCGAAGGATCCGATCGCTACGATCTGATGAGCTCGATCCCGCACGTCAACATTTTCGGCAAGGACAAGCTGCGGCGGGTGATGACCACCGCCGGCAAGGTTTGGCACCAGACATCCGGCTACTGGAAAGGCCGCCGTTAACCCTCAGAGGAGAATCACATGAAACCGTTACTGCTTAAACAACCGCTGCCGGAACTGCTGGAGATCGGTAGCGTCAGCAACCTGGGCGCCACGGTGATCGCCGGCACGCCAAACGTCGGCGTGGCCAGCATCTTCGGCGAACCGACCGACAACCTGAACTGCGGCGTGTTCAGCTGCACCCGCGGCAGCTTCGTGATGGAGTATCCGTTCGCCGAGCACGCCACGGTGTGGGAAGGCAGCGCCACCCTGACCAACGAACGCACCGGCGAATCGGTGCAGTATCAGGCCGGCGACTCCTGGTTCGTCGAGAAGGGCACTCCGGTGCGTTGGGACATCACCTCGGATCGCTTCGTCAAACACTACCTCGCCATCGTCGAGGGCTGACGCTTTTATGCCCCCTCAGTATGCTGAGGGGGAACGCCTTAGCCCAGCGCCCGCGCAATAAAATCGGTCACCCGCTTGAGGATCTGATCCTTATTGGTTTCGTTAAAGCTCTCGTGCCGCCCGCCTGCATTGATCAGCTGTTCGAAGTCGTCGCCCTGCAGACGATCGAGCGCGGTTTGCGTTTCGCTCATCAGCACCAGCCGATCGTCATCGCCGTGGATCCACAGCGTGGGCAGCGCGCCGAAGCCCGGCCCGGCGTTGATGGCGGCGAGCATCCGCTGCATGGCGCGCAGGGTGGGGCGCTTGAACGGCCCGTGCCACACCAGCGGATCCTCCTGATAGGCCGCGCCGACCGCCGGATCGCGCGCCAGGGTGGCGGTATCCAGCGGCGAGTCGGGGATCGTCGGCAGTTCGGCCAGATCGGAAATCGCCGTTCTGTCGCCGAGCAGCGGGCCGGACAGCACCAGCGCGCGCACTTCCTCGCCATGGCGCTGCACGTAGCGGGTGGCAATCATGCCGCCCATCGAGTGGCCGATCACCACCAGCGGCAAGGTGGGATATTGCTGCCGGAAATGGCTGACCACGCGCTGCACGTCGTCGACCACGGCGTCATAATCTTCGATCAGCACGCGTTCGCCCTGTGACAGGCCGTGGCCGAGATGGTCGGGGCCGAACACCCGCGCGCCCTGCGCCTGCAGCGTGCGCGCCACGTATTGATAGCGGCCGAGGTGCTCGCCGTAGCCGTGCACCAGCAACGCCAGATAGCGCGGCTTGTCGTTTCCCCAGTCGTGCACGGCGATATCGCCGTGACGGCCTTTGATAAAGCTGACGGTTTGTTCGGACATGTTATTGTTCTCATGGTGGTAGGGTTGCCCTTCAGCGTAGCGGCTGGCGGCGAGGTTGTCAGGGGCGCCGGGTGCGGCGCCCGCAGAGAGGGGGGTTACAGGCCGAACTGGCGCGCCAACGCGTCGAGCGCTTCGCGCTGGAAGCGGTTGAACGCGTCGCGCGGCTGCTGTTGCTGGATGAACGCCAGCAGCGGATCCTGCACTTCCGTGCGCACGCCGCTCAGCTGTTCCATCACCGCCAGCCCGCAGAACGGCACGTAGGATTCGGCGTAGCCGCCTTCATGCACCATCACCAGTTTGCCGCCGCACAGCCGATCGGCGGCCTCCTGCACCAGCGCGGTCATGGCGCGGAAGCTGTCGCTGTGCAGCTGCATGCGCGCCAGCGGATCGAGCGCGTTGGCGTCGTAACCGCAGGCGACGATGATCATTTCCGGCTCGAATTTTTCCAGCGCCGGGATGATGATGCGCCGCATGGCGTGCAGGTAGCCGTCGTCGCCGGCGCCGGCCAGCATCGGCACGTTGACGTTGCAGCCCGCCCCGGCGCCTTCACCGCGATCCTGTTCGCCGGAATAGCCCGCCGGGAAGCAGCCGTCCTGATGCAGCGACAGCGTCAGCACGTCGCCGCGCCGCCAATAGATGTGCTGGGTGCCGTTGCCGTGGTGCACGTCCCAGTCGAGCACTGCCACTTTTCCGAGGCCGTAACGGGCCTTGGCGCGCTCGATGGCGATCGGGATATTGGCCAGGAAGCAGAAGCCCATCGATTGATCCGGCAGGCAGTGGTGGCCCGGCGGGCGCGACAGCGCATAGGCATTATCCAGCTCGCCCTGCAGCACCGCCTCCACCGCCGCGCAGGCCAGCCCGGCGGAGAGTTTGGCGATTTCATAGCTGCCCGGCCCCAGCGGCGCCTCTTCCCCCAGCAGGCCGCCGCCGCTGTCGCTCACCTGTTTGAAGCGCTGCAGATAGTGGGCGGGGTGGATGCGTAGCAGGTCTTCTTCCGTCGCTGGTTCGGCGCTCAGCAGGGTGAGCTGGCGCGACAGGCCGGACACGTCCATCAGGTTCTTCATGCGCCGTTTGGTTTCCGGCGATTCGGCATGGCCGGCGCCCGAGGGCGGTTGCACCCAGCCGCCGACCGGCAGGGTGGTGGCGTGCAGGCCGGTGCTGTGCCAGAAACAGCGTTCATCAAACAAGAAACCGGTTGTTCTTTTCACCTTTCTCCTCCTGTTATACGGCGCGGTGCGCGCGGTGCAGCCAGCGAAATCAACAGCAGCGACAGCAGCGCGCAGCCCAGCGCGCCGAACAGCAAGGCGTTGAAACCGCCGGAAGATTCGATCAGATAGCCGGCCAGCGTCGGGCCGATGGCCATGCCGCCGCCGATCACCAGGTTGATGCCGTTCATCAGCTTGCCGTCGTTATCCAACCCGGCGACCCGCGCCAGAATGAACGGCAGCACGAAGGTCCAGGTGAATTTGAACAGCAGGGCCGCCAGGGCGAAGCGCAGCAGCAAGGGTTGACCCACCAGCAGCGCCACGCTGGCTAGCAGCAGGGCGTAACCGAGCGCGATCGGGCGCCCGCCGCCGAAGCGCGCGCCGATCAACGCTGCGGCGCCGGCGCCGACGATGCCGAGCAAGGTGGCGACGGCCAGCACCTGGCCGCTGTGGGCCGGCGACAGCCCGGCGCCGGCGGCGATGCCGCCGATAAAGGTCCAGACCGCGCTCAGGCTGATGTAAAAGGTCAGCACCGCCAGCACGGCGCACAGCTTGCGCGTCGGCGAGGCGGCGGCTCCGCTGCGGGCGCTGCGCGCGGCGGTGAAACCGTTGGGAAACGCCGGGATGAGCGGCAGGCAGCACAACATGATGGCGGCCAAAATCAGGTAGACCGCCATCAGGCCGAAGTGCGCGAACAGCGGCGGCAGCGCCAGCAGCCCCACCGCGCCCAGCACCAGCTGGCCGAGCACCCAGAAGGCATAGACGCGGCTGGGATTGGCGGTGCCGGCGGCGCAGGTGATGCACAGGATCATCAGGGTGCCGCCCGCCAGCGAGGCGATAAAGCGCAGCGGCAGCAGCAGGGTGAAATCCTGCACCAGCGCCGAAGCCAGGTTGCCGGCGATAAACACCAGCGCCGACAGCGCAGCGACCCGCCGCCAGTTGATGCGCCCGATCCACCACCACGCCGGCAGCGTGGCCAGGCTCATGGCGCCGAGTTCGGTGGAGAACAGGCGGCCGATCTGCGCCGGGCCGAGCTGCCACTGCGCGGCGAGCTGGGCGGCCACGGCGGGGGCGGTCATCAGAATGCCCGGCGCGATGGCGGCGAAGACGATAATGGCGGTCAGCAGCCGCGGCGGGCAGGGGAGCGCCGCGCTGGCGGCGGGCGCGGAAACCGAATCACTGGACATAAACCTTATTCCCCAAGCGTTGAGTGACGATGAAATATCCCGCCCGGCCCGATTGCGGGCAGGGGGGAGCCGCGCCATAAATGGCGAATACGTTTTGGCGTTATTTTCCGGCCGCCGGCAGCGGCGGCCGTTATCGGACGTTAACCGTGGGCGAGAAAGCCGCTGGCGACCAGTTCGGTGCGGTTCACCACGTCGGTTTTGGCGAAAATGTTGCGCATATGGGTTTTCACCGTGGACAGCGAAATGCCCAGCTTCAGGGCGATGCGCTTATTGCTGGCGCCTTCGCGCACCAGGTTGACGATCTCTTGTTCCTTGGCGGTCAGCAGCTGCGCCTCGCTGTCGGGCAGCAGATCGCGCGTCGCCAGCTCAATCAGCGGCAGCACCGCGCGCAGGCGGCCGCGCTCCAATTCGGTAAACGGCGTATCGCGGATCAACGACACCCCGGCGACGATGCGTTTGCGTTGGCGAATGAAAATCTCCGTCATGTCGCGCATGTCGTTCGGCAGCATAAAGTCGTGGTAATAGCGGCGGTTGTCGGCGATCGCCGCCGGGCTCATGCCGACCATGGTGATGTCTTGCCGATGGAAGTTGGCTGGCTGCAGCGGGTCTATTTGCTGAAAGTGGTTCAGGTATTGCTGATGCGTTTTATCGGGCATGCCGTGCAGGATGTAGTGATCCGGCCGCAGGTCGCGATCGACCAGATAAAACACTCCGGCGGACACCGGGATCAGGTGCGTGATGGTCGCCAAACAACTGTTGATAAAGGCATCGGATGCTGTGCTGTGCATGATTCGTATTCCTCCCTTTATCGTTCAATCTGGAGAATGTTGGCGGTCAATATATGAACGATACAAGCATAGTTGTAGCAATTTGGCAACACAATAAAAACATATTAACAACGTGAGGCCGATTGCAATAAAACACAGAAATAACAAGATGACACTGCAATGGTCAGGGGTTTTCAGGTCGGATTTTTTGCGGTTTTCATTAATAGGTTAATGAAATAATTCACCGCTTTTCCCGCTGAATTTACAGCGCTTTTCACTGCTTGCCTGGACGAAGCCCTCGCCGCCCTGCGCGTGCTACAACCGGCACGACCGTCGCCGCCCCTCGTTCTTAAGAACGATAGCCAGGCTTTTCCACCGCTTCCTGTATTGCGCATTGAAGATAGCGCCAGTCGGCGCCAAACGTATAAGACGAAAAAATGATGACCTTGCTTGGGCTGAGCCGATCCGCTTCATGCTGAGCGAGCGCGCCGCCGTGAGCGCGGCCGCAGGTTGAAAGCGTCTCGTCCTTAAGGACGATAGTCAGCATTTTCCTTTCCTCTCTATAGTGAGATTACCGCCGCTGGCGGTGAAAAACCTGCAAGCACCTGCATGCATCAGGCCAAAACTATAAGAGGAAATAACCATGAACCTGTCGTCGCGGTTGCACGCCCACCTGGCTCGAGGCAAGGTCGGCTTTCCCACCACCCTGGCCAGTTCGGTCGGGGTGATCATGGCCAGCCCGGTGATCCTGACGGTCACCAGCGGCTTCGGCATCGGCGGCGACACCTTCGCGCTGGCGATGCTGATCGCCTTCATCATGATGCAGGCGCAGCTCACCACCTTCTCCGAAGCGGCGGCGCTGCTGCCAACCTCCGGTTCGGTTTACGACTACATCTCCTGCGGCATGGGGCGCTTTTTCGCCATCACCGGCGCGCTGTCGGCCTACCTGATCGTGCACATCTTCGCCGGCACCGCCGAGACCATTCTCTCCGGCATCATGGCGCTGGTGAACTTCGAGCACCTCAACACCCTGATGGAAAGCCACAACGCCTCCTGGATGGTCGGCGTCGGGCTGGTAATCGTGTTCGGCCTGCTCAACGCGTTCGGCATCGAGGCCTTCGGCAAGGCGGAGATCGTGCTGACCTTCGCCATGTGGAGCACGCTGGTGATTTTCGGCATCGTCGGGCTGCTGTCGCCGCATGCGGTGCCGCTCGAGGGCTGGTTCGGCAGCACGCTGAGCCTGAACGATCCCTTCGCGGTGTTCAGCCTGATCGGCATGGCGATGTTCATGTTCGTCGGCTGTGAGCTGGTGACGCCGATGGCGCCGGAGATCAAACGCTGCGATCGGGTGATCCCGCGCGCGATGGCGCTGGGGCTGTGCGGCGTGGCGGTGTGCATGGCGCTGTATGGCGCGGCGCTCAGCCACCAGGTGGAAAACGTGGTGATCGACGCCGCCAGCGGCACACGCCTGCTGGAAACGCCGATGGCCATCCCGGCGTTCGCCAGCCAGGTGATGGGCCAGTTCGGCAAATATTGGCTGGGCGTCGGCCTGCTGCTGGCGGGTGCCGCGACCATCAACACGCTGATGGCGGCGGTGCCGCGCATTCTGTACGGCATGGCGCTGGATGGCGCGCTGCCGCGCATGTTCGCTTATCTGCACCCGCGCTTTAAAACGCCGGTGGTCGGCATTCTGGTGGCGGTGTTGATCCCCTGCGTACACGCCTTCGCCATTCAGGGCAACCTCGACAGGATCATTCCGCTGGTGCTGGCGGCGGTGTGCGCCTGGGGCGTGGCCTACCTGCTGGTGACCTGCTCGGTGGTGATCCTGCGCGTGCGCCGCCCCGACCTGCCGCGCGCCTATAAATCGCCGTGGTTCCCGCTGCCGCAAATCGTCTCCAGCGTCGGCATCGTGCTGGCCATCGTCTACATCACGCCGCCGGGGATGAACCCGAGTGACATCTACATTCCCTTCGGCTGGATGATCGGCCTGACCGCCGCCTATGCGCTGTTCTGGACGTTGTGCGTGCAGAAAGTGAACCCGTTCAAGCCGGTGCCGGTCGAGCAGGTGCTGGAGAACGCATTTGCCAAGGGTGAAAACGAGGAGGCGCAGTTTGATCGGCTTACTTCCCTCACTTAATCGCGCCTGGCGGCGCGCGCCGTCGGGCTATCGGCCGGGCGCCGCGCTGGATCGCCTGGCGCGCAATCTGGAACCCTACGCGTGCGAACGCCTGGCGCCGGGCCTGCTGCGGCTGACGCTGCCGCAGGGGCCGCAGATCGAGATCGGCGAACAGGTGCAGGGGCTGTTTATGGCGCATATCGTCAGCCACCGCTTTCGGTTGCAGGGCACGTGCGCAGCGCAGCCTCCGCTGACGCTGGACGTGGTGACCAGCGGCTGGCTGCGGCGGCGCGGGGTGCGTTATCTGTTGCGCCAGCGCCATGCGGCCGCGCAGCGGGTGCTGGACGGCCTGCAGCGCTACCCGCAGATCGGCGAGACGCTGGCGCAGCTGGATTTTCGCCGCGTGCGGCTGACGGTGAACGACGGGCGCTGGCAGGTGGATATCGAGCATTTCGCCGCGTCGGAGGTGGTCAGCCGTTTACCGGCCGGCCGCCGCTATCTGCGGCTGGATGCCGAACAGCGGCGGCTGCTGTTGAGCAGCCTGCTGATGATCGGCCAACTGATGGAGAAGCTGAATCATGAATAGAGTGGTTGTGATTACCGGCGGCGGTACCGGCGTCGGCGCCGCCTGCGCCCGCCTGCTGGCGGCGCAGGGCGATCGGGTGTTCATCATCGGCCGCCGCCCGGAACCGCTGGCGGCGCTGGCGCAAGAGATCGGCGCGCAGGCGCTGGTGGGCGACGCTGCCAGCGGCGAGAGCTGGGCCCACACGCTGCTGCCGGCGATTCTGCGCGACGCCGGGCGCATCGACTGCCTGATCGGCAGCGCCGGCGGCATGGGCTTCAAGCGCATTACCGAGATGAGCGACGCGCAGTGGCAAGGGGCGATGGACAGCAACCTCAACAGCGCTTTCGCCAGCGCGCGCGCCTGCCTGCCGGAGCTGATTAAAAGCGGCGGCAACCTGCTGTTCGTGGCCTCGATCGCCTCGCTGGCCGCCGGGCCGGAGGTCTGCGGCTACGTTACCGCCAAACATGCGCTGATCGGGCTGATGCGTTCCATCGCCCGCGATTATGGCCCGCTGGGCGTGCGTGCCAACGCGGTGTGCCCGGGCTGGGTGACCACGCCGATGGCGGACGAAGAGATGCAACTGCTGATGGACGCCCATCAGATTTCGCTGGAGCAGGCCTACCAAATGGTCTGTCGCGACGTACCGCTGCGCCGGCCGGCCAGCGCCGAGGAGATCGCCCGCGTCTGCCGTTTCCTCTGTTCCAGCGAGGCTTCAATCATAACCGGCGCGGCGCTGGTGGCCGACGGCGGCTCCACCATCGTCGATGTGCCGACCCTGGCTTTCACTTCCCTGTAAGGAGCATTTCCATGAGTTCAGAAGCGGTATTCATTCAGGTTGGCGCGCTGGCGGAAGGCTTTGCGCCGCACAGCAATACGCTGGAACGCCAGCACGGCCTGGCGGGCACCACGCTGACGCTGCGCTTTAGCGACGGCGCGACGCAGCGCTGTCGGTTTACCGACGAGCAGACGCTGGAGTGGGGGGCGCGGCGCGGCGTCGCCTATCGCGCCACCAGCATTCGCCCCGGCGTGTTGTTCATCGATTTTCTCGATCCTGCCCGCGCCAACGCCAGCATTACGCTGGTATGCGACCGCAATCAGGGTAACTTCACTGCGGTATACGGCCAGCTGCCGGACGAAGCGCAGACGCGGCTCGATGCCTTCAGCCGGGTGGAGCAGGGGCTGCCGCTGACCGCGGTCGAGGCCGAATTCCGCTTCGGCACGCTGGACGACGCCGACGCGGCACCGCCGGGCTTTACCGACGAGCTGATCGGCATGCGCAATATGTACACCTACAGCCCGACCGAGCGGTACGAGCATATCTACCTGAACGACAACTTCTACGCCTGGCAGTGTCTGGACGGGGTGGAGAAAGGGCTGGCGGACGTCGATCGCTGCCACTACGTGAAGGTGGCGGAGCAGCTTTATCTGTTCGTCTGGCGCGAGAAGATCATCCCGACGCTGGGCGTGGTGGTGATCGATCTGCAGGGCATGCGCACCGACGGCAAGATCCTCGGTTATCAGGGCAGCGATTTCAGCGCGCTGAGCAACTTTGCGGTCGGCGCCCACGCGCAGGTGCTGAACACCACGCACCACCCGCGAGGATAGGCCGATGAGCGCAACCTATGCGGCCAATGCCTTCGCGGGGCAGGTGGTGCTGGTGACCGGCGGCGCTCAGGGCATTGGGCTGGCGATCGTCAGCGCCTTTGCTCGGCTGGGCGCCGAGGTGACGATCGCGGACGTGCAGCTGCCGCAGGCGCAGGCGGCGGCGCAAACGCTGCGGGACGAAGGGCTGAGCGTACAGGCGCTGGCCTGCGATCTGGCCGAGCCGGGGCAGATTGCCGAGGGAGTGGCGGCGGTGGGTGAGCGCCGTCAACGGTTGGACGTGGTGATCCACAACGCCGCCTATTTTCCGCTGACGCCGTTTACCGCCATCGACGCGGCCCTGCTGCAACGCACGCTGAGCGTCAATCTGATGGCGCCGTTCTTTCTGGCGCAGGCGGCGCTGCCGTGGATGCGCCGTCGGGGCGGCGGCTGCATTCTGGTGACCTCGTCGGTGACCGGCCCGCGGGTGGCCTACCCGGGGCTGGCGCACTATGCGGCCTCCAAGGCCGGGGTGAACGGATTTATTCGCGCGGCGGCGCTGGAGTTGGCGGCGGAGAACATTCGCGTCAACGGCGTGGAGCCGGGGATGATCCGCACGCCGGCGATGGCCAACCTGGGCGACGCGCAGGTGAATCAGGCGATCGCCGCCTCGGTGCCGCTCGGGCGGCTGGGGGAACCGGAAGACATCGCCGCGGCGATGGTGTTTCTCGCCTCGCCGGCGGCGGCCTACATCACCGGCCAGACGCTGGTGGTGGACGGCGGCGCGCTGTTGCCGGAAACGAATTCTCTGCTGACTTGACGCTGCAGCGTTGTTGGCTGCAACGCCAATTAATTTGAGAATTCCGGTGGGTTAAATCACTGCTTGGCGGGATGCGCGGTGACGTTGGCAGGCAGGCTGTCGCCCAGGGTGATCAACTCGTCCAGCAGCGTCATCAACTGGTCCATTTTCTGCCGCGAGAAAGCGGCTTCAATCTCGGCGTAGCCCTGTTCCACCTGGTGGCGCGCCTCTTCATACAGATCCTGACCCTGCTGGGTCAGCGACACGTACAGCTTGCGCTGATCGTTGACCGGCTTGAGGCGGAAGATCAGCTTATCACGCTCCATGCGCGACAGAATGCCGGTCAGGCTGGGGCGCAGGATGCAGGTTTCCGCCGCCAGTTCGTGGAATTCGATCGAGCGGCTGTTGGCCAGCACGCGGATGATGCGCCACTGCTGCTCGGTCAGGTTGTGGCTTTTCAGGATCGGGCGAAAGAACCCCATGGCGGTTTCGCGCGCCTGCAGCAGGGCGATGGTTAACGATTCATGCATAAGTTTGGCCTTAGCTATCAAGGTGTTCGTTGTCACGGCGCTTACCGCAGGGCTGTTACCCCGCAGGCCCGATTTTGTTAATAACTTAATAGTAGCCAAAGTTGCCCGCAGGGATAAAGCAAAAATGCGCGGCGCAGCGAAAAATGGCGAGAAAAATGATTAATACGCTGAATAATCACGCTAATGTTCGTTGTTTGTGAATATTTTGTTATCACGATCACAAATCACTCCAAGCGCGTTGCGTAAAAGCTGCACAGCGTATAAAAGTAATCATTAATATGTTAATGAATGCCGGTTGTCATGTTTTGCCATTGGAGGAGTTCGCATGAAAGGCACCGTATTTTCCGTTGCGCTGAACCACCGCAGCCAACTGGACGCCTGGGATCAGGCGTTTCACCAGCCACCGTATCAAACCCCGCCCAAAACCCCGGTGTGGTTTATCAAACCGCGCAACACCCACCTCGCCAACGGCGGGGCGATCCCGTTTCCGGCCGGTGAAACCGTGCAAAGCGGCGGCACGCTGGCGGTGATCATCGGCGACACCGCGCGCAAGGTGCCGGCGGCGCAGGTGGGCCGTTATCTGGCCGGTTACGCGCTGGCCAACGACGTCAGCCTGCCGGAAAGCAGCTTCTACCGCCCGGCGATCAAGGCCAAATGCCGCGACGGGTTCTGCCCGCTGGGGGAGATCGGCCAGCTGGCGACTGCCGATCGGCTGGAGATCGTCACCGAGATCAACAGCGTGGAGCGGGATCGCTGGTCCACCGCCGATCTGGTGCGCTCGGTGCCGGAGCTGATCGCCGCCATCAGCGACTTCATCACTCTGCAGCCGGGCGATGCGGTGCTGATCGGCACCCCGCACCAGCGGGTGGAGATCAAACCGGGGGATGAGGTGACGGTGCGCGCCGCCGGCCTGCCCACTCTGACCAACCGCGTCACCCAGGCAGGAGCCGCATCATGAAACATGCTCGTATTCGCCATCATGGCCAGGTCTTCAACGTGCAGGTGGATGACCAGCTGCGCGTCACGCTGCCGAACGGCGAGGTGCTGCAGGAGCGCGAAGTGGAATGGCTGCCGCCGGCGCAGGGCACGGTGTTCGCCCTGGGGCTGAACTATGCCGACCACGCCAGCGAGCTGGAATTCAAGGCGCCGGAAGAACCGCTGGTGTTCCTCAAGGCGCCGAACACCCTGACCGGGCACCGTCAGGTGTCGGTACGCCCGGCCGGCGTGGAGTACATGCATTACGAAGCCGAGCTGGTGGCGGTGATCGGCAAGACCGCGCGCAACGTCAGCCGTGAGCACGCCATGGAGTACGTGGCGGGTTACACCCTGTGTAACGACTACGCCATCCGCGATTACCTGGAGAACTACTACCGGCCAAATCTGCGGGTGAAGAGCCGCGACACCCTGACGCCGATCGGGCCGTATATCGTCGATCGCGACGATGTCGCCGATCCGCACCGGCTGGCGCTCGGCACCTATGTCAACGGCGAGCT
This sequence comes from Serratia sp. CY37869, assembly GCF_052168895.1. Lineage (NCBI taxonomy): Bacteria > Pseudomonadati > Pseudomonadota > Gammaproteobacteria > Enterobacterales > Yersiniaceae > Serratia > Serratia sp. CY37869. The sequence continues at coordinate 305,432 of NZ_JBJNLU010000004.1, forward strand.
GCGCCAGCGCGGCAGCACCGCCGACATGATTTTCGACATTCCGTTCCTGATCGCCTACCTGAGCGAATTCATGACGCTGCAGCCGGGCGACATGATCGCCACCGGCACACCGAAAGGGCTGGCCGACGTGCAGCCGGGCGATGAAGTGGTGGTGGAGATCGAGGGCATCGGCCGTCTGGTTAACCACATTATCAGTGAAAAAGATTACGAGGAGAGCCTGCGATGAAAACCATCAACCACTGGATCAACGGCAAGAACGTCGCCAGCAAAGAGTACTTCACCACCACCAACCCGGCGAACGGCGAGGTGCTGGCGGAGGTGGCTTCCGGCGGTCAGTTGGAGATCGACCAGGCGGTGGCGGCAGCGAAAGAGGCGTTCCCCAAATGGGCCAACACGCCGATGAAAGAGCGCGCGCGCCTGATGCGTCGTCTGGGGGAGCTGATTGACCAGAACGTGCCGCAGATCGCCGAACTGGAAACCGCCGACACCGGCCTGCCGATCCACCAGACCAAAAACGTGCTGATCCCGCGCGCCTCGCACAACTTCGAGTTCTTCGCCGAGGTGTGCCAGCAGATGAACGGCAAGACCTACCCGGTGGACGACAAGATGCTCAACTACACGCTGGTGCAGCCGGTGGGGGTATGCGCGCTGGTGTCGCCGTGGAACGTGCCGTTCATGACCGCCACCTGGAAAACCGCGCCTTGCCTGGCGCTGGGCAACACGGCGGTGCTGAAAATGTCCGAACTGTCGCCGCTGACCGCCGATCGCCTGGGCGAGCTGGCGCTGGAAGCCGGCATTCCGGCCGGGGTGCTGAACGTGGTGCAGGGCTACGGCGCCACCGCCGGCGACGCATTGGTGCGCCATAAAGATGTGCGCGCGGTCTCCTTCACCGGCGGCACCGCCACCGGCCGACGCATCATCGAAAGCGCCGGGCTGAAGAAATTCTCCATGGAGCTCGGCGGCAAGTCGCCGGTGCTGATCTTTGAAGACGCCGACATCGAGCGGGCGCTCGACGCCGCGCTGTTCACCATCTTCTCGATCAACGGCGAACGCTGCACCGCCGGTTCGCGCATCTTCATTCAGGAGAGCATCTACCCGGAATTCGTCAAACGTTTCGCCGAGCGCGCCAACCGCCTGCGCGTGGGCGATCCGCAAGATCCCAACACCCAGGTGGGGGCGCTGATCAGCCCGCAGCACTGGGAAAAAGTCTCCGGCTATATCCGCCTCGGGGTGGAAGAAGGGGCGACCCTGCTGGCCGGCGGCCCGGACAAACCGGCCGGCTTAAGCCACGGCAACTTCCTGCGCCCGACGGTGCTGGCGGATGTCGACAACCGGATGCGCGTGGCGCAGGAGGAGATCTTCGGGCCGGTGGCCTGCCTGTTGCCGTTCAAATCAGAAGAAGACGGCCTGCGCATGGCCAACGACGTGGAGTACGGCCTGGCGTCGTACATCTGGACGCAGGATGTGAGCAAGGTTCTGCGCCTGGCCCGCGGCATTGAAGCGGGCATGGTTTTTGTCAACACCCAAAACGTACGCGATCTGCGCCAACCGTTCGGCGGCGTGAAAGCCTCCGGCACCGGCCGCGAAGGCGGCGAATACAGCTTCGAAGTGTTCGCCGAAATGAAGAACGTGTGCATTTCCATGGGCGACCACCCGATCCCGAAATGGGGCGTTTGAGCCTCAGGCCACAATAATAACGAAAGAGATGAGAACAATGACGACAAAACTGACCACTGATGCTGTCCCTGCTCCCGACGTCGTGCGCTGTGCCTACATGGAAATTCAGGTCACGAACCTTAAAGCCGCACGCGAATTTTACGTCGATATCCTCGGCCTGGTCGTGACCGCCGAAGATGACAAAACCCTCTACCTGCGTTCGATGGAAGAGTTCATTCACCATAACCTGGTGCTGCGCGAAGGCCCGGTCGCCGCCGTGGCGGCGTTTGCTTTCCGCGTGCGCACGCCGGAAGACGTCGATCGCGCCGAAGCGTATTTCAAGGCGCTTGGCTGCCGTACCGAGCGGCGGGTGAACGGGTTCGCCAAAGGCATCGGCGATGCGGTGCGGGTAGAGGATCCGCTCGGTTTCCCGTATGAGTTTTTCTACGACGTGCAGCACGTCGAGCGCCTGGCCTGGCGCTACGATCTGTATACGCCGGGCGCGCTGGTGCGCCTCGACCACTTTAACCAAATCACCCCTGACGTGCCGCGCGCCGTGGAATACATCCAGGGGCTGGGCTTCCGCGTGACGGAAGACATCCGCGATGAAGACGGCGTGGTTTACGCCGCCTGGATGCGCCGCAAGGCCACGGTACACGATACCGCGATGACCGGCGGCGCCGGGCCGCGCATGCACCACATCGCCTTCGCCACCCATGAAAAGCACAACATTTTGGCCATCTGCGACAAGCTCGGCGCGCTGCGCAAATCCGATTTGATCGAACGCGGCCCCGGCCGCCACGGCGTCTCCAACGCGTTCTATCTCTACCTGCGCGATCCCGATGGCCACCGCGTGGAAATCTACACGCAGGATTACTACACCGGCGATCCGGACAACCCGACCGTGACCTGGGACGTGCATGACAACCAGCGCCGCGACTGGTGGGGCAATCCGGTGGTGCCGAGCTGGTATACCGAAGGATCGCTGGTGCTGGATCTCGATGGGCAGCCGCAGCCGGTCATTGAGCGCAGTGCGCCCAGCGAAATGGCCGTCACCATTGGCGCAGACGGTTTTTCCTATACCCGTGAGGGCGATACGGAAAAAGGTTTCAAACTTGGCAATACGCTGTAAATGCCGCTGCGCGGGCCGCGCTCGCGCCTATGCGCCGTCTGGAGAACGTTATGCCCCATTTTTACGCTGAATGTACCGACAACATCCGCCGCGAGGCGGATTTGCCCACCCTGTTCGCCAAGGTCAACGAGGCGCTGGCGGCGACCGGCATCTTCCCGCTGGCCGGCGTGCGCAGCCGGGCCATCTGGCTCGATACCTGGCAGATGGCCGACGGCAAGCAGGATTACGCCTTCGTGCACATGACGTTGAAAATCGGCCACGGCCGCAGTCTGGAAAGCCGTCAGCAGGTGGGCGAGATGCTGTTTGCGCTGATCAAGGAACACTTCGCCGCGCTGATGGCGCAGCGCTACCTGGCGCTCTCTTTCACCATGGAAGAGCTGGATCCGGTGCTGAATTACAAACAGAACAATGTCCACGCGCTGTTCAATAAAGCGTGAATAAGGGGTCGTAAATGCTGGATAAAGAGCAGGTTAACCGCGCCGTGCAGCGCCTGCATCAGGCGGAAAAGAGTCGTGAGCAGATCCGCGCGCTGTCGCTCGATCATCCCGAGATCACCATCGAAGACGCCTACGCCATTCAGCGGCAGTGGGTGGCGCTGAAGATCGCCGAGGGGCGTGCGCTCAAAGGCCACAAGATCGGCCTGACGTCGCGCGCCATGCAGGTCAGCTCACAGATCACCGAACCGGACTACGGCGCGCTGCTGGACGACATGTTCTTCAACGACGGCAGCGACATTCCGATCGATCGCTTCATCGTGCCGCGGGTGGAGGTGGAGCTGGCGTTCGTGCTGGCCAAGCCGCTGCGCGGGCCGAACTGCACGCTGTTCGACGTCTACAACGCCACCGACTACGTCATTCCGGCGCTGGAGATCATCGACGCGCGCAGCCACAACGTCGATCCCGAGACGCAGCGGCCGCGCAAGGTGTTCGACACCATCTCCGACAACGCCGCTAACGCCGGGGTGGTGATGGGTGGGCGGCCGATCAAGCCGGATGCGCTGGATCTGCGTTGGATCTCTGCGCTGCTGTACCGCAACGGCGTGATTGAAGAGTCCGGCGTGGCGGCGGCGGTGCTCAATCATCCGGCCAACGGCGTGGCCTGGCTGGCCAACAAGCTGGCGCCGTATGAGGTGGAGCTGGAAGCGGGGCAGGTGATCCTCGGCGGTTCTTTCACCCGGCCGGTGCCGGCGCGGCGCGGCGATACTTTCCACGTCGATTACGGCCCGATGGGCTGCATCAGCTGCCGCTTCGTCTAATAAGCAGGCTCGGCGAACCGAGCCGCAATAACCGGGCGGGGGCCACGCGCCGCGCCCGCTTGTCAGGGAGAATGCGATGTTAACCAACCACTTCAAGCGAGCGCTGCAGGAAAAACGCCCGCAGATCGGGCTGTGGCTCGGGCTGTGCAGCAGCTACAGCGCCGAACTGTTGGCCGGCGCCGGTTTCGACTGGCTGTTGATCGACGGCGAACATGCGCCCAACAACGTGCAGACGGTGCTCGGGCAGCTGCAGGCGGTCGCCCCTTACCCGAGCCAGCCGGTGGTGCGGCCGCCGTGGAACGACGCGGTGATCATCAAGCAGTTGCTGGATGTCGGCGCGCAAACCTTATTGATCCCGATGATTCAGAACGCCGAACAGGCGCGCGACGCGGTGCGCGCCACGCGCTATCCGCCGCATGGCGTGCGCGGCGTCGGCAGCGCCCTGGCGCGCGCCTCGCGCTGGAACCGAGTGCCCGATTACCTGCAGCAGGCCGACGAGCAGATGTGCGTGCTGGTGCAGATTGAAACCCGCGAGGCGGTGAAAAACCTGGAGGCGATCCTGCAGGTGGAAGGGGTGGACGGCGTGTTTATCGGCCCGGCGGATCTCAGCGCCGACATGGGCTTCGCCGGTAATCCGCAGCATCCGGAGGTGCAGCGCACCATCGATGACGCCATTGCGCGCATCCGCGCTGCCGGCAAGGCGCCGGGCATTTTGATGGCCAACAAGGCGCTGGCGCAGCGCTATCTGGAAGCCGGCGCGCTGTTCGTCGCGGTAGGGGTGGATACCACCCTGCTGGCGCGGGCGGCGGAAGCCCTGGCGAACGAGTTCAAACAGGGCGGGGCGCAAGCGCCTTCATCGGGAGTCTACTGAACCATGAACCACGTCGATTCGCTGCCGCCGGCCAACCCGGCGCAGCAACATAAAGCGTTAACCGCCGCCGAGCAATCGGTGATTAAAAAGTTGTTTCGGCGCCTGATTATTTTCCTGTTCGTGTTGTTTGTTTTCTCTTTCCTCGACCGCATCAACATCGGCTTCGCCGGGCTGACGATGGGCAAGGATCTCGGCCTCAGCTCGACCATGTTCGGGCTGGCGGCGACGCTGTTCTACGCCACCTACGTGATCTTCGGCATTCCGAGCAACATGATGCTGAGCCGGGTCGGCGCGCGGCGCTGGATCGCCACCATCATGGTGCTGTGGGGCATCGCTTCCACCTGCACGATGTTCGCCACCGGGCCGACCAGCCTGTATGTGCTGCGCATGATCGTCGGCATCACCGAGGCCGGCTTCCTGCCGGGCATTCTGGTGTACCTCACCTACTGGTTCCCGGCGTTTTACCGCGCCCGGGCCAACGCCTTGTTCATGATCGCCATGCCGGTGACCATGGCGATCGGTTCGCTGGTCTCCGGCTATATTCTGGCGCTGGACGGGGTGATGAACCTGAAGGGCTGGCAGTGGCTGTTCCTGCTGGAAGGGATCCCGTCGGTGCTGTTGGGCGTGGTGGTGTGGTTCTACCTCGACGACACCCCGGCCAAGGCCAAGTGGCTGACCGACGAGGAAAAAGCCAGCCTGAAGGCGATGATGGAGGCCGACAAGCTGCAGCTGGTGCAACCCAACGGGCCGAGCAGCCACCGCGCGCTGCAGCAGCGCAGCCTGTGGCGCGAGATCTTCACGCCGATCGTGCTGATGTACACGCTGGCCTATTTCTGTCTGACCAACACCCTGAGCGCGATCAACATCTGGACGCCGCAGATCCTGCAGAGCTTCAACCAGGGCAGCAGCAACGTGACGATCGGCATTCTGGCGGCGATCCCGCAGATCTGCACCATCGCCGGCATGGTGTGGTGGAGCAAACGATCCGACAGGCTGCAGGAGCGTAAGCATCACACCGCGCTGCCGTATCTGTTCGCCGCCGCCGGCTGGCTATTGGCTTCCGCCACCGATCACAGCCTGATCCAACTGCTGGGGATCGTGATGGCGTCGGTCGGTTCCTTTACCGCCATGGCGATCTTCTGGACCACGCCGGATCAGTCGATCAGCCTGGAAGCGCGGGCGGTGGGGATCGCCGTGATCAACGCCACCGGCAATATCGGATCGGCGCTCAGCCCGCTGTTGATCGGCTGGTTCAAGGACATGACCGGCAGCTTCAACTCCGGGCTGTATTTCGTCTCGGCGCTGTTGATCGTCGGCGCCGTGCTGGTGTGGCGCATCCCGATGAAGGATTCGCGCCCGAGAGCGACGCCTTGATACGCAGATAGGCAGGATTGCAGGAGGTAATGAGGTGCGGAAAAGTACCGGTTTTATCGCCAACATCGATATTTGCAAAGAGTATGACGCGCGCTACGCCGCCGACGAGGTGCACTACGAAACCTTCGCCGGGCTGGCGGCGTTCTTCGGCCGCGACATGCAGGTGCACTGGCACGACTGCTTCTTCCAGGTGCATTTTCTGGAGACCGGCAAGATAGAGCTGCAGCTCGACGATCAGCACTATTCGGTGCAGGCGCCGCTGTTCATCCTCACGCCGCCGTCGGTGCCGCATGCGTTTTTCACCGAACCGGACAGCGACGGCCACGTGCTGACGGTGCGTCAGGAGTTGATTTGGCCACTGCTGGAGCGCCTGTATCCCGGCAGCAATCTGGCGCTGGACATGCCGGGCATCTGCCTGTCGCTGGCCGATGCGCCGCAGGAGCTGACGGCGCTCAGCCATTATTGGGCGCTGATCCGCCGCGAGTTCGCGCAGAACCTGGCCGGGCGCGAACAGACGCTGGCGCTGTTGGCGCAGGCGGTGTTCACGTTGCTGCTGCGCAACACCGCGCTGGAAGACAGCGCCAACAGCGGCGTGCGCGGCGAACTGCAGCTGTTTCAACGCTTCAACAAGATGGTGGACGAGCGTTTCCGCGAGCATCTGCCGGTGCCGGAGTATGCGCAGGCGTTGGGCGTGACCGAATCGCGGCTCAACGACCTGTGTCGGCGCTTCGCCAACCGGCCGCCCAAGCGGCTGATCTTCGATCGGCTGCTGCGCGAGGCCAAGCGCATGCTGCTGTTCAGCGCCTGCACGGTGCATGAAACCGCCTACAGCCTCGGCTTCAAGGATCCGGCCTATTTCGCCCGTTTTTTCAATCGGCTGGAAGGCTGTTCCCCTTCAACCTACCGCGCGGCGCAACACGCCCTTTCGTAACCGCGATCACAGTTTGCCGCGAAAGCGGCAAACTGACCTGAAAAGTACCGGCGATTGCCGCAAAAGTCTCTTCTCGAAACCGGCTTTGGCAGCTTCAATTAAGCAACCAAAAGAAAACATTATTTTAACAAATGGCCGACTCCACGGCCTGAAAAATGCCGATTACGAGGAAGACCCGATGAAACCAGAAGACTTTCGTGCCGACAGCAAGCGTCCGTTCACCGGCGCCGAGTACCTGAAAAGTTTGCAGGACAGCCGCGAAATCTACATTTACGGCGAACGCGTAAAAGACGTCACCACCCACCCGGCGTTCCGCAATGCGGCGGCCTCGGTCGGCCAGCTGTACGACGCGCTGCACGATCCGGCCAGCCAGGATCGCCTGTGCTGGAATACCGACACCGGCAACGGCGGTTACACCCACAAGTTCTTCCGCTATGCCCGCAGCCCGGAGGAGATGCGCCAGCAGCGTGACGCCATCGCCGACTGGTCGCGCCAAAGTTACGGCTGGATGGGGCGCACGCCGGATTATAAGGCGGCCTTCGGCTGCGCGCTGGGCGCTTATCCGGAGTTCTACGGCCAGTTCGCCGACAACGCGCGCCACTGGTACAAACGCATTCAGGAAACCGGGCTCTATTTCAACCACGCTATCGTCAACCCGCCGATCGATCGTCATAAGCCGGTCAACGAGGTGAAGGACGTCTACATTCAGGTGGAGAAAGAAACCGACGCCGGCATCATCGTCAGCGGCGCCAAAGTGGTGGCTACCAACTCGGCGTTGACCCACTACAACTTCATCGGCTTCGGTTCGGCGCAGGTGATGGGCGATAATCCGGACTTTGCGCTGATGTTCGTGGCGCCGATGGACGCCGAAGGGGTGAAGCTGATTTCGCGCGCCTCCTACGAGCTGGTGGCCGGCGCGACCGGTTCGCCGTTCGACTACCCGCTGACCAGCCGCTTCGACGAGAACGACGCGATCCTGATCATGGATCATGTGCTGATCCCGTGGGAAAACGTGCTGATCTACCGCGATTTCGACCGCTGTCGCCGCTGGAGCACCCAGGGCGGTTTCGCCCGGCTGTTCCCGCTGCAGGCCTGCGTGCGTCTGGCGGTGAAGATGGATTTCATCACCGCGCTGCTGCAAAAGAGCCTCTCGTGCACCGGCGTGCTGGAGTTCCGCGGCGTGCAGGCCGATCTGGGTGAAGTGGTGGCCTGGCGCAACCTGTTCTGGTCGCTGAGCGACGCGATGTGCGCCGAAGCCACGCAATGGGAAAACGGCGCCTACCTGCCGGATTCCGCTGCGCTGCAAACCTACCGCGTGATGGCGCCGATGGCCTACACCAAGGTGAAACACATCATCGAGAAGAACGTCACCAGCGGCCTGATCTACCTGCCGTCCAGCGTGCGCGACATGAACAACCCGGAGATCGACAAGTACCTGGCGCGCTACGTGCGCGGATCGGACGGCATGGATCACGTTGAGCGCATCAAGATCCTCAAACTGATGTGGGATGCGATCGGCAGCGAGTTCGGCGGGCGCCACGAGCTGTATGAGATCAACTACGCCGGCAGCCAGGATGAGATCCGCCTGCAGTGCCTGCGCCACGCGCAGGGATCCGGCAACATGGATCGCATGATGCAGATGGTCGACAAGTGCCTGGCCGATTACGATCAGCACGGCTGGAAGGTGCCGCACCTGCGGAACAATGACGATATTAATCAGTTGGATAATCTGCTGAAGTAATTCAGGAGGAGGTTGTATGTCTCAGGAAAATGAACAGCGGCTGCGCTTTCGCGACGCCATGGCCAGCCTGTCGGCGGCGGTGAATATCGTCACCACCGACGGCCCGGCGGGGCGCTGCGGCATCACCGCCACGGCGGTGTGTTCGGTGACCGATACGCCGCCGACGCTGCTGGTGTGCATCAACCGCAACAGCGCGATGAACCCGGTGTTTCAGGAAAACCGCAGGCTGTGCGTCAACGTGCTTAACCACGAGCAGGAGCTGATGGCGCGCCACTTCGCCGGCATGACCGGCGTCAGCATGGAAGATCGTTTCCGGCTGGAAGAGTGGCAGCTCGGCGCGCTGGGGCAGCCGGTGCTGCGCAATACCCTGGCCAGCCTGGAAGGGGAGATCGAGCAGATCCAGAGCATCGGCACCCACCAGATGTACCTGGTGCAGATCAAGCAGATCGCGCTGAGCGAAGCGGGCAACGGCCTGATCTACTTCAAGCGTAACTTCCATCCGGTGATTCATCAGATGGCAGTGCCGGCCTGACGCCTAGGGGCGCAGCCAGCTGCGCCCCCCCATCTCAACTCTTGTTGGCCGCCAGATCGCTCACCAGGCGGTTGACCGGATCGCTCATGTTGGTGAACTTGCTCAGCTCCGAACGGGTCACCACCACGAACACCCCGACGTTTTTCGCCGGGATCATCGCCATGTAGGTGATGAATCCGCCGCCGCCGCCGGTCTTCTGAATGATGCCCGGCAGCCCGTCCTTCGGCGCCATATACACCCAGCCCAATCCCAATGCATCCGCTTGCCCCGGCACGTCCATGCCCTTCAGCGACACCAGATCGTGGCGCTGGAAGTACATGGTTTGCTCGCTGGCGGCGGTGGCTTTGCGCGGGCCGCTGGCGCTGGAGGAGAGGAACTGCTGCATCCAGCGCTGCATGTCGCGCGGGGTGGAGTAGACGCCGCCGCTGCCGGCCGCGGCGGTGGTGTCGCGACAGGCGCTTGGGCCGGCCGCCGCCACCATCAGGCGCGAGCATTGTTCAGGGCTCGGCGTCAGCGTGGTGTCGACCATGCCGAGCGGCGCGGTGATTTTCTCTTTCAGCAGCGCGTTGTATGGCTTGCCCGCGGCGCGCGACAGCGCATCGGCCAGCAGATCGTACGCCAGGTTGGAATACGCGGCGTGCACGCCCGGCGGCGTCGTGATGTTGGCATGCGCCAGCCACTGCCAGCGCTGGGCCTTGGTCGGCCAGGTGAACACCGGCGTTTTCGGCGGCTTCTTGCCCGGCTGCTCGCGCGGCAGCGCGCTGGTGTGGGTCGCCAGGTTCAATAAGGTGATCGGCTGGCCGGCGTTGTAAGCCGGCACATAGGCGCCCTTGGGGGCATATTTGCGCAGCGGGTCGGTCAGCTTGACCTGGCCTGCCGCCGCCATCTTCACCATCACTTCGCTGGTCATCAGCTTGGTGATCGAGGCGATGCGGATCAGCGAATCCGGGCGCGGGCGCAGGTTGTTGCCGGGCTTGGTGTCGCCAAAGCTGCGGTTAACCACTTGATTGCCGTCGATCACCACCAGCGCCATGCCGGTGGCGCCGCTGTTGTAGAAAATATGTTCGGCATACTGGTCGACGATTTGCGAAGCCAGCTGCGGGGGCGCGGCCTGCACGGCCAGCGGCGCGGCGCACAGGCCCAGCGCCAGCAATAAAGCGGAGACAGAGTTCTTCAACGGTCGTTATCCATTTAACAATGCAGCGGGAAAGGGCGTTATTCGTCGCCCAGTGTAATGCCCCCAGGCCCCTGCTGCATGTAGAAAAAAGAGCGGTGGCGATAAAAATTTTTAACCGCCGCGGCCTATTGCGCGCGGGCGAAAATGGCGATCACTTCGTCCAGGTGCGCCTTCATCGCCTTGCGGGCGCCGCGCACGTCGCGCGCTTCAATTGCCGCCAGGATCGCCCGGTGTTCCAGCTCGGAACGGTGCGGCATGTCGTCCGGCGTATAGTGGCGCTGCAGCACGCGGAACATGCTGCCGTAACGGTGGCCGAGCAGGTGCCCGATGATGAACGCATAGGCCGGGTTGCCGCTGGCCTGGGCGATGCGGATGTGGAACAGCCGATCGCCGGGGTGGGTGGCGGAGCCGGCCCGGTTATCGCGGCAGTTCTGCTCATAGGCGGCGCGGATGCCCGCCAGCTCTTCGTCGGTGGCGTGGCGCGCGGCCAGCGCGGCGGTCTCCGGTTCGATCAACAGGCGGGTTTGCAGCAGTGAAAACGGCGGCAGCTCGGCGTTGAAATCCAGCTCGATATTCAGTTCGTCGTCGATTTCCGCCCACTGGTTGCGGCCGGCCTGGGCCATGACCGGTTCTTGCGACGCCGGCGGCGGCGTTTGCGAACGCACGATCACCCCGTTGCCCACCTTGACGTCCACCAGGCCAATCACTTCCAACGCGATCAGCGCCTCGCGCACCGACGCGCGGCTGACCTGCAACTGCTGCGCAAGATCGCGCTCCGAGGGCAGGCGGCTGCCCGGCGGAAATTCGTTGTTCTCGATAAGACGTTTGAGCTGGTCAGCTATCTGTCTGTAAATCCTTGGGTTTTCCAGTCGGGTAATCGGCATTTTTGACCTTTGACGATTCGGCGTTCAGTGATTTGGCGCACAATTATGCGACAAGGCGCTTGAGTAATCGTTATTCAAGTGTAAAAAAATGGTTAATTGAAATGCAGTTTCAAGGCTGTTTTTATTAACTTCTTCCCCCAACGATAACGCGTAAAGCGTCTTTTGTCATGTTAGAGGCCTGACCTTTAACCGCCTTTAGTGGCCTGACCATTAGACCTTTAGGCCGAGGAGTCAAGATGGATTTAACCGGGAAACGCGTACTGATCACTGCCGCCGGGCAAGGGATCGGATTCACCACCGCCAGGCTGTTCGCCGCCGCCGGCGCCGACGTGATCGCCAGCGACATCAACCTCGAGCGCCTGCAGGACTGCGCCGGGATCCGCGCGCTGACGCTAAACGTCACCGATCCGGCCGCCATCGCGGCGGCGGCGGAAGCGATCGGCCCGATCGACGTGCTGTTCAACTGCGCCGGCGTGGTGCACAGCGGATCGATCCTCGATTGCAGCGAAGATCAGTGGGCGTTCGCGCTCGATCTCAACGTCACTGCGATGTTCCGCATGATCCGCGCCTTCCTGCCGGGCATGTTGGCGCGCGGCAAAGGCTCGATCATCAACATGTCTTCGGTGGCCTCGAGCGTGAAAGGGGTGCCGAACCGCTTCGCCTACGGCGCCAGCAAGGCGGCGGTGATTGGCCTGACGCGCTCGGTGGCGGCGGATTACGTCACCCAGGGCATCCGCTGCAACGCCATTTGCCCCGGCACGGTGGAATCGCCGTCGCTGCGTCAGCGCATCGCCGAGCAGGCGCGCGAGCAGGGGCGTAGCGAGCAAGAGGTGTATCAGGCGTTCGTCGCCCGCCAGCCGATCGGGCGCATCGGCACCACCGAGGAAATTGCCCAGTTGGCGCTGTATCTGGCCTCCGACGCCAGTTCGTACACCACCGGCACGGTGCAGATCATCGACGGCGGCTGGAGCAACTGAGCCGCCATTTTTGAGAGAGGAAGGCATGAAACTTTTACGTTACGGGCAACCCGGGCAAGAGCGCCCCGGCATGTTGGATGCGCAAGGCCGCCTGCGCGATTTGTCGCAGCATATCGCCGACGTGGGGGGCGCCGCGTTATTGCCGGCGTCGCTCGCCAAACTGCGCGCGCTGGACAGTGCCACGCTGCCGCTGGTCGAAGGGCAGCCGCGCCTCGGCGCCTGCGTCGGCAGCATCGGCAAGTTTATCTGCATCGGCCTGAACTACGCCGATCACGCGGCGGAGACCGGTGCCGCCATTCCTGAGGAACCGGTGGTGTTCAACAAATGGACCAGCGCGGTGATCGGCCCCCACGATCGGGTGGAGATCCCGCGCGGCTCGCAGAAAACCGACTGGGAAGTGGAGCTGGGCGTGGTGATCGGCCAGGGCGGACGCTACATCAGCGAAGCAGACGCGATGCGCCACGTCGCCGGCTACTGCGTGATCAACGACGTCTCAGAACGCGAATATCAAATTGAGCGCGGCGGCACCTGGGACAAGGGCAAAGGCTGCGACACCTTCGGGCCGATCGGCCCCTGGCTGGTGACCGCCGACGAAATCGCCGATCCGCACAGCCTGAACCTGTGGCTGGAGGTGGACGGCAAGCGCTATCAGGACGGCAACACCAGCACCATGATCTTCCGCATTCCGCAAATCGTCAGCTACCTCAGCCGCTTTATGAGCCTGCAGCCGGGCGACGTGATCTCCACCGGTACGCCGCCGGGCGTCGGCATGGGGCAGAAACCGCAGCCCGTCTATCTGCGGGCGGGCCAGACGATGCGTCTGGGCATCGAAGGGCTGGGCGAACAGCGCCAGCAAACCGTACAGGCTTAACCGGGAGCGCCGCCATGACCACCATTACCGCACTGCGGGTTGAAGACATTCGTTTCCCCACCTCGTTGGGGCTGGACGGATCCGACGCCATGAATCCGGATCCCGACTATTCCGCCGCCTACGTGATCCTGGAGACCGATCGCGCGGATCTCAGCGGCCACGGGCTGACGTTCACCATCGGCCGCGGCAACGAGATCTGTTGTGCGGCGATCCGCGCGCTGGAACATCAGATCGTCGGTGAGCAACTGGAGACGATCGCCGCCGACATGGGCGCCTTCTGGCGGCGCTTCACCAGCGACAGCCAGCTGCGCTGGATTGGGCCGGACAAGGGCGCCATTCACCTGGCGACCGGCGCGGTGGTCAATGCGGTGTGGGATCTGTGGGCCAAATCGGTCGGCAAGCCGGTGTGGCGGCTGGTGGCGGAGATGACGCCGGAGGAACTGGTGCGCTGCATCGACTTCCGTTACATCACCGACTGCATCACGCCGCAGGAAGCGCTGGCGCTGCTGAAACAGCGGGCCGAGGGCAAAGAACGGCGCCTGGAGCGGCTGCTGCAGGAAGGGTACCCCTGTTACACCACCTCCGCCGGCTGGCTGGGTTACCCGGATGACAAGCTGCGCCGCCTGTGCCAGGAAGCGGTCGACGCCGGTTTCTCCTACCTGAAGCTGAAGGTCGGGCGCGATCTGGAAGACGACATTCGCCGGGTGCGCATCGCCCGTGAGGTGATCGGCCCGGATCGCCGGCTGATGATCGACGCCAACCAGGTGTGGGAAGTGGGCGAGGCCATTCCGTGGGTGAAACATCTGGCGTTCGCCAACCCCTGGTTTATCGAAGAACCGACCAGCCCGGATGACGTGGAGGGGCATCGCCGCATCCGCGAAGGGGTGGCGCCGGTCAAGGTGGCCACCGGTGAGATGTGCCAGAACCGCATCATGTTCAAGCAGTTCATCATGCGCGGCGCGGTGGACGTGGTGCAGATCGACGCCTGCCGCCTCGGCGGCGTCAACGAAGTGCTGGCGGTGATGCTGATGGCGGCCAAATACCAGCTGCCGGTCTGCCCGCACGCTGGCGGCGTCGGGCTGTGCGAATACGTGCAGCACCTGTCGATGATCGACTACCTGTGCATCGCCGGCACCCACGAAGGCCGGGTGATCGAGTACGTCGATCATTTGCATGAACACTTTGTCGATCCCTGTGTGATCAAGGGCGCGGCCTACATGCCGCCGAGCCGTCCCGGCTATTCGATCGAGATGCATCCGTCTTCGATCGAGCAGTATCGGTTCCGCGGGTGAGCCGGGAGGATCGCATGCCGCGCATCGACGCTCACCAGCACTACTGGCGCTACCACCCGCAGCACTACCCGTGGATCGACGAGCGGATGCGCGTGCTGCGACAGGATTTCGATCCGCCCCGGCTGCGGCCGCTGTTGCAGGAACACGGCTTCGACGGCGCACTGGCGGTGCAGGCGCGCCCCAGCGAGGACGAGACGCTGGCCCTGCTGGCGCTGGCTGAGCAGAGCGAGGGCGTATGCGGCGTGGTGGGCTGGTTGGATATCGCCGCGCCGCAGCTGGCGCAGCGTCTGGAGGCCTTGCGGCCTTACAGCGCGCTGCGCGGGGTGCGTCATCAGGTGCAGGACGAAGCGGATCCGGCGGCCTGGCTGGCGCGGCCGGAGGTGGAACGCGGCATGCAAACGCTGCAGCGCGCCGGGTATGTGTACGAGATCCTGGTGACGCATCGGCATCTGGCGGCCGCGGCGGCGTTCGCCGCCTGCCACGATGAACACTGGCTGGTGTTGGATCATCTCGGCAAGCCGGACATCGCGCGCGGCGCGCGGCACTGGGCGCAGCAAATCCGGCCGCTGGCGGCGCTGCCGCACGTGGTCTGCAAGCTGTCGGGGCTGATCACCGAGGCGCCGGGTGGCCGGTGGCGGGCGGAAGAACTGCTGCCGTTCTTCGACGCCGCGCTGGAGGCGTTCGGCCCGCAGCGGCTGATGTTCGGCTCCGACTGGCCGGTGTGCCTGCTGGCCGGCGACTACCGCCAGGTGGTGCAACTGTGCGAACGGGCGCTGTCGACGCTGGGGGCCGCCGAGCAGGCGGCGATTTGGGGCGACACCGCCTGGCGAATTTACGGTTTAACGGAGTCTGGTTATGGATCTGTATCTGCAAGATAAGGTGGTGCTGGTCACCGGCGGCGGTGCCGGCATCGGCGCGGCGATTGCTCATGTGCTGGCCGAAGAAGGCGCGATCCCGGTGCTGGTCACCAACGCCGCGCCGGAGGCGGCGCTGCTGGCCGATTTGCAGCGGCTGCAGCCGCGCACCGAGGTGATCCTCACCGAATTGTGCGACGAGGCGGCCTGCCGCCGGGCGGTCAGCCAGACGCTGGCGACCTTCGGCCGCATTGACGGGCTGGTGAACAACGCCGGGGTCAACGACGGCGTCGGGCTAGAGGCGGGGCGCGAAGCGTTCGTCGGCTCGCTGGAAAAGAACCTGGTGCATTACTACCTGATGGCGCACCTGTGTCAGGCGGCGCTGCGGGAGAGCCGGGGCGTCATCGTCAACATCGCCTCCAAGACTGCGCTCAGCGGCCAGGGCGGCACCAGCGGCTACACCGCCGCCAAGGGCGCGGTGCTGGCGCTGACGCGCGAATGGGCGGTGTCGCTGCGCCATGATGGGGTGCGGGTGAACGCGGTGGTGCCGGCGGAGGTGATTACCCCGCAGTACCAGCGCTGGCTCAACACCTTCGCCGACCCGCAGCGGCAGATGGAGAAGATCACCGCGCGCATTCCGCTCGGGCAGCGCATGACCACGCCGCAAGAGATCGCCGACACCGTGGCGTTTCTGCTGTCGTCGCGGTCGTCGCATACCACCGGGCAATGGCTGTCGGTGGACGGTGGCTACCTGCATCTCGATCGGGCGCTGACGTGAGCGGCGCGGCGGCAGGGCGGCGCCGTTTCTGCCAGGCGCTCGATCTGATTGACTCACCGGCGCTGATTGCGGAGTACCAGCAGCAGCATCAGCGCATCTGGCCGGGCATCGCCGCGCATTTGCGCGAGCACGGCATTCTGGACATGGAGATTTACCGGTTGGGCACCCGGCTGTTCATGATCGTGGAGGTCAGCGCCGATTTCGATGCCGTGCGTTTTGACGCCGCCAGCCTGAACAACCCCGAAGTACAGCGATGGGAAGCGCTGATGTGGCACTACCAGGCCGCCACCCCCTGGACGCCGCAGGGCGAAAAATGGGTGGAAATGGCGCGGATATTTTCTCTGCAACAGCAATAACGCCAACATCATCATCGCCAGACGATACGAGGGTATCACCATGCTTGCTGAAAAAAGTGCGGCCTCCGCGCAGCCGGGCGTCGCCGTGACCGCCAATCTGCGCTGGGCCTTTATCCTGGTCACCAGCCTGTTCTTCATGTGGGGGCTGTCCTATGGCCTGCTGGACGTATTAAACAAACATTTTCAGGAGACGTTGCACGTTACCAAGGCGCAGTCGGGGCTGTTGCAGGCGGCCTATTTCGGCGCCTATTTCCTGGTGGCGCTGCCCGCCGGATACTTTATGGACCGCAAGGGCTATAAGGCGGGCATTCTGGTCGGGCTGTGTCTGTATGCGCTGGGGGCGCTGCTGTTCGTGCCGGCGGCGTCGGCCAACAGCTTCGGCGTGTTCCTGTTCGCGCTGTTCGTTATCGCCAGCGGTTTGGGCTGCCTGGAAACGGCCGCCAACCCGTACGCCACGGTGCTGGGCGACGCGCAGGGCGCCGAACGGCGGCTCAACCTGGCCCAGTCGTTCAACGGCCTCGGGCAGTTTATCGGCCCGTTGATCGGCGGCACGCTGTTCTTCTCCGCCAGCCAGTCCGCCGGCGGCGGCGATCAGAGCGCGGTGAAGATGACCTATGTGGCGATCGCCGTGCTGGTGCTGCTGATCGCGCTGTTGTTCAGCCGCACCCGGCTGCCGGCGATCCGCGAAGAGGAAAAACCGGTACACGGCGTGATAGCGCAGGGATTGTGGCAGCATCCGCATTTCGTCGGCGGGGTTATCACGCAGTTCTTTTACGTGGCGGCGCAGGTGGGCGTAGGGGCGTTCTTCATCAACTATGCCACCGAACACTGGCGCGAGGTGTCTAACCAGAGCGCCTCTTACCTGCTGTCGATCGCCATGATCTGCTTTATGGTCGGGCGCTTCTTCAGCACCTGGTTGATGGGGCGAGTCAAGCCGGCGACGCTGTTGGCGGCCTATGCGCTGATCAACATCGCGCTGTGCGGCGTGGTGATGCTGAGCGTTGACGGCGTGTCGGTGGTGGCGCTGATCGCGGTATTCTTCTTTATGTCGATCATGTTCCCGACCATTTTCGCCCTGGGGGTGAAAAACCTGGGTAAACACACCAAGCGCGCCAGCTCCTTTATGATCATGGCGATCGTCGGCGGCGCCATCATGCCGTACTTTATGGGGGCGCTGGCTGACCGTTACAGCACCGCGCTCTCTTATCTGCTGCCGCTGTTGTGCTTCGCGGTGGTGCTGGTTTACGGCCTGCGGCAGCGCCGCGCCTGATTCAACCCGGCGGCGAATCGGCCTTCGCCGCCGTTTTCGGCATCTGCCGCCGGGTCCCCATCAGGATGGCCAACGCCAGCAGCAGCACCAGGCCGGACAGCGCGCCGTTTATCGTCAGGCCGCCGGCATCCACCACCAGCCCGCCCAACAGCGAACCGCAGGAAATCGCCAGGTTAAACAGCGCGATATACAGTGAAGAGGCGACCTCGGCCGCATCGGGAGCCGCCTTGAGCATCCACGCCATCAGCGCAACGGAAACGCCACCGTAGGCGATGCCCCACAGCAGCAGGAAGGCGCCGCCGCTCAGCGGCGTGTGGCCCAGCAGCGGCAGCAGCAGGACGGCGAGCGCCAGCCCGAGGGCGATCAGCGCCAGGGTGCGGCGCAGTCGTTTAGCGGCGGCCTGGCCGGCGATAAAATTCCCGACGAGGCCGGCGATGCCGTAGGCGAACAGCAGCGGCCCCACCCAGCGGCTTTCGATGCCGGCGACCGTCTGCAGCAGCGGACGGACAAAGGTGTAAGCCATAAAGTGACCGGCGACCAGCAGAAACGTCAGCAGCAGCCCGGTCAGCAGCTGGCGATTCGCGCGTTGCGCGGTGAACGACCGCCAGCCGATCGCCTGCGTGACCGGCAGCGGCGGCAGCACGCACACCAGCAGGAGCAGGGTCAGCGCCGCCAGAACGGCGACCGCCAGAAACGCCATGCGCCAGCCCAGCGCTTCGCCGAGGAATACCCCGAGCGGCACGCCGAACACCGAGGCCGCCGCTACGCCGCCGAAGATGATGGACAGCGCCAATCCGACGGAGGCCGGCGGCACCAGGCGTTCTGCCAGCCCGCCGGCGATGGCCCAGATACCGCCGATGCAAAAGCCCAGCAGAATGCGCGCAGCGAACAGCAGCGCCAGGGAGGTGGCGGCGGCGGCCAGCAGGTTGGCGGCGATCAGCAGCAGCAGAAAGCCCGCCAGCAGGTTGCGGCGGTCCGTGCGCCGGGCGCCCAGCACCACCAGCGGGGCGAACAGCGCGGCGAACAGGGCCGGCAGGGAAATCAGCAGCCCGGCGCGGCCGATCGATGCGTTCAGGGTGCTGACGATCGGGGTCAGCAGCCCGACGGGCAGCATTTCTGCGGTGACGACGGTAAAGGTGGACAGGCCGACCGCGAAGGTCGCCAGCCACGCTTTTGCGCCGCCGTCGGCGTGTAAGGCACTCATAATGACTCTCCCAACAGATGAAGAACCCCAGTGTATCCGCGCCAAAATGGCTGATAAACTGGCCTGAATGCGCAACATTGGGGACAAAGCGTGGCTAATTTACCGTCTATGCCGTTGGATAACCTGACCGACCTGCTGGTATTCATTCGCGTCGCCGACGCCTGCAGCTTCACGCTGGCGGCCGAGAGACTGGGCATCTCCCGATCGGCGGCGGGCAAATGCGTGAACCGATTGGAGGCGCGATTGGCGACCCGGCTGCTGCAGCGCACCACGCGCAGCGTCAGCCTGACCGAAGACGGCGCAGTGTTTTACGAATATGCGCAGCGCATCCTGTCGCAGGCCGAAGAGGCAGAAACGGCGCTCAATACGCGGCGGCAAACCCCGCGCGGGCGGCTGCGGCTGGATGTGCCGGTCTCTTTGGGGCGGTTGCATATTTTGCCGATTCTGCGGGAATTTTTGGCGCAGTGGCCGGAGGTGGACGCCGACGTCAGCTTCTCCGACGATTACAGCGATTTGGTGCGCGACGGCATCGACATGGCGATCCGCGTCGGCGGCAGCGACGACAGTCGGCTGGTGCGGCGGGTGCTCGCGCCGCACCGCCTGATCACCTGCGCGGCGCCGGACTATCTGGCGCGCTACGGCACGCCTGCGACACCGGAGGCGCTGGGCGATCACGAGACGCTGGTCTTCAGCCACCAGGGATTGCCGGCGCCCTGGCGCTATCGGATTAACGGCCAACTGCACGAACAGCCGGTGCGCGGCCGGATGCGTTTCAACAACGTCGAGGCATTGCGGGATGCAGCCGTCGCCGGGGCCGGTCTGTGTCAGGTAGGGGCGTTTCTGGTCGGTGAACAGATGGCGGCCGGCACGCTGGTGCCGGTGCTGGAACGCTATTGTCGCCCGGGGCCGCCGATCTGCGCCGTCTATCCCAGCCGACGCCATCTCTCCCCCAAAGTGAAACTGTTTCTGGCGGCGATCGAACGGCGCTGGCAGGGCAACGCGATTTGGGAAACCGTTTAGCGCAGGCGGTTCACGCCGCTTTCAAGGCCAGCGTTCGCCGCATTAGGCGATAGCCGCCGGCCGCCACCAGCAGTACGACCAGGCCGGCCGTGAGCGTGACGCCAAAGCCGGCCGTTATCCCCGCAGCGTCGATCGCCAGGCCCGCCAGGGCTGCGCCGAACGCCACGCCTATCCCCAGACCGGTGACCATCCAGGTCAATCCCTCCGTCAGCCTGGCGGGGGGCACGATGTTTTCAACCAGCCCCATGGCAATGATCATGGTCGGCGCGAAAAACAGTCCGGCGACAAACATCGCCGCCGCCAGCGTCAAGACATTGTGCACCCACAGCAGCGGCAGGGTAGTGAATGCGGTGGCGAACGCCGCGTATAAGAACAGGCGGGGCAAGGGGACGGGGATCTTCATTGCGCCGAAAATCAGCCCGGCGAGGCAGGAGCCAAACGCGTAAACCGACAGTACGATGCTGGCGGCGGCTGGCTGGCCTTGCTGCTCGGCGAAGGCCACGCTGATGACGTCCACGGTGCCGACAATGGTGCCCAGGGCGATCAGCGCCAGCACCAGAATTTGCATTGACGGCATAGCCAGGATGGCGCGCTGCCGCTCGCTGTTGCGGGTGTAAACCGGGGGCTGTGTGCTTTTTTGCAAGGCGAATGCCGTGACGCCCGCCACCAGAAGCAGCGCGGCCACCAGAGGGCCGGCTTCTGGGAAAAGTGAAACGCTGAGCCCCACGGCGATCGGCGGGCCGATGATAAAGGCGACTTCGTCCAACACCGACTCGAATGAAAATGCCGTGTGCAGCTGCGGCGTGCCGCGATAAATTTCGCTCCAGCGAGCTCTGACCATCGCAGAGATGCTGGGCATGCCGCCCGCGAGCGCAGCGAAGACGAACAGCGCCCAATCCGGCGCCTGGTAGCGAGTGCAAATCAGCAGCAGCAAGAGGGCGATCGCGCTGGTCCCGGTGGCATACGGCAGCACTCGGCGTTGGCCGAAGCGATCCGCTGCGCGCGCGATCTGCGGCGCGAGCAGCGCCATGGAAAAGGCGAACGTCGCCGCCACCGCGCCCGCTAACCAATAGGAGCCGCGTACCTGCGAGAGCATGGTAATGATGCCGATACCGGTCATCGAGACCGGCAGGCGCGCGATTAGCCCGGCAGAGGAAAACGCCTTGCTGCCCGGGGCGGTGAACAGTTTGAAATAAGGATTTGCCATAAAATGGGCTCCGGAATGTTGCGGCTCGGTATTCGCTCAATGTCCATCATTGACATACGCCACGTATGTTACGTTAATTGACATACATGGCGTATGTCAATTATAACGTCATCAATAACGAGGCGGGAGTGAACCCATGGCACGTAAAGCGCGTACCGAAATGATTGAAGAAACCCGACAAAAGCTGGTGGCGGCGGCCCGCCTGCAATTCGGCAACGTGGGGTATGCCGAAACGGTGATGGATGATCTCACCGCCCAGGCCGGCCTGACGCGCGGCGCGCTCTATCACCATTTTGGCGATAAAAAGGGGCTGTTCCTGGCGGTGGTGCAGGCGATAGACGGCGCATCTGGCTGAGATAACCGCGAGTACTGCGGATGACTGGGAGGCTTTTGCGGCGCGTTGCCGCAGTTATCTGATCATGATGACGGAGCCGCAAGCGCAACGCATTCTGTTGCGTGATTCACCTTCAGTGCTGGGAGCTGAATATCTGCGGGCCAGCAAGCTGGCGTGCATCAGCTGGATGACGGGCGCATTGGAGGTATTGATGGCGCAGCGGCGTATCGCTATCGCCGAGCCGGAAGCGCTGGCGCATTTAATCAACGGCGGCCTGATGGATGCCGCGCTGTGGGTCGCCCATCATCCGGAAAAAGACGTGGGGCTGGAACAAGCCTTGGCCAGTTTGAACCTGTTGCTGAACGGGCTGCGTTCCACCGCCGTATAGCCGTATAAGTGTTGATGTCAGCCGCCGCGCCGTTACCACGGCGGCTTAAGAGTGAACGGCAGCGGGCTCGACGTTTTGCGCCAACTGAATATTGTTGCGGCCGCTGTGCTTCGCCAGATAGAGCGCGGCGTCGGCCGCGCCTATCGCCGATTCGATGTCCAGTTTTTCCAACGCGGAGATGCCGGCGCTGAGCGTCAGCGTGCCGCTGTGCTGCGGACTGGCGCCGTGCGGGATGTTCAGCTCCGCCACCCGCTGGCGCACCCGTTCGGCCAGTTGCGCCGCGTAGCCTTCGTGCACGTTGGTCAGCAGCACCAAAAATTCTTCCCCGCCGTAACGCACCACGATGTCGCGCGAACGCACCGCATCGCGGATGGCGACCGCCACCTGCACCAACGCCCGATCGCCCATGGCGTGGCCGTAGCTGTCGTTATAGACCTTGAAGTGGTCGATATCCAGCAACAGCACGTAATGATGGCCGGTTTGCGGTTCCAGCAGCATCGTGATCTTATTCTCCAGCCCGCGCCGGTTATAAAGGCCGGTCAGAGGATCGATCATGCTCAAATTATTGAATTTATCTCGCTCGTTATACAGGTTGGCCACCAGCGCGTGAGTAAAGATTTCACTGCGTTTCAACATCAGGTGGTGGATGGAGAAAGCGATAATAGGTAATAGCGTGGTGAATAATATCCGCAGGGTATTATGCATGCCGTCTAAAGCCAGGATCACCATTGCGGAAGGCACGGCGTGTAAACAAAAGGCGGTAAAGTTGTCCGTCAGGGAAATAGCGCTGATAAAAAAGATGCTAAACAAACTAATTAATAAAAAATCTTGGTTATTCGGTAGGCAATATTGACTTTTAACGTAAATATGTGCGGCCCAGAGCAGGCCGAGCACGCCGGCGAACAGGTTGAGTTTGCACAAGTATTTGCGTGGCGTTTGCAGGGACAATAGCGCGGCTACCAGACAAAATAGCGGTATACATAATAAAGGTAGGGTAAATGCGGGCGTATCCCTAAAAGGGAACAATAATGTAAATACGGAAGAGGCGGCATTCATTATCAGAAAAAGAAATAATGCCAGGCGCTGCTTGCTGTTCAGTAATTCCTGATAAGAACGGGCGTTCATACGGAGGTCACTCTTTGCAAAGTCGTTCTGTCGAATAATTAAGGTTGAGAAGCATTCCTTTGGCGCGAATATCCACTTGAATTGCATGGTTGAGGATTGTGATTATTATCATGCAAACAGGACTAGGAATTTTCTTATGTCAAATTATCATTTTTTCATGCTGGTGTCATCTGGGTTTGGTCAGCGCAGTGAAAATGATGCGGCGGCCAAAAAAGTGTTATATGATATTGGTTATCATTATCACTTGAAGGGGGGTTGTCATGCTCACCGCCATGATTGCCGCGTGCGGGCTGTGGGGCGTCAGTTGGTGCCTCGGGGATCGCCTGGCCAGCGCCTGGGGCGTTTTGCTGCCTTGTGCGCTGATGCCGCTGCTGGCCTTGATCGACCTGGATATGGTGCAGTTGCGCACCCTGATCGTGATAGCGATGTTGGCCACGCTGGTCATGTTGTTCAACAGCCGGCTGCGCCACTATTTGCTGCTGCCTTCCTGTATGGCGCTGGCGGGCGGCCTGGCGGCTGTCAGTCTGAACTTCAGCTTCGGGTGAAACGCCGGAAACGGCAAAACCACGCTTAAGCGTGTGATTCATCAATGCGTTGGGATTTTTTCGAGGATACTGCCGGGGAGATCATCAATTGGTGCGAAGAGAGGGACTTGAACCCTCACGTCCGTAAGGACACTAACACCTGAAGCTAGCGCGTCTACCAATTCCGCCACCTTCGCACAGTCGATGTTGTTGCTTTGATTTATATTACGTCGCCAGCGTGGTGCGAAGAGAGGGACTTGAACCCTCACGTCCGTAAGAACACTAACACCTGAAGCTAGCGCGTCTACCAATTCCGCCACCTTCGCATCGATGCTGAGTGCAATATAAATCATGTGGTTATTTGGTGCGAAGAGAGGGACTTGAACCCTCACGTCCGTAAGGACACTAACACCTGAAGCTAGCGCGTCTACCAATTCCGCCACCTTCGCGTACCAGAAACATTACCGGAGTAACGTTACCACGGAGGCGAATTCTAGAGATTTTGGCGGACACGTCAACAGTTATTTCCCCGCTTTGCGGGCGTTTGCTGGAAAAACAGCCATATCGCCGCTTTTCTGCTGGTCAAACAGCCAAATCAGCCAATCAATCAACACTCTGACCCGCGGCGCCAGGAAACGGCCGGGCGGATACATGATGTAAATCGGCATCGGCGGAGGCGGCGTTTCCGCCAGCACTTCCACCAGTTCGCCCTGTTCCAGCCAAGGGGCAAGCGAATAGCGCGCCGCCTGTATCAATCCCATGCCGGCACGCGCGCCGGCGATATAGGCGTCGGCGCCGCTGACGCTCAGCCGGGCGGGCAGTTCGCGCAGTTCCAGCTTGCCGCCGCGGCAAAACTCCAGCGGGTAATCGCGGTTGCTGGCCAGCGAAAAATACCCCACCGCGCGGTGCGGCGCCAGGCTATCGATGTCGAGCGGCGTACCTTGGGCCTGCAGGTAAGCGGGGGAAGCGCAGGTGACCTGCGGCAGCTGGGCGATCCGCCGCGCCACCAGGCTGTCGTCTTCGGTTTCCCAGGCGCGCAGCACGCAGTCCACGCCTTCGCGCAGCAGATCGACGTGGGTGTCGTTGGCGCCCAGCGCTAGCGTAATGTCGGGATAGCGCCGGTAGAAGTCGTCCAGCGCCGGAATGACGACCTCGCGCGCCAGCGAATGGGGCATATCGATGCGCACTTTGCCGGACGGCTGCAGCTTATGGTGGCTGAACAGCGTGTCCGCCTCCTCCAGCGCGCCCAGCAACTGCACGCAGCGTTGATAGTAGAGACTGCCTTCGCTGGTCACCTGCACCTGGCGGGTGGTACGGATCAGCAGGCGCACGCCCAGCCGCTGTTCCAGCCGTTTCAGCGCGTTGCTGACCGTGGCGCGCGGCAGCTGCAGGCGTTCGGCCGTCCGGCTGAAGCTGCCCAGTTCGACGATGCGGGTAAAAATGCGCATGGCTTGAACCTGATCCATGTCCACTCCGGATTGTTGGTGATTTTTGAACAGTGATGTGCAATCTGCATTATTTATCTTTGTCGCGTAAACAACCAGACTTTGCTGCGTTATCCATTCACCGCATGAGGGCAGCACAATGCAACAACGTAAACTCGGTTCCCACGGTCCCGTCGTCTCCGCCCTGGGGTTGGGATGCATGGGCATGAGCGACTTCTACTCCACCGGCGCCGATCGGCAGGAAGCCATCGCCACGCTGCACCGGGCGCTGGAGCTGGGCGTCACGCTGCTCGACACCGCCGACATGTATGGCCCGCACACCAACGAAGAGCTGGTGGGGGAAGCGATCAAAGGCAAGCGGCAACAGGTGTTCCTGGCCACCAAGTTCGGCATTCTGCGCGATCCGGCGGATCCTTCGGCGCGCGGCGTCAGCAGCCGGCCCGAGTATATCCGGCGCTCCGTCGAGGGCAGCCTGCGGCGCTTGGGCGTGGAGGAGATCGATCTTTATTATCAGCACCGGGTCGATCCGCAGGTGCCGATCGAGGACGTCGTGGGCACGATGGCGGATCTGATCCGCGAAGGCAAGATCCGCCACATCGGCCTGAGCGAGGCGTCGGTCGCCACGCTGGAACGGGCGCACAAGGTGCATCCGATCACCGCGCTGCAGACCGAATATTCGCTGTGGACCCGCGACGCCGAGCAGGGCGTGCTGGCGGCCTGCGAGCGCCTGGGCATCGGCTTTGTGCCCTACAGCCCGTTAGGGCGCGGTTTCCTCACCGGCGCTATCCAGCGGCCGGAGGATCTGGCCGAGGACGACTTCCGCCGCAGCAACCCGCGCTTCCAGGGGGAAAACTTCAGCCGCAATCTGGCGCTGGTGGAGAAGGTGAGCGAGCTGGCGGCGCAGAAGGGCGTTAAACCTTCGCAGCTGGCGCTGGCCTGGGTGTTGGCGCAGGGGGAACACATCGTGCCGATCCCCGGCACCAAACGCCGTCGTTACCTTGAAGAGAACGTCGCGGCGGCGGAGATAACGCTGAGCGCGGCTGAGCTGGCGGCGATTGAAGCGGTGTTCCCGCTGAGCGCGGCGGCCGGCGATCGCTACGGCTCGGAGTCGATGACCTACATCAACGGTTAAAAAAAAGCGCGGCCTGCAGGCCGCGCTCTGTCGTTTTCCGCCAACGGCGAATTATTTCTTCTTCGGCGCGCGCGGCGGACGGCCGACGGTCGCCTGGTACACCTTGAAGCGGCCGTTCTGCGCCAGCACTTCGTGGCTGCCGAAGGTGGCGTCCAGAATGTCCGGGTATGGCAGGAAGGCGTTGGCGACAATGCGCAGTTGGCCGCCGATCGGCAGGTGCTTCACCGCGCCGCGGATCAGAGTTTCGGCGGCGGTCAGGCTGGTCTGCAGCCCGTCGTGGAACGGCGGGTTGGAGATGATCATGTCGAAACGGCCGGTGATGTCGGAGTAAACGTTGCTGACGATCACTTCCCCTTCGATGCCGTTGGCGGCCAGCGTCGCGCGGCTGGATTCCACCGCGGCGGCGTTGACGTCGCTGAGGGTCAATTTGACTTTCGGCGACAGCTTGGACATTACCGAGGCCATGACGCCGGCGCCGCAGCCGATGTCCAGCACCTTGCCTTTCATGTGTTTTTCCAGCGTCGACAGCAGCAGCGAGCTGCCGACGTCCAGACCGTCGCGGCTGAACACGCCCGGCAGCGTTTTCACTTCCAGATCGTGCAGCTGATAGCTGTCCCACCAGTCGTTCAGGTCGAACTCGGTCTGCGCATCCAGGCGGCCGTGATACAGGCCACAGCGGCGCGCGCTGTCGATTTTCACCAGCGTGACGTGGCCTTCCAGCGTTGGCTCGGCGCTGCGCACGCCGCTGCGGTTTTCACCGACCACGAACACGTCCGCGCCCACCGGCAGCAGCGCCAGGATGTTGCACAGCTGGAATTGCGCTTCCTGCTTGCTCTTCGGCCAGTAGTAAACCAGCGTGTCGCAGTCGGCGACGAAAGCGGGATCGACGGTCAAACCGAACTGCACGTTATCGCCCATCGTCCGGTTCAGTAACTGCCAGTGATGGTATTGCTGAGTGTGGACGCGCACGTCCGCGGCCTCGAATTGGGCCGGCAGGCTGTCCTGCAGGTCGCCGGCAAACAGCACGCGGCGTTCGATAAATTCATCACTGTGGCGCAGCATGACTTCACTGGCGGGGGTTAATGCAGACATCAGATATTGGCTCCTGGAAATGAGACCGGGGATTATAGAGCTTTGTGGCGATATGTTCGACGGGTTTGTTGGCGCGGGCTGCGCGGGTTTGTTAGCATAGCGCGGCGCATGGCAGGCATGGCGCACCACAACGGGTAGGAATCGGCATGGCATCAAAACGCGACTGGCTGTTACAACAACTGGGTATTACGCAGTGGACATTGCGCCGCCCGGGCGTGTTGCAGGGCGAAGTGGCGGTCAGTCTGCCGCCCGAGACGCGCCTGCTGGTGGTGGCGCAGACGCAGCCGGCGCCCGACGATCCGCTGTTTTGCGACGTGCTGCGCAGCCTGGGGCTGACGCCGGCGCAAACCTACAGCCTGACGCCGGAACAGGTGGCGATGCTGCCTGAAGAGACCGCATGCAACAGTTGGCGGCTGGGCGTGACTGAACCGCTCGCGGTCGCCGGCGCGCAGCTACACAGCCCGGCGCTGGCCGAGCTTTCCCAAGACGCGGGGGCCAAACGCGCCCTCTGGCAGCAGATTTGTCATCATGAACACGATTTCTACCCTGACGGCGGCCGACCTGGCCACGGCCTTCAACATTGAGCAAGCCAGCCACGCTTTCCCCTGGACGGAAACCACCTTTGCCAGCAATCAGGGCGATCGCTACCTTAACCTGAAGCTGAGCGCCGATGGGGAGATGGCGGGGTTCGCCATCACGCAGATCGTGCTGGACGAAGCCACGCTGTTCAACATCGCCATTCATCCGCAGCACCAGCGCCGGGGCTTTGGCCGCCTGCTGCTCAACGCGTTGATCGAACAGCTGGAGAGCCGCGGTGTGGTTACGCTGTGGCTGGAAGTCCGTGCCTCCAACCAGGCGGCGATCGCGCTGTATGAAGATCTCGGTTTCAACGAAGTCACCGTGCGCCGCAATTATTACCCGAGCGCCCACGGCCGCGAAGACGCGATCGTGATGGCGTTGCCGCTGGGGTAATCAGCCCGGCCGGAAAAAGCATTGATTGTCACCGGTTGGCAAATCGGCGAAAATGCCCGGCTGTTATCTTTTATTCACCGCTTTGCCCGGCGCCGCGATCGGCGCGTTCTGATGATGTCGCAGGGCGGACTAACCGTAGAACCTGAAAACCATGTCTCCTAGTGAATTTGCCCGCGAAGTCTCCAAAAGAAGAACTTTCGCCATCATCTCGCACCCCGATGCCGGTAAAACCACCATTACCGAAAAAGTGCTGCTATTCGGACAGGCGATCCAGACCGCCGGTACGGTAAAAGGCCGCGGCTCCAGCCAGCACGCCAAATCCGACTGGATGGAAATGGAAAAGCAGCGTGGGATCTCGATCACCACCTCGGTGATGCAGTTCCCGTATCGCGACAGCCTGGTCAACCTGCTGGATACCCCGGGGCACGAGGACTTCTCCGAAGATACGTATCGCACCCTGACCGCCGTGGACTGCTGTCTGATGGTGATCGACGCCGCCAAGGGCGTTGAGGATCGCACCCGCAAGCTGATGGAAGTCACCCGTCTGCGCGACACGCCGATCCTGACCTTCATGAACAAGCTGGACCGCGACATCCGCGATCCGATGGAAGTGATGGACGAAGTCGAGCGCGAACTGAAAATCGCCTGTTCGCCTATCACCTGGCCGATCGGCTGCGGCAAGCTGTTTAAAGGCGTTTATCACCTGTACAAGGATGAAACCTACCTGTACCAGACCGGTAAAGGCCACACCATTCAGGAAGTGCGCATCGTCAAAGGCCTGAACAACCCGGAGCTGGATGTCGCCGTAGGCGAAGATCTGGCGGCGCAGCTGCGCGATGAGCTGGAGTTGGTGCAGGGCGCTTCCCACGAGTTCGATCAGGCGGCGTTCCTGAGCGGCGAGCTGACCCCGGTGTTCTTCGGTACCGCACTCGGTAACTTCGGCGTGGATCATATGCTGGACGGTCTGGTGGCCTGGGCGCCGGCGCCGATGCCGCGCAAAACCGACACCCGTGAAGTGACGGCGGCGGAAGAGAAATTCACCGGCTTTGTGTTCAAGATCCAGGCCAACATGGATCCGAAACACCGCGACCGAGTGGCCTTTATGCGCGTGGTGTCCGGCCGCTACGAGAAGGGCATGAAGCTGCGCCAGGTGCGCACCGGCAAAGACGTAGTGATCTCCGACGCGCTGACCTTTATGGCCGGCGACCGTTCGCACGTGGAAGAAGCCTACCCGGGCGACATCATCGGCCTGCACAACCACGGCACCATTCAGATCGGCGATACCTTCACCCAGGGTGAAGACATGAAGTTCACCGGTATTCCGAACTTCGCGCCGGAGCTGTTCCGCCGCATTCGCCTGCGCGATCCGCTGAAGCAGAAACAGCTGCTGAAGGGGCTGGTGCAGCTGTCCGAAGAGGGCGCGGTACAGGTGTTCCGTCCGATCGCCAACAACGATCTGATCGTCGGCGCGGTCGGTGTGCTGCAGTTCGACGTGGTGGTGGCGCGTTTGAAGAGCGAGTACAACGTGGAAGCGCTGTACGAATCGGTCAACGTGTCGACCGCGCGCTGGGTCGAGTGCGACGACGTGAAGAAGTTCGAAGAGTTCAAGCGCAAGAACGAGATCAACCTGGCGCTGGACGGCGGGGACAACCTGTCCTACATCGCGCCGACCATGGTGAACCTCAACCTGACGCAGGAACGCTATCCTGACGTGACCTTCCGCAAGACCCGCGAACACTGATACATCGGCAGGGCGCCCGGTGCGCCCTGCCAATTCCCCGTATTCTCACTCCGCTAATTAATAAATCTTCCTCATATTTTATCCTGCGAATCGATGTCGCCCAGGCGAGACGCGATTGGCCTGCGTTTTCCGCCGCATGGTCTATCTTTAACGAGATGTCCGCACATTGCTTGAGAGTAAATCACTGTAATACGCTTATTGTTTGGTGAGTTATTCTGATGTGTTGCCGATAGGAGACAGTCTGTTTCCTTAAATATCAATGAGATGACTGTTTTACCGTTTCGTGTCACTTAGTCTGTCGTCAATAGGCGACAGTTTTTTGATTAAAAATCCGACTCAACGCTTTTTTTGTTTGATTTTTAAGGCGTTTATGGAGTTGGCACGGCGGTTGCAATATTCCTGTCGTGAACGCTTAATCGTATAGCGATGATGAAGTATTTACCGAGAGGCCGCGTGAAGGCGGCTGAAGGGTTCCGGCGCTCTGGCGCTGGGGCCCCCAACAAAAGGAAGAGATCGATGAAAAAGACCAAATTTGCACACTCGCTGATGGCTGTTGTTTTGGGTTCTGCTTTGGTGAGCGGCACTGCGCTGGCCGAAGACAGTCTGCTCAACAAGGCGTCTAACGCCGCGGACAGTGCCGGTGCCAAAATCGATAGCTCCATGAAAAAAGTTGACGGTTACATGGATGACAGCGCGATAACGGCTAAAGTTAAAAGTGCATTGGTGGACGATAAGAGCATCAAAAGCACTGACATTTCGGTGAAAACCGAAAAAGGCACCGTGATCCTGAGCGGGTTTGTCGGCAGCCAGGCGCAGGCAGAGCATGCGGTTGCGGTTGCCGGCAAGGTGGAAGGCGTCAAAACCGTCAGCGACAAGCTGCACGTGAAAGATGAAGCCAACCAGTCGATCAAATCGTATGCCGGCGACACCGCCACCACCAGCGAGCTGAAAGCCAAGCTGCTGGCCGATGACATCGTGCCGTCGCGCAATGTGAAAGTGGAAACCACCGATGGCGTGGTGCAGCTTTCCGGTGAAGTGAAAACGCAGGCGCAGTCTGAGCGTGCCGAAAGCATCGCCAAGGCTATCGACGGCGTGAAAAGCGTGAAAAACGACCTGGTGGTCAAGCAGTAATCCCGCCAGGCGCCCGTAACAAGTAACAACAAGCCGCATCTGTCGGGCCGTCAAGGCGGCCCGACGTGTACCACCAAAAAAAGAAACTGATTTGCCGTCGATGTCCCGTTGTCGGGGCGGTAGACGGCAGCGAATTTTTTCACAATGGTAAGGAGAAGCTTATGTTTCGTTGGGGCATTATCTTTTTAGTCATCGCGCTTATCGCTGCGGCACTGGGGTTCGGTTCGCTGGCGGGCACCGCCGCCTGGGCCGCCAAAGTCGTGTTCGTTGTCGGCATCATCCTGTTCCTGGTCAGTCTGTTCACCGGCCGTCGGCGCCCTTAGCCGGCCGGCATTTTCCTGCAAACTGTAACAAAGCTTAATTCCTTTTCTCACGTCGGGGAGGGCCGGCCATGAACAGCGACATCATCGTCGGGCGCTGGAAACAGCTGAAAGGTCAGGTATGGCAGGCTTGGGCCGAATGGTCCGGCAGCGATGGTGCCTGGTTGGCCGGCAGCAATGATTTCCTCGTCGGCGTGCTGCAAGAGGATTACGGAAGAGAGCGAGACGCGGTATCCTCGGAGAAAACGTCTCACTGAGGATGCCAAGTTGGGATACAGAATACCCATCACGCTCGGCAATATAGAACCGCTGGCGTCTAAACCTTTTCGACCAGGAAAAATGGCGTTGGTCTGCGAAGGCGGCGGCCAGCGCGGCATTTTCACCGCCGGCGTGCTGGACGAGTTTCAGCGCGCGGGCTTTAACCCTTTCGATCTGCTGATCGGCACATCGGCCGGCGCTCAGAATCTGTCTGCCTATATCTGCGGGCAGATGGGCTACGCGCGCCGGGTGATCACCTGTTACACCACTTCGGCACAGTTCTTCAATCCGCTGCGCTTCGTGCGCGGCGGGCATCTGATCGATCTCGATTGGCTGGTTGATACGGCGGCGGCGCAGATGCCGCTGGCGATGGACGTGGCGGAACAGCATTTTACCGACGGGCGCGAATTCCTGCTGTGCGCCTGCCGCAGCGACGATTTCGAGCCGACCTATCTGCCGGCGCAGCGCGAACGCTGGCTGCCGGCCATCAAGGCGTCCAGCGCCATTCCCGGCTTCTACCGTCAGGGCGTGGAGTTGGACGGCGTCAGCTATCAGGACGGCGGCATCAGCGATGCGATCCCGGTGGAAGAGGCCTATCGTCGCGGCGCCGACACCATCGTGGTGATCCGCACCGTGCCTTCGCAAATGTACTACACCCCGCAGTGGATGAAGCGCATGGAGCATTGGCTGAGCGACAGCAGCCTGCAACAGATGGTGCGCATCCTGCAGCATCACGAGCAAAGCTATCACCGCATCCAGCGCTTTATCGAAAAGCCGCCGGGCAAGCTGCGCATCTTCGAGATCTTCCCGCCGAAGCCGCTGGCCAGCAATGCGCTGGGCAGCCGATTGGGGGCGCTCAATCAGGATTATCACCTGGGGCGCCGCTGCGGCCGCTACTTTCTGGCCACCGTCGGCCAGTGGATGGCGCAGCAGGAGCCCGACGGCATGAAGGTGCGAAAAGCGTTGTCGCGCCGCCTGATCCAGCCGGAGAACGTCAGAATGCCTTCGCCGATCGTGACCGACATCGCCATGCCCACCGAGCGGGCGGCGCAGCCGGAGGCGGCGGTAGCGGCGCCGAAAATCATCCTGCCGGGCGATCTGCCGCCGGGTGAAGGGGGGGCGCTGTGAGTTACGCCTTTACCGACACCCACTGCCATTTCGATTTCCCGCCCTTTACCGGGCATGAGGCCGAGAGCCTGGCGCGGGCGGCAAGCGCCGGCGTAAAGCGCATCATCATCCCGACCGTCACCGCCGATCGCTTCGCGCGGGTGTTGCGGCTGGCGCAGGAGCATGCGCCGCTGTTCGCCGCACTGGGGCTGCACCCGCTGTATATCGCGCAGCATCATGAGCCGCAGTTGGAACAGTTGGCGGCGCTGCTGGCCGAACGGCCGCACAAGCTGGTGGCGGTGGGGGAGATCGGGCTCGATCTGTATATGGATAACCCACAGTTCGAGCGGCAGCACAGCGTGCTGCTGGCCCAACTGAAGCTGGCGAAACAGCATGACCTGCCGGTGATCCTGCATTCGCGCCGCACCCACGACCAGCTGGCCGCCGCGCTGCGGCGCATGCAGCTGCCGCGCCGCGGCGTGGTGCACGGCTTTGCCGGCAGCCTGTCGCAGGCGCAGGCGTTTATCCGCCTCGGCTATTACATCGGCGTGGGCGGCACCATCACCTATGAGCGGGCGCAGAAAACGCGCGCCGTGATGGCGCAGCTGCCGCTTGAGGCGCTGCTGCTGGAGACCGATGCGCCGGACATGCCGCTGGCTGGCTATCAGGGGCAGCCGAACCGCCCCGAGCGCGCCGCCGAGGTGTTTCACGCGCTGTGCGAACTGCGGCCGGAACCGGCCGATGAGATAGCCGCCCACCTGCAACGCAATACCCAAGCGCTGTTCGCCATGCCGAATTGAGGTCTGCATAACGTGACTTGCGTCACGTTATAAGATTTTCATTTGCGTCTCGTTGTATACATTTGTGACATAAATCGGTGCGAGGGTGACCTCGCTCAGTATAATCCCCCCCGAAACACTCCAATAGCAGACCTCTCTTCATGAGCAGGGATGTATTTTATTTTTTGCAACAGGGAAACTTTGCATGCAACTCATCATGAGTCTGGTCGGGATGGCGGTGCTGATCGCCATTGCGGTGCTGCTCTCCAGCAACCGTCGGGCCATCAAACTGCGCACCGTGGTGTGGGCGTTCATCATTCAGGTCGGTATCGGCGCGCTGGTGCTGTACGTGCCGCTGGGCCGCAGCATCCTCGGCAGTATGTCTAACGGCGTGGCAAACGTTATCGCTTACGGCAATCAGGGCATTTCGTTCATCTTCGGCGGGCTGGTGTCCGACAAGATGTTCGAAGTGTTCGGCGGCGGCGGCTTCGTGTTCGCGCTGCGCGTCCTGCCGGTGATCGTGTTCTTCTCCTCGCTGATTGCGGTGCTGTACTACCTCGGCATCATGCAGTTGGTGATCCGCGTGCTGGGCGGCGGCCTGCACAAGTTGCTGGGCACCTCGCGCACCGAATCGCTGTCGGCGACCGCCAACATTTTCGTCGGCCAGACCGAAGCGCCGCTGGTGGTGCGTCCGTATATCGCCACCATGAGCCAGTCAGAACTGTTCGCCGTGATGTGCGGCGGCCTGGCTTCGGTGGCCGGTTCGGTGCTGGCGGGATACGCGCAGATGGGCGTGCCGCTGGAATACCTGATCGCCGCGTCCTTCATGGCCGCGCCGGGCGGGCTGCTGTTCGCCAAGCTGATGGTGCCGGAAACCGAGCAGACCCACGATAAAGACGATGCGATGAAACTGATCGCCGAAGAGGATCGTCCTGCCAACGTGATCGATGCGGCGGCTTCCGGCGCGGCTTCCGGCATGCAGCTGGCGCTGAACGTCGGCGCGATGCTGCTGGCGTTTATCGCGCTGATCGCCTTGCTCAACGGCATTCTCGGCGGCATCGGCGGCTGGTTCGATTACCCGCAGCTGTCGCTCGAGCTGATCCTCGGCTGGGTGTTCTCGCCGATCGCCTTCCTGATTGGCGTGCCGTGGAGTGAAGCGATGACCGCCGGTTCGTTTATCGGCCAGAAGATCATCGTCAATGAGTTTGTCGCCTATATGAACTTCGGCGCCTATCTGCGTCCGGACGATGTGGTGGCGGCGGAAGGCCTGCAGGTGCTGTCAACGCACACCAAGGCGATCATCTCCTTTGCGCTGTGCGGTTTTGCCAACCTCTCCTCGGTGGCGATCCTGCTGGGCGGTTTGGGCAGCATGGCACCCAACCGTCGCCATGACATCGCGCGTTTCGGTCTGAAGGCCGTGGCGGCGGGCACGCTGTCCAACCTGATGAGTGCCACCATCGCCGGCTTCTTCCTGGCGCTGTAAGCCCTCGCTGAGCCCGCGTCGGCGCGACCGATCGCGGGACTCCGCCTATACTCTAAGCAACGCGGGTGCTTGCCGCATCCGCGATCTTCAGCCGCTTCTTTAGCGAATTTGTGAACGATATCGCGTTATTTTGTGATGTTCTTCACATATAATTCCGGTCTGTTACAGTGCTATTTCATATAGTGTGACGATGAACGCGAATCGCCCCCGGCATTCGTGTTCAAATAGCTATTACTGGCCGGCCGCAAGGCGGGTGGCCATGTGCGGTGAGAAGGATCTCAGTTGCCGCCGCGGGAACGCCGTTCCCCTGCGCTATCTTCATGGAACCAAGTCCGCTCGCCAACACCCAGGTACTCAGTTGGAGAGTTTTATGACCGAATTAACCGCAGCAGCGCAACGTGCGCTGAACTTGATGGATTTAACCACGCTGAACGATGATGACACCGACGAGAAAGTGATCGCCCTCTGTCGTCAGGCCAACAGCCCGGCCGGCCACACGGCGGCCATCTGCATCTACCCGCGTTTTATCCCGGTGGCGCGTAAGGCGCTGCGCGAGCAAGGCACGCCGGACATCCGTATCGCCACCGTGACCAACTTCCCGCATGGCAACGACGATATCGACATCGCGCTGGCGGAAACCCGCGCGGCCATCGCCTATGGGGCGGATGAAGTGGACGTGGTGTTCCCTTACCGCGCGTTGATCGCCGGCAACGAACAGGTCGGTTTCGAGCTGGTGAAACAGTGCAAACAGGCTTGCCAGGCGGCCAACGTGCTGCTGAAAGTGATCATCGAAACCGGTGAGCTGAAGCAGGCCGATCTGATCCGCAAGGCGTCCGAGATCGCCATCAAGGCCGGCGCCGACTTTATCAAGACCTCCACCGGCAAGGTGCCGGTCAACGCCACCCTGGAGAGCGCCGAGCTGATGATGTCAGTGATCCGCGATATGGGCGTGGCGAAGACGGTGGGCTTCAAGCCGGCCGGCGGCGTGCGCACCGCGGAAGACGCGCTGCATTATCTGCAACTTGCCGATCGTATTCTGGGCGAAGGGTGGGCCGACGCGCGGCATTTCCGCTTTGGCGCTTCCAGCCTGCTGGCCAGCTTGCTGGCCGCGCTGGGCCACCAAACCCAGACCGCCGGCGGCGGCTACTGATCGATATCGTTGGCGGGCGCCAGGCGCGCCCGTCTGCACCGACTCTCGGCGACACAGGGGGATGCCTTGTTCCTGGCTCAAGAAATTATTCGTAAAAAACGCGACGGCCAGCCGTTAAGCGAAGCGGAAATCCGCTTTTTCATCAACGGCATTCGCGACAATGTGGTGTCGGAAGGGCAGATCGCCGCGCTGGCGATGACCATTTATTTCCATGACATGAGCATGCCGGAGCGCGTGGCGCTCACCATGGCGATGCGCGATTCCGGCACCGTGCTGGACTGGAAGAGTTTGGCGCTGAACGGCCCGATCGTCGACAAGCACTCGACCGGCGGCGTGGGCGACGTGACTTCGCTGATGCTCGGTCCGATGGTGGCGGCCTGCGGCGGCTATGTGCCGATGATCTCCGGCCGCGGCCTGGGGCATACCGGCGGCACGCTGGACAAACTGGAAGCCATTCCGGGCTTCAATATTTTCCCGGACGATAACGCCTTCCGCAAAATCATTCAGGACGTCGGCGTGGCGATCATCGGCCAGACCAGCTCGCTGGCGCCGGCGGACAAGCGTTTTTACGCCACCCGCGATATCACCGCCACCGTGGATTCTATCCCGCTGATCACCGCCTCCATTCTGGCCAAGAAGCTGGCGGAAGGGTTGGATGCGCTGGTGATGGACGTGAAGGTCGGCTCCGGCGCCTTTATGCCGACCTATGCCCTGTCGCAAGATTTGGCGCAGGCGATCGTCGGCGTGGCCAACGGCGCGGGCTGCAAGACCACCGCGCTGCTGACCGACATGAATCAGGTGCTGGCTTCCAGCGCCGGCAACGCGGTGGAAGTGCGCGAAGCGGTGCGCTTCCTGACCGGCGAATACCGCAACCCGCGCCTGCTGGAAGTGACGCTGGCGCTGAGCGTAGAGATGCTGTTGTCCGGCGGCCTGGCGCAAGATGAGGCCGACGCGCGCGCCAAGCTGCAGGCGGTGCTGGATAACGGCAAGGCGGCGGAGGTGTTTGGCCGCATGGTGGCGGCGCAGCAGGGTCCGATAGACTTCGTCGAACGCTACGATAGCTATCTGCCGGCGGCAACGCTGAGCAAGCCGGTGTATGCTGAAAAGCCGGGCATCATCAGCGCCATGGATACCCGTGCGCTGGGCATGGCGGTGGTGTCGTTGGGCGGCGGCCGCCGTCGGGCGAGCGACGCCATCGATTACAGCGTCGGCCTGACCGAGATGGCGCGCCTGGGCGATACGGCGGATTCCCAGCAGCCGCTGGCGATGATCCACGCCAACGATGAAGAGAGCTGGCAGCAGGCGGCCGATGCGGTGCGCAGCGCAATGACGCTGAGCGACAAGGCGCCGGAGGCGACGCCGGTGGTGTATAAGCGCATCACTCAAGCGTGATGACCCTCGTCTTTCAAGCCGTAGCGTTGTTGGCTGCACGCGTGCACCCCAGTCACTTACTTGAGTAAGCTCCTGGGGATACACGCGCTAGCCGCCTAGCTACAACTTGAAATCCATTGGGTATAAATTTAGAGAATAAGGGCGATTGCAGTTTTGCGGTCGCAATAGCGTGAGAACACGCAGGAGAGCACAGATGAAACGCACATTTATTATGGTATTGGACTCCTTCGGCATCGGCGCCAGCGAAGACGCCGAACGTTTTGGCGATCAGGGTTCCGACACCCTGGGCCACATCGCCGAGGTTTGCGCGCGCGGTGAGGCCAACGTGGGCCGTCAGGGCCCGCTGACGCTGCCTAACCTGAGCCGTCTGGGCCTCGGCAAAGCGGCGGAAGAGTCGACCGGCAACTTCCCGCAGGGGCTGGATCGCAACGCCGACATCATCGGCGCCTACGGCTACGCCAGCGAGCTCTCTTCCGGTAAAGACACGCCGTCTGGCCACTGGGAAATCGCCGGCGTGCCGGTGCTGTTCGACTGGGGCTACTTCAAGGACGAGCACAACAGCTTCCCGCAGGCGCTGCTGGATAAGCTGGTGGAGCGCGCTAATCTGCCGGGCTACCTGGGCAACTGCCACTCATCCGGCACCGTGATCCTCGATCAGTTGGGTGAAGAGCACATGAAAACCGGCAAGCCGATTTTCTACACCTCCGCCGACTCGGTATTCCAGATCGCCTGTCACGAAGAGACCTTCGGCCTGGAGCGCCTGTATGAGCTGTGCGAAATCGCGCGTGAAGAGCTGACCGAAGGCGGTTACAACATCGGCCGCGTGATCGCGCGTCCGTTTGTCGGCGACAAGCCGGGCCACTTCCAGCGCACCGGCAATCGCCACGATCTGGCGGTAGAGCCGCCGGCGCCGACCGTGCTGAAAAAGCTGGTGGACGAGAAGGGCGGCGAAGTGGTGTCGATCGGTAAAATCGCCGACATCTATGCCAACGTCGGCATCACCAAGAAGGTGAAGGCGACCGGCATCGACGCGCTGTTCGACGCGACCCTGATCGAAATGGAAAAGGCCGGCGACAACACCATCGTGTTCACCAACTTCGTGGACTTCGACTCCTCCTACGGTCACCGTCGCGACGTGGCGGGCTACGCCGCCGCGCTGGAGCTGTTCGACCGCCGCCTGCCGGAACTGCTGAAGCTGGTGAAAGACGAAGACATCATCATCTTCACCGCTGACCACGGCTGCGATCCGACCTGGAGCGGCACCGACCACACCCGCGAGCACATTCCGGTGCTGGTTTACGGCCCGAAAGTGAAACCGGGTTCGCTGGGCCACCGCGAGACCTTCGCCGACATCGGCCAGACCGTCGCCAATTACTTTGGCCTGTCGCCGATGGATTACGGTAAGACCCTGTTCTAAGCCCTGTCTTTCAAGCCGCAGCGTTGTTAGCTTCACGCGTGAACCCCAGTCGCTTACTCAAGTAAGCTCCTGGGGATTCCCCGCCAGCTGCCTGGCTGCAACTCGAAATTCAAGGCTTGGATGTTTGACGTTTTTATTAAATAAGATTTCTAAAGGAAGAAAATTATGGCTACGCCGCACATTAATGCTGAGATGGGTGATTTCGCTGACGTAGTACTGATGCCGGGCGACCCGCTGCGCGCAAAATACATCGCCGAAACCTTCCTGGAAGGCGCGGTGGAAGTGAACAACGTGCGCGGCATGTTGGGTTTCACCGGCACCTACAAAGGCCGCCGCATCTCCGTAATGGGCCACGGCATGGGCATTCCGTCCTGCTCCATCTACGCGCGCGAGCTGATCGCCGAATTCGGCGTGAAGAAGATCATTCGCGTGGGGTCCTGCGGCGCGGTGCGTGACGATATCAAACTGCGCGACGTGGTGATCGGCATGGGCGCGTGCACCGACTCCAAGGTGAACCGTCTGCGCTTCAAGGACAACGACTACGCGGCGATCGCCGACTTCGACATGGTGCGCAACGCGGTCGACGCGGCGGCGGCGCAGGGCATCCCGGCGCGCGTGGGCAACATCTTCTCCGCCGATCTGTTCTACACCCCGGATCCGGATATGTTCCAGGTGATGAAGAAGTACGGCATCCTGGGTGTGGAAATGGAAGCGGCCGGCATCTACGGCGTGGCGGCGGAGCTGTACGAAGAGTTCGGCTGTAAGGCGCTGACCATCTGCACCGTGTCCGACCACATCCTGCGTCACGAAGCGACCACGGCGGCGGAACGCCAGACCACCTTTAACGAAATGATCGTTATCGCGCTGGAATCCGTGCTGCTGGGCGACAAAGCGTAATACCGCGGCGGGCGTCGTCATGGCGCCCGCCCGTCAATCTATTCATTCCGCATGGCCGTTTTTGGCTAACGCTTTACCTTTCAATTGGATGTGGATCCCGTTGTTACGGACAATCTATTCACCGAAAGGACAAGAAAACGGCACGAACGCATTCAACGCCTGGCCTGAATTACCCCTGCTTAGGCGCTTCCTGTTTTTTCTCCGGCGCATCGTCTTCATCGTCTTCCACCGTATTGCCTTCTTCCAGTGGTGTGTTGGCGGTCAACAGGTAGGGCGACTGCTGCCAGCGGCTGCGGCGGTGTTGCAGCAGGGTACGCGCCAGAATGATGCCGATCGCCAGCGCCAGCAGGATCATCAGGCGCAGCAGGTTGGTGGTATTGTCCACCTGCTTGGATTCGGTCGCCAGCACGTGGGTGTCGAGGGTGATGCGGATAAAGCCGATCGGGCCGTCTTTGCCCTGAATGGATTCGACCAACTGGTGGTTGAAGTAGCTGCCGGCGCGTTTGCCGTCGAGCGACAGGCGATCGCGTATACTTATCTGTTCCCCGGCGTGGGAGACCAGCGTGCCGTCCAGCTGATACACGCTGACGTCGAGAATGCGGCTGTGATCGGTGAGCTGCTTGAGGATGGCGTCGATGCGCGGATTGTTGCCGTCGTCGTCCAGCAGCGGCGCCAGGCTGTAGGCGACCTGTTTGGTCAGCGTTTGCGCCAGCTCTTCAACCTGCTCGGATCGCGCCATTTGGTGACTCAGGCTAAAATAAGAGGCGCCCTGCATCAGCAGCACCAGCAAAGCCAGGCAAATCAGGATAATAGCGGTGCGGTGCAGGCGAAATTTCAGTTTAGCGCGAGCCATGCAGGTTCCTTGGGCATCGGGGACACTTTATGTTGCCAGAACCGCTGGCGATAGGATAGCTTGATGCGTCGTTTTATCATGCAGCGTTTTTGTCCATTCAGGAGTCAATGATGTCAAACAGTCTGACCTATTGCGATCTTCCGGCGGAGATCTCTCAATGGCCGGGTCTTCCGCTTTCGCTCAGCGGCGACGAAGTGATGCCGCTGGACTACCGGGCGGGCAATACCGGGTGGCTGTTATATGGCAGGGAGCTGGACAAGGCGCGCATTACCCAATTCCAACGCAAGCTGGGCGCGGCGATGGTGATCGTCACCGCCTGGGGCGTGGACGACTATCAGGTGGTGCGGCTGGCGGGCACCTTGACGCCGCGCGCCAAGCTGCTGGCGGCAGAGAGCGGGCTGGATGTGGCGCCGCTCGGCAAAATCCCGCACCTGCGCACGCCGGGGCTGCTGGTGATGGACATGGATTCAACGGCGATCGAGATCGAGTGCATCGATGAGATCGCCAAGCTGGCGGGCGTCGGCGAGCAGGTGGCGGAAGTGACCGAACGCGCGATGCGCGGCGAGCTGGACTTTACCGCCAGCCTGCGCCAGCGCGTCGGCACGCTGAAAGGGGCCGACGCCAACATCCTTAAGCAGGTGCGCGACGAGCTGCCGCTGATGCCGGGGCTGACCAGCCTGGTGGGCAAGCTGCAGGCGATGGGCTGGCATGTGGCGATCGCCTCCGGCGGCTTCACCTACTACGCCGAATACCTGCGCAACCGGCTGCGGCTGGTGGCGGCGGCGGCCAACGAGCTGGAGATCCGCGACGGCAAGCTGACCGGCGAAGTGCTGGGGCCGGTGGTGGACGCGCAGTTCAAAGCCGATACGCTGCTGCGGCTGGCGGAGAAGCTGGAGATCCCGCTGGCGCAGACCGTGGCCATCGGCGACGGCGCCAACGATTTGAAAATGATGCAGGCGGCGGGGCTGGGCATCGCCTACCACGCCAAACCGAAAGTGTATGAAAAAGCGCAGGTGGCGATCCGGCATGCGGATTTGATGGGCGTGCTGTGTATTCTTACCGGCAGCCTGAAACACGAAGTGCGATAACGAAAGATTGAGGTAAGACGTGGCAAAAGCGGCAAAACGGGCATTTGTGTGCAATGAGTGCGGGGCGGACTATCCGCGTTGGCAGGGGCAGTGCAGCGCCTGCCATGCCTGGAACACCATCACGGAAGTGCGTTTGGCCGCGTCGCCCGCTGCGGCGCGCAACGATCGCCTCAGCGGCTATGCCGGCGACGCCGGCGTCAGCAAAGTGCAGAAGCTGTCGGAAATCAGCCTTGAGGCGCTGCCGCGCTTCACCACCGGCTTTCTCGAGTTCGATCGCGTGCTGGGCGGCGGCGTGGTGCCCGGCAGCGCGATTCTGATCGGCGGCAACCCCGGCGCCGGCAAGAGCACCCTGTTGCTGCAGGTGCTGTGCAAACTGTCCGAACAGATGAAAACCCTGTACGTCACCGGCGAGGAATCGCTGCAGCAGGTGGCGATGCGCGCCCACCGTCTGGGGCTGCCGACCGGCGGCCTGAACATGCTGTCGGAAACCAGCATCGAGCAGATCTGCCTGATCGCCGAGCAGGAACAGCCGAAGCTGATGGTGATCGACTCGATTCAGGTGATGCACATGGCGGACATTCAGTCTTCGCCGGGCAGCGTGGCGCAGGTGCGGGAAACCGCCGCCTATCTGACGCGCTTCGCCAAGACGCGCGGCGTGGCGATCGTGATGGTCGGCCACGTCACCAAAGACGGCTCGCTGGCCGGGCCGAAAGTGCTGGAACACTGTATCGACTGTTCGGTGCTGCTGGACGGCGACGCCGATTCCCGCTTCCGCACCCTGCGCAGCCACAAGAACCGCTTCGGCGCGGTCAACGAGCTGGGGGTGTTCGCCATGACCGAACAGGGGCTGCGCGAAGTGAGCAACCCTTCGGCTATCTTCCTCAGCCGCGGCGACGAAGTGACCTCCGGCAGTTCGGTGATGGTGGTGTGGGAAGGCACCCGGCCGCTGCTGGTGGAGATCCAGGCGCTGGTGGATCATTCGATGATGTCCAACCCGCGCCGCGTGGCGGTGGGGCTGGAGCAGAACCGGTTGGCGATCCTGCTGGCGGTGCTGCACCGGCACGGCGGGCTGCAGATGTCGGATCAGGACGTGTTCGTCAACGTGGTCGGCGGGGTGAAGGTCAGCGAGACCAGCGCCGATCTGGCGCTGCTGATGTCGCTGGTCTCAAGCCTGCGCGATCGGCCGCTGCCGAACGATTTGGTGGTGTTCGGCGAAGTGGGGTTGGCGGGTGAGATCCGTCCGGTGCCGAGCGGCCAGGAGCGGATCGCCGAAGCGGCCAAGCACGGTTTCAAACGCGCCATCGTGCCGCACGGCAATATGCCGAAAAAGCCGCCGGCCAATATGCAGGTGTTCGGGGTCAAGAAGCTGGCGGACGCGCTGGACGTGCTGGAAGGGTTTTATTAATGTCGCCGACGGCGAGAAAGATATGCTATTTGTTTAGCATACTAAACGGAGGTGGCCATGCCGCAATTTGATTACCTGAAGACGTCCATCAAGCAAAAGGGCTGCACGTTGCAGCAGGTGGCGGATGCCAGCGGCATGACCAAAGGCTATCTCAGCCAGCTGTTGAACGACAAGATCAAAAGCCCGAGCGCGCAAAAGCTCGAGGCGCTGCACCGTTTTCTCGGGCTGGAGTTCCCGCGCAAAGAGGTCAAAGTCGGCGTGGTGTTTGGTAAATTTTACCCGCTGCATACCGGCCACATCTATCTGATCCAGCGCGCCTGCAGCCAGGTGGATGAGCTGCACGTTATCTTGTGCCACGACGAGCCGCGCGACCGTGAGCTGTTCGAGAACAGTTCGATGTCGCAACAGCCGACGGTCAGCGATCGCCTGCGCTGGCTGCTGCAGACCTTCAAGTACCAGAAAAACATCCATATCCACTCGTTCGACGAGCAGGGCATCGAACCGTACCCGCACGGCTGGAACGTGTGGAGCGACGGCATGAAGGCCTTTATGGAACAGAAAGGCATCGTGCCGAGCTTCATCTATTCCAGCGAAGCGCAGGATGCGCCGCGCTACCGCGAGCATCTGGGCATCGAAACCATTTTGGTCGACCCCGAACGCTCGTTCATGAACATCAGCGGCAATCAGATCCGCCAGGATCCGTTCCGCTATTGGGATTACATCCCGACCGAGGTGAAACCGTTCTTCGTGCGCACCGTGGCGATCCTCGGCGGCGAGTCGAGCGGCAAATCGACGCTGGTCAACAAGCTGGCCAACATCTTCAACACCACCAGCGCCTGGGAATATGGCCGCGATTACGTGTTCTCGCACCTGGGCGGCGACGAGATGGCGCTGCAGTACTCCGACTACGACAAAATTGCCCTCGGACAGGCGCAATACGTGGATTTCGCGGTCAAGTACGCCAACAAGGTGGCGTTTATCGATACCGATTTCGTCACCACCCAGGCGTTTTGCAAAAAGTACGAAGGGCGTGAGCATCCCTTCGTGCAGGCGCTGATCGACGAATACCGCTTCGATCTGGTGATCCTGCTGGAAAACAACACGCCGTGGGTGGCGGACGGCCTGCGCAGTCTTGGCAGCACCGCCGATCGCCTGGCGTTCCAGCGCCTGCTGGAGGAGATGCTGCGCGCCAACAACATCGAGTACGTGCACGTTGAGTCTAGCGATTACGAAGAGCGCTTCCTGCGCTGTGTCGAGCTGGTGCAACAGCTGCTGGCGGCGGACGCCGGCCGGCTGGCGAATGCGCCCGCCCAGCGCCACGCCGCAGGCTGAGAAAAATTAGCGTAATGTGCGATCGCGCGGCAGAAACGGCCGCACGGACGCACATTTAAAGGCCTGTTTAAACATGGTTCATTCGGTAGCGACTACGTTAAGGTTTTCTTTACAATAACGCTCAGAAGAAGACATGTCTTATCGCTTACTCGCTCTCTGGTTGATCTGCTATGCCGCAGCCTGGACGCT
This sequence comes from Serratia sp. CY37869, assembly GCF_052168895.1. NCBI lineage: Bacteria > Pseudomonadati > Pseudomonadota > Gammaproteobacteria > Enterobacterales > Yersiniaceae > Serratia > Serratia sp. CY37869. The sequence goes on from NZ_JBJNLU010000004.1 coordinate 350,368, forward strand.
GCTGACCGTTCATCTCGATCCTACCCTGCCTTACGACGCCGTCGAGGCGCTCAATTGGGGCCTCAACGGCGAGTGGGGCTCACCGAAAAATCCTTGGTTGGTCGGTGCGGCGATGCAGCCGGCGATCTGGCTGTCGTGGCTGCCGCTGAACGTTTACTGGTACGGCGGGCACTTCATCGCCATCGCCATCGGCATGTTGGGCGTCTGGCTGTTGGCGCGACGCCTGAGCGGCAGCACTTCGCTGGCCTGGATGGCGCTGCTGACGCTCAACCTGTCCGGCATCATCAATTTCGACATCATTCCCTACAACGACAACTACCTGTTGGTGATGCTGTGGCCGTGGATGGCGCTGTTCTTCCACATGGCGATTTCCCGTTCGGCCAACTGGTGGCCGGCCTTCGCGTTGGCCGCCGGTCTGGCGATGATGGCGAAGTATTCGACCTTCGCCTTCGTCTATTTCGCGGCGCTGTCGACGCTGTTCGTGCCGCAGATCCGTCGCTGCTATCGCCAACCGCAGTTCTATCTGGCGGTGGCGATCTGGCTGGCACTGGTGTTGCCGAACGTATTCTGGCTGTGGAACCACGACTTCGCCGCCTTTAAGTGGGTGGATTCGCAGATCAAGATGCAGCTCAATCTCGACATGCTGCAGTCGCTGCTGCTGGTGTTCTATCCGTCGCTGGTGCTGTGGTGGATCCTGCGCCGCAGCGGGGCGGTGCTGGCCTGGCCGAAAGCCTTGCCGATGCGGGTGCTGCTGTGGATCTACCTGCTGCCGCTCGGCATCATTACCTTTTGGTTCTCCTTCAACGTCGGCGGCCGCTTGACCGAGTGGCTGCAGCCGTTCTTCATGCTGGCGCCCGCGCTGCTGGTCGGCTGCGTGCGTCAGCCGCCGGTGCGTTCGCTGCGGGCGGCGACTATTGGGCTGATGTGCGCGGCGCTGGCGGTCTATCTGGGGTATGCCGCGGTGATGCTGGGCAACGTGCGCAATGCCGGTCAGAAAATGGTGGGCATCAAGGCGTTCAGCGCTGGAGTGGAGCAGCTGTGGCAGGAGCGGTATGGCGTCAGTCTGCGTTACGTCGGCGGCGAATACCTGTCGCAGTGGATGACGGTGTATGCCGGTTCCCGGCCGCAAACCATTACGCGCTGGTCCAATCATACGCGGCCGAACATCTACAACGTCAACATCAGCTATCCGCAGATTGCGCAGCATGGCGTCGCCCTGTTCGGTCGGTTGGGTGAAGACTGCGCGCACAGCGACTTCGGCGGCGAACTGGCCCACTGGCCGAAGATGCGCCTCGACTGGCAGCAGACGCTGACCTTCCGCGCCGATCCGCAGAGCGACGAGCAGGTGCTGTGCGTTGGCTTTGTTCGCCCGCAGTAACGGCGGCGCAGAGCACCGCCGCGATGCGAACTCAGTAAGCGATAACCAGCTTGCCTTGCATATGGCCGCCGAGCAGCTGTTGGTGCGCGGCGGTCAGCGTGTCTACCGACAGCCCGTGCAGGGTTTCGCTCAGCGTGGTGCTCAGTTTGCCGTCGTCCAGCAGTTGCGCCACCTGCTGCAGGATCCGGCCTTGCTGCGCGATGTCCGGGGTGGTGAACATGCTGCGGGTGAACATGAATTCCCAGTGCAGCGCGGCGCTTTTCAGCTTCAGCGCGTTTTGATCCAACGGCTGCGCGTTCTCGACGATGGTGCAGATATGGCCGAGCGGTGCGATCAGTTCGGCCATCGCCGGCCAGTGGCCGTCGGTATCGTTCAGACAGAGGATGTAATCCACCTGCTCGATGCCGTGTTGCGCCAGGTTGCCCTTCAAATCGCGGTAGTCCACCACCAGGTCGGCGCCCCGCTCGCGGCACCAGGCGGCGGATTCCGGCCTGGACGCGGTGGCGATCACTTTCACCTTGCTGCGCAGCGCGGCCAGCGGAATGGCCAGCGAGCCGACCCCGCCGGCGCCGCCGATGATCAGCAGCGTCTTGTGCTCGGGCGCATCCTGAATGTTCAGGTGCTCGAACAGCGCCTCCCAGGCGGTGAGGGCGGTGAGCGGCATGGCGGCGGACTCCGCCCAGTTCAGGCTGCGCGGTTTGTGCGCGGCGATGCGAGAGTCGATCAGTTGGTGGCTGCTGTTGCTGCCGGGCCGGGTGATATCGCCGGCGTACCACACTTCATCGCCGGGCTTGAAGCCGCTGACGCCGCTGCCCACGTCCAGCACGACGCCGCTGGCGTCCCAGCCGAGGACGCGCGGCTGCTGCAGGCCGCTTTTCTGCAGACCGGCATGTACTTTGGTATCCACCGGGTTGACCGAGGCCGCTTTCACTTCCACCAGCAGATCGTACTGGCCGGGCACCGGCATCTCCGGTGAGATTTCGATGAAACCGGCGGGGTTCTGCGGGTCTACGGCAATGGCTTTTATCGACATGATTGTGCTCCTTTCAAATGATGTCCCCAGTGTAGACCCGCAGCAGTGGGGTGATAAGATGGACAATATCTAACTGAGTGTTCGTCAGGGGTGAACAATGGAGTTCAAACAGCTGCAGGACATGGCGCTGTTCGCGCTGGTGGCGGAGTGCGGCAGTTTCACCGCCGCCGCGCAGCGTGTCGGGTTGCCGAAGTCCAGCGTCAGTCAGCGCATCAGCCAGCTCGAACAAACGCTGGGGTTGCGTTTGCTCAACCGCACCACGCGCCAGCTGAACCTGACCTTCGCCGGCGAGCGCTATCTGGAACATTGCCAGGCGATGATGTCCGCCGCCGAGCGGGCCGATCTGGCACTGCAGCGGCTGCGCGACAACCCGAGCGGCCGCCTGCGCATCTCGACGCCGGCCGGGTTGGGGGCAACCCTGGTGGCGCGGCTGGCGGCGGATTTTCAGCGCCAGTACCCGGACGTATCGCTGGAGGTGTCGGTATCCGACGCCATGGTGGATCTGGTGCAGGAAGGCTTCGACGCCGCGCTGCGCACCGGCAAGCCGCAGGATTCTTCGCTGATCGGCCGCCGCCTCGGGTATGCGCCGCGCTATCTGCTGGCTGCGCCGTCCTATCTGGCGCAGCACTCGCCGATCGAGCACCCGCAGCAGCTGCAGCAACATCGCTGCATTGCCCACCGCGCCTGGACGGCCTGGAACCTGCGCTGCGGCGACGATTATTACCGCTGGCAGCTGCCGCTGGCGCACACCACCGACAATCTGCTGTATGCGCGCGAATGCGCTATCGCCGGCGCGGGGATCACGCTGCTGCCGGCGTTTCTCAGCCGCGAGGTGGTGGCGCAGAAGCTGTTGGTGGAGGTGTTGCCGGCCTGGCGCGCAGAAGGGAATGAACTGTATCTGGTCTACCCGAGCCGCAAGCTGAATTCCCCGGCGCTGGCCTGTTTCATCGATGTGGTATTGCAGCACCCGGCGTTTGACGACTACGCGCGCGAGCTGACGCGGGAGTAGGCCTGGCAGATGACGCCGACGCCTAATTTCTGTCGCCATCGTCCTAAAACCTTTGGCTGGAGCATGGCGCGGGCTATGCTCATGAAAGGGGCTTAGGGGGAGAGGGTATGGATCCGTTATCGGAAGTGCTTGCGCCATTGAACAGCCAGAATGCGTTTTTCGGCGGCCTGAAGGCCGGCGGCGACTGGGCCGTTCATTTTCCTGCGCCGCAGAGCGGGAAATTCAACGCGGTGGTGCGCGGCGGCTGTTGGCTGGCGGCGGAAGGGTTGGCCGAACCGCTGCGGCTGGCGGCCGGCGACTGCTTGCTGCTGACCCGCAGCCTGCCGGTCACTGTCGGCAGCGATCTGTCGCTGCCGGCGCTCGATGCTGACGTACTTTATCTGCAGGCGAAAAATGGTGTGGCGAGCTGCGGCGAGGCGGAGGATTGCCTGTTTATCGGCGGGAGTTTTACCTTCGGTGAGGAAGTGGAGCGGTTGTTGGGGAGTTTACCGGCGTTGATGGTGATCCGAGGCGGCACCGAAGAGGCCGCCGTGTTGCAATGGGCGTTGCAGCGGCTGGCGGACGAGCTGTTAAAGCCTTCGCCGGGTAGCGCGCTGATGACGCATCACCTGGGGCAAATCATGTTGACCCAGGCGCTGCGGATTTACCTGACGGGGGAGGAGAGCGCGGCCTCCGGCTGGCTGCCCGCCTTGTTCGATCCGCGCATCGGCGCCGCGATGCAGGCAGTACACGCCGATCCAGCCCGTCGCTGGACGGTGGCGTCATTGGCCGATGCGGCGAGCGTTTCCCGTTCGACGTTGGCGCTGCGCTTCAAGCAGAAGGCGGGAATGGCGCCGCTTGAGTATGTGTCGCGTTGGCGCATGTTGCTGGCTGCGCGGGCGCTGCGTACCGGTGTTGAACCGGTATCCATCATCGCGCAACGTTTGGGGTACGATTCCGACAGCGCGTTCAGCCATGCTTTCAAGCGCGTGATGGCGTGCTCACCGCGCGATTATCGCCGGGCGCGGGCATAAAAAAAGGCGCCGCATGCGGCGCCTTGGGGATTACTTGGCGATCTTTTTGTACTTGATGCGGTGCGGCTCGAGCGCATCGGCGCCCAGCGTACGCTTCTTGTACTCTTCGTACTCGGTGAAGTTGCCTTCGAAGAATTCCACTTTGCCCTCGTCCTGGTAGTCCAGGATGTGGGTGGCGATACGGTCGAGGAACCAACGGTCGTGCGAGATCACCATGGCGCAGCCAGGGAATTCCAGCAGGGCGTTTTCCAGCGCGCGCAGGGTTTCGATATCCAGGTCGTTGGTCGGTTCATCGAGCAGCAGCACGTTGCCGCCAACCTGCAGCAGCTTGGCCAGGTGCAGACGGCCACGCTCACCGCCGGACAGCTCGCCCACGCGTTTGCCCTGATCGACGCCCTTGAAGTTGAAGCGGCCGACATAGGCGCGGCTCGGCATCTCGGTGTTGCCGATGCGCATGATGTCCTGCCCGCCGGAGACTTCTTCCCACACGGTTTTCGAGCCGTCCATGCTGTCGCGGAACTGATCGACGGACGCCAGCTTGACGGTATCGCCCAGCACGATGCTGCCGGAGTCAGGCTGTTCCTGACCGGACATCATGCGGAACAGCGTGGATTTACCCGCGCCGTTCGGGCCGATGATGCCGACGATTGCCCCTTTCGGCACCGAGAACGACAGGTCGTCGATCAGCAGGCGGTCGCCGTAGGACTTGCGCAGGTTGCTGACTTCGACCACTTTATCGCCCAGGCGTGCGCCAGGTGGAATGAACAGTTCGTTGGTTTCGTTGCGTTTCTGGTATTCGGTGTTGTTCAGCTCTTCAAAGCGGGCCAGACGGGCCTTGCCTTTGGACTGGCGGCCTTTGGCGCCCTGGCGCACCCACTCCAGCTCTTTCTCGATCGACTTGCGACGAGCGGCTTCGGCGGACGCTTCCTGCGCCAGACGCGCGTCTTTCTGCTCCAGCCAGGACGAGTAGTTGCCTTCCCACGGAATGCCTTCGCCGCGGTCCAGTTCGAGGATCCAGCCGGCCACGTTATCCAGGAAGTAGCGGTCGTGGGTGATCGCCACGACGGTGCCTTCGAAGTCGTGCAGGAAGCGTTCCAGCCAGGCCACGGACTCGGCGTCCAGGTGGTTGGTCGGTTCGTCCAGCAGCAGCATGTCCGGCTTTTCGAGCAGCAGGCGGCACAGCGCGACGCGGCGGCGTTCACCCCCGGACAGATGGGCGATTTTGGCGTCCCAGTCCGGCAGGCGCAGCGCATCGGCGGCGCGTTCCAGCTGCGCGTTGAGGTTGTGACCGTCGTGCGCCTGAATGATCTCTTCCAGGCGGCCCTGTTCCGCGGCCAGCTTGTCGAAGTCTGCGCCTTCTTCCGCGTACAGCGCGTACACTTCGTCCAGGCGTTTCAGCGCGCCGACCACTTCCGCCAGCGCTTCTTCCACCGACTCACGCACGGTGTGTTCGAGGTTAAGCTGCGGCTCCTGCGGCAGATAACCGATCTTGATGCCCGGCTGCGGGCGCGCTTCCCCTTCGATATCGGTATCGATGCCGGCCATGATGCGCAGCAGGGTGGACTTACCGGCGCCGTTCAGGCCCAGTACGCCGATTTTTGCCCCAGGGAAGAAGCTCAGGGAGATGTTTTTCAAAATATGACGCTTCGGCGGTACCACTTTGCCGACGCGGTGCATGGTATAGACGTATTGAGCCACGTTGCTCTAAGCCTCTCTATATCAGTATTTATAGGATGTCTGGCGGCATGAGTGTAGCCCGTTTCGATCTTGGATCCCAGACATCGCTCAGCGATCGCTAAGTATAACCGTTTATGCGCCGATAAAGGCGCATATTGGTGGCTTATGGCGTGACGACGATCGCGACGCGGCGGTTTTCCGCGCGGCCGCTGGAGGTGCGGTTGTCGGCGACGGGATCGCGCTTGCCCATGCCGCGGGTTTCGATATTGGCGCGCGGAATACCGACGCTGGCCAGCAGATCGGCGACCGCATCGGCGCGGCGCAGGGAGAGCTGATCGTTATAGCTGTCTTCGCCGTAGTTGTCGGTATGGCCGTCCAGACGGAACTTGGTGATGCCGACGCTCAGCAGCGCGCGGCCCATCTTCTGCACCGTCTCGGTGCTTTCCGGGTTCAGCTTGCCGATGTTGTTGCCGAACAGCACTTTATCCGACAGGCCGAATTCCCAACCGTTGTCGGTCAGTTTGAAGCCCTGCGATTGCAGCAGCGCAACCTGCTCGGGCGTCAGGCCTTGCGGCTTGCTCTGGCAACCGGCGAGCGCCAGCAGGGCGACGAACGCCATCGTCAGCAGTGAAAAACGACCTTTAAACAGTTGCTGTATCATAGTCAAAATCCCTAGTTCAAGTGTTATAGCCGGGGCTCTTATTTATGTATAGCCAGCCGCCAGCCTCCGTTATAACGATGCTTTGCCTGATACATCGCATCGTCAGCTTCGTGCAAAAGACCCTGAGGCGTCGACGCGTGATCAGGGTACAGCGCAATGCCGATACTCAGAGAGGTAATGATTGTCTCGTCGTTCGGTAAAATAACCGGTTGCGTCATGCAATCGATGATGTTGTCGGCGATCTGCAAGACATCTTCCGTGCTGTGCACCGGCGCCAGCAGCACGGCGAATTCATCTCCTCCCAGGCGTGCGACCAGATCGGTTTCGCGCAGCTGCGCGCGAATGCGTCCGGCAATGGTGGTCAGCACCGCATCGCCCGCGGCGTGACCGTAACTGTCGTTCACTTCCTTGAAGCGATCGCCGTCGATAAACAGCACCGCCAATTTCGCCGGCGGCGCGATATCGCCCAGGGCGCGGCTCAGCCGGCCTTCGAAGAAGGCGCGGTTCGGCAAGCCGGTCAGGCTGTCGTGCGTCGCCCGGTGGGCCAGCGAGTCGTTTTCCTGCTTCAGATGGGCCTGCCAGGCCTCCAGTTCATCGAGCAAGCCATTGAAATCATTGCTGAGCTCATGCAGCTCGGCGATCGGCGCCGAGGGCACCCGCAGGCCGAAGGTGCGATCTCGCCGCACCGCATGCGCCACGTTGGCGATGTCGTCCAACGAACTGACGATGCCGACCAGCATGCGGCGCGACAACACCAGGGCGCACAGGGTACTGAGCACCATGCAGGCGATCATGCCGACCAGCCCGCGCAACAGGAAACGCAACAGGCTGCCGCCGTTGCCGCTCAGCCAGACCTGGCCGACCTGTTTGCCCTCGTGGGAGATAGGCAGGATGACCGGCTCGGGCAGCGCCCAGTGGGCGATAACCTGCTCCATGCCATGCAGCGGGCCATCTTTGGGACGATGCCAACTGACCAGCACGTCACCGGCGTTGTTCAGAATTTTGGCCTCCGACACCTCTTCTTTGGCGGCGATCAGCACCATCGCCTCGCGAATGTAGGGGCGATCGCCAAACACCACTGCCGCTTCAACCGTATAGCTGATGGAGCGCGCGATCAGGTGCAGGTTGTGGTTGGCATAGGCGCGCAGCGCGAACAGCGCCACCAGCGTCAGAAAGATGCCGGCGGTGCCGACGGCGATCAACGCCAGCCCAAGATGCACCCGCTGCAGCACCCGGCCCAACGTCGGGCGCGCATTGCCGGAACGGTTTCTACGCAACAGCCTCATAGCGGCGGCGCCTGTTTGCGCGCCAGCTGCAGCACGTTGGGGTGAACGCGCACGCCGCTGCGCGCCAGGGCGTCCAGGTTGACCTTGAAGCCGGCCTGGTCGCCGTTGATCTGCAGGCAAAATGCGCTGCCGGCGGAGCATTCGCTATCGTTCTCGCTGATGCTGAGAATGGAGTTGCCGGAAATGCGCTGCATGAAATTTTGTCTCTGCGCGGCGTTGATGTTCCCTAAATAGATGACATCGCAGCCGGTACTCAGCGTCGGGCTGTCGAACGGCACGCGTTCGGTTTTAATCGGACGCGGCGCGCTGAGCAGGATCGGATCGAACAGCCCCTCGGCATACTGGGTGGGTGCGGTCACGCACAACCGGATCGGATTGGGTTCACGTGACCAGCGGGCGTAGCTGATGATGCCTACCACCACGGTCGTCACGGCGTGCGTGCGCTGTTGATAGGGATCATTGGCGGCGCGCGCAGGCCCGGGCAACGTCAGCAGCGCCAACAAAACGATCAGCAACAGGCGGCCGATATTCAGGCGTGCGGCAAGGAAGCCCGGCACCGGGCTTTTTGCGCAACGCATCGTTATCGCGGTATTACTCGCCATCTTCACCCGCCATTCCGGCCTGATCCACCGCCCGCAGGCCGTGGCCCGACAAGTAAAAATCCGGCCCGCTTGAAGGGACAATCGTTTTGCTGAAAGCTGTCAGTCGCACTGCCTAATGAACACTATCTACCCATAATTGGCGCGGATTGTATTATAAGATGTCTTCGTTGGGCGCTTTATGTGCTGTTTTCTCGGAATTATCCTACTTATTTTTGATAGTATAAAAATGCCCTCTCGGGTTTGCCACCGCTTTTCTGCAAAGTTGGCGCGTTTGGCCAGCTGTCAGGCGATTTGCGCAACGTCGGCGTTATCTCTTAAATGCAATAATGTGATAACTAATAATTAGAAAGTATTTTACTTTTCCAATAAATGCCGTTGCGGCTAATAAAAATCCGGCCGGCGATAATATCCCGCCGCCCTGATTTGTCAGCCAAAGTAAACGTTTTTTACCTGGCTCCGATCATGGCGATACACTTCTTCTTCTACAGTATTGAATGGATGAGCGATTGCGCTGTCTATGGTAGATATCTGCGTCCGGGCCGTGCGCCCGGTTTTATTTTGTTCTGCGGCGCCGTGGCGCGGCGGTTACCGGGGAGCTGGGCGGCTCCCGCGGCACAATCAGTGAGGAAAGAGCGAGGATGGTCAAGGTGGACAAGCGACGGCTGTTGGCGATGGGGCTGTGCCTGACGGCGTTTTCCGGCGCGGCGCTGGCGGATTCTCTGGATGCGCAACGTCAGCGCTACCAGCAGATCAAGCAGGCGTGGGACGGCAATCAGATGGACGTGGTGGCGCAGCTGATGCCGACGCTGCGCGATTACCCGCTTTATCCTTATCTGGAATACCGCGAGCTGACTCAGGATCTGAGTCAGGCGGGGTTCTCCGAAGTGAACGATTTTATCAAACGCAACCCGACGCTGCCGCCGGCGAAATCGCTGGCGCCGCGCTTCGTCAATGAACTGGCGCGGCGCGAAGATTGGCGCACCCTGCTGGCCTTCAGCCCACAGCCGCCCAAACCGGTGGCGGCGCGCTGCAACTATTACTACGCCAAATGGGCTACCGGCGACCAGCAGGCGGCCTGGAGCGGCGCCGACGAGCTGTGGCTGAACGGCAAAACGCTGCCGAGCGCCTGCGATCGGCTGTTCAGCGTCTGGCGCGGCGCAGGCAAGCAAACGCCGCTCGATATTCTGGCGCGCATGAAGCTGGCGCTGAAAGAGGGCAACAGCTCGCTGGTCAGCAACCTCTACAGCCAACTGCCGGCCGACTATCAAACCATGGGCAACGCTCTGGTGCGCTTGCAAAACGATCCGACCACCGTGGAAGCCTTCGCCCGCAGCGTAGGGCCGACCGACTTTACCCGTGCCGCCACCGGCATCGCCTTTGAGCGCCTGGCGCGGCAGGATGTGGAAAACGCGCGGGCGATGATCCCGACGCTCGCGCGGCTGCAGAAAATGAGCGACGAGGAGCGGCTGGGGCTGGAAGAGGCGGTGGCCTGGCGCCTGATGGGCAGCGACGCTACCTATGAACAGGCGCAGTGGCGCGATCAGGTGATTCTGCGCAGCCGTTCGCCTTCGCTGCTGGAGCGTCGGGTGCGCATGGCGCTGGGCAACGGCGATCGGCAGGGCGTCGCGACCTGGCTGGCTCGCTTGCCGGAAGAGTCGCGCAACAAGGATGAGTGGCGCTACTGGCGCGCCAGTCAGCTGATGGACGAAGGCAAACGCGCCGAAGGCGAGGAGATGTTGCGCAACCTGATGACCGAACGCGGCTTCTATCCGATGGTGGCGGCGCAGAAGCTGAACGCAACCTATCCGGTGATGGTGGCGGTGGCGGCCAAGCCGCGCGCGTCGCTGACCGACGGGCCGGAAGTGGCCCGAGTGCGCGAGCTGATGTACTGGAATATGGACAACCTGGCCCGCAGCGAGTGGGGTTCCTATGTCGCCAGCCGCAGCCGGCCTGAACAAGAGGCGCTGGCGCGTTACGCCTTTGAGCAAAAATGGGCCGATCTGAGCGTGCAGGCGACCATCGTCGGCAAGCTGTGGGATCATCTGGAAGAGCGTTTCCCGGTCGCCTGGCCGCAGGAGTTCCGCCGCGCCACCGATGACAAGGGGATCACCAGCAGCTATGCGATGGCGATCGCGCGTCAGGAGAGCGCCTGGAATCCGAAGGCGCAGTCGCCGGTCGGCGCCTCCGGCCTGATGCAGGTCATGCCGCGCACCGCGCAGCATACGGTGCAGATGTACAATATTCCCGGCTATGTCGGGCCGAGCCAATTGTTCGATCCGCAGACCAACATCACCATCGGCACCAGCTATCTGGAGTCGGTCTATCAGCAGTTCGGCCGCAACCGCATTCTGTCGAGCGCCGCTTATAACGCCGGCCCGTCGCGAGTGAACACCTGGCTGGGCAACAGCGCGGGGCGGATCGATCCGGTAGCGTTCATCGAAAGCATTCCGTTCTCGGAAACCCGCGGCTACGTCAAGAACGTGCTGGCTTACGATGCGTTTTACCGCTATCTGACGCACCGGCCAGCCAAGGTGCTGACCGACGCCGAGTGGCAGAGACGTTATTGATTTTGACGGCCCTATGGTATGCTGCTGTACTAGTTAAATAGTATGGTGGCTGCCATGACGCAATTATCGTTAAACGACCCCGCTCTTTCAGAACAAGGCAATGAGGATTGGCTGCGCTTCGTCGCGCTGCTGCAGAATTCGTTTGCGCAAGAACTGCATCAACCGCTGTTGCAATTGATGCTGACGCCGGACGAGCGCACCGCGCTGGGCACCCGGGTGCGGATCATTCAGGAACTGATGCGCGGCGAGATGAGCCAGCGCGAGCTGAAAAATGAACTGGGCGCGGGGATCGCCACCATCACCCGCGGTTCTAACAGCCTGAAAGCGGCTTCACCCGCGCTGAAACAGTGGCTTGAGCAGCAGCTGCTGCACGACGCGCCCTAGCAGACTCTGCGTTATTGCTGATAGATGGCGTTGTGGAACGGCACCAGCGCCAGCAGCAGCGCCTGATGATAAACGCTGGTGCGGCTCAGCCGGCCGTCGGTGAAGACGCCGATGGCGCCGCCCTGGCGCTTCACCTCGGCGTTGCCGGTGATCGTCGCCATTTCGCTGCCCAATTCGCGGCCTTCGCGAATACCTTGTAAGATGACTTCCGGCAGCATCAGGCTCGCCGAGCGGGATTCACCGCGGATGGACGGGTTCTCGATGGTCATCCAGGCGAAGGTCATATTCTCTTCAATCCCGGCTTCCACGCCGACCCAAAAATCGGCCTCGGGCCTGACCTGGCGCGCTTCCATCACGCGTTGACGCGCACCGGTGCGCGTTTCGTGATTGCCTATCGGCTGCAGCGAAACGCCGCTGGCGACGTCGACGGGTTCAATGCGGTATTGGCCTGCGCCGAAGACGTCATCGAAGGCCAATTGAATAGCCTTGATCTTTGCCGGGTTGGTAGTTGCAGCGACAACATGGTACATAACGGGTTTGATATCCTTCTGGCCGATACGCCGGGCAGCGGCAAAAGCGCCGCCGGGCCGGGGATAAACGCAAATTTCACGCAGTATAACGGAAAACAAAAATGTTACAGGTATACCTCGTTCGCCACGGCGAAACGGAATGGAACGCGGCTCGCCGCATCCAGGGTCAGTCCGACAGCCCGTTAACCGCCATGGGGGAACACCAGGCCCGTCTGGTCGCCAGGCGCGTCAGCAAAGAAGGCATTACGCATATCATTACCAGCGACCTGGGGCGCACGCGCCGCACCGCGCAGATCATCGCCGAAGCCTGTGGCTGCGAAGTGATTGGCGATCCGCGTTTGCGTGAGCTGCACATGGGGGTTCTGGAAGAACGCCTGATCGACAGTTTGACGCCGCAGGAAGAACAGTGGCGCAAACAGATGGTCGATGGTACTCCTGACGGCCGTATCCCTCAAGGCGAATCCATGGAGGAGCTGGGCGAGCGCATGCGCGCTGCGCTGGAGAGCTGCCTGATGCTGCCGGAGGGCAGCAAGCCGCTGCTCGTCAGCCATGGCATCGCGTTGGGGTGTTTGATCAGTACGGTGCTCGGGCTGCCGGCCTATGCGGAACGTCGCCTGCGCTTGCGCAACTGCTCACTGTCGCGCGTCGATCACCAGCAGAGCCCGTGGCTGGCTTCCGGCTGGATCGTCGAAACGGCGGGCGATGTCACGCATCTGGACATGCCCGCGTTGGACGAACTGCAGCGTTAACGTCGAATCGGGATCAGGTAATCGCACTTGATCTCGGTAGGCGCCTGATGCGGACGGCGCTCGCCTTTCGGGTAGAAGCGCTCGATGTCGTGTCCTTTGCGGCGCGTCAGTTTGAGCTCCGGCAGGCAAGTGCCGTAGACCGTCAGGATAAAGTCCTGCAGGCCTCCGATGGGCCCTTCATAGCTGAACATTGCAAATTCGCCGCCCGGCAGCACCAGCGGTTGAACTTCCTGCACTTTATCAGGCACCTGATCCGGCTCCAGCGCCGTGGTGTACAGCACTTCCTGTTCGTCGTCCTTCTCCTGGCTCGGACGCGAGTGGTGCAACCCGTACAGCACCGGCGGCAAGGTTTCGACTTCGCCGAGGAACTGGCGCCAGAACTGCGAGCGCAGCTCGGTGCGCACGGTGGTGATCTGTTCCAGCGTGCAGGAGTAGCTTTGGGTCAGGCCGACCAGATGCTTATCCGGCAACGAGAGGAACTCGGGCTGCGGCAGAGTGAAGGCCCCCAGACGGATCGGCGGGCAGATGCCGAACGCGTTCCAGTCTTCGGCGCGGCGGTACAGCGCCGGCGTTTGCGCAAACTGTTTCTTGAAGGCGCGCGTGAAGGTCTGCTGCGAGTCGAAGCGATATTGCAGAGCGATATCCAAAATCGGCCGGCTGGTCAGGCGCAGCGCGACGGCGGCCTTGGACAGCCTTCTTGCCCGGATGTAAGCACCGATGGCATTACCGGTAATATCTTTGAACATCCGTTGCAGGTGCCATTTGGAGTAGCCAGCCTTGGCCGCCACGTTATCCAGCGACAAGGGTTGGTCCAAATGGCTTTCCAGCCAGCTAAGCAGATCACGAATGATACCGGCTTGATCCATAGAACTTCCTCGTAAAGCTTGGGGGTAGGAACCCGAACTGTTGATTCGTCACGCTGGTGCTGCGCTATCAGACCGATCCATGAGCCATTATGGGTTGCACTCTTTGCCTCTGCTGCGCATGCCGCGCCAGAGTTGGATTGGGGTACACCGTAGTGGGCGCAAAGAAATAACGACGCCGCATCATAGCAATTTTTTTCCTCCGCGACTCTCAAAGATTTTTGTCACGCTCTGTGCTAAAACGGACGGTGCGGACCCGTAAAAACCCAATTCCGTGAGCTTAGACATAAATAATTGTGATCGCCGAGCCCATTTTCGCGGCAAGGTTATATCGGAGTTAAGTAAATGAAAAAAAGCTGGATATTTTTATTCGGTTTGGTTTGCGCAACCGTGGGAAGCGCACAGGCGGAGCAAGTGGGTTCCGTTGATACGGTGTTTAAATTGTTGGGGCCGGACCACAAAATCGTGGTCGAAGCGTTCGACGATCCGGATGTTAAAAATGTAACTTGTTATATCAGCCGCGCCAAAACCGGCGGCATCAAAGGCGGGCTGGGCCTGGCGGAAGATACCGCCGACGCGGCCATTTCCTGCCAGCAGGTCGGGCCTATCGAGCTGAGTGACAAGATCAAAAACGGCAAGGCGGAAGGCGATGTGGTGTTCCAGAAACGCACGTCGCTGGTGTTCAAGAAGCTGCAGGTGGTGCGCTTCTACGACGCCAAACGCAATTCGCTGATCTACCTGAGCTACTCCGACAAGGTGATCGACGGCTCGCCGAAGAATGCGCTGAGCGCGGTGCCGATCATGCCGTGGGCTGAGGCAAAATAAAAAAACGGGGTTCAGCATGCTGAACCCCGTTTTCATGACGGCAGGCTGGAATTACTCTTCCAGATCGCCGCAGAAGCGGTAGCCTTCGCCGTGGATGGTGGCGATGATTTCCGGCGTGTCCGGCGTCGATTCGAAGTGCTTGCGAATGCGACGGATGGTGACGTCCACGGTGCGGTCATGCGGTTTCAGCTCGCGGCCGGTCATCTTCTTCAGCAGTTCGCCGCGGGACTGGATCTTGCCCGGGTTTTCGCAGAAGTGCAGCATGGCGCGGAATTCGCTGCGCGGCAGCTTGTACTGTTCGCCGGCCGGGCTGATCAAAGAGCGGCTGTTGATGTCCAGCTCCCACCCGTTGAACTTGTAGCTCTCGACCAGGCGGCGCTCTTCGCCGAGGCTGCCCAGATTCATGGTGCGCGACAGCAGGTTGCGCGCGCGGATGGTCAGCTCACGCGGGTTGAACGGTTTGGTGATGTAATCGTCGGCGCCGATTTCCAGGCCGAGGATTTTATCCACCTCGTTATCGCGGCCGGTCAGGAACATCAAGGCGACGCTGGCCTGTTCACGCAGTTCGCGCGCCAACAGCAGGCCGTTTTTGCCTGGCAGATTGATGTCCATGATGACCAGATTGATATCATTTTCAGACAGGATATTGTGCATCTCTGCACCATCATTGGCTTCATGAACAATGTAGCCTTCCGCCTCGAAAATGCTCTTCAGGGTGTTACGAGTGACTAACTCGTCTTCGACAATCAGAATGTGCGGGGTCTGCATATTTGCTACCTAAAATTGCCAACAAAATAGAAAATAGGAAGTACAGAAGTCTCTGTTTTCTTAGAGGAGGGCAGAGATAGCGCCACGTTCCCTCTCAGCAAATGACTAAAGTACGTAAACTCGTTCTTGATGCACTTTCCATCTCATGTCAACAAGATCGCTAGCCTGGTGGGGATGCCGTTCCCTACAACCCCTTGGGTGCCAAAACGGCGCATATCCTAACCCCATTAACAGCAATATAACAGCGCGTGCCGAATTCATCACCCAACAAAACTACGCTTTGTTGACATATATCAAATTCAATTGTAGCACGTTAACAGATTTGTGAAAAACACTTACAGAAATGCCAGTTTAAGTCACAGAACCTCAAATTCTGTGAACGATTCAGCATTATCCGGCCCGATAGGATACAATTATTCGCTTATTGATCATTGCGTTGTTTTAACTCATTGATAAATAAATGCAGTAAAACATAAGCATGAATAATGACTATTACGACAGGTTTATTAGCTCAACGAGCCGTTTAATCTTGTTTGTTGCTATTAACGCGTTTATTGTTACGCAATTGTAAATACATGCGGGCGCTGCGCTATCGTCAAAAACGCAGGCCCGCCTTCGGTGGAAGAGTGATGCAGCTTCATATTGTTCTAGTGGCTCCGGCGCGGCCGGAAAACGTCGGCGCGGCGGCGCGCGCGATGAAAACCATGGGTTTCGCTTCGTTGCGCATCGTCGACAGCGAGGCGCATCTGCAGCCGGCGGCGCGCTGGGTGGCACATGGGGCCGGCGAGATCCTCGACGGCGTGCAAACGTTCGCCACGCTGGAACAGGCGCTGGCGGATGTGGATTTCACCGTCGCCACCACCGCCCGCAGTCGCGCGCGTTTTCACTACTACTGCACGCCGCCTGAGCTGCTGGAACAGCTGAGTGAGCGTAAGCAGTGGGTCGGCCAGGCCGCGCTGGTATTCGGCCGCGAAGATTCCGGCCTGACCAACGAAGAGCTGGCGCTGGCGGATTTGCTGACCGGCGTGCCGATGCAGGCGGACTATCCGTCGCTCAACCTGGGCCAGGCGGTGATGGTGTACTGCTACCAGTTGGCGAGCCTGATGGGCGTCAACGCCGCGCCGCAGGAGGCTGCGGCGCCTGAAGGGCAACTCAGGGCGTTGCGCCGCCGCGCCGATGCTTTGTTGGATGCCCTGGAGGTCGGCGATGACCAAAAATTGCGCGACTGGCTGCACCAGCGCCTCGGTGCGTTGCCGCAGCGAGATACGGCGATGCTGCATACGCTGCTGCACGACATCGAAAAAAAACTCGCCAAGTGATAGCGGCTCCAGCAGGCGGTTACTCAGTGTGATCCACTATTAAACCGGCTTTAGGTTGTTTTTTTGTTCTGTCATTTCGCTTTTCACCTGTTGCATCGCGCATTACCGCCGCTGAACGGAAAATAAGCAAAAAAAAGAAATCGTTTGACTTGGGATAGCGATTGCTTTAACCAATAGAGGGGACAGAGTATTTCATGAGACAGACAGACAACATGCGCAATATCAGCCTGACTACCACAATTATTACCACCACCGATACCACAGGTAACGGGGCGGGCTGACGCGCACAGGAAACACAGAAAAAAGCCCGCACCTAATCAGTGCGGGCTTTTTTTTCGGCTTAAATTCGGAGAGATCACAAATGCGAGTGCTGAAATTTGGCGGAACCTCGGTAGCGAATGCGGAACGTTTTCTGCGCGTCGCCGACATCATGGAGAGTAACGCGCGTCAGGGACAGGTAGCCACGGTCTTGTCCGCCCCCGCAAAGATCACCAACCATCTGGTGGCGATGATCGACAAAACGGTGGCGGGCCAGGACATTCTGCCGAATATGAGCGACGCCGAGCGGATCTTTGCCGACCTGCTGAGCGGGCTGGCGCAGGCGCTGCCGGGCTTTGAATACGATCGTTTGAAAGGCGTGGTCGATCAGGAATTCGCGCAGCTCAAACAGGTGCTGCATGGCGTCTCGCTACTGGGGCAGTGCCCGGACAGCGTGAACGCGGCGATCATCTGCCGTGGCGAAAAGCTCTCCATCGCCATCATGGAAGGGGTGTTCCGCGCCAAGGGTTATCCGGTCACGGTGATCAACCCGGTGGAGAAACTGCTGGCGCAGGGCCACTACCTGGAGTCCACCGTGGACATCGCCGAGTCTACGCTGCGCATCGCCGCCGCGGCGATCCCGGCCGATCACATCGTGCTGATGGCCGGTTTCACCGCCGGTAATGACAAGGGCGAGCTGGTGGTGCTGGGCCGCAACGGCTCCGACTATTCCGCCGCGGTGCTGGCCGCCTGCCTGCGCGCCGACTGTTGCGAGATCTGGACCGACGTCGACGGCGTTTATACCTGCGATCCGCGCACCGTGCCGGACGCCAGGTTACTGAAATCGATGTCGTACCAGGAAGCGATGGAGCTTTCCTATTTCGGCGCCAAAGTGTTACACCCCCGCACCATCACTCCGATTGCCCAGTTCCAAATCCCTTGCCTGATTAAAAACACCTCCAACCCGCAGGCCCCCGGCACGCTGATCGGCAAAGACAGCACCGATGCCGATATGCCGGTGAAGGGCATCACCAACCTGAACAACATGGCGATGATCAACGTCTCCGGCCCGGGCATGAAAGGCATGGTCGGCATGGCCGCACGGGTCTTCGCCGTGATGTCGCGCGCCGGCATTTCGGTGGTGCTGATCACCCAATCCTCTTCCGAATACAGCATCAGCTTCTGCGTGCCGCAGGGTGAACTGCAGCGCGCTCGTCGCGCGCTGGAAGAGGAGTTCTATCTGGAGCTGAAAGACGGCGTGCTGGATCCGCTGGACGTGATGGAACGCCTGGCGATCATCTCGGTGGTCGGCGACGGCATGCGCACCCTGCGCGGCATTTCGGCACGCTTCTTCTCCGCGCTGGCGCGCGCCAACATCAATATCGTCGCCATCGCCCAAGGGTCTTCGGAGCGTTCCATTTCGGTGGTGGTCAGCAATGATTCCGCCACCACCGGCGTGCGCGTCAGCCACCAGATGCTGTTCAACACCGATCAGGTGATCGAAGTGTTCGTCATCGGCGTCGGCGGCGTTGGCGGGGCGTTGATCGAGCAGATCTATCGTCAGCAGCCGTGGCTGAAGCAAAAACATATCGATCTGCGGGTGTGCGGCATCGCCAACTCGCGCGTGATGCTGACCAACGTGCACGGCATCGCGCTCGACAGCTGGCGCGACGCGCTGGCCGGCGCGCAGGAGCCGTTCAATCTCGGCCGTCTGATCCGGCTGGTGAAGGAATATCACCTGCTGAACCCGGTGATCGTCGACTGTACCTCCAGTCAGGCGGTGGCCGATCAGTACGTGGACTTCCTGGCGGACGGTTTCCACGTGGTGACGCCGAACAAAAAGGCCAACACCTCGTCGATGAACTATTATCAGCAGCTGCGCGCGGCCGCCGCCGGTTCGCACCGCAAGTTCCTGTACGACACCAACGTCGGCGCCGGTTTGCCGGTGATTGAGAACCTGCAAAACCTGCTGAACGCCGGCGATGAACTGGTGCGTTTCTCCGGCATCCTGTCCGGCTCGCTGTCCTTTATCTTCGGCAAGCTGGACGAAGGGCTGTCGCTGTCGGCGGCGACCCTGCAGGCTCGGGCCAACGGCTACACCGAGCCGGATCCCCGCGACGATCTGTCCGGGATGGACGTGGCGCGCAAGCTGCTGATCCTGGCGCGCGAGGCCGGTTATAAACTGGAACTGAGCGATATCGAGGTCGAGCCGGTGCTGCCGCCATCCTTCGACGCGTCGGGCGACGTGGACACCTTCCTGGCGCGGTTGCCGGAGCTGGATAAAGAGTTCGCGCGCAACGTGGCCAACGCCGCCGAGCAAGGCAAGGTGCTGCGCTATGTCGGCCTGATCGACGAAGGGCGCTGCAAGGTGCGCATTGAGGCGGTGGACGGCAACGATCCGTTGTATAAAGTGAAGAACGGCGAGAACGCGCTGGCCTTCTACAGCCGCTACTATCAGCCGCTGCCGCTGGTGCTGCGCGGCTACGGCGCCGGTAACGATGTGACCGCAGCGGGCGTATTCGCCGATCTGCTGCGCACACTGTCATGGAAGTTGGGAGTTTAATATGGTTAAGGTGTATGCACCGGCCTCGATCGGCAACGTCAGCGTCGGTTTCGACGTGCTGGGCGCGGCGGTTTCGCCGATCGACGGCACGCTGCTGGGCGACTGCGTCAGCGTCGAAGCCGCCGAGACGTTCAGTTTGCAGAATGCCGGGCGCTTCGTCAGCAAGCTGCCGGCCGAGCCGAAAGAGAACATCGTTTATCAATGCTGGGAGCGCTTCTGCCAGGAGATCGGCCGCGAAGTGCCGGTGGCGATGCGTTTGGAAAAGAACATGCCGATCGGATCGGGGCTGGGTTCCAGCGCCTGTTCGGTGGTCGCCGGGCTGATGGCGATGAACGAATTCTGCGATCGTCCGTTGGATAAGACGACGCTGCTCGGCCTGATGGGCGAGCTGGAAGGGCGCATTTCCGGCAGCGTGCATTACGACAACGTGGCGCCTTGCTATCTGGGCGGCCTGCAGCTGATGCTGGAAGAAGAAGGCATTATCAGCCAGGAGGTGCCGTGCTTTGACGATTGGCTGTGGGTTATGGCCTATCCGGGCATCAAAGTGTCCACCGCCGAAGCGCGCGCCATTTTACCCGCGCAATACCGTCGTCAGGATTGCATCAGCCATGGCCGCTATCTGGCCGGCTTTATTCACGCCTGCCATACCCGGCAGCCGCAGCTGGCCGCCAAATTGATGCAGGACGTGATCGCCGAACCGTACCGCACCCGGCTGCTGCCGGGCTTCGCCGAAGCGCGCAAGGCGGCGCAGGAGATCGGTGCGTTGGCCTGCGGCATCTCCGGCTCTGGCCCGACGCTGTTCGCCGTCTGCAACGACGGCGCCACCGCGCAACGCATGGCCGCCTGGCTGCAACAACACTATCTGCAAAACGACGAAGGTTTTGTTCATATTTGCCGTCTGGATACCGCAGGCGCTCGACTACTGGGATAACGCATGAAACTGTACAACCTTAAGGATCACAACGAGCAGGTCAGCTTCGCGCAGGCGATCAAACAAGGCCTGGGCAAGCAACAGGGGCTGTTCTTCCCGTTGGAGCTGCCGGAGTTCGAACTGACCGAAATCGACCACCTGCTGGAGCAGGATTTTGTCACCCGCAGCAGCCGCATTCTGTCGGCCTTTATCGGCGAAGAGGTGCCGGAAGCGGCGCTGAAGAAACGCGTGCAGGCCGCCTTTGAGTTCCCGGCGCCGGTGGCGAAAGTGACCGATGACGTCTCCTGCCTGGAGCTGTTCCACGGCCCGACGCTGGCGTTCAAAGACTTCGGCGGCCGCTTTATGGCGCAGATGCTGGCGGAAGTGGCCGGCGAGCAGCCGGTGACCATTCTGACCGCCACCTCCGGCGACACCGGCGCCGCCGTGGCGCACGCCTTCTACGGCCTGAAAAACGTGCGGGTGGTGATCCTGTATCCGCAGGGCAAAATCAGCCCGCTGCAGGAAAAGCTGTTCTGCACCCTGGGCGGCAACATTCACACCGTGGCGATCGACGGCGACTTCGATGCTTGTCAGGCGCTGGTGAAGCAGGCGTTCGACGATCAGGAATTGAAAGACGCGCTGCACCTGAACTCGGCCAACTCGATTAACATCAGCCGTTTACTGGCGCAGATTTGCTACTACTTCGAAGCGGTGGCGCAGCTGCCGCAGGAAGCGCGCAATCAACTGGTGATTTCGGTGCCGAGCGGCAACTTCGGCGATCTGACCGCCGGGCTGCTGGCCAAATCGCTGGGCCTGCCGGTAAAGCGCTTCATCGCCGCCACCAACGCCAACGACACCGTGCCGCGCTTCCTGACCAGCGGCCAGTGGCAGCCGCACGCTACGGTCGCGACGCTGTCCAACGCCATGGACGTCAGCCAGCCGAACAACTGGCCGCGCGTGGAAGAGCTGTTCCGTCGCAAGGTCTGGCAGTTGAAGGAGCTGGGTCACGCGGCGGTCAGCGACGAGACCACCAAAGACACGATGCGTGAGCTGGCCGAGCTGGGCTATATCTCCGAACCGCACGCGGCCATCGCCTACCGTGCGCTGCGTGACCAATTGCAGGAAGGGGAGTTCGGCCTGTTCCTCGGCACCGCGCATCCGGCCAAGTTTAAAGAGAGTGTGGAAGCGATACTCGGCCAGGAGCTGCCGTTGCCGAAAGCGCTGGCGCTGCGGGCTGAGCTGCCGCTGCTGTCGCACACGCTGCCGGCCAACTTCGGCGAGCTGCGCAAGTTCCTGATGGGGCTGCCGGCCTGAAGTTCGGCAGGGTAAAATGCGAAAAGCCGTCTTGCGACGGCTTTTTTTTATGCCTGCTCCGGGCGTTTGAACACCAGTTCATTGCCTTGCGAGGCGGCTTCGTCGAAGGCGTAGCCTTCCAGGTTGAAGTCCGCCAGCTGCTCGCTGCGCGTCAGGCGGTTTTTGATGATAAAGCGGCTCATCAACCCGCGCGCTTTCTTGGCGTAGAAGCTGATGACCTTGAACTTGCCGTTCTTCTCGTCGAGGAACACCGGTTTGATCAGCGAGCCGTGCAGCTTGGCCGGCTTCACCGCTTTGAAATACTCGTCTGACGCCAGGTTGACCACCACGTCGTCGCCCTGTTGCTCCAGCGCTTCGTTGAGCTTTTTGGTGATCTGATCGCCCCAGAAGCTGTACAGATCTTTGCCCTTCGGGTTTTCCAGCTTGATGCCCATCTCCAGCCGGTACGGCATCATCAGATCGAGCGGGCGCAGTACGCCATACAGGCCGGACAGCATGCGCAGATGCTGCTGGGCGAAGTCGAAATCGGCTTCGTTGAAGTCCTGCGCCTGCAGGCCGGTATATACGTCGCCCTTGAACGCCAGCAGCGCCTGACGGGCGTTGTCCGGGGTAAATGTCGGTTGCCATTCGCTAAAGCGCGCGGCGTTCAGCCCGGCCAGCTTGTCGCTGATGCTCATCAGGCTGGCGATTTGCGCCGGCGTCAGCTCGCGGCAAATGTTGATAAGCTGCTTAGACTTGTTCAGCAGTTCGGGCTGCGTGAAGCGTTTTGTCGCCAGCGGGCTGTCGTAATCGAGCGTTTTTGCAGGTGAAATAATAACGAGCATGGCCAGATCCTGTTTATCCAAGTGCGCATACTGTAGCAAAAAGCGCGGGAAAAAGGGGCTATCGGTCCAATAGGCGGGGCGCGCATCGCACGCGCCCCGGAATACTCAGCGCGGCGGCTGCTTGTCGTCCCACACGCCCGGCTCCAGCTGCGATTTCAGCTCCGGGTAACGGTTGGCGTCGAAGGTCGGCAGCTTGCCCAGGCGGCGCTGGCGATGGTAGTCGTCGGCCAGCTTCAGCGCGACCCGCGACAGCAGCAAGATAGCCGTCAGGTTGGTGATCGCCATCAGCGCCATGGAGGTATCCGCCATTTTCCACACCAGCGGCAGCTCCGCCAGCGCGCCGAACATCACCATGCCCAGCGCCACGCAGCGGAAAATCAACAGGCCGCCTGGGTGGTTGTGCTCGAGGAACACCAGGTTGCTCTCGGCATAGGCGTAGTTGGCGATGATCGACGTAAAGGCGAAGAAGAAGATGGCGATGGCGACGAACGGAGTCCCCCAACTGCCGACGGCGGTCGACAGCGCGCGCTGGGTCAGATCGATGCCGCTGATGCTGTCGGTCGGCTGATCGAGAATGCCGGAAGAGAGGATGATCGCCGCGGTGGCGCTGCAGATGACGATGGTGTCGATAAATACCCCGAGCATCTGCACGTAGCCCTGTGAAGCGGGATGCGGCGGATAAGGCGAGGCGGACGCCGCCGCGTTGGGCGCCGATCCCATGCCGGCTTCATTGGAGAACAGGCCGCGCTGCACGCCCTGGGTCATCGCCTGGGAGATACCGTAACCGACGGCGCCGGCCGCGGCTTCCTGCAGACCAAAGGCGCTTTTGAAGATCAGCGTCAGGATCGCCGGCATGTGCTCGATGTTATGGCCAATCACCCAGAGAGCCAGCAGCAGGTAGGCGCCGGCCATCAGCGGCACCACCAGCTCGGCCACTTTGGCGATGGAGCGGATGCCGCCGAAGATCACCACGCCGCTCAGCAGCACCAGGCCAATACCGACGTGCAGCGGCTGTAAATGGAAGGCGACGGCGGAGGCCTGCGCGATGGAGTTGGCCTGTACGGCGTTGAACACCAGGCCGAAAGCGATGATCAGGAAAATGGAGAACAGCACGCCCATCCAGCGCATGCCGAGTCCCTTTTCCATGTAATAGGCCGGGCCGCCGCGGTAGTTGCCGTTGTCGTCTTTGGTTTTGTAGAGCTGAGCCAGCGAGCTTTCCACAAATGACGTGGCCATGCCGATAAACGCCACCACCCACATCCAGAAGATGGCGCCGGGGCCGCCGGCGGTGAGGGCAATGGCGACGCCGGTCAGGTTGCCGGTGCCGACGCGCGCCGCCAGCGTGGTACACAGCGCCTGGAAAGAGGAGATGCCGGCGCTGTCGCTTTTATTGCTGTTTTTCAACACCGAGAACATGTGGCTAAAGTGGCGGAGCTGGATAAAACGGGTGCGCAGCGTGAAGTAAATGCCGGTGCCGAGCAGCAGATAAATCAGCACCGACCCCCACAAAATGTTGTTTATAAAATTCATCAGGTCCGTCAAGGGATCCCTCCTCCTTATCGAAATGTCATGCGCACCTGGCAGCATCCACCGCAGGTGAGAAATATTGGCCTATTTTTTACAAGAGCTTAGCTGGAATCGGTCCGGCTTCAGGCGATTAAGATTTTTCGCAGATTGGCGGACGAATTGCATCAATTTTTTCGAATTTAACATAATTTATTCGGGCGATAGCACGTTATTGCCTTTCCATCCGCTCGGTAATGGCGAAAGATATCGGCGTAAACGGTTGCTCGCCCAAGGATAAAACAGATGCTTGCGCGCCGCGGTTTTCCAGCCTTGCACCGGGCTTGGCGCATGTTATTATCAGGGCAGGGCATGGTTGAACAATGCCAAAAGTTCATGCACAAACGATGAGATAATGCCAACATGACCGACAAATTAACTTCCCTGCGCCAGCTGACTACAGTGGTTGCAGATACGGGTGATATCGCGGCAATGAAGCTGTATCAACCGCAGGACGCCACAACCAACCCTTCGCTGATCCTCAATGCAGCCCAAATTCCTGAATACCGCAAACTGATTGACGAAGCCATCGCCTGGGCGCGCGGCCAGAGCAGCGATCGCGAGCAGCAGATCGCCGACGCCGCCGACAAGCTGGCGGTCAACATCGGTCTGGAGATCCTCAAACTGGTTCCGGGCCGCATTTCCACCGAGGTTGACGCGCGTCTGTCTTACGACACCGTCGCCAGCGTGGCCAAGGCCAAGCGCCTGATCAAGCTGTACAACGAAGCCGGCATCAGCAACGATCGCATTCTGATCAAACTGGCCTCGACCTGGCAGGGCATCCGCGCGGCGGAGCAGCTGGAGAAAGAAGGCATCAACTGTAACCTGACGCTGTTGTTCTCCTTCGCTCAGGCTCGCGCCTGCGCCGAAGCCGGCGTTTACCTGATCTCGCCGTTCGTCGGCCGTATCCTCGATTGGTACAAAGCCAACGGCGACAAGAAAGAGTTCGCGCCGCACGAAGATCCGGGCGTGATCTCCGTGACCGAGATTTACCAGTACTACAAACAACACGGTTACAACACCGTAGTGATGGGCGCCAGCTTCCGCAACGTTGGCGAAATCATCGAGCTGGCCGGCTGCGACCGCCTGACCATCGCCCCTGCGCTGCTGAAAGAGCTGGCGGAGAGCGAAGGCGCGCTGGAGCGCAAACTGTCTTACACCGGTGAAGTGAAGGCGCGTCCTGCCGCACTGACCGAACCTGAGTTCTACTGGCAGCACAACCAGGATCCGATGGCGGTCGAGAAACTGACCGACGGCATCCGCAAGTTCGCCGTAGACCAGGGCAAACTGGAAAAAATGATCGCCGACCTGCTGTAATTCCCGCAGATCGCGCAGTAAAAAGGTGGCTCAGGCCACCTTTTTTTATGCCCGACGCTCCCGCCGGCGGGGGAAGCCCTTATACTCTCGGCAATGACAACAGAACGGGAGACGAACCCGTTCGGACCCCATCAGGCTGTAGAGGTTACGCATGGATATTTTACGTATTGGTTTGGTTTCCGTTTCTGACCGCGCTTCCGGCGGCGTATACCAGGATAAAGGCATTCCGGCGCTGGAGGAGTGGCTGGCCGGCGCGCTGGCGACGCCGTTCAAGCTGGAAACCCGGCTGATCCCCGATGAGCAGACGCAAATTGAACAAACGCTGTGTGAGCTGGTGGACGAAATGGGCTGCCATCTGGTGCTGACCACCGGCGGCACCGGGCCGGCGCGTCGCGACGTCACCCCCGACGCCACGCTGGCGATCGCCGATCGCGTGATGCCCGGCTTCGGCGAGCAAATGCGCCAGATCAGCCTACACTATGTGCCAACGGCAATTCTTTCTCGCCAGGTGGGGGCGATCCGCAAGCAGGCGCTGATCATCAATCTGCCCGGCCAGCCAAAGTCGATCAAGGAAACGCTGGAAGGGGTGAAGGACGAGCAGGGCAATGCGGTGGTGCACGGCATCTTCGCCAGCGTGCCTTATTGCATTCAGCTGCTCGACGGGCCTTATGTCGAAACGCATGCCGCAGTGGTAGCAGCATTTCGGCCAAAGAGCGCGCGTCGCGAGATAAACCTCTAAATTTCAGCAATCTGCGAGATCGGCTTCAGCCCGTTTGGTGTGAAAATAATTTGCCGCTATAGTAAGGATTCTTTTACAGAAAGCCTGCGGCTTTTATTTTTACAGCCTTTACCGACGGTGCCCTATGCCTCACGACACTAATCGCCGGCTGAACCGGCAAGACTACAAAACGCTGACGTTGGCCGCGTTGGGCGGCGCGTTGGAGTTTTACGACTTCATTATCTTCGTATTCTTCGCCGCCGTGGTCGGCGACCTGTTCTTCCCGGCGGACATGCCGGAATGGCTGCGGCTGGTGCAAACCTTCGGCATTTTCGCCGCCGGCTATCTGGCCCGCCCGCTGGGCGGCATCGTGATGGCGCACTTCGGCGATCTGGTCGGCCGCAAAAAGATGTTTACCCTGAGCATTCTGCTGATGGCGTTGCCGACGCTGGCGATGGGCCTGCTGCCGACCTACGCCAGCATCGGCATCGCCGCGCCGCTGTTGCTGCTGCTGATGCGCGTGCTGCAGGGGGCGGCGATCGGCGGTGAGGTGCCGGGCGCCTGGGTCTTCGTCGCCGAACACGTGCCGCGCCGGCGCATCGGTTTCGCCTGCGGCACGCTGACCGCCGGGCTGACGGTGGGTATCCTGCTGGGATCGGTGGTGGCGACGGTGATCAACACCACGCTTAGCCCGCAGAGCATTGCCGGCGGCGGCTGGCGTATTCCATTCCTGCTGGGCGGCATGTTCGGCCTGGTGGCGATGTACCTGCGCCGCTGGCTGCAGGAAACGCCGATCTTCATCGAGATGCAGGCGCGCAAAGCGCTGGCCGAGGAGCTGCCGCTGAAATCGGTGGTGCTCAACCACAAACGGGAAGTGGCGGTGTCGATGCTGCTGACCTGGCTGCTCTCCGCCGGTATCGTGGTGGTGATCCTGATGACCCCGACCTATCTGCAAAAACAGTTCGGCATTGCGCCGGCCCTGACGCTGCAGGCCAACAGCATCGCCACCATCATGCTGATCGCCGGCTGCATCGTCGCCGGTTTGTCGGCCGATCGCTTCGGCGCCAGCAAAACGCTGGTGGTCGGCAGTTTGCTGCTGGCCGGCTGCAGCTGGCTGTTCTATCAGACGGTGGGCGTGCGCCCGGAAATGCTGTTCGCCTGCTATGCGTTGGTGGGTTTCAGCGTAGGCGTGGTGGGGGCCGTGCCGTACGTGATGGTGCGGGCCTTCCCGGCGGAAGTGCGGTTTACCGGCATCTCGTTCTCATATAACGTCTCGTACGCTATTTTTGGCGGTTTAACCCCTATTTTTGTGACGCTGATCATGAAATTAACCCCGTTAGCGCCCGCTTACTATGTGCTGGCGCTGTCGCTTATCGGGCTGCTGCTCGGTGTCTACCTGCATCGCGACCTGAACAGCGAAGCCGGCGAGCGGCGAGCCGGTTCCTACAGCTAAAAAAAAAGCCCTGCATTGCAGGGCTTTTTCGTCAGGGGCGGGCGATTACGCCGTGACCGGCGATGCCGCGACGCGGGCCGAGGCCGGTTCGCCAATCGGCAGCACGGTGCGGCCGTATTGCTCGTTGAGCACTTCGGCCATCGCCAGGTAGATGGCGCTGGCGCCGCAGATGATGCCCTCATAACCGGCGAAGGTCAGCAGCGCGTGGTTGCCGGTGATGTTGCCGACGGCCAGCAGGGCGAACAGCAGCGTCAGGCTGGCGAACACGAACTGCAGCACGCGGTTGGCGCCCAGGGTGCCGAAGAACATGAACAGGGTGAAGACGCCCCACAGCGCCAGGTAGATGCCCAACACGTGCGCTTCGGTGGCTTCCGCCAGGCCCAAACGCGGCAGCAGCAGCAGGCCGACCAGGCTCAGCCAGAAGCTGCCGTAGGCGGTGAATGCGGTCATGCCGAAGGTGTTGCCCTTCTTGTACTCCAGCAGACCGGCCAGGATCTGGGCCAGGCCACCGAAGAAAATCCCCATGCTGATGATGGCGGAGTTCAGTGGGAAAAAGCCCGCGTTGTGCAGGTTCAGCAAGACGGTGGTCATCCCGAAGCCCATCAGGCCGAGAGGGCCGGGATTCGCCAACTTGTTGGTGTGCATAAGTCCTCTGCGATAACAGAAAATTAACGGAAACAGCGAAGTAAAATCATAAATGGTCTGAATGGCCAAAAAATCGAAGTTTTCCATCAGAGCGCGCGCATCATAATGATCCCCGCAGCCGGAAACAATGATCTGAATGACGATAAAAAAAGAAATTTTTTTTGCCTTGCCCCTTGATGCCGAGCTGGATGGCCCCATCTTATTTGCAACCGCAGCTGCTAACCGCGGGTCGCACTGAGATATCGGGCAGTTGAAAAGCAAAAAATCGCCCGCATATAGGTTAGCAACCTGACTGACTTATGAATTTTTTAGTGGAGACGTTTAGATGGGCAAAATTATTGGTATCGACCTGGGTACTACCAACTCTTGCGTAGCAATTATGGATGGTGCCAAGGCACGCGTGCTGGAAAACGCCGAGGGCGACCGCACCACTCCTTCTATTATCGCATATACCCAGGACGGTGAAACTCTGGTTGGCCAGCCGGCTAAGCGTCAGGCAGTGACCAACCCTGAAAACACCCTGTTCGCCATCAAGCGCCTGATCGGCCGCCGCTTCCAGGATGAAGAAGCGCAGCGCGACAAAGCGATCATGCCTTACAAAATCATCGAAGCCGACAACGGCGACGCCTGGCTGGAAGTGAAAGGCCAGAAAATGGCTCCGCCGCAGATCTCTGCGGAAGTGCTGAAGAAAATGAAGAAAACGGCGGAAGATTACCTGGGCGAACCGGTAACTGAAGCGGTTATCACCGTACCGGCTTACTTCAACGACGCCCAGCGTCAGGCGACTAAAGACGCCGGCCGCATCGCGGGTCTGGAAGTCAAGCGCATCATCAACGAACCGACCGCGGCGGCCCTGGCCTACGGCCTGGACAAAGAAGTCGGCAACCGCACCATCGCGGTTTATGACCTGGGCGGCGGTACTTTCGATATCTCCATCATCGAAATCGACGACGTTGACGGCGAAAAAACCTTCGAAGTGCTGGCGACCAACGGTGACACCCACCTGGGCGGCGAAGACTTCGACAGCCGTCTGATCAACTACCTGGTGGAAGAGTTCAAGAAAGATCAGGGCATCGATCTGCGCAACGATCCGCTGGCGATGCAGCGTCTGAAAGAAGCCGCCGAGAAAGCGAAGATCGAACTGTCTTCCGCTCAGCAGACCGACGTTAACCTGCCGTACATCACGGCAGATGCGACCGGTCCAAAACACATGAACATCAAGGTGACTCGCGCCAAACTCGAGTCGCTGGTTGAAGATTTGGTGGCGCGCTCCATCGAGCCGCTGAAAGTGGCGCTGAAAGACGCAGGCCTGTCGGTTTCCGACATCCAGGACGTGATCCTGGTGGGCGGCCAGACCCGTATGCCAATGGTGCAGAAGAAAGTCGCAGACTTCTTCGGCAAAGAGCCGCGTAAAGACGTGAACCCGGACGAAGCGGTTGCCGTGGGCGCTGCGGTACAGGGCGGCGTGTTGGCCGGTGATGTGAAAGACGTTCTGCTGCTGGACGTTACCCCGCTGTCGCTGGGTATCGAAACCATGGGCAGCGTGATGACGCCGCTGATCACCAAAAACACCACGATCCCGACCAAGCACAGCCAGGTGTTCTCTACTGCGGAAGACAACCAGTCTGCGGTCACCATCCACGTGCTGCAGGGTGAGCGTAAGCGCGCCAGCGATAACAAATCTCTGGGCCAGTTCAACCTGGACGGCATCCAGGCGGCACCGCGCGGCATGGCGCAGATCGAAGTCACCTTCGACATCGATGCCGACGGCATTCTGCACGTGTCTGCCAAAGACAAGAACACCGGTCGTGAGCAGAAGATCACCATCAAGGCGTCTTCTGGCCTGAACGAGGACGAAATCCAGAAAATGGTGCGCGACGCCGAGCTGAACGCTGAAGCTGACCGCAAGTTCGAAGAGCTGGTACAGACTCGCAACCAGGCGGATCACCTGATCCACGGCACGCGCAAACAGCTGGAAGAAGCGGGCGACAAACTGCCGGCGGAAGACAAAACGGCGATCGAAGCGGCGCTGAAAGATCTGGAAGCGGCGGTGAAAGGCGAAGACAAAGCCGAGATCGAAGCGAAGACCCAGGCGTTGGTGCAGGTTTCCGGCAAGCTGCTGGAAATGGCTCAGGCGCAGCAGGCTCAGCAGGGTGCTGACGCCGGCGCGGACAACGCGGCGCAGAAAGAAGACGACGTGGTTGACGCCGAGTTCGAAGAAGTTAAAGACAAAAAATAATCGCCCTTAAGCGGGCACGGGGCGGCCGAGATGCCGCTCCCGGAAACCAGCACGGGCGTCGAGGCAACTCTGCGCCCGTGCACGCATGTTAAGGGTAAGCGAAAGAATGGCGAAGAAAGACTATTACGAGATTCTCGGCGTCAGCAAGACGGCGGATGAACGTGAGATCAAAAAGGCGTACAAACGCCTGGCGATGAAATACCATCCTGACCGCAACCAGGAGCAAGACGCCGAAACCAAGTTTAAAGAAGTTAAAGAAGCTTACGAAGTCCTGACCGACGACCAGAAACGCGCGGCTTACGATCAGTACGGGCACGCGGCCTTTGAACAGGGCGGCATGGGCGGCGGCGGCTTTGGCGGCGGCGCCGACTTCAGCGATATCTTTGGCGACGTGTTTGGCGACATCTTTGGCGGAGGCCGCCGTCAGCGCGCCAGCCGCGGTTCCGATCTGCGCTATAACATGGAGCTGACCCTCGAGGAAGCGGTACGTGGCGTCACCAAAGAGATCCGCATCCCGACGCTGGAAGAGTGCGACGTCTGCCACGGCAGCGGCGCCAAGCCGGGCAGTTCGCCGGTCACCTGCCCAACTTGTCATGGTCAGGGCCAGGTGCAGATGCGTCAGGGCTTCTTCACCGTGCAGCAGGCGTGTCCGCATTGCCATGGCCGCGGTCAGATCATCAAAGATCCGTGCAACAAATGCCATGGCCACGGCCGGGTAGAAAAATCCAAAACGCTGTCGGTGAAAATTCCGGCCGGCGTGGATACCGGCGATCGCATCCGCCTGGCGGGTGAAGGCGAAGCCGGCGAGCACGGCGCACCGGCGGGCGATCTGTACGTTCAGGTGCAGGTGAAGGCGCACCCGATCTTCGAGCGTGAAGGCAACAACCTGTACTGCGAAGTGCCGATCAACTTTGCCATGGCGGCGCTGGGCGGCGAGATTGAAGTGCCGACGCTGGATGGCCGGGTGAAACTGAAGGTGCCTTCGGAGACCCAAACCGGCAAGCTGTTCCGCATGCGCGGCAAGGGCGTGAAATCGGTGCGCGGCGGCAGCCAGGGCGACCTGCTGTGTCGCGTGGTGGTGGAAACCCCGGTCAATCTGAACGACAAGCAGAAGCAGCTGTTGCGTGAGCTGGAAGAGAGCCTTGGCGGCCCGTCCGGCGACAAGAACAGCCCGCGTTCGAAGAGCTTCTTCGACGGGGTGAAAAAGTTCTTTGACGATCTGACTCGCTAACCTTCTGTTTCTGTTAGCTTATGCGCGAACCCCGGGCTTCTGTCCCGGGGTTTTTATTTGCGCGCCAAACCGCTAATCCCTTATATAAATGTGACTTATTCGTGCTTTTTATCGGTTTTTTCGAGCTGTTTAGCATTTATAAACTTATTTTTTCGAACTAAAACGCCCTCTATACTCACTTCATGACTGTGCTTCGCAGGGCGCTACGCCTTGCTCAGATTTGGAGAGACGTATTGTGACCAACATCATTCGTCAATTTTTACGTCAGGAAGCCGCGGGCGGCATCATCCTGATCGCGGCGGCGATCGTCGCTTTGATCATGGCCAACAGCCCGGCGCAGGGGATCTACCAGGCATTCCTTAACCTGCCGGTGATGGTGAAGGTAGCTTCGCTGGAGATCGCCAAGCCGCTGCTGCTGTGGATCAACGACGGGCTGATGGCCATCTTCTTCCTGGTGGTGGGGCTTGAGGTCAAGCGCGAGCTGATGCAAGGCTCACTGTCCGGGCGTGACAAGGCGGTGTTTCCGGCGATCGCCGCACTGGGCGGCATGCTGGCGCCGGCGCTGATTTACCTGTTGTTCAACGGCGCGGATGAAGTTACCCGCCAGGGTTGGGCGATCCCGGCCGCGACCGATATCGCCTTCGCGTTGGGCGTGATGGCGTTGCTGGGCAACCGCGTGCCGACCAGCCTGAAAGTGTTCCTGTTGGCGCTGGCGATCATCGATGACCTGGGCGTGATCATCATCATCGCGCTGTTCTACACCCACGAAGTGTCGATGATCGCGCTGGGCGTGGCGGCCGCGGCGACGGTGCTGCTGGCGGTGATGAACTGGCGCGGCGTGGGCAAAACCTCGTTGTATATGATGGTCGGCCTGGTGTTGTGGGTGGCGATCCTCAAGTCCGGGGTGCACGCGACGCTGGCCGGGGTGATCGTCGGCTTTATGATCCCGCTGAACGTGAAGAAGGGGCTATCGCCGTCGGAAACGCTGGAGCATGAGCTGCACCCGTGGGTGGCGTTCATGATCCTGCCGCTGTTCGCTTTCGCCAACGCCGGGGTCTCTCTGCAGGGCGTATCGCTGGAGGGATTGACCTCGCTGCTGCCGGTTGGGATTGCGGCCGGTCTGTTTATCGGCAAGCCGCTGGGGATTTTCCTCTTCAGCCTGCTGGCGGTGAAAATGGGCATTGCCCGCTTGCCTGAGGGGATCGGCTTCAAACAGGTGTTTGCCGTTTCGGTGCTCTGTGGTATTGGTTTCACCATGTCGATTTTCATCGCCTCGCTGGCGTTCGGCGAGGCCGATGCGGCGCTCAGCACCTATTCCCGTCTGGGGATCCTGTTGGGCTCCACCGCCGCGGCGGTGGCGGGGTACGGATTACTGCGTCTGGCGTTGCCGCGCGTGCGTTAATCCTGCCGGTGCCCGGCAGGGGCGCACAATAAAATGGCTGGTCGGAGCTGTGCGGTATAAAATATGTGCAGCTTCGGCCGTTCTTCGTTGGGACTAATGGGGCTATACGTTGTCTGAAGCAGGGAAAGGAAGTTTGTCGCTCGTCACGGCACACCGTTTGCCGCTGCGAAACGTTGTTAAGGAGAGCCGCTCGTGAGGATGTCGCATATCAACTTTAATCACCTTTACTATTTCTGGCAGGTCTGCAAGGCCGGTTCCGTGGTCGGCGCCGCTGAAGCGTTGTTCCTGACGCCGCAGACCATCACCGGCCAGATCAAAGCGCTGGAAGAGCGGTTGGACGGCAAGCTGTTCAAGCGCCAGGGGCGCGGGTTGGTGCCTTCGGAGCTGGGGCAGCTGGTGTTCCGCT
Organism: Serratia sp. CY37869; assembly: GCF_052168895.1. Taxonomy (NCBI): domain Bacteria; kingdom Pseudomonadati; phylum Pseudomonadota; class Gammaproteobacteria; order Enterobacterales; family Yersiniaceae; genus Serratia; species Serratia sp. CY37869. The sequence continues at coordinate 383,875 of NZ_JBJNLU010000004.1, forward strand.
ATGCCGACAAGATGTTCATGCTCAGCCAGGAAATGCTGGATATCGTCAACTACCGCAAAGAGTCCAACCTGTTGTTCGACGTCGGCGTGGCGGATGCGCTGTCGAAGCGGCTGGTCAGCCAGGTATTGGAAACGGCGGTGGTGGTGGACAACGAGCAGATCCACCTGCGTTGTTTTGAATCGACACACGAGATGCTGCTGGAGCAGCTCAGCCAGCACAAGCTGGATATGATCCTGTCGGATTGCCCGGTGGACTCCAGCCAGCAGGAAGGGCTGTTCTCGCTGAAGCTGGGCGAGTGCGGCATCAGTTTCTTCTGCCGCCAGCCGGCGCCGGAGTTGCCGTTCCCGGCCTGTCTGGAGCAGCGCAAGTTGCTGATCCCCGGCCGCCGCTCGATGCTGGGGCGCAAGCTGCTTAACTGGTTCAATACGCAGGGCATTCAGGTGGAGATCCTGGGCGAGTTCGACGATGCGGCGCTGATGAAGGCCTTCGGCATGTACCACAACGCGATTTTCGTGGCGCCGACGCTGTATGCGCAGGATACCTACAACGATGACAACGTGGTGGAGATTGGGCGCATCGACAGCGTGCAGGAGGAGTATTACATTATCTTCGCCGAGCGCATGATCCAGCATCCGGCGGTGCAGCGGGTGTGCAACAAAGACTTCTCGGCGCTGTTTTCCTGCTAGCGGTTCACTGAACGCAGGGCGTAAAAAAACCGGCCTGAGCCGGTTTTTTTATCAAGCAGATAACGAAATGCTTATTGCATTGCGTTGATGCGTGCAGTCAGGTTTGACTTATGACGCGCTGCTTTGTTTTTGTGGATCAGGCCTTTAGCTGCCTGACGGTCCACCAGTGGCTGCATTACCAGGAATGCATTTTGTGCTGCTTCTTTGTCGCCAGCTGCGATAGCTGCGTCTACCTTCTTGATGAAGGTACGCACCATTGAGCGACGGCTTGCGTTATGCTTGCGGCGTTTCTCAGACTGTACGGCGCGTTTCTTAGCTGATTTGATATTAGCCAAGGTCCAACTCCCAAATATATTCTATTGAGGACAATTCAAAGGCCGAGGAATATGCCCTTTTAGCCTTCGTTTGTCAATGGATTTGTGCAAATAAGCGCCGTTTGTACAGGCGGCACTCGCTACGTTGTGATGGCGCAGGATTTTACCAGCTTCGCTCTTGGGAATACAGTGTTTCGCGAGAAAATTCGCCAATGATTTGCCGCGGCGGGCGCAAGCCGTTGGCCGCGGTCGAGAATCGGCCCGGCGGCGCGGGATAAACTGCGGTGAAGCCGTTTCACGCGCAGATTATCTCCGGTATGGTATGTCTATTACATAAAGGCACCAATCGCGGGTTAACCTTACCGGCTGTACAAGGTATAATCCGCCGATTTCCACTGTTTTGAGCCAGCTATGGAGCTAATTCGCGGCATTCACAATATCCGGGCGCGCCACCATGGTTGCGTGCTCACCATCGGCAACTTTGACGGCGTACACCGCGGTCATCAGGCGCTGCTGGAGCAGTTGAAGCAACAAGGGCAACGCCTCGGGCTGCCGGTGATGGTCATGATCTTTGAGCCGCAGCCGCTGGAGATGTTCGCCGCAGACAAGGCGCCGGCCCGTTTGACGCGCCTGCGCGATAAGGCCAACTATCTGGCGCAGGCGGGCGTTGATTACCTGCTGTGCGTCAAGTTCGATCCGCGTTTTGCCGCCAACACCGCGCAGGCGTTCGTCGCCGAGCTGCTGGTGGAGAAGCTCGGCGTCAAATTCCTGATGGTGGGGGATGATTTTCGCTTTGGCGCCGGGCGTCAGGGCGATTTTCCGCTATTACAGCAGGCCGGAAAAGAGTACGGCTTCGACGTGGTCAGCACCCCGACCTTCCGCGAAGGCGACCGGCGCATCAGCAGTACGGCGATCCGCACTGCGCTGAGCGAGGACGATCTGCCGCTGGCGGAGACCCTGTTGGGCCACCCGTACAGCATCTCCGGGCGCGTGGTGCACGGCGATGAGCTGGGCCGCACCATCGGCTTCCCGACCGCCAACCTGCCGCTCAAGCGCCTGGTGGCGCCGGTGAAAGGGGTGTATGCGGTGGAGGTGTACGGCCTGGGGCCGCAGCCGCTGCCGGGCGTGGCCAACATCGGCACGCGCCCGACCGTCGCCGGCGTGCGCCAGCAGCTGGAAGTGCATCTGCTGGATGTCACAATGGATCTTTACGGGCGCCATATTGAGGTGGTGCTCCGCGCAAAATTGCGCAACGAACAACGGTTTGCTTCGCTCGATGCCCTGAAGCAGCAAATCGCCAATGATGTGGTGACGGCCCGGAAGTTCTTCGGGTTAAAAACACTGGTTTAATCGTTTACCCTAAACAATTCGAGTTGCACCGCGGCGGCAACCGCGCGAACCCCGATGAGCTTGCACAGGCAAGTGATTCGGGTGAGAAAGGGCGGCCGACAAAGATGCAGCTTGAAGTGTGACGGGTAAATAGCCGAAAACGGAAACGAGAATCTCATGAGTGACTACAAGAATACCCTGAACTTGCCGGAAACAGGGTTCCCGATGCGCGGCGATCTCGCCAAGCGCGAGCCTGGCATGCTGCAACGTTGGTATGAACAGGATCTGTACGGGATTATTCGTACTGCCAAAAAGGGCAAAAAAACCTTCATTTTGCATGACGGCCCTCCGTATGCGAACGGCAGCATTCACATTGGTCACTCGGTTAACAAGATTCTCAAAGACATTATCATCAAGTCGAAAGGGATGGCCGGCTTCGACTCGCCTTATGTGCCGGGTTGGGATTGCCACGGCCTGCCTATCGAACTGAAGGTTGAGCAGCTGTACGGCAAACCGGGCGAGAAGCTGACGGCGGCCGAGTTCCGCCAGAAGTGCCGCGAGTACGCGGCCGAGCAGGTTGAAGGCCAGAAGAAGGACTTCATCCGCCTGGGCGTGCTGGGCGACTGGGATCGTCCATACCTGACCATGGACTTCAAAACCGAAGCCAACATCATCCGCGCGCTGGGCAAGATCATCAGCAACGGCCACCTGCTGAAAGGCGCCAAGCCGGTTCACTGGTGCACCGACTGCGGCTCGTCGCTGGCGGAAGCGGAAGTGGAGTATTACGACAAGACTTCGCCGTCGATCGACGTGTCCTTCCATGCGGCCGACGCGGCTGCCGTGGCGGCCAAGTTCGGCGTGAGCCACTTCAACGGCGCCATCTCGCTGGTTATCTGGACCACCACGCCGTGGACCTTGCCGGCCAACCGCGCGATCTCGCTGCACCCGGACTTCACCTATCAACTGGTGCAGGTTGACGGCCAGTGCCTGATCCTGGCGGCCGAACTGGTGGAAAGCGTGATGAAACGCGCCGGCATCACCGAGTGGACGGTGCTGGGCAGCTGCAAAGGCGCCGATCTGGAGCTGCTGCGCTTCAAACACCCGTTCATGGACTTCGACGTGCCGGCAATCCTCGGCGAGCATGTGACCCTGGACGCCGGTACCGGTGCGGTGCACACAGCGCCGGGTCACGGCCCGGACGACTTCGTGATCGGCCAGAAATACGGCCTGGAAGTGGCCAACCCGGTAGGGCCGAACGGCTGCTACCTGACCGGCACCTACCCGCTGCTGGACGGCAAGTTCGTCTTCAAGGCCAACGATCTGATCGTCGATCTGCTGCGCGAGAAAGGCGCGCTGCTGCACGTCGAGAAGTTCCTGCACAGCTATCCGTGCTGCTGGCGCCACAAGACGCCAATCATCTTCCGCGCCACGCCGCAATGGTTCATCAGCATGGATCAGAAAGGCCTGCGTCAGCAGTCGCTGGAAGAGATCAAGGGCGTGCAGTGGATCCCGGATTGGGGCCAGGCGCGCATCGAGATGATGGTGGCCAACCGCCCGGACTGGTGCATCTCGCGTCAGCGTACCTGGGGCGTGCCGATGTCGCTGTTCGTGCACAAAGAGACCGAGCAGCTGCACCCGCGCACCGTTGAGCTGATGGAAGAAGTGGCCAAGCGCGTCGAGCAAGACGGCATTCAGGCCTGGTGGGATCTGGACGCGGCCGACATCCTCGGCGCGGAAGCCGCCGACTACGTGAAAGTGCCGGATACGCTGGACGTGTGGTTCGATTCCGGTTCTACCCACGCCTCCGTTGTCGACGTGCGTCCTGAATTCAACGGCCACGGCGCCGACATGTATCTGGAAGGCTCCGACCAACACCGCGGCTGGTTCATGTCATCGCTGATGATTTCCACCGCGATGAAGGGCAAGGCGCCATACAAGGAAGTGCTGACCCACGGCTTCACCGTCGACGGCCAGGGCCGCAAGATGTCCAAGTCGATCGGCAACACCGTCAGCCCGCAGGACGTAATGAACAAGCTGGGCGGCGACATTCTGCGTCTGTGGGTGGCGTCGACCGATTACACCGGCGAGATCGCGGTGTCCGACGAGATCCTCAAGCGTTCCGCCGACTCTTACCGCCGCATCCGCAACACCGCGCGCTTCCTGCTGGCCAACCTGAACGGGTTCGAGCCAAGCACCGATTGCGTGGCGCCGGAAGACATGGTGGTGCTGGATCGCTGGGCGGTCGGCCGCGCGCTGGCGGCGCAGCAGGATATCGAGCAGGCTTATGCCAACTACGATTTCCACGAAGTGGTGCAGCGCCTGATGCAGTTCTGTTCGGTCGAGATGGGCTCCTTCTACCTGGATATCATCAAGGATCGTCAGTATACCGCCAAGAGCGACAGCGTCGCCCGCCGCAGCTGCCAGACCGCGCTGTATCACATCGTCGAAGCGCTGGTGCGCTGGATGGCGCCGATCATGTCGTTCACCGCAGACGAGATCTGGGGCTTCATGCCGGGCAAACGCGCGCAGTACGTGTTCACCGAAGAGTGGTACGACGGCCTGTTCGGGCTGGCGGAAGGCGAGCCGATGAACGACGCTTTCTGGGCTGAGCTGCTGAAAGTGCGCGGCGAAGTGAACAAGGTGCTGGAGCAGGCGCGTGCGGACAAACGCCTCGGCGGTTCGCTGGAAGCGGCGGTGACGCTGTATGCCGACAGCGAGTTGGCGGCGCGTCTGAACAGCCTGCAGGATGAGCTGCGCTTTGTGCTGCTGACCTCTGCGGCAAGCGTTGCGCCATTGGCGGAGGCGCCGGCCGACGCGCAGGCCTCCGAGCTGCTGAAAGGGCTGAAGATCGCCTTCAGCACGGCGCCAGGTGAGAAGTGCCCGCGCTGCTGGCATTACACCACCGATATCGGCCTGGTGGCGGAGCATGCAGACATCTGCGGCCGCTGTGTGAGCAACGTCGCCGGTGACGGCGAGAAGCGTAACTTTGCCTGAGAACTTGCGCCTGATGAGTAAACCAATTTGTTCGACCGGCCTGCGTTGGCTGTGGGTTGTAGTGGCGGTGCTGGCGCTGGATTTTGGCAGCAAACAGTGGATCCTCGCTAACTTTACGCTGGGCCAGTCCCAGCCGTTGATCCCGTCGTTCAACCTGTTTTACGCGCGCAACTACGGCGCCGCGTTCAGCTTCCTGGCCGATCATGGCGGTTGGCAACGCTGGTTCTTCGCCGGCATCGCCATCGCCATCGTCGCGGTGCTGCTGGTGATGATGTACCGCAGCGCGGCGCAGCAGAAGCTGAACAACATCGCCTACGCCTTTATCATCGGCGGGGCGTTGGGCAACCTGTTCGATCGCCTGTGGCACGGTTTCGTGGTCGATTTCATCGACTTTTACGTCGGTGACTGGCACTACCCGACCTTCAATCTGGCGGACAGCTTTATCTGCGTGGGCGCGGCGATGATCGTGCTGGAAGGTTTCCTGTCGCCGGCGAACAAAGGCGCAAAGAGCAAAGGTGAGTAATATGACGGCTCAGGTTATCAGTGACAGCGCGGTGCTGGTTCACTTTACGCTGAAACTGGAAGACGGTTCGACCGCCGAATCCACCCGCAGCAGCGGCAAACCGGCGCTGTTCCGCCTGGGTGACGGCAGCCTGTCGGCGCCGCTGGAAGAGCAGCTGCTCGGCCTGCGCGCGGGCGACAAGCGCGCCTTTACCCTGCAGCCGGAAGCGGCGTTCGGCGCGGAGAACCCGGATCTGGTCCAGTTCTTCTCGCGCCGCGACTTCGCGGAAACCGGCGTGCCGGACGTGGGCACCATCATGCTGTTTACCGCGATTGACGGCAGCGAAATGCCGGGCGTGGTGCGCGCGGTGGCGGAAGATTCGATCACCGTCGATTTCAACCATCCGCTGGCGGGCCATCCGGTGACCTTCGACATCGAAGTGCTGGAGATCGATCCGCAGCAGGAGGAGACGCATGCAAATATTGCTGGCTAACCCGCGCGGCTTCTGCGCCGGGGTTGATCGTGCGATCAGCATCGTGGAACGCGCGCTGGAGCTGTATGGCGCGCCGATCTACGTACGGCATGAAGTGGTGCACAACCGCTACGTGGTCGACAGCCTGCGTGAGCGTGGCGCCGTGTTTATCGAAGAGATCGCCGAAGTGCCGGACGGCTCTATCCTGATCTTCTCGGCGCACGGCGTGTCTCAAGCCGTGCGCGCCGAAGCCAAGGCGCGCGATCTGACCATGCTGTTCGACGCCACCTGTCCGCTGGTGACCAAGGTGCATATGGAAGTGGCGCGCGCCAGCCGCCGCGGCACCGAAGCGATTCTGATCGGCCATGCCGGGCACCCGGAGGTGGAAGGCACCATGGGCCAGTACAGCAACCCGCAGGGCGGCATGTACCTGGTCGAATCGCCGGAAGACGTGTGGAAGCTGCAGGTGAAAGACGAAAACAACCTGTGCTTCATGACGCAGACCACGCTGTCGGTTGATGATACCTCGGACGTGATCGATGCGCTGCGTCAGCGCTTCCCGAGCATTATCGGTCCGCGCAAGGATGACATTTGCTACGCCACCACCAACCGTCAGGAAGCGGTGCGTAACCTGGCCGGCGATGCGGACGTGGTGCTGGTGGTGGGGTCGAAGAACTCTTCCAACTCTAACCGTCTGGCCGAACTGGCGCAGCGCGTGGGCAAACCGGCTTATCTGATCGATTCGGCGGCGGATATTCAGGAAAGTTGGCTGAGCGAAGCGCGCAACATCGGCGTCACCGCCGGCGCTTCGGCGCCGGACGTGCTGGTGCAGGAGGTGATCTCTCGCCTGAAAGCGCTGGGCGGTGTCGACGTGCATGAAATCAGCGGGCGTGAAGAGAACATCGTGTTCGAAGTGCCGAAAGAGCTGCGCGTGGACGTCCGGCAGATTGACTGAGGTGCGTGAGTGAATGACAACGGGGAGCTTAGGCTTCCCGTTTTTTTTGGGAATGCCAACGGCATTAAAAATAAAATGCTGAGCATATTCAAATTTTCTGCTAACTAAAGCCAAATTTATTCTGAGTATTTGAAATAGCGGTGGCGTCATTAATTATATAGGCTGAATGAAGTCATTAAATAGAATATCATTAGGCTGCAATCTAAATAGGGCCTGGTGTCGTCAACGTGATTACAATAATTACAATAGTAGTCTTGCAGATGTTTCTTATTTTATTCTTGTCGAATCTGTTCTAGGTCGTTTAATCCTTTCTCCTTTAAATAGAGCTTCATATGCTCCAGCAATCGCCGGACTTTTAATGGCTGGATCTCCCGTCGCGGCATAATGGCATAGCAATTAATTTCCGGTAATCGCCAGTCGGGCAATATTTCAATCAGCTCGCCGCTGCGCAACTCTCGCTCGACGTTGGCGAAGAAATTGCGAATGATGCCTTTGCCGGTCAGCGCCAGCTCCTTCATCGCCATGCCGCTGTTGGTGAACAGTCGCCCGGTCATGCGCATGCGGTGCTCGCCGCCGTCGCGATGGATCAGGCGAACAAACTGCGGATTGCCGAGCGGCGTAAAGGTGACCCAGTGATGTTGCGTCAGCGCCTGTGGCGAATCCGGCACCCCGTAGTTCGCCAGGTAGGCCGGGGAGGCGCACAGCACTTCGCGGCAGCGCGCCAGCCGCGTGGAGACGTAGCTGGAGTCAGCCAGCGCGCCGCCGCGTATCGCCAGATCGATGCGTTGCGCGATGAGGTCTATTCTCTCATCGTGGATTTCCAACCGCAGCGTGATGCGCGGGTGTTCGTCGAGGAAGCTCTGCAGCGCCGGCACCAGATAATGGGTGGCGAATTCGGTCGAGGTGGCGACGCGCAGTTCACCGACCAGCTCGCCGCGCAGCGCGGCGATCCGCTGTTGCCCGCGCTCGGCGGCGTGGATCATCAGCAGACAATCTTCATAAAAGCACAATCCGGCTTCGGTCAGGCTCAATGAGCGCGTCGATCGCAACAGTAATTGAATACCCAGATGTTCCTCCAGCTGGCGAATATGCTGGCTGACGGCGGAGGTCGTCATGCCCAATTCTTTTGCCGCCATGCTGAATGCGCCACAATCGACCACTTTTGAGAAAATGGCCATGCGTTTTAAAATATTGCTCATAGTTTGTTAAGCACAACTTAACCTAGATTGTGAGTTATACGGGCTAATAATATAGCACCATCTTTCCTATATTACCTGAAGCATATAAACGCCGGGCTGATTATTATTTTGCATGCGCTTTATCTCTTTTTGATAAATCTTATTGCGCTTGCCAATAATACACCCGCGCCACATCGCAACAGGAGCTCATTGTGGATAGCGCACAGAAAAAAGAAGAGATAGCATTAAAAATCCTACGTGAATTATTGCAATATCGACGTCGCCTCATCGCCGACGATGCTTCTCTGGCTGAAGAGGAGCGGCAGGTCACTCAGGTGCAATTGCCGCGCATTCGGGCATTCATTGAAAACGACCAGCGCATCGAATTCGTGCTGCCGGCTTTTCCGACCAAGTCACCCAACGCCAATAAAGTGATAGGCGCGGTGCCGGACATGGCGGAGCGGCTGTCGCTGATCTTCCTCAACTCGCTGTGCCAGCGCATTCAACTCTATTACCCGCCGGGCGCGCATATCGTTATCTGTTCCGACGGCCACGTGTTCGGCGATCTGATCCGCGTCAGCGACGAAGCGATCAACCATTATCAACGAGAGATTGAAAACCTGCTGCATGAAGTGGGCGCAACTCACCTGAGCGTGTTCAACCTTGGCGATGTCAAAGGCCTGGCGGAGCATACCGATGACTACGATCTGCTGCGCCGGCTGTTGGTGGACGGTTATGCCGAATCGGAAGAGGCGATCAAGCGCCAGCTGATGCAGGACGAGCAGGGATTAATGCTGTATCGCGCCATCACGCGCTTCTTATATGAAGACAGCCTCCTGCCGGGCTACAGCGGTTCCAACGCCGCGCTGCAAAAAGACGCCAAACGGCGCGCCTGCGGCGTTATCCAGCGCAGCTGGGCCTGGGGCAACCTGCTGGCCCAGCATTTCCCGGCGGCGATCCGCCTGTCGATTCACCCGCAGCCGGCCGACAGCCTGAAGATAGGCATCCACATGATGCCGACCAAAGACGACTGGCTGACGCCGTGGCATGGCGTGGCGGCCAACGTGAACGGCCAGTTCGTGCTGATGAAGCGTAAAGACGCGCAGAGCCTGGACGGCGAGTTGGTTGAGATCCGCGGCACGCCGAGCCATTACCTGATCGAACAACCGCAGATGGCCTGAGGCCGCTGCATGCTTTTGCGCCCGAAATCCTGACGGGCGCCTTTTTGACGGCACGTTGCCATGTGAGCAGCACATTCGATGCAAGGAGAATCACTATGAACAACCAACCGCTTAATTGCCACATTCAACCGAACACCCCGTTCGGCGCGATCCTGACGCCGCAGCATCCGGGGCAAAAGGTCAGCGAGCTGCCGGTGGCGGCGCTGCGAGCGCTGGCGCAGGAGCACCACTTGCTGGTGCTGCGCGGATTCGACTCCGGTTTCAGCGAGCCGGAAGTCCTGACTCGCTATGCCGAACAGTGGGGCGAGATCATGATGTGGCCGTTCGGTGCGGTGCTGGACGTGAAGGAACATCCGGACGCCAAGGATCATATCTTCGACAGCAGCTACGTCCCGCTGCATTGGGATGGCATGTATAAGCCGACCATCCCCGAGTTCCAGTTATTCCACTGCGTGGCGGCGCCGTCGCCGGACGAAGGCGGATGTACCACCTTCGTCGACACCACGCGCTTGCTGGCCAATGCGGACGAAGCGTTGCTGGAGCAGTGGCTGTCGGTGTCTATCACCTACCGCATCAAGCAGGTGGTGCATTACGGCGGCGAAGTCTGTTCGCCGCTGGTGGTGCAGCACCCGAACGGCAGAGGATTGATCATGCGCTACAATGAACCGCCGACGGAGGGAAAAAAATTCCTCAACCAGCACGCGCTGGAATATCACGGCGTGCCGGCGCAGCAGCAGGAACAGTTCCACCGTACTCTGCAGCAGCACCTGTACGATCCGTGTCACTATTATGCCCACCAGTGGCAACAGGGTGACGTGGTGGTCGCGGACAACTTCTCGCTGCTGCACGGCCGCGAGGGCTTTACCGCCCGTTCCGCGCGTCATTTGCAGCGCGTGCATATTCAAAGCAATCCGGTGTGCGCCAATCTGGCGCTGAAGCCGGCCAACGCAGAAGCTTAAAAGGAGCATTATGGCAAGGATACTGATGGCGGCGGTCGCCACTCCGGGGCACGTCTACCCGATGTTAGCCATCGCTCGCCACCTGATCGCCCAAGGGCATCAGGTGCGGGTGATGACCGGCGCGCTGTTCCGCGAACGCGCCGAAGCGGCTGGGGCGAGCTTCGTGCCGTTCGACGCGCAGGTGGACTTCGACTATCGCCACCTGGAGGCGCATTTCCCCGAGCGCGCCGCGCTGCCGCCGGGCAATGCGCAGATGGCGCTGGCGCTGAAAGATTTCTTCGCCGCGCCGATCCCACTGTTGGATCGTCAGCTGCGTGCGGCCATCGCCGCCGAAAAGACCGATCTGCTGATGGTGGAGAACTGCTTCTACGGCGTGCTGCCGCTGCTGCAGTCCGCCGAACGGCCGCCGGTCTTCGGGATCGGCGTCACGCCGCTGTCGTATTCTTCGCGCGACGCCATTTTCTATGGCCCGCGCATCCCGCCGGCGCTGCTGCCGCGGGCGCTGACCCGCGAGCAATTGGTGGATGAAGCGACGCGGGTGTTGCTTGATGAGGTGCAGCAAAGCTTTGATGCCGCGCTGGTGCAAGCGGGCGGGCGGCCGCTGAATCGCCCGTTTACCGATGCGTTGATCGGCGGCTGCGAGCGTTTCCTGCAGTTGGCCACCACGGCGCTGGAATATGAGCGCGACGACCTGCCGAGCGGCGTGCGCTTCGTCGGGCCGCTGCGCAGCGGTGGTCAACCGGCCGCGGAAGAGGCGCTGTGGGAGGAGGACGATCGTCGGCCGCTGGTGATCGTGTCTCAGGGCACGCTGGCCAATGTCGATCTGCATCAGCTGATCGTGCCGACGCTGCAGGCGCTGGCGCATCTGCCGGTGCGGGTGTTGGCCACCACCGGCGGGCGGGCGACCGAAGGGCTGATGGACGCGTTGCCGGACAACGCCCGAGTGCGGGCGTTTATCTCCTTCGAACACTGGTTGCCGCAGGCGGCGCTCTTGATCACCAACGGCGGTTACGGCTCGATCAACTATGCGCTGGACAGCGGCGTGCCGCTGATTGTCGCCGGCACCGGTGAGGACAAGCTGGAGGCGGCCGCGCGCGTGGTGGCCGCCGGTTGCGGCATCAGCCTGCATACCAGCACGCCAAGCGCGGAACAAATACTGGCGGCAGCGACGCGCATTCTGCAACAGCCGATCTATCGCCGGCGCGCGGCGCTGGTGCAGGAGGACTATGCTCGCCACGATGCGCTGACGGCGATAGCCAACGAAGTGGCCGCCATTACCGCTTGACCCCGCCGCACTCCGTTCCTCAGGCGCCGTTTTCGGCGCCTTTTTTCTGCATTTTCTTGCAATGAAAACTGCATGATTATGTACAATCGTCGCAGGCCGCCAAATCGGTTGAATGTTAATCTCATGACAGCGCCGCTGATGAAAGAAGCGCAATATCATAATTTTCTAATTATGAAATGAATCCTCTGGCGGCGCTGCAGCGGGGCAGTTACCCTGAATCGATAGGTTAATGGGATACGCGTTACATCAAGAAGAGAGCAAGCATGAAAGATTCACAAATCCGCATTGCGATTGCGGGCGCCGGCGGCCGGATGGGCCGTCAATTGATCCAGGCGGTACAGCAGGCGGAAGGCGTGGTGTTGGGGGCGGCGCTGTCACGACCGGGATCGAGCCTGGTCGGCGTTGATGCCGGCGAGCTGGCGGGCATCGGCGCGCTGGGCGTCAAGGTGAGTGACAGTCTGGATAAAGTGGCGAGCGAGTTCGATATTTTGATCGACTTCACCCGCCCTGAAAGCACCCTGGGCTACCTGGAATTTTGCGTGGCGCACCACAAGGCGATGGTGATCGGCACCACCGGCTTCGATGACGCCGGCAAACAGGCGATCCGCGCTGCGGCGCAGCACATCGGCATCGTGTTCGCCGCCAACTTCAGCGTCGGCGTCAACCTGGTGCTGAAACTGCTGGAGAAGGCCGCGCAGGTGATGGGCGACTACACCGACATCGAAATCGTTGAGGCGCACCACCGCCACAAAGTGGATGCGCCGTCGGGCACGGCGTTGGCCATGGGCGAAGCGATCGCCGGCGCGCTGGGGCGCGATCTGAAAAACTGTGCGGTCTATGCGCGCGAAGGCCATACCGGCGAACGCGATCCGAAAAGCATCGGCTTTGCCACCATTCGCGCCGGCGACATCGTCGGCGAGCACACCGCGATGTTCGCCGACATCGGTGAACGGGTGGAAATCACCCACAAGGCCTCCAGCCGCATGACTTTCGCCAGCGGCGCGGTGCGCGCGGCTTCCTGGCTTCGGAGTCGGGATAAAGGTCTGTTTGATATGCGAGATGTATTGAATTTGGACCAGTTATAATTGATTTGTATACCATCGTGATGTGGTTGTATTGGTCGTAATGCTATGATAATAGGGCAATAATTTTATTGTCCTTTTTTTTAACATGATAAATATCATGTTGGATTTGTTTTATTGTCAAAGATGTTATTTATCTATATTTACTTTGCTAATCATCTCCTTTTTTTCCACTCTCGGCTTTTTTAGCGTCTTTTTTGTTCCATTCCGGCGCCGTTTTCCGTCATTCTTCCCCGCAACCGTTTTCCAGCCCCGGTTTTCTGTGTTTTTATCGGCGCTCAAGCCGCATGCGCGCCGAGAACTGCAAAAATAAAACAAAAAACGGCAGTTTGGGTAGACAAGCCAGGCACTCATCATTAAAATGCGCCCAATTTGCCAAAAATTGGCCTCGCGGACGGTTTTTGCATTGATTTAGATCGCGATATCTGAATTAATATGCAAATATTGTGATTGATTATTCCTCGGAGGATGTTTTGATAAAGTCAGCGCTATTGGTTCTGGAAGACGGAACCCAATTCCACGGTCGGGCCATCGGGGCAGAGGGAACGGCAGTGGGGGAAGTGGTCTTCAATACGTCGATGACCGGTTATCAAGAAATCCTCACTGATCCTTCCTATTCCCGCCAGATCGTTACTCTTACTTATCCTCATATCGGCAATGTCGGCACCAATGCTTCCGACGAAGAATCCTCCGCAGTACACGCCCAAGGCCTCGTCATTCGTGACCTCCCGCTGATCGCCAGCAACTACCGCAGTGAAGAAAGCCTGTCCGACTACCTCAAGCGTCACAACATCGTGGCGATCGCCGATATCGATACCCGTAAGTTGACTCGCCTGCTGCGCGAAAAAGGCGCCCAGAACGGCTGCATCGTCGCCGCCGATTCGCCGGATGCCGCGCTGGCTCTGGCCAAGGCGCAAGGTTTCCCGGGGTTGAAGGGCATGGATTTGGCGAAAGAGGTCACCACTCAAGAGGCCTACAGCTGGCAGCAAGGCAGCTGGACGCTTGAAGGCGACCTGCCGGAAGCCAAAACCGCCGCGGAACTGCCGTTCCACGTGGTGGCTTACGACTACGGCGCCAAGCGCAACATCCTGCGCATGCTGGTGGATCGCGGTTGCCGCCTGACCGTGGTGCCGGCGCAGACCCCGGCCGACGAGGTGCTGAAAATGAATCCGGACGGCATCTTCCTGTCCAACGGCCCGGGCGACCCGGAGCCGTGCGACTACGCCATCGCCGCCATCAAGCAGTTCCTGGAAACCGACATTCCGGTATTCGGCATCTGTCTGGGTCACCAGCTGCTGGCGCTGGCCAGCGGGGCGAAAACCATGAAGATGAAGCTCGGCCACCACGGCGGCAACCACCCGGTGAAGGATCTGGACAACAACACGGTGATGATCACCGCGCAGAACCACGGCTTCGCCGTCGATGAAAACGACCTGCCGGCGAATCTGCGCGTGACGCACAAATCGCTGTTCGACCACACGGTGCAGGGCATTCACCGCACCGACAAGGCGGCGTTCAGCTTCCAGGGGCACCCGGAAGCCAGCCCAGGCCCGCACGACGCCGCGCCGCTGTTCGATCACTTTATCGAACTGATTGAGACTTACCGTTCTAACGCCAAATAATCAGGAGCAGTAAAAAATGCCAAAACGTACAGACATAAAAAGCATCCTGATCCTCGGCGCTGGCCCGATTGTTATCGGCCAGGCGTGTGAGTTCGACTACTCGGGCGCCCAGGCGTGTAAAGCGCTGCGCGAAGAGGGTTACCGCGTCATTCTGGTCAACTCCAACCCGGCGACCATCATGACCGACCCGGAAATGGCCGATGCGACCTACATTGAGCCGATCCACTGGGAAGTGGTGCGCAAGATCATCGAAAAAGAGCGTCCGGATGCGGTTCTGCCGACCATGGGCGGCCAGACGGCGCTGAACTGCGCGCTGGAGCTGGAGCGTCAGGGCGTGCTGGCCGAGTTCGGCGTCACCATGATCGGCGCAACTGCCGATGCCATCGACAAGGCCGAAGACCGCCGCCGTTTCGACGTGGCGATGAAGAAAATCGGTTTGGATACCGCGCGTTCCGGCATCGCGCACACCATGGAAGAAGCGCTGGCGGTAGCCGCTGACGTCGGCTTCCCGTGCATCATCCGTCCTTCCTTTACCATGGGCGGCACCGGCGGCGGCATCGCCTACAACCGCGAAGAGTTCGAAGAGATCTGCGAACGCGGTCTGGACCTGTCGCCGACCAACGAGCTGCTGATCGACGAATCGCTGATCGGTTGGAAAGAATACGAGATGGAAGTGGTGCGTGATAAGAACGACAACTGCATCATCGTTTGCTCCATCGAAAACTTCGACGCCATGGGCATCCACACCGGCGACTCGATCACCGTTGCGCCGGCCCAGACCCTGACCGATAAGGAATACCAAATCATGCGCAACGCCTCGATGGCGGTGCTGCGTGAGATCGGCGTTGAAACCGGCGGCTCCAACGTGCAGTTCTCGGTTAACCCGAAAACCGGCCGCCTGATTGTCATCGAGATGAACCCGCGCGTGTCGCGCTCTTCGGCGCTGGCGTCGAAAGCCACCGGCTTCCCGATCGCCAAGATCGCCGCCAAACTGGCGGTGGGCTATACCCTCGATGAGCTGATGAACGACATCACCGGCGGCCGCACCCCGGCGTCGTTCGAGCCGTCCATCGACTACGTCGTGACCAAGATCCCGCGCTTCAACTTCGAGAAGTTCGCCGGCGCCAACGATCGCCTGACTACCCAGATGAAGTCGGTCGGCGAAGTGATGGCCATCGGCCGCACTCAGCAAGAGTCGCTGCAGAAAGCGCTGCGCGGTCTGGAAGTGGGCGCCACCGGCTTCGATCCGAAAGTGAGCCTGGACGATCCGGAAGCGCTGACCAAAATCCGCCGCGAGCTGAAAGACGCCGGTTCCGACCGCATCTGGTACATCGCCGACGCCTTCCGCGCCGGTCTGTCGGTCGACGGCGTCTTCAACCTGACCAACGTCGATCGCTGGTTCCTGGTGCAGATTGAAGAGCTGGTGCGCCTGGAAGAGCAGGTGGCAGAAGCGGGCATCAACGGCCTGGACAAAGACTTCCTGCGCACGTTGAAGCGCAAGGGCTTCGCCGATGCGCGTCTGGCCAAGCTGGCCGGCGTCGCCGAGAGCGAAATTCGCAAGCTGCGCCACAGCCACGGCCTGCATCCGGTGTACAAGCGCGTGGATACCTGCGCGGCGGAATTCGCTACCGACACCGCCTACATGTACTCCACCTATGAAGAAGAGTGCGAGTCCAACCCGACCAACGACCGGCCGAAAGTGATGGTGCTGGGCGGCGGGCCGAACCGTATCGGCCAGGGCATCGAGTTCGACTACTGCTGCGTGCACGCTTCGCTGGCGCTGCGTGAAGACGGCTACGAGACCATCATGGTCAACTGCAACCCGGAAACCGTCTCCACCGACTACGACACCTCGGACCGCCTGTACTTTGAGCCGGTGACCCTGGAAGACGTGCTGGAAATCGTGCGCATCGAGAAACCGAAAGGCGTTATCGTGCAGTACGGCGGCCAGACCCCGCTGAAGCTGGCGCGCGAGCTGGAAGCCGCAGGCGTGCCGATCATCGGCACCAGCCCGGACGCCATCGACCGTGCCGAAGACCGCGAACGCTTCCAGCAGGCGGTCAACCGCCTGGGCCTGAAGCAGCCGGCCAACGCCACCGTCACCGCCATCGAGCAGGCGGTCGAGAAGGCGGCGGGCATCGGTTATCCGCTGGTGGTGCGTCCTTCCTACGTGCTGGGCGGCCGGGCGATGGAAATCGTCTATGACGAAACCGACCTGCGCCGCTACTTCCAGACCGCGGTCAGCGTGTCCAACGATGCGCCGGTGTTGCTGGATCGCTTCCTGGACGATGCGGTGGAAGTGGATGTCGATGCTATCTGCGACGGCGAGCGCGTGCTGATTGGCGGCATTATGGAGCACATCGAGCAGGCGGGCGTGCACTCCGGCGACTCCGCGTGTTCGCTGCCGGCGTACACCCTGAGCCAGGAAATTCAGGACGTGATGCGTCGCCAGGTGGAAAAACTGGCGTTCGAGCTGCAGGTGCGCGGCCTGATGAACGTGCAGTTCGCGGTGAAGGACAACGAAGTTTACCTGATTGAAGTCAACCCGCGCGCCGCGCGTACCGTGCCGTTCGTGTCCAAAGCGACCGGCGTGCCGCTGGCCAAAGTGGCCGCGCGCGTGATGGCGGGCAAAACGCTGGTTGAACAGGGCGTGACCGAAGAGATCATCCCGCCGTACTACTCGGTGAAAGAAGTGGTGCTGCCGTTCAACAAATTCCCGGGCGTCGACCCGATTTTGGGGCCGGAAATGCGCTCTACCGGGGAAGTGATGGGCGTGGGCCGCACCTTCGCGGAAGCTTTCTCCAAAGCGATGCTGGGCAGCAACTCGGGCATGAAGAAACAGGGCCGCGCGCTGCTGTCGGTGCGCGAAGGCGACAAGGCTCGCGTGGTCGATTTGGCCGCCAGCCTGCTGAAGCAGGGCTTTGAGCTGGACGCGACCCACGGCACCGCGGTGGTGCTGGGCGAAGCGGGCATCAACCCGCGCCTGGTCAACAAGGTGCACGAAGGGCGTCCGCACATTCAGGACCGTATCAAGAACGGTGAGTACACCTACATCGTCAACACCACGGCAGGCCGTCAGGCGATTGAGGACTCCAAGCTGATTCGCCGCAGCGCCCTGCAGTACAAGGTGCACTACGACACCACGCTGAACGGCGGCTTCGCCACCGCGATGGCGCTGAAAGCGGATCCGACCGAGCAGGTTACATCGGTGCAGGAAATGCACGCGCGTATTGGTAAGTAACCGCGCGAGAACGCTACGCCAGGGCGCTGCAGATGCAGCGCCCTTTTTTATTCAGTGAATTTGTAGGCTGGCGTTAAAAATTTCCGCTATCAATCAGTGGGCAAACTGTCACTCTGTGTGATTGGTATATGCTTGGTGTATTGGCAAGGAACGAAGGAACGACGATAACAATGATTCTGATAATTTATGCTCACCCGTATCCCCGGCATTCGCATGCCAATCACCGCCTGCTGCAGGCGGTGAGGGATCTTCCCGAGGTGGAGGTGCGCTCGCTGTATGAGCTGTACCCCGATTTCAATATCGATATCAACGCCGAGCAACAGGCGCTGGAGCGCGCCGACATGGTGGTGCTGCAGCATCCGATGCAGTGGTACAGCTTCCCGCCGCTGTTGAAGCTGTGGATCGACAAAGTGCTGGAGCACGGCTGGGCCTATGGCCACGACGGCAACGCGCTGGTGGGCAAAGACTGCCTGTGGGCGGTGACCAGCGGCGGTGACGAGCACCATTTCGAACTGGGCGATTTTCCCAACTTCGCTGCGCTGGCGCAGCCGCTGCAGGCCACGGCGATTTATTGCGGCATGAACTGGCAGCCGTACTTCGCCCTGCACAACACCTTTACCTGCAACGAACCGGCGCTGATCGCCGCCGGCGAAGCCTACCGGCAGCGGTTGGTCGACTATCTGATGGAACATGCCGAAGCGGAAACCCGGGAGGCCAGCCATGGATAACCACCACATGATGATCGAGGGGCTGATCTATCTCGGTTCCGCCGCGCTGTTCGTGCCGATTGCGGTGCGCCTGGGGCTGGGTTCGGTGCTCGGTTACCTGATCGCCGGCTGCATTATCGGCCCCTGGGGGCTGAAGCTGGTGTCGGATGCCGAGTCTATCCTGACCTTCGCCGAGATCGGCGTGGTGCTGATGCTGTTTATCATCGGCCTGGAGCTGGATCCCAAACGGCTGTGGACGCTGCGCGCCTCGGTGTTCGGCGGCGGCAGCATTCAGATGGTGGGCTGCGGCCTGGCGCTGAGCGCCTTCTGCTACTTCCTCGGCCTCAACTGGAAGGTGGCGCTGCTGATCGGTTTGACGCTGGCGCTCTCATCGACCGCCATCGCCATGCAGGCGATGAGCGAACGCAATTTGACGCCGTCGCCGATCGGCCGCAGCGCGTTTGCGGTGTTGCTGTTCCAGGATATCGCGGCGATCCCGCTGGTGGCGATGATCCCGCTGCTGGCCAGCAGCGGCGCCACCACGACGCTGGGCGCTTTCGTACTGTCGGCGGCCAAAGTGGTGGGCGCGTTGACGATGGTGGTGCTGCTTGGCCGCTACGTCACCCGCCCGCTGCTGCACTTCGTCGCCCGTTCGGGCATGCGCGAGGTGTTCAGCGCCGTGGCGCTATTCCTGGTGTTCGGCTTTGGCATCCTGCTGGAGATGGCCGGGTTGTCGATGGCGATGGGGGCGTTCCTCGCCGGGGTGCTGTTGGCGAGCTCGGAATACCGCCACGCGCTGGAGAGCGATATTCAGCCGTTCAAAGGGTTGCTGCTGGGGCTGTTTTTCATCGGCGTCGGCATGTCAATCGACTTCGGCACGCTGTTCCATCATCCGTTGCTGATCGCCTCGTTGCTGCTGGGCTTTATGCTGATCAAGGCGGCGTTGCTGTGGCTGGTCGGCCCGCTGCTCGGGGTGCCGAAGCGCCAGCGCGGCCTGTTCGCCATTCTGCTGGGGCAGGGCAGTGAGTTCGCCTTCGTGATCTTCAGCGCCGCGCAGCTGGCCGGCGTCTTGCCGGTTGAATGGGCCAAGTCGCTGACGCTGGCGGTGGCGCTGTCGATGGCGGCCACCCCGCTGCTGTTGGTGATCGCCGCGCAGCTGGAAAAAAATGCGCCGAAAGAGGATCGCCCGGCTGACGTCATTGATGACGAGAACGCCAGCGTGATCATCGCCGGCTTCGGCCGTTTCGGCCAGATCGCCGGTCGTTTACTGTTGGCCAACGGCGTGCACACCGTGGTATTGGATCACGATCCGGACCATATCGAAACGCTGCGTAAATTCGACACCAAGGTGTTCTACGGCGACGCCACGCGCGCCGATCTGCTGGAGGCGGCCGGCGCCGCTCACGCCAAGGTGCTGATCAACGCCATCGACGATGTGGAGGACAGCCTGGCGTTAACCGAGCTGGCCAGGCAGCACTTCCCGCATCTGAAAGTGGTGGCGCGGGCGCGCGACGTCGATCATTGGTATCAGTTGCGGCAGTTGGGGGTGGAAAAACCGGAGCGCGAAACCTTCGAAAGCTCGCTGCGCGTCGGCCGTGAAACGCTGGAGCTGCTGGGGCTGGACGCCTATGAGGCGCGCGAGAAAGCGGACACTTTCCGCCGCTATAACCTGAAGATGCTGGAAGATACGCTGGATAATTACCAGGATACTGAATTCCGTATCGCCAGCCTGCAGCGGGCCAAGGAGATGCTCAGCGCGGCCATCGAGCAGGATCAGAATCGGCTGGCGCGGGTGCAGCAGACCGGCTGGCGCGGCAGTATCGACGGCAAGGCGCCGGAAGACGAAGTGGTGGAAGCCAAAGGATAAGGGGAGGGGCGCCGTGATGGCGCCCCTTTTTTGCTTAGCTCAGCGCGACCTTGATGCCTAAGGCGATCAACATGCCGCCCAGCAATTTGTCGACGATCTTCTGCGTCTTTTCCAGCCCGCGGCGCACCGGCCCGCTCTGGATCAAAAACACCAGCAGCGGCCACCAGATGACCGACAGGCCGAGAATAATCCCCGCGTACCACAGCTTGTCACCCAGACCGGAATCGATCTGCAACACCTGGGTGAAGACCGCCAGGAAGAACAGGGTGGCTTTCGGGTTCAGCAGGTTGCACAGGTAGCCTTGCGCAAAGGCGCTCTTCAGGCTGACCTGTAGCTGCGGCAGATTGCTGACGTTCATTTTGCCGCCGCCGCGCGACAGCAGCGCCTGGATGCCGATCCACACCAGATAGACCGCCCCGGCGTATTTCAGCAGGTTGAACAGCCACGGCGTGGTGGTGATCACCACCGCCAGCCCGGCGACGCAGTAGGACATGTGGGTGGCGACGCCGCAGATCACGCCGAAGGCGGTCATCATGGCGGCCAGACGCGGGTAGCGGGCGGCGTTTTTGATCACCAGGAAAAAATCCGGGCCGGGGGAAAGCATGCCGAGGGCGGCAATGCCGGCGACAAACAGTGAAGTTTCAAGCATGGGAGGCGTCTCGCGCAAAAGGCAGCATGTTGGCGATAATAACGCCGCTTCCTCTGATGCGCATCAACCCAATGAGGTATTGTTAGGCTCTATGATAATAATTCATCTATCGCCAGCGACGGAGCAACATGCAGCAGACTACCGCCACAGACAGGCCGGAACCGCACCGGCAACAGCGTGAAATCACCCGCTTGTGCATTCAATGCGCGCTGCTGCTGTTGCAGCACGGCGCCGAGAGCACGGTGGTGGAGCAGTTGTCCACCCGCCTGGGGTTGGCGCTGGGGATGGACAGCGTGGAAAGTTCAATCTCCGCCAATGCGGTGGTGTTGACCACCCTCAGCCACGGCGCCTGCCTGACCACGACCCGCAAGAATGTCGATCGCGGCATCAATATGCAGGTGGTGACGGAAGTGCAGCATATCGTGATCCTCGCCGAGCATCATCTGGCGGATACGCACGACGTGGCGCGGCGCTTCGAAAAGATCCGGCCGCTGCGCTATCCGCGCTGGCTGGTGGTGCTGATGGTGGGGTTGTCCTGCGGGTGTTTCAGCATGCTCAACGGCGGCGGCGGTGACGCCTTCCTGGTGACTTTTATCGCCAGCGGCGCGGCGATGCTGGTGCGCCAGATCCTCACCGCCCGCCATATGAATCCGCTGATCAATTTTTGCCTGACGGCGTTTGTCGCGACGTCGATATCCGGGCTGCTGCTGCGCCTGCCGGTGTTTAAAGAGACTTCGAGCGTGGCGATGGCCGCCAGCGTGCTGCTGCTGGTGCCGGGCTTCCCGCTGATCAACGCGGTGGCCGACATGTTCAAGGGGCACGTCAACACCGGGCTGGCGCGCTGGGCGATGGCCAGCCTGTTGACGCTGGCGACCTGTATCGGCGTGGTGATGGCGATGTCGCTGTGGGATCTGCGGGGGTGGTCATGAGTCTGCTGTGGGCATTGTTGCAGGAGATGCTGTTGGCGGCGGTGCCGGCGCTGGGCTTCGCCATGGTGTTCAACGTGCCGCTGCGCGCGCTGCGCTATTGCGCGTTGCTCGGGGCAATCGGGCGCGGCTCGCGCATGCTGATGATGCTCGTGGGCATGAACATCGAGTGGGCGTCGCTGCTGGCGGCGATCCTGATCGGCATCATCGGTATCTATTGGTCGCGCTGGCTGTTGGCGCATCCGAAGGTGTTCACCGTGGCGGCGGTGATCCCGATGTTCCCCGGCATTTCCGCCTATACCGCGATGATAACTGTGGTGGAGATCTCGCATCTGGGCTACAGCGAGGCTTTGATGGAGACCATGATCACCAACTTCCTCAAGGCCAGTTTCATCGTCGGCGCGTTGTCGATCGGCCTGTCGTTACCGGGTCTGTGGTTGTACCGCAAACGCCCCGGCGTGTGAAATTCCCCGGCAAAAGAACGTTGGTTATTAGATATGCTGATAAGAGCTATCTTATATATTCATCTTGCTTGATTAGCCTATCGACGGCACTCAGGCCTTTACGTATAGTGTCACCAATTTTGCTGCCTACACAGGGTTAAACAATGATTATCAGCCTGATCGCTGCCTTGGCGGCGGATCGCGTTATTGGCATGGAAAACGCCATGCCGTGGCACCTGCCGGCGGACCTTGCGTGGTTTAAACGCAACACGTTGAATAAGCCGGTTATTATGGGCCGCAAGACCTTCGAGTCCATCGGCCGCCCGCTGCCGGGCCGTCACAATATCGTTTTGAGCAGCCGCCCGGGCAATGCCGCCGGGGTGACCTGGGTGACCTCGCTGGATGAGGCGCTGGCCGCCGCGGGTGAGGTGGAAGAAGTAATGGTGATCGGCGGTGGGCGCATCTATACCCAGTTGCTGCCGCGCGCCGATCGCCTGTACCTGACACACATCGACGCCGAAGTCGGCGGCGATACTCACTTCCCGGATTACGAGCCGGACGAGTGGGAAACCACGTTCAGCGAATTCCACGACGCCGACGATCTGAACTCGCACAGCTACTGCTTCGAAATCCTGCAGCGCCGCTGATCTCAGCGCGTTAGCCAGTCATCCCCGGGGGCGCAAGCAATTGCGCCCCCGGTCTTTTTACGCCGGTCATTCGTAACCTTTCCGTCACATTACCTGATTAGTATGAAGCCCAACTCCGAGCGCCACGGCAACTCTGGTGAATCTTGACCGCGGCGCCATAACTAAAAAGGTAACCACGTTATGACCAAGCAAATTGAGCAATTAGACGCCGACCGCCTGATCGATCCCACTCGCCGCAAGCTGCTGCTTGGCAGCGCCGGCGCCGTCGGCCTGGCCGGTTTTCTCGGCGGCGGCATTTGGTCGGTCTCCACCGAGGCGTTAGCCGAGGATCTGCCGCCGAACACGCTGCTGGGCTTCCGGGGCATCGCCGCGTCTACCGCCGATGAAGTGACGATAGCGCCGGGCTACCGCGCCGAGGTACTGATCTCCTGGGGCGAGCCGCTGGTGGACGGCGCGCCGGCCTTCGATCCGCAGGGCAACAACAGCGCCGCCGATCAGGAAAAACAGTTTGGCGACAACAACGATGGCATGAGCTTTTTCCCTATCGATGACAATCACGGCGTGATGGCCATCAATAACGAATACGTTAACGAGCAGTACCTGTTCGCCCACGGCGGCGCCAAGGCCACCAGCCTGGAAGAGGTGCGCAAATCGCAGGCGGCGCACGGCGTCTCCATTGTCGCGGTCAAGCGGCTCGGCGACGGCCAGCGCTGGGAGGTGGAGCGCCCGTCGCGCTATAACCGCCGCATCACCGCCAACAGCGAGATGCAATTCAGCGGCCCGGCCGCCGGACATCCGCTGTTGCAGACCGCCGCCGATCCGAGCGGCCGCAAGGTGCTGGGCACCTTCGGCAACTGCGCCAACGGCAAGACGCCGTGGGGCACCTACCTGACCTGCGAGGAAAACTTCGACACCTATTTCGGCACCCGTCAGGCCGATTATCGAACCACGCCGGAACAGAAGCGCTACACGCTGAAGGTCAGCGAACCGGAACGCAACTGGCCGGACTATGACGAGCGTTTTGATGTGGCGAAGAATCCCAACGAATTCAACCGCCACGGCTGGATTGTCGAGATCGATCCGTTGAATCCGACCTCGACGCCCATCAAGCACACCGCGCTCGGCCGCTTCAAACATGAAAACGCGGCGGTGACCGTGGCCAAAGACGGCCGTCTGGTGGTGTATATGGGCGACGACGAGCGCGGCGAACATATCTATAAGTACGTCTCCAAAGGCGTGGTCGACGCCGCCAATCCGGCCAACAATCGCACGCTGCTGGACGAGGGGACGCTGTACGTGGCGCAGTTTGACGGCGATGAAGCCGGCACGCCGCTGAAAGGCAAAGGGCGCTGGATTGCGCTTGAGTTCGGCAAGAACGGCCTGACGCCGGAGAACGGTTTCCGCGATGAGGCCGAAGTGCTGATCTTCGCCCGCAAGGCGGCGCAGCAGGTCGGCGCTACCAAAATGGATCGCCCGGAGTGGATCGCGGTGAACCCGCATGACGGGCGCGCGTACTGCACGCTGACCAACAACAGCAAGCGCGGCGAGGAAGGGATGCCGTTGAACGCCGCCAACCCGCGACCGAACAATATCTACGGCCAAATCATTCGCTGGGACGAGGGCGGCGACGCCACCGCCGACGTCTTCGCCTGGGACATCTATGCGCTGTGCGGCAACCCGATTGCCCACCCCGAAGGCGTCAACCGCGGCACGCCGAACATTACGGCGGAAAACACCTTCAACAGCCCGGACGGGCTGGGCTTCGATCGCGCCGGCCGTCTGTGGATCCTCACCGACGGCAAGTACAGCAACAAGGGCGATTACGTCGGGCAGGGCAACAACCAGATGCTGGTGGGCGATCCGGTCAGCGGCGAGATCCGCCGTTTCATGGTGGGGCCGAAATCCTGCGAACTGACCGGCATCACCTTCACCCCGGACTACAAGACGATGTTCGTCAACGTACAGCATCCCGGAGAAGAAGGCGATTCGCACTTCCCGAACAACAGCCCGCGCCCGCGTTCATCGGTGTTGATGATCACGCGTGAAGATGGCGGAGTGATTGGGGCGTAAGGCGGCAATACAGAACCAAGGCGGCCACCGGGCCGCCTTTATCGTTTCAGGATGCGGCTAATCTGCCGGCGTGGTCAGGCGCTTCGCCGCGATTGGCGGGCTGCGTGAAGTAACGGCGGTCTTCCCAGCGCAGCATCGTCAGATCGCCGCCCCAGCAGCAGCCGGTATCCAGCCCGATCACGCCCTCCGGCGTACCCTTGCCTTCCAGCGAGGCCCAGTGGCCGAAGATGATGGTGTATTCCGGGTCCACCAGGCGCGGCAGCTCGAACCACGGTTTCAGCGGCGCCGGCGCGCTGCCCGGCGCATCTTTGCAGATCATGTCAAGCTGGCCGTTGGGGAAGCAGTAGCGCATGCGCGTCAGCGCATTGGTGCTGAAACGCAGACGCGCCAGGCCGCTCAGCTCCGGCGCCCAGTTGTTCGGCATGTCGCCGTACATGGCGTCGAGGAACAGCGGATAGCTGTCGCTGCTCAATACCGCCTCCACTTCGCGAGCGCACATTTTCGCGGTGTCGATGTCCCACTGCGGGGTGATGCCGGCGTGGGCCATCACCAGTTTTTGCTCATCATCCACCTGCAGCACCGGTTGGCGGCGCAGCCAGTTGATCAGCTCGTCGGCGTCCGGCGCTTCCAGCAGTGGCGTGATGCGATCTTTGGGTTTGTTGCGGCTGATGCCGGCGTAAACCGCCAGCAGGTGCAGATCGTGGTTGCCCAGCACCATGCGCACCGCCGGGCCGAGCGAGCGCACATAGCGCAGCACGTCCAGCGAGGCGGGGCCGCGCGCCACCAGATCGCCGGTCAGCCACAGTTGATCGCGCTCGGGATCGAACGCAACCTGAGCCAGCAGCGACTTCAGTTCATCGAAACAGCCGTGAACGTCGCCGATAAGGTATGTCGACATAATTAATGGATCAGCGTTGGAATGGCTAAGCGGAACACGGGAATAGCGGTGCGGAACGGCTGACCCTGATGGTCAACCATTTCGTAATGGCCTTCCATGGTGCCCAGCGGCGTTTCCAGAATGGCGCCGCTGGTGTACTGAAACTCTCCACCGGGCGGAATGACGGGCTGTTCGCCGATCACGCCTTCGCCCTGGACTTCGGTTTGGCGGCCGTTGCTGTTGGTGATCAGCCAGTAACGGCCCAGCAGTTGCACGTTGGTCCGCCCCAGATTGCGGATGGTAATGGTATAGGCGAAGACGTAACGCTCTTCTTCAGGGATCGACTGTGATTCCACATAGATGCTCTGAACCTGAATACACACGCGGGGCGAATCAATCATGACAACAACTCCTTATTGCTGCGGCGCCGGATTGGCTGACAGCCAGTTCGCCAGCTTGCAGTACTGCGCCACAGAAATATTCTCTGCTCTGAGCGAAGGATCGACGCCCAGCTCCGTCAGCTGCTCCGGCGTGAACAGATCGCCCAGGCTATTGCGGATGGTTTTCCGCCGCTGGTTGAACGCCTGCGTGGTGATGCGGCTCAGCATGCGCACGTCGCCCACCGGGTTCGGCAGCTCGGTGTGCGGGACCAGGCGCACCACGGCGGAATCGACCTTCGGCGGCGGCGCGAACGCGGTCGGCGGCACTTCCAGCACCGGGATGACGTTGCAGTAGTACTGCGCCATCACGGTTAAACGCCCGTAGGCCTTGCTGTTCGGGCCGGCCACCAGACGGTTGACCACCTCTTTCTGCAACATAAAGTGCATGTCGCGGATTGCCTGAGTATAGCTGAAAAGGTGGAACATCAGCGGCGTCGAAATATTGTACGGCAGGTTACCAAATACGCGCAGCGGTTGGCCAGCCTCCTCGGCCAGTTCGGCGAAATTCACCGTCATGGCGTCCTGCTGGCGGATGGTCAGCTTGTCTTTCAGCTGCGGGTGATTCTCCAGCCGAGTGGCCAGATCGCGGTCCAGTTCGATCACCGTCATGCGGTCCATGCGTGCGCCGACCGGTTCGGTCAAGGCGCCGAGGCCGGGGCCGATCTCGACCACCGCTTCGCCCGGCTGCGGGTGAATGGCGGAGACAATGCTATCGATGACAAACTGATCGGTTAAAAAGTTTTGTCCAAAGCGTTTGCGGGCAAAGTGCCCTTGGTGGACTCTGTTATTCATTACAATTAATTATCATTTTAATGGCGAGATTCAGGGCCGTTTGGAAACTGCCGACATCGGCGGTGCCGGTGCCGGCCAGTTCCAGAGCGGTACCGTGGTCGACCGAGGTGCGTATGAAAGGCAAACCGAGGGTGATATTCACCGCGCGGCCGAACCCTTGGTATTTTAGCACCGGCAGCCCCTGATCGTGATACATCGCCAGCACCGCATCGGCATCTTGCAGATATTTGGGCTGGAACAGGGTGTCCGCCGGCAGCGGGCCGACAAGATGGATACCGTCAGCGCGCAGCGCGTCGAGCGCCGGGATGATGGTGTCTATCTCTTCGCGCCCCATATGGCCGCCTTCCCCGGCGTGGGGATTCAGACCGCAGACGTAAATGTGCGGCTGGGCGATGCCAAATTTGGTTTTCAGATCGTGGTCGAGGATGCGAATGACTTCGAACAGGCTCTGCTGCGTGATGGCGCCCGGTACCGCCAGCAGCGGCAGGTGGGTGGTCGCCAGCGCCACGCGCAGCTCTTCGGTCGCGAGCATCATCACCACGCGATCGCAGCGGCTGCGATCGGCAAAGAATTCGGTATGGCCGATAAACGGCACGCCGGCGTCGTTGATCACGCCCTTGTTCACCGGGCCGGTGATCAGCGCAGCGAATTCGCCGTTCAGGCAACCGTCGCAGGCGCGTGCCAGGGTTTCCACCACGTAGGCGCTGTTGCCGACGTTCAGTTCACCGGCGGTAACCGGCTGAGCGAGCGGCACCGGCAGCACAGTCAGCGTGCCGGCGCGTTGCGCCTCGGCCGGCTGCTGCGGCTGGTAGTCGCGCAGCGTCAGCGGCAGGTCCAAACGCTTGGCGCGTTCAAGCAACAGGGCCGGATCGGCGCACACCACCAGCTCAACAGGCCAATCCTGTTGCGCCAGGGCGGCTACCAAATCCGGCCCCACCCCGGCGGGTTCGCCGGGGGTAATGACGACGCGTTTATTGCTGTGCATCGCTGCCATCGAGGATCTTCACGTAAGCCTGGGCGCGCTGTTCCTGCATCCAGGTCTGCGCCTCTTCGGCGAACTTACGGTTGAACAGCATGCGGTAAGCGCGATCTTTCTGCGCGGCGTCGGTCTTATCCACCTGACGGGTATCCAGCAGCTGAATCAGGTGCCAACCGAAGGAAGAGTGCACCGGCGCGCTGATCTCACCTTTGCTCAGCTTCAGCAACGCATCGCGGAAGGCGGGATCGTAGATGTCCGGGGAAGCCCAGCCCAGATCGCCGCCCTGCATGGCGGAACCCGGATCCTGCGACAGCTGTTTGGCTTCGTCGGCGAATTTGGCGCGGCCGCTCTTGATCGCTTCCGCGACGGATTGCAGTTTGGCGCGCGCCTGGTCGTCGGTCAGCACCACCGAAGGTTTCAGCAGGATGTGACGAGCGTGCACTTCGGTGACCGACACCGACTGGCTGGCGCCGCGGATGTCGTTGACTTTCAGGATGTGGAAGCCGACGCCGGAACGGATTGGGCCGACGACGTCGCCTTTCTTGGCGCTGACCAGGCGTTCAGCGAACAGGGTCGGGATCTCTTGCAGCTTGCCCCAGCCCATGTTGCCGCCTTTCAGCGCCTGAGAGTCGGCGGAGTAGGTGATCGCCAGCTTGCCGAAGTCGGCGCCGCTGTTGATCTCGCCCACCAGGCGTTTGGCCAGCTCTTCGGCTTTGTCGACCTGCTGCTGCGACGGGTTCTCCGGCAGCGGGATCAGGATGTGGCTGATGTTCATTTCGGTGTCGCTGCCGTTCTGCGCGCCCACCTGTTTGGCCAGCGCATCCACTTCCTGCGGCAGGATGGTAACGCGGCGGCGCACTTCGTTGTTGCGCACTTCGGAGATCAGCATCTCTTTGCGAATCTGCGCGCGGTAGGTGTTGTAGTTCAGCCCTTCGTACGACAGGCGGCTGCGCAGCTGATCGACGCTCATGCGGTTCTGCGCGGCGATGTTGGCGATCGCTTTGTCCAGATCGGCGTCGGAGACGGTGATGCCCATTTTCTTGGCCATCTGCAACTGGATGTTATCCATGATCAGACGTTCGATGATCTGATGGCGCAGCGTCTTGTCGTCCGGCAGTTGCTGACCGGCCTGCTGGGCGTTGAGCTTCACCGACTGCAACAGTCCGTTGACGTCGCTTTCGAGTACCACGCCGTTATCCACGACGGCGGCGACTTTATCCACTTCTTGGGGTGCTGCGAACGCGGCATTGGCGCAAACCACCAATCCGAGAATAAGCGTTCTCCAGTTCTTCATACATTTCCCATTATGTAATCCGCAAATGCGGGTGAAAGTTCTCGTTTTCAAAGTGTTGCAAAGCGTCAGAATGCGCGCTGATACGGCAGAATGCCGGAGCGCAGCATTTCTGCGGAGCCGAGACTATGATCGCTGCTCAGGCCGCGCAGTTCGACGTTGAACGAAACTCTGTTGTCGTAAACGCTGGTATTGTTGCTGTTGTTCCAGTCGGTGATCTTGCGCTCATAGCCCAGCGTCACCGCCCAGCAGCAGGTGTTGTACTTCAGCCCCACCAGCTGATCGGCGGATTGTTTGGCGCGGGTGTCGTAGTAGTACGCCCCGACCACCGCCCAACGATCGGCGATCGGCCAGCTGCCGGTGATGCCCACCTGCGAGATGCCGTCCTGGAAGGCCGGAACCGTTTTGGTGTTCAACGCCGTCTGGATATATTCCGGCGTGGCGTAACGGTAGTTCAGCTGCACTACGCGCTCGGCATCCTGGCGGTATTCCACCACGCCGTTGCCCAGCGAGACGCTGTTCAGGCGGGTGTCGTACTGCAGGCCGCCGCGCAGGCCCCAACGATCGTCGATTTTCCAATAGGTATCGCCGGCCCAGGCCACGCTGCCGGTATCGTCGTTGTTGTCGTACCCGGTTACCCGATCGCCGGTACGCGAACGGCTGAAGTAGTAGATTTGACCCACGGAAGCGTTAAAACGTTCAACCAGCGCGTCATCATAAATGCGCGTGGTCAAACCGGTAGACACGCGGTTCTGCGAAGCGATGCGATCCAGGCCGCTGTAGGTGCGATCGCGGAACAGGCCTGAGTAGTCGGTCTGCAGCAGCGTGGTGTCGTAGGTGTAGATGTTGCTCTGGTCGCGGTACGGCACGTACAGGTACTGCACGCGCGGCTCCAGCGTCTGGGTGGCGCCTTCGGCCCAGATCATCGGCCGCTCGAACACCAGCTTGCCGTCGACTTTGAACTGCGGCAGTACGCGGTTGACCGAATCATCGAGCTCCGGCGCGGCAGCGTTTTTGCGGCTCTGGTAGTTGGCGGCGAAACCGTCAGGAATATCCTGCTGGTAATGGGTCGCCATCACCTTGGCTTCGGTGTTCAGGCTGGCCCAGCCGTTGGTGAGCGGCAGACTCAGCGTCGGTTCCATATGCAGACGGGTGGCGTCCGGGCTGTATGGGTTGACGCTGGTGAACTTGGCCGCCTGGCCGTAAATATGGAAGTCGAACGGACCGAGGTCGTTCTTGTAGTAGTTCAGATCCAGCTGCGGCTGGACTTTATACGAGTCCGACTGTGAGCGATCGGTATCGTCGTAAATCTGGAACTGCTTGGAGCTCAGCGTGGCGTTCCAGTTTTCGTTGGCGTAGCCGAGGCTGAATTTCTGCGTGGCGTAGCCGTCGGTGGTGGAGCCGTATTTGGAGTCCAGATCGGTGAAGTACTTGGAATCGCTGACCTTGGTGTAATCGACGTTGAAGCGCCACACCTGATCCATAACGCCGTTGTGGTTCCAGTAGAACAGCCAGCGTTTGTTGTCGTCATGATCTTTGCCGTATTCCTTGTCGTCCGGCAACCAGTCGAACTCCATCAGGCCGAGGCCCGGCTGCACCAGATAACGGAACTCGGTCTGCCACTGCAGGCCGCGCTTGGACATATAGTGCGGGGTAATGGTGGCGTCGTAGTTCGGCGCGATGTTCCAGTAATACGGCAACATGAACTCGAAGCCGTTGTTGCTGCCGTACTTGGCGTTCGGGATCAGGAAGCCGGAACGGCGCTTGTCGCCGACCGGCAGCTGCAGGTACGGGCTGTAGAACACCGGCACGCCGCCGATGCGGAAGCGGGCGTTCCATATTTCCGCCACCTGCTCTTCGCGATCGTGGATCACTTCGGAACCGACCACGCTCCAGCTGTCGTCGCCCGGCAGACAGGAGGTAAAGGTGCCGTTTTCCAGGATGGTGTAACGGTTGGCGCCGCGCATTTTCATCTTGTCGGCGTCGCCGCGCCCCTGACGGCCTACCATCTGGTAGTCGCCTTCATAGACGTCGGTATCTTTGGTATTCAGGTTAGACCAGGCCTTCGGGCCTTTCAGTTTGATCTGATTGTCGCTGTAGTGCACGTCGCCGGTGGCGGTGACGGTACGCACCGGTTCCGTCTGGCCGGGGTTTTGCGTCTGATTCAGCTCAACTTCTTTGGCGGTCAGGGTGCTGTTGCCCTGCTCGATATGCACGTTGCCGCTGAACAGGGCGCTTTTCGGGTAGTCGGCGCGCGAGTCATCGGCATTGATGGTCACCGGCTGGCTGTTCGGATCGCCGCTGACCAAAGGCTTGTCGTAAACAGGAACGCCAAGCATGCATTGCTCGGCCAGATCAGCCAGCGCATGCTGACTGTAGAGTGCCGTCCAAATCATCGTGGCCAGCAGTGTTGGGAAACTTTTTTTCATACGCGGTTTTGGTGTTCCGTCATCAGAGGCGTCGTGTCCGGCAAACGGTCAGAGACTATATTACTCATCTGCGTTGCGCTAGTGCTAAATCCAGCCGTTTACTTGCGTCGTCGTTAGGCGCAAAGATAAATGACAGGTATGATAATCCAAATTCTAGGAAAAATCGCCTGCGCCCTTTCCTGAAACGGAGGAGAGCGGGCGGCTTTCGGCATGATAATTGAGGAGTATATGCAGTATTGGGGAAAACTGCTCGGCGTCATCGTCGCCATCTGGTCTGGCGCGGGATTCTGGGGTGTAGTTCTGGGGCTGATTATCGGTCATATGATCGATACGGCGCGCAGCAACAAGCGCAGCCGGGGGTTTTTCACCGACCAGCAAACGCGGCAAACGCTGTTTTTCCGCACCACTTTTCAGGTTATGGGCCACCTGACCAAATCCAAAGGACGCGTCACCGAGGCGGATATCCAGATCGCCAGCCTGTTCATGGATCGCCTGCAGCTGCACGGCGAAGCCCGCACTGCGGCGCAGCAGGCGTTCCGCGAGGGCAAACAGAGCCAGTTCCCGCTGCGTGAGACGCTGCAGCAGTTCCGCAGCATCTGTTTCGGCCGCTTCGATCTGATTCGGATGTTTCTGGAAATTCAGATTCAGGCGGCGTTCGCCGACGGCTCGCTGCACCCGAACGAACGTCAGGTGCTGTATGTCATCGCCGAAGAGCTGGGCATTTCGCGCGCGCAGTTCGATCAGTTCCTCAGCATGATGGAGGGCGGGCGTCAGTTCGGCGGCGGTCAGCAGGGCGGGTATTCGCAGGGCGGCTATCAGCAGGCTCAGCGCGGCCCGACGCTCGACGATGCTTGCAAGGTGCTCGGCGTGCGCAGCAGCGACGATGCCGCCACCATCAAACGCGCCTACCGCAAGCTGATGAGCGAACATCATCCGGATAAGCTGGTGGCGAAAGGCTTACCGCCG
The DNA here is from genome assembly GCF_052168895.1 of Serratia sp. CY37869. Lineage (NCBI taxonomy): Bacteria > Pseudomonadati > Pseudomonadota > Gammaproteobacteria > Enterobacterales > Yersiniaceae > Serratia > Serratia sp. CY37869. The sequence continues at coordinate 416,758 of NZ_JBJNLU010000004.1, forward strand.
GAGATGATGGAAATGGCCAAGCAGAAAGCGCAGGAGATCCAGGCGGCGTACGACCTGATCAAACGCGAGAAAGGTTTTAAATAACGATACCCGTCATACTTCGAGCTGCAGGTGTGTTGGCTGCCCGCGCTTACCCCGGTCACGTACTTTTTGTACGCTCCCGGGGCTGCGCTTAGTTGCCGCCTTCCTGCAACTCGAATTATTTAGGGTATCTCAGGGTGATGAGCTCAGAAATCCGGCTCGGCGCGAAAGTGCATCGGCGTCTGGAAGGCGGGGTGGGTGATGCGCAGCTCTTGCGCATGCAGCTGCAGCCGCGGCGCCATCGCTTTGGCTTCCGGCGGAGCGTAGAAACCGTCGCCGAGGATCGGGTGTCCCAGCGCCAGCATGTGCACCCGCAGCTGATGCGAGCGGCCGGTGATCGGCGTCAGCTTCACGCGGGTGCTGCCGTCGGCGTCGCGCGACAGCACCAAATATTCCGTCTGCGCCGCTTTGCCGGTGTCAAAACACACCTTTTGTAGCGGCCGGTTCGGCCAGTCGCAGATCAGCGGCAAATCCACCAACCCTTCGTCATGCGCCATATGCCCCCAAACGCGGGCGATATAGGATTTCTTCGGCTCGCGTTCGCGGAACTGACGCTTCAGCTCACGCTCGGCGGCCTTGTTGAGCGCCACCACGATCACCCCGCTGGTGGCCATATCCAGCCGGTGCACCGATTCGGCGGCCGGATGATCGGCCTGAATGCGGGTCATCAGGCTGTCTTTGTTTTCCGGCGCGCGGCCGGGCACCGACAGCAAGCCGCTGGGCTTGTTGACCACCATGATGTGTTCATCCTGATACAGGATGTGCAGCGGGTCCTGCGGGGGATTGTAGGGTTCCATCTTGGCTCCGCGAAAAGGGCCGAACGGGGAGGCAACCACCTCCCCGCGTCGCGCCGGTTACTGGTGGGTGACCACCACCAGACGAATGGCGTCGAGACGCCAGCCGGCTTCATTGAGGTTGGCCAGCACCTGACGGCGGTTGAACTCCAGCGTCTCGACTTCGTCGTCGCGGATGTTCGGGTTGACCGCCTTCAGCGCTTCCAGACGCGCCAGCTCGGCGCTCAGCTTGTCGTCCGCCTCTTGCTTCGCCTGTTCGATAAGCGTGCGTGCCTGCGCTTCCACCAGGCTTTCCGCCTGCTGCAGCATGGCGTGCACGTCTTGCTGCACGGCGTTGACCAGCTTGCTGGAGGTGTGGCGGTTGACCGCGTTCAACTGGCGGTTGAAGCTTTCGAACTCGACCTGCGCCGCCAGGTTGGTGCCCTTGCGGTCCATCAGCATGCGGATCGGCGTCGGCGGCAGGAAGCGGGTCAGCTGCAGGTGCTTCGGCGCCTGGGCTTCCACCACGTACACCAGCTCAACCAGCAAGGTGCCGACCGGCAACGCTTTGTTTTTCAACAGGGACACCGCACAACTGCCGGTATCGCCGGACAGGATAAGATCCAGACCGTTGCGGATGATCGGGTGTTCCCAGCTGACGAACTGCGCGTCTTCGCGCGACAGCGCCTGATCGCGATCGAAGGTGACGGTGCAGCCGTCCTGCGGCAGGCCCGGGAAGTCCGGCACCAGCATATGGTCGGACGGCGTGAGCACGATCAGGTTGTCGCTGCGATCTTCCTGATTGATGCCGACGATGTCGAACAGGTTGAGCGCGAAGCCCACCAGGTTAACGTCGTTATCTTGCTCGGCGATGGCGGCGGCCAGCGCCTGGGCTTTGTCGCCGCCGTTGGAGTGCATCTCCAGCAGGCGGTCGCGGCCTTGTTCCAGCTGCGCTTTCAACTGGTCATGCTGTTGGCGGCAGGCGTGGATGAATTCGTCCAGGCCCTCCTGCTCGGTCGGCGCGGCCAGATAGCCGATCAACTGCTCGTAGCAGCTGTCGTAGATGGTGCGGCCGGTCGGGCAGGTGTGTTCGAAGGCGTCGAGCCCTTCGTGGAACCAGCGGCCCAGCACCGCCTGTGCGGTGTGCTCCAGGTAAGGCACCATGATTTGGATATCGTGCATCTGGCCGATACGGTCCAGACGGCCGATGCGCTGTTCCAGCAGATCCGGGTTGAACGGCAGATCGAACATCACCAGTTGGCTGGCGAACTGGAAGTTGCGGCCTTCGGAACCGATCTCGGAACACAGCAGCACCTGCGCGCCTTCCTCTTCGGAGGCGAAGTAGGCGGCGGCGCGGTCGCGCTCGATGATCGACAGCCCTTCGTGGAACACCGCGGCGCGGATCGCTTCACGCTCGCGCAGCACCTGCTCCAGCTGCAGCGCGGTATCGGCTTTGGCGCAGATCACCAGCACTTTTTCGTTGCGGTTGGCCAGCAGGTAATCCAGCAACCATTCGACGCGCGGGTCGAAGTTCCACCAGGTGGCGTTTTCGCCTTCGAATTCCTGGTAGATCTGCTCCGGATACAGCATGTCGCGCGCGCGCGCTTCGACGGATTTCTTGGCGCCCATGATGCCGGACACTTTGATCGCGGTCTGATACTGGGTTGGCAACGGCAGCTTGATCTGGTGCAGGTTGCGGTGCGGGAAGCCCTTCACGCCGTTGCGGGTGTTGCGGAACAGCACGCGGCTGGTGCCGTGGCGATCCATCAGCATGGCCACCAGCTCCTGGCGCGCCTGCTCGGCGTTGTCGCCTTCGCTGTTGGCCGCTTTGAGCAGCGGTTCGATGTCCTGCTCGTCGATCAGCTCGCCCAGCAGGTTCAGCTTGTCGTCGGCCAGGCGTTCACCGCTCAGCAGCAGGGTGACGGCGTCGGCCACTGGACGGTATTTCTGCTGTTCGGCGACGAACTCGCCGTAGTCGTGGAAACGGTTCGGATCGAGCAGGCGCAGGCGCGCAAAGTGGCTCTGTTGGCCCAGCTGTTCCGGGGTGGCGGTCAGCAGCAGCACGCCGGGGATATGCTCGGCCAGCTGTTCGATTACCTGATATTCGCGGCTCGGCGCTTCTTCGCTCCAGGCCAGGTGGTGCGCTTCATCGACCACCAGCAGATCCCACTGGGCGTCCGCCAGCTCTTCCAGGCGCTGCTTGTTGCGGCGCACGAAGTCCAGCGAGCAGATCACCAGCTGTTCGGTCTCGAACGGGTTGCTGCTGTCGAGCTTGGCTTCGGCGTAGCGGCTGTCGTCGAACAGCGAGAAGTAGAGGTTGAAGCGGCGCATCATCTCCACCAGCCACTGGTGCTGCAGCGTTTCCGGCACCACGATCAGCACGCGCTCGGCGCGGCCCGCCAGCAGTTGCTGGTGGATGATCATGCCGGCTTCGATGGTTTTGCCGAGGCCGACTTCGTCCGCCAACAGAACGCGCGGCGCATGGCGCTGGCCGACTTCATGAGCGATGTGCAGCTGGTGCGGGATCAGGCTGGCGCGCATGCCGCGCAGGCCGGCGAACGGCAGGCGATACTGCTCGCTCTGGTATTTGCGGGCGCGAAAACGCAGCGCGAAACGATCCATGCGGTCGATTTGGCCGGCGAACAGGCGATCCTGCGGCTTGCTGAAGGTCAGTTTGCTGTCCAGCAGCACTTCGCGCATCGCCACGCCGCTTTCCTGGGTGTCCAGGCGGGTGCCGATATAGGTCAACAGACCGTTTTCCTCTTTCACCTCTTCCACCTGCAGCTGCCATCCCTCGTGGCTGCTGACGGTATCGCCCGGGTTGAACATCACGCGGGTGATCGGCGAATCGTTTCTGGCATAGAGGCGGTTTTCACCGGTGGCGGGGAAAAGCAGGGTAATCATGCGCGCATCCAGCGCCACGACGGTGCCCAGTCCTAATTCGCTTTCCGTGTCGCTGATCCAGCGTTGACCAAGAGTAAAAGGCATATATTGTCGGCTCGATTCTTTGTAAGTAAGTCTTGTTACCGGGCGGGAAGGGCCGCGGCACCTGTACTGAACATCGGTTAATCCCGGTTTGTTTTAAATTTGACGGGCAATAGCCGTTCACGCCATGCAGACGTCGCTAGACGGCAGGGCTAAGCGTGGTTCAGTTTTGGGAAGGGCGCTATGGTAATGGAAGGCGGCGCGTTCGTCACCTGCAAAACCGGATGATTTTTCTTAACCTGGCGCAATCTCAAAACAGCCCCATCTGCCCGGTGACCAGCGTGGTGAAGTCGTCGTGCAAGAAAGGGAGTATAGCGTCTGCCACCGGTTGCAGCTGACGTTCGAGGTAGTGCTGATAATCGATGGGCGAATGGCGGGTTTCCAGCGGTTCCGGCCCGGCGACGGTCATCACGTAGCTGATCCAGCCGCCGTTCTGATACTGCAGCGGCCGCCCCTGGCTGCGGTTGTAGTCGTCGGCGATGCGCGCGGCGCGGGCGTGCGGCGGCACGTTGCGCTGATAGTCGTCGAGCTTTCTGCGCAGCCGTTTGCGGTACACCAATTGATCGTCGAAGTCGCCGTTCAGGGTCTTGCCGACGTAGTCACGCACATAGTCCTGGTAGGGCTGTTGTTTGAAGATGCGCTGATAGAGCTGCTGCTGGAACTGCTGCGCCAGCGGCGTCCAGTCGGTGCGCACCGTTTCCAGGCCTTTGTACACCATCTCTTCCTGGCCGTCGGCGCGCGCGATCAGACCAGCGTAGCGTTTCTTGCTGCCCTGCTCGGCGCCGCGAATGGTCGGCATCAGGAAGCGGGAATAGTGGGTTTCGAACTCCAGCTCCAACGCGTTCTCCAGCCCGAACTGCTGCTGCAGATGCTGTTGCCACCAGGCGTTGACCCGTTGCACCAGCGCCCGGCCGATCTGCGCCGCCTGTTGCTCGTCATGCGGCTGTTTCAGCCAGACGAAGGTGGAGTCGGTGTCGCCGTAAATCACCTGATAGCCTTCGGCTTCGATCAGCTCGCGGGTTTGGCGCATGATCTCGTGGCCGCGCAGGGTGATCGACGACGCCAGCCGCGGATCGAAGAAGCGGCAGCCGCTCGATCCCAGCACGCCGTACAGCGCGTTCATGATGATCTTCAGCGCCTGCGACAGCGGCTTATTGTGCTGGCGTTTGGCGGCCTCGCGCCCCTGCCAGATCTGTTCGACGATCGCCGGCAGGCAGTGTTTGCTGCGCGAGAAGCGGGCGTTGCGAAAGCCGGGCACCGAGTTGGCGTCGCTTGGGTGGCGCATGCCCTCCACCAGTCCGACCGGATCGATCAGGAAGGTGCGGATGATCGACGGGTACAGGCTTTTATAGTCCAGTACCAACACTGAATCGTACAGGCCGGGCCGGGAATCCATCACGAAGCCGCCGGGGCTGTGCTCTTCCGGCTGTTCGCCGAGGTTGGGGGCGACAAAGCCCAGGCGATGCATGCGCGGCATATAGAGGTGGCTGAAGGCCGCCACCGATCCGCCGCTGCGATCGGCCGCCAGCCCGGTGACGGTGGCGCGTTCCAGCAGGAAGTTGAGCAGGTCGGCCTTGGCGAAAATCCGCGTCACCAGCTCGCAGTCCTTCAGGTTGTAGCGGGCCAGCGCCGGCTTGTCTTCGGCGAAGCGCCGGTCGATCTCCGCCATGCGCTGATAAGGGTTGTCGATCGCCTTGCCTTCGCCCAGCAGTTCCTGCGAAACGTATTCCAGGCTGAAGGAGGGAAAATTCCAGGTGGCGGATTTCAGCGCCTCGATGCCGTCGATGATCAGGCGGCCGGCGGCGGCGGCGAAAAAGTGATTCTGCTTGAAGCCATGCTCGCGCCATTCCAGCAGGTTGCCGCCGCGCCCCAGCCGCAGCGGGATTTGGTAGCGTTCGGCGTGCTTTTGCAGCACCCGCAGATCGAACTGTACCAGGTTCCAGCCGATGATGGCGTCGGGATCGTGACGCTCCAGCCACGCGTTCAGCCGTTCCAGCAGTTGAGGGCGGCTGGCGCAGTATTCCAGATCGAAATCCAGCGGCTCATCGCCGCCGTTGGCCGGCCCCAGCATGTAGACCTGCCGCTGGCCGCAGCCTTCCAGCGCGATGGAGTAAAGCTCGCCGTGGGCGGTGGTTTCGATATCCAGCGACACCAGTTTTAGCGTTGGGCGGTACTCCGGCGCCGGCTTCATCTGGCCGCTGAGCAACGGCCCATTGCCGTCGCCCTGGCCGTTGAACCATACCGGCGCGGTAATGAAGCGTTCCATCAGGTAGCGCTCGGGCGGGCGAATGTCGGCCTCGTAGACCGCAACGCCGCCTTCCCGCAGCAGTTTTTCCAGCTTGATGAGCTGACGGTGCTGGCGGCAGTACAGCCCCAGCATCGGGCGGTGATGAAAATCCGTCAGCGCCAGCGGTTTCAGTTCGACTTGCCGCTCTTCTCGCAGCAGCAGTTCCGCGCGCTGCCTTTGTTCGGCGGGGATAAACGCCACCGAGGTTTGCGGCGGCAGACGCAGCTGGCGCGGGCCCGCGTCGGTCGCCAGCCAAAATTCGACCTCGGTGCCGGCGGGCGTGTCGCGCCAATGGCGAGTGAGCAGGAACCCCTGTTGCAGTGCTGTCATAACCCCTTCGTTTTCCGCCGGGCGGCGTGTGCGACGTTCAGCGTGATGTCGGTTTTGGCGCTAATATAGATAAATTACAGTATGGGTTTTTATACAGTCATTGTCCATTGCCGCGCGGCGTTGCCAAATACGCATACAATTCATCGATTGACTCGCCAGCGGCGGCGCTGGAAAATCCTCGGCCCCGTTTGGCCCGAATAATCCACAGAGGTGTAATGGAAGCCTATTTACAAGATTTGATCACCCAGTCACTGGCTTTCACTCTGATGGTCGTTCTGCTGGTCGCTTTTCTGGAGTCGTTGGCGCTGGTGGGGCTGCTGTTGCCCGGCACGGTGATGATGGCCAGCATCGGCGCGCTGATCGGCAGCGGCAAGGTGGATTTTTACTACGCCTGGGTGGCGGGCATCGTCGGCTGCCTGCTCGGCGATTGGATCTCCTATTTCGTCGGCCGCGCCTTTAAGGGGCCTTTGCATCGCTGGTCGTTCCTGAAGAAGAACAAAGCGCTGCTCGACAAAACCGAACATGCCTTGCACCAGCACAGCATGGCGACCATTTTGATCGGTCGCTTCGTTGGCCCGACGCGCCCGCTGGTGCCGATGGTGGCCGGCATGCTCGATTTGCCGCCGTACAAGTTCGCGCTGCCGAATATCATCGGTTGCCTGACCTGGCCGCCGGTCTATTTCTTCCCCGGCATTCTGGCGGGGGTGGCGATCGATATCCCAGCCGACGCCAACAGCGCGACGTTCAAGTGGCTGTTGCTCGCGGCGGCGCTGCTGGTCTGGCTGGCGGTGTGGCTAAGCTGGCGCTGGTGGCGCGAGGGCAAGCGCAACGCCGATCGGCTGAGCCGTTGGCTGACGCCGCTGCGGCTGCGCGTGGTGTGCGGATTGAGTTGGCTGGCGGCGTTGGCGGTCGGCTATTTGCTGAGCCAACAGCCGCTGATGCCGGTGTACCGGCATCTGTTGTGGCAGGTGCTGTCCGGGCAATGATTGCGGGGGCATTAGCCCCCGTTCGCCTTACTGGAAGAACGCTTCCAGCTGTTCAAATACCCGCACGTCTTCGCTGTGGCGCTTCACCCGCAGCACGTCTTCCAGCTTTTCCACCTGGCTTATCATTTGTTCCAGCCGCTGATCGTCGGCGACCAATAGCCAAATGCGGCTCTGTTGGCCGTCTTTCAACGGCAGACACAGAATGCCTTCGACGTTGAACGCGCGGCGGGCGAACAGCCCGCAAACGTGCGACATCACGCCGGGATGGTTGCGCACCGCCAGCTCCAGGATCACCTGTGGTTTATCTTGTGGTTGCAGCATGGCTTATTCTCCAATCATGTCGATGTTGGCGGCGCCCGGCGGCACCATCGGGAACACTTTTTCGTTGATATCGATCAGCGCGTGGATCAGGCAGGGACCCGGGCGCTGGATCGCCTCAGCCAGTGCCGCCTGAGGATCTTCCGCGGCGTTCAGATCGCAGGTATCCAGCCCGAATCCGGCGGCGATTTTCAGGAAGTCGGTACGCTTCGGATAGGCGGCGGCGAAGATGCGCTGTTGGTAGAACAGGGTTTGCTGTTGGTGCACCAGCCCCAGCGCCTGGTTGTTCATCAAAATGATTTTCACGTCCAGATCGTGCTCGACCGCGGTGGCCATTTCCTGAATGTTCATCATCAGGCTGCCGTCGCCGGAGAAGCACAGCACTTTACGTTCGGGCTCCGCCAACGCCGCGCCGATCGCCGCCGGCAGACCGAAGCCCATGGTGCCCAGGCCGCCCGACGTCAGCCACTGGCGCGGCCGGCTCAGCGGATAGGCCTGCGCTACCCACATCTGATGCTGACCCACGTCGGTGGTGATGATGGCGCTGTCGTCCACGCAGCGCGCGGCGGCCAGCACCAGGCCGTAATGGCTCAGCGGATCGTCGGCGTTCGGCATGTTGAACGGGAATTCGCGCTTCAGATCGTTGACGGTGTTCAGCCACGCGCTGCGCGGCTGCGTGTCGATCTGCGGCAGCAGCTGTTGCAGCACCTGGCCGACGTCGGCATGGATCGCCACGTTGGCCTGTTTGACCTTGCCCAGCTCGGCGCGGTCGATATCCACATGAATGATGGCGGCGTTAGGGCAGAACTGCTCGGTTTTGCCGATCGCCCGATCGTCGAAGCGCGCGCCCAGCACGATCAGCAGATCGGCCTCCTGCAGAATGAAGTTGGTGCTGCGCGCGGCGTGCATGCCCAGCATGCCCAGCGACAGCGGGTGTTCCACCGGCATCGCGCCCAGCGCCATCAGCGTCATGGTGGTGGGCAGACCGGCGCGCTCGGCCAGTTCCAGCGCCTGCCGGTGAGCGTCGGCGCAGATGATGCCGCCGCCCAGGTAGAGGATGGGGCGTTTCGCCTGATTGATCATCGCGGCGGCCTGCGAAACCAGCGCCGGATCGAAGCTCGGGGCGGCGTCCGGCACGGCGATTGGCGGCAACTCTTCCAGGGTGATGGTGGCGGTCTGCACGTCTTTCGGCACATCGATCCAGACCGGGCCGGGGCGGCCGGACTCGGCGATGCGGAACGCGTCGCCAATCACCTGCGGCAGCTCGCGGATATCGCGCACCAGATGGTTGTGCTTGGTGATCGGGATGGAAATGCCGTAGGTGTCCACTTCCTGGAAGGCGTCGGTGCCGATCATCGAGGAAGGCACCTGCCCGGTGATGCACACCAGCGGAATGGAGTCGAGCTTGGCGTCGGCGATGGCGGTGACCAGGTTGGTGGCGCCCGGCCCGCTGGAGGCTATGCACACCGCCGCTTTGCCGTTGGCGCGCGCCATGCCTTGCGCCATAAAGCCCGCGCCCTGTTCGTGGCGCGCCAGCACGTGGTGAATGCGGGTGCTTTGGCTCAGCGCGTCATACAGCGGCAGCGCGGCGCCGCCAGGGATGCCGGCGACGGTGGTGATGCCCTGACGCTCCAGCAGATGAACGATCAATTGTGCGCCGGTGAAACTGGTGCCCGGTTGAGGCGTGCCCGAAGTTGCCATGTTCCTGTCCTTTCTCAAGGCCGGTGAGTTTTTCTGGGCAGGGTGCTAAAACAAGAAACCCCGCCCGGTTTGCGCCGGCGGGGTTTGGGAATCGATGCGTTGATTCGGACCCTACGGCGCATTGCCGACGACCACCACCACACGCACGACGACCACCGCGGCTGGTAGCGCGGTAACTAGTAGGGTCGAAGTCAGCGAGGATGCGATCACAGGGAACCTTATCATCAGTAAAAAAAGTCAGGTTTTTATAAAAACACAGGCGCAAAATTCGCACAACAGGTTTATTGGCGCAGCATAAAAAACGCGCGTCAGATCACGCTTTACCCGAAATGCCCAGCACGTGCGCTTCGGGGGCGCTGCCGTCCAGTAGGGCCTGCGTCGGGCCGTCGTAGTAGATGCGGCCGTCGACCACCAGCAGCGTGCGCGGCGCGATGCGCGCGGCGTCGTCGAGGTTGTGCGACACCATCAGCAGCGTCAGGTCGCGCTGTTCGCACACCGTCTGCAGCAGCTGCAGCATCTCGTTGCGCAGCGCCGGATCGAGCGCCGAGAAGGGTTCGTCGAGCAGCAGGATCGGCCGCCGGCGAATCAAACAGCGCGCCAGCGCGGCGCGCTGACGCTGACCGCCGGAAAGCTGCGCCGGCAGGCGATCCAGGTGTTCTTCCAGGCCGACCTGACGGGCGATGTGTTCTCGCTGTTGACGCTGCTGCGCAGTCAAGCGCAGACCGGGATCCAACCCCAACCCGATGTTCTGCGCCACCGTCAGGTGCGCGAACAGGTTGTTTTCCTGAAACAGCATCGACACCGGCCGTTTGGCCGGCGGCGTGGCGGTGTGGTCTTCGCCGTTCAGCAGCAGCCGGCCGCTGGCCGCCGGTAGAAAACCGGCGATCAGGCTCAGCAGGGTGCTTTTACCGGCGCCGCTGGGGCCGAGCACCGCGACGCGCTCGCCCGGCTGGATGCGCAGATCAAAGCGCATCGGCAGGTGTTCATACAGATAGGTCAGTTTTTCAAGCGTCAGCATGGCGGCCCGGTAAGCGTTCAATCAGGGTAAACAGCAGGAAGCACAGCAGCAGCAACAGCAGCGCGGTCACCGCTCCGTCCTGGCTGCGGTAGGCGCCAATCTGCTGATACAGGTAAAAAGGCAGGGTACGGAAATGCTCGTTGCCAAACAAGGCGACCACGCCGAAATCGCCGATCGACAGCACGCAGGCGAAGGCCAGCGCCTGCGCCAGCGGGCGGCGCAGGGCGCGCAGTTCAATCAGCCGCAGCCGTCGCCAGCCGCGGATATCCAGCGACAGGCACAGCGGGTTGTAACGTTCGGCGAGGTCGCGCATCGGGTTCTCCAACACCTTCAGCGCATAGGGCACCGCCATCAGCGCATTGGTGAGGATCACCAGCGCATAGGGCGACTGCGGCAACCCGATCGTATCGTTCAGCAGCAGGAAGAACCCGGTGGCCAGCACGATGCCCGGCATCGCCAGGATCACCATGCCGCTCAGCTCCAGCGCTTGGCCGCCGCGCAGCTGCTGCCGCAGTTTCAGCTCGCGGCTGCTCCACAGCAGCATCATCGTGAGCGCCACGCACAGCGCTCCGGCGCCAAGGGCGATGCGCAGCGACGTGAACAGCGCCTGCCACAGCACCGGCTGGCGCAGCACGCTGACGATAGCCTGATTGGCGCCGTCGGCGATCACCGCCAGCAGAGGCGGCAGCAGCAGCAACAGCGCGGCGGCGATCAGCAGAAAATCGCTGATGCGCCGCCACAGGCTGTCTTCCGGGTTGCGCCAGCGCTGGGCGTGGGTATGCCCTACCGGCAATGCCTGGCTCAGGCGTTGGCTGATCAGCACCAGCCCCAGACAACAGCCCAGTTGGATCAGCGCCAGCAGGGCGGCGCGGCCCAGATCGTAGTCGTAACTCAGCGCCTGGTAGATCGCCAGCTCGATGGTGGTGGCCTGCGGCCCGCCGCCCAGTGACAGCACGGTGGCGAAGCTGGCGAAGCACAGCATGAAGATCAGCGCGCCGCTCGGCAGGATTTGGCGGCGCAGCGCCGGCCATTCGACGAAGCGGAACTGCTGCCAGCCGTTCATGCCCAGTTGGGCAGCCAGCTGGCGCTGTTCCACCGGAATATTCTCCAGCGCTTGCAACAACAGGCGGGTAGCCAGCGGCAGGTTAAAGAACAGGTGCGCTAGCAGAATGCCCTGCAGCCCGTAGGGCGAGAAATCATACTCGACGCCCAGCCAGCCGCACAGCGTCGCCAGCCAGCCCTGGCGCCCATAGACGCTGAGCAGGCCGAACACCGCCACCAGCACCGGCAGCACCAGCGTCATGGCGCACAGTCGCAGCAGCAACTGCCGGCCGGGGAAACGACGCCGGTAGAGCGCGCGCGCCAGCAGAATGGCGGGCAGCACCGAAATCAGCGCCGACAGCAGCGCCTGCAGGAAAGTGAAGCGCACCACGTGCCACAGGTAGCTGTCCTGCCACAGGTCGCGCCAGTCGCTGTCCGGCGCGTGACGCCACAGCGAGCCCATCGCCAGCGCGGCGACCAGCAGGATCATGCCGGCGGCCAGCAGCCCCGGCCAGAGCCAGCGGGGGATCAGCGGCTGACGGCGGTTTGCCATGCCCGGATCCAGCCGCCGCGTTGTGTGGCCACCTCTTCGGCGCTGTATTGCAGCGCGGTATGCGGCACGTTCATCTGTTCAAAGCCGACGGGCAGCGGGGTGTTGATCACCGGGTACATCCAGTTGCCGGTCGGGATGGTGTTCTGGAACGCCGGCGTCACCATGAACTGCATGAAACGCTCCGCCAGCTCAGGCTGTTTGGCGGCCTTCAGTTTGCCGGCCACTTCCACCTGCAGGTAGTGGCCTTCGCTGAACGTGGCGGCGGCGTAGCGGTCTTTTTTCTCGGCGATCAGATGATAGGCGGGGGAGGTGGTGTAGCTGAGCACCAGATCGCCTTCGCCTTTCAGGAACAGGCCGTAGGCTTCGCTCCAGCCTTTGGTGACGGTCACGGTCTTTTTCGCCAGCTGCTGCCAGGCGGCCGGCGCCTTGTCGCCATACACTTTTTGCATCCACAGCAGCAGGCCGAGGCCCGGCGTGCTGGTGCGCGGATCTTCGTAGATCACCTTCCAGTCACGATCGCTGCTGACCAGCTCCTGCAGGCTTTTCGGCGGGTTCTTCAGTTTTTCCTTGTTGTAGACGAAGGCGAAATACCCGTAGTCGTAAGGCACGAAGGTCGCGTCCTGCCAGCCGCCCGGCACCGTCAGTTTGGCGGTGTCCACGCCGCTCGGCGCGAACAGGCCGGTTTGCTGCGCCGCCTGCAGCAGGTTGTTGTCCAGCCCCAGCACCACGTCGGCGGCGCTGTTCTTGCCTTCCATGCGCAGGCGGTTCAGCAGTGAGACGCCGTCTTCCAGCGCCACGAACTTCAGCTCACAGTCGCACTCGGCTTCGAAGGCTTTTTTCACCGCCGGGCCTGGGCCCCAGTCGGCGGCGAAGGAATCGTAGGTGTAAACCGTCAGCGTCGGCTTGGCGAACACCGGTGCGGCGCACAGCAGCAATAAGCAGGGCAGATATTTTTTGACCACGTTGCACTCCTGAAAAATAAGGGGGCAAGGGCATCTGAGGGGGCGAGGCGGCGTCGCCGGTTCGCTGGGCTCAAATCCCTCCGCCGGTATTGACCGGATCAGGTTCGACGGGTGTGCTCTCAGCGGAAAATCGGGCTTATCACGCGGCCCGACTCTCCGCACCCCGTTGAGACGGCGCTATTGTAAAGATTAACCGACCCGGGCGAAAGGCGCTTATGCCTCCGGCGGGGCAAACCAGGCTGACTTGAAGTCGAACCAGCCGAGGGTGTTCATTCGCACGCCGCGCATGCTGCGCTGGCCGTGCAACTGCAGCCAGTGGTGGAACAGCGGATGCAGTTGGTGATTGCTGACCAGGCGCTGGCAGAACTCCGCCAGCGGCAGACGGTTGGCGCGCCACAGCGCCGCATCCTGCGCCAGGTCCTCGCTCATGCAATGCTGCATCAGCGGCAGCTCGTACAGCGTGGCGAACAGCGAAAACTCCAGCGGCAGATAGAAGTTGGCGCTGCCGAGCCACAGATCGCTGCGCGCGTCGCCCTGGTGCCAGGTCGCGTAATCCACGCTTTGCACGATCAGGCGGATGCCGTGCTGCGCCAGCAGCGGCTCGATCGCCTGGCGGATGGCGTGGAACTCCGAATGCTCATTGAAGTGAGTCAGCGTCAGTTCGGTCAGCCCCGCCGGTTTGGGCTGCTGCGCCAGCGCGCGGTTGTGGTGCCAGCGCGGCAGCAGGCCGTACGCCGGCGACCAATAGCGCTGGTAGAGCGGCCCGGCGTGGCTCAGCAGCGAAATGGGGTTGATCAATTCGCACAGCCAGCTGCGCATGGCGGGATCGGCCGCCAAGGGAGAGCGCTGATCGAACAGCAGGAAGTAGCAGCCTTCTTCCAGCCGGCTTTCCAGCTCGCTGTTGCCGGTTTCATCGCCCTGCAGCTGTACGCCGGAGTGCACCAGTTCTTCGGAGAACTCCGGCAGCACCCAGATGTTGACCTCATCGATCAGCGCCCGGTAGCCGAAATAGTCATCGAAGGCGTGGATCTTCATCTGGCTGGGAAGGTTGCGCACCACGCGGTAGGGGCCGGTGCCGATCGGATGGCGGGTGAAGTCCGGCAGATCGCGCCATTCGCGCGGCAGGATCATGGCGTGCACGCTGCCCAGCAGCCAGGGTAACCAGTGGTCGGGGCTGCGCAGATGCACGTCGACAACGAACGGCGTCGGCGAGGTGACGCTTTCGATATGCGAGAACAGCGGTTGTGAGGTCAGACGCGAAAGCGAGCTGATGACGTCCGCCATCTCCAGCTCGCGGCCATGATGAAAATGGATCGCCGGGCGCAGGTAAAACCGCCAGTGCAGCGGCGTCAGCGCCTGCCAATGGTGGGACAGATCGGATTCGAGTTCCCCGTTTTCCTCATTTATGCGCGTCAGGCCGTTGAAGATCTGACGCGCCAAATGGGTCTCGGAACGCCGCAGCGCCGAGCCGGGCAGCAGGTTGTACAACTGCCGATAGTAGAGCACCCGCAGGATGTGTTTCCCCTGACGGAAGCTGCGCCCCAGCTGCGACAGCAGCATTTGGCGCACCACGTTTTTGTCGCCCACCAGCTGCACCAACTGATCGATGCGATCCTGCTCCAGCAGCTCCTCGGCCCGCTGTTGCTGCAGCGCCAGGCCGGTGTAATGAAAGGTTAGCCGCGAACGCTTGCCGCGTCCCGACTCCGCCTGCCAGGTGAGCCAGCCCTCCCGCTGCATAGCGCTCAACAGGGAGCGTACGTGGCGCCGCGAGCAGCTCAGCGCCTCCGCCAGCGCCTGCAGCGTGGTGTCGGTGGTTTCACCGTGGCAGCGCTGCCACAGACGGATGAACTGCTGCTGCAATCTGGACGTGGACATAAAAGAGGAACACTCCTGTCTCAACTCGTCAATTTTTCTTTCCCTATATTACGCCGATAATTTTCATCAATGAAAGGGGAGGGCGTAATCATGAAAGCTTTCTTATCCAAATCGTTCTATCAGCGCTATTTCAGCGCGGTGCGTCGGCAGCACGCTGACTGGCTGAACGTGGTGCCTGAGCAGGCGCGGCTGGCAATATTGGCGCACCTGACGCAATGGGATATCAAAGAGATGAGCGACAAGCAGTATCGCGAGCACCTGTAAGGCGCTGCGGCATAAAAGTTTCTGAGTAATGGTGCTGTTTCACCAGCCAGTGGGTCGCCCCACTGGTTTTTTTATTTGCGGTTAGGGCGATGGACTTGCATTTTCCTCGCCGTGGCCTAAGGTTTTTGCTTCTGCTTTGGGATCAGGGAAGAGGATATGGAACGCCTGAGACGGTTATCACTGCGCATCAACCCCATCTTTGCCGCCTTCCTGCTGATCGCTTTTCTCTCCGGCATCGCCGGCGCGCTGCTGACGCCGACGCTCAGCCTGTTTCTGACCACCGAAGTTAAGGTGCGGCCGCTGTGGGTCGGGTTGTTTTACACCGCCAACGCGGTGGCCGGCATCGTCGTCAGCTTCCTGCTGGCCAAACGTTCCGACACCCGCGGCGATCGGCGCAGGCTGATCCTGCTGTGCTGCCTGATGGCGGTCGGCAACTGCCTGCTGTTCGCTTTCAACCGCGACTACCTGACGCTGATCACCGCCGGGGTGTTGATGTCCGCCGTTGCCAACACCGCCATGCCGCAGATCTTCGCGCTGGCGCGGGAATACGCCGACAGCGAGGCGCGTGAAGTGGTGATGTTCAGTTCGGTGATGCGCGCCCAGCTTTCGCTGGCGTGGGTTATCGGCCCGCCGCTGTCGTTTGCGCTGGCGCTGAATTACGGCTTTACCGTGATGTTCCTGATCGCCGCCGCCACCTTCGCCATCTGCGTGCTGCTGGTCGGGTTCATGCTGCCTTCGGTGCCGCGCGCGGCGGACGGCGACGGGCTGCGGGACGGCGCTTCCGCGCCGATTGCGCCCGCCAGCGCCTGGCGCAATCGCGACGTGCGTCTGCTATTCATCGCCTCGATGCTGATGTGGACCTGCAACACCATGTATATCATCGACATGCCGCTGTATATTACCGCCGATCTCGGCCTGCCTGAGGGGCTGGCCGGGGTGCTGATGGGCACCGCTGCCGGGCTGGAGATCCCGGCGATGCTGCTGGCCGGTTACTACGTCAAACGTTTCGGCAAGCGCAACATGATGCTGCTGGCGGTGGCGGCGGGCGTGCTGTTTTACCTCGGGCTGACGGTGCTGGCGACCAAGCCGACCCTGATCGCATTGCAGCTGCTCAACGCGGTGTTTATCGGCATCGTCGCCGGTATCGGCATGCTCTATTTTCAAGATTTGATGCCGGGCCGACCGGGCGCCGCCACCACGCTGTTCACCAACAGCATCTCGACCGGGGTGATCCTGGCCGGGGTGCTGCAGGGCGCGCTGGTGGAGAACCTCGGTCATGGCTCGGTGTATTGGATGGCGGCGCTGCTGGCGCTGGCGGCGCTCTGGATGAGCGCCAAAGTGCGTGAAGTGTGAGGTCAAACGACGGCATTCTTGATGCAAGTCATTGAGAAGGCTGAAGCGGACGCCCAAGCTGAAGGCATATGGAGCGCGATCGTTGCGTCCACGCCCGTCTCGCTATTGAGATGCCGCCTTGTTGTTTAGAACAGTGGGAACGTTATGGATAAACTCACACCGCTCAAACCGCTTCCTTCCCTGTGCGCCCTTGCCGCCACGCTGATCATCTGGTTCCTCATTCCCGTGCCGGAGGGCGTTGCGCCCAACGCCTGGCAGCTGCTGGCGCTGTTTATCGGCACCATCATCGCCATCATCGGCAAGGCGATGCCGATCGGCGCAGTCTCGGTGATTGCCATCGCCCTGGTGGCGGTGACCGGCGTCACCAATCCCGGCAAGCCGGGCGCCGCGCTGGACGACGCGCTCAGCGGTTTTTCCAACCAGCTGATCTGGCTGATCGGCTTTTCTATCATGATCTCCCTCAGCCTGAACAAAACCGGGCTGGGCGCGCGCATCGGCTACTACTTTATCTCGCTGTTCGGTAAAAAAACGCTCGGCATCGCCTACGCATTGACGTTGGCGGAAACCACCCTGGCGCCGGTGACGCCGAGCAACACCGCGCGCGGCGGCGGCATCATTCACCCGATCATGAAATCGATCGCCGACAGCTTTGGTTCCAAACCCGAGCTCAATACCTCCGGCAAGATCGGCCGCTATCTGTCGCTGGTGAACTACAACATTAACCCGGTCACCTCGGCGATGTTTATCACCGCCACGGCGCCTAACCCGCTGATTGTCAGCCTGATCGCCAAAGGCACCCACGGCAGCTTCGAACTGTCCTGGTCGATGTGGGCGATCGCCGCCCTGGTGCCGGGGCTGTGTTCGCTGATCGTGATGCCGCTGGTCATTTATCTGCTGTACCCGCCGGAGGTGAAAAGCACCCCGGACGCGCCGCGTTTCGCCTGCGAAAAGCTGCAGGCGCTGGGGCCGGTGACGCTGCCGGAGAAAATTACTCTCGCGGTGTTCGCGCTGCTGTTGGTGCTGTGGGCCGGCATTCCGGCGATGATTTTCGGCCCGGCGCTGGCGGTCAATCCTACCACCGCGGCGCTGATCGGCCTGGCGGTGCTGCTGGCTACCGGGGTGTTGAGCTGGGAGGATGTGCTGAAGCATAAAGGGGCCTGGGATACCGTCGTGTGGTTCTCGGCGCTGGTGATGATGGCCAGTTTCCTCGGCAAGCTGGGGCTGATCGGCTGGCTGTCGCAGACCGTCGGCAACGGCATCGACCATATGGGCATGAGCTGGGTGGGCGGCACGATCTTGCTGACCATCATTTATCTGTATTCTCACTATTTCTTCGCCAGCACCACCGCACACGTAACGGCGATGTTCGCCGCCTTCTTCGCTGCCGGCATCGCGCTCGGCGCGCCGCCGGCGCTGCTGGGCCTGATCCTGGCGTTCTCTTCTTCGCTGATGATGTCGCTGACGCATTACGGGACCGGCACCGCGCCGATCATCTTTGGCTCCGGCTATGTGACGTTGGGGGAGTGGTGGAAAGCGGGGTTGGTGATGAGCGTGGTTAACCTACTGATCTGGATAGTGATCGGTGGCGCATGGTGGAAGCTGCTGGGCTACTGGTGAGGAAAAAATTCACCCGCCGGGCGGCGGGTGAAGGGGATTAATTCAGAAACGCCGGCTGCTGCGCTTCGTAGCGGGAGATGTCCGCTTCATGCTGCAGCGTCAGGCCGATGCTGTCCAGCCCGTTGATCATGCAGTGGCGGCGGAAGCTGTCTATTTCGAACGGATAGCTTTTGCCACCGGCGTTGACCGTCTGGTTCTCCAGATCCACCACGAACTCCGTACCTTCATTGGCGTCCACCAGTTTGAACAGCTCGTCCACCTGCTGCTCGCTCAGCGTGACCGGCAACAGCTGGTTGTTAAACGAGTTGCCGTAGAAGATATCGGCGAAGCTCGGCGCGATCACCACTTTGAAACCGTAGTCGGTCAGCGCCCATGGGGCGTGTTCGCGCGAGGAGCCGCAGCCGAAGTTCTCCCGCGCCAACAGGATGCTGGCGCCTTTATAGCGCGGTTTGTTCAGCACGAACTCCGGGTTGGGTTGCTGGCCGGCATCGTCGAGGAAGCGCCAGTCGTTGAACAGGTGCTGGCCGAAGCCGGTACGGGTCACCTTCTGCAAAAACTGCTTGGGAATAATGGCGTCGGTGTCGACGTTGGCCGCATCCAAAGGCACCACTAAGCCGGTATGTTGAGTAAATTTAGCCACGTTAGCCCCTTAGTGAATATCACGGATGTCGGCGAAGTGACCGGCGACGGCGGCCGCGGCGGCCATCGCCGGGCTGAGCAGGTGGGTACGCCCACCGCGGCCCTGACGCCCTTCGAAGTTACGGTTGCTGGTGGACGCGCAGCGCTCGCCCGGATTCAGACGGTCGTTGTTCATCGCCAGGCACATCGAGCAACCCGGCAAGCGCCATTCGAAACCGGCTTCAATAAAGATTTTGTCCAACCCTTCGGCTTCCGCCTGGGCCTTCACCGGGCCGGAGCCCGGCACCACGATGGCCTGCACGCCGTTGGCGACCTTGCGCCCCTTGGCGATCGCCGCCGCCGCACGCAGATCTTCGATGCGCGAGTTGGTGCAGGAACCGATGAACACTTTGTCGATCGGCACTTCGGTCAATTTGATGCCCGGCTTCAAATCCATGTAGGCCAGCGCTTTCTCGGCGGAGGCGCGCTCAACCGGATCGTTAAACGATTCCGGCGCCGGGATCGCCTGATTGACGGCGATCACCTGGCCAGGGTTGGTGCCCCAGGTGACCTGCGGCGCGATCTCTTCGGCGCGCAGCGTCACCACGGTATCGAACTGGGCGTCGGCGTCGGACTTCAGCGTGCGCCAGTAAGCGACCGCCTGCTCCCAGTTTTCACCGGTCGGCGCGAACTGACGCCCCTTCAGGTAGGCGAAGGTGGTGTCGTCCGGCGCGACCAACCCGGCTTTGGCGCCCATTTCGATCGCCATGTTGCACAGGGTCATGCGGCCTTCCATGCTCAATGCCTCGATCGCCTTGCCGCAGAACTCCACCACGTGGCCGGTGCCGCCGGCGCTGCCGGTTTTGCCGATCACCGCCAGCACGATGTCTTTGGCGGTAATGCCCTCGGCGGCATCGCCGGTGACCTCAATCTTCATGGTTTTGGCCCGGCCCTGCTTCAGGGTCTGGGTCGCCAGCACGTGCTCCACTTCGGAGGTGCCGATGCCGAACGCCAGCGAGCCGAAGGCGCCGTGGGTCGCGGTGTGTGAATCGCCGCAGACGATGGTCATGCCCGGCAGCGTCATGCCTTGCTCCGGCCCGATCACGTGCACGATGCCCTGGAACGGGTGGTTCAGGTCATACAGCGAAACGCCGAATTCCGCGCAGTTCTTGATCAGCTCCTGCATCTGGATGCGCGCCATCTCGCCGCTGGCGTTGATGTCTTTGGTCTGGGTCGACACGTTGTGATCCATGGTGGCGAAGGTTTTGCCGGGCTGGCGCACCTTCCGGCCCATGGCGCGCAGGCCGTCGAACGCCTGCGGCGACGTGACTTCGTGCACCAGGTGACGGTCGATATACAGCAACGGCGTCTCGTTCGGCGCTTCGTGCACCACGTGGGCGTCATACAATTTCTGGTATAAGGTCTTGGCCATGTTATGCCCCCTGAGCTACAAAGCGAGCGATGATGTCGCCCATTTCATCGGTGCTGACGGCTTTGCCGTCACCGGCCAGATCGGCGGTGCGGTAGCCCTGTTCCAACGCCTGGTTGATGGCGCGCTCTACGGCGTCGGCCGCTTCATCGGCGCCCAGGCTGTAACGCAGCAGCAGGGTGGCGGACAGGATCTGCGCAATCGGGTTGGCGATGCCTTTGCCGGCGATATCCGGCGCGGAACCGCCCGCCGGTTCGTACAGGCCGAAGCCTTGCTCGTTCAGGCTGGCGGACGGCAGCATGCCCATCGAGCCGGTAATCATCGCGCACTCGTCGGACAGGATGTCGCCGAACAGGTTGGAACACAGCAGCACGTCGAACTGGGACGGATCCTTGATCAGCTGCATGGTGGCATTGTCGATATACATGTGCGACAGCGACACGTCCGGGTAATCCTTGGCGACCTGATTGACCACTTCACGCCACAAGATGGAGCTTTGCAGCACGTTGGCCTTGTCGATCGACGTCACCTTGTGGCGGCGCTTGCGGGCGGATTCGAAGGCGATGCGCGCGATGCGTTCAATCTCGAAACGGTGATACACCTCGGTGTCGAAGGCGCGCTCCTGCATGCCCTGGCCTTCGCGCCCCTTCGGCTGGCCGAAATAGATGCCGCCGGTCAGTTCGCGCACGCACAGAATGTCGAAGCCGCGGGCGGCGATATCGGCGCGCAGCGGGCAGAACGCCTCCAACCCTTGATACAGGCGGGCCGGGCGCAGGTTGCTGAACAGTTTGAAGTGCTTGCGCAGTGGCAACAGCGCGCCGCGTTCCGGCTGCTCGGCCGGCGGCAGGTGTTCCCATTTCGGGCCGCCCACCGAACCGAACAGGATGGCGTCGGCCTGCTCGCAGCCGGCGACGGTCGCCGCTGGCAACGGGCTGCCGTGGCGATCGATGGCGATGCCGCCGACGTCGTACTCGGCGGTGGTGATGCGAATGTCAAAGCGTTGACGCACCGCGTCCAACACTTTGCGCGCCTGAGCCATTACTTCCGGGCCGATACCGTCTCCGGGCAAGACGGCAATGTGATAAGTCTTCGTCATGTTCACACCGTTTCCTGATTATTTTGATGTTTGTTTTGCTGCAGACGCTGTTTTTCTTTTTCTACCTGCTGTGAGCGCCAAATATTGTTCAACACGTGCACCATCGCCTTGGCGGAGGATTCGACGATGTCGGTCGCCAGACCCACGCCATGGAAACGGCGGCCGTTATAAGAGACGACGATATCCACCTGGCCCAGCGCATCGCGCCCATGGCCTTTGGCGGTCAACTGGTACTTCACCAGTTCGATCGGGTAATCGGTGATGCGATTGATCGCCTGATAGACCGCATCTACCGGGCCGTTGCCGGTGGCGGCTTCGGCTTTCTCTTCGCCGCCGCAGATCAGTTTCACCGAGGCGGTGGCCATGATGCTACTGCCGGACTGCACGCTGAAGTAACCCAGGCTGAAGTGCTCCGGCTCTTCCTGTTGTTTGTTGATGAAGGCCAGCGCCTCCAGGTCATAGTCGAACACCTGGCCTTTTTTGTCGGCCAGCTTCAGGAAGGCGGCGTACAGGGTGTCCAGGTTGTAGTCCTGCTCCTGGTAGCCCATCTCTTCCATGCGGTGTTTCACCGCCGCGCGGCCGGAGCGGGAAGTCAGGTTCAACTGCACGTCTTTCAGGCCGATCGACTGCGGGGTCATGATTTCGTAGTTTTCGCGGTTCTTCAGCACGCCGTCCTGGTGAATGCCGGAGGAGTGGGCGAAGGCGTTGGCGCCGACGATCGCCTTGTTGGCCGGGATCGGCATGTTGCACAGCTGGCTGACGATCTGGCTGGTGCGGAAGATTTCCTGATGATTGATGTTGGTGTGCACGTTCATGATGTCCTGGCGCACCTTAATCGCCATGATCACCTCTTCCAGCGAACAGTTGCCGGCGCGCTCACCGATGCCGTTCAGGGTGCCTTCCACCTGACGGGCGCCGGCCTGGACCGCGGCAATGGAGTTGCCGACTGCCATGCCCAAATCGTCGTGGCAGTGTACGGAGATGATGGCTTTGTCGATGTTCGGCACGCGGTCATACAAGGTGGTGATGATGCCGCCGAACTGGTTTGGCGTGGTGTAGCCGACGGTGTCCGGAATATTGATGGTGGTGGCGCCGGCGTTGATGGCGGCTTCGACCACGCGGCACAGGTTGTCGATCGGCGTGCGGCCGGCGTCTTCGCAGGAGAATTCCACGTCGTCGGTATAGTTGCGGGCGCGTTTGACCGAGCGCACCGCCATCTCCAACACTTCGTCGAACGAGCGCTTCAGCTTCGATTCGATGTGCAGGGTGGAGGTGGCCAGGAACACGTGGATACGGAACGCTTCAGCGACGCGCAACGCTTCGGCGGCCACGTCGATGTCTTTGTCCACGCAGCGGGCCAGGCCGCAGACGCGACTGTTCTTGATCTGGCGAGCGATGGTTTGCACCGATTCGAAATCGCCTGGCGAAGAGACCGGGAAGCCGACTTCCATCACGTCAACGCCCATTCTTTCCAGCGCCAGCGCAATCTGAATCTTCTCTTTTACGCTCAGGCTGGCCTGCAATGCCTGTTCGCCATCACGCAGCGTGGTATCGAAAATAATGACTTGTTGGCTCATCGGTGCATTCCTTATCGTGTTGATTTCACGCTAAGCGGGCAAAAAAAAACCCGCGCAGTAGCGCGGGTTTCTTATGGGTGATCGGCTGAGTCAGTTCCGAACTTCGTCCACAGGCATACCGCGCAAACAAGATGCGTTGAGTAGTAGGCCTAGTAGACGGTGAGTACGGATCATAATGGTTCAGCTTCTCTTAAATTGGGTGTCTGCCTAATTTGATACGTGATTGGCCTGGCGATGTCAACACCTGATTGAATGCGGGGACAATGCACCGGCTATCCGTCCAAACAGAGGATCATTCGGTAAAAATGCAGCGCTATAGAGAAAAAATGGGAGCAGTTTGCGTGCTGCTTAGCATAAACGAATCGAATATATACTGCGCTAATTGCTTCTGGATTTTGTTGGGTTAAGATTTGTGATGAAAAAATAAGGAGGATTAATCACGGGAGGAAACAAAATAATATTTTTAATACGAATGATTTAAATTGAATTCATATGATTAATTGATTGTTTTAGTCATAATATAACAAAATAATGCGATTTTACACAAAGCGATTGATGTTTTTAGATGGTTTGATTGCTTATGATGTGTTTTTATAGTTTGTCTCATACAGTGGGGTTACGTTGTTTAATTGTATTAATTATTGTTAATACCTAATTATTAGTACCACCCAGGTGGCATTTTTCCTGCTGACGGTAGAAGTGACTGATATGCATTCCATATACGACTTAAATCGTGTCGATAACACGAGGTTTTTTATCGGCTGATGACGGTAATGGCAGGATTTGTCGTGCAAAGATAAGACAATGCGGCGTTTCATTGTTTGTCGAGCATAAGGATTAGATTATCTACACAGGATTTAGTGGAGTGAAATATGGCTGAATATGATTCAGAAATCGCCATGGTCAAAGAGCCGGCGGACATCCATTTGCGCAGCGTCGATCTTAATTTGCTGACGGTGTTTGACGCCGTGATGCAAATGCAAAATATTACGCGAGCCGCTAATTCGCTAGGGATGTCGCAGCCGGCGGTGAGCAACGCGGTAGCGCGTCTGAAGGTGATGTTCAACGACGAGCTGTTCGTGCGCTGCGGGCGCGGGATCCAGCCCACCATGCGGGCCAGACAGCTGTTCGGGCCGGTGCGGCAAGCGCTGCAGCTGGTGCAAAATGAGTTGCCGGGATCTGAGTTTGAGCCGCTGACCAGCACGCGAGCGTTCTCCCTGTCCCTGTGCAGCCCGCTCGATTTGCGTCTGGGCGCCGGGATAATCAATCACGTCAAACAGATAGCGCCGCAGCTTAACCTGCAAATAAAGTCATACATTAACAATAATATTGAACATCAATTACGTTATCAGGACGTCGAATTTGTCATCGGCTACAGCCGTTTCGAGTCGGCGGAGTTTCGCAGCCTGGCGATGTTCGACGACGAATTAGTGCTGGCGGTTGCGCAGGCGCACCCGCGAATAGGGGAGGAGGTGACGCCGGAACACATGTTGGCCGAACAGCACGCGGCGGTTTCCCTGGAAAGTTTTGGATCGTTCAGTAAACCTTTCTATTTAGAGGAGCCGATGCTGCGCGCCGTGACACAACAGTGCACGGATCTCTACAGCGTGTTGAATATGGTGTCGCAAACGGAAATGGTGGCGATTGCGCCCGCCTGGTTGGTGCGGCAACAGACGGAGGCGTTGAAAATAAAGGCAGTTCCTTTGTGCGCCAATCACAATAAAGCGACCTGCTATCTTTCCTGGCATGAATCCTCCGAACGGGATAAAGGGCACCAGTGGATGAAGTCCGTCCTGATTGAGGCGGGTAACCCAAAGTAAAGCGATAAAAAATGGGGATATATAAAGATAATATTCAACTGAGCGTTTTTTTTTCATGATAAAAACTAAGAACTATCTGGGTTTTTATTAAGATGTTTCTTGGTTTTGCGGCGATTAAATAACTTATTTTCAGGGTGAGTTGGTTCGTTTACCAAAAATAATTAATATAAATTAATATTCTGATTTTTACTTTACGACTGGTATTTTAAACTAACTCGATGCGGCGGCCCAGATGGGCCGCGTTTTATTGCCGCCAGCAAACCTTTTCCTTCCCGTTCTGTCCAACCCATGAAAGCGCGAAAGCCGGCCTGAGTTTTGGCTCACACTTCTACGCTGAAATCGCTTTTCCCCCTGCCTGAGAGTAGGTAGACTGCGCGGAAAAAAGTAAACACGTGTAAGCTGAGATGAGGGCCGTAAGGCGTCGTTCAGGCTTAACTGTATGATTCATTTCAGGCTTAGAGCACTATGATCACTAATCTGCTGCAATACCATTTGATCCATCGTATACAGCATCAAATCACCCACCGAGCCGATCGCACAGCTTTTCGCCAATGGTCGCCCAACGGCGAGTTTCAACTGACCTGGGAAGAGGCCGCCGTTCGCATCGATCGCATTGCCGCCGGGCTGTTGGCCCTGGGGGCCGAAGTGCAAGAGCGCATCGGCATTTTCGCCAATAACGGCATGGCCTGGTCGCTGGCCGATCTCGCGATTCTCCACCTGCGCGGCGTCAGCGTGCCGCTCTATTCCACCAATACGCCGGCGCAGGCGGCCTTCGTCATCAACGACGCCGACATTCGCATACTGTTCGTCGGCGAACAGGCACAGTTGGACGCGGCCATCGCGCTGCGCGGCGTTTGCCCACAGCTGCGCCATATTATCGTGTTTGACCAAGATGCCGATCTGCGCGGCTGCGAGATAGCGCGACACCTGAGCGCCTTCGAGCATGCCGCCGATCCGGCGGCTTTTATCGCTCAACGTCGGCAGCGCATTGAAGAGTGCGACCTGCAGGACCTCTTCACCCTGATCTATACCTCGGGCACCACCGGCGAGCCGAAAGGGGTGATGCTGGATTACCGCAACCTGGCGGCGCAGCTCTACCTGCATGATGAGAGACTGACGGTTGGCGAAGAAGATGTGTCGCTCAGTTTCCTGCCGCTGTCGCATGTATTCGAGCGTGCCTGGAGCTTCTTTGTCATGCATTCCGGCGCGCAGAACGTCTTCCTGCCGAACACTGACTGGGTACGGGAAGCGATGGGGCAGGTCCGCCCGACGCTGATGTGCGCGGTACCGCGTTTCTACGAGAAGATTTTCAGCGCGGTGCATGAAAAAGTGGCGCGCGCGCCTTGGCTGCGCCGCGCGCTGTTCCACTGGGCGATCGTCTGCGGGGAGCGCAAGTTCCTTCAGGAGCGGGCCGGCAAACCGTTGGGTAAACTGTTCGAACTCTCTCATCGCTGGGCCGACAAGCTGGTATTGAGCAAGCTGCGCGGCATCCTCGGCGGCCGGGTGCGCTTCCTGCCGGCGGCGGGCGCCAAGCTGGATGACAATGTGATCCTGTTTTTCCAGGCGATGGGCGTCAACATCAAGTACGGCTATGGCATGACCGAAACCTGTGCGACCGTGTCCTGCTGGGAAGAAGGGCATTTCCGCTTCGGCTCTATCGGCAAACCGCTGCCGGAGGTCGAGGTGCGCATCGGTGAAGAAAATGAAATCCAGGTGCGCGGGCCGATCGTGATGCGCGGCTATTTCAACAAACCGTTGGAAACCGCCGCGACCTTTACCGCAGACGGCTGGTTGAAAACCGGCGACGCCGGGGCGATCGATGAAGAGGGCAATCTGTTCATCACCGAGCGCCTTAAGGATTTGATGAAAACCTCCGGCGGCAAATACATCGCGCCGCAGATGCTGGAAGGCACGCTGGCGCAGGACCGCTTTATCGAGCAGGTGGCGATCATCGCCGATGCGCGCAAGTTCGTTTCCGCGTTGATCGTGCCGTGCTTTGAGTCGCTGGAAGAGTACGCGAAGTCAGTCAACCTGAAGTATCAGGATCGCCTGGAGCTGCTGCGCAACGGTGAAATCCTCGAGATGTTCGAAAAGCGTCTGCGCGAGATGCAAAAGGAGCTGGCGCGCTTCGAGCAGGTGAAGAAGTTCACGCTGCTGCCGGCGGCCTTTTCCATGGAGCTGGGGGAGCTGACGCCAACGCTGAAGCTGCGCCGCAAAGTGATCCTGCAGCGCTATCAGCGTGAAATCGACTCCATGTATCAGGAACAGGGCTGAGGCCGCCGCCGGACCGCGCGTTCGGCGAAAAAAACGGCATATTCTTCGCCTGATTTAGTTCTGTAATTTTCCCTCTGTTCGAAACAATGCCTAGCCTGACGCCCCTGGGGCTAGCGCATTGTTTTTATAAAGTCGCGATCTCCAGCCGCTTGGCAATAACCCCGCCGTCGTTAAGCCATTTTGCCGTTTGCCTGCCCCATATTCTGACGTTATGTTAATTCGATAGCGACAACCCATAAAAATTTAGGGGCATTGCCCCGCAGCAGGCGCTACGTTCCGGCGCCAGAGAAGAATAAGCAAGCCTGGAGGCAAACCCATGGAGATGTTGTCAGGAGCCGAGATGGTCGTCCGATCGTTGATCGATCAGGGCGTTAAACATGTATTCGGCTACCCCGGCGGGGCGGTGCTCGATATCTACGACGCCCTGCATACGGTCGGAGGGATCGATCATATTCTGGTGCGCCACGAGCAAGGTGCGGTGCACATGGCCGACGGTTACGCGCGCGCCACCGGCGAAGTGGGCGTGGTGCTGGTGACCTCCGGCCCCGGCGCCACCAACGCCATTACCGGTATCGCTACCGCTTATATGGACTCGATCCCGATGGTCGTCCTGTCGGGGCAGGTGCCCAGCTCGCTGATCGGCTACGACGCCTTCCAGGAGTGCGATATGGTGGGGATTTCTCGGCCGGTGGTGAAACACAGCTTCCTGGTGAAACGCACCGAAGACATCCCGGCGGTGTTGAAGAAGGCCTTTTACCTGGCCTCCAGCGGCCGCCCCGGCCCGGTGGTGATCGATCTGCCGAAAGACATCGTCGGCCCGGCGGTGCGGATGCCTTATGCCTATCCGCAGGACGTGAGCATGCGTTCTTACAACCCGACGGTGCAGGGCCACCGCGGGCAAATCAAACGCGCGCTGCAAACCATTCTGGCGGCCAAAAAGCCGGTGATGTACGTCGGCGGCGGCGCGATCAACGCTGGCTGCGAAGCCGAACTGTTGGCGTTGGCGGAGCAGTTGAACCTGCCGGTGACCAGCAGCCTGATGGGGTTGGGGGCCTTCCCCGGTACCCACCGCCAGAGCGTTGGCATGCTCGGCATGCACGGCACCTATGAAGCCAATAAAACCATGCACCATGCCGACGTGATCTTCGCCGTCGGCGTGCGTTTCGACGATCGTACGACCAACAATCTGGCCAAATACTGTCCGGATGCCACCGTGCTGCACATCGATATCGATCCGACCTCGATCTCCAAAACGGTGGACGCCGATATCCCGATCGTCGGCGATGCCAAGCAGGTGCTGGTGCAGATGCTGGAGCTGCTGGCGCAGGACGAGAAAGCGCAGGATCACGATGCGCTGCGCGATTGGTGGCAGTCTATCGAGCAGTGGCGCGCCCGCGACTGCCTGGGCTACGACAAAAACAGCGGCACCATCAAGCCGCAGGCGGTGATTGAAACCCTGCATCGCCTGACCAAAGGCGACGCCTATGTGACCTCGGACGTCGGTCAACACCAAATGTTCGCCGCGCTCTATTATCCGTTCGACAAACCGCGCCGTTGGATCAACTCCGGCGGCCTCGGCACCATGGGCTTCGGCCTGCCGGCGGCATTGGGCGTCAAGCTGGCACTGCCGGAGGAAACCGTGGTGTGCGTGACCGGCGACGGCAGCATTCAGATGAATATTCAGGAGCTGTCCACCGCGCTGCAATATAACCTGCCGGTGGTGGTGGTGAACCTCAACAACCGCTATCTGGGCATGGTCAAGCAATGGCAGGACATGATTTATTCCGGCCGTCATTCGCAGTCTTACATGGATTCACTGCCGGACTTCGTCAAGCTGGCCGAGGCTTACGGCCATGTCGGTATCGCCATCCGCACGCCGGATGAGCTGGAAAGCAAGCTGGCGCAGGCGCTGGCGGAAAAAGAGCGGCTGGTGTTCGTCGACGTGACCGTCGATGAAACCGAACATGTCTACCCGATGCAGATCCGCGGCGGAAGCATGGACGAAATGTGGCTTAGCAAAACGGAGAGGACCTGATCATGCGCCGTATTTTATCTGTCTTGCTGGAAAACGAATCCGGCGCCCTGTCGCGCGTGGTGGGGTTGTTCTCCCAGCGCGGTTACAACATCGAGAGCCTGACGGTGGCGCCGACCGACGATCCGACGCTGTCGCGCATGACTATCCAGACCGTCGGCGACGAGAAAGTGCTGGAGCAGATTGAGAAGCAGTTGCACAAGCTGGTGGACGTGTTGCGCGTCAGCGAGCTGGTGCAGGGCGCTCACGTTGAACGCGAGATCATGCTGGTGAAGCTGCAGGCCAGCGGCTACGGCCGTGAAGAGGTGAAACGCTGCGCCGATATTTTCCGTGGCCAGATCGTCGATGTGACGGCGACGCTGTATACGGTGCAGCTGGCCGGCACCAGCGACAAGCTGGACGCCTTCCTGAGCGCGGTGCGTGAAGTGGCGGAGATTGTGGAAGTGGCCCGTTCCGGCGTGGTCGGCGTGTCGCGCGGCGACAAAATCATGCGCTGAGCGCGGTCTGGCGGCGAATAATCGGGGGCGCGGCGTGGCTGCGCCCTTTGTTTTTCGGCCTTTTTTGCCCGATTGCCGGCACCTTTCGGCAAAAGCGGTTGCTAGGTAGTGTTTTCTGCTGTTAGATCGCAGAGGCTGGATTGAATAACCGCACGGGATGCCATGGTTAATCCGAGCACAGCCTTCACTTCTATTTTCAGCGTCATTAAGGGGTTAATGTGAAACTGGATGAAATCGCGCGTCTCGCGGGCGTTTCGCGCACGACGGCCAGTTATGTCATCAACGGCAAGGCGAAGCAGTATCGTGTCAGCGATAAAACCGTCGAGAAAGTGATGGCCGTGGTCAGGGAGCATAACTATCACCCGAATGCCGTCGCGGCGGGGCTGCGCGCCGGGCGCACCCGTTCTATCGGCCTGGTGATCCCGGATCTGGAAAATACCAGCTATACCCGCATCGCCAACTACCTGGAGCGCCAGGCGCGCCAGCGGGGTTACCAATTGCTGATCGCCTGTTCCGAAGATCAGCCGGACAACGAAATGCGCTGCATTGAGCACCTGCTGCAGCGTCAGGTGGACGCCATCATCGTCTCCACCGCCTTGCCGCCGGAGCATCCTTTCTATCAACGCTGGGCCAACGATCCGCTGCCGATCATCGCGCTGGACCGCGCGCTGGATCGCGAGCATTTCATCAGCGTTGTGGGCGCCGATCAGGAAGACGCTTTTGCGTTGGCGCAGGAGCTGCGCACCTTCCCGGCGGAGTCGGTGCTGTACCTGGGCGCCTTGCCGGAGCTTTCGGTCAGCTTCCTGCGTGAGCAGGGCTTCCGTCAGGCCTGGCAAGAGGATCCCCGCCACGTCGATTACCTGTACGCCAACAGCTACGAACGCGAAGCCGCCGGCGCGTTGTTTGCCGAATGGTTGAAAGCGCACCCGATGCCGCAGGCGCTGTTTACCACGTCGTTCTCTTTATTGCAGGGCGTGATGGACGTGACGCTGAAGCAACGCGGCCGCTTGCCGACCGATCTGGCGATTGCCACCTTCGGCGATCATGAACTGTTGGATTTCCTTGAGTGCCCGGTATTGGCGGTAGCGCAGCGCCATCGCGACGTGGCCGAACGCGTGCTGGAACTGGTGCTGGCCAGCCTGGACGAGCCGCGTAAACCCAAGCCGGGGCTGACGCGCATTCGCCGCAATCTGTTCCGCCGCGGCAGTCTGAGCCGCAAGTAGTTTGGCTGACAGGGGCCCGCGTTGGCGGGCTCCTTTAGACGTAATCCGCTACCCGAAACAGCCGCCGGCAGTACTCCAGGAAGTAACCATACACCACGCCCATCGCCATGGAGACCAGCGCATTGCTGGTTACCGCCGCCAGCATTTGTTGGCCGTCGGCGCCCACGCTCCATAAAATTGCAGCATAAACCGGCGACTGGAAGCTGACATAGGCCAGCAGATCGGCGAGATTGCGCAGTAGGAACTGGCCGTGCGGGCAGCGGCGCGCCGTGCGGATAAACAGATCGCGATAGCGGCCATAAGGCCAGGCGATCAGAATGTTGACCGGGATCGACAACAGGCGTGAAGAGAGGGATTGCTGGAAGCTCATGCCGGAGATCAACACTTCAATCGCCATACCGGCGATAAAGCAGTACACCACCAGTGCAAACGTATCGGCAGCGGCGCTGCGCCAGTGTGCGGCGGGCGAAAGCATGTATCTCTCCTTTGTGTTAATGTGCTGTTAATTTTATAATTTGTGGTTGTTAATTCTGGTTTTTTGCTTTTTATATAGTTTACTGATCTGGTTTGTGTTTTTTAACTAGGTTTATATTTTTATTTTTAACATTTGTTCGGTTTTTGTCCCGCAGGGCCGGGGCGCAGGAAGGGATGGAGAGATTAAAATCGGTGTTTTTAAATAAACCTATTAAAAACATGCTGTTGCGATTTTTTGTGTCCGCGGGGGGATTTTTCCGGCAAAAATTGTGGAAATAAAGGTGTAAGAAAATGAAACCATAATTGTAAACAGGTGTTTTGGGAATAATCTTACCAAATTGATTTAAATCGAAATTACTTCTGCTCGTAATATCCGAGCCATTTATTTTCGCCGTGCTCTCATCATGGCGCTGCAAATTGAAGTAAAATAGCGCGCAGTTTCACGGTGAATAACGATTGAGCGTTATTAACTCAAGGAGTTATAGCCTTATTCTGCGGTCGACTCGTCAGGCGCCGAGCCTTGGCGCGCGCGGGGCGGCAGCGGTTACAGCCCTGAGATTGCCGAGCTGAAAAATGAGACATGGCTTGCAGAAGGAAGTAATGAGTTAATTAATCGCCAGTTCGTCAGGTTTTTAATCAGATTCTTTCCGCCTAGAAAATTCTCTCCGTTTATCATGGTGTTAATTTTTAATCGTCGAATAATCAGAGTTTCTTTCGCGAGTCAGCTCCCAAAATGACCAGAGAAATATTGCCAAAGCGCTGGCGCTCTGGCTTGACAAGGTTTTCATACCCTCCGTAAACTCCATTGTGTGGGAATTTGTGGGGTAAAGTGGTGAAAACGGTCACTAAGGGGTAGCTCAGGAATGTTCCGTGGAGCGACGATGGTCAACCTCGACAGCAAAGGGCGGCTCGCCGTACCTACCCGATATCGGGAATTGCTCAACGAGGAATCGCAAGGCCAAATGGTCTGTACCATTGACCTCCATCAGCCCTGCCTGCTGCTTTATCCTTTGCCCGAATGGGAAATTATTGAACAAAAATTATCACGTCTGTCGAGCATGAATCCCGCCGAGCGCCGCGTTCAGCGCCTGCTGTTGGGACATGCCAGTGAGTGTCAGATGGATAGTGCCGGTCGTTTGCTGTTAGCCAGTACGCTGCGGCAACACGCCGGGCTCACGAAAGAAGTGATGCTGGTCGGTCAGTTCAACAAGTTTGAACTGTGGGATGAACAGACCTGGTATCAACAAGTCAAGGATGATATTGACGCTGAACAGTCGACTCAGGAACCGTTGTCTGAGCGGCTACAGGACTTGTCGCTATAAGCATGTTGGAAAACTATAAACACACCACCGTCCTGCTGGACGAAGCCGTCAACGGCCTCAATATCCGCAGCAACGGCATATATATCGACGGTACTTTTGGTCGCGGTGGCCATTCTCGTCTGATTCTGTCCCAACTGGGGCCGGAAGGGCGTTTGCTGGCAATTGACCGTGACCCTCAGGCGATTGCAGCCGCCAAATCTATTGAAGATCCTCGTTTTACCATCGTACACGGCCCATTTTCCGAGTTGTCGCACTATGTGCGGGAGCGCGAGCTGGTGGGCAAGATCGACGGCGTTCTGCTCGATCTGGGCGTTTCCTCGCCGCAGCTTGACGACGCGGAGCGCGGGTTCTCCTTTATGCGCGACGGTCCGCTGGACATGCGCATGGATCCGTCCACCGGCCTGTCTGCCGCAGAGTGGCTGATGAAGGCCGAAGCGGACGACATCGCCTGGGTGCTGAAAACCTTCGGCGAAGAGCGTTTCGCCAAGCGCATCGCGCGCGCCATCGTCGAAAGAAACCGCGTGGAGCCGATGACGCGCACCAAAGAGCTGGCGGATCTGATCGCCGATGCCAGCCCGTTCCGTGAAAAGCACAAGCATCCGGCGACGCGCAGCTTCCAGGCGATCCGCATTTATATCAACAGCGAGCTGGAAGAGATCGAGCGTGCGCTCGACGGCGCGCTGGAAGTGCTGGCCCCGCAGGGCCGTTTGTCGATCATCAGCTTCCATTCGCTGGAAGACCGCATCGTCAAACGCTTTATGCGACACCACAGCCGCGGCGCCCAGGTGCCGGCGGGCATTCCGTTGACCGAGGAGCAACTGCGCGGCATGGGCGGGCGAACGCTGAAAGCGCTGGGCAAAATGATGCCGTCGGAAGCGGAAGTGGCGGACAACCCGCGTGCGCGCAGCTCGGTGCTGCGCATTGCTGAGAGGATGCCCGCGTGATTGGCAACGAACGTCACGGCCTGGTCGGGGTGATTGGCGGCGATCTGCTGCGCAACGCCAAGATCCCCCTGATTTTACTGATTGCGTCACTGGTCTCCGCGATTTTCGTGGTGACCACCGCGCACCGCACCCGCCTGCTGACCGCCGAACGCGAGCAGCTGGTTCTGGAGCGCGATGCGCTGGATATCGAGTGGCGCAACCTGATTTTAGAAGAGAACGCCCTCGGCGATCACAGCCGGGTTGAACGTATCGCGACAGAAAAACTGCAGATGCAACACGTTGATCCATCGCAGGAAAATATCATCGTTAAACAATGAATGGTTTAACCGGAATAATGACACGGAGTAGAAAGGAAACGCATGAAAGCAGCGCGCCCCGGTAAGTTGAGACGCCAGGAAGATCAGGCCAGCTTTGTCAGCTGGCGTTTTGCGTTGCTGTGCGGCTGCATTTTGCTGGCGATGGTTGGCCTGATGCTGCGCGTCGCGTACCTGCAGGTCATCAACCCCGATCGTCTGGTGAAAGAAGGCGACATGCGTTCGCTGCGCGTGCAGGAAGTGCCGACCGCGCGCGGCATGATCAGCGATCGCGCCGGCCGCCCGTTGGCGGTCAGCGTGCCGGTGAATGCGGTGTGGGCCGATCCGAAAGAGCTGAACGAACGCGGCGGCATCACGCTGGACAGCCGTTGGAAAGCGCTTTCCGATGCGCTCAACATCCCGCTGGACCAGCTTTCCAACCGCATCAACGCCAACCCGAAAGGGCGCTTCGTTTATCTGGCGCGCCAGGTTAACCCGGCGATCGGCGACTACATCCACAAACTCAAGCTGCCGGGGATCTACCTGCGGCAGGAGTCGCGCCGTTACTACCCGGCGGGGCAGGTGACGTCGCACATCATCGGCGTGACCAACATCGACGGGCAAGGCATCGAAGGCGTCGAGAAGAGCTTCGATCGCTGGCTGACCGGGCAACCGGGCGAGAGAACGGTGCGCAAGGATCGCTTCGGCCGAGTGATTGAAGATATCTCCTCCGTCGATAGCCAGGCGGCGCATAACCTGGTGCTGAGCGTCGATGAGCGCCTGCAGGCGCTGGTGTATCGCGAGCTGAACAACGCCGTGGCGTTCAACAAGGCCGAATCGGGCACTGCGGTGCTGATCGACGTGAACACTGGCGAAGTGCTGGCGATGGCCAACAGCCCGTCTTATAACCCGAACAACATGGCCGGTACGCCGAAAGAAACCATGCGTAACCGCGCTATCACCGATATTTTTGAACCCGGTTCAACCGTGAAGCCAATGGTGGTGATGACCGCGCTGCAAAACGGCGTGGTGAGAGAAAACAGCGTGCTGAACACCATCCCGTACCGCATTCAGGGCCACGAGATCAAAGACGTGGCGCGGTACTCGGAGCTGTCATTGACCGGGATCTTGCAGAAGTCGAGTAACGTCGGTGTTTCAAAGCTGGCGTTAGCGATGCCGTCCTCAGCGTTAGTAGATACTTACTCTCGTTTTGGGCTGGGAAAAGCGACCAATTTGGGGCTGGTCGGAGAAAGCAGTGGCATATACCCAAAAAAACAACGGTGGTCTGACATAGAGAGGGCCACCTTCTCTTTCGGCTACGGGCTGATGGTAACTCCGTTACAGTTGGCGCGAGTCTATGCAACGATCGGCAGTCTGGGCGTGTATCGCCCATTGTCGATCACCAAGGTTGACCCTCCGGTCGCCGGCGAACGCGTTTTCCCTGAACCTCTGGTGCGCACCGTGGTGCACATGATGGAAAGCGTGGCCTTGCCGGGCGGCGGCGGCGTGAAAGCCGCCATCAAGGGATACCGTATCGCCATCAAAACCGGTACCGCGAAAAAAGTGGGCCCGGACGGCAAATACGTCAACCGATACATCGCTTATACCGCCGGCGTCGCGCCGGCAAGTAACCCCCGTTTTGCCCTGGTGGTCGTCATCAACGACCCGCAGGGTGGGAAATACTATGGTGGCGCAATCTCCGCGCCGGTGTTCGGCGCCATCATGGGCGGCGTATTGCGCACCATGAACGTCGAGCCTGACGCGTTGCCCACCGGTGACAAAAGCGAATTAGTGATTAACAAGAAAGAGGGTTCAGGTGGCAGATCGTAATTTGCGCGACTTACTCGCCCCGTGGGTGCCGACGGCGCCCGGGCGCGCGCTGCGGGAAATGACATTAGACAGCCGTGTGGCGGCTGCCGGGGATCTGTTTGTCGCCGTGGTTGGCCATCAAACGGATGGACGCCGCTATATTCCGCAGGCCATTGCGCAGGGCGTCGCCGCCGTGATCGCCGAAGCTGAGGGTCAGGCCGAAGACGGCGCCATCGTTGAGATGCACGGCGTGCCGGTGATCTACCTGAGCCAACTGAACCAGCGCCTTTCCGCGCTGGCCGGGCGTTTTTACCATCAGCCGGGCGAGCGTCTGCGCCTGGTCGGCGTGACCGGCACCAACGGCAAAACCACCACCACGCAGTTGTTGGCGCAGTGGAGCCAACTGCTGGGCGAAACCAGCGCGGTGATGGGCACCGTCGGCAACGGTCTGCTGGGCCAGGTCTGCCCGACCGAGAATACCACCGGTTCTGCGGTGGATGTTCAACACGTATTAAACGACTTGGCGGAACAGGGCGCGACCTTCGCCGCGATGGAAGTCTCATCCCACGGTTTGGTGCAACACCGGGTGGCGGCGCTGCCGTTCGCTGCCGCGGTCTTCACCAACCTGAGCCGCGATCACCTGGATTACCACGGTGACATGGCCAATTACGAAGCGGCCAAATGGTCGCTGTTCGCCGCCCACAATGTGGGGCAGGCGATCATCAACGCCGACGATGAAGTCGGCCAGCGCTGGCTGAGCAAGCTGCCGGATGCGGTGGCGGTGACGATGCAGGGCAACCTGCAGCCGGGCTGTCACGGCCGCTGGCTGAAAACCACGGCGGTCGATTATCACGACAACGGCGCCACGGTTCGGTTCAGCTCCAGCTGGGGCGACGGCGAGATCGAAAGCCGCCTGATGGGCGCTTTCAACGTCAGCAATCTGCTGTTGGCATTGGCGACGCTGCTGTCGCTGGGCTACCCGCTGGAGGCGCTGGTGGAAACCGGCAACCGTCTGCAGCCGGTCTGCGGCCGCATGGAAGTGTTTAACGCGCCGGGCAAACCGACGGTCGTGGTGGATTACGCCCACACGCCGGATGCGCTGGAGAAAGCGCTGGAAGCGGCGCGCCTGCACTGCCAGGGGCAGCTGTGGTGCGTCTTCGGCTGCGGCGGCGATCGCGACAAGGGCAAGCGTCCGCTGATGGGCGGCATCGCCGAGCAGTTCGCCGATCGCGTGGTGATCACCGATGACAACCCGCGTACCGAAGAGCCGCGCGCGATTATCAACGATATCCTGACCGGATTGCTGGATGCCGGGCAGGCGCTGGTGATCCACGGCCGCGCCGAAGCGGTGACCAGCGCCATCATGCAGGCGCAGGAGCAGGATGTGGTGTTGGTGGCGGGCAAAGGCCACGAAGATTATCAGCTGGTGGGCAACCGCCGCCTGGATTACTCCGACCGCACGACGGTCGCCCGACTGCTGGGGGTGCTGGCATGATCCCTGTCTCTCTTCAGACACTGGCTGAGGTATTGAGCGCTGAACCGATCGGCGCCGATTGCCAAATTGTCGAGGTGACGACAGACACCCGCAAGGTGACCGCCGGTTGCCTGTTTGTGGCGCTGAAAGGCGAGCGTTTCGACGCTCACGACTTCGCGGCGGATGCCATAGCCGCAGGCGCCGGGGCGTTGCTGGTCAGTAAGCGCTTATTGGTGGACGTGCCGCAGCTGGTGGTGAAAGACACCCGTCTGGCGCTGGGGCAGCTTGGCGCCTGGGTGCGTCAGCAGGTGCCGGCGCGCGTGGTGGCGCTGACCGGCTCCTCGGGCAAGACATCGGTGAAAGAAATGACCGCCGCCATTCTGCGTGAATGCGGCGAAGTGCTGTATACCGCCGGCAACTTCAATAACGACATCGGCGTGCCGTTGACGCTGTTGCGTCTGGAGCCGCAGCATGATTTTGCCGTGATAGAGCTGGGCGCTAACCACATTGGCGAAATTGCTTACACCACCGCATTGACGCGTCCGCAGACCGCTTTGGTGAACAACCTGGCGGCGGCGCACCTGGAAGGCTTCGGCTCGCTGGCCGGCGTCGCCCAGGCGAAAGGTGAAATCTTTACCGGCCTGCCGGCCGACGGCATGGCGATCATCAACGCCGATAACAACGACTGGCCGCACTGGCAGAGCATGCTGGGCGGCAAAACCGTCTGGCGCTTCTCGCCGCAGGCGGCCGAAGGCGTGGACTTCTTCGCGCACGACGTGCGGGTGAACGGCGCAGGTACGCAGTTTACGCTGCACAGCCCGTTCGGCACCGCCGAGATCGCGCTGCCGCTGCCGGGGCGCCACAACGTGGCCAACGCGCTGGCGGCCACGGCGCTGGCGATGTCGGTGGGCGCCACCCTCGAAGCGGTGCGTCAGGGGTTGAAACAATTGCAGGCGGTGCCGGGGCGTTTGTTCCCGGTGGCGCTGGCCGAAGGCAAGCTGCTGCTGGACGACAGCTACAACGCCAACGTCGGGTCGATGACTGCGGCGGCGCAGGTGCTGGCGGAGATGCCGGGCTACCGCGTGATGGTGGTCGGCGATATGGCCGAGCTGGGCGCAGAAGCGGAAGAGTGCCACCGTCAGGTGGGTGAAGCCGCCCGCCAGGCCGGGGTCGATAAAGTGATCAGCGTCGGCGGGTTGAGCCGCGTGCTGAGCGAGGCTTCCGGCAACGGCGAACATTATCAGGACAAGACAGCAGTGATCGCGCGCGTGGCGGAATTACTGTCGGAACATGCGGTCATCACCGTGTTAATCAAAGGTTCACGTAGTGCCGCAATGGAGCAGGTAGTACGCGCGTTACAGGAGAAAGCACCATGTTAGTTTGGCTGGCCGAGCATTTGGTCAAGTATTACTCAGGCTTCAACGTCTTTTCTTATCTGACGTTCCGAGCCATTGTCAGCCTGCTGACCGCGCTGTTCCTGTCGCTGTGGATGGGCCCGCGGGTGATCAAGCGTCTGCAAGAAATGTCCTTCGGCCAGGTGGTGCGTAACGACGGCCCCGAGTCGCACTTCAGCAAGCGCGGCACGCCGACCATGGGCGGCATCATGATCCTGACCTCCATCACCATTTCGGTGCTGATGTGGGCCTACCCGTCCAATCCGTATGTCTGGTGCGTGCTGTTTGTGCTGGTGGGTTACGGCATCGTCGGTTTCGTCGATGACTACCGCAAGGTGGTGCGTAAGGACACCAAAGGGCTGATCGCCCGCTGGAAGTATTTCTGGCAGTCGGTGATTGCGCTGATTGTCGCATTCGCCATGTACGCCGTAGGAAAAGACACGCCAGCCACCGAGCTGGTTGTGCCGTTCTTTAAGGACGTGATGCCGCAGTTGGGCTTGCTGTACATCCTGCTGGCCTATTTCGTCATCGTCGGCACCAGCAACGCGGTCAACCTGACCGACGGTCTGGACGGCCTGGCGATTATGCCGACGGTATTCGTGGCGGCCGGTTTCGCGCTGGTAGCCTGGGCGACCGGTAACATGAACTTCGCCAACTACCTGCATATTCCGTATCTGCGTCATGCCGGTGAGTTGGTGATCGTCTGCACCGCCATCGTCGGCGCCGGCCTCGGCTTCCTGTGGTTCAACACCTACCCGGCTCAGGTGTTTATGGGCGACGTCGGTTCGCTGGCGCTGGGCGGCGCGCTGGGCACCATCGCGGTGCTGCTGCGCCAGGAGTTTTTGTTGGTGATCATGGGCGGCGTGTTCGTGGTAGAGACGCTGTCGGTGATCCTGCAGGTGGGATCGTTCAAGCTGCGCGGACAACGCATTTTCCGCATGGCGCCGATTCACCACCACTATGAATTGAAAGGCTGGCCGGAGCCGCGCGTGATCGTGCGCTTCTGGATCATTTCGCTGATGCTGGTGCTGATTGGCCTGGCAACGCTGAAGGTGCGTTAATCATGGCAGACTATCAGGGTAGAAAAGTCGTCATCATCGGGTTGGGCCTCACCGGCCTGTCCTGTGTCGATTTCTTCATGGCACGCGGCGTGACGCCGCGCGTGATGGATACCCGTATCGCGCCGCCAGGCTTGGACAAACTGCCTGAAAGCGTGGAGCGCCATCTGGGCGATCTGAACCAGGACTGGCTGCTGGCGGCGGATCTGATCGTCGCCAGCCCGGGCGTCGCGCTGGCGACCCCGGCGTTGAGCGCCGCGGCTGACGCCGGCGTGGAAATCGTCGGCGACGTCGAACTGTTCTGCCGCGAGGCGCAGGCGCCGATCGTGGCGATTACCGGCTCCAACGGCAAGAGCACCGTCACCACCCTGGTGGGCGAGATGGCGAAAGCCGCCGGTTGGGCGGTGGGCGTGGGCGGCAATATCGGCCTGCCGGCGCTGAGCCTGTTGCGCCAGGAATGTCAGCTTTACGTGCTGGAGCTGTCCAGCTTCCAGCTGGAAACGACGTATAGCCTGCGGGCGGCGGCGGCGACCATCCTGAACGTGACCGAAGATCATATGGATCGCTATCCGTTCGGCCTGCAGCAGTATCGCGGCGCCAAGCTGCGCGTGTATGAAAACGCCGCGGTGTGCGTGGTGAACGCGGACGATGCGCTGACCATGCCGGTGCGCGGCGCCGACGAACGCTGCGTTAGCTTCGGGGCGGACGTGGGCGACTATCACCTGAACCGTCAGCAGGGCGAAACCTGGCTGCGGGTGCGCGGTGAGAAGGTGCTGAATACGCGCGAGATGAAGCTGACCGGCCGCCACAACTACACCAACGCCCTGGCGGCGCTGGCGTTGGCGGATGCGGTCAATATCCCGCGTGCCTCCAGCCTGAAGGCGTTGACCACCTTCACCGGCCTGGCGCACCGCTTCCAGCTGGCCTGGGAGAACAACGGCGTGCGTTGGATCAACGATTCCAAAGCCACCAACGTCGGCAGCACCGAAGCGGCACTGAACGGCCTGCAGGTGGACGGCACGCTGCATCTGCTGCTGGGCGGCGACGGCAAGTCCGCCGATTTCTCGCCGCTGGCGCGCTATCTGCAGGGCGATAACGTGCGGCTGTATTGCTTTGGCCGCGACGGCGCCCAGCTGGCGCAGCTGCGGCCGGAAGTGGCGACGCTGACCGAGACCATGGAGCAGGCGATGCGCACCATCGCCGGCCGCGTACAGCCCGGCGATATGGTGCTGTTGTCGCCGGCCTGCGCCAGTCTCGATCAGTTCCGTAATTTTGAAGTGCGCGGCGATGAGTTCGCCCGCCTGGCGCAGGAGCTTGGCGGATGAAACTACGCTTGCCGAACTTCGGGCTGACAGAACGGCTGAAAGACTGGGTGACCGGCGCGCGCGACAACGACGCGGTCAACATGGTGCTGTACGATCGCACCCTGCTGTGGCTGACCTTCGGGTTGGCGATCATCGGCTTCGTGATGGTGACCTCGGCGTCGATGCCGATCGGCCAACGCCTGGCGGACGATCCGTTCCTGTTCGCCAAACGCGATGCGCTGTACCTCGGCCTGGCGTTCGGCCTGTCGTTGGTGACGCTGCGCATCCCGATGGAAGTTTGGCAGCGCTACAGCAACGTGATGCTGCTGATGTCGATCGTGATGCTGCTGATCGTCCTGGTGGTGGGGAGCTCGGTGAACGGGGCCTCGCGCTGGATCGCGCTCGGCCCGCTGCGTATTCAGCCGGCGGAGCTGTCCAAGCTGTCGCTGTTCTGCTACCTGGCGAGCTATCTGGTGCGCAAGGTGGAAGAGGTGCGCAGCAACTTCTGGGGCTTCTGTAAGCCGATGGGCGTCATGGTGGTGCTGGCGGTGCTGCTGCTGGCGCAGCCGGATCTCGGCACCGTGGTGGTGCTGTTCATCACCACGCTGGCGATGCTGTTCCTGGCTGGCGCGAAAATGTGGCAGTTCCTGGCGATCATCGGCTCCGGCGTGTTCGCCGTGGTGCTGCTGATTATCGCGGAACCGTACCGTATGCGCCGCGTGACCTCGTTCTGGAA
Source organism: Serratia sp. CY37869 (assembly GCF_052168895.1). Classification (NCBI taxonomy): domain Bacteria; kingdom Pseudomonadati; phylum Pseudomonadota; class Gammaproteobacteria; order Enterobacterales; family Yersiniaceae; genus Serratia; species Serratia sp. CY37869. Next base: position 458,276 of record NZ_JBJNLU010000004.1, read on the forward strand.
CCCGTGGGCCGACCCGTTCGGCAGCGGCTACCAGTTGACCCAGTCGCTGATGGCATTCGGCCGCGGCGAGTTCTGGGGGCAGGGGCTCGGCAACTCGGTGCAGAAACTGGAGTATTTGCCGGAAGCGCACACCGACTTCATCTTCTCCATTTTGGGTGAAGAACTGGGCTATATCGGTGTGGTTTTAGCCCTGTTAATGGTATTCTTCGTCGCTTTTCGCGCGATGTCCATCGGGCGCCGCGCGCTGGAGATCGACCAACGCTTCTCCGGCTTCCTGGCCTGCGCGATCGGCGTGTGGTTCAGCTTCCAGGCGCTGGTTAACGTCGGCGCCGCCGCGGGCATGTTGCCGACCAAAGGTCTGACGCTGCCGCTGATCAGTTACGGCGGCTCGAGCTTGCTGATTATGTCGACGGCGATCGTGCTGTTGCTGCGAATTGATTATGAAACGCGCCTGACCAAGGCTCAGGCGTTTGTGAAGAGGTAAGGGATGAGCGGGAAACCTAAGCGTTTAATGGTGATGGCAGGCGGTACCGGCGGGCACGTGTTCCCGGGGCTGGCGGTCGCGCATCATCTGATGGCGCAGGGCTGGCAGGTGCGCTGGCTCGGAACCGCAGACCGAATGGAAGCCGATCTGGTGCCGAAGCACGGGATCGAGATTGATTTTATCCGCATCTCTGGCCTGCGCGGCAAGGGCCTGAAGGCCCAGTTGACGGCGCCGCTGCGGATCTGGCAGGCGGTGCGGCAGGCGAAAGCCATCATGCGCAGCTATCAGCCGGATGTGGTGCTGGGGATGGGCGGTTACGTTTCCGGCCCCGGCGGCCTGGCGGCCTGGCAGTGCGGCATCCCGGTGGTGCTGCACGAGCAGAACGGCATTGCCGGCTTGACCAACCGCTGGCTGGCGCGCATCGCCGCCAAAGTGATGCAGGCCTTCCCCGGCGCGTTCCCGAACGCCGAGGTGGTGGGCAACCCGGTGCGCACCGACGTGTTGGCGCTGCCGTTGCCGGCGGAGCGGTTGCAAGGGCGCGAAGGCCCGATCCGCGTGCTGGTGATTGGCGGAAGTCAGGGCGCCCGCGTGCTGAATCAGACAGTTCCTGAAGTCGCGGCGCGTTTGGGCGATAGAATTACGCTCTGGCATCAGGTTGGCAAGGGCGCGCTGGAAACGGTGCTGCGCGACTACGAGAGGGTAGGGCAGACACAGCACAAGGTGACCGAGTTCATCGACGACATGGCCGCCGCCTATGCCTGGGCCGACGTAGTGGTCTGCCGCTCCGGCGCGTTGACCGTCAGCGAAATCGCGGCGGCGGGGCTGCCGGCGATTTTCGTGCCGTTCATGCACAAGGATCGTCAACAGTACTGGAACGCACGCCCGCTGGAAGAAGCCGGCGCGGCGAAGATTATCGAACAGCCGCAGTTCAACGCCGATGTGGTGGCCGAACTGCTGGCGAGCTGGGATCGCAAGACGCTGCTGGCCATGGCCGAGAAAGCGCGCGCGGTCGCCATTCCGGACGCCACCGAGCGCGTGGCGGCGGAGCTGGTGCGGCTCGCCAAGTAACGAGTGCAGGGGTTCGGCGCGCCGAACCTGAATAAAAGCAATGTGATGTAGGCCGGGATACCGGATCCGGATTAGAGAGAGTGATGAATACACAACAACTGGCGAAACTACGTACTATCGTGCCCGAGATGCGTCGCGTCCGGCACATTCACTTTGTCGGCATCGGTGGCGCCGGCATGGGTGGTATCGCCGAAGTGTTGGCAAACGAAGGGTATCAGATCAGCGGCTCCGACCTGGCGCCAAATCCGGTGACCCAGCAGTTGAGCGCGCTCGGGGCGACGATTTATTTCAATCACCGTCCGGAAAACGTGCTGGATGCGAGCGTGGTGGTGGTGTCTACCGCCATCTCCGCCGACAACCCGGAGATCGTCGCCGCCCGTGAAGCGCGCATCCCGGTGATCCGCCGCGCTGAAATGCTGGCGGAGCTGATGCGTTTTCGCCACGGCATCGCTATCGCCGGCACGCACGGCAAAACCACCACCACGGCGATGGTCTCGAGCATTTACGCCGAAGCCCGCCTGGACCCGACCTTCGTTAACGGCGGGCTGGTGAAGGCGGCGGGCACCCACGCACGACTGGGGTCCAGCCGTTATCTGATCGCGGAAGCGGATGAGAGCGATGCGTCGTTCCTGCATCTGCAGCCGATGGTGGCCGTGGTCACCAACATCGAAGCCGACCATATGGACACCTACCAGGGCGACTTCGAGAACCTGAAGCAGACGTTTATCAATTTCTTGCACAACCTGCCGTTCTACGGTCGCGCGGTGATGTGCATCGACGATCCGGTGGTGCGTGAGCTGCTGCCGCGCGTGGGTCGCCATATCACCACCTACGGCTTCAGTGAAGATGCCGATGTGCGCATCGAAGACTACCGGCAGATTGGGCCGCAGGGGCACTTTACCCTGAGCCGTCAGGACAAACCGTTGCTGACGGTGACGCTGAACGCGCCGGGCCGCCACAATGCGTTGAACGCAGCGGCGGCGGTGGCGGTAGCGACTGAAGAAGGCATCGACGACGAAGATATCCTGCGCGCGCTGGCTGGCTTCCAGGGCACCGGGCGCCGCTTCGATTTCCTCGGCGAGTTTCCGCTGGAGCCGGTCAACGGCAAAGCGGGCAGCGCGATGCTGGTGGACGATTACGGCCACCATCCGACCGAAGTGGACGCCACGTTGAAAGCGGCGCGCGCCGGTTGGCCGGACAAGCGTCTGGTGATGATCTTCCAGCCGCACCGCTACACGCGCACCCGCGATCTGTACGACGATTTCGCCAACGTGCTGTCGCAGGTGGATGTGCTGCTGATGCTCGACGTGTACGCCGCCGGCGAAGCGCCGATCCCGGGCGCGGACAGCCGCTCGCTGTGCCGCACCATCCGCAGCCGCGGCAAGCTGGATCCGATCCTGGTTTCCGATGCCGATACCGTGCCGGAAACGCTGGCGCAGCTGTTGCAGGATGAAGACCTGGTGCTGGTGCAAGGCGCCGGCAACGTGGGCAAAATCGCCCGTAAACTGGCCGAGCTGAAGCTGCAGCCGCCGAAGAAAGAGGAGGAGCACCATGGCTGATAAAGTTGCAGTTCTGCTGGGCGGCACCTCCGCTGAACGTGACGTTTCTCTGCAGTCCGGCGCCGCGGTGCTGGCCGGGTTGCGCGAAGCCGGTATCGATGCGCACGGCGTCGATACCCGCGATTTCCCGGTGACCCAGCTGAAAGAGCAGGGGTTCACCAAAGTGTTTATCGCGCTGCACGGCCGCGGCGGCGAGGACGGCACCCTGCAGGGGCTGCTGGAGTTTCTCGAGTTGCCTTATACCGGCAGCGGCGTGATGGCCTCGGCGCTGACCATGGATAAATGGCGCACCAAGATGGTGTGGCAGTCGATGGGCTTGCCAGTGGCGCCTTACGTGGCGCTGAACCGCCAGCTGTACCTCGGCGCCGAAAAAGCGGCGCTGCTGGCGCGCGTGGCGGATCTCGGTCTGCCGCTGATCGTCAAGCCGAGCCGTGAAGGCTCCAGCGTCGGCATGAGTAAGGTCACCGAAAGCGCCGCGTTGGAAGCCGCATTGGAAGAAGCCTTCCGCCATGACGACGATGTGCTGGTGGAGAAGTGGTTGAGCGGCCCGGAATACACCGTGGCGATGCTGGGCGACCAGGTGCTGCCGTCTATTCGTATCCAGCCGGCCGGCGTGTTTTACGACTATCAGGCCAAGTACATTTCGGACGACACGCAGTACTTCTGCCCGAGCGGTTTGAGCGCCGAGCAGGAAGCCGAGATGGCGGCGTTGGCGCTGCGCGCCTACCGCGGTCTGGACTGCAGCGGCTGGGGCCGCGTCGATGTGATGCAAGACAGCGATGGCAGCTTCTATCTGCTTGAGGTGAATACCTCTCCGGGCATGACCAGTCATAGCCTGGTGCCGATGGCGGCGCGCCAGTTTGGATTAAGCTTCTCGCAGCTAGTGGCGAGAATTTTGGAGTTGGCCGACTGATATGTCGCAAGCTGCCCTGAATGCGCGCGATCGCGAGGTGGATAACGGCCCGCGCCGCAGCAATGGAACCCAGTTGGCGGGAATGATTTTCCTGCTGATGGTGTTGGGAACGGTCGTGTGGAGCGGTTGGGCGGTGCTTGGCTGGATGAAAGACGCCAGTCGCCTGCCGCTCTCAAGGCTGGTGGTGACCGGCGAACGCCATTACACCACCAACGATGATATTCGTCAGGCGATCCTGGCGCTGGGCGCGCCCGGCACCTTTATGACGCAGGATGTGGACGTTATCCAGCAGCAGATCGAACGTCTGCCGTGGATCAAGCAGGCCAGCGTGCGCAAACAATGGCCGGATGAGCTGAAGATCCATCTGGTGGAGTATGTCCCGGTGGCGCGCTGGAACGATTTGCACATGGTGGACGCCGAGGGCAAAGCGTTCAGCGTGCCGGCGGAGCGGGCGGGCAAGCAGAAGTTGCCGCTGCTCTACGGGCCGGAAGGGAGCGAGCAGGATGTGCTGGAAGGCTATCGGGCGATGAGCGCCACGTTGGCGGCCAGCAAATATACGCTGAAAATGGCGGCGATGACCGCGCGCCATTCCTGGCAGCTGGCGCTGGACAACGATGTCCGGCTTGAGCTGGGGCGCGATGACCGCAACGGGCGTTTGCAGCGGTTTATCGAGCTTTACCCGGTATTGCAGCAGCAGGGCCAGGCGGAGAGCAAGCGTGTCAGCTATGTCGATCTGCGCTACGAGTCCGGCGCTTCGGTAGGGTGGGCTCCGGTGTTGGTCGATCCGCAGGCGCTTGGCGGTCAGCAAAACAGTAATCAGCAACAGAATCAGGCACAGGCAAAACAACAATGATCAAGTCGACGGACAGAAAACTGGTAGTTGGACTGGAGATCGGTACTGCAAAAGTCTCCGCGTTGGTAGGGGAAGTTCTGCCCGATGGCATGGTCAACATTATCGGGGTGGGCAGTTGCCCGTCTCGCGGCATGGATAAGGGCGGCGTAAACGACCTGGAGTCGGTGGTGAAGTGCGTACAGCGCGCCATCGATCAGGCCGAGCTGATGGCGGACTGCCAGATCTCGTCGGTGTACCTGGCGCTGTCGGGCAAACACATCAGCTGCCAGAACGAAATCGGCATGGTGCCTATCTCGGAAGAGGAAGTGACGCAGGACGACGTGGAGAACGTGGTGCACACCGCCAAATCGGTGCGCGTGCGCGACGAACACCGCATCCTGCACGTGATTCCTCAGGAATACGCCATCGATTATCAGGAAGGCATCAAAAACCCGGTTGGGCTGTCCGGCGTGCGCATGCAGGCCAAGGTGCATCTGATTACCTGCCATAACGATATGGCGAAGAACATCGTCAAGGCCGTGGAACGTTGCGGCCTGAAAGTTGACCAACTTATTTTCGCCGGTCTGGCCGCGAGCTACGCGGTGCTGACCGAAGATGAACGCGAACTCGGCGTTTGCGTGGTGGATATCGGCGGCGGCACCATGGATATGGCGGTGTACACCGGCGGTGCGCTGCGCCACACCAAAGTGATCCCTTACGCCGGGAACGTGGTCACCAGCGATATCGCTTACGCCTTCGGCACGCCGCCGACCGACGCGGAAGCGATTAAAGTTCGACACGGTTGTGCGCTTGGGTCGATTGTTAGCAAGGATGAGAATGTAGAGGTGCCTAGCGTCGGGGGACGTCCTCCGCGCAGTCTGCAAAGACAGACGCTGGCTGAAGTCATTGAGCCACGCTACACCGAACTGTTGAATCTGGTTAACGATGAAATTTTGCAATTGCAGGAGCAACTGCGTCAGCAAGGAGTGAAGCATCATCTGGCGGCAGGTATCGTGCTGACCGGTGGCGCCGCCCAGATTGATGGCCTGGCAGCCTGTGCGCAACGGGTGTTCCACACCCAGGTACGCATCGGCCAACCCTTGAACATCACGGGTCTGACGGATTATGCGCAGGAGCCTTACTACTCGACGGCGGTAGGTCTGCTGCACTATGGAAAAGAGTCTCACCTGAGCGGTGAGACAGAAGTAGAAAAACGCGCCTCGGTGGGCAATTGGTTTAAACGCATCAATAGCTGGCTGAGAAAAGAGTTTTAATGTTTCAACAAAGAGATCATGCTGAGTAATCTTTTTATGATCTCGCAGCGACAGGCACAAAACGGAGAGAAACTATGTTTGAACCAATGGAACTAACCAATGACGCGGTGATTAAAGTCATCGGCGTCGGCGGCGGCGGTGGCAACGCCGTTGAACACATGGTGCGCGAGCGCATCGAAGGTGTTGAATTCTTCGCTGTGAACACGGACGCCCAGGCGCTCCGCAAAACGGCGGTTGGCCAAACCATCCAGATTGGTAGCGGTATTACCAAAGGTCTGGGTGCGGGCGCGAACCCTGAAGTGGGTCGCAATTCAGCGGAAGAAGACCGCGAAGCCCTGCGCGCAGCGCTGGACGGCGCAGACATGGTCTTCATCGCAGCCGGCATGGGCGGCGGTACCGGTACCGGTGCGGCGCCAGTGGTGGCTGAAGTGGCTAAAGATTTGGGTATTCTGACCGTGGCCGTGGTGACCAAGCCTTTCAACTTCGAAGGCAAGAAGCGCATGGCATTCGCGGAGCAGGGTATCGCTGAACTGTCCAAACACGTGGACTCGCTGATCACCATCCCGAACGACAAATTGCTGAAAGTTCTGGGTCGCGGCATTTCCCTGCTGGACGCGTTCGGCGCGGCCAACGACGTGCTGAAAGGTGCGGTGCAGGGTATCGCCGAGCTGATCACCCGTCCGGGCCTGATGAACGTCGACTTCGCCGACGTGCGCACCGTGATGTCCGAAATGGGCTACGCGATGATGGGTTCCGGCGTGGCTTGCGGTGAAGACCGCGCCGAAGAAGCGGCCGAAATGGCGATCTCCAGCCCACTGCTGGAAGACATCGACCTGTCCGGCGCGCGCGGCGTGCTGGTCAACATTACCGCCGGCTTCGACCTGCGTCTGGATGAGTTCGAAACCGTGGGTAACACCATCCGCGCGTTCGCGTCCGACAACGCTACCGTGGTTATCGGTACCTCGCTGGATCCGGAAATGAACGACGAACTGCGCGTAACCGTGGTTGCAACCGGTATCGGTATGGACAAGCGTCCTGAAATCACCCTGGTGACCAATAAGCAGGCCAGCCAGCCGGTGATGGATCACCGTTATCAGCAGCACGGCATGTCGCCTCTGCCGCAGGAAGTGAAACCTGCCGCGAAGGTGGTCAACGACCAAGCTGCGCAGCCGAATAAAGAGCCCGACTATCTTGATATTCCAGCCTTCCTGCGTAAACAGGCAGACTAAGAATATCCTGAGAATTTGGAATCTCCGCTCTTTGTGCTAAACTGTCCCGCCAGCCATGCTGTATGCTTGGCTGGTAGGATGGATAACATTGCGAGATAAAACGATGATCAAACAAAGGACATTAAAACGTATTGTTCAGGCGACTGGCGTCGGTTTGCATACCGGCAAGAAAGTCACGCTGACAATGCGCCCAGCGCCGGCTAATACCGGGGTCATCTATCGTCGCACTGACTTGAATCCACCGGTTGATTTTCCGGCTGATGCAAAATCCGTGCGTGATACCATGCTCTGTACTTGCCTGGTGAATGAGCATGACGTGCGTATTTCGACCGTTGAGCATCTTAACGCCGCGCTGGCTGGGCTGGGCATCGACAACATCGTCATCGAAGTCGACGCCGCTGAAATCCCAATCATGGACGGCAGCGCCAGTCCGTTCGTGTTCTTGCTGCTGGATGCCGGCATCGAAGAACTGAACTCGGCGAAGAAATTCCTGCGTCTGAAAGAGACCGTACGCGTTGAAGATGGCGACAAGTGGGCCGAGCTGTCCCCGCATAACGGGTTCCGCCTGGACTTCACCATCGACTTCAACCACCCGGCCATCGACGCCAGCTCTCAGCGCTATCGTCTTGATTTCTCGGCTGAGTCGTTCGTGCGTCAAATCAGCCGCGCGCGCACCTTCGGGTTCATGCGTGATATCGAATACCTGCAGTCCCGTGGCCTGGCCTTGGGCGGCAGCTTCGACTGCGCCATCGTGGTAGATGACTACCGCGTGCTGAACGAAGACGGTCTGCGTTTCGAAGACGAATTCGTACGTCACAAAATGCTGGACGCCATCGGCGACCTGTTCATGTGCGGCCACAACATCATTGGCGCGTTCACCGCGTTCAAGTCTGGCCACGCGCTGAACAACAAACTGCTGCAGGCCGTGCTGGCCAAGCAGGAAGCGTGGGAATACGTGACCTTCCAGGACGAAGCCGAAATGCCATTGGCATTCAAGGCACCGTCTACCGTATTGGCGTAAGGTCTGAATTCCTCGCCTGCGAATAACGGCAGGCGCATCCCCTGAGAGCCTGAGAATTCAGGCTCACGATGGTGTGGTGTCGGCTGTCCGGTATTTTGCAGTCCGTGTCGCTGATTACTTATCACGACTGGTTGTGTTGGTACCCTCTCCGGCCAATGCAGCCAGCCGTTCCAATATCTTGCGCAGTTTCTCTGGGCTACGGCTCGCTAATCCCCTCAGCTCTTCCGCACTCTCCAGACTCAAATGCCGCATCGGCACGGGTTTTTCCGGCGCTTTTTCGGCGTTTTGCACCTGGTTGCTGCCTTTCGCCATCAAGGCCGGATTAATCCTGATGTCGATCGACGACAATGATGGTAGAATTTGCGCTCGTAGTGCAGACAGCAAAGCGGGTTGTTCGTAGCGCAAGCGCATCATCCAACTGGCATTTGCCGTTTCGAGCACTAAAATACCCTGTCGGAAATTCGCGACGCGGCACCAGGGATGCAGGGGAGCGGGCAACAGGCCCTTCACTGCACGGTTAAGCTTGAGCAGCGCCACCGCGCGTTGCTGGACGTTATGCAGCGGCCCTTTGCTGCCGGCAGACGCGTCGTCGAACAGGACATCTAATAATTGTGGACGGCTATCGCGCATAATGGGCTCCGGCGGATTATAAACTCGTGATCGGTATTCTAAATCGTTGGCGACAATTTGGCAGACGTTATTTCTGGCCCCATCTCCTGTTAGGGATGGTTGCGGCCACGCTTGGCGCGCCTTCCAATTTGTCCGGCGCACCCGATCAGGCCGCATTGCCGAGCACATCGTCCAGCCTTAACCGGCAAAATTCGGCCAACGGCACCTTCAACAGCCTGGCCCTGCTGCAGGACGCGCATCGCCGTCCTACCTTCAGCGTAGATTATTGGCAGCAACATGCGCTGCGCACCGTCATTCGTCACCTCTCTTTCGCGCTGGCGCCGCAGGCGGTTTATGCGCGGGTGCAGGAGAGCGAAGCCGAAGCGGAACCCCCTTTGCAGGTAGCGCAACTGGCGCTGCTTTCTACTCTCAACGCGCTGCTGACGCACGAGCCGAAGCCGCCGACCATCATTCGCCACACCCACCTTGAGGTGCTGCCAACGCTGGCGCGGCACCAGACCGGCCTGTGGGTGGCGCAGGTGCAGGGCATTCGCGCCGGGCCCGTCGCCCTCGTCTGATTTCGCCCTTTGGGCACAAAAACCATAAATAATAGCAAGTTGACTGCCGCGCTCGGCGGTCATGACAGAGATATCAAACATCATGTTAGTGAAATTATTAACCAAAGTTTTTGGCAGCCGTAACGATCGTACCCTGCGCCGCATGCGCAAAGTGGTTGAGCAGATCAACCGCATGGAACCGGACATGGAAAAGCTGTCCGATGACGAGTTGAAAGCGAAAACCAACGAATTCCGCGCGCGCCTGGAGAAAGGCGAATCGCTGGAAAGCCTGATCCCGGAAGCCTTCGCCGTGGTGCGTGAGGCGAGCAAGCGCGTGTTCGGCATGCGTCACTTCGACGTGCAGCTGCTGGGCGGCATGGTACTGAACGACCGCTGCATCGCCGAGATGCGCACCGGTGAAGGTAAAACCCTGACCGCGACGCTGCCGGCTTATCTGAACGCCCTGAGCGGCCGCGGCGTGCACGTCGTGACCGTCAACGACTATCTGGCGCAGCGCGACGCCGAAAACAACCGTCCGCTGTTCGAGTTCCTCGGTCTGAGCATCGGCATCAACCTGCCGGGCATGCCGGCGCCGGCCAAGCGCGAAGCTTACGCCGCCGACATCACCTACGGCACCAACAATGAGTACGGCTTCGACTACCTGCGCGACAACATGGCGTTCAGCCCGGAAGAGCGCGTGCAGCGCAAACTGCACTATGCGCTGGTGGATGAGGTGGACTCCATCCTGATCGATGAAGCGCGTACGCCGCTGATCATCTCCGGCCCGGCAGAAGACAGCTCCGAGATGTACATCAAGGTCAACAAGCTGATCCCTAAACTGATCCGCCAGGAAAAAGAAGACTCCGACACCTTCAAAGGTGAAGGGCACTTCTCGGTAGACGAGAAGGCGCGTCAGGTACACCTGACCGAACGCGGCCTGATCCTGATCGAAGAGATGCTGGTGGAAGCCGGCATCATGGATGAAGGCGAATCGCTGTACTCGCCGACCAACATCATGCTGATGCACCACGTTACCGCCGCGCTGCGCGCCCACGTGCTGTTCACCCGCGACGTGGACTACATCGTGAAAGACGGCGAAGTGATCATCGTCGATGAGCACACCGGCCGTACCATGCAGGGCCGCCGCTGGTCCGACGGTCTGCACCAGGCGGTGGAAGCCAAAGAAGGCGTGGAGATCCAGAACGAAAACCAGACGCTGGCTTCTATCACCTTCCAGAACTACTTCCGTCTGTATGAGAAGCTGGCCGGGATGACCGGTACCGCCGATACCGAAGCCTTCGAATTCAGCTCGATCTACAAGCTGGACACGATCGTGGTGCCAACCAACCGTCCGATGATCCGTAAGGATATGCCGGATCTGGTGTACATGACCGAGAAAGAGAAGATCGGCGCCATCATTGAAGACATCCGCGAGCGTACCGCCAAAGGCCAGCCGGTGCTGGTGGGGACCATCTCGATCGAGAAATCCGAAGTGGTGTCCCGAGAGCTGACCAAAGCGGGCATCGACCACAAAGTGTTGAACGCCAAATTCCACGCCATGGAAGCGGACATCGTCGCCCAGGCCGGCCAGAGCGGTGCGGTGACCATCGCCACCAACATGGCGGGCCGTGGTACCGATATCGTGCTGGGCGGCAGCTGGCAGGCCGAAGTGGCGCTGCTGGAAGAACCGACCGAAGAGCAGATCGAAGCCATCAAAGCCGCCTGGAAAGAGCGCCACGACGCGGTGCTGGAGGCGGGCGGCCTGCATATCATCGGCACCGAGCGCCATGAATCGCGCCGTATCGATAACCAGCTGCGCGGCCGTTCCGGTCGTCAGGGCGACGCCGGTTCATCCCGCTTCTACCTGTCGATGGAAGATGCCCTGATGCGTATCTTCGCCTCGGATCGCGTGTCCGGCATGATGCGTAAACTGGGCATGAAAGAAGGCGAAGCCATTGAGCACCCGTGGGTGACCAAGGCGATCGCCAACGCGCAGCGCAAAGTGGAAAGCCGCAACTTCGATATCCGTAAGCAACTGCTGGAATACGACGACGTCGCCAACGATCAGCGCCGCGCCATCTACAGCCAGCGTAACGAATTGCTGGACGTGTCCGACGTGAGCGAAACCATCGCCAGCATCCGCGAGGACGTGTTCAAGAGCACCATCGACAACTACATCACGCCGCAGTCGCTGGAAGAAGAGTGGGACATTCAGGGGCTGGAAGAGCGTCTGAAGAACGACTTCGATCTGGAGATGCCGATCGCCCAGTGGCTGGACAAAGAGCCGGAGCTGCACGAAGAGACGCTGCGCGAACGTATTCTGGAGAACGCCAAAGAGCAGTACCTGCGTAAGGAAGAAGTGGTCGGCAGCGAAATGATGCGCAACTTCGAGAAGGGCGTGATGCTGCAGACGCTGGATTCCCTGTGGAAAGAGCACCTGGCGGCGATGGACTACCTGCGTCAGGGCATCCACCTGCGCGGCTATGCGCAGAAGGATCCGAAGCAGGAGTACAAGCGCGAATCCTTCAACATGTTCGCCACCATGCTGGAATCGCTGAAATATGAAGTGATCAGTGTGCTGAGCAAGGTACAGGTGCGGATGCCGGAAGAGGTGGAAGCGCTGGAACAGCAGCGCCGTGAAGAGGCCGAGCGCCTGGCGCAGCAGCAACAGCTGAGCCACCACGACGAGAACGCGCTGGTGACCGAAGATCCGAACGCGCCGGCGACCGCCGAGCGCAAAGTGGGCCGCAACGATCCTTGCCCATGCGGTTCCGGCAAGAAATACAAGCAGTGCCACGGCCGCCTGCAGTAATGCCGGCCGCGGTTGACCGATAATACCCGGGGGTTCAGCTTGCTGAGCCCCTGTTTTTTGGCACCCATCAGGAGGGTGAGATGAAACATCTGAATATCGCCGTGGGCATCATCCGCAATGCTCAACGGGAGATCTTTATTACGCGCCGCGCCGCTGACGCGCACATGGCCGGATTTTGGGAGTTTCCCGGCGGCAAGATCGAACCGGGTGAGACGCCGGAACAGGCGCTGAGCCGTGAGCTGCGTGAAGAGACCGGTATCGAAGCCGATCGGGCCGAACTGCTGGAGGTGGTGGAACATCGCTTCAGCGATCGCATCGTGACGCTGAATTTTTATCTGGTGGAGCATTGGGCGGGCGAGCCGTTTGGCCGTGAGGGGCAGCCGATGCGCTGGGTAAAACAGGCGGAGCTGCGTGAAGACGAGTTCCCGGAAGCCAACGCCGGCATTATCCAACTGCTGGTGGCGCAGGCTGGTGCCGCGCAATAACACTATCGGCCTGGCGTGCGCCAGGCCTTCAATCGGCGATTAGCGGTCGTCGAGTTCGCTCCAGTCCTCACTTTCCGACAGATCGCTGTTGCTCGGAATGCGCTTCTCTTCATCGGCCCACTCGCCAAGATCGATCAGTTGGCAGCGCTTGCTGCAAAACGGCCGGAACGGGCTGACTTCGCCCCAAACCACGCCGGTGCCACAGGTTGGGCATTTCACTACGGTCGTCATAACGGTTCCTTACGCCTTCTGGCGGTGCTGAGAAGGCTTGCTTTCATGAGTTCAACAACAGGCCAGTTCGAACGTCAGGCGTTCAGGCACCATGCCATGTTCGCTGTCCAAAGGCAGGAAACGAATGGCATAACGCGTCTTGTGGCCGGAAATTTGCGGATAAAGCTGCGGCGCCAGATGAAGGCGCAGGCGCAGCAGGTCCGCCCCTTCGGCGTTGTCCTGGAAAAAGCCGTTCAGACTGATTTGATTGCGGAACGGCCCCGACTGACGGATCAGATCCAGCACCATGATCAGCGCCTGGTTCAGCGGATCCAGCGACTGCAGCCAGGCGGCGACGTCGGCATCGCGATCCTGCTGCGGCGCATGCATCCACATGTGCAGGGTCGGCAAATCGAAGCTGCAGCAGCCGCCGGGAATGTTCAGACGCTGGCGCACCAGGCCGATCAGCCGGTCTTCACGCAGTGCCTGACCGAGGCGCGGTGCCGCCATCAGCGCCGATGAACGCGACTTCAACTGGCCGCGCAACTGCTCGATCAGCGCCATATCCACGCCCGGCACATCGGCCCAGGCCAACAGTTTTTGCTGCTGACGCTCCAGCTCTTTGAGCAGTTCGGTGCGTACCTCGCCGCGCTCCAGTACGTCCAGCAAATCGGAGACGGTGCGGAAAAAGGTAAGGGCGATGGCGGTTTCGCTCAGGGCGCGCTGGCCGTGCAGCTGTTGCAGTAAAAACTCGATGCGCAGCCAGGTACGCATTTTTTCGTTCAGCGGGTGTTCAAAGAGAACGGTTGGGGAAACATCACTCATGCAGTTTAATCCTGTTGGGGCGCTGTTGCCGCCAGTTCAAGGTAGCGACGATGCAGTGCGGCGACCCGTGGCTCTATCCCCTGAGCGGCGCCGCTGTTGTCAATAATGTCATCCGCCACGGCGAGGCGCTGCTGGCGCGTGGCCTGGGCGGCGAGAATGCTCTGCGCTTGCTCGCGGCTGATGCCGTCGCGCGCGATGGTGCGAGCCAACTGGGTTTCGGTGTCGACGTCGATCACCAGCACCCGATCGGCGCGATCCTGCAGGCCGTTTTCCACCAGCAGCGGCACGACCCACAGCGCGTACGGGCTGGCTGCCTGCGCCAGTTGGCGTTGGGTCTCGCGGTGTATCAGCGGATGCAGCAGTTGGTTCAGCCAGGTTTTATCATCGGGATGGCTGAAGATGCGCTGACGCAGCGCAGCGCGGTTGAGCGCGCCGTCCGGCAGCAACATTTCATTACCAAATCGCTCGGCGATCGCGGCCAGAGCAGGGGTGCCCGGCTCAACGACCTGACGGGCGATCACGTCGGCATCGACAATGGCTGCGCCGTGGCGCGCAAAGGCGTTCGCAACGGTCGTTTTGCCGCTGCCTATGCCCCCGGTCAACGCAACAATGTAGGCCATGGTGTTAGGTGCATCCGATGTTCATAAAAAAATAATAGACGAATCATAAAGCGATCGCGCAGAAGTGCAAGTCGGCAGGCGGCGCTTGCGCCTCGGCCCCGTTTGGACGGCGAGAAAAAGCGCAGCGGCACGGCAGAAATGAGCGGGCAATCACACTGCGATTATGCAGGTAAATTTGTCGGATTGTAGCGTAAATAAAGGCGAATTCGCAGTCTTGTTCGGCGATTATTAGCGCGTATTATAACGTCACTGGAACTGGCATTAATCTCGCCGTCATCTTTCCGCGCCACGGGAAAGCCGTCGGGCAGAGGTTCGAATATCCTCCTTGCGATCCGTCGCCATTAACCAGGAAATCATAAGTCATGCGTATTGAAGAAGATTTGAAGTTAGGCTTTAAAGACGTGTTGATCCGCCCTAAGCGTTCCACGTTGAAAAGCCGTTCCGAGGTTGAACTGGAACGTCAGTTTACCTTCAAGCATTCAGGTTGCAGCTGGTCCGGCGTGCCGATTATCGCCGCCAACATGGACACGGTGGGCACCTTCCGCATGGCCGAGGCCCTGGCTTCTTTCGACGTTCTCACCGCCGTACACAAACATTACAGCGTCGAGCAATGGGCTGACTTCGTGCAGCGCATGCCGGAATCGGTGCTGCGCCACGTGATGGTGTCCACCGGCACCTCAGAAGCCGACTTCGCCAAAATGCAGCAGATCCTGGCCCTGTCTCCGGCGCTGAAATTCATCTGTATCGACGTGGCCAACGGCTACTCTGAACACTTCGTCGCCTTCCTGCAGAAAGCGCGCGAAGCCTGCCCGAATCACGTCATCTGCGCCGGCAACGTCGTGACCGGCGAGATGGTGGAAGAGTTGATCCTCTCCGGCGCCGACATTGTTAAAGTCGGCATCGGGCCGGGATCGGTATGCACCACCCGCGTGAAGACCGGCGTGGGCTATCCGCAGCTGTCGGCAGTGATCGAATGCGCCGATGCGGCCCACGGGCTGGGCGGCCAAATCGTCAGCGACGGCGGCTGCTCGGTGCCGGGCGATGTCGCCAAAGCCTTCGGCGGCGGCGCGGACTTCGTGATGCTGGGCGGTATGCTGGCCGGCCACGACGAGTGCGAAGGCACCGTGGTGGAAGAGAACGGCGAGAAATTCATGCTGTTCTACGGCATGAGCTCCGAGTCAGCGATGAAGCGCCACGTCGGCGGCGTGGCGGAGTATCGCGCGGCCGAAGGCAAAACCGTCAAGCTGCCGCTGCGAGGCGAGGTGGAGTTCACCGTGCGTGATATCCTCGGCGGCCTGCGTTCCGCCTGCACCTACGTCGGCGCCGAGCGTTTGAAAGAGCTGACCAAGCGCACCACCTTTATCCGCGTGGCGGAGCAGGAAAACCGCGTCTTCGGCAGCAAATAAGCCGCACCTTGCATTCGGGCGCAGCGCACCGCGGCGCCCGCTATCCTTTTACCCTTATCCCAACACGCTGCCCAGTTGAAAGATAGGCAGATACATGGCGATCACCAAAGCGCCGACAATCCCACCTACCACCAGCATCAGCAGCGGCTCCAGCGTTTGCGCCAGCGTATCGGCCAGCTCGTGCGTCTGCCGTTCATACCACTGCGCCAATTTATCCAGCAAGGCGTCCAGCGAACCGGACTCTTCGCCCACCCGCACCAGCTGCCGGCACAGCGGCGGAAACAGCGGTTGCAGGCCCAGGGCATGATGAAAGGCTTCGCCTTCGGCGATCTGCCGTTGCACCTGCTCCAGCGCCTGTTTGTACAGCAGATGGTCAGCCGCCAACGCCGCCGCGTTCAACCCTTCCACCAGCGTCAGCCCGGCGCGTTGGGTCATGGTCAGGATGCGAAATGTTTGGCTCAGCGCGCCGCCGCTCACCAGCCGGGCGATCAGCGGCAGGCGCAGCAAGAGAGCCTGTTCACGTCTGCGCCACGGCGGGCGCGGGTGCAGCCAGCGGCCATAGCCGAACAGCGACGCGCCCAGCAGCAGCGCCAGATAGGGGCCGGTGGCGATCAACTGCGCAGACAATGCCAGCAACCCTTGGGTAAACCAGGGCAGCGGCGCATCGAACGATTGATAAACCTTGGCGAATTCCGGCAGCACCATCACCAGCATCAACACGCTGACCATCAGCGCCACCGCGCAGATGAAGAGGGGGTAACGCAGCGCTTTGGTCACTTTGCGGCGCAGCAGCAACTGGGCCTCCTGTTGTTGCGCCAGCTGCAGGCAGCAGCGATCGAGGTTGCCGGTCAGTTCACCGATGGCGATCAGCTGGCGATAGATCAGGGGAAAAATCCCCGGTTGTTCGGCGAGGGTTTCGGAAAGCGGTTGCCCTTCGCGCACCTGGTCGGCCAGCTGGCGCAGCAGGCAGCGCCAGGCTGCCGAAGGATGCTCTGCTGCCAGCAACTGCAGCGCATTGACCAGCGGCAACCCCGCCTGCAGCAGAGTGGCGAGCTGGCGGGTGAAGTGGATTAACGGTTCTCCACGCCATTGGCCGGGCGTAACGCGTTTGCCGTGCCCGATTCGGTACGGTTGCAGGCCTTGTTCGATCAGCAACCGGCTCACCTGCCGTTTTTCCTCGCTCATCAGTTCGCCGCGGCGTAAGGCGCCCTGTGCGTCGAAAGCCTGCCAAAGAAACAGCCGGCGCGCTTTCATGGCGCGGCTATGCCAGGCTGGACGACGTCGATCACGCGGTACAGTTCTTCCAGCGAGGTCGTGCCTTCGGCGGCCAGCGCCAGGCCCGCTTGCAGCAGCGAAAGCTGCCCCTGTTCGCGGGCGATATCCGCCAGCAGACTGGGAGCGGCGTTCGCCAGCAATGCCGCCTGTATTTCCGGCGTAATGGCCAACAGTTCATACACGCCGATGCGCCCATAGTAACCGCCGAAGCAATGCTCGCAGCCATCGGCGCGCCAGACGGTCAGCGGTTCCGGCCAGATCGCGCTGGGAAAATGCGTCGGCTGGCTGTGCGGATAGCGGCAGTGGCGGCACAGTCTGCGCACCAACCGCTGCGCGACGATCAGCTTCAGACAGCCGGCGAGCAGGTAGCCGGGGATCCCCATGTGCATCAGCCGCGTCAGGGTTTCGCCGGTAGAGTTGGTATGCAGCGTCGACAGCACCAGGTGGCCGGTTTGCGCGGCCTTGACCGCGATCTCGGCGGTTTCCGCATCGCGGATCTCGCCGATCATGATGACGTCTGGATCCTGGCGCAGCAGGGCGCGCAGCACCCGGGCGAAGCTCAGCTCGGTTTTGGCGTTGATCTGGGTCTGATTAACGCCGAACAGCGGGATCTCGACCGGATCCTCGACGCTGCACAGGTTGCTCTGCGCATCGTTCAACTGGCGCAGACCGCTGTACAGCGTCACCGTTTTGCCGCTGCCGGTCGGGCCGGTCACCAGGATCAACCCTTGCGGGCAGGCCAGCGCCGTCGCGTAGTGCGCCAGATCCGCCCGGCTCATGCCTAACTGATCCAGCGGCAGTTCTTGTTGCTCGCCCTGCTGAACGCGCAGCACCACCTTTTCGCCGTGCAGCGTCGGCAGAGTGGCGATACGCATGGCATAGCGCGCGCTGTCCAGCGTCAGGCTGAGCTGCCCGTCCTGAGGCTGACGGCGCTCGGCGATATCCAACTGGCCGAGGATCTTCAGCCGGGCGATGAGGCGCGCAGCCAGCTGCGGCGGCGGTGAGGTGAGGGTTTGCAGCACGCCGTCGATGCGCAGACGAATGCGAAAATGCTGCCGAAAAGGCTCGAAGTGGATGTCAGAGGCGCGGCGCTGGATGGCCAGGCGCAGCGTCTGGTTGATGAATTGCACCACCGGCGCATCGCCGTCGTCGGGGTAGGCGATGTCGGTCGTGTCCTCTTCGGCCGCCAGCGGCGCCGAGAGCGGTTCGTGGCGCTGGTTAAGCGCCAGCTCCAACCTGGCCGCCGGCCATTGTTCCAGATGGATGCGTTTACCGGTGGCGAAACGCAGCGCCGCCAGCAGCCCCTGCGGCGCTTCTTCGCTGAGCGCGACCGTCAGGGTGGTCGGGTCCTCGCTCAACGCCAGCGCCTGATAGCGCCGACACAGGGTGTGAACCTCTTCGCTGATTTGCGCGTTCATCGCCGTTACTCCGCCGCGTCGTCGAAGCGGAAGACTTCCCGGCACACCTCAACCAGCGTCGCGTTTTCGCTGCTGCACAGCCGGGTCCAGCGGGTCAGCCCATCGGCGTTCGACTTGGGGGTTAACGCCACCGCCAGCCCCTGCAGCGTTTGGGTGCCGGTCAGCGTGATTACGCCTTTAACGACTTTCACCCCGCTGACGTAACGCGACGCGCCGCCGGTGGGAATGCCTTTGCTGCCGGCTTCACAGCCGGCGGGCGCGCCTTCATCCAGTACGCACAGCTCGACCGCCAGCTTATACGGCGCCATGGTTTGCAGCATGTCGGTCATCGCCGCTTTCTGGATGTAGCGCTGGTAGGCGGGAATGCCGATGGCGCTGAGGATGGCGATGATGGCGATCACCACCATCAGTTCGATCAGGCTAAAGCCGCGTTGCGTTTCCATGCGTTGTTTCCTCCATAAGGGTGTGGAAAACAACGGTAGCGGTTTGCGCGGGGGAACGGCGAGCGGGTTTTACGCGTTTCTCGGCGTGCTTCCATCAGTATTGATGTCGTTTGCAGCGGAGGGAAAAACGGTGCGAGGGGCTTCGCAAATCTGCGTTAACGCCCCCGGCGGCGGCCGGGGGCGGCCGGGGGCGAGGGGATCATTTGAAGCGCATCGACAGATCGAGCGCGGTCACATGTTTGGTCAGCGCGCCGACCGAAATGTAATCCACGCCGGTCTCGGCGAAGGTGCGCAGCGTCTCGCTGGTGACGTTGCCGGACACCTCCAGCTGGGCGCGGCCCTGGGTTTGGGCGACCGCCTGACGCATCATCTCGACGCTGAAGTTGTCCAGCATGATGATGTCGGCGCCGGCGTCCAGCGCCTGCTGCAGCTCATCGAGCGATTCGACTTCCACTTCCACCGGCACGTCGGCGTGCAGCCAGAAGGCTTTTTCCACCGCGTTTTTGATCGAGCCGGAGGCGATGATGTGGTTTTCCTTGATCAGGAAGGCATCGGACAGCCCCAGCCGGTGGTTGCTGCCGCCCCCGCACAGCACGGCGTATTTCAGCGCGGTGCGCAGGCCGGGCAAGGTCTTGCGGGTATCGAGCAGGCGAGTCTGGGTGCCTTCCAGCAGAGCCACGTAGCGGCTGACCTCGGTCGCCACGCCGGAGAGCATCTGCACAAAGTTCAGCGCGGTGCGCTCGCCGGTCAACAGCACCCGCGCAGGGCCGCGCAGACGGCAAAGCGGTTGGTTCGGTATCAGACGGTCGCCGTCTGCCACCAGCCACTCCACCTGCACTTGGTTGCCCAACTGAATAAAGACTTCGTTCAGCCAGCGGCGGCCGCAGAACACGCCGGCTTCGCGGGTAATGACGGTGGCTTCGGCCTGCTTGTCCGCCGGTAACAATTGCGCGGTAATATCGCGCCCGGCGTCAACTTCACCTCCCAGGTCTTCGCGCAGCGCCTGGGCGACGGAATAGGGAATATCACTTTCAATACGTTCAAGAAGCTCGGTGCGGCGACGGTCGGCACTGTAGCGGCGTGTCGGCATGGAAAACTCCGAAATGGACGGTTAGTTCGTAGGGGAACATGCTACTCTGTTGCAGGAATAAGTACCACCGCAGAGAGGTGTCTGATGCAGTTGGAAAATGGCTGGATTGTCGGGGTGACGCGAGTGGTTTCGCCGCACTGCGATCGGCGCCCGGATGACGAGCCGCCCTCGCTGCTGGTCATCCATAACATCAGCCTGCCGCCCGGCGAATTCGGTGGCCCCTATATCGACCAGCTGTTCACCGGCACGCTCGATCCCGCGCAGCACCCTTATTTCGCCGAGATCCATCAGCTGCGAGTGTCTGCGCACTGCCTGATCCGCCGCGATGGGGAGATCGTGCAGTATGTGCCCTTCGACCAGCGCGCGTGGCACGCGGGCGTTTCTCAGTATCAGGGGCGCGAACGGTGCAACGATTTCTCCATCGGCATCGAGCTGGAAGGCACCGACCAGTTAGCCTACACCGAGGCGCAATATCGCACGCTGCAGGCGGTCACCGCGCTGCTGGCCGAACATTATCCGCCGTTGGCGGCGCATATCGCCGGGCATTGCGATATCGCCCCCGGCCGCAAAACCGATCCCGGGCCGGCGTTCGATTGGGATCGCTATCTGGCATCTCTGGAACAACGCGGCGCGCCCGCCGACGCTATGCTTGAGACAAGAAAAAGGGAGAGGAATCGCTAATGACGCTGTTTACGCTGTTGCTGGTTTTGGCCTGGGAGCGCCTGTTCAAGCTGGGGGAACACTGGCAGCTGGATCATCGCCTCGAAGTGGTATTTCAGCGGCTGCATCGGGTTTCGCTGGCGCAGACGCTGGCGATGACCGCCGCCTGGATGGTGATCGTCTGGGGCGTTCTGTGGTTGTCGCACGGGTTATTCTTCGGCGTGGTGACGCTGCTGCTGTGGATCGTCATCGATCTGCTGTGCGTCGGCGCCGGCATCAAGCGCAAACACTATCGCGCCTACCTGAAAGCGGCGCGGCAGGGGGATACCCATGCCAGCGATCAGATGGCGGAAGAGCTGGCGTTGATCCACGGTTTGCCGGTGGACTGCAGTGAAGAGCTGCGTCTGCGCGAGCTGCAAAACGCGCTGCTGTGGATCAACTTCCGTTATTACCTGGCGCCGCTGTTCTGGTTCGTGGTCTTTGGGCCGTACGGGCCGATCGCGCTGGCGGGATATGCCTTCCTGCGCGCCTATCAAACCTGGCTGGCGCGCCACAATACGCCGCTGGAGCGTTCGCAGTCGGGCATTGATCATCTGCTGAACTGGCTGGACTGGATCCCGGTGCGTTTGGCCGGGGTGGCCTATGCGTTGTTCGGCCACGGCGAGCGCGCGTTGCCGGCCTGGTTCGCCTCACTCGGCGATCGGCATTCGTCGTCGTATCAGGTGTTGACGCGGCTGGCGCAGTTCTCGCTGGCGCGCGATCCGCATATGGACCCGGTGCAAACGCCGCGGGCGGCGGTGACGCTGGCGCGCAAGGTGACGATGATCATCGTGGTGGTGGTGGCGCTGTTGACCATTTACGGCACGCTGCTGTAAACCGCCGTGAAAAACAAAACGGGCGCCTCGGCGCCCGTTTCTTTTTGGCCATCCGGCCGGGATTACAGCTTGGCGAAGCAGCGACGCGCGGCGTCGATGGTGCGCTGGATGTCTTCCTTGCTGTGCGCCACGGACATGAAACCCGCTTCGAAGGCGGACGGCGCGAGATACACCCCCTCTTCCAGCATCAGGTGGAAGAAGCGCTTGAAGCGTTCCACGTCGCACTGCATCACGTCCTGGTAGCAGGTGACCGCCGGCGCGTCGGTGAAGAACAGGCCGAACATGCCGCCGACGTTGTTGACCACCAATGGAATATTCTCTTCCTGCGCCGCGTGCAGCAGGCCAGCGGCCAGCATCTCGGTCAGTTCGGTCAGCGTCTGGTGCACGCCAACCTGCGACACTTCGGTCAGGCAAGCGTAGCCCGCCGCCATGGCGATCGGGTTGCCGGACAGGGTGCCCGCCTGGTAGACCGGGCCGGTCGGTGCCAGCGCGTCCATCACCTCGCGACGGCCGCCGAAGGCGCCCACCGGCATGCCGCCGCCGATGATTTTTCCGAGGCAGGTCAGATCCGGCTCGACGCCGTAATAGGATTGTGCGCCGGCCAGCGCGACGCGGAAGCCGGTCATCACTTCGTCGATGATCAAGAGCGCGCCGTACTTGTCGCACAGGGCGCGCAGGCCTGGCAGGAATTCCGGCAGCGGCGGCACGCAGTTCATGTTGCCGGCGACCGGCTCGACGATGATACAGGCGATCTCGGACGGGTACTGTTCGAAGGCGGCGCGCACCGAATCCAGATCGTTATAGGTGCAGGTCAGGGTGTGTTTGGCGAAGTCGGCCGGCACGCCCGGTGAGTTCGGCTGGCCGAGGGTCAGCGCGCCGGAGCCGGCTTTCACCAGCAGGCAGTCGGCGTGGCCGTGGTAGCAGCCTTCGAACTTGATGATTTTATCGCGGTTGGTGTAGCCGCGCGCCAGGCGGATAGCGCTCATGGTGGCTTCGGTGCCCGAGTTCACCATGCGCACCATATCCATCGTCGGCACCAGTTCGGTGACCAGCTGCGCCATTTTGACTTCCATCTCGGTCGGCGCGCCGAAGCTCAGGCCGCGCTGCGCCGCTTCAATCACCGCGTCGCGGATCGCCGGGTGGTTATGCCCCAGCACCATCGGCCCCCAGGAACCGACATAGTCGATATAGGCCTTGCCGTCGGCATCGAACAGGTAAGCCCCGTCTGCGCGCTCGATAAACAGCGGCAAACCGCCCACGCCGGTGAATGCACGCACCGGAGAGTTTACCCCGCCGGGGATCAACTGTTGCGCCTGGGCGTACAGACTTTCGGACTTGCTGTGTAGGCTCATAAATCGGCTCCTGGATTCTCTTTTGAATGATTTGACCGCGCTATTCTAGAGGAGAGCGCCGCGTTATGAAACGATCACAGTCAGATACCATTAACGGCAGCGCCCGCCGCCGGGTTGGGGTAGAATTATCGCCCTGCCTATTTGTATTACAAATTACCTGACGAATCACTCGCGATGACAGAATCACAATCACAGCCAGTCGGGACGTTGAGCCCGCGTCTTAGCCGCAGCGATGCGGTGCGCCAGTTTATCCGCCGCGATAAAACGCCGGTGGCGATCCTGTTGATGGCCGCGCTGGTGGGGACGCTGGCCGGTTTGCTCGGCGTGGCCTTCGATAAAGCGGTGGAGTGGGTGCAGCAGCAGCGGCTGGCTTCGCTGGCGCAGGTCGCCGACTTCTGGATCCTGGTGTGGCCGCTGGCGTTTATCTTGTCCGCCGCGCTGGCGGCGCTGGGTTATTACCTGGTGCGGCGCTTTGCGCCTGAGGCTGGCGGTTCGGGCATTCCGGAGATCGAAGGCGCGCTGGAGGAGCTGCGGCCGGTGCGCTGGTGGCGCGTGATACCGGTGAAATTCATCGGCGGCATGGGAACGCTGGGGGCGGGCATGGTGCTGGGGCGCGAAGGGCCTACGGTACAGATGGGCGGCAACGTCGGGCGCATGGTATTGGACGTGCTGCGCATTCGCGGCGCCGAGGCGCGCCATTCGCTGCTGGCGACCGGGGCCGCCGCCGGGCTGTCCGCCGCGTTCAACGCGCCGCTGGCCGGCATTCTGTTTATCATCGAAGAGATGCGGCCGCAGTTTCGCTACAACCTGATCTCGATTAAAGCGGTGTTTATCGGCGTTATCATGTCGAGCGTGGTGTTCCAGCTGTTCAACGGCCAAGGCTCGGTGATCGCGGTCGGCAAACTCGCCTCGGCGCCCATCAACACCTTGTGGCTCTATCTGGTGCTGGGCGCGATATTCGGCGCGGTGGGTGTGGGATTCAACGCGCTGATCTTTCGCACTCAGGACATGTTCGCGCGCCTGCACGGCGGCAGAATGCGCAATGTGCTGCTGATGGGCGGGCTGCTCGGCGGCGTGTGCGGCATTCTGGGGCTGATCCAGCCGGAGGCGGCGGGCGGCGGCTTTGGGCTGATCCCGATCGCCGCGGCGGGCAATTACAGCGTCGGCATGTTGATGTTCATTTTCATTACCCGCATCTTCACCACGCTGCTGTGCTTCGGTTCCGGCGCGCCGGGCGGCATCTTTGCGCCGATGCTGGCGCTGGGCACGCTGTTCGGCACCGCCTTCGGGCTGGCGGGGGCGCATTTGTTCCCGCAGTACGGCATCGAGGCGGGCACTTTCGCCATCGCCGGCATGGGGGCGTTGTTCGCCGCCACGGTGCGCGCCCCGCTGACCGGTATCGTGTTGGTGCTGGAAATGACCGACAACTACCAGCTGATTTTACCGATGATCATCACCTGCCTCGGCGCTACGGTGGTGGCGCAACTG
This sequence comes from Serratia sp. CY37869, assembly GCF_052168895.1. Lineage (NCBI taxonomy): Bacteria > Pseudomonadati > Pseudomonadota > Gammaproteobacteria > Enterobacterales > Yersiniaceae > Serratia > Serratia sp. CY37869. The sequence continues at coordinate 482,781 of NZ_JBJNLU010000004.1, forward strand.
CTCGGCGGCAAGCCGCTGTATTCGTCGATCCTGGCGCGCACCCTGCAACGGCAGGAGGCGCAGTTGGCGCGGGAAGCGGCGGAGAAAACAAGTAAAGAAAATACAACAAATGCGGTGAATACTTGAACGCAACACTCAGGTATCGGATAATCGTTAATATTAATCAGGCAGCCCTGGTCGCGATCTGATGCTGAACAATGTTGGGAGTAAAGAGTATGAGTGATGAAACGGCACTGCCCCTGCAATTTACCGAGGCAGCAGCAAACAAGGTCAAGTACCTGATTGCTGACGAAGAAAATCCGAACCTGAAGTTGCGGGTTTACATTACCGGCGGCGGCTGCAGCGGATTCCAGTACGGTTTCACTTTTGACGACAAGGTCAACGATGGCGACATGACCATCGAGAAGCAGGGCGTGGCGCTGGTGGTCGATCCGATGAGCCTGCAGTATCTGGTTGGCGGTTCGGTGGACTACACCGAAGGGCTGGAAGGATCGCGCTTCGTGGTGACCAACCCGAATGCCAAAACCACCTGCGGTTGCGGTTCGTCGTTCAGCATCTGAGTTTGCCTGTCAGAATATCAACCCGCTTGCTTTCCAGCCGGCGGGTTTTTTTATGCCTACCACTCCACGAGGAGCACTGCCACGCCGTTCTCCTGGGCCGGTGGGCTGTGGATGATAATCGGCTGTGCCGTCGCGTGGCTGCATTCGCCCCGCAGGGCGGCGGCTCAGCGTTCGAGAATAAAGGCGGGCAGCTTGAGGTGCCAGCGGATGGCCGCCAGCCGAATGGCCAGCGTGATGACCATGCCCAGCATCATGGCTTGTTGCAGCGGCATGTTGAAGGTGTAAAACGCCGTGGCGTGCGCGATGCCGCCGATGATACAGGCGGTGGCGTAAATTTCGGTGCGCAGGATCATCGGGATCTCGCGCGCCAGCACGTCGCGGATAATGCCGCCGCCGACGCCGGTGATCACCCCCATGCAGATCGCCACCAGCGGGCCGGTACCGGCCGCGAAAGCCTTGTTGACGCCGATGCCGACGAACACCGCCAGCCCGACGGCATCGAGCACCGGCAGCACCCATTTCGGCAGGCGGCGCGGCTGGCGCACCAGCAGCAGCGTCAATACGCAGGTGATCATCGCCACCACCAGATCGGTGGGATCCTTGACCCAGAACACCGGGCCGTTGGCCAGCGCCATATCGCGGATGGTGCCGCCGCCGACCGCGGTAACCACGCCCAACACCAACACGCCGAACGGATCCATGCGCAGTTTGCCGGCCAGCAGTACGCCGGAGACGGCGAACACCGCCGTACCGAGAATATCCAACCAGAACACCAGCATCAGCGGATCTCCGCCAGCTGGCGGCACAGTTGCTGCGCCGCCAACAGCAGCCGCGGGCCGCCGCGATTGAACCAGTCTTCATTCAGCGCGATCACCGGCACCTGCAGCTGCGGCGCCCAGAAGGCTTTCACATTGGCGGCCTCTTTCGCGCCGCCGGTGATGACGATGGCCTGGGGTTGGCGCGCCAGCACCTGCTCGCGGCTGATCTGCGGCCAAGGCGTGCGGCTGTCGGCGAAGACGTTCTGCGCGCCGCACAGCGCCAACACCTGGCTCTGCAGCGTGGCGCCGGAGCTGGTGAACAGCGGCTGGGTGCCGAACTGCAGCAACACGCGTCGCGGAGGATTATCGGCGTACTGTTGTCTGAGAGCAGCGAACTGACGGCGAAGGCCGGCGGCGGCCTGATGCGCCTGGTCCGGGTGCGGGCTGTATTGCGCCAGCTTATCCAGCAAGCCGGCGATCCCTTCGAGATTATCGGCGTCCGCATAGAAGATCGGGATGCCGAATGCGGCGAGCTGATCCAGCACGCGCTGCGGATTGCCGCCGCGCCAGGCGAGGATCAGATCCGGCTTGAGCGCCAGCACCCGCTCCAGATTGATGCCCTGCCAGGAGGCCACCTGCTCCAGCCTGGCGGCCTGCGGCGGATAATCGGAATAGGCGCTCGCCGCCACCAGCACCTCGCCCATGCCGGCGGCATAGGCGAGTTCGGTCGCATTGGGCGCCAGGCTGATCACTCGCTGGGCGGCCCCGGTCGGCAGGGCTAGCCAGAACGCCAGCAGCCAGAGCGCCGAGGTGAAGCGCAGCCTCACATCAACCGCGCTTGGCCAGGGTTTGCAGCATGGCGTTGACCATCAGCGTAGACTGCTTGGCCGCTACCACCAGGAACTCGTCAAAGCTCATGTGCGACTCGCTGTCGGCGACGTCGGAAATGGCGCGCACCACCACGAACGGCGTGCCGAACAGATGGCAGACGTGGGCGATCGCCGCGGCTTCCATTTCCACGGCGGCGACGCGCGGGAAGGTGGCGCGGATGCGCGCCAGCGGCTCGGCGCCGTTGATGAAGGCGTCACCGCTGCAGATCAGGCCGCGCACCGCGTGCAGATCCAGCTGTTTGATGCAGCTTTCCGCCAGCGCGATCAGTGCGTCGTCGGCGACGAACGCCGCCGGGCAGCCGGCCATCTGGCCCGGCTCGTAGCCGAAGGCGGTGACGTCGGCGTCGTGGTAGCGCACTTCTTCCGACACTACGATATCGCCCACGCGCAGCGTGCTGGCCAGGCCGCCGGCGGAGCCGGTATTGATCACCACGTCCGGGCTGCAGTGCTCCAGCAGCAGGGTGGTGCCCATGGCTGCGGAGACTTTGCCGATGCCGGATTTCAGCAGGGCCACTTCAACGCCGCCGATCTGGCCGGTGTAGATTTCGCAGCCCGCGCGCTGGATGGTTTGACGGTTTTCGATTTGATCGCGCAGCAGGGTGACTTCCTGCTCCATTGCGCCGATGATGCCTACTTTCATAAATAACACTCGCTGATTGGCCGTGAGAATTGCGGCATAGTCTATCATGGCTGTGTATCAGAGATAATGCGTTGCATCCGCCGCCGGGAATTGTTATCACGGGGGCAGGGCGCAACGGCGGAGAAACAGATGTCCGGGATCGACTTCAAGCAAAAAATCAGCTTCCAACGGCCTTTCAGCAAACCGATCGAGGCCGAGGAAGAGTACGACATCGTGCGGCAGTTCGAGAGCGATCGCGGGCGCATCGTCAACTCGGCCGCCATTCGCCGTTTGCAGCAAAAAACCCAGGTGTTTCCGCTGGAGCGCAACGCGGCGGTGCGCAGCCGCCTGACGCACTCGATGGAGGTGCAGCAGGTCGGGCGCCATATCGCCAAAGAGATCCTCAACCGCTTCAAACAGGCGGGTAAGATCGATGAATTCGGCCTGACCCGGCTGCTCGATCCGTTTGAGAGCATCGTGGAAATGGCCTGTCTGATGCACGATATCGGCAATCCGCCGTTCGGTCACTTCGGCGAGTCGGCGATCAACGACTGGTTCACCCAGCGGCTCGATCCTGCCAGCTGCGGCAGCGAGCCGGGCAGTCACGATCGCTGCCAGGTCGCGTCGCTGCGGCTGCATGAAGGGGAGAGCGATCTGAACCGGCTGCGCAGCCGGATCCGTCAGGATCTCAGCCATTTCGAGGGCAACGCCCAGGCGATCCGCATGGTGTACAGCCTGCTGAAACTCAATCTGACCTACGCGCAGGTCGGCTGCATTTTGAAATACACCCGCCCGGCTTATTGGGCGGGCGACATCCCCGCCAGCCACAGCTATTTGATGAAAAAGCCCGGCTATTATCTGGCGGAAGAAGCCTTTGTCGATAGGCTGCGGCGCGAGCTGCACATGGGCGAGTTCGATCGTTTTCCGCTGACCTACATCATGGAGGCCGCCGACGATATCTCGTACTGCGTGGCCGATCTGGAAGACGCGGTGGAGAAGAGCATTTTCACCGTCGAGCAGCTGTATCAGCATCTGATTCAGGAGTGGGGCGAGGTGGCGCCGGGCGATCTGTTCGACAAGACCGTCGCCAGCGCGTTTCGCAAGATCGACCGCGGCGGCGCGCGGCGCAGCGCGGAAGATCAGTTCTTCATGTATCTGCGGGTGTTTACCGTGGCGCGGCTGGTGCCGCACGCGGCGCAGCGCTTTATCGACAATCTTGACGCGGTTTATCAGGGCAGTTTCAATCAGGCGCTGCTGGAAGATTCCAGCCCGGCCTATCAGCTGCTGAAAATATTTAAAAATGTGGCGTTCAAGCACGTGTTCAACCACCCGGAGGTCGAGCAGCTCGAGCTGCAAGGCTACCGGGTGATCAGCGGCCTGCTGGACATTTACAGCCCGCTGCTGGCGATGTCGCTGGCGGACTTCAGCCGGTTGGTGCGCGAGGACAGCCATCGCGCTTACCCGATCGAAACGCGCCTGTTCCACAAGCTGTCCACCAAGCATCGGCTGGCTTATGTGGAAGCGGTAGAAGGGCTGCAGCATTTATCGCCGGAGCAGCAAACCATTCGGGAATATTATTTCCGCGCGCGTTTATTGCAGGACTATATCAGCGGAATGACCGACCTTTATGCCTATGATGAATATCGTCGATTAATGGCGGCGGAATAATTAAGCGGAGGAATAATTATCAGCAATTCCAACCGGTTGGCTGTCTCGAGTTTTGTAAAGACGAACAATATTTGTTTACTATTGCCAATCATCTGTGCCGGAACTTCGGGCTATTAATTAACTCTGAATAAGCACGCAAGACAGCCATTCTTTTTTGAACGACTTTATAAGAGACACACAGATGAAAAAAACCGCATTAGTTCTGAGCGCACTGGCATTCAGCATCGGTATGGCGATGGGCCCGGTTACGGCCAGCGCCGCTGAAACCGCGTCTTCCAGCACCCAGCAGTTGCCGAGCCTGGCGCCGATGCTGGAGAAGGTGATGCCTTCCGTCGTGAGCATTAACGTTGAGGGCAGCACCACGGTCAATACGCCGCGCATGCCGCAACAGTTCCAACAGTTCTTCGGTGAAGATTCGCCGTTCTGCCAGGACGGTTCACCGTTCCAGGGCTCGCCGATGTGTCAGGGCGCTGAACAGCCCGGACCGGATGGCCAGCAGCCGCAGGGCACGCAGCAGAAATTCCAGGCGCTGGGCGCTGGGGTGGTTATCGATGCCGCCAAGGGCTATGTGGTGACCAACAATCACGTGGTGGACAACGCCAACAAGATCCAGGTGCAACTGAGCGACGGCCGCCGTTTCGACGCCAAAGTGATCGGCAAGGATCCGCGTTCCGACATCGCCCTGATCCAGCTGAAAGACTTCAAGAACCTGACGGCGATCAAGATGGCGGACTCCGATCAGCTGCGCGTCGGCGATTACACCGTGGCGATCGGCAACCCGTACGGGCTGGGTGAAACCGCCACCTCGGGCATCGTGTCCGCCCTGGGGCGCAGCGGCCTGAACATCGAAAACTACGAAAACTTTATCCAGACCGATGCGGCAATCAACCGCGGCAACTCCGGCGGCGCGCTGGTTAACCTGAACGGCGAGCTGATCGGCATCAACACCGCGATCCTGGCGCCGGACGGCGGCAACATCGGCATCGGCTTCGCCATTCCGAGCAATATGGTGAAAAACCTGACGGCGCAAATGGTCGAGTATGGCCAGGTGAAACGCGGCGAGCTGGGCATCATGGGCACCGAGCTGAACTCTGAGCTGGCCAAGGCGATGAAGGTCGACGCGCAGCGCGGCGCCTTCGTCAGCCAGGTAATGCCGAAATCTTCCGCCGCGAAGGCGGGCATCAAGGCCGGTGATGTGATCGTCACTATGAACGGCAAGGCCATCTCCAGCTTCGCCTCGTTCCGGGCAGAGATTGGCACGTTGCCGGTCGGCAGCAAGATGTCGCTGGGCATTATTCGCGACGGCAAGCCGATAACGATTGACGTCACGCTGGAGCAAAGCGCGCAGACCCAGGTGGCCTCGGGCAATATCTACACCGGCATTGAAGGCGCCGAGCTGAGCAATACCCAGGTCGGCAACGTGAAAGGCGTCAAGGTCGACAGCGTGAAAGCCGGCAGCGCCGCCGCACGCATCGGCCTGAAAAAGGGCGACGTGATCCTGGGCGTGAACCAACAGCCGATCCAGAACCTGGGCGAGCTGCGTAAAATCCTCGACAGCAAACCGTCGGTGCTGGCGTTGAATATTCAGCGCGGCGATAGCCAGCTGTACCTGCTGGCGCAGTGATAAACGTCAGGTGCTAAAAGCAACAAAGGCACGCTACGGCGTGCCTTTTTGCATTATGGCCTGAGGATTCAGGCCGGTTGCGCCAGATGCGCGCGCGCCGCGTGGATCACCAGTTCAATCTCATCCAACAGCTCCAGCCACTCCGGCTCCAGCTCGTCGTTGGTGATGCCCTGGCGCAGCTGCCGCTCGAGGTAGAAACACAGCTGCTTGAGGCGCGGCACGCCGCTGTAGCTGCAGCTGCCGTGTAGCTTATGGACCAGGTCGAGGATCTCGTCGTCGTGTTGCCCCTCGAGCAGCGCCTGCACCCGTTCGCGTACCTGCGGCAGGAAATCGAGCAGCATTTGCAGCAGATCGCGCGCCAGATCCGGTTTATTGGCCGCCTGGCGCAGCGCCAGCGGCCAGTCGAGCGACAGCGGGGCATCGTCGGCGACGGCGCTTTCCACGTCGCCGCTGTGGTAGCGCGACAGCACGCGGGTCAGCATTTTCTCGTCGATCGGCTTGGCCAGGTAGTCGTCCATCCCCGCCTGCAGCAGATGCTCGCGTTCGCCGCTGGCTGCATGGGCAGTGACGGCGACGATCGGCGTGGAGTTGTGGTGCGGCAGTTGGCGGATCAGTTCGCTAGCGTGAATGCCGTCCATCTTCGGCATTTGAATGTCCATCAGGATCAGATCCAGCACGTTGTTGCGCGCCAGCGCCAGCGCTTCCTCACCGCTCTCGCACAGCAGCGTTTTTTCCACCTGTTCGCCCAGCAGCGTGCCGATCAGCTTCAGGTTGGCCGGGTTGTCGTCGACCGCCATCACCGTCAGCGGCAGACGTTTACGCTCAGGCGGGGCGGCGAGCCGATCGGGCGTTTCCATTCTCAGCAGCGGGAACAGACGCGTGCTGGTGATAGGCTTGATCAGGCAGCCGAGCGCGCCTTGTTGCTTAAGCAGCTCGGCGTCGATCTGCGCCTGGCACGGCAGCGCCAGAATGACCCGATCGGCCAGCTTCAGCGAGGCCAACAATTTGTCCTGATGCTGCGCCATGTTGTCGCGGAACGGGATCGGCACGCCGGCCAGCAGGAAATCGTAATGGCCTGACGGCAGCTGGCCCAGCGTCGGCGAGTGGGTGATCACCAGCTGCGTGACGCTGAGCATGTTGAGCGTCGCCTGTGCCGCCGTCGGGTTGGACTCGATGTAGGCGAGCGTTTTGCCGTTCAGGTCCGGCAGGTTCGGCGCCAGCGACAGCATGCCCTCGTTCAGATCCAGCGTGATGTGGAACCAGAAGGTCGAGCCGCGATTCAGCTGGCTGTGGAAGCAGATGTCGCCGCCCATCTCCTTCACCAGCTTTTGCGTGATCACCAACCCCAGCCCGGTGCCGCCGTGGCGGCGGGAGATGCTGGCGTCCGCCTGGCGGAACGCCTGGAACAGCTGCGACTGCTGGCGTTCGGAGATGCCGATGCCGGTGTCGTGGATCTGCACTTCCACTTCCACCCGGCGCTCCAGCTGTTTGCGCAGCTCGACGCGAATATCGATATTGCCGGTTTCGGTGAACTTGATGGCGTTGCCCAGCAGGTTGGTGATGATTTGCTGCAGGCGCAGCGAGTCGCCGATCACCTGCTCCGGCACGTCGTTGTGCACATCCAGCGTCAGCTCCAACCCTTTGTCGTGGGCGCTGGGGGCCAGCAGCACCACCACTTCGTCCAGCGTTTCGCGCAGGGCGAACGGAATATGCTCCAGCACCAGTTTGCCGGCCTCCAGCTTGGAGAAGTCCAGCACGTCATTGATGATGGTCAGCAGGTTGTTGGCCGAGCGCTCGATGGTCTGCAAATAGTCGGTTTGGGTCGCGCTCAGATCGGTTTTCAGCATCTGGCGGGTAAAACCGATCACGCCGTTGAGCGGGGTACGCAGCTCGTGCGACATGTTGGCCAGGAATTCGGACTTGATGCGCGCCGCCTCCTGCGCGCGTTTTTTCGCCAGATCCAGTTCGACGTTCTGGATCTCCATCTGCTCCAGCGTTTCACGCAGGTCAGACGTGGCCTGATCGATGTTCTGCTGCATCTCTTCGTGATAGGCGGTGAGCGACATCGCCATCGAGTTGATGCCGTTCTTCAGCATGTGCAGCTCGCCGAGCATGTAGCCCTCCACGCGGCTGTCGAGCTGGCCGCGGCGGATGCGATCGACGGTGTTCACCATGTTGCGGATCGGGCCGGTCACGTCGCGCATCAGGCGGTAAGCGAACAGGATGGCGATGCACATGCACAGCAGCAGCAGCAGGGTGGAGACGAACACCTCTTTATACTGCTGCAGCCGCACCGACTGCAGATCCAGCTCGATCGCCACATAGCCCAGGTTGTTGTCGGGGTGGCTGCCGCCGTCGGCGGTTTCATCCGGATACTGATTTTCCGACAGGATCGGCGTGCGCAGGATCAGCGAATCGCCGCGCCGGGTGAGCATCAGTTCGGTGGGCAACGGCACGCCTTTCGGCAACTGCAGCTGAGCGAAGTTGTGGTGATAATTGGAGGTGACGAACAGGTTGTTCTGCGCATCGAACACGGTGATCGAACGCACGATGTCCGAATGGCGGCGGTGCAGCAGGCTGACCAGTTGCCTGACCGATTCGCGGCTGCGGAACGTCATGCCGTACTCGCTGGCTACCGCCAGCGGCTCGATGATGCTGGCGCCGGCGTCGACCAATTGCTCCTGCAGCTCGTTATAGCGGTGCACCACGAAGAAGGTGCTGAGCAGCAAACCAATCAGCAAGGTCGGGGCCAGAATCAGGATCATCATGCGCGCACGCAGGCTGTATTTGGTCATGGGATTCCAATGTGGGAGAATTGACAGCTGACACTAGCTTAATGAACCAGCACACAATCGACAAATATGGCGCAATTCTACTCTCCCAAACGCCGCGTGACGACCCGGCAGAGCTCACAAATCTTCACCGTGACGGTGAGCGATCTCGATCCTTTCGGCCAGGGCGTGGCGCGCCACGACGGCAAAGCAGTGTTCGTGCCGGGCGTATTGCCGGGCGAGCAGGCGGAAATCCAGCTGACCGAAGACAAGCGCCAGTTCGCCAAAGGCAAGCTCAAGCGCCTGCTGAGCCGCAGCCCGCAGCGGGTGGAGCCGCGCTGCCCGCATTTCGGCGTGTGCGGCGGCTGCCAGCAGCAACATGCGGATGAGGCGCTGCAACAGCAGAGCAAGGCGGCGGCGCTGGTGCGCATGATCGCCCGCGAAACCGGGGTGACCCCGCAACAGGAACCGGTGATCGCCGGCCCGGAATACGGCTATCGCCGCCGCGCCCGCCTGAGCCTGGCGTGGCAGCCGAAGCTGCAGCGCCTGATGATGGGGTTTCGACAGGCGGCCTCCAGCGAGCTGGTGGCGGTGGAGCACTGCCCGGTGCTGCGCCCGGAGCTGGAACAGCTGCTGGCACCAGTGCGCGCCTGCCTGAGCGGGCTGCTGGCGGTGCGGCGGCTGGGGCATGTGGAGCTGGTGCTGGCGGATAACGGCCCGCTGCTGGTGCTGCGCCATCTCGATGCCCTGAAAGAGGCGGATCGCCAGGCGCTGTTGGCGTTTGGCGAGCGGGAAAAGGTCGCCGTTTATCTGGCGCCGGACAGCGATCGGGTGGAAAAACTGTGCGGTGAAACGCCGTATTATCAGGTTGACGGGCTACGCTTAGACTTCAGTCCGCGCGACTTTATTCAGGTCAATGACGCCGTAAACCAACAAATGGTGGCGCAGGCCCTTGAATGGCTCGACATTCAACCCAATGATCGGGTGCTGGACCTGTTCTGCGGCATGGGGAATTTCACCCTGCCGCTGGCGCGCCGCGCCGCTGCGGTGGTGGGCATCGAAGGTGTTGCCACGCTGGTAGCGAATGGGCAATATAATGCACATAAGAATAAGCTGAATAATGCGTCGTTCTTCCATGAGAATCTGGAGGACGACGTTGAGCGGCAACCTTGGGCAGCACAAGGGTTTGATAAGGTGATGCTGGATCCCGCCCGCGCCGGTGCGGCCGGGGTGATGTCACACATTGTAAAACTGGCGCCGGCGCGGGTGGTGTATGTTTCCTGTAACCCCACCACGCTGGCTCGCGACAGCAAAGTGCTGTTGAACGCCGGTTATCGTCTTGCGCGCGTGCGGATGTTGGATATGTTTCCGCACACGGGGCATCTTGAATCAATGGCGCTGTTTATCAACGAGCGCGCGCCAGAGGTCGCTGCAAAGTAGGGAGAAGTTATGGTTGCGGTAAGAAGTGCACATCTGAATACGGCGGGTGAGTTCGCTCTCGATGAGTGGATCGCCGGCTTGGGGCTACCCAACCCGCAGTCATGTGAGCGATTGGCCGCAACCTGGCGTTATTGTGAGCAGCAGACCCAAAACCATCCCGACGCCTCGCTGCTGTTGTGGCGCGGCCTGGAGATGGTGGAAATCCTCTCGACGCTGAGCATGGACAACGACAGCATGCGCGCCGCGCTGCTGTTCCCGCTGGTGGATGCCGGCATCGTGCAGGAAGAGATCCTGACGGAAACGTTCGGCAAGGGCATCGTCGCCTTGGTGCATGGCGTGCGGGACATGGACGCCATTCGCCAACTGAAAGCCACCCAAAACGATTCGATGGCCTCCGAACAGGTCGACAACGTGCGCCGCATGCTGCTGGCGATGGTTGAGGATTTCCGCTGCGTCGTCATCAAGCTGGCGGAGCGCATCGCCCACCTGCGCGAGGTGAAAGACGCGCCGGAAGACGAACGCGTGCTGGCGGCGAAAGAGTGTTCCAACATCTATGCGCCGTTGGCTAACCGGCTCGGCATCGGCCAGTTGAAGTGGGAGCTGGAGGATTTCTGCTTCCGCTACCTGCACCCGGAAGAATACAAGCGCATCGCCAAGCTGCTGCATGAGCGCCGCATCGATCGCGAACAGTTCATCGACGACTTCGTCGCCGGGCTGCGCGCCGAGATGGCCAAAGAAGGCATTCGGGTGGAGATTTACGGCCGGCCGAAACACATCTACAGCATCTGGCGCAAGATGCAGAAAAAGCACCTGGCGTTCGACGAACTGTTCGACGTGCGCGCGGTGCGCATCGTGGCGGAGCGTCTACAGGATTGCTACGCGGCGTTGGGCATCGTGCATACCCACTTCCGCCACCTGCCGGACGAGTTCGACGACTACGTCGCCAACCCGAAACCCAACGGCTACCAGTCGATCCACACCGTGGTGCTGGGGCCGCGCGGCAAAACCGTCGAGATTCAGATCCGCACCCGGCAAATGCATGAAGACGCCGAGCTGGGCGTGGCCGCACACTGGAAGTACAAAGAGGGCGCGGGGGTTACCGTGCGCTCCGGCTATGAAGAGCGCATCGCCTGGCTGCGTAAGCTGATCGCCTGGCAGGAAGAGATGGCGGACTCCGGCGAGATGCTCGACGAAGTGCGCAGCCAGGTGTTCGACGATCGGGTCTATGTATTTACCCCGAAAGGCGACGTGGTCGATCTGCCGGCCGGCTCCACGCCGCTCGATTTCGCCTACCACATTCACAGCGACGTTGGTCACCGCTGCATCGGCGCCAAGATCGGCGGCCGCATCGTGCCGTTTACCTATCAGCTGAAGATGGGCGATCAGATTGAGATCATCACCCAGAAACAGCCGAACCCGAGCCGCGACTGGCTGAACCCGAACCTGGGCTACGTGACCACCAGCCGCGGGCGCTCGAAGATCCACAACTGGTTCCGCAAGCAGGATCGCGACAAGAACATTCTTGCCGGCCGCCAGATGCTGGACAACGAATTGGAACACCTCGGCATCAGCCTGAAAGAGGCCGAGAAGCTGCTGATCCCGCGCTACAACATGAACTCGCTGGACGAGGTGCTGGCGGCGATCGGCGGCGGGGACATTCGCCTGAACCAGATGGTGAATTACCTGCAGGGCAAGTTCAACAAGCCGAGCGCCGAAGAGCAGGATCGCGAGGCGCTGCGCCAGCTGGTGCAGCAGAAAGCGCCGCCGCCGGCCCGCAACAAGGATAACGGCCGCGTGGTGGTGGAGGGCGTGGGCAACCTGATGCACCACATCGCCCGCTGCTGCCAACCGATCCCGGGCGACGACATCGTCGGCTTTATCACCCAGGGGCGCGGCATCTCGATCCACCGTGCGGACTGCGATCAGCTGGCCGATTTGCAATCGCATGCGCCGGAGCGCATCGTCGATGCGGTGTGGGGCGAAAGCTACTCCAGCGGTTATTCGCTGGTGGTGCGCGTGATGGCCAACGATCGCAGCGGGCTGCTGCGCGATATCACCACCATTCTGGCCAACGAAAAGGTCAACGTGCTGGGCGTCGCCAGCCGCAGCGATACCAAGAAGCAGTTGGCCACCATCGATATGGACATCGAAATTTATAACCAGCAGGTGCTGGGCCGGGTGCTGGCGAAGCTGAACCAGCTGCCGGACGTGATAGACGCCAAGCGTCTGCACGGCAACTAACTCCTGCGCCTTTCGGGCCGCATCCGAGGTCGATGCGGCCCGAACTCCATCAGTTCCGGCGGACATGTCCGTGCGCCCCCATTTTCTCAGAGATTTTTTATGACCCAATCCACTTCGTTGCAGCGCCTGCTGAACATCATGAAAACGCTGCGCGACCCGCAGAACGGTTGCTCATGGGACCGTAAGCAAACCTTCGCCACCATCGCGCCCTACACGCTGGAAGAGACTTACGAAGTGCTGGACGCCATCGAACGGCAGGACTACGCCGATCTGCGCGACGAACTGGGCGACTTGCTGTTTCAGGTAGTGTTCTACGCTCAGATGGGGCAGGAACAGGGGCTGTTCGATTTTGATGAGGTGTGTACTGCCATCAGCGACAAGCTGGAGCGCCGTCATCCGCACATCTTCGGCGACGCCGAGGGCGGAGACAGCGAAGCCGTGGCGGCGCGCTGGGAGCAGCTCAAGGCCGGCGAGCGCGCCGAAAAAGCGCTGCACTCAGTGCTGGACGACATTCCGCAGGCGTTGCCGGCGTTGATGAAGGCGCACAAGATCCAAAAACGCTGCGCCTCGGTCGGCTTCGACTGGAACACGCTGGGCCCGGTGCTGGACAAAGTGTATGAAGAGATCGACGAAGTGATGCACGAAGCCCGCCAGGCGGTGGTCGATGAGAGCAAGCTGGAAGAGGAGATCGGCGATCTGCTGTTCGCCACGGTGAACCTCTCGCGCCATTTGGGCCACAAGGCCGAGAACGCATTGCAGGCGGCCAACCGCAAGTTCGAACGCCGCTTCCGCGAGGTGGAGGCGATCGTCAAGCAACGCGGGCTACGCTTGGAAGACGCCACGCTGGAGCAGATGGAAGATGCCTGGCAACAGGTGAAACGCCAGGAAAGTTGAATCGCTGCAACGACAATGTTGAATGTTGATCACAAACAAGGTTCACTCAAGCTGAAACGGTTAAGCTTACGGTCAGGTCACAGGCGCAGGGCTGCCGTCGGCAGCAAAAGGCCAACAAACTGAAATCTAAGGTGTTTTATCGCTCGAGAGGGGCGGTAAAAAGAAATTCCCTCCGCTAACTCTTTGTATTTCCTGGAGGGTTTTGGGCGCGCCGGCGGAGTAAACCCTGATGAACACGGGAGGGCGGCCGAGATGATGGACAGCAAAACGATCGTTTGTAGGTCAGGAGAGGTTCGGGTATACTACTTTCCCGTCCTGGTTCTTCCATCGTCTTTAAACCTAAACTCTCAGGTTCAGCATGACAACTAATTATATTTTTGTGACCGGCGGGGTCGTATCCTCTCTGGGTAAAGGCATTGCCGCAGCCTCTCTGGCGGCTATTCTTGAAGCCCGTGGCCTCAACGTTACCATCATGAAACTGGACCCGTACATCAACGTGGATCCGGGCACCATGAGCCCGATTCAGCATGGGGAAGTTTTCGTCACCGAAGACGGCGCAGAAACCGATCTGGATTTGGGTCACTACGAGCGCTTCATTCGCACCAAAATGTCGCGTCGCAACAACTTCACCACCGGCCGCATCTACTCCGACGTGCTGCGTAAAGAACGCCGCGGCGACTATCTGGGCGCGACCGTGCAGGTCATTCCGCACATCACCAACGCGATCAAAGAACGCATCATCGAAGGCGGCGAAGGCCACGATGTGGTGCTGGTGGAAATCGGCGGCACCGTCGGCGATATCGAATCGCTGCCGTTCCTCGAAGCCATCCGTCAGATGGCGGTGGAAGTGGGCCGCGAGCACACCCTGTACATGCACCTGACGCTGGTGCCGTACATGGCGGCGGCGGGCGAAGTGAAAACCAAGCCGACCCAGCATTCCGTAAAAGAGCTGCTTTCCATCGGTATTCAGCCTGATGTGCTGATTTGCCGTTCCGACCGCGCGGTTCCTGCTAACGAACGCGCGAAAATCGCGCTTTTCTGCAACGTGCCGGAAAAAGCGGTTATCTCTCTGAAAGACGTTGATTCTATTTATAAAATCCCAGGCCTATTGAAATCTCAGGGGCTGGACGATTATATTTGTAAACGATTCAGCCTGAACGCGCCGGAAGCCAACCTGGCCGAATGGGAACAGGTGATCTACGAAGAAGCCAATCCGGGCGGCGAAGTGACCATCGGTATGGTCGGCAAATACGTTGAGTTGCCGGACGCCTACAAGTCGGTGATCGAAGCGCTGAAGCACGGCGGGCTGAAAAACCGTCTGACCGTGAACATCAAGCTGATCGACTCGCAGGACGTGGAAACCCGCGGCGTGGAAGTGCTGAAAGGGCTGGACGCGATCCTGATCCCGGGCGGCTTCGGCTACCGCGGCGTGGAAGGCAAAGTGATGACCGCACGCTATGCGCGCGAGAACAACATTCCTTACCTGGGCATTTGCCTGGGCATGCAGGTGGCGTTGATGGAGTTCGCTCGCAACGTGGCGGGGATGGAGAACGCCAACTCCACCGAGTTTATGCCAGACTGTAAGTACCCGGTGGTGGCGTTGATCACCGAATGGCGCGATGAAGACGGCAACGTCGAAGTGCGCAGCGAAGAAAGCGATTTGGGCGGCACGATGCGCGTAGGTGGCCAACAGTGCAACCTGAGCGACAACAGCCTGGTGCGTCAGCTGTACGGCGAACCGACCATTGTCGAGCGTCATCGTCACCGTTACGAAGTTAACAACATGCTGTTGAAGCAGATCGAAGCCGCAGGGCTGCGTGTCGCCGGTCGTTCCGCCGACAACAAGCTGGTCGAGATCATTGAACTGCCGAATCACCCGTGGTTTGTGGCCTGTCAATTCCACCCGGAATTTACATCGACGCCGCGTGATGGGCATCCGCTGTTTGCCGGCTTCGTGAAAGCCGCAGGCGAGCATCAGAAGCGCCAGGTGAAATAAAATATTTGGTAGGCGGCGCGCGGTGAGAACCGCGCGCTGTTTGTCTGGAGTTTTAGTTTAACTTGTACTGAGGAAAACCTAATGTCCAAAATCGTTAAAGTCATCGGTCGTGAAATCATCGACTCCCGCGGTAACCCGACTGTTGAAGCCGAAGTTCATCTGGAAGGCGGTTTCGTCGGCCTGGCTGCTGCGCCGTCAGGTGCTTCTACCGGTTCCCGCGAAGCGCTGGAACTGCGTGACGGTGACAAGTCTCGTTTCCTGGGTAAAGGCGTACTGAAAGCCGTTGCTGCAGTAAACGGTCCGATTGCTCAGGCAGTACTGGGTAAAGATGCCAAAGACCAGGCGAACATCGACAAGATCATGATCGAGCTGGACGGCACCGAAAACAAATCCAACTTCGGCGCCAACGCCATTCTGGCGGTTTCCCTGGCAGCAGCGAAAGCGGCCGCAGCCTCTAAAGGCATGCCGCTGTACGAGCACATCGCTGAACTGAACGGCACCCCAGGCAAATTCTCCATGCCACTGCCGATGATGAACATCATCAACGGCGGCGAGCACGCTGACAACAACGTCGACATTCAGGAATTCATGATTCAGCCGGTTGGCGCGAAGACCCTGAAAGAAGCGGTGCGTATCGGTTCCGAAGTGTTCCACCACCTGGCGAAAGTTCTGAAAGCCAAAGGCATGAACACCGCCGTGGGCGACGAAGGCGGCTACGCGCCAAACCTGGGTTCCAACGCCGAAGCGCTGGCGGTTATCGCTGAAGCGGTAAAAGCGGCGGGCTACGAGCTGGGCAAAGACGTCACTCTGGCGATGGACTGCGCGGCTTCCGAATTCTACAAAGACGGTAAATACGTGCTGGCCGGCGAAGGCAACAAAGCCTTCACTTCCGAAGAGTTCACTCACTTCCTGGAAGAGCTGACCAAACAGTACCCAATCGTGTCTATCGAAGACGGCCTGGATGAATCCGACTGGGCGGGCTTCGCTTACCAGACCAAAGTGCTGGGCGACAAAATCCAGCTGGTGGGCGACGATCTGTTCGTGACCAACACCAAGATCCTGAAAGAAGGCATCGAGAAAGGCATCGCTAACTCCATCCTGATCAAGTTCAACCAGATCGGTTCTCTGACCGAAACGCTGGCGGCTATCAAGATGGCGAAAGACGCCGGCTACACTGCGGTGATCTCTCACCGTTCCGGTGAAACCGAAGACGCAACCATCGCCGACCTGGCGGTAGGTACTGCAGCTGGCCAGATCAAAACCGGTTCCATGAGCCGTTCTGACCGCGTTGCCAAGTACAACCAACTGATCCGCATCGAAGAAGCGCTGGGTGACCGTGCGCCGTTCAACGGCCTGAAAGAAGTTAAAGGCCAGTAAGTTCGACCGATTCGGTTGCTAAATAAAAACCCGCCGCGGCGGGTTTTTTTATGGCTGACGTCCCGATGTTAACCCTGTTTTATTTATTAATAATCGCTGCGTTTAACCTAATAATTTTATTGTGCAGTTTTCTTGCCGGTTTTTATATTCCGTTTTTATTTGCTTTATAATTATTCGTTACTAGAATGCCAATAAGGCGGCGTTATTTTTTTCTTGCCGTTAAATATCGCCATCATCGTAATGCGTTCTTTCATACTGCCGGGTTTCGGCTGGGGGAGGGCCAGATGCGACAGCGAGTCGTCATTGTCGGCGGTGGAACCGGCGGCACCATGCTAGCCAATCTGCTGGCCGTGAAATTGCACAGGGAAATTCTCAATAATAAAGTTGAGTTATTAATGATTTCGGATTCGCCGCTGCATTATTACAAGCCGGCGTTTATGTATGTTGCATTCAATAATTTTTTCAAGCAGGAGCTCACGCGTTCACAGCGGAGTTTATTGCGGCCGGAAATACAGTTTGTCGTCGATAAAGCGGAATCTTTTGATTTAAAAAAGCGGTATATCATTACGCAAAGCGGCAAGCATTATCCGTATGACTTCCTGGTTTTCGCCACCGGCTGCGTGCCCTGGCCGGAGCGCATCGAAGGGTTGGCGCAGGCGGGCGATCATTTCTACCAGTATCAGGCCGCGCGACGGTTGGCGCATAAGCTGGCGACGATCGAGAAAGGCCGCATTTTCATCACCGTGTCCTTCCCTGAAACGCCTAATGTGCCCCATCAGTGCGGCATCGCGCCGATTGAAACCACCCTGATGCTGGACGACTACCTGCGGCGGCGCGGCGTGCGCAAGGCGGTGGAGATCGTTTATACCTACCCAACCATTTCTCAACTGCTGCGCAACTGTCTGTTTTTACAGCGCCCGACCGGCGAAGCGCTACCCGCTATTTTTGCCGCGCGCGACATTCGCCACCAGCGTGGGTTTACCCTCAGCCGGGTGGACGCTCAGCGCAACATCGCCTATTCCGCCGAGGGGGAAGAACAGCCGTTCGACATTCTGATGGCGACGCCGCCCATCCGTGCAGTGGAGGCGGTGCGCAATACCGGGTTGAGCGAGAGCCAAAACGGCGAAGGCTGGCTGCCGACCGATCATCAAACGCTGCAGGTCTACGGCCAGCAGGGGGTGTATGTCATAGGCGATACCGTGGATTTGCCGGTCAGCAAGGCCGGCGGCTCTTGCCATAACCAGGCGCCGGTCATTGCCGACAACATCGTGGCGGAAATGCGGCTGGGCCAAACCGTGAGCCATTATGACGGCAAGGTGCAGGCGGTCGCGCAAATGGGGCTGAATGCCGGCATGCCGCTGGTGTACGACTACCGTCACGACGTGCTGCCGACGCCCGCCACCAAGGCGGGCGGCATGCTGCGCAACGGGTTCAACCGCGGCCTTTACTGGGCCACGGTAAGGGGGCTGATATGACGGAAAGCACGGTGCACGCGGCGGACCTGCAATCATTGGCGGCGTTGCTCGAGAAACTGCAGCCGCTGCTGGCGGGCGGCCGTTTGGATAACGTGATCGATCTGTTGTCGCTGCTGTCGGATGTGGTGGACATCGCCGACAACGCGCTGGTGGAGAAACTGGCCGGCGTCTTTGAAGGTTTGGTGACCATCGGTTGGGAAGGCGGAACGGCGCTGCAGATGGCGCACAGCGAGCTGCAATTGAATCCTCCGCCGGCCAGTTTTCGCGCGCTGTATGCCTTGCTGAAGCAGCCGGATACCCTGCTGGGGTTGACGCTGCTGCTGCGTACTTTACAAATCATCGGCCAGCGCACGCGAGACAGCGCATTGCCGCCGGCCCTTTCGGATGAATCAAAAAATTAAGCTTCACCCACTCAGGTAAGGAGTTGTGTTATGTCCGCTACAGCAGTTGGCCACGACTTTGCCACCCGGGCTATTCAT
The DNA here is from genome assembly GCF_052168895.1 of Serratia sp. CY37869. Taxonomy (NCBI): domain Bacteria; kingdom Pseudomonadati; phylum Pseudomonadota; class Gammaproteobacteria; order Enterobacterales; family Yersiniaceae; genus Serratia; species Serratia sp. CY37869. The sequence continues at coordinate 501,573 of NZ_JBJNLU010000004.1, forward strand.
TACGGCTACGATCCGCAGCGGTATCAGGGGGCACTGTCTCCGCCGGTGTTTATGAGCTCTACGTTTGCTTTTCCCACTGCAGAATACGGCGGCGCCTGCTTTGCCGGCACCGAGCCGGGGTACTTTTACTCGCGCATCGCCAATCCGACGTTAAACCTGCTCGAGCAACGCATCGCCAACCTGGAGGAGGGGGAGGCGGCGGTGGCGTTCGCTTCCGGCATGGGGGCGATCACCGCCTGTTGCTGGACGCTGCTCAGACCGGGCGATGAGCTGATTGTCGACGAAACCGTGTATGGCTGCACCTTCAGCTACTTTCATCATGGCCTGGCGCGCTTTGGCGTCAAGATAACCCACGTTGATCTGACCCGGCCGGAGCGGCTGGCGGCGGCCATTGGACCGCGTACCCGCCTGGTGTATTGCGAAACGCCGGCCAATCCCAATATGCGTTTGATCGATATCGCCGCCGTGGCGGAGATTGCCCATCGGCATCAGGCGCTGTTGCTGGTGGACAACACCTATTGCACGCCCTATCTGCAGCGGCCTTTGGCGCTAGGCGCCGATATCGTGGTGCACTCGGCGACCAAGTACCTCGGCGGACACGGCGATCTCCTGGCCGGAATAGCGGTGACGCGTCAGGCGTTGGCCGAGGCGATCCGTCTGGAGGGGCTAAAGGACATGACCGGGGCGGTACTGTCGGCGCAGGATGCCGCGCTGGTGCTGCGCGGGATGAAAACCCTGCCGCTGCGCATGGATCGTCATTGCGATAACGCGCAGCGCCTGGCGGAGATGTTGGCGGAGCATCCGGCGGTCGAGCGGGTATATTACCCCGGCCTGGCGAACTTCCCGCAGCATGCGTTGGCGCAGCGGCAAATGGCGCGCCCCGGCGGCATGCTGGCGTTTGAGCTGCGGGGCAGCCTGCGTGCGGGCATTCGTTTCCTCAACGCGCTGCAGCTCATCTTGCGCGCGGTCAGCCTGGGCGATTGCGAAAGCCTGGCGCAGCACCCGGCCAGCATGACGCACTCGGCCTACACGCCGGAAGAGCGGAAACGGCACCACATCAGCGAGGGGCTGGTGCGGTTGTCCGCCGGGCTGGAGGCGTTTGACGATCTGCAGGCGGATATCCTGCAGGCGTTGGCGCAGGCGCAATAAAAAACCCGCCGCAGCGGGTTTTAGCAGAAGCGAGCGTTACATCTGTTGCGTCGCCGCGGTCACCGGCGAACCGCCGCCTTTCTTGCGCACCCACAGCCAGTAAGCCACGGTGAGTAAAGCGATCCACACCAGCCCGACGTACAGCGCGATGCGGCTCTCTTCGAAATAGCCGAGCAGGCCGATGACGAACGCCATAAAGGCGGTCGCCAATGCCGGCGCCACCGGCCACCACGGCACCGGGAAGCTCAACTGACGCGTTTCTTCCGGCGACAGCGTGCGGCGCATGACGATCTGCGACAGCAGGATCATCAGCCACACCCAGACGGTGGCGAAGGTGGCGATCGAAGCGATGATCATGAAGACCTTCTCCGGGATCAGGTAGTTGAGCACCACCGCCAACAGCAGGGCGACTGACATCACCAGCACCGTCATCCACGGCACGCCGCTGGCGGTCAGTTTGGTGAAGCTGCGCGGCGCCTGGCCGTCCTGCGCCATGCCGTACATCATGCGGCCGGCGCCGAAGATATCGCTGTTGATGGCCGAAATGGCGGCGGTGATTACTACCACGTTCAGCACGTTGGCGGCGGAGCTGATGCCGAGGTTGCTGAAGATCTCAACGAACGGGCTGCCGTTCTGGCCGATGCTGTTCCACGGATAGATAGCCATCAGCACCGTCAGCGTCAGCACGTAAAACAGCAGGATGCGCACCGGCACGGCGTTGATCGCCTTCGGCAGCACTTTGGCAGGGTCTTTCGCCTCGCTGGCGGTAATGCCGATGATCTCGATGCCGCCGAAGGCGAACATCACCACCGCCAATGACGCGACCACGCCGCCGATGCCGTTAGGCATAAAGCCGCCGTGTTGCCACAGGTTGCTGATACCGGTGGCGTGCTGGGTTTGCCCGAAACCGAACAGCATCACCGCTGCACCGCCGACGATCATCGCCACGATGGCGGCGACCTTGACCAGCGACAGCCAGAACTCCAGCTCGCCGAAGACCTTGACGCTGCACAGGTTGAGCGCGCCGATAAACAGGATGATGCTGAGCACCCAAACCCACTGAGCGACGTCGGGGAACCACAGCCCCATATAGATACCGAAGGCGGTGACGTCCGCCAGGGCGACGATCACCATTTCGAAGGTGTAGGTCCAGCCGGTGAGGAACCCGGCCAGCGGGCCGAGATAGTGGCTGGCGTAGTGGCCGAACGAGCCGGAAACCGGCTGATGCACCGCCATTTCACCCAGCGCGCGCATCACCATGAATACCGCCGCGCCGCCCACCAGATAGGCCAGCAGCACGGCCGGACCGGCCAGTTGGATGGCGCCGGCGGAGCCGTAGAACAGGCCGGTGCCGATCGCCGAGCCGAGAGCCATGAAACGGATATGCCGCGCGTTTAGTCCGCGTCTGAGTTGTGTCGTTTCGTTACGCATGTTGTTTCCCGTTAAGTGTTTGCCGAACAGGCACGCGCTGCCCGCACCGGGTGGAACGCACCCGGCGGGGCAGAACAAACTGCGTGATTCAGTGTGTGATGATTATGCCTGGCTAGGCAGCAGCGCCGCAGGCAGCAGCGATGTCAGGTGACCGGCCGCCAAGAGTTGGCTGGCGGCTTCAATGTCGGGGGCGAAGAAACGATCCTTGTCGTAGAAACTGACATGCTCGCGCAGCAGACGGCGCGCCTGCTCCAGACCTTCCGAGGTCTTCAGGCCGTTGCGGAAATCCAGGCCCTGGCAGGCGGCCAGCCATTCGACCGCCAGAATGCCGCGCACGTTGTCCGCCATGCTCCACAGGCGGCGACCGGCGGCCGGCGCCATGGAGACGTGGTCTTCCTGGTTGGCGGAGGTCGGGATGCTGTCGACGCTCGACGGATGCGCCAGCGCTTTGTTTTCGCTGGCCAGCGCCGCGGCGGTGACCTGAGCGATCATGAAGCCGGAGTTCACGCCGCCGTTTTCCACCAGGAACGGCGGTAGTTGCGACATGTGTTTGTCCATCATCAGCGAGATGCGGCGTTCGGACAGCGAACCGATTTCGGCGAACGCCAGCGCCAGGTTATCGGCGGCCATCGCCACCGGTTCGGCATGGAAGTTGCCGCCGGACAGCACGTCACCCTGTTCGGCGAACACCAGCGGGTTATCGGAGACGGCGTTGGCTTCTATCTCCAGCACCTCGGCGGCCTGGCGGATCTGCGTCAGGCAGGCGCCCATCACCTGCGGCTGGCAGCGCAGGGAGTAAGGATCCTGCACTTTTTCGCAGTTGCGGTGCGAGTCGGAGACTTCGCTGCGCGCGCCGAGCAGGTGGCGGTAGGCGAGGGCGGCGTCGATCTGGCCGCGCTGGCCGCGCACCTCATGGATACGCGCATCGAACGGGCTGCGGGAGCCCAGCGCCGCTTCCACCGTCAGGCTGCCCGCCACGGTCGCGGCGGCGAACAGGTCTTCCGCGTCGAACAGGCCGCGCAGCGCGAAGGCGGCGGAGACCTGGGTGCCGTTCAGCAGCGCCAGGCCCTCTTTCGCCGCCAGCGTCAGCGGTTTCAGACCGGCCTTGGCCAGCGCTTCGGTCGCCGGCAGCCACTGGCCCTGATGACGCGCCTGGCCTTCGCCCAGCAGCACCAGGCTCATGTGCGCCAGCGGCGCCAGGTCGCCGGAGGCGCCGACCGAGCCCTTCAGCGGGATATGCGGATAAACTTCGGCGTTGACCAGCGCGATCAGCGCCTGGATGACTTCCAGACGAATGCCGGAGAAGCCGCGCGACAGGCTGTTGATTTTCAGCACCATGATCAGGCGCACCAGATTGTCGTCGGTAGGCTCGCCCACGCCGGCGGCGTGTGACAGCACGATCGAACGCTGCAGGTTTTCCAAATCGTCGCGGGCGATGCGGGTCGAAGCCAGCAGGCCAAACCCGGTGTTGATGCCGTAAGTGGTGCGGTTTTCTTCAACGATGCGTTCCACGCAGGCCACGCTCTGCTGGATAGGGCCGTAGGCGTTGTCGTCCAGCGTCAGCGTCACCGGGTGTTGATACACGTCGCGTAGCTGGGCCAGCGTCAGTTTGCCTGGGCGAATAGTCAGCGCTTTCATGCTTTTTCTCCTTGGGTCGCGGCAACCATCGGCAGGTTCAGGCCTTGCTCACGGGCGCAGTCGATAGCGATATCGTAACCGGCGTCGGCGTGACGCATGACCCCGGTAGCCGGGTCATTGTGCAGGACGCGGGCGATGCGCTCGGCGGCTTCGTCGGTGCCGTCGCAGACGATCACCATGCCGGAGTGTTGGGAGAAGCCCATGCCGACGCCGCCGCCGTGGTGCAGGGAAACCCAGGTGGCGCCGCTGGCGGTATTCAGCAGCGCGTTCAGCAGCGGCCAGTCGGAAACGGCATCTGAGCCGTCTTTCATCGCTTCGGTTTCACGGTTCGGGCTGGAAACGGAGCCGGAATCCAGATGGTCGCGGCCGATGACGATCGGGGCGGACAGTTCGCCGCGGCGCACCATCTCGTTGAACGCCAGGCCCAGCTTGGCGCGCTGGCCGAGGCCAACCCAGCAGATGCGCGCCGGCAGGCCCTGGAAGCTGATGCGCTCGCGCGCCATGTCCAGCCAGCGGTGCAGGTGCTCGTCATCCGGGATCAGCTCTTTCACCATGGCGTCGGTTTTGTAGATGTCCTGCGGATCGCCGGACAGCGCCGCCCAGCGGAACGGCCCGATGCCGCGGCAGAACAGCGGACGGATGTAGGCCGGCACGAAGCCCGGGAAGTCGAAGGCGTTGTCGACGCCGGTTTCTTTCGCCATCTGGCGAATGTTGTTGCCGTAGTCGAAGGTCGGCACGCCCATCTGCTGGAACGCCAGCATGGCTTTGACGTGATCGGCCATCGATTGCTTGGCGGCGGCGACCACTTTGGCCGGCTCGGTTTGAGCGCGCTGGCGATACTCTTCCCAGCTCCAGCCCTTCGGCAGGTAGCCGTTCAGCGGATCGTGGGCGCTGGTCTGGTCGGTGACCATGTCCGGGCGCACGCCGCGGCGCACCAGCTCAGGCAGGATTTCCGCCGCGTTGCCGCACAGAGCGATGGAGATGGCTTTGCCTTCTGAGGTGTATTTCTTGATGCGGGCCAGCGCGTCGTCCAGATCTTTGGCCTGCTCATCGACGTAGCGGGTTTTCAGACGGAAATCGATGCGGCTCTGCTGACATTCGATGTTCAGCGAGCAGGCGCCCGCCAGCGTCGCGGCCAGCGGCTGCGCGCCGCCCATGCCGCCCAGACCGGCGGTCAGCACCCAGCGCCCCTGCAGGCTGCCGTCGTAGTGCTGGCGGCCCGCTTCGACGAAGGTTTCATAGGTGCCCTGAACGATGCCCTGGCTGCCGATGTAGATCCAGCTGCCGGCGGTCATCTGGCCGTACATCGCCAGGCCTTTGGCGTCCAGCTCGTTGAAGTGTTCCCAGGTTGCCCAGTGCGGCACCAGGTTGGAGTTGGCGATCAGCACGCGCGGCGCGTTGCTGTGGGTTTTGAAGACGCCGACCGGTTTGCCGGACTGCACCAGCAGGGTTTCGTCTTCTTCCAGCGTTTTCAGGGTTTCGACGATCTTGTCGTAGCAATCCCAGTCGCGCGCGGCGCGGCCGATGCCGCCGTACACCACCAGCTCGTGTGGGTTCTCCGCAACTTCAGGATCGAGGTTGTTCATCAGCATGCGTAACGGCGCTTCGGTCAGCCAGCTTTTTGCGTTTAATTGTGTGCCGCGTGGCGCGCGTACATCGACATTGCGAACTTTGTTATTTGTAGTCACAGCATTTTCCTCAAACAGTATCGGTGCAGATTCCATGCCGCGGTGGGGATGAGTACCACGGCATAACAATGCGTAGGGCTTATTAACATATACTTGTATGTACAAGCATATGCAACACTGACCAGTTGCCGCTGAAAAGTGGCATAAGAAAAAGTTATTTTCTTTTTATATCAGGTTGATATGCGATTTTTTATCGCCGGCCTCAGGTACGGAAAGCCGGAGAAAAGTGAGCTGTTCGGCAAAAATGAATTAAAATTGACTCATTTTTGGGCGGCTAGTCACAATATTTTTACAGTCTGATTACAGTTGACGGCGGAGGATAAAAAAGCCCTATCACCGCAGGAAGAAAGCCCGCCGTGGGCGGGCTTGCAAGGGTCAGGCGGCCGGCTGCAGCGTCGGTTTGCGGCTCATCTTGCACACCGTGGCGATGGCGGCGATCAGCGCCGGCACGCACAGGAACATCAGGATGCTCTGCACTTCCCACTGCATAGCCAGCAGTTGGGCGCCCATCATGGTGCCGGCGACGCCGCCGAAGCGGCCGATGCCCTGCATCCAGGCGATGCCGGTGGCGCGGCTGTGGGTCGGGTAGAAGGTCGCCGCCAGCGTTTGCAGCCCGGACTGCGCGCCGTTCATGGTGACGCCCATCAGGAAGATGAAGGCGCCCAGCAGTACGATCTGTTTATCCTCGGTGGCCATCGCCACGATCAGCAGGGCGGTGACGACAAAGCCGCTCGAGACTACTTTGTGCGCATTCCAGCGGTCCATCAACCAGCCGGCCACCAGGATGCCCAGCGTGCCGCCGAAGGTGAACAGCGAGGTGAGCATCGCCGATTGCTCCAACTGATAGCCCAATCCCTGCATCAGGATTGGCATCCAGCTCAGCAACACGTAGTAGATCACCAGCCCCATAAAGTAGGTCAGCCACAGCATCAGCGTGCCGAGCAGGTAAGGGCGGCTGAACAGCAGGCCGACGCTGGTCTTGGTCTGCGCCAGCTTCTCTTCGTACAGGTAAAAACGCGTCACGCCGTCGAGGCTCCGGCTGACGAAGCGCTGCGCGATGCGCTTGATCTTCGCCGCATCCTGGCCGCGGTTAACCATATATTTAACCGACTCCGGCAGCAGCAGGATCAGCAGGACAGTCAAGACCAGCGGCGCGATGGCACCGAGCAGCAGCACGCTGTGCCAGCCGTAGGTCGGGATCAGCCACGATGAAATGGCGCCGCCGCCGGCCGCGCCCAGCGGAAAACCGCAGTACATGGTGTTGATCGCCAGCGAACGGCAGCGCTGCGGCGCGTATTCGGAGATCAAGGTAATGGCGTTGGGCATCGCCGCCCCCAGCCCGAGACCGGTGAGGAAGCGCCACAGCGTCAGGCTGTTGAGCGAACCGGCGTAGGCGGTGGCCAGGCTCGACAGGCCGAAGAACAGGCAGGAAAACACCAGCACGCGCTTGCGGCCGATGCGGTCGGAGATCGGCCCGGCGATCAGCGCGCCGAGCGACAGCCCCAGCAGCGCAGCGCTCAGCACCGGCCCCAGATCCTGCTTCACGATGCCCCAGTCTTTGGCGACCGAGGGGGCGATATAGCCCATGGCGGCGGTATCGAAGCCGTCGATGGCGAGGATCAGAAATCCGAGAATGATCAGTGTCCAGTGAAACAGCGAAAACTTGCTGTCGTCGATGGCCTGTTGAATGTTTAACTCGCTGGTGGAATGAGTCATGGCACCCTCTAAACGCAGATGTAGTCGTGATGGATGGAACGTGGCCGAAACTGGCGCTCGGCTTGTGTTTGCTTGTATATACATCTGCGCGTCGGCGCTTTATGTCAAATATAATTATCTTATTTGTTAACTTTGTGTTGTTTTCTGTGGAGCAGGTTGCACCGCCGATGAAAGGCCAAAGACCGGTTAACAAATTAAATGAACGCCATTGGCGGTGAGATATGCTGACGGCGGCGCGGAGGATAAAATTTAATACAATTTTGGCCGTTTGGTCGCCGGGCCGGAATCTGCGATAATCGCTTTTTACTTTTCCAGATTGAGAAACCGATGCAGTACCCGATCAACGAGATGTTCCAAACCTTGCAGGGCGAAGGCTTTTTCACCGGCGTTCCGGCCATTTTCATCCGCCTGCAGGGCTGCCCGGTAGGGTGCAGCTGGTGCGACACCAAACATACCTGGGAAAAGGAAGCCCATCGGGAAGTCGACCTGCAACGGATCCTGGTCAAAACAGAAGAGAGCGACGCCTGGGGCAATGCCGGCGCCGAGCAGCTGTTGGCGGTGATGCGCCAACAAGGTTACACCGCGCGCCATGTGGTGATCACCGGCGGTGAACCCTGCATCTACGATCTGGCGCCGTTGACCGAGCTGTTCGAGCAGCACGGCTACCGTTGCCAGATTGAAACCAGCGGCACCCACGAAATTCGCTGCTCCGCCAACACCTGGGTGACGGTTTCGCCCAAGGTGAATATGCGCGGCGGCATGAAGGTGCTGGATCAGGCGCTGCGGCGCGCCGACGAGGTGAAGCATCCGGTGGCGCGCGAGCGCGATATCGAGGCGCTGGATGCGCTGCTGGCGACGCTGCAGGACGATAAGGCGCGCATTATCGCGCTGCAGCCGATCAGCCAGAAAGAAGAGGCGACCCGCCTGTGCATCGAAACCTGCATTGCGCGCAATTGGCGGTTGTCGATGCAGACCCACAAATATCTGAATATCGCCTGAGTTTTTTATTGGCCGCAGGCCTTCGAACGGGACGGGAGTTACGGTGAAAATTGTATCGCGTGCATTCGAGGCGGTGACGGAAGCGGAATTGCGGTCGATTCGCTCGCTGTTGTCCGACGCTTTCCCCGAGATAACCGACGGATTTTATCGGCGGCAGGTGCCGGCTTGCCTGGTGACCGCCACGGAAGGCGAGGCGATCGTTGGCCAACTGGCGGTGCATGAGCGGCCGGTGTTGATTGACGGTGAGGCCGAGGTGATCGGCATCATCGGGCTGGTGGCCGTGGCACACACGCATCGGCGCCGCGGCGTGGCCGCAAACATGCTGGTGAAGGCGCATGACTATTTGCGCAGTAAAGGGATCGCGTATTCCATACTGTTTGCGGTAAGCGAAAAGTACTATACCGGCGCCGGCTATCGGGCGATGGAAAACGAGACGGCGTTCATTGAGGATGGCGAGAGCAAAACGTTTGTCTATCGAGGGGGAATGGCGCTGAGCCTGTCGGAAAGGCCCTGGACGGCGCGGCGCTTGGATCTGCAAGGCGAGGTAGTGTGAGGGTATCTGCACATACCCTCACGGCATCAACCTTTATATACGCATCCCGCTGTACAGGTCTCTTTCACCATCACCGCAGTCAGTTCCGGTAACTGGGGCTTGAGCTGCTGCCAAATCCAGGCGGCGAGCACTTCGCTGGTGGGATTTTCCAATCCTGGAATATCGTTCAGATAATGGTGATCCAGCCGCTCCCAGATCGGGGAAAACACAGCCTTGAGCTCGGCGAAATCCATCACCCAACCGGTGTGGGGATCCACTTCACCGGTCACTTCCAGACGCACCATAAACGAATGCCCATGCAGACGGCCGCATTTGTGGCCCTCCGGCACATGCGGCAAACGGTGTGCGGCTTCAAACTGAAAATCTTTAAACAGCGTGGTTGCCATTATTACGGCCTCATTGACTCAAAAACCGCCGCATAGTACCGGAAAGCGCGTCTGCTTGCCATTTATACCGTTATGGTCTACCGCCACGGCAAACGCATCCGGTTAACACTTTTTTTGTTTGGTGTCTGCGGCACCTATCGGCTGGGGTTATGAGCCGAAATGTTGAACGGTGAAAAAATGATGAAAAAAAGTGCTTTATTTTCATCTGGATAAAAAACTTTGTTTAACGGTTTAAGCGTTATCCCTTACCAGAAAAACAGCTTAGTCATTTTGGTTATGATTTATTGCTATCCCTTATTTAATCGTTGCTATTCTGCTCGGTAACCTTACAAACTCTCCTGATCTTTTCCGCACACCCGACGCAGCGAAGAGACAGCGACTGACACTGGCGCGCGCCTGGCAGGAAAGGCGCTAAGTATAGGAAATAAGTACAGCAATGACGACTCAGGCTCCTCCAACATCTTTGCTCCCGCTGACGCCCGAACAGCTGGCACGCCTGCAGGCGACGATCGGCGACTATTCGCCGACGCAGCTGGCGTGGCTGTCCGGTTATTTTTGGGGCATGGTCAATCAACAGCCAGGAGCCGTGGCCATTGCGCCCGCCGCCCCTGCCGCCGCCGGCATCACCATCATTTCCGCTTCGCAGACCGGCAATGCGCGCCGCCTGGCGGAGCAGCTGCGCGACGATTTGCTGGCCGCCAATCTGAACGCCACGCTGATCAGCGCCGGCGATTACAAGTTCAAGCAGATAGCGCAAGAGCGCCTGCTGGTGATCGTCGCCTCCACGCAAGGGGAAGGCGAGCCGGCGGAAGAAGCGGTGGCGCTGCATAAATACCTGTTCTCGAAAAAGGCGCCGAAGCTGAGTGACACCGCGTTTGCGGTGTTCGGGCTGGGCGACACCTCTTATGAGAATTTCTGTCAGTCCGGTAAAGATTTCGACGCCAAGTTGGCCGAACTGGGCGCCGAGCGCCTGGTGGAGCGCGTGGATGCCGACGTGGAGTATCAGGAACTGGCCGCCGCCTGGCGCAAACAGGTGGTGTCGGTGCTGAAGGCGCGCGCGCCGGCGGAAAGCGCCGCGCCGGGCGCGTTGGCCAGCGGCGCGGTCGACCTGATCGACAGCAGCCCGTACAGCAAGGAACAACCGCTCACCGCCCAACTGGCGGTCAAGCAGAAAATTACCGGCCGCGCGTCCGATAAAGACGTGCGCCATATCGAGATCGATTTGGGCGATTCGGGCCTGCGCTACCAGCCTGGCGATGCGCTCGGCGTATGGTTCGACAACGATCCGGCGCTGGTGGACGAATTGGTGCAGCTATTGTGGCTGAAAGGCGATGAACCGGTGGAGGTGGAAGGGCAAACCCTGCCGCTGGCGCAGGCGCTGCGCAGCCATTTCGAACTGACGCAGAACACCACGCCGATCGTCGATAAATACGCCGCGCTGTCGCGCGACGAAAAGCTGATCGGTCTGTTGGCGGATAAAGCCGCGCTGCAGCAGTATGCGCACAACACGCCGATCGTCGACATGGTGCGCCAGGCGCCGGCGGATCTGAGCGCCGAACAGCTGGTCGGGCTGCTGCGTCCGCTGACGCCGCGCCTGTACTCCATCGCCTCTTCACAGGCGGAAAATGAGAACGAAGTGCACATCACCGTGGGCGTCGTGCGTTACGACATCGACGGGCGCGCTCGCAGCGGCGGCGCCTCCGGTTTCCTGGCGGATCGCCTGGAGGAGGACGGCGACGTGCGGGTGTTTATCGAGCACAACGACAACTTCCGTCTGCCGGCCAACCCGGAAACGCCGGTGATCATGATCGGCCCGGGCACCGGCATCGCGCCGTTCCGCGCCTTTATGCAGCAGCGCGACGCCGACGGCGCCGGCGGCAAAAACTGGCTGTTCTTCGGCAACCCGCACTTTACCGAAGATTTCCTGTACCAGGTTGAATGGCAGCGCTACGTGAAAGACGGCCTGCTGACCCGCATCGATCTGGCCTGGTCCCGCGACCAGCAACATAAAATATACGTACAAGACAAACTGCGCGAACAGGGCGCGGAAGTGTGGCGCTGGATTCAGGAAGGAGCGCACATTTACGTCTGCGGCGATGCCAATCGCATGGCGAAAGACGTGGAACACACATTACTGGAACTGGTGGCCGAGCACGGTGGCATGGATACCGAGCAGGCGGATGAATTTTTAAGTGAGCTGCGCCTTGAGCGCCGTTATCAGCGAGATGTTTACTGATGAGTGATAAACACCCCGGGCCTTTGGTGGTCGAAGGCAAACTGGCCGATGCGGAGCGCATGAAGAAGGAGAGCAACTTCCTGCGCGGCACCATCGCCGAAGATTTGAACGACGGCCTGACCGGCGGCTTCAACGGCGACAACTTCCTGCTGATCCGTTTTCACGGCATGTACCAGCAGGATGATCGTGACATTCGCGCCGAACGCGCCGAGCAGAAGCTGGAGCCGCGCCACGCCATGATGCTGCGTTGCCGCCTGCCGGGCGGCGTCATCAGCCCGCAGCAGTGGCTGGGCATCGACAAGTTCGCGCAGGAGAGCACGCTGTACGGCAGCATTCGCATCACCAACCGCCAAACGTTCCAGTTTCACGGCATCCTGAAAGGCAACGTCAAACCGGTGCACCAGTTGCTGAATCGCCTGGGGCTGGACGCGCTGGCGACCGCCAACGACGTGAACCGCAACGTGCTGTGCACCTCCAACCCGGTGGAGTCCGAGCTGCATCAGGAAGCCTACGAGTGGGCGAAGAAGATCTCTGAACACCTGCTGCCGCGCACCCGCGCCTACGCAGAGGTGTGGCTGGATCAGGAAAAGGTGGCCACCACCGACGAAGAGCCGATTCTGGGGCCGACCTACCTGCCGCGCAAATTCAAAACCACGGTGGTGATCCCGCCGCAGAACGACGTCGATCTGCACGCCAACGACATGAACTTCGTGGCGATCGCCGAAAACGGCAAGCTGGTGGGCTTCAACCTGCTGGTGGGCGGCGGGCTGTCTATTGAGCACGGCAACAAGAAAACCTACGCGCGGCAGGCCAGCGAGTTCGGCTACATTCCGCTCGAGCATACGCTGGCGGTGGCGGAAGCGGTGGTCACCACGCAGCGCGACTGGGGCAACCGCACCGACCGCAAGAACGCCAAGACCAAATACACGCTGGAGCGCGTCGGCGTGGACGTTTTCCGCGCCGAAGTGGAAAAGCGCGCCGGCATCACCTTCGCGCCGATCCGCCCGTATGAATTCACCGGCCGCGGCGATCGCATCGGTTGGGTGAAGGGCATCGACGATCAGTGGCATCTGACGCTGTTTATCGAGAACGGCCGCCTGCTGGACTATCCGGGGCGCCCGCTGAAGACCGGCATGGCGGAGATCGCCAAGATCCATAAAGGCGACTTCCGTCTGACGGCGAACCAAAACGTGATCATCGCCGGCGTGCCGGAAAGCGAGAAGGCCAAGATCGACGCCTTGGCGCGCGATCATGGCCTGATCGACGACCAGATCAGCGAGCAACGCAAGAACTCGATGGCCTGTGTGTCGTTCCCGACCTGCCCGCTGGCGATGGCGGAGGCCGAGCGCTTCCTGCCGCAGTTCGTCACCAAGGTTGAGGCGATCATGCATCGGCACGGGATGGGCGACGAGCATATCGTGCTGCGCATCACCGGCTGCCCGAACGGCTGCGGCCGCGCGCTGCTGGCGGAGCTGGGGCTGGTGGGCAAGGCGGTCGGCCGCTATAACCTGCATTTGGGCGGCAACCGCGAAGGCACGCGCATTCCGCGCATGTACCGCGAAAACATCAACGAAGACGAGATCCTGAGCGAGATCGACCTGTTGGTGGGGCGCTGGGCGAAGGAGCGCAACGCCGGCGAAGGCTTCGGCGACTTCACCGTTCGCGCGGGCATCGTCAAACCGGTGCTGGATCCGGCGCGAGATTTCTGGGAGTGAGGCCGGGCGGCCCCTGGGCAGAGGGGCCGCACAGGTAATTTCAAGTATCAGGAGAGACAACATGGCTGAATTCGATCTGGCGGCGCTGAACGCGTTGCCCAAATCCGGGCAGGCGCTGGCATTGGCGGTGGTCAACGGCCAGCTGGAGAGCCTCAGCGCCGAACAGCGCGTTGCATGGGCGCTGGAGCATCTGCCCGGCGAGTTCGTACTCTCGTCCAGTTTCGGCATTCAGGCGGCGGTATGTCTGCACCTGGTGACGCGCATCCGGCCGGATATCCCGGTGATCCTGACCGACACCGGTTATCTGTTCCCGGAAACCTACCGCTTTATCGATCAACTGACCGACCAGCTGAAGCTGAATCTGCAGGTGTTCCGCGCCGAACAGTCTCCCGCCTGGCAAGAGGCGCGCTACGGCAAACTGTGGGAGCAGGGCGTGGAAGGCATTGAAAAGTATAACCAGATCAATAAGGTCGAGCCGATGAACCGCGCGCTGGAGACGCTGGGCGCGCAGAGCTGGTTCGCCGGCCTGCGGCGCGAGCAGTCCGGCAGCCGCGCCAATCTGCCGGTGCTGGCGGTGCAGCGTGGGGTGTTCAAGATCCTGCCGATCATCGACTGGGACAACCGCAAGATTTACCAGTATTTGACCGAACACGGGCTGAGCTACCACCCGTTGTGGGAGCAGGGCTACCTGTCGGTCGGCGATACCCACACCACCCAAAAGTGGGAGCCGGGCATGAGCGAGGAAGAGACGCGCTTCTTTGGCCTGAAGCGCGAGTGCGGTCTGCACGAAGGCTAAACGACGCGAATGACATCACAGGGCTCAGCAATGCTGGGCCCTGCTTTTTTACGGGCTACTTTTTCTTTTGCGCTTTCGGCGGGTGCGCCTGCGCCAGCTCTTTGATCAAGGGCAGCAGGATCTGCACGCTGTCGCGGCTGCGTTTGTCGATCCGCCCCGGCAGGTAGCGATCCAGATATTGCAGGTTGTCGTACTGCGGGCGGTGCCAGGTGATGCCCTGCGGGAAGTGCGGGCTGACGGCGCGCTGCTGGTAGCCATCTTTGTCGCCCAGCGACCAGTTGGTGGCCTCCACTGACAATACCGGGATGCCTGCGGCGTCGAACACCTCTTGATCGGAACAGCAGCCGGTGCCTTGCGGATGCTGCGCGTTGCCTGGGTTGGTGGCGGCGGCGATGCCGTAGCGGTGGGCGATATCCAGCGCGCGATCGCGGGAGCGCTTCGCCATCTGCGGCGGCGTGTTGCGCCCGGCGTTGAAGTACAGACGATCGCCGGTGATCAGGCTGTCGAGGTTGATCACCAGCACGGTGTTGCTTTTCTCTTCCGCGCTCATGCGCTGCAGGTAGTTCTGCGCGCCCAGCGAACCGATCTCTTCAGCGCTGGTGGCGACGAAGCGCAGGCCGTAGGCGGTGGGGATATCCTTCAGGCGTTCCGCCAGCTCCAACATTACGCCGATGCCGGAGGCGTTGTCGTCGACGCCCTGCAGCGTCAGGCCGCCGAGATTGTTATCCAGATCCTCGTCGCTCTGCGGCGTATAGGTGTCGAAGTGGGCGACGATCACGACCTGTTTCGGGCTGCTGCCGTTGCGGGCGGCGATCACCGAGCTGGCGGTGACGTTATTCCAGTTCTTCTTGCCGTCTTTGCTGGTGTAGAGATAGCGCGTATTGACGCTGCGAATGTCGCTTTGGTAACCCATCTTGCCGAACTGCTGCTTGAGATAGTCGGCGGTGAGCAATTCTGCCGGGCTGCCCGCCATGCGGCCGGGGAAGTAAGTGGCGATGTGGCGGGTCTGTTCGGCGGCGAAACGGCCCATTGGCGCGTCTTTTACGGGCTGTGCGGCACAAACGCTGAAGACGCCGCCGAGTGCGAGGGCCAGCAGGCTGGTCTTCAGGTAAAAACGGGAAAACATACCGAAAAATCCTTCTTTGCTATCGGCGCTGCCGATCATTTTTCTTCGGCGCCCAGTATGAGACGACGGGCGGCATTACACAATTTCCCTGTCTCTTAATTTTCGCGCGAACGCGCAAATTGCCGTCGCGATGAGCATGGTTTGCCTCCTGCGCTGCGGCCTATATTCCATAAAGGAACTAATCATTCCTTTTCGTCATTTCAGAGGCTAAATCTCAGCCCGTATAGTCACACTATCTTTCTGTTATATGAAAAGGCTGTTGTGGACTATCTACCAATATTCGCCGACCTGAAACAACGTCCGGTGCTGGTCGTTGGCGGTGGTGACGTGGCGGCGCGCAAAGTCTCCCTGCTTCAGCGCGTCGGGGCTGAAATACGGATAGTTGCGCAGTCGCTCTCACCGGAACTGGAACAACAACGTCAGCAAGGGCGGGTGCTCTGGCTGGGGAAAACCTTTGATCCGCAGCAGCTGGACGACGTGTTTCTGGCGATCGCCGCCACGGACGACAATGCGCTGAACGCCGCGGTGTTCGCCGAGGCGGATAAACGCCGGGTGCTGGCCAACGTGGTGGACGATCAGCCGCGCTGTTCGTTCATCTTCCCGTCGATCATCGATCGCTCGCCGCTGGTGGTGGCCGTATCGTCCAGCGGCCAGGCGCCGGTGCTGGCGCGGTTGCTGCGCGAAAAGCTGGAGGCGTTGCTGCCCGCCAGTTTGGGGCTGATGGCGCAGGTGGCGGGCCGCTGGCGTGGCCAGGTCAAACAGCGGTTGGCTTCGATCGGCGAACGTCGCCGTTTCTGGGAAAAAACCTTCGGTGGCCGTTTCGCCACGCTGGTGGCCAACGGCCAGACGGCGCAGGCGGAACGCCAGCTGGAGCAGGATTTACACCGCTTCGCCGCAGGCGATGAGGGCGCCCAGGGCGAGATAGCCCTGGTGGGCGCCGGGCCGGGCGACGTGGGGCTGTTGACCCTGCGCGGGCTGCAGGTGATGCAGCAGGCGGACGTGGTGCTGTATGACCATCTGGTCAGCGGCGAAATCCTCGATCTGGTGCGCCGCGACGCCGAGCGCATCTGCGTGGGCAAGCGCGCCGGCGCGCACTCGGTGATCCAGGAAGAGACCAATAGGCTGCTGGTGGAACTGGCGCAGCAGGGCAAGCGCGTGGTGCGCCTCAAGGGGGGCGATCCGTTCATCTTCGGCCGCGGCGGTGAAGAGCTGCAGGTGGCCGCCGCCGCCGGCATTCCGTTCCAGGTGGTGCCGGGCGTCACGGCCGCCGCGGGGGCGACTGCCTACGCAGGCATTCCGCTGACGCACCGCGACCACGCGCAGAGCGTGACCTTTATCACCGGCCACTGCCGCCCCGACGGCGATGGCCTGGACTGGGCCGATCTGGCCCGGGCGCGGCAGACGCTGGCTATCTACATGGGCACCATGAAGGCGGCGGACATCAGCCAGCGCCTGATCGCCCACGGTCGCGACGCCGCGACGCCGGTGGCGGTGATCAGCCGCGGCACGCGCGCCGATCAGCAGGTTCAGATCGGCACGCTGGAACAACTGGAATATCTGGCCCAACGGGCGCCGTTGCCGGCGCTGCTGGTGATCGGCGAAGTGGTGGAACTGCACCACCAAATCGCCTGGTTCGGGCATTAATCGCAGACGGAAGGGGCCGCGCGCCCGGCCGTCGTGAATTTGGCATAGGCAAGGCTTTTAAGGACCTGTTATGGACGAAAAACGACTCACTCATTTGCGGCAATTGGAGGCGGAGAGTATCCATATCATCCGTGAAGTCGCCGCTGAATTCGCCAACCCGGCGATGCTGTATTCCATCGGCAAAGACTCTTCCGTGATGCTGCATCTGGCGCGTAAGGCGTTCTTCCCCGGCACGCTGCCATTCCCGCTGCTGCACGTCGATACCGGCTGGAAATTCCGCGAAATGTACGAATTCCGCGATCGCACCGCGAAGGAGTACGGCTTCGAGCTGCTGGTGCATAAAAACCCTGAAGGGGTGGCGATGGGCATCAACCCGTTCGTGCACGGCAGCGCCAAGCATACCGACATCATGAAAACCGAGGGCCTGAAGCAGGCGTTGAACAAGTACGGTTTCGACGCCGCCTTCGGCGGTGCGCGGCGCGACGAGGAGAAATCGCGCGCCAAAGAGCGCATCTATTCGTTCCGCGATCGCTTCCACCGCTGGGATCCGAAAAACCAGCGGCCGGAGCTGTGGCACAACTACAACGGCCAGATCAACAAAGGGGAGAGCATCCGCGTCTTCCCGCTGTCGAACTGGACCGAGCTGGATATCTGGCAGTACATCTTCCTGGAAAACATCGACATCGTGCCGCTGTATCTGGCGAAACCGCGCCCGGTGGTGGAGCGCGACGGCATGCTGATGATGGTGGACGACGATCGCATCGATCTGCAGCCGGGTGAAGTGATCAGCCAGCGCATGGTGCGTTTCCGCACCCTCGGGTGCTGGCCGCTGACCGGTGCGGTGGATTCGCAGGCGCAGACCCTGCCGGAGATCATCGAAGAGATGCTGGTCTCCACCACCAGCGAACGCCAGGGGCGGATGATCGATCGCGATCAGTCCGGCTCGATGGAGCTGAAAAAGCGTCAAGGGTATTTCTAAGGAGCCGCCGGATGAACAACGCAATCGCACAACAAATCGCTGACCAGGGCGGCGTCGAGTCTTATCTGCACGCGCAGCAGCACAAGAGCCTGCTGCGCTTTCTAACCTGCGGCAGCGTCGACGACGGCAAAAGCACCCTGATCGGCCGCCTGCTGCACGATACCCGCCAGATCTACGAGGATCAGCTGTCGACGCTGCACAGCGACAGCAAACGCATCGGCACCCAGGGCGAGAAGCTCGATCTGGCGCTGTTGGTGGACGGTCTGCAGGCCGAGCGCGAGCAGGGCATCACCATCGATGTGGCCTATCGCTACTTCTCGACCGAAAAACGCAAGTTTATCATCGCCGATACCCCGGGGCATGAGCAGTACACCCGCAACATGGCCACCGGTGCCTCTACCTGCGATCTGGCGATCCTGTTGATCGACGCGCGTAAAGGGGTGCTGGATCAGACTCGCCGCCACAGCTTTATCGCGACCCTGCTGGGCATTCGCCATCTGGTGGTCGCGGTAAACAAAATGGATCTGGTGGACTATCAGGAAGCGGTGTTCGAGCAGTTCAAACAGGATTACCTGACCTTCGCCCAGCAGCTGCCAGGCGATCTGGACATCAAGTTTGTGCCGCTGTCGGCGCTGGACGGCGACAACGTGGCGAGCGAAAGCGCCCATATGCCGTGGTACAGCGGCCCGACCCTGCTGGAAGTGCTGGAGAGCGTTGACGTGGTCAGCGAGCGAGAAAACCAGCCGCTGCGCTTCCCGGTGCAGTACGTCAACCGCCCGAACCTCGATTTTCGCGGCTATGCCGGCACGCTGTCCGCCGGCGTGGTGCGGGTGGGGCAACGCATCAAAGTGCTGCCTTCCGGCGTGGAGTCCAGCGTGGCGCGCATCGTGACCTTCGACGGCGATCTGCCAGAGGCGGTGCCGGGCGAAGCGATTACGCTGGTGCTGAAGGATGAAGTGGACATCAGCCGGGGCGATCTGCTGGTCGACGCCGGCGAAAGTCTGCAGGCGGCGCAGAGCGCGCTGGTAGACGTGGTATGGATGGCCGAGCAGCCGCTGGTGCCGGGCCAGAGCTACGACATCAAGATCGCCGGTAAAAAGACCCGCGCGCGCGTGGAGAGCATCCGTCATCAGGTGGAGATCAATACGCTGGCGCAGCATCCGGCCGACACGTTGCCGCTCAACGGCATCGGATTGGTGGAGCTGACCTTCGACGAACCGCTGGTGCTGGACAGCTACCAGAGCAATCACGACACCGGCGGGCTGATCTTCATCGATCGCATGAGCAACGTCACGGTGGGCGCCGGGCTGGTGCGTGAAACGCTGCAGGCCGCATCGGCGGCGCGCGGCGAATTCAGCGCCTTCGAGCTGGAGCTGAATGCGCTGGTGCGCAAGCACTTCCCGCACTGGGGCGCGCGCGATCTGCTCGGTGGCCGATAAGGTGGCCGCTGAACTGAGGGCGACCGGGCCGGACGACGAAAATGTGGTTTGGCATCCGCACGCGGTGACGCGCGCGGATCGCGAAGCGCGCAACGGCCATCGCGGCGCGGTGCTGTGGTTTACCGGGCTGTCCGGTTCGGGCAAATCCACCGTCGCCGGCGCGCTGGAGCAGGCGCTGCATGGGCTCGGCGTCAGCACCTACCTGCTGGACGGCGATAACGTGCGCCACGGCCTGTGCCGCGATCTCGGCTTCTCCGACGAGGATCGGCGCGAGAACATTCGCCGGGTGGGGGAAGTGGCCAAGCTGATGGTGGACGCCGGGCTGGTGGTGCTGACCGCATTCATTTCGCCGCACCGCGCCGAACGGCAGATGGTGCGTGAGATGCTCGGCGACGATCGCTTTATCGAGGTGTTTGTCGATACGCCGTTGGCGATCTGCGAGGCGCGCGATCCGAAGGGATTGTATAAGAAAGCGCGCGCCGGCGAGCTGCGCAATTTCACCGGTATCGACGCGGTTTACGAGGCGCCGCAGCAGCCGGAAATCCACCTTGATGGCCAACAATTGGTAACAAATTTGATTGCGCAATTGTTAGACGTGTTGCGTGGTCAGGCTATTATCAAACCCTGAATTCAAAAAAAGCGTGTGGCGTTTTTCGCCATGCGCTTTTTACTCTAAGCCGCCGCAGAGCGAGCCGAATAACCAGGGATCACTATGCAAAATGTCACGCCTATCTTGATCGACTCCAAGCAGTCAAAACAGGAGAAAGAGGAGCCTTCTTATTCTTTCCTGGGCGGCGTCAGCGGCTTTGTTTTCTACTGGCTGGCGTTCGCGTTGCCGTTTTTGGTTTACGGTTCCAACACGCTGTTTTTCCTGCTCTATACCTGGCCGTTCTTCCTGGCGCTGATGCCGCTGTCGGTGCTGATCGGCATCACTCTCAGCATGCTGCTGCGCGGCCGTCTGATCTTGACGCTGCTGCTGACCGGTGCCGTTGTGCTGTGCCTGTTCTGGCTGGTGTTCAGCTTCCTGACCGGGTGGTGAGAGAGTGGGCGCCGAGGCCGGCGCCCGCAGGATTGCAAAGCCGTGCCGAAGGTTACAAAACTTTGCTCAAAAATGCCTGAGTGCGCGGATTGGACGGGTGACTGAAGATCTGCTGCGGCTGCCCCTCTTCCTGAATGATCCCCTGATCGATAAACAGTACCCGGTCGGCCACCTCGCGGGCAAAGCCCATCTCATGCGTGACGACCACCATGGTCATGCCCTCATGGGCCAGCGATTTCATCACCGCCAACACTTCGCCCACCAGCTCCGGATCGAGCGCGGAGGTCGGTTCGTCGAACAGCATGATTTTCGGCCCCATCGCCAGCGCGCGGGCGATCGCTACCCGCTGCTGCTGGCCGCCGGACAGGCTGTTGGGATAGGCGTCGATTTTGTCGAGCAGGCCGACCTTGCGCAGCAGCTGTTCCGCTTGCGCGATGGCTTCGGCGCGCGGCAGTTTTTTCACGCTTACCGGCGCCATGATGATGTTTTCCAACACCGTCATGTGCGGGAACAGGTTAAAGCGTTGGAACACCATGCCCACGCTTTCACGCATCTTGTTCAGGTCGGTTTTCTGATCGTGGACGGCGAAGCCATTCACCTCGATCTCGCCGCCGGAGAGCGTTTCCAGCGCGTTGATGCAGCGCAGGAAGGTGCTTTTACCGGAGCCGGAGGGGCCGATGACGCACACCACTTCGTTGGCGGCGATCCGGCAGGAAATGCCGCGCAGCACGTGGCTTTCACCGAACTGTTTTTGCAGGTTATGTACGCGAATCACTTTTACCGAACCTCTTTTCCATGTGTTGCACCAGCAGCGAAAGCAGGAAGGTGATGACCCAATAGACCAGCGAAATGGTCAGGTAGGGCTCCCAATAGGTGGCGTAGGCGCCGGAGACGGTGCGGGCGGCATAGGCCAGATCCGCCAGGCCGATGGCGGAGGCCAGCGACGAATCCTTGACGATGGCGATGGCGTTGTTGCCCAGCGGCGGCAGCATGCGCCGGAAGGCTTGCGGCAAGATAACCTGGCGCATGGTCTTGCCGTAGCTCATGCCCAACGAGCGCGATGCTTCCATCTGGCCGCGGTCGATCGATTGGATCCCGGCGCGGAAGATCTCCGACACATAGGCGCCGGCGTTGAGCGTGATCGCCACCACGCAGGAGAGAAAGGCGCCGTAGTCGGCGCGCAGCGCGCGGGCGAAGTCGACGCTCATCAGGCCGCTGGTGACCAGCAGGCCGTCGCGCGGGTTGATGAACAGCGGCACCAGCGCAAAGTGCACCACCATGATCTGCACGAACAGCGGGGTGCCGCGAAAGGCGCTGATGTAGATACGTACCGGCCACTGAACGCCGTAATGCAGGATGGGTTTCCAGATGCCGTGCGGCGCCTGCGCCAAGCGCCCCAGACCGAGGATCAATCCCCAGGTGGTGCCCAGCAGCACGCAGATAATGGTGCATTTGATGGTCATCCAGGCGCCTTCCATAAACAGCGGCGCGTATTCCTGGATGATCTCCCAGCGGAAGTTCAAAGGGTATTCCTTCTTGGTATGCTGAAACGGTGGCGCGCCGACGGCCTTGCGGGCGCCGGCGGCAGGGCATTATTCCGCCGGCAGCGTCGGTACGTTGCTGTCGAACCAGGCTTGGTAGATCTTGGCGTAGGTGCCGTCGGCGATGATTTTCTTCAGGCCGGCGTTGATTTTGTTGCGCAGTTCATCGTTGCCTTTGGCGACGGCGATGCCGAAATACTGACGTTCGAACTTGGCGTCGGGCACCAGCTTGAAGGCTTTCTCAGGGTGGGTTTTGATGTAGAACTTGGCCACGCCGACGTCGCCGACCGCCGCGCCGATGCCGTCTTCATACAGCTCTTGCAGCATCAGCGGGGTATTGTCGAAGCGTTTGATGGCGGTGCTGTTTTTGCCCAGTGCGTCGGACACCACGATGTCGCCGGTGCTGGAGTTCACCACGCCGACCTTCAGCGCTTTCAACGCGGCAATGGAGTCTACCTTCGAGTTTTGCGGCACCACGATGGCCTGCTCTGCCGGGAAGTAAGGCGCAGAAAAATCAACCATTTGTTTGCGTTTATCGGTGATGGTGATGCCGGAGATGATGATATCGCGATCGCCGGAATTCAGCGTGGCGAAGATCCCTTCCCACGGCGTATTGATCAGTTTTATCTGGAAACCTTCGGCCTTGGCTACCGCTTTGATTATGTCGATGTCGAAACCTTCCAGCTGCTTTTGGCTGTTTTCAAATTCGAACGGCCGATAGGTGCCGCCGGAGCCAACGACGTAGGTAGGTTCAGCCGCCAACGCGGCGGTGGAGAAGGTGGCGGCCAGGCAGGCGCCGATCAGAACTAAACGTTTTAACATCGCGATCCCCGATAATGAATGGTTATATATTGGAATTATTTATGCACTATGAGTGCATAAAAATAAGCTTCAATGAATGAAAGTGCAACCACTGCATGAGGATTATTCTTTCTATGGTGTTAAATATTCACTTCTTGCTTTGCCTCGGCGTAAGCGACGGGTCAGGAAGCGGTGGTGCAGTGATTCTTGCTGCATAATGGAGGAAGGGCAGTGTGTGTGTCAGCGGAAAACGCGGCGCGCGCGCCGGACTAAAGCGGCTTTTTTTGCCGCTTTCGCAGTGGAATTAGGCGATAAACACGGGAATCCTTCATCCGTATTCTGAATTTGGCGTTGAAATGCCGCTCTCAGTGTGGAGTCCAACGAGAAGTTGTGGGATGATTGGTCGGTTTTTCAGGGGGCGGAGATGGGAAAACTTACGCTGCTATTGCTGGCATTGCTCGGTTGGTTACAGTATTCACTGTGGCTGGGCAAAAATGGTATTCACGATTACGTGCGGGTCAATGAAGACGTTGCGGTCCAACAGGGCAACAACGCGAAGTTGAAAGCGCGTAACGATCAGCTGTTTGCCGAAATCGATGATTTGAACGGCGGTCAGGAAGCGATCGAAGAGCGAGCGCGTAATGAGCTGGGCATGATCAAGCCCGGTGAGACTTTCTATCGTCTGGTTCCTGACCAATCCAGACGCAACGCGGCGTCTTCCTCGCAAAATAACGCACAAAAATAACGCATGAATCACTCCGCAGGCACCTTTCCCTCGGTGATTGCCGTCCTGCCCGCTGCCGGTATCGGCAGCCGCATGCAGGCGGAATGCCCGAAGCAATATTTAACCATCGGCCGGCACAGCATTGTCGAACACGCTATCCATGCCCTGTTGCGCCACCCGCGCATTGAACGGGTGATCGTGGCTATCGGCCCGGAAGATCGTCAGTTCGAACGGCTGCCCATCGCTCAGGATCCGCGGGTGACCGTCACCGAGGGCGGCAAACAGCGCGCCGATTCGGTGATGGCCGGGCTGAAGCTCGCGGGTGATGCGGACTGGGTGCTGGTACACGACGCTGCGCGCCCCTGTCTGCACGCCGACGATCTCGAGCGCCTGTTGGCGATCACCGCACACAGCAAGGTGGGCGGCATTCTCGCTGCGCCGGTGCGCGACACCATGAAGCGCGCCGAACCCGGCCGCGACACCATCGCCCACACCGTTGAACGGCAGGATCTGTGGCATGCGCTGACGCCGCAGCTGTTTCCGCTGCCGCTGCTCAAGCAGTGCCTGCAGCGCGCGCTGGATGAAGGCGCAAACGTCACCGACGAAGCCTCGGCGCTGGAGCATTGCGGTTATCATCCGCTGCTGATCGCTGGCCGGGCGGATAACATTAAAGTAACGCGGCCGGAGGATTTGGCGCTGGCGGCGTTCTATTTGACTCAGTTGGACAATTAAGGAGCGCACCATGCGTATCGGTCACGGTTTTGACGTACATAAATTCGGCGGCGAAGGCCCGTTGGTGATCGGCGGTGTTCGCATCCCTTACGACAAAGGCTTGTTGGCCCACTCCGACGGCGACGTTGCGCTGCACGCCGCGACCGACGCCTTGCTGGGCGCGGCGGCGCTGGGCGATATCGGCAAGCTGTTCCCCGATACCGATCCGGCCTTCAAGGGCGCGGACAGCCGCGAGCTGCTGCGCGAAGCCTGGAAGCGCATCCGCGCCAAAGGGTACCGCCTCGGCAACCTCGACATCACGATTATTGCCCAGGCGCCGAAAATGGCGCCGCACATCCCGCAGATGCGCGTCTTCCTGGCGGAAGATCTGCAGTGCCATATGGATGACGTCAACGTGAAGGCCACGACCACCGAGCAGCTCGGCTTCACCGGGCGCGGCGAGGGCATCGCCTGCGAAGCGGTCGCCTTGCTGATCAAGGAATAACCGCATGGATATGGCGAATCTGACCTGGCTGCATGGCCAGCCGCAGAGCACCGGGGTGTTGAAAGCCAATCCGGAAGACTTCGTGGTGGTGGAAGACCTGGGCTTTGCGCCGGACGGTGAAGGCGAGCATGTGCTGGTGAACATCCGTAAAAACGGCTGCAATACCCAGTTCGTGGCCGACTATCTGGCGCGCTTCGCCGGTATTCACGCCCGTTCCGTCAGCTATGCGGGCTTGAAGGATCGCCACGCGGTGACCGAACAGTGGTTCTGCCTGCATATGCCGGGCAAAGACACGCCGGATTTCTCACAGTTTGCGCTGGAAGGCTGCGAGGTGCTCTCGTTCGCCCGCCACCTGCGCAAAATGCGCATCGGCAATCTGAAGGGCAACCACTTTACGCTGGTGCTGCGCCAGATTTCCGATCGTCAGGACGTTGAGCGCCGCCTGCAGGCTATCGCCGCGCAGGGCGTGCCAAACTATTTCGGCAGCCAACGCTTCGGCCGCGGCGGCAACAATCTGGTGATGGCGCGCCGCTGGGCGAACGACGAAATCCGCGTTAAAGAGCGCAGCAAGCGCAGCTTCTACCTTTCCGCCAGCCGCAGTGCGCTGTTCAATCTGATAGCCGGCCGGCGCCTGGCCGACGGCCTGCAGCGCACCGTGCTGGAGGGGGATGCCCTGCAGTTGAGCGGCCGCGGTAGCTGGTTCGTCGCCAAAGCCGATGAGCTGGAGACGTTGCAACAGCGGCTGGATGCCGGCGAGCTGGCGATCACGGCTTCCTTGCCGGGCGACGGAGAGCCAGGCACCGCCGGCCAAGCCTTGGCTTTTGAACAACAATGCTTGGCGGAACAACCGGAATTGCTTACGCTTTTAAAGCGCGAGCGTGTCGAACCCGCTCGCCGGGCCCTGCTGTTGCAGCCGCAAAATTTGCAGTGGAACTGGTGGGATGACGTTACCGTGGAACTGCGCTTCTGGTTGCCGGCAGGCAGCTTTGCTACCAGCGTGGTTCGCGAAATCATGCAGCAGGATAACAGTGATGCGGATATTGCTGAGTAACGATGACGGCGTCAGCGCCCCAGGCATTCAGGTGCTGGCAGCGGCGCTGCGGGAGTTTGCCGAGGTGCAGGTCGTGGCGCCTGATCGTAACCGCAGCGGTTCTTCCAATGCCCTGACGCTGGAGTCGCCGCTGCGCACGCAGACGCTGGCCAACGGCGATATCGCGGTGCTGCAGGGGACGCCGACCGACTGCGTTTATCTTGGCGTCAACGCATTGATGCGCCCTGCGCCGGATATCGTGGTCTCCGGCATTAACGCCGGACCGAATTTAGGCGATGACGTCATCTATTCCGGCACCGTCGCGGCGGCGATGGAGGGCCGGCACCTGGGGCTGCCCGCGCTGGCGGTGTCGCTGAACGGTCACCAACACTACGCGACTGCTGCGGCCATTACCTGCCGCATCTTGCGTGCGCTGCAGCGTGAACCGTTACGCACCGGAAAAATCCTGAATATTAACGTGCCGGATTTGCCGCTGGCGGAGATCAAAGGCCTGCGCGTCACTCGCTGTGGCAGCCGCCATCCCGCCGATAAGGTCTTCTGCCAGCAGGATCCGCGTGGACAAAATCTCTACTGGATCGGGCCGCCTGGTGATAAATTTGATGTCGGGCCGGATACCGACTTTGCGGCGGTGGAACAAGGCTATGTGGCGATCACGCCGCTACAGGTGGATCTGACCGCCTACGCGGCGCAGGAAGTCGTGAAAACATGGTTAACCAAGGCAGAGGTTAGCGGGGAATGGTGAACAAGCGTATGCAAACATTGCTGACGCAGCTGCGTCAGCAAGGGATCCGGGACGAAAAGCTGCTGCGAGCGATCGAAGCGGTGCCGCGCGAGCGTTTTGTCGACGAAGCGCTGGATCACAAAGCCTACGAAAACACTGCATTACCGATCGGTTCCGGTCAGACCATTTCTCAGCCCTATATGGTGGCGCGGATGACCGAGCTGCTGAATCTGAAGCCTACTTCACGGGTGCTTGAGATCGGCACCGGTTCCGGTTATCAAACCGCCATTCTGGCGCATCTGGTGCAACACGTTTGTTCCGTCGAGCGCATCAAGGGGCTGCAGTGGCAGGCCAAGCGCCGCCTGAAGCAGCTCGACCTTCATAATGTTTCCACTCGCCACGGCGACGGCTGGCAGGGCTGGGCGTCGCGCGGCCCGTTCGATGCGATCATCGTCACTGCCGCGCCGCCGGAGATCCCGCAGGCGCTGGTTGAGCAGTTGGACGACGGCGGCATTTTGGTGTTGCCGGTGGGCGAGCATGCCCAAACCCTCAAACGCATTCAGCGCCATGGCAACGATTTCGTGGTCGACGCGGTAGAGGCGGTGCGCTTTGTGCCGCTGGTGAAAGGCGAATTGGCCTAGCGATTGTCTGATTTTTCGACCGTCTGAAAAATCTGTTGCACTTTCATCACGTGCGGATAAGGTTTTCTCGTTCCAATCAGGCTAATTTTCACTAGAATTGGCCTTTCTACGTAGTTGTCTTATGGTGCGGTGACGCCAATGTGGTTAGCATTGGCGCGCGTTTTGATGCTCCGGCGGGAGATGACCTGGCGTTCAGGGATCGGCCGGCGGCGCCTTTACATCGCAGAAACTGGGAAGTGGCAAAAGCTCGGCTACGATGTAAAGGGTATTTTGGATATATCACTGATATTGCTGTCATGGGGGAAGCATGAGCACGGGAAGCCCAATGATTACGTTACGCCGGGTTGCGGTGTGTACGATGGTAAGTTTGTGGTTGGCGGGTTGTACAAACACGGCCTCGACGTCAGCCCCTATCAGCAGCGTGGGCGGCGGCGGCGCCGTTCCATCCGGCAATAATAATGGCGGAGCGCAGCAGGCCAGCCCAGAGGGCCGCATTGTCTATAACCGCAGTTATAACGCTATCCCTAAAGGGAGCTACAGCGGCGGCGACACCTATACGGTCAAGCGCGGTGATACGCTGTTTTACATCGCCTGGATCACCGGCAACGATTTCCGCGACCTGGCGCAGCGCAACAATATTCCCGAGCCTTACAGCCTGAATGTTGGCCAAACCATTCAACTTGGTAATGGTTCTGCCAATGGCGGCGGCGGTATGCTGGCGACGACTGACGCGACCAAAGGCGGTGTTCCGAAGCCACCTTCCAGCACCCAGATCCAGACGGCAACGGTTGATTCTCAATCAACTAACGCGTATTCTGAAAACTCGGGTAAACAGAATGTAGGTAAGATGTTACCTGCAGCGGGCGCCGCAGCGGTTGGGACCGCGACTGCGCCTGTTACCGCACCGGAAGCCGCTCCACCAGTGAGCAGCACCGTCAGCAACAGCGCTCCGGTCAGTACCTGGAGATGGCCGACTGACGGCAAGATTATTGATAACTTTTCCTCATCAGAAGGTGGGAATAAGGGCGTCGATATCGCCGGTTCCCGTGGGCAGCCTATCTTCGCTACCGCCGATGGTCGCGTAGTGTATGCAGGCAACGCTTTACGGGGTTACGGTAATCTAATCATCATCAAACATAATGATGATTACCTGAGCGCCTACGCTCATAACGACACAATGCTGGTCCGGGAACAACAAGAAGTGAAGGCGGGTCAAAAAATAGCCACCATGGGTAGCTCCGGTACCAGTTCAGTACGTTTGCATTTTGAAATTCGTTACAAGGGGAAATCCGTAAACCCGCTGCGTTATCTTCCGCAGCGATAGATTGGGCAGAATACGCTGAGATTCTGCTCGCGGTATCACGGGTAGGAGCAGCATATGAGCCAAAATACGCTGAAAGTTAACGAGTTACATGATGATGCGGATTTCGACGAGAATGGAGCTGAGGCTGAGTCGTTTGATGAAAAAGCGCTGGTAGAAGAAGAGGCCAGCGAGAACGATTTAGCGGAAGAAGAGCTGTTGTCTCAAGGCGTTACGCAACGCGTATTGGATGCGACGCAGCTCTATCTGGGTGAGATCGGTTATTCACCTCTGTTGACCGCAGAGGAAGAGGTCTATTTTGCGCGGCGTGCTCTGCGCGGTGACGTGCCGTCCCGCCGTCGCATGATTGAAAGCAACCTGCGGCTGGTGGTGAAAATCGCCCGCCGCTACAGCAACCGCGGTCTGGCGCTGCTGGATCTGATCGAAGAGGGTAACCTCGGTCTGATCCGCGCGGTGGAAAAATTCGACCCGGAACGCGGTTTCCGTTTCTCCACTTACGCAACCTGGTGGATCCGTCAGACGATTGAACGGGCGATCATGAACCAAACCCGCACCATTCGTTTGCCTATCCATATCGTCAAAGAACTGAATGTTTATCTGCGCACCGCGCGCGAGCTTTCCCATAAACTGGATCATGAACCGAGCGCTGAAGAGATTGCCGAGCAACTCGACAAGCCGGTGGATGACGTCAGCCGCATGCTGCGCCTGAATGAGCGCATCACCTCGGTGGATACGCCGTTGGGCGGGGATTCGGAGAAAGCGCTGCTGGACATTCTGGCCGACGAGAAGGACAACGGGCCTGAAGACACCACGCAAGACGACGATATGAAGCAAAGCATCGTCAAATGGCTGTTCGAACTGAACGCCAAACAGCGTGAAGTGTTGGCGCGTCGTTTCGGCCTGCTGGGCTATGAAGCGGCGACGCTGGAAGACGTGGGCCGGGAGATTGGCCTGACGCGTGAACGCGTCCGTCAGATTCAGGTTGAAGGTCTGCGTCGCCTGCGTGAGATTCTGCAGATGCAGGGCCTGAGCATTGAGGCGCTGTTCCGCGAATAACGCCGGTTGTTGAACCGCATCAAATAAAAACGGTGAGCATGATGCTCACCGTTTTTTTATGCCCGCGTTTGGCGTCTGACTACACCATATTTTTCAGCCGGTAGATCCATTCCAGCGCCTGGCGCGGCGACAGGGAATCCGGATCCAGCGCCTCCAGGGCTTCTACCGCCGGCGAAGTCTCTTCCTGCAACAGCGTCATCTGGGTGGCATCAACGCTGCCCGACGCGGTGTGGCTGGAGATGGATTCCAGCTCGCGCAGCTTTTGGCGGGCGCGCTTGATGACGTCGCGCGGCACGCCGGCCAGCGCGGCGACCGCCAGGCCATAGCTTTTGCTGGCGGCACCGTCCTGCACGCTGTGCATAAAAGCGATGGTGTCGCCGTGCTCAAGCGCGTCCAGATGCACGTTGACCACGCCTTCCATTTTTTCCGGCAGCGTCGTCAGCTCGAAGTAGTGGGTGGCGAACAGTGTCATCGCTTTGATGCGGTTGGCCAGGTTCTCGGCGCAGGCCCAGGCCAGCGACAGGCCGTCGTAGGTGGAGGTGCCACGGCCGATTTCATCCATCAACACCAGGCTGTGCTCGGTGGCGTTGTGAAGAATATTGGCGGTTTCGGTCATCTCCACCATGAAGGTGGAACGGCCGGAAGCCAGATCGTCCGCCGCGCCGACGCGGGTGAAGATGCGATCCACCGGGCCGATGGTGGCTTTGGCAGCCGGAACGTAGCTGCCGATGTGCGCCATCAGCACAATCAGCGCCGTTTGCCGCATATAGGTACTTTTACCGCCCATGTTCGGACCGGTGATGATCAGCATGCGGCGCTGTGGCGACAGGGAGAGCGGGTTGGAGATAAACGGTTCGCTCAGCACCTGCTCCACCACCGGGTGGCGGCCTTCGGTAATGCGGATCCCCGGTTGTTCGCTCATGACCGGGCAGGCGTAGTTCAGGGTGTCGGCGCGCTCGGCCAGGTTGGCCAGCACGTCCAGCTCGGCCAGCGCGGCGGCGCTTTGTTGCAGTTCCGCCAGGTGCGGCAGCAGCAGATCGAACAGCTCGTCGTACAGGCTTTTCTCGATCGCCAGCGCTTTGCCCTTGGAGGTGAGTACCTTGTCTTCGTACTCTTTCAATTCCGGGATGATGTAGCGCTCGGCGTTTTTCAGCGTCTGGCGACGTACATAGTGGATCGGCACCAGGTGGCTCTGGCCGCGGCTCACCTGGATGTAGTAGCCGTGTACGCCGTTGAAGCCGACTTTGAGCGTATCCAGCCCCAGCTTTTCACGTTCGCGGATCTCCAGCCGATCGAGGTAGTCGCTGGCGCCGTCGGCCAGCGCGCGCCACTCGTCCAGCTCGCTGTTGTAACCGGGGGCGATCACGCCGCCATCGCGCACCAGCACCGGCGGCGATTCAACGATCGCGCGTTCCAGCAGTTCGCGCAGCTCGTCGAACTGGCCTACCTGAGATAGCAGTTGCTGCACATGCGGCGTATCCACATCTTGCAGCAGCGCGCGGATGTCCGGCAGTTGCTGGAAAGCATGACGCATGCGGGCCAGATCGCGCGGACGCGCAGTGCGCAGCGCCAGGCGCGCCAAAATTCGCTCCTGATCGCCCACCTGGCGCAGCGAAGGCTGCAGATCGGCGAACCGTTCCTGCAATGCGCCGATCGCCTGCTGGCGGGCGGTCAGCACCTTGATGTCTCGGGTCGGCATGTGCAGCCAGCGTTTCAGCATGCGGCTGCCCATCGGCGTGACTGTGCGATCGAGGATCGCCGCCAGCGTGTTGTCGCTGCCGCCGGACAGGCTCTGCGTCAGCTCCAGGTTGCGGCGGGTGGCGGCGTCCATGATGATGCCGTCCTGCTGACGCTCCATGGTGATGCCGCGAATGTGCGGCAGCGAAGTGCGCTGGGTATCTTTCACGTACTGCAACAGACAGCCGGCGGCGCGCAGCGCCTGATGCGCCTGCTCGACGCCGAAGCCGGTCAAATCGCGGGTGCCGAACTGCAGGTTGAGTTGTTGGCGTGCGGTCTCCAGTTCGAATTCCCACAGCGGACGGCGGCGCAGGCCGTGGCGTTGTTCGATCAGCGCCATTTGTTCGAAGGTTTCCGGGTAGAGCAGCTCGGCCGGATTGGTGCGCTGCAGCTCGGCGGCCATGGTCTCTAGATCCTGCGGCTCGGCGACGCGGAAGCGGCCGGAGCTCACGTCCAGCGTGGCGTAACCGAAGCCGCGCGCATCCTGCCAGATCGCCGCCAGCAGGTTGTCCTGGCGCTCTTGCAGCAGCGCTTCGTCGGTGATGGTGCCGGGGGTGACGATGCGTACCACTTTGCGCTCGACCGGCCCTTTACTGGTGGCCGGATCGCCGATCTGTTCACAGATGGCGACGGATTCGCCGAGTTGAACCAGCTTGGCCAGGTAGTTCTCCACCGCGTGGTGCGGCACGCCGGCCATCGGGATCGGCTCGCCCGCCGAGGCGCCGCGTTTGGTCAACGAGATATCCAGCAGTTGGGAAGCGCGCTTGGCGTCGTCGTAAAACAGCTCGTAGAAGTCACCCATGCGGTAGAACAGCAGGATTTCAGGATGCTGGGCCTTGAGGCGCAGGTACTGCTGCATCATCGGCGTGTGCGAATCGAGTTTATCGGTGCTATTCATGCGATTATTTTTCCAATCCATTGAATGTAAAGGGAACTGTGATTTTCATTGTCGTCATTCGCTATCACATTGTTTCAGCAGGCGTCGCCCCACTCAGCGCTTGGCGGGCGGCGCAAATCAAATCATCAAAACGCCAAACGGCGCACTCAAACCTGAGGTTTGCACAGACGCTTATACTAGCCCAGCGGGCAATCGGCTGTCACAGGTAAAAATGGGAAGCGCTGCGCAAGGCGGGTTTGTAACGCGGTGAGATTGTTGTTCGCCTGCGGGCAACAACGCAAGTGGCCGCCCGGAGTGGTGGTGAAGCTATTGCTCGGGAGTGAGAGGCAAGGGAATGAAGTCCTGTACATTCCTTGATATAATGTCTTCAGCAAATTTGCGAACAGAGGTTGTCATGAGTAACAGCAAAAAAGTGCAGGTGGGTTATGCTAAGCCGTCCCGTACGGACATTGCGCGTTCCGTGGCGACATCAACGGCGGTTGAAACAGGTCAACCCTCAGCCAGAGTTGAAGCTTCTTTAGAAGAAGCGCGTAAAAAATTTGCTCATTTACGCCTTGCCTAATACCTTCTTAGTGCTTGACTGACCCAGTGTTTCATCGGTTCGTAGTTCATGTTCATACCTGAGTGAATCGCTGAGATATATTGGGCTCCGTTTTGTTCCCAGCTTTGATAATCCAACGATTTATGCCCGCCCTGAACCGCCATCACATCGGCCAACAGCCGTGACAAACGGCCATTCCCTTCTCTGAAGGGATGTATGAGTATCAGTTCAACATGGATTATTGCAATCGCTTCTATCAGCTGTTCTTCGCTCATGGCTGAGCAAGGTGTGTAACGAGCCAGGTATTCCACCTCGAAATCGTCCAGTAGTTTGGGCAATCGCGTCGAAGGGGCAAACATAAAGCCCCCTTTGCTGATATTGACAGTTCTTGCTTGTCCAGCCCATGCATAGATATTGCCTAACCAGCGGCGATGCCAGCCCTTGATCATCTCGACTGTGATTTTCCCTAACGGAAAATGCTGTTCGAAAACGGAATGGTAGAGCTGTTCCAGCAATACCAATTCGGCATCGTCGAGTTCATTGCTATCGGCAATACCCAGCTTGTTGGCTAGAACTTGCTCGCCGGATTCTTTCTCATATTGGCCTTCGCTGCTGGAAACATGGTATCGGCTCATGCTTACGCTCGGTAAATGAGGCGGGAGATAAGGCAAGTATAATCAGCGATACGCGGCGGAACAATTTAATTAAAATCAGGTTGTTAAGTTAGGATTAATCATAAGTATGATTAATGACATCGAAGTAAATAGTTTCAATTTATTGGATGTTAACGATACAACGCGAGTGGCCGCCCGCTGAGGCGGCGTAGAGGTTATTGCGCGGCGGTGAGAGGCAAGGGCAGTTGATAGATGCGGAAGCTGTCGGGCACTTCGGTTTCATGGCCGGGCAGCAGGCGGTGGCGGATGCGCGACTCGCTGACGAAGGCGCAGCCTTGTGGGGTGATAGTCAGGTTGACCGGCGACTCCATGCCTTCGCGCAAAACCTCAATCCGATGCATGCCGGTCGCTTTTGGCAACGCGATCCGCAGGATCCGCCCTTGGCCGCTCTGGATCCCGTTCTCCAGCACGATCAATGCGCCGTCCGGCGCCAATCCCATTCCGTCCGGGTTTTCAATCAGGCGCGGCAGCTGCATTTCCGTCAGCTGCGGCTTTGGATCGTGATAGCTGAGAGTGTAAAGCTTACCGGTGCCGAAATTGGCGACAGCCATCAGCCGATCGTCGAGCAGCACGATCCCGGCCGCGCCCAGCCCGCTCGGAGCCGCCAACCGCGCATCCTGAAACAGCGTACTGAATGCCGCTTCGCCCGGCCGCAGGCGCAGGATGCCGCCGCCTCGGGTTTCTGTCACGTACACCGTACCGTCTGTGCCGAGCACGATATCGTTGCCCATTTCCCCCGTCGGCAGCGCCAGGCTGCGGTTGAGCGTGCCATCGGCGACGTTCAGCGCATAGATGCGGTTGGCGCGCGATTTGCCGCCGGAAAGGAAGTCCGGCGAATTGCCCCATAGCAACCCGCGCCGTTCGTCCAGCCGCAGCGCGTTTGAGGCGAACACCGTGTCAGCGCCAGGGAAAAAGGTTTCCCACGCTTTACCCGGCCGCTTGCGCAGCACGTTGCCGCTGGTGATCAGCCCGACATACAGCGTGCCGTCCGCCGCGCGGGCGATGCCGTTGGGATAAAGCGCGCCGGGCGGCAGCGTCATGCTGCTTTCGGCGCAGTGGGTATTGGCGGCGGCCTGCGCCGGAGTGGTCAGGGGGAGTGCGGCGGCGAGGGTGAACAACGCTGCTCGCGCGGTAAGCACATATGACATGTTTCTCTCCTGGAATGACGGAAAAGGGGCTACCAGCGATCGGGGCGGGCAGCGTGCGCCATCGGCGCCTCCAGCGCGGCCACGTCTTGCGGCGATAAGCTGAGATTAAGCGCCGCTAGCGCATCCTGCAGATGGTGCGGCTTGGACATGCCCACCAGCGGTGACGCCACGCCGGGTTTGGCCAGCAGCCAGGCCAGCGCGATCTGCGCCGGTGGAACGCCGCGCGTGGCCGCCACCTCCGCTACCGCTGCGACGGTGCGTTCTACTTCGTTTCTGCCGCCGTACCAACGGGGCGCCTGTTCGTCGGTGGCGGCGCGCAGCGTGCCGGCGTTGCCGGAACCGGCCAGCACGCCGCGGGCCAGCGGCGACCAGGGCGTCAGGCTGAGCCCCTCCTCCAGACACAGGGGGATCAGCTCCTCTTCATCTTCACGCGTCACCAGGTTGTATTGGCCTTGCAGCGAAATAAACGGCGCCAGGCGGTGCTGACGCTGAAAGGCCAGCATTTTCATCAGGCGCCAGGCGTGCAGCGAGGAGGCGCCGAGATAGCGGATCTTGCCCGCCCGTACCAGGCCGTCGAGGGTGTCGGCGGTTTCTTCGATCGGCGTTTCGGTGTCGAAGCGGTGCAGCACAAACAGATCGAGGTAATCCGTCCCCAACCGCTGCAAAGAGGCGTCGACGCTGTGCAGCAGGTGCTTGCGCGACAGCCCTCGGCTGTTCGGCTGCGCGTCCATCGGAAAGTAGGCCTTGGTGGCGATCACCACGTCTTCGCGGCGTGCGAACGCCTTCAGGGCGCGGCCGAGAATGCGCTCGCTTTCTCCGCCGGAGTAAATGTTGGCGGTATCGAAAAAATTGATGCCCGCTTCCAGCGCTTCGCGGATAAAGGGGCGCGCTTCATCTTCCTTCAGCACCCAGGGGCGCCAGGCCGGATCGCCATAGGTCATGCAGCCCAGGCAGAGACGAGACACTTTCAGGCCGCTGTCGCCAAGCCGAACGTAGTTCATGGCATCGTCTCCTCAGCGCATGCCGGCGATGGTGTAACCGCCGTCCACCAGCAGGCTTTGGCCGGTGATGAAGCGGGCCTCGTCCGTCGCCAACCACAGCGCCACATCGCCGATGTCTTCCGATTCGCCCAGGCGGCCGGCGGGCGTATGGGCGATATCGCGCGCCGTGGCTTCGATCTCCGCCGCGCGCCGGCCGGCCAGCGCCACGTTGGCGCCTTCGCGGGCATAGGCCAGCGCGGCGGAGCGGCCGATGCCGGTGCCGCCGCCGCTCACCAGTACGACTTTGCCCGCCAGACGGCGCGGCGTTTCATGGGTTGGAGCTGTAGCATTAATCATCGCATCGATACCTGGTAATGGGTTCGATCGCAATGCTATGTTGTTAGATGACGGATAACTATCCGCTAAAAATTCATCTCACTATTAGATAATTTATATCAATAGCATGAAGAAACCCGAACTGTCCGGCCTGGCGGCCTTCGTGGCTATCGCCAGTGAACGCAGCTTCCGCCGCGCCGCCGCCCGATTGGGCGTGACGCCGCCGACGCTGACCCACACCCTGCGCGAACTTGAAGCGCAGGTGGGCATTCGCCTGCTGAACCGCACCACCCGTAACGTCTCGCCGACGGAGGCCGGAGAGCATCTGCTGGCGCAGCTGGTGCCGGCTTTTACCGACATCGACGCCGCGCTGGAGAGCCTGAATGCGTTTCGCGAAGGGCCACGCGGCCTGGTGCGTATCAACGCGCCGCGTTCGGCGATCGATCTCGCCATCGTGCCGCATCTGGGACGGCTGGCCAGCGAATACCCCGGCATTACGCTGGAAGTGGTGGCGGACGAGGGGTTCGCCAACATCGTCGAGCAAGGCTTTGACGCCGGCATCCGGCTCGGCGAGGATCTGCACAACGATATGCGCGCGGTGCGCCTGACGCCGGATCTGCGTTTTGCCATCGTCGCCACGCCGGATTACTTTCAACGGCACGGTGAACCGACGCACCCGCAGGATTTACTGCAGCATCGCTGCATCGGTTGGCGCAAAGCTTCTTCAGGCGAGCGCTACAAATGGGCCTTTCAGCAGGGGGAGCAGCGGTTTTCCGTGGCGGTCAACAGCCCGTTGATACTCGATGACGGCAGGATGATGGTGCAGGCGGCGCTGGCGAACGTCGGCATCGCTTTTGCCATCGAGCAGGAGGCAGAGGAATACCTGGCGAGCGGGCGGCTGCGGCGGGTGCTGGCCGATTGGTGCGCGCCGTTTCCCGGTTTTTACCTCTATTACCCCAACCGCAG
Source organism: Serratia sp. CY37869 (assembly GCF_052168895.1). NCBI lineage: Bacteria > Pseudomonadati > Pseudomonadota > Gammaproteobacteria > Enterobacterales > Yersiniaceae > Serratia > Serratia sp. CY37869. Next base: position 538,459 of record NZ_JBJNLU010000004.1, read on the forward strand.
AAACCATTCCGTGGCGCTGGCCACGGTGATTGAGTTGCTGCGTCTGCCCACGTAATCCTCTTCACCTGCCATCGCGTTCGGATGGCAGCAGGCGAATCAAGCTTGAACTATTTTTATTCCCTCGCCGTTTGTTCAGACGCAAATAAACCCTTAAATTCCCAGCGAGTTTATAACTTGCTGTTTATAATTGCTATTTGATTATTTATTACGAATATTCTGAGTTTTTATCGGTTATTTGAGAGCCCGGTCACACTATTTTTTTGTGCGAAATGTGAAGAGGGTCAATCCATCAGGTCAATGAGAGACGGTTCTGTCTCCTTCTGGCTTACCGATCCGTTTTTCATGCTCCGTATACTGTCTGTAACCAGGGCAACGTGACGGAAATTTTCATAAGGAATGTGCGTGAAGCAATCGTGATTGCATCTGGCATACAAATAACACCGGGTTTTTTTGATTATCTGAGGTGCTTGGTATGGAAAAGAAAAAAATCTATCTGTTTTGTTCTGCCGGTATGTCCACTTCCCTGTTGGTATCAAAAATGAAGGCGCAGGCCGAAAAATATGAAGTGCCGGTGATCATCGCCGCCTATCCGGAAGCGCTGGCCGCGGAGAAGGGGATTGAAGCGGATCTGATCCTGCTGGGGCCGCAGATCGCCTACACCCTGCCGGAAGTGCAGAAACAGTTGCCCAATAAACCTGTTGAAGTCATCGATCCGCTGCTGTACGGCAAGGTCGATGGGCTGGGCGTGCTGAAGGCCGCGGTGGCCGCCATCAAGAAAGCCAACCAATAACAGGAGGCCGCCGTGAATACCCTCATTGCCTCGCTCGAGAAGGTTATCCTGCCTTTCGCCGTAAAAATCGGTAAGCAGCCCCACGTCAACGCCATCAAAAACGGCTTTATCCGCCTGATGCCGCTGACCTTGACCGGGGCGATGTTCGTGTTGATCAACAACGTGTTCCTGAGCTTTGGCGAGGGATCGTTCTTCTATTCGCTGGGCGTGCGATTGGACGCCTCCACCATCGAGACGCTCAATAGCCTGAAGAGTATTGGCGGCAGCGTTTACAACGGTACGTTGGGGATCATGTCCCTGATGACGCCGTTCTTTATCAGCATGGCGCTGGCCGAAGAGCGCAAGGTCGATCCCCTGGCCTCGGCGTTGCTGGCGGTGGCGGCCTTCATGACCGTCACGCCGTTCAACGTCGGCGAGGCCTATGCGGTGGGCGCCAATTGGCTGGGCGGCGCCAACATCATTTCCGGTATGGTGATCGGGCTGGCGGTGGCTGAGATGTTTGCCTTCATCGTGCGGCGCAACTGGGTGATCAGCCTGCCGGACAGCGTGCCGGCTTCGGTGTCGCGCTCCTTCTCGGCGCTGATCCCCGGCTTCATCATCCTCTCCATCATGGGGCTGGTGGCGTTCGCGCTGGCGCACTGGGGCACTAACTTCCACCAGATCATCATGGACGGCATTTCGGCGCCGCTGGCCAAGATGGGCAGCGTAGTGGGCTGGGTATACGTGCTTTTCTCTTCGCTGCTGTGGTTCTTTGGGGTACACGGTTCCATGGCGCTGGCGGCGCTGGACAGCGGCATCATGACGCCTTTCGCGCTGGAAAATGTGGAGCTGTACAATAAATACGGTTCGGTCGAGGCGGCGGTGGCCGCCGGCAAAGAGTTCCACATGTGGGCGAAACCGTTCGTCGACTCTTATATTTACCTCGGCGGCACCGGTTCGACGCTGGGCCTGATCATCGCCATCTTCATCGCCTCGCGCCGCGAAGATTACCGCCAGGTCGCCAAACTAGCGACGCCATCCGGCATTTTCCAGATCAACGAACCTATCCTGTTCGGTTTGCCGGTGATCATGAACCCGGTGATGTTTATTCCGTTCATCCTGGTGCAGCCGGTGCTGACCCTCATCACCTCGCTGGCTTACTACTCCGGGCTGATCCCGCCGATCACTAACATCGCGCCCTGGACCATGCCGGTCGGCCTGGGAGCGTTCTTCAACACCAACGGCAGCATCATGGCCCTGTTGCTGAGCTTGTTCAACCTGGCGGTCGCCACCGTGATTTATCTGCCGTTCGTGGCGATTTCCAACAAGGCGCAAAGCCAGATCGATGCGGCGACGGAAAGCGAAGAAGACATCGCCAAGGCGCTGAAATTCTAACTGTGGAACGGGGCGGCGCGGTCGCCCCGCGAGGGACGCAAATATGGAATATCAATTTGCCGACGGGTTTTGGTGGGGCAGCGCCACCTCCGCGCCGCAGTCTGAAGGGGCGGCCGCGCGCGATGGCAAGAGCCGCAACATCTTTGACTATTGGTACGAGATCGCGCCCGAGCGCTTTCACGATCGGGTGGGGCCGGCCGAGGCCTCGACCTTTTATGACCATTTCCGCACCGATATCGGGCTGCTCAAAACGCTGGGCCACAATACCTTCAGAACCTCGATCTCGTGGTCACGGCTGATCCCGGACGGGGACGGCGAGGTGAACCCGCTGGCGGCGGCATTCTACAACGCGATGATCGACGAGCTGTTGGCGCAGGGCATCACCCCGTTTATCAATCTCTACCACTTCGATATGCCGCTGTGCATGCAGCAGCGCGGCGGCTGGGAAAGCCGGGCGGTGATCGACGCCTATGCGCGTTACGCCGACATCTGCTTCGGCCTGTTTGGCGATCGGGTTACCCACTGGTTCACCTTCAACGAGCCGATCGTGCCGGTAGAGGCCGGTTACCTGAATGACTTGCACTACCCTTGCGTGGTGGACTTCAAACGGGCGGTCACCGTGGCGTATCACAGCGTGCTGGCGCACGCCATGGCGGTGCAGCGTTTCAGAGCGCGGGGGCAGCCGGGGAGCATCGGCATCATTTTGAACCTGAGCCCAACCTATCCGCGCTCCGACGCGCCGGAGGATCTGCAGGCCGCACACGATGCCGATCTGCTGCTCAATCGCAGCTTTCTCGACCCGGTCGCCAAAGGGCGTTATCCGGCGGCGTTGCTGCATCTGTTGGCGCAGCATGGGCTGATGCCTTACTGCGAACCGCAGGACGCGCAACTGCTCGAAGGCGGCGTGGTGGATATCCTCGGCGTCAACTACTACCAGCCGCGCAGGGTGCAGGCGAAAGCGGGGCGCCGCGCCGGGGAGCCGATCGCGCTGCCGGAGGACTTGTTCAGTTACTATGCAATGCCGGGCCGCAAAATCAATCCGCATCGCGGCTGGGAGATCTATGAGAAGGGGTTGTACGACATTCTGATGGATCTAAAAGAGAACTACGGCAATCTGCCTTGTTATATTTCCGAAAACGGCATGGGCGTTGAGGGCGAAGAGGCGTTTATCGGCGCCGATGGGCGGGTGGAGGACGATTACCGCATCGAGTTTATTCGCGATCACCTGAAGTGGCTGCACCGCGCGCTGGCGGAAGGCTCGCAGTGCAAGGGCTATCATCTGTGGACCTTTATCGACTGCTGGTCCTGGCTGAACGCCTACAAGAATCGTTATGGGCTGGTGCGGCTGGATCGGGCGGAGCAGCGGCGCACCATCAAAAAAAGCGGCTACTGGTTTGCCGAGGCGGCCAGACGCAACGGATTTGACTAACGGGAGGCCGGGGCCGTGTCCGATAACCGAATTTCGCTGAGTGCGAACGACGTGAAGCTGATTCGCGAGCAGGATTTCTTTAACTGCAAAGACTTTCACCTGTTTATCTATAACAAGGTGGAAAGCGCCACCGGGCTGCATCAGCACGACTATTACGAATTCACCATCGTGCTGAGCGGCAAATGCTATCAGGAGATCAACGGCAAGCGGGTGCTGCTGGAACGCGGGGATTTCGTCTTTATCCCTATCGGCTCCTACCACCAGAGCTTTTACGAGTTCGGCGCGACGAAAATCTTCAACGTGGCGGTCAGCAAAGCGTTCTTTGAAGAGCACTATTTGCAGCAACTGCCGCGCTGCTTTGTCGCCTCGCAGGCCTACAGCCTGAGAAGCGAGTTTTTGGCCTATATCGAATCGGTGGTGAGTTCGCCGCAGTTTCGCGAGGACGATTTCGCCGAATTTCTCGAAACGCTGACCTTCTACGTGATCAGCCGTATTCGTCACTATAAAGAAGACACCGACGGCGGCGATGATATCCCGCAGTGGCTGAAGAACACCCTCGCCGGCATGCATGACAAGGCGATGTTCGGCGAGCGGGCGTTGGCGAACATGGTGGCGCTGTCGGGGAAAACTCAGGAGTACCTGACCCGGGCGATGCGGCGCTACTACCAGAAGACGCCGATGCAGGTGATCAATGAGATCCGCATCAACTTCGCCAAGACGCAGCTGGAGGTCACCAACTATTCGGTCTCCGACATCGCCTTTGATTCCGGCTATGGCGATGTCAGCCTGTTCATTAAAAACTTCAAGCGGCTCACCGACGTGACCCCAGGCAACTACCGAAAAAAGTGTTACGGCCCTCTTTAGGGCCGCTCCCGATCAGTATCAACGTCGATATGCCGATGAGCTTCAGGGCGCCGGTCGGTTAATCATTTGATTTTTATCTTAGCGAAGGGGAATGCCGCACCGGTCGGTCGGCCCTCCCTTGCCAAAAATTCATCCCGCGGGAGCCACTATGGAAAAACTACTGATCGTGAATGCCGACGATTTCGGTCTGAGCAAAGGACAGAACTATGGCGTTATCGAGGCGTATCAGCATGGCGTCGTTTCCTCCACCACGGCAATGGTGAACGGCGGCGGCGCGGAGCATGCTGCAGCGCTCAGCCGGCAATATCCCGGATTGCCGATCGGGCTGCACTTCGTTTTGACCCATGGCAGGCCGCTGGGCGCCATGCCTTCGCTGGTCAACGAGCGCGGCGAATTGGGCAAATGGCTGTGGCGCCGCGCCGAGGCCGGCGAGCTGCCGCTGGACGAGATTCAGGAAGAGCTGCAGCGCCAGTTCGCGCGGTTCGTGACGCTGTTCGGCAGGCCGCCGACGCACATTGACAGCCACCACCATGTGCATATGCAGCCGCAGATTTACCCGCTGGTGGAGGCGTTCGCGCTGGCGCATGATCTGCCGCTGCGCATCGATCGCGAAGAGGCGAAACGGCGCGACATTGCGTTGCAGACTCCCTGCAGCACCGACGCGTTTGACGCGGGATTCTACGGTGAAATGATTTCCGAAGCCTTGTTCTTGCAGCGGTTGGCGCGCGCCGACGAGCAGGGCGCCGAGTCATTGGAAATGATGTGCCACCCGGCCTTCCTCGACGCGACGATCCTGCAGAGCCAATACTGCCATCCGCGCCTCGCCGAGCTGGATGTGTTGACCGCGCCGACGCTGAAAGCGGCGATCGCCGAACGCGGTTTTCTGCTGGGCTCTTTCCGGGATCTGTAACGCAGTCATTTACAGCATGGCGTGCGCCTTTTTCAGACCGGTGTCTTCTTCCGGATCCGCCCCCTGAGCTGAGGGTTCCGCTTCCTGTTCTTCGGGCTGCGGCTCCTCGACATCGGGCGCCGCTTCCGGCGGCGGCATGGTGTCGTGAATGATCTGCTCATCGAAGGTTGGATTGAGCGCCGGTGACAGCGGCGAGCTGGCGAGGCTGTCCGGCAGCGCAATATGCGGCACCGGCGCGTCCTGCGCCAGCTGCGGTTCCTCTGCTTTGGCCGTCCGGCTCAGGGCTGCCAGCAGCACGCCGCACAGGGCGAAGAAGGCGTACAGAATATTGCCGCCAAGCGGCTCGATCAGCGCGCCGACCGCCAACGGCCCGATGCTGGCACCGACGCCGAACGCCATCAGCAGACAGGCGGCCAGCGAGACGCGGCGCTCCGGCTCGATCAGATCGTTGGCCAGCGCCACCGCCAGCGGGTAGAGCGTAAACTGCAGCATGCTGACGACGAATCCTACCGCCAGCAGCAGCGGAAAATCGATGTGCGGCAGCAGCGCCAGCGGCAGCGCCGCCACGATCAGCAGAATGGCGTTGAGGCGCATCAGCAAGGGGCGGTTATAGCGATCCGACAGCCAACTGAGCGGGAATTGCGCCACCAGCCCGGCGAAGATGGAGAGCGCCATGAACAGGCCGGTTTGCTGAGTGGTTAAGGACTGCAGGCTGGCGTAGACCGGCGCCAGCCCGTAAAACGAGCCCACGACCATACCGATCACCAGCGTGGTGGCCAGCACCTTGGGAATGGCGCCGACAAAATAACGCAGTTCCATCGGCGCCGGCGACATGTGGCGCGCATTGGTGCGGGTAGTCAGAGCGATCGGCACCAGACAGAGCGCGAAGCACAGCGCGATCACCAGCAGCGTGGCGATGCCCAGATTGCTTTGCAGCATCAGCACGATCTGGCCCAGCGACATGCCGAGATAGGTCGCCGCCATATAGAAGCCGAACACCATGCCGCGCTGGTTGGATTCCGCCTGGTCGTTCAACCAGCTCTCCAGCACCATGTACTGACACATCATGCATAGGCCGATCACCAGGCGCAGCGCGACCCAGGCGGGAATGAACTCCGTCAGGCCGTGGCCCAGCACCGCGGCGGTGATGATGCCGGCGCAGGCCACGTAGGCGCGGATATGCCCGACGCGGGCGATGAGAAAGTGGCCGACCTTGCCGCCGATCACCAGCCCGATGTAGTTGGCGGCGATGATGGCGCCGATCAGCGCGCTGCTGACGTGAATGGAGGTCAGCCGCAGCGAGACGTAGGTAGTGAGCAGGCCTGAGCCCAACAGCAGCAGCAGGGTGGTGGTGTACAACGGCAAAAATACGCCCAACGTTTTTTTCACTCTATCATCCTAATCTCTTCTGGTGCGCCCTGAGGCCGCCGCCGCAGCGTGCCGCCTCCGTGATGTTCCTTGTGCTGGTGCGCCGCCGCTCGATGGGGCGCTTCTTTTGATACTAGCAGCTTGGCCGGGCGCTTAAAACCGCACCTCCTGCGAGGCGCTGCGCATTTCTGCGCGCCAGCCGCCGCGCCGCCTTGATAAATGTTACTATCGGGCGCATATACCTGAATTCGCGAGGGAGGGGTTATGAGTCAAAACCAACTGCGCCGGCTCAGCGTGCTGGCAGGGGAAAAACTGAAGGCGCAGGGCCGCTGGATCACCTGCGCGGAATCCTGCACCGGCGGCGGCATCGCCAAGGCCATTACCGATGTCGCGGGCAGCTCCGCCTATTTCGATCGCGGATTCGTGACCTACAGCAATGCGGCGAAGCATGACCTGCTGGGAGTGAGTGAAGCGACGTTGGCGGCGCATGGCGCGGTCAGCGAAGAGGTGGTGCGCGAGATGGCCATAGGGGCGCTGCGGGCGGCGCAGGCCGATCTGGCGCTGTCGGTGAGCGGCATCGCCGGCCCGGACGGCGGCAGCGCGGAAAAGCCGGTCGGCACCGTGTGGTTCGGCTTCGCCAGCAGCGATGGCCGGGGGCTGTCGCGCAAGATGCAATTCGAGGGCGACCGCGATGCGGTGCGGCTGCAGGCGACGATTTTCGCGCTGCAAACCGCCATCGACGAATTTTTGTAAATTAGGCTTGATACTGTATGACCATACAGTATAATTAGTGACATTTCCTGCACAACATACATTCAGTGGCAGTGTGGGGTAACACCGGCATTGCGAAACGAAGGAGCAAAAATGGCTATTGATGAGAACAAGCAAAAGGCGTTAGCTGCGGCACTGGGCCAGATTGAGAAACAGTTCGGCAAAGGCTCCATCATGCGCCTGGGTGAAGACCGCTCCATGGACGTGGAAACCATCTCCACCGGCTCACTGTCACTCGATATCGCTCTGGGCGCCGGCGGCCTGCCGATGGGCCGCATCGTCGAAATCTACGGCCCGGAATCGTCCGGTAAAACCACCCTGACGCTGCAGGTGATCGCCGCCGCGCAGCGCGAAGGCAAAACCTGTGCGTTCATCGATGCCGAGCACGCGCTGGATCCTATCTATGCGAAGAAGCTGGGCGTCGATATCGACAACCTGCTGTGCTCCCAGCCGGACACCGGCGAGCAGGCTCTGGAAATCTGTGATGCGCTGACCCGTTCCGGCGCGGTTGACGTCATCATCGTCGATTCCGTGGCGGCGTTGACGCCGAAGGCGGAAATCGAAGGTGAAATCGGCGATTCGCACATGGGGTTGGCGGCGCGCATGATGAGCCAGGCGATGCGTAAGCTGGCCGGCAACCTGAAAAATGCCAATACCCTGCTGATCTTCATCAACCAGATCCGTATGAAAATTGGTGTGATGTTCGGCAACCCGGAAACCACTACCGGTGGTAACGCTCTGAAGTTCTATGCTTCGGTGCGTCTGGATATCCGTCGTATCGGCGCCATCAAAGAGGGCGACGAAGTGGTGGGCAGCGAAACCCGCGTGAAAGTGGTGAAAAACAAAATCGCTGCGCCGTTCAAACAGGCTGAGTTCCAAATCATGTACGGCGAAGGCATCAACAGCCGTGGCGAGCTGGTCGATCTGGGCGTGAAGCACAAGATGATCGAAAAAGCCGGCGCCTGGTACAGCTATAACGGCGAGAAGATCGGTCAGGGCAAGGCGAACGCCTGTAACTTCCTGAAAGAAAACCCGGCTATCGCCGCCGAGCTGGATAAGAAACTGCGCGACCTGCTGCTGCACAGCGGCGGTGAGCTGGTGGCTGCCTCCGGTGACGACTTCGAAGATGACGAAGCGGAAACCAGCGAGCAGTTTTAATCGCTGAAGATGTGCGCCGCCGTTTATGTGGTGCACATCCCCTGAATTCAGGCTTGAATGATGAATGACTTGCTAAGCCGCGCCATGCGCCTGCTGTCGCAACGCGATCATAGTGAAGCTGAACTGCGCCGCAAACTTGCGGCGCAGCCGTTTGTGGCGAAAGCCCGGTTTGGCGGCAAGGGGCCGCATGCGCCGACATCGTCGCCGCCGGTAGCCGAAGAGCCGGTAGATCCCGCGCTGATCGATCAGGTTATCGTCTACTGTTACCAGCACAACTGGCTGGACGATAAGCGTTTCGCCCACAGCTACATCGGCAGCCGCAGCCGCAAAGGTTATGGCGCGCAGCGCATCCGCAGCGAACTGATGCAAAAAGGCGTGGATAAAGCGCTGGTGCAGGACGCGTTGGCGGAATGCGATATCGACTGGTGCGAACAGGCGAAACAGGTGGCGCAGCGAAAATTTGGCGATGCGTTGCCAACCGACTGGAAAGAGAAAGCCAAAGTGCAGCGTTATCTGCTCTATCGCGGCTTCTTCCAAGAAGAAATTCAGTCAATTTACCGTGATTTTGCGCAATGAGCGCACACGGGGTTTTACTTCCCTCTGAAGAAAATTTATCTTATCCCCACTTTTTGTTCGTGAGCTGGTTGTCATCGTCGGGATGACGCGTCACCGGCTCACGTGTCGTTATTCTAGCCTTTCCAGGAAAATTATGAGCAAGAGCACCGCTGAGATCCGTCAAGCGTTTCTCGATTTCTTTCATAGTAAGGGTCATCAGGTTGTAGCAAGCAGCTCCCTGGTGCCTAACAATGATCCGACATTGCTGTTTACCAATGCCGGCATGAACCAATTTAAGGATGTTTTCCTGGGGCTCGACAAACGCGCCTATTCCCGCGCCACCACCTCGCAGCGCTGCGTGCGCGCAGGCGGCAAGCATAACGACCTGGAAAACGTCGGTTATACCGCTCGTCACCACACCTTCTTTGAAATGCTGGGCAACTTCAGCTTCGGCGATTACTTCAAGCACGATGCTATCAGCTACGCGTGGGAACTGCTGACCGGTGAAAACTGGTTCAACCTGCCGAAAGAGAGACTGTGGGTCACCGTGTATGAAACCGATGACGAAGCATTCGACATCTGGCAGAAGCAAATCGGCGTACCGGCCGAGCGCATTATCCGCATCGGCGATAACAAGGGCGCGCCTTTCGCTTCAGATAACTTCTGGCAGATGGGTGATACCGGGCCATGCGGCCCGTGCACCGAGATTTTCTACGATCACGGCGATCACATCTGGGGCGGCCCTCCGGGCAGCCCGGAAGAAGACGGCGACCGCTACATCGAGATCTGGAACATCGTTTTCATGCAGTTCAACCGTCAGTCCGACGGCACCATGCTGCCGCTGCCGAAACCTTCGGTGGATACCGGTATGGGTCTGGAGCGTATTGCGGCGGTGTTGCAGCATGTGAACTCCAACTATGAGATCGATCTGTTCCGCACCCTGATCGCTGCCGTGGCGAAAGTGACCGGCGCGACCGATCTGGATAACAAATCCCTGCGCGTTATCGCCGACCACATTCGTTCCTGCGCCTTCCTGGTGTCGGACGGCGTGATCCCGTCTAACGAAAACCGCGGCTACGTGCTGCGCCGCATCATTCGTCGCGCGATCCGTCATGGCAACATGCTGGGCGCGAAAGACACCTTCTTCTACAAGCTGGTGGCGCCGCTGATCGAAGTGATGGGCCCGGCGGCCGACGAGCTGAAACGCCAGCAATCGCTGGTGGAGCAGGTGCTGAAAACCGAAGAAGAACAGTTTGCCCGCACGCTGGAGCGTGGCCTGGCGCTGTTGGACGAAGAGCTGGCCAAGCTGCAGGGCGATACCCTGGACGGCGAGACCGCTTTTCGTCTGTACGACACCTACGGCTTCCCGGTGGATCTGACCGCAGACGTCTGCCGCGAGCGCGGTCTGAAAGTCGACGAAGCGGGCTTTGAAGAAGCGATGGAAGCGCAGCGCCGCCGCGCGCGCGAATCCAGCGGTTTCGGCGCCGACTACAACAGCCTGATCCGTGTGGACGGCAGCAGCCAGTTCAGCGGCTATGATCATGACGAGCAGCAGGCGACGGTGATCGCGCTGTTCCGTGACGGCCAGCCGGTCGAGCAGATCAACGCCGGCGAAGAGGCGGTGGTGGTGCTGGACGAGACGCCGTTCTACGGTGAATCCGGCGGCCAGGTCGGCGATAAAGGCGTGCTGAAAGCCGCCGGCGCCGAGTTTGTGGTCAACGACACCCAGAAATACGGTCAGGCTATCGGCCATCAAGGCAAGCTGGCGCAAGGTTCGCTGAAGCTGAACGATCGCGTGGACGCGCAGATCGACACTGAGCGCCGCAACAGCATCCGTCTGAACCACTCCGCGACCCACCTGCTACACGCCGCGCTGCGCCAAACGTTGGGCGAGCACGTTGCGCAGAAAGGCTCTCTGGTTAACGACAAATACCTGCGCTTCGACTTCTCGCATTTTGAAGCGATGAAGCCGGAACAAATTCGTGCGGTGGAAGATCTGGTTAACCAGCAGGTGCGTCGTAACCTGCCGGTGCAGACCGAGCTGATGGCGTTGGAAGACGCGAAAGAGAAGGGCGCAATGGCGCTGTTCGGTGAGAAGTACGACGACAACGTGCGCGTGCTGACTATGGGCGACTTCTCCACCGAGCTGTGCGGCGGCACCCACGCCAGCCGCACCGGCGATATCGGCCTGTTCCGCATTCTGAGCGAATCGGGCACCGCGGCGGGCATCCGCCGTATTGAAGCGGTGACCGGCGCTGGCGCTATCGCTACGCTGCATCAGCAAAGCGATTTGTTGCAAGACGTTGCTCAATTGGTGAAGGGCGACAGCAACAACCTGACCGATAAAGTGCGCTCGGTGCTCGATCGCACGCGCGTGCTGGAAAAAGAACTGCAGCAACTGAAAGATCAGCAGGCGGCGCAGGAAAGCGCGTCGCTGTCCAGCCAGGCGAAAGTGGTTAACGGCGTGAAGCTGTTGGTCAGCCAGTTGGACAATGTCGAAGCCAAAATGCTGCGCACCATGGTGGATGACCTGAAAAATCAATTGGGTTCGGCCATTATCGTGTTGGCGACGACGGCTGATGACAAAGTCAGCCTGGTCGCAGGCGTGACCAAGGATCTGACTGACCGCGTGAAAGCCGGCGAGTTGATCGGCAACGTGGCGCAGCAGGTCGGCGGCAAGGGCGGTGGTCGCCCTGATATGGCGATGGCGGGGGGGACGGATATCAACGCCCTGCCAGCGGCGTTAAACAGCGTAGAAGCCTGGGTGGCCTCAAAGCTGTGAACATAAATAAATAGCACGGACAAACGCCATAATACTTTGTTGATTATGGCGTTTTCATACTGTGCTAACACAATTTAGTTACAATTGCGGGAACAAAGTTTTTCTGGTCGGCTAAACTTACCATTATCTGAGGTGGGACCAAGTCTGCTTACACTTATTGTGGATTGCGCGGCTTACGTTTTCACCACATATGATGGATAATGACGGGGAAACTGAGAGACCCGACTCTTTTAATCTTTCAAGGAGCAAAGAATGTTAATTCTGACTCGTCGAGTTGGTGAAACCCTCATGATTGGCGATGAGGTTACGGTCACTGTGCTAGGGGTAAAAGGCAACCAGGTGCGTATTGGTGTGAACGCCCCCAAAGAGGTTTCAGTTCACCGTGAAGAAATCTATCAGCGCATTCAGGCAGAGAAGTCTCAGCAGACGACTTACTGATTCCGAAGCAGCGTCTCGTTGCCAGACGAGACGCTACTGCATCGTTTTACCCACTTCTTTCGTTCTCCCCTCTCTTTTTCGTGATTATTTTCCCGGTTAGTTTCCTGCTTTATTGCTGCAGACGTTGCGGTTGCCTGTTGATAAAACGCCCTTTTTGCCGTGAAATCGCCCATGTTGGGTGCGAATTGTGCAAACGCGCATGAGTTGGGAAAAATTGTTTGACTTAAAAGTCGGAGAAAGTAATATGTGCGCCACGCAGTGCCGATGAGCTTCTCCAAAGCAAGTTAGGCACAATTCGAAAGAAGCGTATGGTGAGGTGGCCGAGAGGCTGAAGGCGCTCCCCTGCTAAGGGAGTATGCGGTCAAAAGCTGCATCCGGGGTTCGAATCCCCGCCTCACCGCCATTTGCATCCGTAGCTCAGCTGGATAGAGTACTCGGCTACGAACCGAGCGGTCGGAGGTTCGAATCCTCCCGGATGCACCATATTTTGCAGTATGGTGGGGTAGTAACAACGTACCATACGGTATCAAAAAAGAATTCCTGTGCATCCGTAGCTCAGCTGGATAGAGTACTCGGCTACGAACCGAGCGGTCGGAGGTTCGAATCCTCCCGGATGCACCATTCTTAATCTCACTCGTCGCGAAGAGAAATCTTCAAGCGGGTGGAAGAAAAGAAAGTGTTACCAGGGAGGATAACGTTGCTTAAGCAACGGCCCGCAGGGTGAGGCGCTAGCGCCGAATCATCCTCCCGGATGCACCATTCTTCAAGTCTGGCTTTATTAGCAAAGCCGGCACGCGGTAAAAATAGTAATGCATCCGTAGCTCAGCTGGATAGAGTACTCGGCTACGAACCGAGCGGTCGGAGGTTCGAATCCTCCCGGATGCACCATCTAAGAGAAGCCCGCCTTAGCGGGTTTTTGCTTTTCTGTTATTCGTGAAACAGGCAAGCGGCAAAAACAGTCATGCATCCGTAGCTCAGCTGGATAGAGTACTCGGCTACGAACCGAGCGGTCGGAGGTTCGAATCCTCCCGGATGCACCATGTTTAACCTCCCGTATCGCGAAGAGAAATCGTCATGCGGGTGGTAAAAAGAAAGTGTCCTTGGGGAGGATAACGTTGCTTTAGCAACGGCCCGCAGGGTGAGGCGTTGGCGCCGAATCATCCTCCCGGATGCACCATCTAAGAGAAACCCGCTTTGGCGGGTTTTTCGCTTTTCAGCATTTAGCCATTCTCTCTTCACCCCTTTCCTTCTTTGCATCCGATCGATCACAGCACATTCCGCTATGACGCAGTCAGCGACAACCCAACGGCTTTACGCTAAAGTAGTTTTCTTTCCTCAACGATCATGGAGTAACGATGTACGACCGCTATCAGGGTCTTATTTTCGACATGGACGGCACGATTCTGGACACTGAGCCAACGCACCGTAAAGCGTGGCGCGAAGTGCTGTCCCGTTATGGCATGACGTTTGATGAAGCGGCCATGGTGGCGCTGAGCGGTTCACCGACCTGGCGCATCGCTCAGGCGATTATCGCCAGCCATCAGGCCGATCTCGATCCCCATCACCTGGCGGCGGAGAAAACGCGCGCGGTGGAAGCGATGCTGCTGGATAGCGTGCGTCCATTGCCATTGATCGAGGTGGTGAAGTCCTATCACGGCCGCCGTCCGATGGCGGTCGGCACCGGCAGCGAGCACCGCATGGCGGAAATGCTGCTGCGTCATCTCGGCCTGTTCAACTGCTTCGACGCGATCGTCGGTGCGGACGACGTGCAGCGCCATAAACCGGAGCCGGATACCTTCCTGCGCTGTGCCGAACTGATCGGCGTGCCGCCGGAAAAATGCGTGGTGTTTGAAGACGCCGAGTTTGGCATTCAGGCGGCGAAAAATGCCGGCATGGCTGTGGTAGACGTTCGTACGCTGTGAGTAGTACGCTAGCCGTAATATCGTTATTTGGCAGCAGCTTCCTCAGTGCGACGCTGCTGCCGGGAAATTCAGAAATCGTTCTGGTCGCCTTGCTGACCCAGAGTCGCGTCTCGCCGGAGTTGCTGGTGCTGGCCGCGACCCTGGGCAACACTCTTGGCGGGTTGACCAATGTCATTATCGGGCGCCTGTTACCGGCGTTGAAACCACAGCGAGGGTTGGCAACGGCGCTCGGGTGGTTGCAGCGCTTTGGCCCGGCTGCGCTGTTGCTCAGCTGGGTGCCGGTAGTGGGCGATTTGTTGTGCGTGTTGGCAGGTTGGCTGCGCATGCCCTGGGGCTCTGTCGCGCTGTTTCTGTGTATCGGAAAGGCGCTGCGTTACATCGTTTTGGCTATGATAACGGTACAGGGCATCGCCTGGTGGCAGTAACCAAGTGAATATAACTCAATATTCTCTCGGGTGCGGATTCAGTATGCTTACGAGTTATTGTTTTTAGAAGCGGGAGGTCAATTTGATCCCGGACGTATCACAGGCGCTTTCTTGGTTGGAAGCCCATCCCCAGGCATTAAAAGGCATTCGTCGCGGCATCGAGCGTGAAACGCTGCGAGTCACGCCGAACGGCACCTTGGCGACCACCGGGCATCCGGAAAAGCTGGGGGCGGCATTGACGCACCACTGGATCACCACGGATTTCGCCGAGGCGCTGTTAGAGTTCATTACGCCGGTTGATGACAATATCGATCACTTGCTGACGTTCCTGCGCGATATTCATCGCTACGTGGCGCGCAACATTGGCGATGAGCGCATGTGGCCGCTCAGCATGCCGTGCTTTATCGAAGCCGAGCAGGACATCGAGCTGGCGCAGTTCGGTTCGTCGAACATCGGCCGCATGAAGACGCTGTACCGTGAAGGGCTGAAGAATCGCTATGGCGCGCTGATGCAGACCATTTCCGGCGTGCACTACAACTTCTCGCTGCCGCTGGAATTTTGGCAGGCCTGGGCCGGCGTGCAGGACGCAGAAAGCGGTAAAGAGCAGATCTCGGCCGGTTATTTCCGCCTGATCCGCAACTATTACCGTTTCGGCTGGGTGATCCCGTATCTGTTCGGCGCATCGCCGGCCATTTGTTCTTCGTTCCTCAAAGGGCGCGAGACCAATCTGCCGTTCGAGCGCACCGAGCAGGGGATGTGCTACCTGCCGTACGCCACTTCGCTGCGCCTGAGCGACTTGGGTTATACCAATAAATCGCAGAGTAATCTGGGCATCACCTTCAACGATCTGCACAGCTATGTGGCCGGTTTGAAGCGGGCGATCGCCACGCCTTCCGAAGAGTTCGCCAAGCTGGGCGTGAAAGAGGGCGATCGCTACCTGCAGCTGAACAGCAACGTTCTGCAAATCGAGAACGAGCTGTATGCGCCGATCCGGCCAAAGCGCGTGACCCAAAGCGGCGAGACGCCGTCGGACGCGCTGCTGCGCGGCGGTATCGAATACATTGAAGTGCGTTCGCTGGACATCAACCCATTCTCGCCGATCGGCGTGGATGCGGTGCAGGCGCGTTTCCTGGATCTGTTCCTGGTGTGGTGCGCGCTGGCGGATGCACCGGAGATGAGCAGCGATGAGCTGCTGTGCACGCGCAAGAACTGGAACCGGGTGATCCTCGAAGGGCGCAAGCCGGGCCAGACCATCGGCATCGGCTGTGGCGCCAGCCATGAGCCGCTGGAGAAAGTCGGCAAGGCGCTGTTCGCCGATCTGCGCCGGGTGGCGGAAGTGCTGGACGGCGAAGCCGGCGATCGTCAATACCAGCAGGTGTGCGATGAGCTGGTCGCCGCGTTTGACGATCCCGAGTTGACCTTCTCCGCGCGCATTCTCAAGGCCATGAAGGCGGAAGGCACCGGGCGCGTCGGTTTGCAGCTGGCGGAGCAGTATCGCCAGACATTGCTGGAAGAACCGTTGGAAATCCTGAACGAAGCCGAGCTGGATAAAGAGCGAGAAGCCTCGTGGCAGCGTCAACGCGACATAGAAGCCAATGATACGCTAAGCTTTGAAGCGTTCCTGAAGCAAAACGGCGGAAGCTGAAAAAGAAAAAGGCCACATCAATGTGGCCAAATATGCATCTCTGATGACAGGGATGATGATAACAAATGCGCGTCTTTCACATACTCAGACTCGCAGGGTTGGAAAAGGTTTCCCGGTTAGGAAAAAAAGTTTCGAAATAAATGCTCTTTTACGAGGAGGTAGCGAAATGCCATTGCTGGATAGCTTTACCGTCGATCATACCCGTATGGCAGCTCCGGCTGTCCGCGTTGCAAAAACCATGAAAACGCCTCATGGCGATACCATCACGGTGTTTGATCTGCGCTTTTGCCGCCCGAACCTGGAAGTGATGCCCGAGCGCGGCATTCACACGCTGGAGCACCTGTTCGCCGGCTTTATGCGTGACCACCTGAACGGCCAGGGCGTGGAAATTATCGACATCTCCCCGATGGGCTGTCGCACCGGTTTCTACATGAGCCTGATCGGCGTGCCGGAAGAGCAGCGCGTTGCCGATGCCTGGAAAGCGGCGATGGCCGACGTGCTGAAAGTGACCGACCAGCGCAAGATCCCTGAGCTTAACGAGTACCAGTGCGGCACCTACCATATGCACTCGCTGGAAGAAGCGCAGGAAATCGCCAAGCACATTCTGGATCACGGCGTGGTGGTGAACCACAACGACGAGCTGGCGCTGCCGAAAGAGAAGCTGCAGGAACTGCATATCTAGTCGTGCGTGGCCCGCAAAATAAAAAAAGACGCGATTTCGCGTCTTTTTTACGTTCTGGCCGAGGACTAATGATGGCCGACGCTGGACTGCAGCGAGGTGATCGGCGTGACCCGCACCTGTTTAATCATGTTGCCCTGCACGTCGAGGATGTCGATATCGTAATGACCGATGCGCACCCGGGTGCCGATTTCGGGGATCTCTTCCAGCTCTTCCAGCAGCATGCCGTTGACGGTGCGAGCCTCGTTGGCCGGCAAGGTCCAGTTGAAGGCCTTGTTCAGCTCGCGCACGTTGGCGGTGCCGTCGATCAAGACCGAACCGTCGCTCTGCGGCGTGACTTCTTCCGCCAGCGTGGGTGACATCGAGGTGGTGAAATCGCCCACGATCTCCTCGAGGATGTCTTCCACCGTGACCAGGCCCTGAATGTCGCCGTACTCGTCGACCACGATGCCGACCTTCTCTTTGTTGCGCTGGAATTTCACCAGCTGCACGTTGAGCGGCGTGCCTTCCGGAACGAAATAGATCTCATCGGCGGCGCGCAGCAGGTTCTCTTTGTTGAACTCTTTTTTCTCGGTCATCAGGCGGTAGGCTTCGCGCACGCGCAGCATGCCGATCGCATCGTCCAGCGAGCTGCGATACAGCACGATGCGGCCGTGCGGCGAGTGGGTAAGCTGGCGCATGATCGACTTCCAGTCGTCGTTGACGTCGATGCCGACGATCTCGGTGCGCGGCACCATGATGTCGTTGACCGTCACCTTTTCCAGATCCAGCACCGAGATCAGCATGTCCTGATTGCGGCGGGAGATCTGCGACTGGGATTCGCGCACGATGGTGCGCAGCTCATCCTTGCTGACGGCGTCGCTGATGCGCACGTTGGTGCGAATGCCGAACAGGCGCAAGGTCAGGCTGGTGATGCCGTTGAGCAGCCAGACCAGCGGGAACATCACCTTTTGCAACGGGGCCAGCAGGACGCTGCTGGGGAAGGCGATGCGTTCCGGATAGAGTGCGGCGAAGGTCTTCGGCAGCACTTCGGCGAACAGCAGCACGGCGAAAGTCAGTATGCCGGTCGCAATCGCCACGCCGAGATCGCCATACAGCCGCATGCCGACGATGGTCGCCAGCGCCGAAGCGAGGATGTTGACCAGGTTGTTGCCGATCAGCACCAGGCCGATCAGCCGATCCGGTTTTTGCAGCAGCTTCTCGACCCGACGCGCCGAGCGGTTGCCCTGTTTGGACAGGTGACGCAGGCGATAACGGTTGAGCGTCATCATGCCGGTTTCGGAGGCGGAGAAGTAAGCGGAGACCACGATCATGATCACCAGGATAATGATGAGGGTCCCCGTCGACACATGCTCCAATGCAGTATTCCTTATAGAGAGGGAGAATTGAGCCAGGCTGGCCTAGCGCACCATCACCTGCTGAATCAGACGGCTGCCGAAGTAGGCAAGCGTCAGCAGGAAGGCGCCGGCGAAGCTGAACCAGACGACGCGGCGGCCGCGCCAGCCCTCATGGTAGTGGCCCCACAACAGCACGATATACACGAACCAGGCCATGATCGACAGCACGGCTTTATGCACGTTCTCTTTGCTGAACAGATTATCCATGTACAGCAGGCCGGTGCACAGAGTGAGCGTCAGCAGCACCACGCCGATCTGGGTGATATGGAACATCTTGCGCTCAATGCTCATCAGCGGCGGCATGTCGGCGCTGAAGGTCAGCTTCTTGTTTTTCAACAGGTAGTCGAGCCAGGCGAGCTGCAAGGCATAGAGCGCGGCGATGATCAGGGTGGCGTAAGAGAACAGCGCCAGGCCGATATGCACCATCAGTTCCGGGCTGGCCTCCAGGTGAGTGATGAACTCGCCGGGCATAAAGCTGGCGAAGGCCAGGTTGATCATCGCAAAGCTGTAGACGATTGGCAGCAGGAACCAGCCGCGATCGCGCGAAGCGACGAAGGTCATCACCGAGCAGATGATCAGGCTGACGATGGAACCAATGTTCAGCAGGCTGAGATTCTGCCCGGCGCTGACGTCAAAGATGCGCTGCTGCAGCGCGATGGCGTGGCAAATCAGCGCCACCACCGCCGAGACGAGGGCAAGCCGACGGTATGCGCTGTTCTTCCGCAACAAACTGGGAATGATCAGTCCAAGGCTGAGCAGGTAGGCCATCAAAGCCACAATGGAGAAAACTGGCATAGCGTTTAATTTTGCTTCGGCGTGGTTAATTGGAGTGTCAGTATAACGTTGCGCGCGTTTCACTCCAACCTATCTCCAACGCTGAGGCAGAGATCCTGCTCGCTTCGTGTTATCATCGGCGCAATTGTGTCGCCGGAGCGGCCTGTCATTACACGTTGAGCATGAGACGATGTTTGAAAATTTAACCGATCGATTGTCGCGCACGTTGCGCAATATCAGCGGCCGCGGGCGGCTGACCGAAGAAAATATCAAGGAAACCCTGCGTGAAGTGCGTATGGCATTGCTGGAAGCGGACGTTGCGCTGCCGGTGGTGCGCGACTTCATCAACCGCGTAAAAGAGAGCGCGGTTGGCCATGAAGTCAACAAGAGCCTGACGCCGGGGCAGGAGTTCGTCAAGATCGTCAAGGGTGAGCTGATCGCCGCGATGGGCGAAGTCAACACCGAGCTGAATCTGGCGGCTCAGCCGCCGGCCGTGGTGCTGATGGCGGGCCTGCAGGGCGCCGGTAAAACCACCAGCGTCGGTAAGCTCGGCAAGTTCCTGAAAGAAAAACAGAAGAAGAAAGTGTTGGTGGTTTCCGCGGACGTTTATCGCCCGGCGGCGATCAAACAGCTGGAAACGCTGGCGGAAGGTGTCGGCATCGATTTCTTCCCGTCCGACGTCAAAGAAAAACCGATCGACATCGTCAACCGCGCGTTGCAGCAGGCCAAGCTGAAGTTCTATGACGTACTGATCGTCGATACCGCCGGCCGTCTGCACGTTGACGAAGCGATGATGGACGAGATCAAACAAGTGCACGCGGCCATCAAGCCGGTGGAAACCCTGTTCGTGGTCGACGCCATGACCGGCCAGGACGCCGCCAATACCGCCAAGGCGTTTAACGAAGCGCTGCCGCTGACCGGCGTGGTGCTGACCAAGGTCGACGGCGATGCGCGCGGCGGTGCGGCGTTGTCCATCCGCCACATCACCGGCAAGCCGATCAAGTTCCTCGGCGTCGGCGAGAAGACCGAAGCGCTGGAGCCGTTCTATCCGGATCGCGTGGCGTCACGCATCCTGGGCATGGGCGACGTGCTGTCGCTGATCGAAGATATCGAAAGCAAGGTCGACCGCGAGCAGGCGGAGAAACTGGCCAACAAGCTGAAGAAGGGCGACGGTTTCGATCTGACCGACTTCCTGGAGCAGCTCAAGCAGATGCGCAACATGGGCGGCATGGCCAATATGCTGAGCAAGCTGCCGGGCGCGGGCCAGCTGCCGGATAACGTCAAGTCGCAGATGGACGACAAAGTGTTGGTGCGCATGGAGGCGATCATCAACTCGATGACGCTGAAAGAGCGTGCCAAACCGGAAATCATCAAGGGCTCGCGCAAGCGCCGCATCGCGATGGGGGCCGGCATGCAGGTGCAGGACGTCAACCGCTTGCTGAAGCAGTTCGACGAAATGCAGCGTATGATGAAGAAGATGAAGAAAGGCGGTATGGCGAAGATGATGCGCGGCATGAAAGGTATGATGCCGCCGGGCTTCCCTGGCCGCTGACGGGCCTCCGCACGCCGAGTGCGGGCGCTTTCAGCATTCGCCGTTCGCGGTGAAAACCGCCCGAAATTTGACAGGCTGCAAAAGTTGTCCCCTGCGATCGACGCTTTAGATTGCTTTTTGCGCCAAAATGAGTAAAATTTTCGGGCTTTTTATATTGCAACCGGGCCCCGTCCCTCAATGGGGCCCGGCTGTTTTATTAACTAAAGAGGATGTTATGGTAACAATTCGTTTGGCACGTGGCGGCGCTAAAAAGCGTCCGTTCTATCAAGTAGTAGTGACCGACAGCCGCAACGCTCGTGATGGTCGTTTCATCGAGCGCGTAGGCTTCTTCAACCCGATCGCTTCCGGTCAGGCTGAAGCACTGCGTCTGGACCTGGACCGCATCGAGCACTGGGTTGGTCTGGGTGCAACCGTTTCTGATCGCGTTCACGCGCTGATCAAAGACGCTAAGAAAGCAGCTTAATCTGTCGCGGTGGTGGCAATGAGCAAGCAACTCAAACCGGTAGCGCCTAAGCAGCCGATTGTACTCGGTAAAATGGGGTCCGCTTACGGCATTCGTGGTTGGCTCAGAGTGTTTTCATCCACCGAGAACGCCGAAAGCATTTTTGACTATCAGCCGTGGTTTATCCAGCAGGCGGGTCAGTGGCAGCATATCGAGTTGGAAGACTGGAAGCGCCACAGTCAGGATCTGATCATCAAAGTCAAAGGCATTGACGATCGGGACGCGGCGAATCTGCTGACTAATCGCGAGATTATGGTGGATTCTGAGCAACTTCCTCCGCTGGAGGGTGACGATTACTACTGGAAAGACCTGATGGGCTGCCAGGTAGTCACCACCGCCGGCTACGAGCTGGGTAAAGTCATCGATATGATGGAAACCGGCTCGAACGATGTGATGGTTGTGAAAGCGAACCTGAAAGATGCGTTCGGCATGAAGGAGCGGTTGATTCCGTTTCTTCATGGGCAGGTTATCAAGAAAGTCGATCTCACTGCCCGCGTGATTGAGGCAGATTGGGATCCTGGTTTTTGACCCCCGGATCAAACGGTCGAAGCAAGTGGAATAACGGTAAGGGGATTGGCTTGTGTTCATCGGTATTGTAAGCCTGTTTCCTGAGATGTTCCGCGCTATCACCGATTACGGGGTGACTGGCCGGGCAGTAAAAAATGGCCTGCTGAGCGTGCAGTGTTGGAGTCCTCGCGACTTCACCTACGACCGGCATCGTACCGTGGACGATCGCCCTTACGGCGGCGGCCCGGGAATGCTGATGATGGTGCAACCTTTACGGGAAGCCATTCATGCGGCGAAAGCAGCGGCAGGCGAGGGAGCAAAGGTGATTTATCTGTCACCTCAGGGGCGCAAGCTGGATCAAACCGGCGTGTGCGAACTGGCGGCCAATCAGAAGATGATTCTGGTGTGCGGCCGTTACGAAGGGATAGACGAGCGCGTAATCCAAACCGAAATTGACGAAGAATGGTCAATCGGCGATTACGTTCTCAGCGGCGGGGAACTGCCGGCGATGACCCTGATTGATTCAGTCGCCCGTTTCATACCGGGTGTGCTGGGCCATCAGGCCTCAGCGGAGGAAGACTCCTTCGCCGACGGATTGCTGGACTGCCCGCACTATACCCGCCCCGAGGTGTTGGAAGGAATGGAAGTACCGCCGGTTCTGCTGTCGGGCAACCATGCCGAGATACGTCGCTGGCGCTTAAAGCAGTCGCTGGGCCGAACCTGGCTTAGAAGACCTGAACTTCTAGAAAGCCTAGCTCTGACTGACGAGCAAGCGGTGTTGCTGGCTGAGTTCCAACGGGAACATCAGACCAGGCAACAGGACTATGAAGGAAACGTCTGACATCAGACGGGACCGATATATCAGTTTACCTAGGGTAAGAGACATATTATGAGCAACATTATTAAGCAACTTGAACAAGAGCAGATGAAACAAGACGTACCTGCATTCCGTCCGGGTGATTCCGTGGAAGTGAAGGTATGGGTCGTTGAAGGTAGCAAAAAACGTCTGCAGGCATTCGAGGGCGTGGTTATCGCTATCCGTAACCGCGGTCTGCACTCTGCATTCACTGTTCGTAAGATTTCCAACGGCGAAGGTGTTGAGCGTGTATTCCAGACTCACTCCCCAGTAATCGACAGCATTACTGTTAAACGTCGTGGTGCCGTTCGTAAAGCTAAACTGTACTACCTGCGTGAACGTACTGGTAAGGCTGCTCGTATCAAAGAGCGTCTGAACCGCGTTAACTAACGCTGCATCCAAAAGTTAATAGTTATCAGGGGTTGGCCTATGCCAACCCCTTTTTTTATCTTAAAACCTCGGCAGGTTGCATTTGCGAGATTTCGTCTGCGCACCGCCAACATAATAAAGCCTGCATAAGCAGGCTTTTTGCATTACAGCGCCGCGGCGCTTTGTTTCTGCTGACTCTCCGGCGGGTGAGGCTGCGCCGGGATAATGTCATCGCCAGGTTTGACGATCACCCGCGCGACGGACTCGTGCGTGGCGAACGTGCAGCTGCAATTGATGTTGCGGCATTGATGGTAACGCTCTTTGGTCGACTCGCTCAGATAGCGGCTGGAGCGAGTGTGGGCCACGTGACCGCATAATGGACAGTGCATCATAGTTGAATCCCTCGTTCTGCTACATCAGGTTATATGACTTATAATAGCTCATTAACTCGCAAAAGCAAGATTAAGATGCAAATGAATTATCACCCCTCCGTGATTGCAAACTCCATGCGTTGAGTCAGTACATCTAATGCGAGGCTGGTGGAGAAACCTCGATCATTAAGCGTGTGAACGACTTGACTAATGATCCAAGGTTGTCTGTCGATAACCTCTTTGAATCCACTCAGGTGGATCGGCGTTTCTGGACTGAGATCAGGCCGGCCGACGGCGAGGTTTATGGAAAATTGCACATTCCCTTGTTGAATGTTTGCCCACCTCGCTTTTGCCGCACGCATTGCGCTTTCTTTGTTCGCGTAGAGCGTCGGCAGGGTAAAAACGTTATTGCTTTCACCTGCCAGATAGCTTGAAGCCGCATTTTCATCTGTGGTATTCCCTTCCTCACGTTGTACTGTCATCTGCTGTTGCCTGGCATGCTGAGTATCTTGCCATTTGGCAATAACGCCGGTGTAAGCGTTCCGATCGGCCACATTGAAGTAGTGCTGGTCGCCATCGCTGCGTTCCAAAGTCAGTGACGGCAGAGGTTTGCCCGAGATGCTTAGACCGGAACCTGGGACCAGAAACAGCAGGCGTTCATTTTTAATGGCGGCGACGGCACCATTCATGGTCGCCAGCCGGGTAAGAAAGGCGACATCCGTTTCCTGAGACTGATCGATGTGCGTGATTTTGATCTCTGCCAGTCCTGCCGCCAGCGTATGCCCCATCCGGTTACGGTTGGCCACTTCGTTGACGATGTCACCAAGGGTGCGATCGTGATAGGAATGATCTCGCGCCACGTTCATCGAGTTTCGAAAGTCGACGCTGCGGGCCCGAATGACGAGTTTATCCGGTGCGCCACGATGTTCGATTTCATCAACGATAAACTTGCCTTTGTCGATCAAGGCTTGTCCTTTCCAGCCGAGCTTCACGGTGAGCGTTTGGCCGCGTTTGGGCATGGCGATTTGCCCATCCGCATCGTCGAGCTCAAGATCCAATCGATCCGCGGTAAAACCGCGATTATCGGTTAACGTCAATGAGAGCAGACGGTGGCGGAAAGCCTCCGTGATGTCCGCTTGCTGTAAAAACAGGGCATAGTCTGGCGCAATGAGCGCGCCAATAGGGACGGGGGTTTGCGTGATCACGGCAGCATCTCCCCGAGCCGCGCCGCAGCCTGACCTGCTTTATCGGCAAGGTCAGAGGCTTGTTGGCGCAGATCGCCGAACATGGCGATCAGCGATTCATCAACGCGCATCAGATTGATCGTAAACTCTATCTGTCGCGCGCTGCCGTTCGAGAAAAGCTGGGTTTTCGTGTCGACTATGCTTTCAATGACATACATCCCATGAATAGTTCCATTGCCCTCGATCAGCGGCCAGGCTCTGCCTTGGGCAGCCATGAGCTGAAGCGCCATCAATGATAATGTCCCTCCGGTTACTTCCGGTACCAAGACTCCCGTCAGCGTTATTTTCTCATTGTCTACTCCCAGAAACTGCGCGGCAGGGCGCTGGCCGATGCGCGGCAGGGTCGGCCAGCGGTAATTGGCGCTGCGTTGCATGCTTTGATAAGGCACGGTTTTCAACATAAAAACAAACATGCCGAGGGTCAGCATCATCATATTTCTCCTATTCGCGAGATTAACTCATCCGACTGCGGGCGTTTGCCGCTTGGCGATGAGCAAGCAATTCAAATTGCCGCGCGACTT
This sequence comes from Serratia sp. CY37869, assembly GCF_052168895.1. NCBI lineage: Bacteria > Pseudomonadati > Pseudomonadota > Gammaproteobacteria > Enterobacterales > Yersiniaceae > Serratia > Serratia sp. CY37869. The sequence continues at coordinate 563,662 of NZ_JBJNLU010000004.1, forward strand.
CGCGGCCGATGTCTTGTTCATTCTGACCGGCGCCGGCAGTGATGTTGATAGTGACCGACGGAACCTGGATTTGGGTTACCGGCGAACCTGCTACCGGTGAGGCCGGCATTACAGGCGCGCTGAGCGACAGTAAAGCCGCCGACATGGCGGCCGTATGGCGGCGGCCGGTCACTTGAACGGGGCCGCTGACCAACTCAGGACCGTTTTCACCTACAATGCCGAATTGTCCGGCAGGAATGTCTCCCCCGCGATCGAACTTGCCGGCAAACCAGGCGCTGCCGTTTTCGGCATTGCCAGAGGTGCCGCTCTTATCGCCAAATTGCATCCAGTCGGGAAGATATTCGGTCAATGAAGTCAGTTGTTTTATCCAGCCATCAATGGTGTCTGAAATGTAATTCTTCAGCGCCTCACACCCTGCCGATATCTGCTCCCAAAGGTGGCTAAAGAAGGGGCCGACCTTGTCCCAGTTTTCAATCAGGGTGAAAGCGGCAAGCGCAACCAGGCCGACAATGGCCAGCAGCGGGTTGGCCATCGCTATACGCCCCAGCCACATCATGGCTTGCCCGGCCTTTAGGATCGCGCCGCTGATAATAGAGAACCCTGAGAGTACCTGGGTGGCGACCAGGCTGACGCCGCTGAGGCCGCCGAGCAATAACGTGAGCCCACCGGCGACCTGCAGCAAGGTGCCGGCTAACGCCGGATTATTGGTTATCCAGGTATTCAGTTTTACCAGCCACTCTGTCGCCGTTTGGGTCAGTTCCCGCAGGGCTGCGTTTTGGCCGGTAAACAAGTTGATTCTCAGGCTATCCCATGAGGCAAAAAGCTTTTGGATATCACCCTCTATATTGTCGCCTTTGACGGTGACCAAGTGCTGCGCTGAGCCGGCAACCTGGTTGGCCTGGAGTTTTTCTCTGCCCAAAGGCGCAATCTGTTGCGCCGCACTGAAGATATCGGCACCTGTTGTGGCTTTACTTTTCATGGCTGCACCAACGGCCCGAACATCCATGCCATATTGATTGCTGGCCAGCGCCAATACATCGGCAATACGATCGAATTGATCGGGGCCCAGATTGAAGCTGCGCTGCATTTCCGTCATCGTTGCGACGATTTCGTTGACGCTGCTGCCCGTCGCAGCGGAGAGTGTCAGTGCGGCTGGCGAAGCCGTTAAAATTTCCTTGGCATTCAACCCTTGTTTTGCCAGCGCTGTTTGCGCTTGTAGGGCTTGATCCGGGGTATAACCGGATTGGCTCATACCGCGAGCCTGCTGCTCGAGAGCCGTGAGCTGCGGATCGGACTTGCCCAGATTCAGCTGTGCCCGCAGTTGAGAAAGCTGTTTTTCAAATTCGATTCCCGGCGCCAGCAGGTTAGCTCCCCCTATGGCGGCACTTTTGGCGACAGAAAAGCCTGCGCTGCTGGTGTTGCGTAATTTTTCCAGCTTGTCTAGGCGCGCTTGATTGCCTGCCTGTGCGGATCGATAGCGCTCCTGCGCTATCGATTGCCGTTGTTCTTTTAGGGTAACGATAGCGGCGCCGGCATTAATTCTGCCGTCACGCAGATTTTTGCGCTCATTGCCGAGCGATTGTAGATTAATCCCTTGCTGGGTAAGATGATGGCGCTGGCTTTTATCGATTGCGGCGAGGAGATCACGTTTCTTTTCCAGGGCATTTATCGTCTCCGCGACCTGAGCAATCTCTTTGTTCATAAATCGGGAACGCTGGCTTGGCTCGCGATCTTTCGTCAGCATTGCCAGCGCGGCGGATTTTTTGCGCGACGCTGCCAGCAACTTATTGGTCTCAGCCAGCGACTGGTTCGTCTTTTGGAAAGCGTCGATGTCATTTTCCTGCCGGCGCAGATGTTTGACTTTTTTCTCTGCTCGTTGGATATCCTGTCCCAGACTGTTGTACAGGTTTTTATCCCCGGTGGGCCTGCGCAACTGCCTCATCAGTTCTTTGCTCTGCTTGGCTATCGCTTGAAGCCCGATGACAATCTCGTTTTGTGACTCCAGCTCCTGTCTGCTGTTACTCATCTGTTTTTACTCCACTACGTTGCAGCGCTCTGTGGCGCCAGCCGATCAGCTCCGCCAGCGTCATGCCGTTCATTTCTGACGGCGGCCAGTGGAAAATCACCGCGATATCCGCCATCAGGTCATCTACTGTCAGAGTAGGATCGACCGTTACTCGGCCGATGTCGGCGACAAAAAACCGATCACCTGGCCGGCCAGCGCAATCAGGTCAGGCAGTTCCAAACGGGCACACTCTTCCTTGGTCAGGTTCGGGTAGGTGACCCGAGGCAGAATAGTGATCAACGCATCGACATCGGCGTTGGCCAGCGCGGCCAGACCGATGCCGCGCAGGCTGCCGGCATTCGGCTTGGTCACTTGCACGCGAGTGATTTCGCTATCGCCACGTTTAATCGGAGTATTCAGGACGACGGTGTTTTCCTGGGATGCATTCAGTTCCATGGGGTATCCAGTTTTCAGTCGGAAAAAGGGGGCCAGCGCGGGGCTGGCCGTTTGAGGTGAAAAATTACAGGCCGATGGCGCGGCGGTGCGCTGCCAGCAGATCTACGCCGTCGACTTTTTCGATCATGTTGACGGTATCGATCTCGATCAGCTCTTTGCCGTCGATGCTCAACTTGAAGTAAGTGCAGTCGGTGGAAACTTTGGTTTCGGTATCTTCACCCTGCTTGAAGTCGCCGCTGTCGATCTCTTTATGACGGCCGCGCATCACCACTTCGAGCGCAGAGACGTCGCCGGTATCGTCGCGTTGGAAAGAGCCGGTAAAGCGCAGCGGTACCGCATCGACGCGGCCCCATTGCTTGAGCACCAGTTCGTCAATGCCGCCCATGGTCCATTCCACCACCAGCGCATCGTCGTCCAGGCCGAAGTCCACCGAGGCTGCGCCGCTCATGCCGCCGCCGCGGAATTTTTCCAGCTTGCGTGTCAGTTTCGGCAGCGTCATTGAGGAAACCACGCCCATATAGTTGAAGCCGTCGTTAAACAGGTTCAGGTATTTCAGTTTTTTTGGCAGTGCCATGCTTCAGTCTCCTTAGCTGTTCACGGATGCGGCGAAGTTCGCCAGGTAGCGATCGGTAATGCGCTGACGCAGAGTCAGATCCTCCAGAGGCGGTACCGGGGTGTAGTCGTAATCGATAAACAGCTTGCCAGCCTTCAGGGTCTCTTTGTCGTTGGCGCTTTCGTCATACCAGCAGTCACCGTCGATGATCAGACCGGCGGATTTCAGTTCGCGGAACTTGGCCTTGATGCCGTCGATCATGTCGCGGATCAGCGTCGGGGTAAGCGGACGGTCAACCGCCCACAGATGAGCTTCGGCCAAGGTGTCGGCCAATACCTGCGCGGTGCGGGTATAGTTTTCAAACTGGAACAGCGGCTCGTCGGAGCAGGTGCGAGATCCCCAGAACTTGAAGCCATCTTTGCGGATCAGGGTGGTGACGCAACCTTCATTCAGCAGATCGGCGTCGGTGCCTGCGGTTTGCAGATCCCAAAATACGCTGGCCGAGATACCGCTCACACCGTTGACGCCGACGTTGGATAAGGTTTTATGCCAACCGGTCTCCTGGTCGATCTTGGCACGCAGCCCCAGTGCACGAGCGGTGGCGAAGGCGATGTCGCTGCTGTTGGTGGTGGTATTCCAGTTGATGAAGTCCGGCCAAATCAGCATCAGTTCGCGCTGGCTGAAGTTGGCGCGATATTTGATGGCGTCGGACACGGTTTTACAGCCGTAAGCGCTGATATAGCCGAAAGCGCGCAGCTGCTGGCAGATGCCGGCCAACGCGGTCGCCACTTCCTGATTATCATGGCCCGGTACGCCCAGAATGCGCGGTTTCACGCCCAGCTCGGCCTGAGCGGCCAGCAGCGCTTTCATGCCGGTGTACTTACCGTTTTCATCGGCGCCACCGATGATATTGGACGTGGTTTCGGCCTCGTCTTTCCCTTCCGCCACGCGTACCACGACGGTTACCGGCTTAGTCTGCTCGGCGATCGCCAGCAGCGAACGCGCCAGCGTCCCTTTTTTACCTGCTTTGCCGCTGGCGGCCAGGACGTCGGTAATCAGCACCGGGGTGTTGAGAGGAAACAGGGTTGCATCGGCATCTTCTGCGGTACAAACCATGCCGACAATGGCCGTCGAGACGGTGGAAATTACGCGGGTGCCTTCGTTGATTTCGAGGACACGCACGCCGTGGTGATAGTCACCCATAGCATTACTCCGTTTGTGGTTGGTGATGACAGCATGCCTGTTGGGAGGTGGTGCCGCATCTCATTCGGGGTGTGGGATAACTGGTACAACAGCAGGAAAAATAAAGAAAAAAAACGCCCCGGGCGGGGCGTTGAACGACGTTATTGCGGTGGTTGCGGCCAGTCGATATCCGGGGCCGCTTCGGGATCGACCCGATTAAGCAATACGCGGTAGGTTTTCCAGCGGGTCAGCAGCCGCAGTTCCTCTTCGCTCGCCATTCCCAGGTCAGTAGCGTCGTTAAGCGTTTCTATCTGCAGCGAACTTTGCTTAATCAACTCTTGTTTTTTATTGGCGGCCTGTTGCCGTAGCTCCTGAGTTGAATACGATCTTGGTATGATGTTTTCTCCATCAAAAATCCAGCGGCCGTTGATATCAGCGCCTTCCGGCAAGTTTTCGACCTCCGCCACACTCATATTTTCTGGGAAAAATCCGGAAACGTCATAATGGCCTTCGGCATTCGGTTTCGCGGTGATTGAACGAATGATCCCGTCCTTGTCATACATCAGTTTTACCGTCTCAGGACGGAAGCTTTTTTGACATTCATACCAGTCTTCCCCGGCATCGGATTTTAAAAACAAAACACCGTGCGAGGCGGCCAGCTGTTTCTGTTCTACCGTTTCCGGCGCGGCGAGGGTAAAGTTTTTCATGTTATTCATCATTATACGCTCCAGACGGTAACCCAATTGCCACCAATGTGTTTTTGCAGCGGACGACGGAAAATTACGTCGATGTATTCATCCACGTTGTTGTTTGCTGCGCCGGTCAGGACATAACCCGCGCTATCCGAATAGCCGGGGCCTCGCCAGGTAGCGATACTTTCCACATTACCCAGGCGAACATCCCGCACAAAGTTGTGATTGAGATAGTTGCTTAAATAGCCTCCCCAAATGCCGCCGTTAATATTGCCGTCTGTTTGATAAGCGGCACCTGCAGCAAATAAGGTGCCGTTCGCGCGGAGTTCACCGTTATTACGGAAGCTGAACCAGCCATCGGCCCCGCCGTTGGCAACATGGATACCGAACTCATGGTGGCTCCCGACCTTCTCATAGTGGTAAAGATCGACGAGCAGATTACCTTGCCCCTGTAGACGCATACCGTTTGTTTGGCGATTGCCGTCGGGATGAGTAAGATTTCCTTGTTTAGTAATAAAATCAGAACTATAAAAAGCGGCCATACCGTTGATATTGGCCTTTCCGCCTATCCAGGCATCACCCGTCGCGCTCAGCTTGCCATTGACGTAATATTCATTGCCGTGAAAGGCTAAGGTGCCTTTGTTGTCATTGATGAGTCTGACATCGAAGTCACCGTTGCTATTGCCGTAATGAAAATCCAGATAGGGGGTGGTACCGAACAGCTCGACACCGGCTTTTGTGGTCAACGCTCCGGCGATGGTTACGCTGCCATTTACGGCTAAAGAGGGTGTAGTGAGGCCGGATTTACTCTCAATCGCTCCATTGACCGTTAAAGCGCCGGTAATGGTATCGCCGCTCTGTTTGACGAACTTCCCGTCGGCTTCCGCCTTGCTGTAGGCGTCGACGTCTGTGGCCGTCGGTTTAAAGCCGGTAGTGTAAATTCGGTACCAGTTCAGCGGTTTGTCAGGGGTCGTGGACGTGCCGATGTAAGATGATCCATTAGGCTGGATCGCCAGATAGCCGCTGGAAGGGCCGCCGTCACACGGCAGGTTCAAGACGCCATAAACACCGCCGCCCGGCGCATTTTTCGATGCACCCGTAACCCGATAGATTTCGCCACGGTTGCTCAGAGCGTCTTCGCGATGTATCGGGCCCCCCCCCAAACCGAACGCGCCCACCTCCATCAGGTTGGTTTTTTGCGCGCCGACGTTGCGTGTGGCGGCAGTACCCAGCTCCAGGTTGCCGCGCGCGACGGACTTGTTTGGCAGGTCTTTCAGGTTCGCCGCGATTTTCAGCGAGGCATCGTTAACCGCTTTGACGGCTTTCGGGGTAGCGGCCAGCGTTTCGCTACCGCTATTGCTGTCGTTGCTCAATTGAGTGAAACCCTTTGCCAGCAAGGTGGCGTCAGGATGATTGCGCGAGCGGGCATGTTCGGCAATGGCTGCACTCAGCGTATCGCGCGAGACCAGTAAGGCGGTCTTGTCTGCGACGATCGCCGCATTGGCGTCGCCTTTTACCAGAAGCACCATGCGCACGACCTGGGTGCGGCCGGCACCTTCGGTCAACTGCGGCTTGTAGGTGTCGGGCGTATTGGCGATCGCCACCAGCACGCCGTTTTTGTCATACAGCCCCAGCTCGCGGATCCACCAACCGCCAACGTCCTCCGGGATCACTTGTTCAGCGATCACTTGGTTGCTGTTGCCGGTATCTATCTGCAGTGAATTCAGCTCGGCGCGCCGTTTTTCGTTCACCAGCTTGGTCTGGCTTTCATCGGGCTGCGTTGGCGAACCGCCGCCGTCGCCGACCGCCATATGCGTAATTTCCAGCTTTTGGCCGGTTGCTGCAGCGTTAGCCAGCAGCGCTTTGCCCTGTTCGGTGAGCAGGGCGCGGTATTTTGCTGTCATGGTGTGGTTCTCTTCTGTTTGCCGGCCGGGTAGGTAAGGCCGTTTTTATACATCACATACAGACTCAATCCGCGCAGGATCTCGCCTGACCAAAAGCCGAAGAACATGCCGTTATCGGTGCCGAGACGCGGCGCGGGCGACCAGCCGCCGTCCATCACGTCACCGGTGGAGAGGTAATGTCTTTGTAATTCCGTAACGCATTGTTCGATAAAGTGTTCGAGGCCCTCAATTTCACTGCCGGCCATTCTTGCCAGCACCGCGCCAGCCAGCCACAGGCCGCACATGTGGCCGGTAAAATCCTGTGCATCGGGCTGCGGCAGGCCGGCCATCGGGAAATCGGTCGGCGTGACACCGCCGGCGTCATTGGTAAAATCAATCAGCCAGCGCAGCCAGTTTTCGACATATTCCACCAGCTTGAGCGGTGGCGTTTTGCTCGCCTGCTGTAACTCGAGCCAGGCGCGCGCGGCACCGAAGAAGGCGCGTGGCTGATAGCCGGACCAGGCCGTGCCGTCACCCCAGTGATACATGGTCCAGGTATCCGCCGGACCGTAACTCAGATTGTCCCAACGGTTCCAGATATAGGCCGATGCGCTGGGGCCCAGCACGCCGAATTGCTGCTGATACCACTGCTGCGACTGCCACAGAAACTCGACCATGTTGTTGAGCATCACCCCGTCGGGATCGGCGGCGGCGTGCACGAAAATGAACGGGTACTGGTAGCCCGGATAAGGCATGCCGTGCCAACCATCGAACTGTTGGCTGTCCGCCTGATAAATGTTGGAGAACGGCATGACGCCCGGCGTACAGAACAGGCCGTCGCGGCGGTGATTCAGGAGGGTGCAGTCTCCCAACAGCGCGGTGTAGGGGTGTGCCGCCTGGAACGTGATGCGATAGCGGATCGTGTAGCCGTCATCGGCGTTGAGCGTCGGTGGAATGTCGTTCAGTACGTAGTAGCTGAACGTGGCGTCCGGTACATTTCCGTCTTGCAGAATGGTTACTTGCTTGACGCGGCTGAAGCGAGGTGCAGCCGGTTTGGGCTCGACATCCTGATGGTCCGGCTGATAGCCGCTCAGCGTAGCCGCTTGCGGGGCGAAATTTGCGATTTGCCATTTGCCGCCGGTGGCGGGCAGCATCCAATACCAGCGCCATTTGTCATCATCTTCGAGCCGCAGGTTGAAGTCGGCGTCCGCGCGATAGACCAACTGCGTAACGGGGAAACTTTCCTCTGCGGTCAACCAGGCGCCGATCACCATGCCGGCGTCGTCATTGGGGAAACGGGCTTGGATCACTGTCGCGCTGCGGCTGTCGTAAACCTGTTCCTCAAATTGGCTGGCGATCGCGCAACCGCCGTAGTCGGTCACTGCGCGCAGATCGGCCAGCAGATAGTCGCTGCCGTCTTCTTTCGTCAGCGCCGCCAGGCTGCTGAGCGCGATGTCGTAAGTTTTTACCTGAGGTTGGAGCGACTGCGGCAGACCGATGCCCCATTCCGTGGTGCTCGCCGCGTTTTTTTCCGGTGCTATAGACAGCTGTATTTTGCAGGAGATCGGCTGATTCTGATCGTCGACGCCGCCAAAGCAGGTGCGGATTTTTGACTGGCGATTAATGCGGAACCAGATTGCCTGTTGTTCCAGCGATTGTTGCGATGCTATCTCTTTGCGAATGGTGATCATGCCTTCGGCGCTGCGGCCGTAGCTTACCGGCGCACCGGAAGGGTATGACCAATCGTAGGAGATGCCGTCGGTAAACGGCGTATTGGCGCTGCGGCTCTGGCGAAAGAACTTATCCTGCGCATCAATATCGGTATATTCCATCGCGGTGAATTCAACGCTTTTCCAGGCGTTGAAATAGCGCTGCTCGCCGGTGATGCTGTGTAGCAGATAGCAGGCGTCGGCAAACCACAGCTCGGCATCGGCCGCGTTGCCCATGGCGTTGTGCGGGACCGGCACATGCAGCGGACGGTTATGCTGTACCTGATTGCGTTCGATTAACACGCCGCCGTGTTCGACCGGTTGGCGATTGGCGAAATTCAGCTTGTGATTGCCGCCGAGCGTGGCGTCTTTTAATTGCACCGTACCGATTTGTTCAGCGGGCAGCCCTTTGGCCAGGATCTCGCCGTCGGCGCCGATCTGGTAACCCTGCCAATTGATGATCCAGTCCACGTCATAGCGTGTACCGGCGTTATTCCAGTCGATTTCACCGGCGGCATTGACCGCGCGCACCTGGGCGTTGACGGCATCCCAGGCCAGCGCGCCGTCGAAGGCGAAAGTAGCGATATCGAGATATTCACCCCAGTAGGGCGCGCCGTGAGGGATCTGCGTACGGCCCTTGTTGAACGTTAGCGGAATACCTTTGAAACCGCTATGCGTCGGATCCCTCGTATCGACCGGCCAATTGGCGGGCACTGGCTCTTTGGCGTTGACGATCCAGTTGGCGATCCAGCGTTGAGGGCTGTCAGGGATCGGCGCACCGTCGTAAAAGTAGGTCACATAGGCGTCAAAACAGGCGATGGCCTGATCCAAATATTTTTGTTCTCCGGTCGCCAGATACGCATGGGCATAGCCAAGGATCTGCAGAGCCTGTCCTTCGGTGGTGGCGTCGTTCGGCAGCCCCGCCATGCGCGACAGCTCGCGTTCATGACGGGAATCGGCCAAAACATGTTCGTCGTTGAACACGAAGTGTTGCTGAGTCGAGTCCAGCGTGGTGCCGGTATTGCGTTGCAAGAATTGGTAATGTCCCTCCAGCATTTGCAGGGCGAGACTGGCATAGTCGGGGTACACGGTAGTAAGCTCTCCATCATATTGACCGCCGGCGACGTCGATTGCGCCAGCGGCTTCGAGGTTCAGCGCCAGGCCTGTCAGATGGCGGCTGACCGGCTTGGCATCGGCGATCATCCGCTCCATTTCCAGATACATCTCTTCGGTGATACCGTTCTCCAACACGCCGATATCCAGCGTAAAGGTGCCGGGCTCACCGTTGGTTTCCCACCACTCGCGCAGTTTGATCAGGTAACCCAACGGTTCCACCACGCGGCGAATAGCGCCGATGGTGCCCTTGTGACGGTGGATGAAGAAAGCGGCGGCTACGACGCTGCGTTTGGCATCTTCCGTCCAGGTTTCATCCCAATGATCGACCGAGAAGGCCCAGGCCAGGTACGGCAGCAGATTGACCGGACAGGTGGCTGGATCCCACAGATCGCGCAGCGGCACCGGCATGGCGGCCAGTTCGGCACAGGCGGCCGCAGCCGCGACCTCCAGCGGGGAAGAGCCGACCGGCAGCAGACGGTTACTCATCGGAGCCTCCCACCGTCAGACGATAAGAAGCGCAATGTGACGCCTGGGTTTTGTCCAATACGATGTCGGCCTGCGGGGTCTTCAATTCAACGCGTTGCACCCCTTCGGCATGCAGTGCGGCGTAGATTGCCGACAAGCGAATGTCACGGCCTAAACGGTGCTGGGCGCTGATGTAATTTTTCAGTTTGGCTTCGGCAGCGCGACGCACCGGTTCTGCTTCAGGGCCAGGGTAGAGGTACAGTACGGCATCGATGTTGTAGCTGATGATGTTGGCAGAGCGGACGGTGACGCGATCGGCCACCGGGCGCACATCTTCATCGTTCAACGCTTTATCGACGATCGCCACCAGTTCGGCGCTGGCGGTACCGTCTCCTTCGCGTGACAGTACGGAAATCAGCACGTTGGCCGGACTCGGACTTATTGCGGAAACGTCGGCGACCCGGCCATCGGCGGAACGACCGTGATACTCGTAAGAGCCACTGGATCCAGCCACGCTTAAGCCTTCGAATGCCTGCTGGATGCGCACGCGGAAATCGCTATCCGATTCCATGACCGCCGGCAAGGGCGGGATGACGCTGTCATCCGGCTGTTGCACCACCAGGCGTCGCACCTGGAAGTTTGCGCCCAGTTGGTCGAGGTCGCTGCCGCTGGCATAACCCAGCATCACGGCCTTTGCGGCTTCATTCACGCGCTGGCGTAACAGCAGTTCGCGGTAAGCATTTTCTTGCAACAGTTTGACGATCGGCTCCGATTCCAGCGCCAATGTGCGGGCGATGGCTTCGCGCTGCTCTTCCGGGTAAAGGGAAATCAGCGTGGCCTTGCGATCGGCCAGCAGCGATTCGTAATCGAGAGGATCCACCACCGTCGGGGCGGGTAATAAACTCAGGTCAATGGTTGCCATGGTGTCAGCTCACTGAAATAGAAAGAGAAAAGGCATCCGGCGTATCTGTGCGGTTGCCGGTAATGTCGACCACCATTTTTCCGTCAAAGGTGGTGTTGCAACTGATGCCCGTCAACCGAATGCGTGGTTCCCACTGCAGCAGTGCGCTGTAGCAGGCCGCCATCATTTGCAATCGCAGAACGTCGTTTTGCGGCTGATCCAGCAACTCGGACAGCAACGAACCGTAGCTGCGGCGCATGACGCGTGAGCCGATAGGCGTAATCAGGATGTCGCTCACCGACTGGCGAATGTGCTCGAGATCGGCGATTGCGCGGCCGTTGCCGCGATTCATGCCAAGAAATTTCGCGTTGTTCATGCTGGTTTGTCCGTTTGGCCTCCGCCGTTTTGCACTCCACCGTGGGTGTGGGTATGCACCACAATGCCGTTAGAGCTGATGCTGCCACCGGTGTGATTGAGATCGCCGGTCATCGAGCCGCCCTGATGGATGGCGATGGTGCCGGTAGTGAGTTGCTGGGTACACTCCACTTCGGGAGCGTCCAGCGTAATTTTTCCGCTGGCGATACAGGTGATGTTTGGCGCCGTCAGAGTGATCCGCTCGGCGGCTTCAATGGTGGCGCTTTTTATGCCGACGGCCTTAAGCGCCCCGGTAGCCGGCTCGTATTCGAGCACTGCACCGTCAGGAAAAGCGATATGCGCCGCCTGTGCTGAGGCCGACGGTGCGGGGTGAGCATCGGAAAATACGCCGGGCAACACGAAAGCGGTTTCAAGTTCCCCGCCAAGTGACAGCACCAAGACCTGTTCACCAATGCTGGGCGCCCACCAGCTGCGTGCGTCGCCGGCCCGTCCGGTCAGCCAGTTGAGCCAGTCGGTAAGATTGCCGCCGGTGGCGACGCGGCAGCGCCCGCGTTCCAGGTCGAGCTCGCTGACGGTCCCGATCCGTATCAGGTTGCGCACCAGGCGCTGAATATCGAAGTTGTCTGTGTTCATGTCTCAAGAATGCCGCTGGATGAAAAGGGGGACAACGCGACGGCGTTTGGCTGCCGCCGGCACAACCGAAGCTGCCTGTAGGGCGCTACGGCTGACCAAATTCGCTGAGTAACTCTCCGTGTAGATAAACCTGGGTGAAGCGAACGATGTTCTCCGGTTCGGGAGGTTCAGCCAGCGGGGTGATATGCAATGCGCCATCGCGCAGTTCCACCCGGATGCGTTCGGTGAGTTGCAGCTGCAATATCAACTGGTTCGGCGTGTCTATATCCCTCTGAAACGAAAAATCATTTTTACGCTTGTCCGGATTGGCAAGAAGGTCTGGTTGGTGGCTGCGCAGCCAGGCCAGTACGGCGACCATGACCCGGTCGTCGTCAGCTGACGGCCCATCCAGCGCCAGATTGAGCTGATAGCGATATTCGAAGGACAGCGAGGGGGCGAGCGTTGAGATCACGCGGCCGTTAGCAATGCCAAGGCGCAATCGTTCGGGGTTTTGCTGCAATACGGGAATGGCATTGAACAGTGCGGCACGGAGCTGTTCGGGTTTTAACATGATGTATCTCCTGAAAAAGGGAGCGGTTTGAGTGGGCGTTTGTTGAAAAACGATCAGCGTGAGATGCCGCTCAGACATAGCGCACGTTCGGCCGTGCGGCGGCGCTCCAGTCCTTTGTTTTTGACGCCGTTGACATAAATCCAACGAGGCAGTTGATCGCAAGCCGCCTGCCACTGACGACGTTTGACAAAGGTGGCCAGCGTTGAATTGCAGGCGGCGTTGACGCCGACGTTGAAAGCGAAAGCGCTGACGGCGTCGTAAACCGGCTGCGGCATCTTGACATCCATACAGCGCGCGAGGCCGCGCTCTACGGCGCGTACATCGTCGATCAAATGGGCGGCCGCCTGGCGTTCGTTGATGACGGCGCCCGGCTTCACGCCGGCGGTGTGGCCGATGCCGTTGGTCCAGACGCCGGCACTGCATTGGTAGGGTGAAAGCCGGCAGCCTTCGAAATCGGCGATCAGGCGCAAACCTTGCTCAGAGGTTTTCAGCGTATTGAACTGAGGCAGCAGGGCAGCGAGGGTTAAAATAGCCGCCACGCTGCAGCGTTTAGCGAGTGAGCTCATCGTAGACTCCGCGTTTCAGGCCGTTTTTTTTTAGCGATTTCAGCAACTGGTAGCTTTTACGCCGGTAGTACCAATTCACTGCAAAGGTACCGACGCCGACTGCGGCGCCGACCAGGATGGCAATGTCCTGTGCAGAGTGGCTCCCTAACCAGGCCAGGCAAGCCGCGACGAAATAGGCAAGGGTTGAAGTGAGTTTCTCCATCGCTTAATCCCACAATTTGACGGTTTCTCGTTGGGCCGCCGCAGGCAGGTCCGGCAATTCCACCGGTTGACCGTGCGGCAGCAGGGGCCCCAGATCGGCGAGGCCACGGTTAGCCAGATAGACTTGTTCCACCTGGCGTTGCGTGCTGCCGTAGTAGCGCCAGCAAATCGCATCAATGGTGTCACCTTGTTGTGCATAAATTTTCATCATTACCATCCTGCGATAGCGTTGGGAGAGAGGGCTGTGGCCCCGGATATCTTCAGTTTCGCGCGCGTGGGAGGGAGGGGCAACGCGAGGGGGTTGTGGATGAGATGGCACAACTGAGGCGCAAAAGTGCCGCCGGCAGAAATAAAAACCCCGCCGGCGGCGGGGGGATGAAAAACGTTTGGCTGGAGGGATTAGCAGGGGGGGTGTTCGTCAGCGGGATAAAATATTTCTTGATAATCATTGTTCGGCAGCACCTGACTGGCCAAATCGGAGATCAGCGACATGGCGATCAGAAACTCGGAGGCACTGCATTGCGCAGCCTGTGAAACATCGGCGATGAATTGGATGCGGGACAGTGTTACTTGTTGTTTATCCATAATTTCCACTGTTTTTGCCCTCTCTTGATTATACTGTGTATTTATACAGTATTAAGCAAAACGCTAAAGGCGTCAATGGTTGGACTTATCATTTGTGCAGTAAAAATACGGCCAATCATTGATTAGCGGAAATTGTACAAGGAGGCCGTCAAAATGAATTTTGCCGCCGCGTGCGAGAACCTCCAACTGCCAGCGTTGCGGTTCTATGCCAATACCTCGAAGTTTGCGGGCAATATTCAGACAATGCTGCCGCTGTGGCGGCGTCAAACGAGCCGACGGCGCGGGTGCCGGCGGCAAGTAAAGAGCGCGCGTTCCACAGTTATTGCCAGAACTCCAAGGCGTCGCGGCGGCGAGTGTTTTAGCGACGATCCGCCATTGCACGGTGCGCGTTCGGTATACCCGCTCAATTCCCAAATGCGGTGCATAAATGCCGACAACTTTTGTGACGGGCTCGTCATAAGCGTTCCGGGTTTCTGAGGCTTCGCGCGCGACACGCACCCACTGGTGGCTGCGTGGCACATTGGCGCCGCCTTGCGCCTGTATGTAACCGGCAAAGTCGCCGGCGTCGGCAGCGGCGCGCACGGCTTCGGTGCCGGCGTCAAACTGCGGCGTCAGGTTTTGGCCGCGAATACGTCGACATTCGCGGTAGACCCCGAGACCGGGCAGGCCGAAGGGATGAAACTGGGGGATGCGCCAGGTGGCGGCCCAGGCGCTGACCGCGCGGGCGGTATCGCTCAGCGGGGCGCCGGTTTCGCGATCGAGCTCTTCCTCCAATGCATATCCATCGAGGTTTTTTGCGACATATTTGGCCAGATAGGCGGTTGCGCCACCCCGGTTGAGGTGTTTGCTCTGGAAACGATGTTGTTGGGCGCCAGGTTCTGCTGCATCCTGTTGCAGCGCATAACGCTGCATGATGTCAAGCACTGCCTGACGTTGCATTTGTGGAGTGAACATCATCAGATGCCAGTGCGGCGTGCCGTCATGATGAGGCTCAACCACTCGCATACCGTAGACCTGCAGACGGCGATCCTTGAAGGCGGTTCGCATTTTCCCCCACTGGGCAACCAGATAACGCTGGCCATCCTTCGGTGTTAGGGCTTGTCCTTGCCAGCGTGTATTGAAGCGCATTTTGCCTCGTGTGCCGACATGCTGGATAGGGTGAAAGCGTGCCGGCGTCGTCAACGTGATAAACAACCCGCAGTGGCCGTTGCGAGTGGCGTAGGTTTCTATACCGGCGAGGGTATTCATCAACTCCATACGACGAATGGCGGGATTGGCGATGCTGCCGAGCACTTTATCCATAAGATCGGCGCGCTCGCCCGTGGCGACGTTTTCCAGCTCGCAACGGTGAAGATAATCGAGGTTCGATTGACGCCGAGCCTTGACATCGTGAAGGGCCTGTCTGCTGGCATAAGGTGACGTGTTGTTGCGGACGTTGCCTATCGCGATTTGCAGCGCCTCGCGCCACTGCATGCGTTGCATTTTGAGACGCCGCAGCCACCAGCGATCGTCGGTCAGGCGCGACAGCGCCGCAATTGCCCGCTCGCTGTCCAACTTGCCTTTACGATAACAGCGCCAGTGCATGGGCTGGATATTGAAGGCGCGGGCCATCGTGGCGATTTGGCGATAGAGGCGGCGCTGTATATCCGCGTGTAGCAGGATCTCTGCATTATTGCCGTGCTTCGCCAGCAAGGCGTCACATTCACTCTGGTAGAGCGCAGAAAGTTGGCCCCCGATACGCCGCGCCAACTGCTCCAGCGCTTTATCGCCCAGCGCGGGCAGTGCGCTATAGCTGTCCGCTTCGCTGCCAAAGTGCAGTGATTTGCGTTGATCCAAACCGAAATTATTATTTACCTGCTGAATGCGTGGCCATATCCGCCGATGGAAAACTCGCACCAGATAATGCCAGGCGGCGTAGGCTCCCTTCTGGCTGAGCAGTTGGCGGTGGCGCTCAAGGAACGGCGTGCGCAAATAATAAGGCAGGTCATGAATGCACTGCAGTATCGCTTGCCATTGGCGCAGTTGGTCGCGATTCAGCGCCGCTTCGCGTCCTATCGCACGTCGTGGGGCATTCCATGGATAGGCGTAATCACCGTACGCTGCGTGTTGTATGGCAGAGACGTTGACCGGCAGATGCTCCGCCGGCCTATTTTTAACGGCGAGCGACATGACGTTGCTTGGCTTCTGATAGCTGCTGGCAGGTCACGCAGCGGCTGACGCCGGGAATCGCGATGCGTCTCGCCACAGGAATCGCCGCGTCACAATCGGCACAGCAGAACGCCGAGGGCGCTGTGGCAACCGGCCTGGCATACGCAATTTGTTTCTCGAGCATCAATGCCTGGCGCTCCTGCGCCATATCAATAGTATCAGCCATAATATTTTCCAGTATTTAATAGGGTGAATTTGGGCCGAGCGGTGCCCGGCGGGTTGCACGCCAGCTTGATTCGAAAGGTTATTTTTTTGGGGTTAACAGACAGTCTGTTTCGCTGATATAGCGCGGCAACGATTGACTGAGCGAGATGAGTTCATTGAGTGCCGCGACGATTTTCCGCCGTTCGGCATAACCCATTTCGTGAAACTTTAACCACACATAGCGTTCAGTCAGCCCGGCGTGGAAGCAAAACGTATGGCGCAGGTGCAGCGGCGCCGTGTCGTAAATCTCTTCGGCATGGTTGGGTTGCCGGGCAAACAGTGTGCGGCGGATTTCAGCAATACGCCGCAGGCCGATAGCCCGTTGCTCCTCGCTGGCCAGTAGCATGACAGCCTCCTTATCTGAATTTGATGATGGATGAATACTCGCAAAAGCAAGGTTTGGTTATCCGTCGTTTAAAGGCGAAAACTTGAGTAAACACGCTGTAAACAAAGTGATTACGCAAGATTTTTGTCGCCTTGCGGTATTTGCATTTTCATTACCCATGTCGCATCATCTTAACTAAAGCGATCGACATGCCGAGTGACGGCGAATTGATGGTACTTTAAATCGCAAAATGCGACTTGTAAATGCGAATTTAATTTTTAATCGGTGATGATATGCGTGAAGATGCAACAAACAACAACACCTCCGTGGGAGCGGTAATTGAGAGAGTTCTTTCATCTTATGGCGTTGGCACGCAGAAGGAATTGAGTGAAATCCTTGGGATAGCGCCGAATAACATCAGTAGTTGGCAACAGCGGGGTAGTGTTCCCGGATATGTCATTATCAACTGCGCGTTAACTACGGGAGCAGACCTGGCCTGGCTGATGACTGGTGAACTTGCAAATTCAAAAGTAAATCGCAAGCCTGCGTCATCTGCGCAAGGTAAAGCGCTTTACGATCGCGTTTTGGCTTCCGGCGGGAAAGGGGTATTGCGCCGCATTTTGGATGCTTACGGTTTCAATCTGCAAAAAGAATTGGGCGACCTGCTGGGTATCTCTTCAGGCACGATGAGCACCTGGGTCCGCCGCAACTACTTCCCCGGCGATATCGTGGTGACCTGTGCTCTGGATACAGGCGTCTCGCTGCTGTGGCTGGCGACGGGCCAGGGGGAGATGTGGGGTGATGCCGCATCGGCGGTTCCGGTATCCGGAGTTCGCACGATACCGAAATATCGCCTGCTCGCCGGGCAGTTGAAAGAGGGGGGGCAGTGGTCGGCAGACTGTTCTTTGATTCCTGACGGCGTGGCTCAGCCGGCTTATGTTGATGGCGGGCGCGTATCCTGGCTGGTGGATCTGGCCGTTACGCATATCGCCAATGGCCGCTGGCTGGTGGACATCGACGGTAACCTGGACGTATACGATATAGCGCGTTTACCGGGTAACCAGGTGCGGGTCAGCGGCGGCAACGTCGACTTTCAATGTTCTCCGGATGCATTGAAAGCGCTTGGCATGGTCTGGTTAACGTTGACGCCGCAGGCATAAAAAAAGCCCATCGATGATGGGCTTCGAGAAATCATGGGCGGGCAGGTTACAGGCCGTAGACCAGCGTGACCGAGGTTGTCGTGTCGGTGTTCTTCGGCGCAGAGGCCGGTGGCTTGCTGTTGTAGGTCACAGTGTAAGCTACGCGCAGTGAAAAGCGATCGTTGATCGCCACGTTCAACGCGCTTTCCGAGTTCAGCGTGGTTTCTTCGTTCGCCAGTGCGGAGACGCCCTGAATGAACTTGGTGTTGTCGGTGAGCTGATAGGAATAGTTGGCCGCGCCATAGGCCAGCCCTTTGGTCGAGCGGCCGCCGCCATGGTATTCGTCATGGCGCACGCCGGGACCGAATTCCACCCGCAGGTCGCTGAGCGGCCCGTTGAGGATTTGACGGCCATAGCCGCTGGTCAGCGTGGAGCGTGAGTCGTAACCGTTGAAACGGTCGCTCAGCCAGCTGGCCTGGCCGAACAGGTAGTTGCGATCGGTCAGGTTATAGCGCGTACGGCCGCCGGCCTGATACTTTTCGGACGAGCGCACGTTGGAAGAGGTGGTGTTGTTGGCCGCCCCCCACAGGCTGTACGCCGCGTCGGTGTTGAACCAGGTCATGTTGGTGTTGGCCAACAGAGTGGAACTCTGCGAGTTGCCGGACTGGGCGTTGTAGCCCGCCTGCACGTTGCCTTCGAACGGTTTCTTGGCGGTGGCCGGATCGTCCATCGCGGTGAAAAGCGTATTGTCGGCAAGGGCTGAAACACTGGTGAAAGTCGTTAAGCAGCAAATATACAGCGGAAAAGCGCGACGAGCGCGGGAAGAGAGCATCTTGGATCCAGTTGTTAAGGGTGATTATTGTTGATGACGGTCACATTATATCGGTTCATTTCGGCGACAAAAATAGCCGCCATTAGCTTAAGTTTTTAATTTTTATCCCTCATTTATTCGCTTTTCTTCTACTTAAATTCATCGCTTTCGACGGCATTTCGTGCTGATCCTGCTTCGCCCGACCGTCGGTGCCGAGATGGGCCGTGCATCCTCGCTGTAAAATTTAATGTACAAATATGTTTACATTCATTGGCTTTGTTAGGCATGAGGGGTTATAGCGTGGTGATGGGTTTATTATTTGTTTAATTGGTTGTATTTGTTGTATTTAAAACAATTTTTTCAACCCTGACTCAAAGGTGGTTTAAGCAAGATAATGACGGTAATCTTTTATTTACGGAAAATGGATTGAAAACTTTACATATCGTGATAGGGTAGACCCCTGAAACGCTCAATGTTCCATTTCAACGCATAACGCCAAACGACAGGAATAGCATCATGCAAAAAGACGCGCTCAATAACGTACACATCAGTGCAGAACAGGTTCTCATCACGCCGGAGGAGCTGAAGAACCAGTTCCCGCTCAGCGCCGACGACGAAAATGAAATCGCCACCTCGCGTAACACCATCGCCAACATTTTGCAGGGGCGCGATCATCGCCTGTTGGTGGTGTGCGGGCCTTGTTCGATCCACGATCCGGATGCGGCGCTGGACTACGCCCGTCGTTTGAAAACTCTGGCGGCTGACTTGAGCGATCAGCTGTATATCGTTATGCGCGTCTATTTTGAAAAACCCAGAACCACTGTCGGCTGGAAAGGTTTGATCAACGATCCGTACATGGACGGTTCGTTTGACGTTGAAGCAGGCTTGCATATCGCGCGTCGCCTGTTGCTGGATCTGGTGGGCATGGGCTTGCCGTTGGCTACCGAAGCGTTGGATCCGAACAGCCCGCAGTACCTGGGCGATTTGTTCAGCTGGTCGGCGATCGGCGCGCGTACCACCGAATCTCAGACCCACCGAGAAATGGCATCCGGCCTGTCGATGCCGGTCGGGTTCAAAAACGGCACCGACGGCAGCCTGGGTACCGCCATCAACGCCATGCGCGCCGCTGCCATGCCGCATCGCTTCGTCGGCATTAACCAGGCAGGCCAGGTTTGCCTGCTGCAGACTCAGGGCAACCCGGATGGGCACGTGATCCTGCGCGGCGGCAAAACTCCGAACTACAGCGCTGAGCACGTTGCGGCCTGTGAAAAACAGATGCTTGAGGCGGGACTCCACCCGTCCTTGATGATAGATTGCAGCCATGGCAACTCGAATAAAGACTATCGCCGTCAGCCGGCGGTTGCCGAGTCCGTGGTGGAGCAGATCAAGGCGGGTAACCGCTCAATCACCGGCATTATGCTGGAGAGCCATCTGCATGAGGGCAATCAGTCTTCCGAACAGCCGCGTGCAGACATGCGTTACGGTGTGTCCGTCACCGACGCCTGCATCAACTGGGAGAGTACGGAAACCCTGTTGCGCCATATGCATCAGGAACTCGGCGCTGCGCTGACGGCCCGCACGGGAGAAAAGTAAGTTATGGTGGCAGAACTGACCGCGCTGCGCGATCAAATCGATGAGGTGGATAAAGCGCTGCTGGATCTGCTGGCGAAACGCCTGCATCTGGTAGCGGAAGTGGGCGAAGTCAAAAGCCGTCATGGCCTGCCGGTTTACGTACCGGAGCGCGAAGCCGCGATGCTGGCATCGCGCCGCCGGGAGGCGGAAAATCTCGGCGTGCCGCCGGATCTGATCGAAGATGTGTTGCGCCGCGTGATGCGGGAGTCTTACGTCAGCGAGAACGATAAGGGCTTTAAAACCCTGTGCCCGCAGCTGCGGCCGATCGTCATTATCGGCGGCAACGGTCAAATGGGCAGGTTGTTCAATCGCTTGCTGACGCTGTCGGGTTATCAGGTCAGGGTGTTGGATCAGGAAGATTGGCCGCAGGCGGAGCAGCTGTTGGCGGATGCCGGCATGGTGATCGTCAGCGTGCCGATCCACGTGACCGAGCAGGTGATAAGCCGCCTGCCGACGCTGCCTGCCGATTGTATTCTGGTGGATCTGGCGTCGGTGAAGAACCGGCCTTTGCACGCGATGTTGGCGGCGCACAGCGGCCCGGTGGTCGGTCTGCATCCGATGTTCGGCCCGGACGTGGGCAGCGTGGCCAAGCAGGTGGTGGTCTACTGCGACGGCCGCCAGCCGGAGGCGTATCAGTGGCTGCTTGAACAGTTGCAGGTGTGGGGCGCGCGGCTGCATCGCATCAGCGCGGCCGAGCACGATCAGAATATGGCGTTTATTCAGGCGCTGCGGCACTTCGCTACCTTCGCCTACGGGCTGCACCTGGCGGAAGAGAACGTGCAACTGGAGCAACTGCTGGCGCTCTCTTCGCCAATCTACCGGCTGGAGCTGGCGATGGTTGGCCGCCTGTTCGCGCAGGATCCGCAGCTGTACGCCGATATCATTATGTCGTCGGAAGAAAACGTGGCGCTGATTAAGCGTTACTACCAGCGCTTCGGCGAGGCGATAAAGCTGTTGGAGCATGGCGACAAACAGGCGTTTATCGAGAGCTTCCGCAAGGTAGAGCATTGGTTCGGCGATTACGCCCAGCGCTTCCTGGTGGAGAGCCGCACGCTGTTGCGGCAGGCTAACGACAGCCGGCAGTAAAACTGCGGGCAGTAAACATAAAGGGTTCGGCTTGGCCGAACCCTTTTTTACGGTTTCAGGATGGGTTGACCGGCACCACGGTGTCGCTTGGGTAACAGC
This sequence comes from Serratia sp. CY37869, assembly GCF_052168895.1. Classification (NCBI taxonomy): domain Bacteria; kingdom Pseudomonadati; phylum Pseudomonadota; class Gammaproteobacteria; order Enterobacterales; family Yersiniaceae; genus Serratia; species Serratia sp. CY37869. Next base: position 585,038 of record NZ_JBJNLU010000004.1, read on the forward strand.
CCAGCACCTTCAGCGAGCGGGTGATCGGCGCCAGATCGCGCAGCGCTTTTTGCATCGCCTCGGCGCGCAGGTTGGCCTGCACATCGATATAGAACATCTCCTCCCACGGATTGCCGTTGATCGGACGTGATTCCAGCTTGGTCATGATGATGCCGTTATCGCGCAATACCAGCAGCGCTTCGACCAGCGCGCCGGATTGTTGGCCGGTCGCCATGATCAGCGTGGTTTTTGCCGGCACCTGTTCGGAGACATCGATCGCTTTGCGCGCCAGGACGATGAAGCGAGTGATGTTTTGCTGCTGGTTGGCGAGATTGTGTTCCAGCACCTGCAGCCCGTACAGCGCGCCGCCGGCCTCGCTGCCCAGTGCAGCCACCTTCGGTGAATTCAGCTTGGCGACTTTCTCCATCGCGGCCGCCGTGCTTTCAGTGTATTCGATTTTCCAGTGCGGGAAGCGGTTAAGGAACTGGCTGCACTGTTGGAACGGCTGCGGATGGCTGTAGACGGTTTCTATCTGGCTCAGATCGCTGTCGCCGGCGATCAGAACGCAGTGGTTGATAGGGTTAGTCAGTTCGCCGACGATCGACAGGCTGGTGTGTTGCAGCAGATCGTAGACCTCGTTTATCGAACCGGAGCTGGTGTTCTCGATCGGCAAAATCGCGTAGTCCGCCTGGCCGGTTTCCACCTGGGCGAAAATATCCTGAAACTTCTGGCAGCCGCATTCGATCAGCCGATCGAAGTGGCGGGCAGCGTATTGGCGTGCCGCCAGATGTGAATAAGAGCCTTTCGGGCCGAGGAAAGCGATGCGGGCGGAATGCTGGCTGACGGGGTTGAGCTGGTGCTGCAACAGCGCCTGCTGGGTCAGAACGGAGTCTTCAATGATCAGTTGGAACAGGCGGGTGACGTAGAAACCGTCCAGGTCGTAAGGCTTGGCGGCGGCGATCAGCGCATCCAGCAGATCGCGTTCGCGCTCTTTGTCACGGATCGGGCGGTGAGAGTGCAGCTTGGTCTTGCCGACTTCGATCGCCAGCTCACGGCGTTCCGCCAGCAAGGCCAACAGTTTCAAGTCCAGTGCGCTGATGCGCTCGCGCAGCACCAATAACGGGTTGTCAGTCATAATCAGCTTCCGCCTTCAGTTCTTATTCGTTGTAAAACAGCCATAAAAAAAGCCCCCTGTTTCCAGGAGGCCTTGTTGTTCGTCTTCGCATTCTTTCTCACACGACGAAACGCCTCCCAGTCAGGGGAAGGTAAAAAAGAATGCGAAGAAAAACGGTGTGCGTGGCATGGTCTACCTAAGGTTAATGCGAACAGGTTTTAAAGTAACCGCTGGCTTTTACCCCGTCAACAAAAATACCCGACAAAAAACGCGCCCTCGGGCGCGTTTGATGCGGCAATCGCTGTCGGACGGTTATTCCTGCTCTTGCGTGACTTCCGGCACAATGTCTTTCACGCTGGCATTGCAGCGGCGCGCTTCGCCTTTGTGCTGCACTTTGTTCAACTGGCGCTCCAGTTTGGCGATCAGCTCGTTAACGGCGGTATACATGTCATCATGTTTGGCGCTGGCGACCAGCGGGCCGTTAGGCGTAGTAATGGTAGCGTCGGCGACAAACCCTTGCGGCTCTTTGGATAAGACGATATGCGGGTTAATCAGCTGGGTCTGCCATTTTTCCAGTTTGGTGAGACGGTCTTCGACGTGATTGCGGATTGCGGGAGTGATATCCATTTGTTTGCTGGTAATGTTCAATGTCATATAACTTACCTCTCTGTCTTTCCGTCTTGGTGAATCCAGCATACCCCGCTTTTTGTTTAAATGCGTGATGTAAATCACGATTTTTTGTCACTTTTTGCAAAGTTAGTTCAATCTGTGATTCAGCATTTGAATTGGCTATCTAATGCTTGAGAGTTGCCGCCGGATGGCGCATTATCGATGAGTTGACCGGTGAGGAGCGCTAGCTAACACCGTGTTTTTACTTGTGTATTTTTCCAGTAAAAACCAGGTCGACGCCAATGAAAACGGCAGCCTTGGCTGCCGTTTGGTTTTTCTGCCGGTGCCGACGCGCGCTTATTGTGGGTTGGCGGCGATCACTTTGGCCACTTTGTCAGCCTGGCCGTTCAGCTGCAGCTGCTTGTAGGCATTTTCCATCAGCGGCAACACGTCATGCGTCGCTTTGGTATCCGGGAATTCACGCAACATCTGCTCGGCGCGATTAACGACCGCGACGTAAGCACCACGTTTAGTGTAGTATTCCGCCACCGAAAGCTCATACTTGGCCAAACGATCTTTCAGATACACCAAACGCTTGTTGGCGTCGGTCGCGTATTGGCTGTTCGGGTATTGCTGAATCAACTGGCTGAAGTCGCGGAACGCAGCGCGAGCGTGCTGAGGATCGCGGTCCGAACGGTCAACCCCGAAGAAGCCCTGCAGCGCGCTGTCATCAAGCGCCATGTCGGTCAGGCCGCGCATGTACATCACGTAATCGATGTTCGGGTGCGTCGGATTCAGGCGCATGAAGCGATCGATGGATGCCTGAGCCATTGGCAAGTCGGCAGCCTTATAATAGGCGTAAATCAAATCCAGCTGGACCTGCTGGGAATACGGCCCGAAAGGATAGCGGTTATCTAACGCTTCGAGTTGCGTAATCGCGCCCTTGAAGTTACCGTCCTGCAGTTTTTGCTGCGCGGTAGCATAGATTTCCGAAGGCGGGTTGTCGGGAACCGCATCCTTGGATGTGGAGCAACCTGCCAGCGCCAGGCTCAACGTGGCTGCCGCCACCAGATATTTCATACGCGTCATGACGTTTTGATTATCCTCAGGGTGTTATTCCGGGAGACTGTCCGTTAAGCTCCCGACAAAGACCAGGTACAATAGCACATTATATTAAACGGCATCGCCGTGAAAACCCAACGTTAACGAAGAAGCTGCATATGGCACAACAAGTACAACTCACCGCAACGGTGGCCGAATCTCAACTCGGACAACGTTTAGATCAGGCTTTGGCCGAATTGTTCCCTGATTATTCACGATCTCGCATAAAAGAGTGGATCCTGGGCGATCGGGTGAAGGTCAATGGCAAAACGTCAAACAAACCGAAAGAGAAGGTGCTGGGCGGAGAGACAGTCGCCATCGATGCACAGATAGAAGAAGAAGCGCGTTGGGAGCCGCAGGATATCGCGCTGGATATCGTCTATGAAGACAGCGATATCCTGGTGATCAACAAGCCGCGCGATTTGGTGGTGCACCCTGGCGCCGGTAACCCGGACGGCACGGTGCTCAATGCGCTGCTGCATCACTACCCGGAAATCGCCGACGTGCCGCGTGCCGGCATCGTGCACCGTCTGGATAAAGACACCACCGGCCTGATGGTGGTGGCGAAAACCGTGCCGGCGCAAACCCGGCTGGTGGAGGCGCTGCAGGCACGCGAAATCACCCGTGAATACGAAGCGGTGGCGATCGGCACCATGACGGCAGGCGGTACGGTAGAAGAACCCATCGCGCGCCATTCCACCAAGCGCACTCACATGGCGGTGCACCCGATGGGTAAGCCGGCGGTGACGCACTATCGCATTATGGAGCACTTCCGCGCGCACACTCGTCTGCGCCTGCGCCTGGAAACCGGCCGTACTCACCAGATCCGCGTGCACATGGCTTACATTAGCCATCCGCTGGTGGGCGATCCGCTGTACGGCGGCCGTCCGCGTCCGCCGAAAGGCGCTTCGGAGGCCTTCATCAACACGCTGCGCGGCTTTGACCGCCAGGCGCTGCACGCTACCATGCTGCGTTTGTATCACCCGATCAGCGGCATCCAGATGGAGTGGCATGCGCCGCTGCCGCAGGACATGGTTGATCTGATCAACGCGCTGAAGGCGGACACCGAAGAATTCAAAGATCAGATGGACTGGTAATGCGCTCGCTCATTCTGCCCGACTGGCCGTTGCCTCCCGGCGTTAAAGCTTGCAGCACCACGCGCGATGGTGGCGTCAGCCTGCCACCTTATGACTCGCTGAACCTCGGCGCTCACGTGGGCGACGAGGCGCAAGCGGTGAAGCGCAATCGGGAAAGGTTGGTTACCGCCGCCGGCTTGCCGCAGATGCCGGTATGGCTCGAGCAGGTGCACGGCACTCGCGTGGTGACGTTGACGGGACAAGCGCCCGCCGATCTGCGGGCGGATGCGGTGTACAGCAACGTGCCGGGTCAGGTGTGCGCAGTGATGACGGCGGATTGTCTGCCGGTGCTGTTCTGCTCGCAGCAAGGCGACGAAGTGGCCGCCGCTCACGCCGGTTGGCGTGGGCTATGCCACGGCGTGCTGGAGCAAACCGTGGCGGCGTTCAGCGCCGCACCGGGCCAAATCAGCGCCTGGCTGGGGCCGGCGATCGGCCCGCAGCAGTTCGAGGTCGGGCCGGAGGTGCGCGCCGCTTTCATGGCGGAAGACGCTGAGGCCGCAGCGGCATTTACCCCGCATGGCGATAAGTTTTTGGCTAATATCTACTTGCTGGCTCGCCAACGCTTGTTGCGTGCGGGCGTTCAGGCCATTTATGGCGGCGACCGCTGTACGGTTAACGAAATGAGCCATTTTTTCTCCTATCGACGCGATGGAATAACCGGACGTCTGGCAAGTTTAATCTGGCTGATATAACCTATTGAATTAGGACGATCCAACGACGCATGGCGTTGTACCGAAAATTTAGCGTCGAGATAACCTTGAAAATTTGAGGGATGACCTCATTTAATCTCCAGTAGCAATTTCGACCCATCTTGGAGGTGTTATGCGTCTGGATCGTCTTACCAACAAATTCCAGCTTGCCCTCGCCGATGCCCAGTCACTAGCCCTTGGGCACGACAACCAGTTTATTGAACCGCTACATCTGATGAGCGCCCTGCTCAATCAGGAAGGGGGCACGGTTCGTCCACTATTAACTTCCGCAGGTATCGATGCCGGGCGTGTACGCACCGAGATCGAACAGGCGCTGTCCCGTTTACCGCAGGTAGAAGGCACCGGTGGCGACGTTCAACCGTCCCACGAGTTGGTGCGCGTTCTGAACCTGTGCGACAAGCTGGCGCAAAAGCGTGCGGACAAATTCATTTCTTCCGAGCTGTTTGTGCTTGCGGTGCTGGAAGACCGCGGCTCGTTGACCGACTTGTTGAAAGCGGCCGGCGCGACGGCCGATAAAATCAGCAAAGCCATTGAACAAATGAGAGGCGGTGACAGCGTGGAAGACCAAGGCGCCGAAGACCAACGGCAGGCATTGAAGAAATACACTATCGATCTGACCGAACGTGCTGAGCAGGGCAAACTTGACCCGGTGATCGGCCGTGACGAAGAGATCCGTCGCACCATTCAGGTGCTGCAACGCCGTACCAAAAACAACCCGGTGTTGATCGGCGAGCCTGGCGTAGGTAAAACCGCCATCGTCGAAGGCTTGGCGCAGCGCATCATTAACGGCGAAGTGCCGGAAGGACTGAAGCACAAGCGCGTATTGTCCCTCGATATGGGCGCCTTGATCGCCGGCGCCAAATATCGCGGCGAGTTTGAAGAGCGTCTGAAAGGCGTGCTCAACGATCTGGCCAAGCAGGAAGGCAGCGTTATCCTGTTTATCGACGAACTGCACACCATGGTCGGCGCCGGTAAGGCGGATGGTGCGATGGACGCAGGCAACATGCTGAAGCCGGCGCTGGCGCGCGGCGAGCTGCACTGCGTTGGTGCCACCACGCTGGATGAATACCGTCAATATATAGAGAAGGATGCGGCGCTCGAACGTCGTTTCCAGAAAGTATATGTGGCGGAGCCGAGCGTGGAAGACACCATTGCTATTCTGCGCGGCCTGAAAGAGCGTTACGAACTGCACCACCACGTGCAGATAACCGACCCGGCCATTGTGGCGGCGGCAACGCTTTCGCACCGCTATATCGCCGATCGTCAATTGCCGGACAAGGCTATTGACCTTATCGACGAAGCGGCGTCCAGCATTCGCATGCAGATGGACTCCAAGCCGGAGTCGCTCGACAGGCTTGAGCGCCGCATCATCCAATTGAAACTGGAACAGCAGGCGCTGAATAAAGAGTCTGACGACGCCAGCAAGAAACGCCTGGACATGCTGAGCGATGAGCTGGGGCAGAAAGAGCGCGAATACTCGGAGCTGGAAGAAGAGTGGAAAGCGGAAAAAGCGTCGCTCTCCGGCACCCAGAATATCAAGGCAGAACTCGAGCAGGCCAAAATCACCCTGGAGCAGGCGCGTCGCGTCGGCGATCTGGGGCGGATGTCGGAACTGCAGTACGGCAAAATCCCTGAGCTGGAAAAACAGCTCGCCGCCGCCACGCAGGCCGAAGGCAAGAGCATGAAGCTGTTGCGCAACCGGGTGACCGATGCGGAGATTGCCGAAGTGCTGGCGCGTGCCACCGGGATCCCGGTCGCAAGAATGCTGGAAGGCGAGCGCGACAAGCTGCTGCGCCTGGAACAAGAACTGCATTCGCGAGTGATTGGCCAGGACGAAGCGGTCAGCGCAGTCTCCAATGCGATCCGCCGCAGCCGTGCGGGGTTGTCCGATCCTAACCGACCGATCGGTTCGTTCCTGTTCCTCGGTCCGACCGGGGTAGGGAAAACCGAGCTTTGCAAGGCGCTGGCTTCGTTCCTGTTCGACAGCGACGACGCCATGGTGCGTATCGATATGTCCGAGTTTATGGAGAAACACTCCGTTTCGCGTCTGGTCGGCGCGCCTCCGGGCTATGTCGGTTATGAAGAGGGCGGCTACCTGACGGAAGCCGTACGTCGCCGGCCTTATTCGGTGATTCTGCTGGATGAAGTCGAGAAAGCGCACCCGGACGTGTTCAATATTCTGTTGCAGGTGTTGGATGACGGCCGCCTGACCGATGGTCAAGGCCGCACCGTCGATTTCCGCAATACCGTGGTGATCATGACGTCCAACCTGGGTTCCGATCTGATCCAGGAGCATTTCGGTCAGATGAACTACGCGCAGATGAAAGAGTCGGTGATGGAGATGGTGAGTCACCACTTCCGTCCAGAGTTCATCAACCGTATCGACGAAGTGGTGGTGTTCCACCCGCTGGGCGAGAAACACATCGCCGCGATCGCCAAGATTCAGTTGTCGCGTCTGTACAAGCGTTTGGAAGAGCGCGGTTACGAAGTGACCATGACCGAACCGGCCCTGGCGCTGTTAAGCAAAACCGGCTACGACCCTGTATATGGCGCACGCCCGTTGAAACGCGCTATTCAGCAGGAAATCGAGAACCCGCTGGCGCAGCAAATCCTGTCCGGCAAGCTGATCCCCGGCAAGCTGGTAACGCTGGATGTGGAAAACGACCATATCGTTGCCCGACAATAACGGCAATTAAGGATAATAAAGATGAAAGGGAGCGGGTGACCGCTCCCTTTTCTTTACCTTCGTTTGTCCCTGTTTACAGGGTTTGCCGCTATTACTGTGCTAAAACCGGTATTTTCTGACTAATAAACATCCTAAAAAGGTGTTTTTGGTGATTATTTGAACGCTTGAAAAGTTTTTTGCATTTAGGGGTTGCGGCCCGCCGAGAACTCCCTATAATGCGCCTCCACTGACCGGGAACAACGACTGACAAGCCGCCGGGTCAGCGAGAAGAAAGCGAAATAAACGCTTGACTCTCCGGGTGAAAAGCGTAATATGCGCAGCCCGCGCCGATGAGTTTCTCGGCACTGCTCTTTAACAATTTATCAGACAATCTGTGTGGGCACTCCACAAGACGATATCCGGCATCTTCGGATGCAAAAAAATATCAAGTCTTGAAGAGTGACTAACTGAAGTAAAATTCATGCAGTAAATCTTTGAGCATCGCTTCTCGAGTGGAAGCAAATCAAGCTTTTAATTGAAGAGTTTGATCAT
>NZ_JBJNLU010000005.1:0-290879 GCF_052168895.1 Serratia sp. CY37869
TTGCAAAAAACTTTTCAAGCGCGGATTTTTTCGGCAAAACGCTGGCCAAACCCGCATTTTTGTCACTTTTCGTACTGAATCTGGCTAAATTCCTGGGCGAAACGATCGACTTGCTGCCAATCTGTGTACTCAACTTCCTTACTGGTATCCGTTTCTCCACCGGTCATACGCATAATAAATTGAATCATGATGCGGTCGAACCAGCGATAACGTGGATAACGCAATGCCCCGGCAAACACCGCGCACTGTTTTGGCTGCCACGGCGACGCCAACAGGAACTTACGGGTATAGGCGTTGGTTTGCGGCGAACGCTTTTCCGGTTTGCGTGCGGTCAGATTGACGGCAAAGAATGCGCTGGGCATCCGATTCAACTGTTCGGCATGACGTTTAACGAATTTATCCAGCACCGGGTTAAAGTGCCCGTAGCGAATAGAAGCGCCGATCATCACCTGCTGATACTGGCTAAGGTCGATCTGTTCCGCCTGCAACAGATCGATAACCTCACAGCGCAGCGTATCCTGCAATTTGCTTGCTATATAAGAAGCGATAGCACGTGTTTGCCCGTCACGGCTCGAATAAAGTATCAATGCCTTCATGGCGTACTCCTTATAACAGGCTCACTCACGCCAGAAGGTTGGCGTGAACAGCACCAGCAATGTAAACACTTCCAGGCGCCCGAACAGCATCGTCACCACCAGGATCCACTTGGCCGCCGCCGGCATCGTGGTGAAGTTGTCCGCCACCACGCCCAGACCAGGACCAAGGTTATTCAGCGTTGCCGTCACTGCGGCAAACGCGGAGAAATCATCAACGCCGGTCGCAATGATCGCCAGCATGCTGACGATAAACACCAGCGCATAGGCGGAGAAGAATCCCCACACTGCTTCCAGAATACGTTCCGGCAGTGCGCGATTGCCCAATTTGATGGTATAGACCGCGTTGGGGTGCACCAGCCTTTTCAACTCGCGCGAGCCCTGCAGGTACAACAGCAGAATACGGATCACCTTCAGGCCGCCGCCGGTCGAACCGGCGCAACCGCCGATGAATGCCGAACACAGCAACAGCATCGGCAGGAACAGCGGCCACTTGGCGATGCTGTCGGTCGTAAAACCGGCCGTGGTCGCCATCGATACCACCTGGAAGAACGCCTGATTGAGCGTTTCCATACCGCTCTTATAGACGCCATGTCCCCAGAGCACCAACGTGCACACCACCACCAGCGTCAGTTGAACGAAGATAAACATGCGGAATTCAGGATCGCGCCCATAGACCTTCAGACTGCGGCCGCTTAGCAAAGCGAAGTGCAGACCGTAGTTACAGCCGGAAATCAGCAGGAACACGGCAATGATGGTGTTGATGGTCGGGCTGGCGTAATAACCGATACTGGCATCGTGGGTAGAAAACCCGCCAATGGCGATGGTCGAGAAACTGTGGCCGATGGCGTCGAACACCGACATCCCGGCCCCCCAGAGCGCCAGCGCACAGGCGACGGTCAGCAACACATAGATTAGCCACAGGGTTTTGGCGGTTTCGGCAATACGCGGACGCATCTTGTTATCTTTCAGCGGCCCGGGCATTTCCGCCCGATACAGCTGCATGCCCCCGACGCCGAGTATCGGCAGTATCGCCACCGCCAACACGATGATCCCCATCCCGCCCATCCATTGCAGCATTTGGCGATAGAACAGGATGGCCTTAGGCAACGAGTCCAGCCCCACCAGCGTCGTTGCGCCGGTAGTCGTCAATCCCGAGAAGGATTCAAAGAAGGCGTCGGTCAGCGACAAATTAGGACGTTCCGAAAACAGGAACGGCAATGCCCCCACGCTGCCCAGCACGGTCCAGAACAGCACGACGATCAGGAAACCTTCACGCGGCTTCAGCTCGTGTTTCTGCTTACGGTTCGGCCACCACAGCATCAGCCCGATGGTCAACGCCACGAAGAACGTTTGGCTGAACGCTCGCCCCGCCCCATCGCGATAAATCAATGCCACCAGGCCGGGAATAAACATCGTCCCGGAGAACAGGATGACCAGAAGACCAACGATACGGGTTATGGCGCGAAAATGCATTTCAGCACGATCCTTAGCAATTCAATTGGGAGGATTATTGCGAAATGGGGGTTAATTGCAAATTACCGCGACTGAGATCACGCAATTTATTCCCAAACAGCTCGACCTCAGTCGCCGGCAGCGCCAAATGCAGCACGACGGCGGCGCCGTATTCACCCTGCAGGATCCGACCTGCGATTTGCTGCAACAAGTTCTCCACCAGCGCCAACTGCGCATAGTCGCACTGCAAGATATATTCGGCTTCGGGCACCTTTTGCGCCAGCGCCAGCTGCTTCAATGCCTGTTGAACACCGTTGCCATAAGCTTTCACCAGCCCGCCGGTGCCCAGCTTGACACCGCCGTAGTACCGAACGACTACGGCGGTCACTTCACCGATACCGCTGCCCATCAGCTGCGCGAGGATAGGTTTGCCGGCGGTGCCCGACGGTTCTCCATCGTCGGAGAACCCCAGCTGCTGCGAATCATCGGGGCTACCGGCGACGAAAGCCCAACAGTGGTGCCGCGCCGCCGGGTGCTCATCCCGCACCTGCTGAATAAACGCCTTTGCCGCCTCCACCCCGCCGGTCGGCGCCAGCAGGGTGATGAAACGGCTCTTCTTTATCTCTTCGGTAAAGCAGGTTGCTTCCGCCGGTATCGGGTACGGCCGCATCAAGCCAGGTTCAGATCGCGCGTCATGTTCTCGATGCGCTTTTCATGGATCACGATGTTGTCTTCGATGCGAATACCGCCATACGGTTTCAGCGCATCGATGCGATCCCAGGCGAAGTGCTGCTTGAACTCGCCGCTGCGCCACGGCGCCAACAGAGACTCGATGAAGTACAGACCCGGTTCGATGGTCAACACCATGCCCGGCTGCAACACGCGGGTACAACGCAGGAACGGGTACTTGGACGGCGCCGCCAGATGGGTGCCTTGCTCATCCTGCATAAAACCGGCGGCGTCGTGCACCTGCAGGCCCAACGGATGGCCCAACCCGTGCGGCAGGAACGGCGTGGTGATACCCGTTTCGACCATCGCCTCTTCGCTGAGGCCATTCACCAGTTTGTGATTCTTGAGCAGCTTGGCGATGCGCTGATGCATCTGCACATGATAGTCGGTGTAACGCACGCCGGTTTTAATGGTGTCGATCAGCGCCAGCTGTTCACTATTGAGATCTTTCACCAGATGAGCGAACTCGCTGCCGCTTTGCGCCGCATAGGTACGCGTCAGATCGGCGGCGTAGCCGTTATATTCCGCCCCGGCGTCGATCAGAAAACTCAGGGACTCGGCCGGCGGCTGATGATCCAGCTTGGTGTAGTGCAGCACCGAAGCGTGCTCGTTCAACGCCACGATGTTGTCGTAAGGCACATCAGTATCGCGATGGCCGGTAGCCGTCAGGTAGGCCAGATTGATGTCGAACTCGCTCATGCCGGAGAGGAAGGCCTCATGCGCGGCACGATGGCCGGTTACCGCCGTCTTCTGCGCTTCGCGCATGCAGGCCAGCTCATAGCCGGTTTTAATCGAACGGTGGAAATCCAGGTAGTTCAGCACCGCTTTCGGGTTGATGTTTTCCGAAGGGATGCCGAGATCGCGGGCGCGCTGTTGGGCATAACCGATATAGCCGACGCGCTCACGCTGCGGCGGCAGCTGCTGCGCGATCGCATCGGCGTTGGCCAGCGGCATCAATTCGAGGGACTTGGTCCAGAAACTGTTCGGCAGCGGCTCAACGCTGTGCCAGTAGTCAACCGGGGAGTAGAACCACAGCTTCGGCTTGTTGACGCCATCTATCCACAACCAGCAGTTCGGCACCGACGTCACCGGCACCCAGGCTTTGAAATGCGCGTTCACTTTGAACGGGTAGCTATGGTCGTCCAAAAATACCTTTTGCAGTTCCCCGGAGTGAATCAGCAGCGCATCCAACTTGTTGCGCTCCAGCACTTCACGCGCGCGTTTTTGCAGTTCTGCCAGGTGGTCGTTATACAAAGAAGCCAGCGTTTCCATCACAGTACCCTTATGCCTTAGCACGAAAGAAGCCATCTTAACACAGCGCTCCGACGCACCAACCTCATCGCGTTGGGCATGCGGAGCAGCTCGCAATTCCCTGCAAATGCCGTTACATCCGCAGCTTAACCATTAACCAGCCGCCCAAACCGAGCAGCGCTATCGCCAGCGCCCACAGGCCATGGTGTTCCAACAACACCGCGCCGGCCGCGGCGACGCCCGCCAGACACTGCTGCAGAAAGCCACACAGCGCCATCGCATAAGCGCCGTACTCTTTGGCATCGCTGACCGCCATCGCCATGCTGTTGGGAAACAGCACCGCCTGGCCAAAAATGGTCAGGCAATACAGCGCGATGAACAGCGCCATGCCGGAAAGGCCAGCCAGAACGCCGCTCCACCACAGCAGCAGGATCGCCGCCGTCGCCAGCGCCACGATGCCGCTGCCGGCCTGCATCAGTTTTTTCCCGCCGAGACGCGCCACCGTACGGTTCACCGTCAGCGCTCCGCTGAAGTAGGCGACGCCGATCACCAGCCCCAGGGCGCCGAACGCCGTGACGTTGAGACCAAACTCCTGCTGCATGACGAACGGACTCACTTCCTGCAGTGTCACCGTGGTGGCAAACCCCAGCCCGCCGACGCAGGCCGGCCAAAAGAACCCAGGCCGCCGCAGGATGGCAAAGTAGGTTGCCGCCATCGCCGGGCGCACGCCCCCTGCCCGTCCCGCCTCCAGCGGCAGCGTCGCCATCAGCGCCAGAATGATCAAACCGGTGGCGCCCATCAGGACGAAGCCCATCTGCCAGTGCGCATATTGGCTCAGCAGGCCACCGATAAACTGACCGCCGCCCAGCGCGGTGATAAAGGCGATGGAGAGCACCGACAGACGCCGCGCCAGTTCGTCCCCGCTCCAGTTATCCCGCACGATGATGCGCGCGATGATCGCCGCACCGCCGGCACCCACGCCCTGCAGCGCACGCAGCGTCAGCAATTGGGCGCCGTTGCTGCACAGCGCCAACAGCCCGCTGCAGCCAATGAAAAGAAATAAAGACAGCGTCAGGGGCACGCGGCGGCCAAAGCGATCGGCGGCCGCGCCCCAGAACAGCACCGGCAAAGCGGCGCCGATGACGAAGATTGAAATGGACAGCTCGGTAGCGCGCCGGCTCATCGCCAGCTCCCGCATCACCGTCGGCAGCGAAGGCAAGTACACGGTCGTCGCCATTTGCGCCATAAACACCAACAGACACGCCAGCGTCATGGTTCTGGCGGGAATGCTCCATAAGCCGCTGCGTTTAACACAAGCCGCCTTAGTCATGCGTAACCTCGTCTGAATGTTCATTCGCTGCGAGCAAGTGTATGAGGGCCGACAAGCTCCGGCAAATGCCGATAGCACATAAAATATAACTTCGTTTCAAATCAAAAAACTAACTTGGCGACATGTGATCAGACCAGCAAAAATGCAATCTCTCATTTGCATATTGTTAACATAAAAACCACACTCCTCTTCATCTGGTCATACCAGATCATACGCTGATTCAGGAGATAGACATGCTCTACCAAGGCGAAACATTACAACTGCACTGGCTCGATAACGGCATCGCCGAGCTGGTGTTCAACGCACCGGGCTCGGTCAACAAGCTGGACACCCGCACCGTCGCCAGCCTGGGCGAAGCGCTCACCGTGCTGGAAAACCAGCCAGAGCTCAAGGGGCTGCTGCTGCGCTCCACCAAAGCCGCATTTATCGTCGGCGCCGATATCACCGAATTCCTTTCTCTGTTCGCCGCGCCGGCTGAAAAGCTGCAGGAGTGGCTGGTATTCGCCAACAACGTCTTTAACCGGCTGGAAGATTTGCCGGTGCCGACCATTTCGGCCATTAACGGCTATGCGCTCGGCGGCGGTTGCGAATGCATTTTGGCGACCGATTTCCGCGTCGCCTCACCGGACGCGCGCATCGGCCTGCCTGAAACCAAATTGGGCATCATGCCGGGCTTCGGCGGCTCCGTCCGCCTGCCGCGCCTGCTGGGTAACGACAGCGCGCTGGAAATCATCGCCGCCGGCAAAGACGTCAGCGCCAAAGACGCGTTGAAAGTCGGCCTGGTCGATGCGGTAGTGGCGCCGGAAAAACTGGCCGAAGCCGCGCTCAACATGCTGCAACAGGCGATCGACGGCAAGCTGAACTGGCGCGCCGCGCGTCAACCGAAGCTGGAGCCGCTGAAGCTCAGCCCGATCGAGGCGGCAATGAGCTTCACCACCGCCAAAGGCATGGTGCTGCAGACCGCCGGCAAACATTACCCGGCGCCGATGACCGCGGTGAAAACCATTGAAGCCGCCGCCAAGCTGGGCCGCGATGAAGCGCTGAAACTGGAAACCGCCAGCTTCGTGCCGTTGGCGCGCTCCAACGAAGCGCGTGCGCTGGTCGGCATCTTCCTTAACGATCAGTTCGTGAAGGGTCAGGCGAAAAAGCTGGCCAAGAATGTGGACGCGCCGAAACAGGCGGCGGTGTTGGGCGCCGGCATCATGGGCGGCGGCATTGCTTACCAATCGGCGTTGAAAGGCGTGCCGGTGATCATGAAGGACATCAGCGACAAATCGCTGACGTTGGGCATGAACGAAGCGGCCAAGCTGCTCAATAAGCAGTTGGAACGCGGCAAGCTGGATGGCCTGAAAATGGCGCAGGTGCTGTCGACCATTCAGCCGACGCTGGACTACGCCGGCATCGAGCGCGCGCAGGTGATCGTCGAAGCGGTCGTGGAGAACCCGAAGGTCAAAGCCGCCGTGCTGTCGGAAGTGGAAAACCTGATCGGCGAAGACACCGTTCTGGCGTCGAACACCTCGACCATTCCGATTAATCATCTGGCAAAATCGTTGAAGCGTCCGCAAAACTTCTGCGGCATGCACTTCTTTAACCCGGTACACCGTATGCCGCTGGTCGAAATCATCCGCGGCGAACAAACCAGCGACGAGACCATTGCCAAAGTGGTGGCCTACGCCAGCCGCATGGGCAAAACGCCGATCGTGGTGAACGACTGCCCGGGCTTCTTCGTCAACCGCGTGCTGTTCCCATACTTCGCCGGCTTCAGCCTGCTGCTGCGCGACGGCGCCGACTTCCGTCAGATCGATAAAGTGATGGAAAAACAGTTTGGTTGGCCGATGGGCCCGGCCTACCTGCTCGACGTGGTGGGCATCGACACCGCACACCACGCGCAAGCGGTAATGGCGGCCGGCTTCCCGGAGCGCATGAGCAAAGACTATCGCGACGCCATTGACGTGATGTTCGACAACCAGCGCTTCGGTCAGAAAAACCAGCTGGGCTTCTACCGCTACAGCCAGGACAACAAAGGTAAGCCGCGCAAGGACAACGACGAGCAGACCGATGCGCTGCTGGCCGAAGTGAGCCAACCGCGCCAGACCATCAGCGACGAAGAGATCGTTGCGCGCATGATGATCCCGATGATCAACGAAGTGGTGCGTTGCCTGGAAGAGAAGATCGTCGCCAGCCCGGCCGAAGCCGATATGGCGTTGGTCTACGGCATCGGTTTCCCTCCGTTCCACGGCGGCGCGTTCCGCTACCTGGATACGCTCGGCACCGCCAACTACGTTGAGCTGGCCCAGCGTTACGCACACCTCGGCGCCCTGTATCAAGTGCCGGCCGGTCTGCGCGCCAAGGCCGAACGCAATGAAAGCTACTACCCGGTGGCGACACCGCTGTCCGACGTCGCAACCCGCCAACCGGCATGAGGTCATAAAGATGGAAAACGTAGTTATTGTTGATGCCGTACGCACGCCGATGGGCCGCTCCAAGGGCGGCGCCTTCCGCCAGGTGCGCGCCGAAGATCTCTCCGCTCATCTGATGCGTGAAGTGCTGAGCCGCAACCCGGCGCTGAACGCCGACGAGATCGATGACATTTACTGGGGCTGCGTGCAGCAGACGCTGGAACAAGGCTTCAACATCGCCCGCAACGCCGCGCTGCTGGCCGAGATCCCGCACCGTGTGCCGGCGGTGACCGTCAACCGCCTGTGCGGCTCTTCGATGCAGGCGCTGCACGACGCGGCGCGCGCCATCATGGTTGGCGACGCGCACATCAGCCTGATCGGCGGCGTGGAACACATGGGCCATGTGCCGATGAACCACGGCGTGGATTTCCATCCGGGCCTGAGCCGCAGCGTAGCCAAGGCCGCCGGGATGATGGGGCTGACCGCTGAAATGCTGGCCAAGATGCACAACATCAGCCGCCAGATGCAGGATGAGTTCGCCGCGCGCTCCCACCAACGCGCACATGCGGCGACGCTGGCGGGTTACTTCAAAAACGAGATCATTCCGACCAACGGCCACGACGCCGACGGCGTGCTGACCCGTTACGATTTTGATGAAGTCATCCGCCCGGAAACCACCGTCGAAAGCCTGTCGGCCCTGCGTCCGGCGTTCGATCCGGTGAACGGCACCGTCACCGCCGGCAGTTCTTCCGCCCTGTCGGACGGCGCTTCCGCCATGCTGCTGATGAGCGAATCACGCGCCAAAGCGCTCGGTTTGAAAGCCCGCGCCCGCATCCGCTCGATGGCGGTCGTCGGCTGCGATCCTTCCATCATGGGCTACGGCCCGGTACCGGCCAGCAAGCTGGCGCTGAAACGCGCCGGCCTGAGCGTGCAGGACATCGATCTGTTCGAGCTGAACGAAGCGTTCGCCGCCCAGTCGCTGCCGTGCATCAAAGATCTGGGGCTGATGGACAGCATCGACGACAAGATTAACCTGAACGGCGGCGCCATCGCGCTCGGCCACCCGCTGGGCTGTTCCGGCTCCCGCATCTCGACCACCTTGTTGAACAACATGGAACGTCGCGACGCGCAGTTCGGCCTGGCGACCATGTGCATCGGCCTGGGCCAGGGTATCGCCACCGTGTTTGAACGCGTTTAGCTGTGTCTATCTTGGGATGACCGCGTCACCACTTCAAATCGCGGCATCCCGCCAAGTTTAGTTGCCGTTCTTCCCGCCTGTCAGGGGCGGGTTTTTTATGCCTGAAATTTGCCGACGCCCAAATAAAAACGGGGCGACCCTCGGCCACCCCGTTCACTGCGCATCGCCTCTGTCAGATAAACGAAAACGCGTCGCCAAACATATGCGCTTCCTGCGCGCCGCGCTCGGCGCAGAAACGCTCGCGGGCGATTTTCGCCATCTCGAAACGCCCGGCGATGTAGATGTCATGCTCCGCCAACGTGCCGAAATCCTGCAACACCGCGCTGAGCACGGTGCCGCTGCGGCCACGCCATTCCGCCTCCGGCTGCTCGACCACCGGGATCACCTTCAGGTTCGGGTGTTGCACCGACAGCGCTTCCAGCTCGCTCAGATCGTACAGGTGCTTCAGCTCACGCCCGCCCCAGTAGATGGAAATGTCGCGATCGGGCTGCTGCTCCAACGCGGTCAACAGGATTGAGCGCGCATAGGAGAAGCCGGTGCCGCCGGCGATCAGCACCAGCGGACGGCAGCCCTCTTCCCGCAGCCAGGCGTCGCCATGCGGCATATCGACGGTGATCGCCTGCTCTTTCAGGATGCGATCCATCACCGCCATGGCGTACAGATTCAGCTCCGAAGCACCGATATGCAGCTCGATGTAATCTTGCTGCGTCGGGGTTGATGCCAGCGAGAACGGACGTTTGTCGCGCTCGTCCATCACCACCATCAGATATTGCCCTGCCTTGAAAGAAAACGGCTGCTCGGGCACCAGACGTACCCGATAAACCGTATCGGTAATGGCCTCTACCGAGGTCACTTTACAGCTCAATATTGTCATGCGTTCCCTCTGTCGGGTCATCAATGCAAAGCTGAGAACAGGGCCTGACGCTATAACGTCGGTTCCCTGTCACTGAAAATTGCGAGCTCATCCCAGATTTCGTCGACGCGCGCACGTACCTTTTCATCCATCTGAATCGGACGGCCCCATTCGCGATCGGTTTCACCCGGCCATTTGTTGGTGGCGTCCAGCCCCATCTTCGAACCCAGTCCGGAAACCGGCGAGGCGAAGTCCAGATAGTCGATCGGCGTATTCTCCACCAGAACCGTATCCCTTGCCGGATCCATTCGTGTGGTGATCGCCCAAATCACGTCATTCCAGTCGCGCGCATTGACGTCATCGTCACAGACGATAACAAATTTGGTGTACATAAACTGCCGCAGGAACGACCAGACGCCCATCATCACGCGTTTCGCGTGGCCGGCGTACTGTTTTTTCATGGTCACCACCGCCAGGCGATACGAGCACCCTTCCGGCGGCAGATAAAAATCAACGATTTCCGGGAACTGTTTTTGCAGGATCGGCACGAACACTTCATTCAGCGCCACGCCCAGGATCGCCGGCTCATCCGGCGGCCGACCGGTGTAGGTCGAGTGGTAAATCGCGTTGCGACGCTGGGTGATGTGCGTGACGGTGAATACCGGGAACTGGTCGATTTCATTGTAGTAACCGGTGTGGTCACCGTAGGGGCCTTCCGGCGCCATTTCACCCGGCTCGATATAGCCCTCCAGCACGATTTCGGCACTGGCAGGCACTTCCAGATCGTTGGAAAGGCACTTGACCACTTCGGTTTTATTGCCGCGCAGCAGCCCGGCAAAGGCGTATTCAGACAGGGTATCCGGCACCGGCGTCACCGCGCCGAGGATAGTGGCGGGATCGGCGCCCAGCGCCACCGCAACCGGGAAACGCTCGCCGGGGTGTGCCTGGCACCACTCCTGGTAATCCAGCGCGCCGCCGCGGTGCGACAGCCAGCGCATGATCACTTTATTCTTGCCCAGCACCTGCTGACGATAGATACCGAGGTTTTGCCGTTCCTTATGCGGGCCGCGGGTCACCGTCAGCCCCCAGGTGATCAGCGGCGCGGCGTCTTCCGGCCAGCAGTGCATCACCGGAATGCGGCCCAGATCGACATCATCGCCCTGCCATACCTGCTCCTGACAAGGCGCGGATCCCAGCACCTTGGTCGGCATGTTCAGCACCTGCTTGAACTTCGGTATTTTGTCGAACAGATCGCGGAAACCTTTCGGCGGCTCCGGCTCTTTGAGGAAAGCCAGCAGTTTGCCGACTTCGCGCAGCGCGCTGATGTCTTCCTGCCCCATGCCCATCGCCACGCGATTGGCGGTGCCGAACAGGTTGCACAGCACCGGCATGTCGTACCCTTTCGGGTTTTCAAACAGCAGTGCCGGGCCGCCCGCCCGCAGGGTGCGATCGGCAATTTCCGTCATTTCCAGGTAAGGATCGATCGGCTGGCTGATGCGTTTTAGTTCCCCTCTCTTCTCCAGCAACGAGAGGAAATCGCGTAAGTCACGGTATTTCATGCTGATCATTATAGCGGCCAGTGGGGAGGGCATTATAAGCCCTCTTCAAGGTTGTTGCTGCAATTTTGTTAACGCCGCCCGCTGCCGGGTGGCCCTCAGCCGCAGTTGAACGGCACCAGCGCAGCCAGTGCGCGCGTATCCTGATATTCGCGCGTCTCTTCGCCGTGGCGGAACACCTTAAAGCCCTGCCCGTTGGCGCTGAAATAACGCAGCGCATTGCCTTCAACGTGCAACAGACTGCCTTCACGCAACGCCACTACCGATTCGCTCGGGTTGATCGCACAGAACTCCGCGAGACGCTCGTCACGGGTTTCGCCCATGTGGCCGCTGATGTGCGCATCGATGTAATGCGGGTTAATCTGCACCGGGAACAACCCCAGCGCCGGCAACACCACGCTGCAGCGCACCGGCATGTCATTGGTGGTGCGAATACTCGGCGTCGCCACGTTGCAACCTGCGCTCCAGCCGACGTAAGGCACTTCACGCTCGCGCACCGCGCGCTGGATAGGCACGATCAGGCTTTGTTCGTGCAGCATCTGGTTCAGCAACCAGGTGTTGCCGCCGCTGACCAAAATGCATTCGGCCTGCGCGATCGCCGCCGCCGGTGAAGCGGCGTGGTGAATGCTGGTGACTTCAATGCCCAATGTTTGCGCCAGCTCCTGCGCGCGCCGATCGTAGTCGTAACGGATCAGCGCGTAAGGGATAAAGACGGCGGATTTGATGCCGCGGCGCGCAATCATCGCCAGCAGTTGGCTTTTGGCGTACCCCAGCAGCTCGGCTTCGCCAGACAGCTTGCCGTTGCTCAACAGAAACAGCTCCATTTTTCTCCCCTCGGTCAAAAACGATGAATAGCGTCACAGCCGGCGGCGCAACGCCTTGCCATACTGTGACGGTAACAAATTTTTAGCCCTCTGTTATACCAGCGCCGTATCGATAAGTGTGTGACCCCTCGCTAATAGCCGTGGATTCAGAAAGATAGGCGATGTTACATGCTGAAACTTGCATCACTATGTATCCGGAATAGCTTTTGATATGCTTACCGGCTGGCAGAAAGGCATGTGAAATTATGGAATCCTGGTATCTACTTTATTGCAAACGCGGTCAGCTGTTGCGAGCGCAGGAACATCTGGAGCGGCAGCAGGTAAACTGCCTCAGCCCGATCATCACGCTGGAAAAAATCGTGCGTGGCAAGCGCATCGCGGTCAGCGAACCCCTGTTTCCCAATTATCTGTTTGTGGAATTCGACCCGGAGCGCATTCACACCACCACCATCAGCGCCACCCGCGGCGTCAGCCACTTCGTGCGTTTCGGCGCGCTGCCGAGCGTCATCCCGAGCAAGGTGATCGATGAGCTGCGCACGCACACCAGCGAGACCTATGTCGATCCGGAAACCCCGCAGCCGGGCGATACCGTTCTGATCGTCGACGGCGTATTCGAAGGGCTGCAGGCGATCTACACCGAGCCGGACGGCGAGGCCCGCTCGATGCTGTTGCTCAACCTGATCAACAAACAGGTCAGTCAAAGCATCGACAATCGGCAATTCCAGAAAATGTAATGCAAAAAGGCGCCCTCAGGCGCCTTTTTTACGGTATCGCGCTTAGCGGCGCAGCGCTTCTTCATGCAGCCATTGGGCGACACGTTTGGCGAAGTAGGTCAGCACGCCGTCGGCGCCGGCGCGTTTAAAGCACATCAACGACTCCATCACCGCAGGCTGCTCCTGCAGCCAGCCGTTCTGAATCGCCGCCATGTGCATGGCGTACTCGCCGGACACCTGATAAGCGAAAGTCGGCACACCGAAGGTATCCTTCACCCGGCGCACCACATCCAGGTAAGGCATGCCCGGTTTCACCATCACCATGTCCGCGCCTTCCTGCAGATCCTGCGCAATCTCTTGCAGCGCTTCATCGCTGTTGGCCGGATCCATCTGATAGGTCTTTTTGTTGCCGCCTTTCAGGTTGCCGCTGGAACCCAGCGCATCGCGGAACGGACCGTAATAGCAGGAAGCGTACTTGGCGGAGTAGGCCATGATCTGGGTGTTCACCAGGCCCTGCAGTTCCAGACGATCGCGGATCGCCCCGATACGGCCGTCCATCATGTCGCTCGGCGCCACGATTTCCGCGCCCGCTTCGGCATGAGACAGCGCCTGACGCACCAGAATGTCTTTGGTCACGTCGTTAATCACGTAGCCCTGCTCATCGAGCACCCCGTCCTGACCGTGGGTGGTGTAGGGATCGAGCGCTACGTCGGTCAGAATGCCCAACTCAGGCACCGCGTCTTTCAGCGCGCGCACCGTGCGCTGCACCAGCCCTTCCGGGTTGTAGGCTTCTTCCGCATGCAGCGACTTCAAGCCCGGTTCAATCACCGGGAACAGGGAGATCACCGGCACGCCGAGTTTGGCGATGGTTTCCGCTTCCTTGACCAGCAGATCGATCGTCATGCGCGATACGCCCGGCATCGAGGCCACTTCTTCCTGGCGGTTGCTGCCTTCCATGACGAACACCGGATAAATCAGGTCATTGACCGTCAGTTGGTTTTCGGCGACCAGACGGCGGCTGAAGTCATGACGGCGCACGCGGCGCATACGGCGACCAGGAAAGGTGCCCGGAAATGCATAGCTCATAGTTTTCTCCTAGCTCAAACCAGCCGGAATAGCCGGCGGGCGTTCTCATCGGTTTTTTGCCCCAGCCATTGCGGCTCTTCTTGCCGCCAGACGGCGACCTGATGCACGATGTGGGGCAGGAAACAGGGTTCGTTGCGGCGAGATGCGGGTTTAGGCTGTAAATCCCGGGGCAACAGATAAGGGGCGTCAGTTTCCAGCAGCAGACGCTCGGCCGGGATCTGCGGCAGCAGGGCGCGCAATTCCAGACCGCGCCGCTCGTCGCATACCCAACCGGTAATCCCGATCGACAGGCCCAGCGACAGGCAGCTTGCTAATTCTTCGGCGGTGCCGGTGAAGCAGTGCACCACGGCCGCGGGCAGTTTATCCAACCACGGCGTCAGTAGCTCGGCAAAACGTGCGTGTGCGTCGCGACAGTGAAGAAACACCGGCAGCGCCAACTCCGCCGCCAGCGCCAGTTGCGCGCTGAACGCCGCTTCCTGCTGCTCCGGCGTCGAGAAGTTGCGGTTGAAATCCAGACCGCATTCACCGATCGCCACCACTTCTGGGCCGGCGGCCAGGGCATAAATCTGCTCAGCGCTACGTTCATCCCAGTTGCCGGCGTTATGCGGATGCACACCGGCGGTGGACCAGCAATAGCCCGCATGCTGCTGCGCCAGTTTGGCGGCCTCGCGGCTCTCAGGCAGATCGGTGCCGGTAATCAGCATCCCGGTAACGCCCGCCGCGCGGGCGCGCTCCACCACGGTCTCGCGGTCTTTGGCGAATTGGCTGCTGGTGAGGTTAACGCCGATATCAAACATGGTTTTTTCCAAAGCAAAAGCCGCCCTATGGGCGGCTTCGCAATCAATGTGGATCAGGGCGCTGGGGGTTCGTCACCCTCGTCGTCGTCTTCCGCCTGCGGACGGCGTTTGCCGGTATAGAAGCGAGCGAAGAATACCCCCACTTCAAACAGCAGATACATCGGTATCGCCAGCAGGGTTTGCGAGAACACGTCCGGCGGCGTCAACAACATGCCGACCACAAACGCGCCGACCAACACATACGGCCGTTTCTTCTTCAGGTCTTCCGGCGAAGTGACGCCGCTCCAGCACAGCAGAATGATGGCGACCGGCACTTCGAAGGCGACGCCAAACGCCATAAACAGCGCCATGACGAAATCGAGGTAGTTTTTAATGTCGGTCGCAATGGTCACCCCCATCGGCGCGGTCTTGGCGAAGAAGCCGAAGGCCAGCGGGAACACGATGAAGTAGGCGAAAGCCATGCCGAGGTAAAACAACAGGCTGCTGGACACCAGCAACGGCATCATCAGGCGGCGTTCATGCTTGTACAGCGCAGGCGCGATGAACGCCCATACCTGATACAGGATCATCGGCGCGGAGACGAACACCGAAACGATCATGGTCAGCTTGATCGGGGTGAAAAACGGTGACGCCACGTCGGTGGCGATCATGCTCGCGCCGGCCGGCAACTGCTTGAGCAGCGGCGCAGAAACCAGCTGGTAGATGTCGTTGGCGAAAAACACCAGCACCACGAACACCGCCAGTACGCAAATAATCGAGTTCAACAGCCGCTTGCGCAGCTCTATCAGATGACTGATAAGGGGTTGGGTATCTTCAACAGCCATGTATTAACGATCGCCACTAGGTTGGTGAGACGCTGGGGTTTTATCCGCAACAGGTTCGACAGGAGCAGGCGCGGTTTCCACCGGCGCTTTAGCGGGTTGCGCCGCCACTGGCGCAGCCACGACGGCTTCAGGTTCCACTGCCGGTTTTGGCACGGCGGCGGGCGCGCTGGCGCTGGTTGCCGCTTCCGCCGGCGTCACGCCGTCGTGCAAGGCTTCCGGATCGATGGCCTGCGGGTTATGGATGGTGTTCGCCAGCTCTTCTTTCTCGCCCCGGTAGGTGCGTTTCAAGGATTCCGCCGCGTCTTTCAGCTCATCCATCGACGCCTTCAACTCCGGCGTCAGGTTCTGCAGGCCGGCCTGTTCGGCTTTCTTCAGGCTGTCCTGCAGCTCCTGCAGCTTCAGCTCCTGAGACAGTTCGTGCTGCACCGAGGCCGCCAGCGAGCGCAGCGCGCGGATCCAGCCCGATACCGTTCTGACCGCAACCGGCAAGCGTTCCGGCCCCAGAACAACCAGGCCGATCACCAGCACCAGCAGCAGCTCACTAAACCCAATGTCAAACACGGTTTATACCTGCTCTTTGTTCTTCGACTCTTCCGGTTTCACTTCCGGCTGCTTATCGGTAATAGGCTTGGCCGAGAAATCAGCGTCATCCAGGCTGCTTTTTTCAGCCGTGTTGGGGGTCGACGGCGTATCGTCACCGATCGCTTTTTTGAAGCCCTTGATCGAGGCGCCGAGATCGGAACCCAGCGTGCGCAGTTTTTTGGTGCCGAACAGCAGCACCACGATCACTGCGATGATCAACAATTGCGTAATACTAATACCGCCCATTTTAATTACCTCTAATTTTAAGGGGTCTTTTAAAGCCAGCCCGCATTATAGAGCCGACTTCACCAGAGTAACGAATTAAATCAGGTGGTTCGCTTCCAGCCAATCACCCAGCATACGATGCCGGCGGCCATCATCCAGGCGGGGAACACCTCGATTTGCCCCAGCAGCAACAGCGTGCCGCTTACCAACAGTGTAGCGCCAACGCCGAACAAATAACGTGACTGCCCCTGACGAACCCGCTGAGCCTGCATCTGGTTGGTCAGCTTATCAACGCTTTGTTGCAACAGTTTATGCTGCTGCAGGCTGTCGTAAAACAGCTCGGGCAGCTCGGGCAGTTTCTCCGCCCAGAACGGCGCCTTCTCTTTCAGCGCGCGCACCACGGCGGGAATGCCGACCTGATCGCGCAGCCAACTCTCGAGGAACGGCTTGGCGGTGGTCCACAGATCCAACTGCGGGTAAAGCTGACGCCCCAGCCCTTCAACATACAGCAAGGTCTTCTGCAATAACACCAGCTGCGGCTGCACTTCCATATTGAAGCGGCGCGCGGTGTTGAACAGGTTCAGCAGCACGTTGCCGAAGGAGATCTCCGCCAGCGGCTTCTCGAAAATCGGTTCGCACACGGTACGGATGGCGAATTCGAAGTCTTCCACGTTGGTGTCGCGCGGCACCCAGCCGGAGTCGACGTGCAGTTCCGCCACCTTGCGGTAATCGCGGTTGAAGAAGGCGATGAAGTTTTCCGCCAGATAGCGTTTGTCATCCTTGTTCAACGAACCGACGATGCCGCAGTCGATGCCGATGTAGCAAGGATCTTCCGGATGTTCGTAGCTGACGAAAATATTACCGGGATGCATGTCCGCATGGAAGAAGCTGTCGCGGAATACCTGGGTAAAGAACACCTGAACGCCGCGTTCCGCCAACAGTTTCATGTTGGTGCCCTGCTGCTCCAGCGTGGCGATGTCCGAGACCGGAATGCCGTAGATACGCTCCATCACCAACACGCTTTCGCGGCAGTAGTCGGAGTAAACTTCCGGCACGTACAGCATCGGGCTGCCGTCGAAATTGCGACGCAGCTGAATGGCGTTGGCCGCTTCGCGCAGCAGGTTCAATTCGTCCAGCAGGGTTTTTTCGTACTCGCGCACCACTTCGCGCGGACGCAGGCGGCGGCCGTCCGGCAACAGCTTCGGCACCCAGCCTGCCAGCCGGTACATCAAGCGCACGTCGGCTTTGATAATCGGCCCGATATCCGGCCGGATCACCTTCAGCACCACTTCCTGGCCGGTGGTTTTCAGCCGCGCGGTATGCACCTGCGCGATCGAGGCGGACGCCAGCGGCTGCTGCTCGAAGTCGTCGAACCAGGTTTCCAGCGGGCCGCCCATCGCCAGCTCGATATGCTTGCGCGCCAGCGCACCGTCGAAAGGCGCCACCCGATCCTGCAGCAGCGTCAGCTGATCGGCAATGTGCGGCGGGAACAGATCGCGGCGGGTAGACATCATCTGGCCGAACTTGATCCAGACCGGCCCCAATTCCTGCAGCGCCAGCCGCAGACGTTCGCCCAGCGGTTTGTCCTTGTGCCGATTAGGCATCCAGAACAGCAGCCGGCGGCCGAAGCGCAGCGGCAGCGTCAAACGCATTGTCGGGATCAGCTCGTCCAGCCCATAGCTGAGAAAAACGCGGACGATAAAATACAAACGGCGCAGTTCGCCTGGGGTCATCGCTTGCCCTCCAACTTATCCATGCGGGCAATCAGCGCTTCCGCGCTGCGGGCGAGCGCATCCACTTCTTCATTGAACCACACCACTTCCAGCGGCCCCGGCGCCAGACGCCACTCTTCCGTCAGCGCCTCAGCCATGTCTTGCTGCCGACGCATCAATCCGGCCTTGAGTAACGAAGCACCTTTGCCCAGCGCCTGCGTAATGCCTTGAGCGGCGATATCGCCGATATAGGGCGCCAGCCATTCCGCCGGATCCCACTCCGCCAGATCGAGCAGGCCAACCAGCTGTTGCACCACCTGAATATCCCCTTCCACCGTCAATTCGCCGCTGCGCATCAGCACCGGCAACTGCTGGCGATCGCGCAGCTTCAGTAAGGAGGGAATGCGGCTGCGCACCGTGCAATCGGCGCTGTCTTCAGACTGCCCCAGCACATCCACGCGCAGTTCGCTGAACACCAGCACCAGCGGTGAAGCCAACTCTTCCAGTTCGATGCGCAGCACCTTGCCCGCCAGGCGTTGGCGAGCGGCTTTCATGCTGCGATCGCGAAACAGCAGGTTATTCAGCGAGGTTTCCAGCGCACCGGTCAGCAGAGGGGTAAACAGCATCGGCATCTCCCTCTCAGAACTTGAAGCCGCGATGCAGGGCGACAATCCCACCGGTCAGGTTGAAATAGGTGACGTTTTCAAAACCGGCGTTGCCCATCATGCCCTTCAGGGTTTCCTGATCGGGGTGCATACGGATCGATTCCGCCAGATAGCGATAGCTGTCCGGATCTTTCACTACCAGCTCGCCGATCTTCGGCAGCACGTGGAAAGAGTATGCGTCGTAAGCTTTGCTCAGCGGCGCCAGCAGCGGTTTGGAGAACTCCAGCACCAACAGGCGGCCGCCCGGCTTCAGCACGCGGAACATCGAACGCAGCGCTTTGTCTTTGTCGGTGACGTTACGCAGGCCAAAGGAGATGGTGATGCAATCGAAGTAATTGTCCGGGAACGGCAGCGCCTCGGCGTTGGCCTGCACGTAATTGATGTTGCCGACGATGCCGCGATCGCGCAGCTTCTCGCGCCCCATCTTCAGCATCGAATCGTTGATGTCCGCCAGCACCACCTGCCCCTGCTCGCCAACCATGCGGGAGAACTTGGCGGCCAGGTCGCCGGTGCCACCGGCCAGATCCAGCACGCGCTGCCCGCGGCGCACGCCGCTGCAGTCAATGGTGAAACGCTTCCAGATACGGTGGATGCCGAACGACATCAGGTCGTTCATCACGTCATACTTTGCCGCTACCGAATGAAAAACGTCCGCCACCATGGCCTGTTTTTCGTCTCTAGCGACGGTGCGAAAACCGAAATCGGTGGTTTCCTGCGATTGATCTGCCATTGTCCTGCCTGCTATTCAGTCAATTTTGTGTGGATGAGTGTACCAGAAGCCCGAGGAATACCCCACCTCGCCACGGCCTCAGCCGTGCGAAACGAAGCCCGGTTCCCCGGTGGTATCATCATCGTCGTTCGTCTGCGGCAGCGCGGCGACCTCGTCGTCGTTCGCCTCTTCCGCTTCATCGTGTTGCGCGCCGGCTTGCTGCGCCAGCAGCGGGTTTATCGGCCGCTTGACCTCAACCCCCAGCGCGCGGAAACCTTCAATTTGGCCGATAAGATTACCACGGCCTTCGCTCAGTTTGTTCATCGCCTGACGATAACTGCCCTGCGCCTTGTCCAGGCTCTGCCCCAGCGCGGACATATCGTCCACGAACAGCCGCATCTTGTCATACAGTTTCGCCGCACGCTCGGCGATGCGCTGGGCATTCTGGCTCTGATGCTCATAGCGCCACAGGTTGGTGATGGTACGCAGCGCCACCAGCAACGTGGTCGGGCTGACCAGCATGATGTTGTGCTTGAGCGCTTCGCTGATCAGCTCCGGCTCGCGATCGATAGCCAGCAGGAAGGCCGGCTCGACCGGAATGAACATCAGCACATAGTCCAGCGAACGCAGCCCCGGCAGCTGCTGGTAGTCCTTGCGGCCCAGCATGCGAATGTGGCCGCGCAGCGAAGCGATATGTTCGCTCAGCGCCGCTTCGCGCTCCGCCTCGTCTTCACCGTTGAAATAGCGCTCGTAGGCGATCAGCGACATCTTGGCGTCGATCACGACATCCTTGCCCTGCGGCAGGCGCACGATCACATCGGGCTGCATGCGGCTCTGATGATCTACCCGCACGTTGACCTGCGTTTCATACTCGTGCCCTTCGCGCAGGCCGGAGGCCTCCAGCACCCGGCTCAGCACCACTTCACCCCAGTTGCCCTGGGTCTTGTTGTCGCCTTTCAGCGCCTTGGTGAGGTTGATGGCCTCGCGCGCCATTTGCGCATTCAACTGCTGCAGATTGCGTATCTCGTGCGTCAGCGTATGGCGCTCACGCGCCTCCTGGCCAAAGCTGTCCTGCACCTGCCGGCGGAAACCGTCCAGTTGTTCGCGCAGCGGCAGCAGTAACCGATCCAAACTTTGCTTATTTTGCTCGTCCACCTTGCGGCCGCTGTGTTCAAAAATGCGGTTGGCGAGGTTTTCAAACTGGGTAGTGAGGCGCTGTTCGCTGTTGATCAGCAGACGCTGCTTCTCCTCCGCCGCCATGCGCGTCTCTTCCAGACGGATGGTGACTTCGCGCAGCTCGGCCTCCTGCGCGCTGTTCACCTCGCGCTGGGCGCGCAGCTCTTGGTTGAGCAGCTCGCATTCGTTGCGCCAATGGTTGAGCTGTTGCAGTTTTTCATGCCCGGCCGCCAGCTGGCTGTGCAGGTTGCGCAGCTCCAGCTCGTTCTGGCGCGACTGCTGTTCGTGGCGCAGCAGGGCCTCCTGCCGCACGGCCGTCTCCTGCTGCGCCTGCTGCAACGCTTGCTCCAGCAACCGCAGTTCGGTTTCATGTTGCGCGTTCGTCTGCTGCACTCGCAGACTGGCGATCAGCCACCCTAACAGCATGCCGATCGCGACGCCGCCAATCCCATAAATCAGACTGGTATCCACCCTGCCTCCTGTTGCACCTTGCCGTTCCGGCGTTTCGCACGCCCATTGCCCGTCACGTTAAGGGGAGGCTGTATGGATGTCCAGCCTGATTTTGCCCGCCGCGCACAATATTGCGCGGCGCTGCGCAATTTAGCGAGAAATCAGCCCAGCCACTGGCTGAGCCACTTGATGCCGAACGCCCCCGGCGCCAGAATGCCGAACGCCCAGATCATCGCCGACGTGACGTTGGCCAACTGGAAGTAGCGCTGCGGCATGCCGCAAATGCCCCCCACCAGCGGCACCACGGCGCGCAGCGGGCCGAAGAAGCGGCCAATGAAAATGCCCAGCACGCCCCAGCGCTCAAAGAAGGCGTGGCCGCGCGCCAGCAGCTGCGGATTGCGCGACAGCGGCCACATATGGGCCACCCGATCCTGATAGTGGTAGCCGATCCAGTACGAGAGCCAGTCGCCGAAAAACGCCCCGGCGGCGGCGGCGGCCCAAATCGGCCAAAAGGCGATGCCGCTTTCGCCGATCAGCGCGCCCAGCGCCAGCAGGATCACCGTGGCCGGCAGCAGCAGCGACAAAAACGCCAGCGACTCGCCGAACGCCAGGAAGAAGATGATGGGAATGGCCCAGCCTTCGTGCTGACGCACGACGTCGCTGACCCAGTTAATAACGTCATTGAGGCTCAATGCAGGGCTCCTGATACGCGATGGTTCGCCGCCTAGGATAAGCCGGGGCGAGTTAAACCCCGGCTAAACACGCGGCAATTTACTCGAGGTAGAACGCCCGCAGCACTTCGCGCTGGGCCGCGCCCAGGCCGTATTCCGCTTCCAGCCAGCGGTCGGTGGAGCCGTATTGTTGGCGGATGCAGCCCAGCGCCGTCATCAGGAACTCCTCGCGCGCGCTGAGCACGTAGGCGAATTGCTCCAGCGCCGCCGCATTCAACTTGATAGACAGCTGATCCAGCATCTGCTCGCGGAAAGCGGCCAGCGTGGTTTCGGTCAGCAGATAGTCTTCCAGCACCGTCGCTTCGTCGGCCCCCAGCGCGAACAGCACCAGCGCCGAACCGACCCCGGTGCGATCCTTGCCGACCGCGCAGTGTTGCACGATTGCGCCGCCGCCGGGGTTGCTCAACAGCTGCGCCAACCGCTGATAGGCCGCATTGCCGAACGGCAGGCGGCGATACAGCTCCAGCATGAACGCCCGGGCGTCGAAAGCGGCCAGCGTTTCGTTGGTGAGCTTTTCCAGGTTGGCGTTGACTTCGCTGCTCAGCGGGTTGGCCGGCACGTGGTGATAGTCGGCGCCATTCCACAGAATATCCGGTTTGGCCTGCACTTCGTCGGCATCGCGGTAGTCCAGCACCGAACGCACCGGCACCCCAGCGAGGAAAGTGCAGTCGTTTTCCGTCAGCCGCTCGAGAGAACCGGAGCGGAACAGCAGGCCGCGTTTGATGCGGCGCCCGTCGGCCACGCCGTTGCCGCCGAAGTCACGGAAGTTAATGCCGCCGTCGAGCGGCGCAAGCGAAGGATGAAGCAGGATCTGGGCGGTCATAAACGTCCTCGTTGTTTTTGTTCTGACAACGCGCGGCAGCCATCGGCGCAGCGCTGAGGAGTATCACCGTAACAGATTAGCCGCGAATGGAAAAACGGACCGCGTCGGCGGCCCGTTCAGTCCGTTGACAAAGGAGGAAAAAACGCGGTTTTTCCTCCTTTGTGGTCATCAGCCGAAAATCAATGAATTGATTTTCCCTGTTTGTTATCCGCTGCTTTCTGCAAACCGGGCAATGGCATGAGGTTTGTCATCAATCTCAACGGACCGCGTCGGCGGCCCGTTGAGGGAAGGTGATTACAGCAGACGGCGGGCGGCGTCCACCACGATCTGCACCGCTTTGCTTTCGGTGTTTTTCATGGTCTCGGCGTTCGGGATCTCTTGCTGGGTGCGGTTAACGATCACCCCGGCCACCATGCCGGCGCGCAGGCCCTGGCTGGCGCACATGGTCAGCAGCGTGGCGGATTCCATTTCATAGTTCATCACGCCCATCGCCTGCCATTCTTCCATCGAGCCTTTGAAACGGCTGACCACGCGGCCAGAGTAGGTATCGTAACGTTCCTGGCCCGGATAGAAGGTATCGGAAGAAGCCGTCACGCCAATGTGGGTGGTGGCGCCGCTGGCTTTGGCCGCTTCCACCAGCGCGGTGGTGCAGGCGAAGTCCGCGACCGCCGGGAACTCCATCGGCGCAAAGTGCAGGCTGGCGCCGTCGAGGCGTACCGCTGCCGTAGTCACCAGTACGTCGCCGACGTTGATGTTCGCCTGAATGGCGCCGGTGGTGCCGATACGCAGGAAGGTGCGGATGCCCAGCTGCGCCAGCTCTTCCACCGCGATAGAGGTAGACGGGCCGCCGATGCCGGTGGAGCAGACGATCACCGCCTTGCCATCCAGCTCTGCGCGCCAGGTGGTGAATTCACGATGGGAGGCCAGATGCACCGGATTTTCCATCAGCTTGGCAATTTTCTCTACGCGCTGCGGATCGCCCGGCACGATGGCAAGCTGGGCCCCTTGTAAATCGTTCTTGGTGAGGCCGAGATGAAAAACATCAGACTGAGACATACGAGACTCCTCATGGATCATGTTTATTGGGAGGAACAAAAAAGCACTCTACTGAAAATCGCCGCTTAATTTCGTGACGATAGTCACTATGAAAAGAGAAACAAATTACATGCTACATATTTTTTGTGATTTTTATCACAAAAAAGCACTATAAGGCATCCAGAACGCACCGCTAAACCTCAGTCTAGCCGACAAACCTTGCCGCTCCCTGCCCGTTGATTGCCGGCTGAAACTATTTAGCTCATCAATTCGAAATACCCCCATCTTATCGGTTGCTTAGGGACAAAAAAGCCCTCTAACGCACCTTATGGCACTTACGCGGGCCAAAACGCGTAATAACATGATAAAAAGCGCTTAAAAATGCCGTAAAGCCAGATAATTAGCCGTTTTTTATCGACTTGTCCGAAAGTGCGCCACGCGGCGCCAATAATGGGTAATCTTTCCTATAGTTAATCTCAGCGCTTTTTTCTATTGCACGGAGACCGCAATGAAAACCGAACATGTGATGACATTAGAACAGGCTCAGGGAGGATTCGCCCCGGCCGCCGCGCCGGTAGCCGCCTCCGCGATTATCACCGATGAACAGGGCATTCACGCCGGGCAAACGACTATTCCTTCCCAGGGAGACGCGCTGCCGGCCTACGTCGCCAAACCCGCCGACCACAACGGCCCCTTCCCCATCGTGCTGGTGGTGCAGGAAATCTTCGGCGTCCATGAACATATTCAGGATCTGTGCCGCCGTCTGGCCAAACAGGGCTATCTGGCGATTGCTCCCGAGCTCTATTTCCGCCAGGGCGACGCCAACGACTACACCGATATCGGCGAGCTGTTCCAGCAGCTGGTGACCAAGGTGCCGGATCGTCAGGTGCTGTCGGATCTGGATCACGCCGCGCACTGGGCTATCCGCCACGGCGGCGACGCCGGCAAGCTGGCGATCACCGGTTTTTGCTGGGGCGGCCGCATTACCTGGCTGTACGCGGCGCACAACCCGCAGTTAAAAGCGGCCGTCGCCTGGTACGGCAAACTGGTGGGTGAAAAAACGCTGAATTCGCCGAAGCATCCGGTCGATATCGCCACGCACTTGTCAACGCCAGTGCTGGGGCTGTATGGCGGGCAGGACAGCGGCATTCCGCTGGATACGGTGGAAAACATGCGTCAGGCGATCCGCGCCGCCAACGCCGATGCCGAAATCGTGGTGTATCCTGGCGTCGGGCACGCATTCAACGCCGACTATCGCCCCAGCTACAACGCCGAAGCGGCGGAAGACGGCTGGCAGCGCATGCTGGCGTGGTTCGCCCAGCACGGCGTCAAGTAATCCCCCTCGCATAAAAAAGGGCGCCGAAGCGCCCAATCATCACACCAGTAAATCTATCTGCGGCGGTTTACCCGCCGCACGGCATCACGCGTGCTCGCGCAGGCGCTGCGCCGCCAATACCATGTTGGCCAGCGACTGCCGGGTTTCAGGCCAACCGCGAGTTTTCAGGCCGCAATCGGGGTTGACCCACAGGCGTTCCGCCGGGATGTTCTGCGCCGCTTTACGCAGCAGCGCTTCGATCCATTCCACGCTCGGCACGTTCGGCGAGTGGATATCGTAGACGCCCGGCCCGATTTCGTTCGGGTATTCGAACTCTTTGAAGGCTTCCAGCAGATCCATATCGGAACGCGAGGTCTCGATGGTGATCACGTCGGCGTCCAGCGCGGCGATGGAGTCCATGATGTCGTTGAACTCGCAGTAACACATGTGGGTGTGGATCTGGGTGTCATCCTGCGCCACGGCGGCGTTCAATTTGAAGGCGTCCACCGCCCAGTTCAGGTAGGCGGCCCAGTCGGATTGTCGCAGCGGCAGCCCCTCGCGCAGCGCAGGTTCGTCGATCTGAATGATGCCGATGCCGGCTTTTTCCAAATCTTCCACCTCGTCGCGCAGCGCCAGCGCAATCTGCTTGGCGATCACTTCGCGGGTCACGTCTTCACGCGGGAACGACCAGCACAGGATGGTCACCGGCCCGGTCAACATGCCTTTCACCGGCTTGTCGGTCAACGACTGGGCGAATTTGGCCCATTCGACGGTAATGGCTTCCGGGCGGCTGACGTCACCGATGATCACCGGCGGCTTCACGCAGCGGGAACCGTAGCTCTGCACCCAACCATTCTGGGTAAACACGAAGCCGTCGAGGTTCTCACCGAAATATTCCACCATGTCGTTGCGCTCGGCTTCACCGTGCACCAGTACGTCCAGCCCGAGGCGCTCCTGCTCGACGATCGCCTGTTTGATGTGCTCACCGATGCTGGTGCGGTAGTTGCTGCCGTCCAAACGGCCCTGTTTGAAGTCCAGACGCAGGCCGCGGATTTCGGTGGTCTGTGGGAACGAACCGATGGTCGTCGTTGGCCAGGCCGGCAGCTTGAAACGCTCGCGCTGCGCCCTGGCGCGCTCGGCGTACGCGCTGCGGCGTTCGCAGTCCTGCGCGGTGATCGCGGCCAGACGGCACTCAACCTGTGGGTTATGCACGCGGTTCGACTGGCGACGGGCGCGGATCGGCGCGCTGTAGGCGTCCAGCTCGGCCTGTTTCGTCGCGTCAGGCGCGTTCAGCGCCGAGCTCAACAGCGCCAGCTCGGCGCATTTTTGCAGGGCGAAGGCGAACCAGCTTTTCACTTCTTCGTCCAGACGGCTTTCCACGCTCAGATCGATCGGGCTGTGCAGCAGTGAACAGGAGGTGCCGATCCACAGCGGGCGCTGCCCCACCAGCGGCTGCAGACGTTCGAACCAGCGGCTCAGATCGGCGCGCCAAACGTTGCGGCCGTTGATCACGCCCAGCGACAGCAGCCAGTCTTGCGGCAATGCGGCGCTCAGCGCGGCGATATCGTCATGGCCGGCGACCAGATCGACGTGCAGCCCCTGCACCGGCAGCGTGCGAATGGTGTCGAGGTTGTGGCCGACGCTGTCGAAATACGTGGTCAACAGCAACTTAACCTGCCCCTGCAACGCGTCATACGCCGGTTTGAAGGCGTCCAGCCAGGCTTGCGGCAGCTCCAGCACCAGCGCAGGTTCGTCGATTTGCACCCACTCGACGCCGCGCTTCGCCAGCTCCGCCAGCACCTGCT
Organism: Serratia sp. CY37869; assembly: GCF_052168895.1. Lineage (NCBI taxonomy): Bacteria > Pseudomonadati > Pseudomonadota > Gammaproteobacteria > Enterobacterales > Yersiniaceae > Serratia > Serratia sp. CY37869. Next base: position 26,837 of record NZ_JBJNLU010000005.1, read on the forward strand.
GGTAAACCGGCAGGATCTCTTTCAGCAGCGACAGGCGGTCGAACGGCTCGCCCTTCACTTTACCCAACCACAGATAAGTCACTGGGCCAAGCAACACCGGCTTGATGTGATGCCCCAGCGCCAGCGCTTCGTCCACTTCGTCCAGCAGTTGGGTCCAGCCCAGCTTGAACTGCTGGCCTTGCTGGAATTCGGGCACCATGTAGTGGTAGTTGGTATTGAACCATTTGGTCATTTCCGCCGCGGCCGCCGGCTCGCCGGTCGGTGCGCGGCCACGGCCGATGCGGAACAGCGTGTCCAGATCAATAGAGCCATCCGCATTCTGATGGCGCGCCGGCACGTTGCCCAGCAGCAGGCTGGTGGTCAACACATGATCGTACCAGGCGAAATCGCCGACCGGCACCAAATCCACCCCGGCCTGCCGTTGCTGCTGCCAATGACGAGCGCGCAGCTCGCGGCCAACCGCCAACAGCTCTTCCTGCGTTGAGTTGCCGGCCCAGTAGCTTTCCTGAGCTTTTTTCAGCTCACGTCGTAGCCCAACGCGAGGAAAACCCAGTGTGTGATTCAAAATTGCCATCGTCATATTCCCCATTTAGCCGTCCAGATGTTTACACATCCATAATCAGCAGGTACTGTATTAACCACAAGCGCAATTTATTCACTGTCAATGTGAAGGACTCTCATGATCGAACTGAAACATTTACGGACGCTGCAGGCTCTGCGCAACAGCGGTTCGTTGGCGGGGGCGGCGGCCCAACTTCATCAGACGCAGTCTGCCCTGTCGCACCAGTTCAGCGATCTTGAACAACGTCTGGGCTTCAAGCTGTTCGTGCGCAAGAGCCAGCCCCTGCGCTTCACCGCCCAGGGCGAGATCCTGCTGCAGCTGGCGGAACAGGTGCTGCCGCAGATCCAGCAGGCGTTGCAGGCCTGCCACGAGCCGCATCAAACCACGCTGCGCATCGCCATCGAATGCCACAGCTGCATTCAGTGGCTGACGCCGGCGCTGGACAACTTCCGCCAGCGTTTCCCGCAGGTGATGATGGACTTCACTTCCGGCGTGACTTTCGATCCGCAGCCGGCCCTGCAACAGGGCGAACTGGATCTGGTGATGACGTCGGATATTCTGCCGCGCAGCGGCCTGCACTATTCGCCGATGTTCGATTTCGAGGTGCGTCTGGTGCTGGCGCCGGATCATCCGCTGGCCGGCAAGCCGCACATCGAGCCGGAAGACTTGAGCGATGAAACGCTGTTGATTTACCCGGTGCAGCGCCAGCGGTTGGATATCTGGCGGCATTTCCTGCAGCCGGCGGGCGTCAACCCGGCATTGAAGAACGTCGATAACACGCTACTGCTGATCCAGATGGTATCGGCGCGGATGGGGATTGCGGCGCTGCCGCATTGGGTGGTGGAGAGTTTCGAACGGCAGGGGCTGGTGGTGACCAAAACCCTGGGTGACGGCCTGTGGAGCCGCCTGTACGCCGCCGTGCGCGACGGCGAACAGCGCCAGGCGGTGACCGAAGCCTTTATCCGCTCGGCCCGCCAGCACGCCTGCGATCATCTGCCGTTCGTGCGCGACGCCGCACGCCCCGGCGCGACCGGCGCCAAAGCGTTGGCGGCCGGCGTGTAAACTGCCGGCCCTCGTTTAGCCGAGCTGTTTCGGCGCCACCCAGCGGCGGTGCACCCACAGCGAAGCGACGATCACCGCCCCACCGAGGATAAAGCTCGGCCAGTGCGGCTGCTGCTGCCAAATGGCCAGGTTGACCAACAAGCCGGCCGGCACATGCATGTTGTTCATGATGCCGAGCGTGCCGGCATCCACCTGCGTCGCGCCGTAGTTCCACATGAAATAGCCCAGCCCAGACGCTACCACGCCCAGCCAGATCAGCACGCCCCACTGCAGATTGGTGGTTGGCAGCTGCTGCGGGTTGCCCCACAGGAACCAGGCCACCACCGCCACTGCCGCCGCCCCCAGGTAGAACCAGGAAAAGGCGGTATGTTGCGGCAAGGGGTGCACTTCCATCAGGCGCTTATAGCCGACCATGCCGATGGCGAAGCTGATGTTCGCCGCCTGCACCAGCAACAGCCCCCACCAAAAATGTTCGCTCAGTTGGTGATAGCGAATGATCGCCGCGCCCAGCACCGCCAGCAGCGCGCTGAAGGCGTAGCCCCAGCGCAGGCGACGGCCGCTCAGCAAGTCGTAGATCAGCGTGATGTACAATGGCGTCAGCACGGTGAACAACAGGAACTCCGGCACCGTCAGATAGAGATAAGCGCGGAAGCTGATGAGGTACATGATGCCCAGCTGGAAGGCACCCACCAGCATATACAGCAGGATCACCTTGAGTTTGATGTTGCGCCAGCGCAGGAACGGCAGGAACACCAGCGCCGCCAGCCCGATGCGCATCAGCACCGAGAACCAGCTGTCGACATGGCCCGCCAAATATTCGCCGATCAGGCTGAAAGAGAACGCCCACAGAATGGTGGTGATAACCAAAAGCAGCACGATGGGTTCATCCTAACAATTCATAAACCGCGATTGTAACGGAAGATGGACGCATAAGGGGATGAAAGGCGGTTTACATCTGAACAAAATACAAACTACCAGCAAAATTTCACCGCTGAGTTAGGCTTAATAAAAAGGCGAGGTAACCATCATGAAAACTTCTCACATTCTGTTCGCTCTGCTGTTGCTGCCTGGGTTGGCGGCGGCGGCCAACGGCGTAACCGACCTGCGCTCACAGCAGCAGTTACTCAACCAAAACAGCCAGCAGGCGCAACAACAGCGCTTGTTGAACAACCGGCAGATGGATCAACGCCGCCTCCAGCAGCAGCGACAGTTCGACAATCAACGGCAACAGCTGTTGCAAACCGCGCCGAACGGCGGGCAACTGCTGCCTAACGGCAACCAGCCGCGCGATCCGTTCAATCGCACCGCGCCGGCGGTGCCGCAGGCGCCGATGCCGGCTACGCCCGCACGCCCATAACGGTGAGGATCAGCGGCGTGGTGATCGCCGCCAGCACGGTGGACATCACCAAGCTGGTGGCGGCCGGGCCGGTGAGCGTATTGAACTGGCGCGACATCAGGTAGACGTTCACCCCCACCGCCATTGAGCCCAACAGCACCACCACGCGGGTCTCCATCGGCGGCAGATCCATCATCCAGGCCAGCAGCCAAATCACCAACGGCTGCACCAGCAACTTCAGCACGCAGATGGCGCTGCTCAGCTGCCAGCCTTCGCTGATGCGATACTCCGCCAGGCCCATGCCGAGCACCACCAGCGACAGCGGTGCCGCCACCTGGCCGAGCATGCTGACCGGCCGATCGACGAAGGCCGGCAGCGGCAGGCCGGTCAGGCTGAACAGGGTGCCGGACAGGATGCCGACGATCAACGGGTTGGTCAGCACGCTGCGGGCGGTTTTGGCAAAGCCGCTCAGCGTCGGCGAGCCGTTGCGCGCCCATTCGATCGACACCGTCACCAGCGTCCACAGGATCAGGCCGTTGAACACCAGCACCAGCGCTACCGACGGGATCGCCGCCTGCCCCAGCATCACGCTGGCGATCGGTAAACCGAGCATCACGTTATTGGAGAAAATACCGCCCAGCGCAAACACCGAACCAGCGACCCCATCCAGCCGGAAGAGGTGCCGGGCGACCAGGCGGCCGAGCACGAACACCAGCAGGCAACTGCCGAAGAACGCGATCAGCAGCCGGGCGTCGACCGCCGGGCGCTGCGAGAAGTCGCACATCATGCGAAACAGCATGGCGGGCAAGGCGAGGGAAAACACGAAGCGCGTCAGGCCATCAGTGATACTGGAAGGCCATTTCCCCCAGCGAATCAGCCCATAACCCAACGCGATCAGGACGAACAGCGGTAAAGACAGCACGATCTGGTGCCACAGTGACAGGATAAAGCCAGGCATCGCATTCCTTCCGGTGGTGCGGCGGCAAGGCTTGTCGTCGCGGGATTCATCGGCGCCGGATTAAAAATCCGGGCCAATCAAATCTATCCGGTCGGTGCAAATGCAGTCAACGCCCCAGTCGAGCAGCAGACGCGCGCGATCCGGTTGGTTGACGGTATACACCAGAATGCGTAGACCGGCGTCTTTCAACGCTTTCACCCGCTCAGCGGTCAGCGCTTTGTGATCGATATGCAGCGAGACGCAATCCAGACGCTCCGTCAGCTCGCGCCAGTTGTCGTCCCAGGCCTCCAGCAGCAGGCCGCGCGGCAAGTCCGGCACGGTGCGTTGCGCCGCCGCCAGCGCTTCGACCGAGAAGGAGGAGAGCAGCGGGTCGGTCTGCCCTTGCCACAGCAACCGCGCCGCCAGCGCCACCACCCGCCCGGTTTCATCGTCGCTGCCGGTGGTCGGTTTGATCTCGATATTGGCCATCAGGCCGTGTTCCCGGCAGCGTTCCGCCACCTCCGACAGCAGCGGCAGCCGCTCGCCCTTGAAGGCCGAACTGTACCAGTTGCCGGCGTCCAGCTGCACCAGTTTGTCCCACGGCAGCTCGCCCGCCACGCCCCAACCGTTGCTGGTGCGATCCAGCGTGTCGTCGTGCAGCAGGAAAATTTGCCCGTCCTGCGCCAGCTTGGCGTCGAACTCGATCATCTTGTGGCCGTGGCGCGCGCCGACGTTGATCGCCGCCAGGGTGTTTTCCGGCGCCAGAGAACCGCCGCCGCGGTGGGCGACAATATGAGGGTAAGGCCAGGGTCTCGTCATCAATCCATCCGTAATCCGCTGTGGGTGTCAAAGAAGTGCAGCGCCTGAGCAGGCAGCTGCAAATATAGCGTACTGCCCGCCGTCGGCAAGGTTTCATGCGACAGCCGCGCGATCACCCCGTGCCCGCCCCACTGGCCGTGCGCCAGATTGTCGGCCCCCAGCAGTTCCAGCGTCTGCAGCTGCAGCGGCACGCCCTGGCCTTGCGCCACCAGCTGAATATGCTCCGGCCGAACGCCCAGCGTCAACGACCGCCCCGCCCACTGCGGCTTGGCCGCCGGCAACGGCAGCGTCATGCCGTCCGCCAGCAGCAGCTGGCCGCCGTCGGCGCTCAGGGTGCCGGGCAACAGGTTCATCGCCGGCGAGCCGATAAAGCCGGCGACGAACAGCGAAGCCGGCCGCTGATACACCTCGCTCGGGGTGCCGATCTGCTCCGCCACGCCCTTATTCATCACGATCACCCGCTGCGCCAGCGTCATCGCCTCCACTTGGTCGTGAGTCACGTACAGGCTGGTGGTTTTCAGACGGCGGTGCAGCTGTTGCAGCTCCAGGCGCATCTGCACCCGCAGCTTGGCGTCCAGATTGGACAGCGGTTCATCGAACAGGAACACCGCCGGTTCGCGCACGATGGCGCGCCCCATCGCCACGCGCTGGCGCTGGCCGCCGGAAAGTTCGCGCGGTTTGCGCTTGAGCAGCGGCTCCAGCTCCAGGATGCGCGCCGCTTCCTCCACTCGCTGGCGGATATGCTCCTTGCCGAAACCGCGGATCTTGAGGCCGTAAGCCATGTTGTCGTACACGCTCATGTGCGGATAGAGCGCGTAGTTCTGGAACACCATCGCGATGCCGCGATCCTTGGGCTCCAGATCGGTCACGCGCCGGGTATCGATATAGATATCGCCGCTGGTGGTGCGCTCCAGCCCGGCCACCATCCGCAGCAGCGTGGATTTGCCGCAGCCGGACGGGCCGACCATCACGATGAATTCACCGTCCGCCACGTCGAGGTCGATCTGTTTGATCACCGGCGTTTTACCGTCGTAAGACTTGGTGACCGCCTGTAGTTTTAATCCTGCCATCGTCGTTATTTCTCGCTATCAACCAGACCGCGCACAAACCAGCGCTGCATCAGAAGCACCACCGCCAGCGGTGGCAATAAAGTCAGAATCATCGCCGCCATCACCTGGTTCCACTGGGTCGGCGCGCCGGAAGTGGAGATCATGCTCTTGATGCCCGCCACCGCGGTGCCCATCGAAGCGTCGCTGGTGATCAGGATCGGCCACAGGTATTGGTTCCAGCCGTAGATAAAGGTGATGACGAACAGCGCCGCCAGATTGGTTTTCGACAGCGGCAACACGATGTCCCAAAAGAAACGCATCGGCCCGGCGCCGTCGATGCGCGCCGCCTCCAGCAGCTCATCCGGCAACGTCATGAAGAACTGGCGCAGCAGGAAGGTGGCGGTGGCCGAGGCCATCAGCGGCAGCGTCAGGCCGGTATAGCTGTCCAGCAGGTTGAGGTTGGAGATCACCTCCACCGTCGGGAAAATGCGCACTTCCACCGGCAGCATCAGGGTGAGGAAAATCAGCCAAAAAAACAGGCTGCGCAGCGGGAAACGGAAATACACGATGGCGTAAGCCGACAGCACTGACACCGCGATCTTGCCGCAGGTGATCGCCAGCGCCATGATCACGCTGTTGAGCAGCAGCAGCGAGAACGGCACCTTGAGGTTGCCCACGCCGCCCTGCCAGATATTGCGGATGTTCTCCCACAGGTGACCGCCGGGCACCAGCGTCATCGGCACCTGAAACACCTGTTTGTCGTCCAGCGTGGCGGCGACAAAGGCCACGTACAGCGGGAACAGCACCACCAGCACGCCGATAATCAGCATCACATGGCTGAAGACATCCAGCCCGCGTCGATTCTCAATCATTGGTAGCGCACCTTACGTTCAACGAAGCGGAACTGGATCACCGTCAGGCCGATCACCAGCAGCATCAGGATCACCGACTGCGCGGCGGAACTGGAGAGATCCAACCCTGCGAAGCCTTCGCGGTAGATCTTGTAGATCAACGTGGTGGTGGACTGCACCGGCCCGCCGCCGGTGGCGGCGTCGATCACCGGGAAAGTATCGAAGAAGGCGTACACCAGATTGACCACCAGCAGGAAGAAGCTCACCGGCGCGATCAGCGGCAGCACCAGATGGAAGAAACGCCGCACCGGGCCGGCGCCGTCGATGGCCGCCGCTTCCACCAGCGAACGCGGGATCGACTGCAGCGCCGCGAGGAAAAACAGGAAGTTATAGCTTATCTGCTGCCATACCGAGGCCAGCACCACCAGGAACATCGCCTGGCCGCTGTTTTGCGCATGGTTCCAGTTATAGCCCAGACCGTTGAGGAAATGGGTGATCAACCCCAGACCGGGGTTGAACAGAAAGATCCACAGCACCGCCGCCACCGCCGGCGCCACCGCGTAGGGCAGGATCATCAGCGTGCGATAGAGGCGGCTGCCGCGCAGCACGTAGTCCACCAGCGCAGCGAAGAACAGCGAAACCGCCAGCCCGATGCCGGCCACCAGGAAGCTGAAGATCAGCGTGGTGTAGAACGAGTCGAGGTAGTAAGGATCCTGGAACAGCTGTTTAAAGTTATCCAGCCCGACAAACTGGCTGGACAGGCCGAACGGATCGAGGCTCTGCACCGAATACCACAGCGCTTCGCCGGCGGGCCATAAAAAGAAGACGGCGGTAATCAGCAGCTGCGGCAGCACCAGCGCATAGGGCAACCAGCTGCAGCCGAAACCGGGACGGGAAGATGACATAGCAGTTAAACCATTAATCGGGTACGGAAGGATCGGCGTGAAGACGCGAGCCCGGTCTACCGGGCCCGCGACGCGGGGTTACTTGGTCGAAGCTTCGAAGCGGCGCAGCAGCACGTCACCGCGCTGCACGGCGGCGTCCAACGCCTGCTGAGGCGTTTTCTTGCCGGTCCACACGCCTTCCAGCTCCTCATCCACCACGCTGCGGATCTGCGGCATGTTGCCCAGGCGCAGGCCCTTGGTGAACGGCAACGGCGGCTTGTTCAGCATCTGGCGAGTGGCGACGTCGGCACCCGGGTTCTTGTCGTAGAAGCCCTGCTGCTTGGTCAGATCGTAAGCCGCGGTGGTGATCGGCAGATAGCCGGTCTTCTGGTGCCATTCGGCGGCGATTTCCGGCTGCGCCAGGTACTGCAGGAATTCGGCCACGCCCTTGTAGGTGGCGGCGTCTTTGCCGTTCATCACCCACAGGCTGGCCCCGCCGATGATGGCGTTTTGCGGCGCATTTTTCGCGTCGGCGTCGTACGGCATCATGCCGACGCCGTAGTTGAATTTGGCGTAGTGCTTGATGTCCGCCAACGAACCGGATGAGGCGGTGGTGATGGCGCAGTCGCCGTTATAGAACTTCTCGGTGGATTCGTCTTTGCGGCCGAAATAGGTGAAGTCGCCCTTCTTGTTCATCGCTTCGAGCAGCGCAATATGTTTGACCTGCAGCGGTTGGTTGAACTCCAGCTTGGCGCTGGTGCCGCCAAAGCCGTTGTTTTCACTGGCGAACGGCACGCCGTGCCAGGCGCTGAAGTTCTCCAGTTGGATCCAGCCCTGCCAGCCGCTGGCGTAACCGCACTTCATGCCGGCTTCGCGCAGTTTGGCGGTATCCGCCGCCAGTTCCTGCCAGGTTTTCGGCGGTTGTTCCGGGTTCAGGCCGGCCTTTTTGAAGGCGTCTTTGTTGTAGTACAGCACCGGCGTGGAGCTGTTGAACGGCTGCGACAGCAGATGGCCGCTCTTGTTGTCGGTGTAATAGCCGGCCACCGTCGGCACGAACACCGACTCGTCGAAGTTGATGCCGGCCTCTTTAAACACTTCATAGACCGGTTTGATGGCTTTGCTGGCCATCATGGTGGCGGTGCCCACCTCGTAAACCTGCAGGATCGCCGGCGCCTTGCCGGAGCGGTAAGCGGCGATGCCCGCCGCCAGGCTCTGTTCGTAGTTGCCTTTATAAACCGGCACAATCTTGACGTCGCTGTGCGACTGGTTGAAGCGATCCGCCAGAGAGTCCACTTCTTTACCCAGTTCGCCTTCCATCGAATGCCAGAACGGGATTTCTGTCGCCGCCAGCGCCTGTGCGCTGACCGCCAGGGTCAATGCGACGCACAGCGTGGTTTTGCGAATAGCGTAGGTGAGCATGCCTAACTCCTGAAAAAGCTGGTGTAAAAGCGCGTGAGCGAAAAGAATCAGTTTTTTGTTCGGAAGCTAACATGCCATGCGCGGATGACAGAAAAATAACCGTTAGATGACAGCCACATGACGGCAAGGTGAAGTGAAGATGGCGGTTTGATGTCGGCGGCGGGCATGGGCTCCGCCGCCGCGAGGATTACAGCGAACGGCGCAGGCGCGCGACCGCTTCTTGCATCTGCTGCTCGGTGGCGGTGGCGAACGACAGGCGGAAGGTCGAACGATCCGGGTTGTCGGAGAAGAAGTATTCCCCCGGCACGAACACCACGCCCTGCTGCAGCGTGGTGTTCAGCCATTCGGTGGCGTTGAACGGCTGGCGGAAACGCGCCCACAGGAACATGCCGCCCTTCGGTTTATCGAAGGTGATGTAGTCGCCCAGCTCCTGCTCCACCAAACCGGCCAGGATCTCGCCCTTGTGTTTATAGGCGGCGCGGATCTTGTCGATCTGCGCCGGCAGGCGATCCAGGCCAAGGTAGCATTCGACGATGCTCTGCGACAGGGCGCTGGCGTGCAGATCCGCCGCCTGTTTGATGATCGCCACTTTATGCAGCAGGAACGGCGGCAGGATCGCCCAGCCCAAACGCAGGCCCGGCGCCAGGATCTTGGAAAAGGTCGAGGTATAGATGATGTGGTCGGTGTTGCCCAGCACCTGCTGCGACACCTGATGCAGCGTCGGGTGGCGCTCTTCGGTGAAACGCAGCTCGCCGTACGGATCGTCTTCGATGATCAGGAAGTTATGTTCGGCGGCCAGCTTCACCAGCAGTTCGCGGCGCGCGGCGCTGAGGGTGATGCCGCTGGGGTTGCCGAAGTTCGGCACCACGTACACGCCCTTGATGCGCTGGGTTTTCAGCAGCTCGGCCAGCTCTTCCACCACCATGCCGTCGCTGTCGGACGAGACCGATATGATGTTGGCCTCCGCCAGTTCCAGCGTTTGCAGCGCCGCCAGGTAGGTCGGGCGCTCCACCACGAACACGTCGCCCGGGTTGACGATGGCGCGCATCACCAAATCCAGGGCCTGCTGAGAGCCGGCGGTGACCATCACCTCTTCTGCGCGCGCGGTGACGCCGCGCTCGGCGCACAGCGCGCAAATGCGCTCACGCAGCAGCGGGCTGCCCTCGGTCAGGCCATACTGGAATGCGCTTTTCGGCTGTTCGGTGATCGCCTGCTGGGTGGCGATGCTCAATCCTTCGAAATCGAACAGCGCATCAGAGGGGATGCCGCCCGCCAGCGAAATGACGTGTTCCATCTTGCTGTGCTTAAGCAATTCACGGATGGCCGAACTTTTTACGTTAACGATGCGCTGCGCGAGTAACCCTTCTGTCTTCATTTCTTCTTCTCGTACCTGATTATTTTAATTCGTAGGGGGGCGGATTAACCGCCCAGATACGCCGACCTCACTGCTTCGTTGGCTAACAATGCAGCCCCCGTATCTTCCAACACCACGCGGCCGTTTTCCAGCACATAACCGCGGTCCGCCAATTTCAGCGCCTGATTGGCGTTTTGCTCCACCAGGAAGATGGTCATGCCCTCTTCCCGCAGCTGCTGAATGATGTCGAAAATCTGCTGGATGATGATGGGCGCCAGCCCAAGCGAAGGTTCGTCGAGCAGCAGCAGCTTCGGCTGGCTCATCAGCGCGCGGCCGATGGCCAACATCTGCTGTTCGCCGCCGGACATGGTGCCGGCACGCTGGCTTCGGCGCTCCAGCAGGCGCGGGAACAGCGTGAACACCCGTTCGATGCGCTGCTGATATTGGTGACGATCGGCGAAGAAGCCGCCCATCGCCAGATTTTCTTCCACCGTCATGCGCGAGAAGACGCGCCGCCCTTCCGGCACGATCGCCACCGCTTCGCGCATGATGCGCGAGGTTTGCCACTGGGTGATGTCCTGCCCCTGGAAGACGATGCTGCCTTCGCTGGCGCGCGGTTCGCCGCACAGGGTGCCGAGCAGCGTGGTTTTACCGGCGCCGTTGGCGCCGATTAACGTCACGATTTCGCCCTGACTAATCGTGAGACTGACCTGATGCAGCGCCTGGATTTTGCCGTAATGGGCGGATACCTGATTGAATGACAACATATTATTATTCGCCCAAATAAGCCCGGATCACATCCGGATTGTTGCGGATCTCCGCCGGTGTGCCCTGCGCCAGCGGCGTGCCCTGATTCACCACGTAAATGCGATCGGAGATGCCCATCACCAGCTTCATGTCGTGCTCGATCAGCAACACCGAGACCTTATGCCGATCGCGCAGCTCGACGATCAGATGATCCAGCTCGTCGGTCTCTTTCGGGTTCAGACCGGCGGCCGGTTCGTCCAGCATCAGCAGCTCCGGCCGGGTCACCATGCAGCGGGCGATCTCCAGCCGACGCTGCTGCCCGTAGGCCAGATTGCCCGCCGAACGGTTGGCCATATCCAGCAGGCCGACGCGCTCCAGCCACTCCGCTGCGTGCGCCAGTGCCTCGGCTTCGGCGCGGCGGAAGGCCGGGGTTTTCAGCAGCCCGGCGAACACGCCGCTTTTCAGGTGCTGATGCTGCGCCACCAACAGGTTCTCAATCACCGTCATTTCACGGAACAGCCGCACATGCTGGAAGGTGCGCACTACGCCCATACGGGCGATGGCCTGCCCCGCCAGCCCTTCCAGATGGCGATCGCGCAATTTGATGGTGCCGCCGCTCGGGCGGTAGAAACCGGTCAGGCAGTTAAACACCGTGGTTTTACCGGCGCCGTTGGGGCCGATCAGCGACACGATTTCGCCTTCATTGAGCGTCAACGCGACATTGTTGACCGCCAGCAGCCCGCCAAAACGCATTGACAGGCCTTCCACCTGCAGTAAAGGTTGAACGCTCATGCCTGTTCCCCCTTGCCCGCGTGAATGTCCGCCGCCTGCAGCTTCAGCTGCGGCCGTTTCATCGGCAACAGCCCCTGCGGCCGCCAAATCATCATCAGCACCATCAGAGCGCCCAGCAGCAGCATGCTGTATTCATTCAGATCGCGCATCAGCTCGCGCGACACCACCAACAGGATCGCCGCCAGAATGACCGCGAACTGCGATCCCATGCCCCCCAGTACGACGATCGCCAACACGAAGGCCGACTCGACGAAAGTGAAGGATTCCGGGCTGACGAACCCCTGGCGCGCGGCGAACAGCGTGCCGGCAAACCCGGCGAACGCGGCGCTGATGGTAAAGGCGGTCAGCTTGATGCGCGTCGGGCTGAGGCCCAGCGAGCGGCAGGCGATCTCGTCTTCGCGCAGCGCTTCCCAGGCGCGCCCGAGCGGCATGCGCAGCAGGCGGTTGATGACGAACAGCGTCAGCACCACCAGCAGCAGCGCCACCAGGTACAGAAATACGATGCGATCGCTCGGATCGTATTTCAGGCCGAAGACGTTATGGAAGGTATCCCAGCCGCCGTCGCGCACGCTGCGGTTAAACTCCAGGCCGAAGAAGGTCGGTTTCGGGATCTGGCTGATGCCGTTCGGCCCGCCGGTGATTTCGGTATTGTTCAGCAGCAGGATGCGCACGATCTCACCGAAGCCGAGCGTCACGATCGCCAGATAGTCGCCGCGCAGCCGCAGCACCGGGAAACCGAGCAGGAAGCCGAAAGCGGCGGTGACGATGCCCGCCAGCGGCAGGCTCTCCCAAAAGCCGAGGCCGTAATAATGATTCAGCAGCGCATAGGTGTAGGCGCCGATGGCGTAGAAACCGCCGTAGCCGAGCACCAGCAGACCGGACAGGCCCACCACCACGTTGAGGCCGAGGCCCAGCATCACGTAGATCAGCGTCAGGGTGGCGATATCCACCGTGCCGCGCGACACCAGGAACGGCCAGGCGACCGCCGCGACGAGCAGCAGAGCCGCCAGCAGCTTTTGCCGCGGCGTGGTGCCGTCGAAGCTCGGCAGCACGAACGCCGGGCCGGAGACCTTTTTCAGGCCCTGCTGCAGCAGCGGGCGCAACAGCTGGAAGAAAAAGACGATGACGCAGCCGATGCCGATCCACATCCAGCGCACTTCCGCCGCGCCGTGCACCACCAGTTTGGTGCCGTCCAGGCTCAGCTGCATGCCCATCAGGAACGACGCCATCACGAACAGCACCGCCGTGGCGATCAGCGCATTGAGCAGATTGAGTTTCATACTTTCTCAACCTCCGGACGCCCGAGGATGCCGGTCGGCATGATCAGCAGCACCACGATCAGCAGCGCGAACGACACCACGTCTTTGTATTCGGTGCTCAGGTAGGCGGAGGTCAGCGCTTCCGCCACGCCCAGCACCAGGCCGCCGATCATCGCGCCCGGAATGCTGCCGATGCCGCCCAGAACCGCGGCGGTGAAGGCTTTCATACCGGCCATGAAGCCGATGTAAGGGTTGATGACGCCGTAGAACTGGCCGAGCAACACCCCGGCCACCGCCGCCATCACCGCACCGATGACGAAGGTCAGCGAGATCACCCGGTCCGTGTTGATGCCCAGCAGGCTGGCCATCTTCAGATCTTCCGCACAGGCGCGGCAGGCACGGCCCATGCGCGAATAGCGGATAAACAGCGTCAGCGCCAGCATCGCCAGGAAGGTCACGAGCCAGATGGTCAGCTGCATGGTGCTGATGGTGGCGGCGAAGCCGTTGCTTTCCCCCAGCACCCACTGGCCGGTGACCAGGCTGGGCAGCGCCAGATCGCGTGAGCCCTGCGTCAGGCTGACGTAGTTTTGCAGGAATATCGACATGCCGATGGCCGAGATCAGCGCAATCAGGCGCTTGGAGTTGCGCACCGGCTTGTAGGCCACCCGCTCGATGCTCCAGCCGTAGGCGCTGGCGATGACGATCGAGACCAGGAACGCGGCGCCGATCAGCAGCCAGCCGACGTCGATGCCGAGCATCATCAGGGCGGCAATAACGATAAAGGAGACATAGCTGCCGATCATGTACACCTCGCCATGGGCGAAGTTGATCATGCCGATGATGCCGTAAACCATGGTGTAACCGATGGCGATCAATGCATAGGTGCTGCCCAACGTTAAGCCGTTGAACATCTGCTGCAGAAAATAGAGGAGCTGCTCTGACATACTCTGAACCCTTGGCTGCGAAACCCGCCGGCGGAGAACCGGCGGGTAAAGGGAGGCGGGGCCGACAAGCCGACCCGCCGGGCGCAGCGGGCTGCGCCCCACCCTAATCATTATGGCTTATTTGATCGGTGTGGACGTGCCGTTGGCATGCCATTCGAACACGCCGAACTCGAAGCCTTTCAGGTCGCCCTTGTCATCCCAGGTCAGCGGCCCCATCACGGTCTCCACCGGCTTACCGGTTTTCAGATCCTTGACGATGTCCGCCGGTTCCTGACTGCCGCTGCGCTCCATGCCGGTGGTCAGCGACTGCAGCGCGGCATAGGTGGTCCAGACGAACGGGCCGGTCGGATCCAGCTTCTTGGCTTTCAACGCATCGACGATCGGCTGGTTGGCAGGCACCTGATCGTAGCGTTTCGGCAGCGTCACCAGCATGCCTTCCGAAGCGGCGCCGGCGATGTTGGACAGTGAGGAGTTGCCCACGCCTTCCGGCCCCATGAAGCGGGTAGTCAACCCGGCCTGTTTGGCCTGACGCAGGATCTGGCCCATTTCCGGGTAGTAACCGCCGAAGTACACGAAGTCGATATTCTCTTTCTTCAGGCGCGCCACCAGGGTGGAGAAGTCTTTGTCGCCGGCGGTGATGCCTTCGAACATCGCCACTTCGGTGCCCTGTTTTTTCAGGCTGTCGCGCACCGAGCGCGCCAGGCCTTCGCCGTATTGTTGCTTGTCGTGCACCACGGCGATGCGCTTCGGCTTGATGTCGCTGAGGATGTATTTGGCGGCGGTCGGGCCCTGATCCGAATCCAGACCGGTGGTGCGCAGGATCATCTTGTAGCCGCGGGTGGTCAGATCGGCGTTGGTGGCCGCCGGGGTAATCATGATCACGCCTTCATCTTCATAGATATCGGACGCCGGCTGGGTGGATGAGGAGCACAGGTGGCCGATCACGTAGCGAATGCCGTCGTTGATCACCTTGTTGGCGACCGCAACCGCCTGTTTCGGGTCGCAGGCGTCGTCGTATTCCACGCCGACCAGCTTGTCGCCCTTGATGCCGCCCTTGGCATTAATGTCGGCAATCGCCTGGCGCGCGCCGGTAAATTCCATGTCGCCATACTGCGCGACCGGGCCGGACATTGCCCCGACGATCGCCACCTTGATGTCTTTCGCCATGGCCGCCTGGCTCATGGCCATCGCAATACAACCCGCCAGCAGTGCCTTACCTGTTGTTAATTTCATCCGCAAATCCCCATCTGTCGTTGTGAACGTACCTGTTGTGTTTGCCTGCGCCCGATCGTTATTGACCGCTTTTGTTATAAGTAATAATGATTTAGGCGCTTTTCTGGCATTACTTTCTAATAAGACTTTATTTTTCATACCATTAAACAGGAATTTTCTGCTGCAAATCAACTTCATCCGACAGAAACAAGCGGTGTAAACAGGATAAAATTCGAATTAAATCTGCGCTGTTTACCTTGAGGCGTAGCGCGTTGTGCTGGTTAACAATCCGTTTACTAACTATTTACTCGGAAAATGCCCCGTGCAAAAAACATATTGCACAGTAATCGTACAGAAAAACTTACACAACGCTCTGCACAAGATCTATTACACTGTCGGCATCATTTAGCTGCGCGGAAATTCTGCATGAAACTGACCATCGAGCGCCTGACCGCGCTGTCCCCGCAAGACCTTATCGACCTCGGTAAAATTTGGCCGCACCAGCAGCCGGAACAGTGGCAGAGCTGGCTGAGCGGCGGCAAGGCGCTGTTCGCCGCCCGCTTCAACGAGCGTCTGCTGGGCGCGGTGAAAATTGCGCTGCAGGACGACCGCGCCGAACTGCTGGATCTGCTGGTACGCGAAGTGACGCGCCGCCGCGGCGTCGGTCTTTACCTGGTGCAAGATGCACAGCGTCAGCTGCCGCAGGTCGCCCATTGGCAGCTGTCGACCGCCGGTCTGGCGCCGCGCGAACGTGGGGAAGTCGATAACTTCATGCGCGCCTGCGGCTTCGCGCCGCAGGGCGATCTCTGGCAAAAATGAAACGCTGGCTGGCGGCGCTGGTCTTGATTGCGCTGGGGTTGGCGGCCTGGTTCGCCGGGCGTCAGCAGGCGCTGCGCCAGGCCTCAGGCTGGGATCAGCAGGTTTACGTTTGGCAGCGGGTTTGGACGCCGCAACACGCCGATGCGCTGGCGCGCAGCCGCGATCTGTTCGCCGGGCTGCGGGTGTTGGCGCTGCAGGTGCATCCACGCGAGGGCTGGCGGGAAATCCCGGCCGATCTCAGCCTGCTGAAGCGGGACGGCCGCCCGCTCTGGCTGGTAGCGCGCCTCGACGGCCAGCTGCCGCAGCTGGACCAAGAAGCCATTATCCAGCGTCTGCTGGCGATCACCCAGCGCTGGCAGGCGGCCGGGCTGCCCGTCACCGGCGTCGAGATCGATCATGACGCCGCCACGGCTCGCCTGCCGGATTACCAACGTTTTCTGCAGCGGCTGCGCCAACGGCTGCCCGCCGCTTTGCAACTCGGCATCACCGCCCTGCCCGCCTGGATCGGCTCGCCCAACTTGCCCGGCGTACTGCAACAGGCCGACAGTTCCGTCCTGCAGGTGCATGCGGTGCTCTCACCGCAGCAGGGGCTGTTTGACGGCCCGCTGGCGCTGCGCTGGGTGCGGCAGTACGCCGCCGTCACACCGAAACCGTTTCGCGTCGCGCTGCCGGCCTATGGCATGGCGCTGTTGGGGTTTGATGCGCAGGGCGCGCAGGTGGAGAGCGAATCCTCGCTGCGCGTAGCCGGCAACGGCCGAGAACTGACGGTCGCGCCGCAGCAGATCGCCGATTTTCTGCAAACGCTGGCGCAGCAAACGCCGCCCCGGCTGCGCGGCGTGATTTGGTTCCGACTGCCGCTGGCGGACGATCGGCGCGCCTGGTCGCTCGCCACGCTGCGAGCGGTGATCGAACAGCGGCCGCTGAATGTAGACTGGCAGGTAAAATTTAGGCCTCAGCCGCAGCAAAACGGGCTGTATGATCTGATAATTCATAACAACGGGCCGGTGGACGCCCCGCTGCCGCAAGAGGTGGTCATCCGCGCCGACGACTGCCTGGCGGCGGACGCGGTCGGCAACTACCGGCTGGAATCCGCACCGCAACGGCAACGCTTTATTCGCATCAGCAGCGACCAGCTGCGCGCCGGGCAATCCCGGCCGTTGGGCTGGCTGCGCTGCCAACAACTGACGCCAGGAGGCACCCTTGTCACACCTTGATTCGCGCGCGGCACGGAACACCCGCCGCCTTCTTCCGCTGGCCATGCTGATCGGCGCCGCACTGCCGCTGGGCGGCTATGCCTGCGGCCCGGATTTTCCTAATCGGCTGCTGATCGATCGCAACGGCACCCTGCTGTATATGCCGGAGGGCAATTTCGCCTTCGAAGCCGGCCGGCTGGTGCCGACGGATAAACAGTTGCCGCACTGGCAAGCCCCGCCGCCGCCGATGCCGCCGAAACCGATGCCGCAATCGCCGGAAACGATAGCGATAGGCAAAATGCGCGCCGCCAAAACGGTGGAAGAGGCTGACGCCGTCAATACGCAGGGGTTGTCCAACGCCGCGCGTCTCTATCAACTGGGCGCCGTGGCTTTCGCCAACCACGATCCGCGCGCCGCAGACTATTTCCAGCAGGTGCTGAAGCTACCGGCCGCCGAACAGGGCGACTGGGGACTGCGGGCGCAGTATTCGCTTGGCCGCGTACTGATGGCTGACCACGGGACGCCGGTGAACGAATCCGGTGAAGCGGCCCCCGCCGCCGAGCACCCGCCAAAAGCCGCGCTTGAACAGGCGCTGACGGCATTCCAGCAGGTGATCGACCGGGTGAAAAGCGGCGCCGCCGATCCCGATCAGTTGGCGCTGAGCAGCCTTGGGCAGCAGGCGCGCATCCACCTGTGGCTGGGTGACGTCGCCCCCGCCGCCCATCTGTACGCGCAACAGGCGGCGCAGGGCGATCCGAGCGGCGGGCAGTCGCTGCAGTACGTCTCCAGCTTCCTGGTCAATCCCGACCATTTGGACACGCTGAAACAGATTATCGGCGATCCGTTGATCCAGCAGCTGGTGACCATTGAGCTGTTCGCCCGCAGCGGCAACCTGCAAATGGCGGATACCGACGGCAACGGCCGCTCCGCGCAAATCATCAACCAGATCCTGACGCTGCTGGACGGCTCAGTGAAAAGCGGCTTCGCCGGCAGCGATCGGCTGGCGGCGCTGGCTTACCGTTCGGGGCAGTACCCGATGGCGGCCAGCCTGCTGAAAAACGCCGGCGACAGCGGCCTGGCGTGGTGGCTGCGCGCCAAAATGGCGCTGCGCGACGGTGACGTGAAAGCCGCCACCGCCGCCTACGCCAAGGCGGCAAGCGCGTTCCCCGCCGACGAAAGCTGGGGTGAACAGCGCAACGCCGACTTCGTCGCGGAAACCATCGTGCCGGAGTGCCGGGTGGCCGGCGAACAGGCCATCCTGGCGCTGAACCGAGGCGACTATCTGCAGGCGATGGACCTGCTGTATCGCGGCAAAGCGCTTTACTGGGCCGACGTGGCCGACGTGGCGGAACGGGTGCTGACCGTCGATGAGTTGAAAGGCTTTGTCGATAAGCACGCCCCGGCGCCGACGACGCCGCTCAAGCCGGTTAATCCGGACGATTACGGCGGCCAGCAGATCACGCCGGAGGTGCAGCTGCGCGAACTGCTGGCGCGGCGGCTGATGCGCGCCGGGCGATCGCCGGAGGCGCTGGCCTACTTCGATATTCCCAACTACCGGCAAGCGGCGCAGCAGTTCGCCGACGAGCTGAAGGCCGCCAAGGACAAATCCGCTGCGCCGCTGGCGCGCGCGCAGGCTTACTATCGCGCCGCCAACCTGCTGCGCGCCCAGGGGCTGGAGTTTACCGGCTATGAGATGACGCCGGATTACGCCATCTATGGCGCCGGCTATTCCTATCTGGGAGATGCGTTCGATACCCGCGAGCTGAAGCATAAAAGCTGGATCGACAGCGCCGAAGCGGCGCGCGCCAAGGCGGCGCTACCGGCGGAAGACAACCGTTTCCTGCACTATCGCTGGCAGGCGGTGGGGCTGGCGCAACAGGCGGCCGATCTGCTGCCGCCTAAGAGCCAGGCCTATGCCGCCGTGCTGTGTAACGCCGCCAGCTGGGTTATCAAACGCGATGCCAAAACCGGCCGGGCGCTTTATCAGCGCTATATCAACACCGGCACCCGTTATCCGTGGGCGGCGAAATTCGGCTACGACTGCCCGGCGCCGGACTTCGCCGCCGTGGCGCCATAACGCCGAATTTCAGGCACTAAAAAGCCCGGCTCGCCGGGCTTTTTTTATCGAATCTCGCATCGACTCAGGCTTCGATCGCCATTTTCAGTTTCTTCATGGCGTTCTTTTCCAGCTGGCGCACGCGTTCGGCGGAAACGCCGTACTGATCGGCCAGCTCCTGCAGTGTCGACTTATTGTCGTCATCCAGCCAACGGGCGCGGATGATATGCTGGCTGCGCTCGTCGAGACCTTCCAGCGCATAGGCCAGTTTGTCTGCGGCGTTGCTTTCCCAGTTATCTTCCTCGATGCCTTCGGCGAAGTCCGAGCTCTTGTCCTGCAGGTACAGCACCGGCGCCATCGACTGGCCATCGCGGGCCTCGTCGTCCGGAGTCGGATCGAACGTCATGTCCTGCGCCGCCATGCGCGATTCCATCTCGCGCACGTCTTTGCTGGTGACGCCCAGCTCACGGGCCACCAGTTCCACTTCGTCCTGGTTGAACCAGCCCAAACGCTGTTTGGTTTTGCGCAGGTTAAAGAACAGCTTGCGCTGCGCTTTGGTGGTCGCCACTTTCACGATGCGCCAGTTGCGCAATACGTACTCGTGGATTTCCGCCTTAATCCAATGCACCGCAAAGGAAACCAGACGCACGCCGACTTCCGGGTTGAAGCGGCGAACGGCTTTCATCAGGCCGATGTTGCCTTCCTGAATCAGATCCGCCTGCGGCAGACCATAGCCTGAATAGTTGCGGGCAATATGAGCGACAAAGCGCAGGTGAGACAGGATGAGCTGCTTAGCGGCATCCAGATCGCCCTGATAATGCAGCCGTTCAGCCAGCTCCCGCTCTTCCTCTGCCGTCAGCATCGGATAGGCGTTGGCTGCCCGGATATAGGCTTCCAAGCTACCTTGGGGTACTAAGGCTAAAGTTTGCATTTCTTTGGTCATTCAAACCCTCTCTATGAGAATACAAAATCATGCAGGTGATTATTACAGCGGGGAAATGATTGATTCTACGGCAGTTGCTGAAGCAAAAGCGGTTCCACACGCCGGGCACCTTAACATTTGCTGCAATTTTTGACCGTACTCCGCCCTAAAAGTTCACCCTTTTTTGCAAGCATTGTTGCTGACAATACGTGACGAGGGTGCAGGCCGATAGGGAATTTGTGCGCTAAGAAGAGAGGGATGGTGCTGACTTCGCTTGAGGTCACTCTTCTCCCGCAACGCGATCAAAAGCAGCAGGAGAAGAGTATACCAAAAAAATCTTACTGTGGTGTAAATCGGCGTAAATGTTGCACCGTCGCCAGCCAGGCGGCGATCCAGCCGATCATCGCGGAGATGATCAGCAGCAGCAGCGCCTCATCCCAGCCCAGCCCGTGCAAGGTGAAGGTGGTGCCGAATACCTTGGCCACCCCGGCGACCACCGACTCCAGCTGCCACACCAGCGCGCCGGACAACACCAGCGACAGCAGCGCGCCGGCAAAACCCAGCATCGCCCCGCCGTTGAGGAACGGCCGCAGAATAAAGCCGTCGGTGGCACCGATCAGCTTCATCACGTTAATGGTGTCGCGGCGGCTGAAGATGCTCAGACGCACGCTGTTGCCGATCACCAGGAACACCGCCACGATCATCAGCACGCCGATGATCGCCGCGATCTGACCCGCCAGCCCGGTCAGCGCCGCCAGGCGGGCAAACCAGCTGTCATCCATACGCACTTCTTCCACGCCCTGCACCGCCGCTACGCGATCGCGCAGGGTGTTGAGGGTATCCGAACTCTGGAAGCTCATCTTCGGCGTGACGATCGCCACCGCCGGCAGCGGGTTCTCTTCCAGCATGTCCAGCGCGCCGCCAAAGCCCGACCAGTTGCGGAACTCGCCGCGCGCTTCTTCACGCGACAGGTAATTGACCTTCTCCACGCCGGCTTCCGCCTTGATGGCGTCGAGCACTTTCAGCGCGGCGTCGTCATCGAGCGATTTATCCAGATAAACGGTCAGCTGCGGCGTTGGATACCACTGGCTGGCCGCGGTGCTGACGTTTTTCCACACGATGTAGCACACGCTCGGCAGCGTCAGGGAAATGGCGATCACCATCACCGTCAGCAGCGTCGCCAACGGCTGACGCAGCATGTCTTTGATGGCGTTCATCCAGGCGTAACGCCACTGTTCGCGCCAGCCGCCGCGCAGCGCCTTGCTCTTGGCGGTTTTTGCGTTATTGGCCATGGTGAGCGCCCCCTTGCATGCGGCCCTGGCTCAGCGTCAGGATGCGGTAATTGCGGCGGGCGATAAGCCCGGTGTCGTGCGTCGCCATCAGTACGGTCACGCCGACGCGGTTGAATTCTTCAAACAGGCGCAGAATGCCTTCCGACAGCGCATCATCCAGGTTACCGGTCGGTTCATCCGCCAGCAGCACCGCCGGCTTGTTCACCACCGCACGGGCGATGCCCACGCGCTGCTGCTCACCGCCGGACAGCTGAATCGGGAAGTTTTTCGCTTTATCCAGCAAACCGACCTTGTCCAGCGCGGCGGAAACGCGGCGGCGGATATCTTCGGTGCTGGCGCCGGCGATGATCAGCGGCATCGCCACGTTGTCATACACCGTGCGATCCAGCAGCAGGTGGTGATCCTGGAAGATCATGCCGATCTGCCGACGCAGGAACGGCACCTCGCGGTTTTTCAAGCGACTGATGTCGTGACCGCCAAACCAGATGTGGCCGGCGCTGGGCCGTTCGATACCGCAAATCAGTTTCAGCAGGGTACTTTTCCCCGCGCCGGAATGGCCGGTCAGAAACGCCATCTCCGCCGGGCGCAGATGGAAATCAACCCCCTGCAGCGCTTGCCGTCCGCCCAGATAAGCTTTACTGACCTGTTCAAAGCGAATCATCCGTATTAATCCTCTCGGGCAAAAAGTGCCTCAATAAAATCGTCAGCCTTAAACGGCCGCAAATCTTCGATGCCTTCCCCGACGCCGATATAGCGGATCGGGATACCGAACTGATCGGCGATGGCGAAGATCACCCCGCCCTTGGCGGTACCGTCCAGTTTAGTCAGCGTGATGCCGGTTAAGCCCACGGCCTCATTAAATAATTTCGCCTGACTGACCGCATTCTGGCCGGTGCTGGCATCGAGCGTCAGCATAACCTCATGGGGGGCCTGGTCGTCCAGTTTTTTCATGACGCGGACGATCTTCTTCAGCTCTTCCATCAGGTGCGATTTGTTCTGCAGACGGCCGGCGGTATCGGCGATCAACACATCGATGCCGCGCGCCTTGGCGGCCTGCACTGCATCGAAGATCACCGAAGCGGAATCCGCGCCGGTATGCTGCGCCACCACCGGAATGCGGTTGCGTTCACCCCACACCTGCAGCTGCTCCACCGCGGCGGCGCGGAAGGTATCCCCCGCCGCCAGCATCACCGACTTGCCTTCCGCCTGGAATTGACGCGCCAGCTTGCCGATGGTGGTGGTTTTACCCACGCCGTTCACCCCGACCATCAAGATGACATACGGGGTTTTCCCGCTGACATCCAGCGGCTGATCGACCTTGGCCAGAATTTCGGACATTTCCTCCTTCAGCTTGCCGTACAGCGCTTCGGCGTCTTTCAGCTGCTTGCGGCTGGCGTGCTGGGTCAGGGAGGTGATGATTTTGCGCGTGGTATCCACGCCGACGTCAGCGATCAGCAGCTGTTCTTCCAGCTCGTCGAACAGATCGTCGTCGATCTTTTTACCGCGGAACAGCCCCATAAAGCCGGAGCCGAGGTTTTGTTTGGTCTTCAGCAGGCTGCGTTTCAGGCGGGCGAAGAAGCCTTCTTTGGTCGGCCTTTCCTGTTCTTGCGCCGCGGCCGGCACCACCGGCTCAAGCGGTTCTTCTTCCACTTCCGGCACGGATTCAGGTTCAACGACCGACACAGGCTCGACGACCGGCTCAGGTTCAACGACCGGCTCAGGCTCGACGACCGGCTCGGGTTCAACCACCGGCTCAGGCTCGACGACCGGCTCAGGCTCAACGACCGGCTCAGGCTCAACGACCGGCTCAGGCTCGACGACCGGCTCAGGCTCGACGACCGGCTCAGGCTCAACGACCGGCTCAGGCTCAACGACCGGCTCAGGCTCGACGACCGGCTCAGGCTCGACGACCGGCTCAGGTTCAACGACCGGCTCAGGCTCAACGACCGGTTGCTGTTGCGCCGCCACCTGTTCGGTGACGCTGACGATCTCTTCGGCCAGCGCTTGCGCCGCCGGCTGTTCAGCCGCCGCCGGCAAATTTTCCGCGATTTGCTCGCCGGCCTGACCGTTATCCCACTCTCCCGGGGTGTCGACGGAGGCGGCAGGTTCAGATTCCTGGGCGGGGAGCTTGTCGTCCAGCTTGGCGGCGGCCGGTGCAGCCGGCGTCTCCGCGGCCTGAGCTTCCGCCTGCTCTACCGGCTGCTCAGGTTGCTGTTGCTCTTCTTCCTTTTCCTTCTGGCCAAAGCCCAGCCAGGAGAAAAACCCACGTTTCTTATCTTTTGCCATGTTATGACTCTACTCCGTACCGAAGGCTCGCTTACCCTACATACCTGAAGGATATATGCTGACAATAATCCGCCGAGTCTATCACTTTCCCTCGCGCAGCAACACGCATCCGGCATGCTTTCCGGTGTGAAATCAGACAACAAAGTTTTACCGTTCCCCCCGACGCCCGTCACCGGTAGAATAGGGACAACTTTTCGTTAACCTCTGCGGCCCCGCGCCGCAAAAGAAATCAAACAACGCTTATGACAAGACTCTCGCCACGGGCGGCGGCCAAAAAACCGCCCCAGGCCGCAGCCGGACAGATCCGCATCATCGGCGGCCAATGGCGCGGCCGTAAGCTTCCGGTGCCGAACAGCCCGGGGCTGCGCCCCACCACCGATCGGGTACGCGAAACCCTGTTCAACTGGCTGGCGCCGGTGATTCAGGGCGCGCGCTGCCTGGACTGCTTCGCCGGCAGCGGCGCATTAGGGCTGGAAGCGCTGTCGCGCTATGCCGGCAGCGCCACGCTGTTGGAATTCGAGCGGCCGGTGGCGCAGCAGCTGGAAAAAAATCTGGCGCTGCTGCAGGGCAAAGGGGTGGTTATCAACACCAACGCGCTGAGCTGGCTGGCGGGCGACGGTCAACCGTTCGACGTGGTGTTCCTCGATCCGCCGTTTCGCAAAGGCCTGCTGGCGGAGACCGCCCTGCTGCTGGAGCAGCGGGGCTGGCTGGCCGACGAGGCCTGGATCTATGTAGAAGCCGAGGCGGAAAGCGCCGCGGCGGACGTGCCTGCCAGCTGGCAGTTGCACCGGGAGAAGGTCGCCGGCCAGGTGGCTTATCGCCTTTATCTTCGTTCGCAAGAGAAAACCGACCATGCTGATTAATCTGGGCCGCCTGCTGATGCTGTGCGTATGGGGCTTCCTGCTCTCTAACCTGTTCCATCCGTTTCCCAAGCCGCTGAAGTATTTCATCGACGTGGCGCTGTTCTTTATGGTGGTGATGCACGGCCTGCAGTTGGTGCTGTTGAAA
Source organism: Serratia sp. CY37869 (assembly GCF_052168895.1). Lineage (NCBI taxonomy): Bacteria > Pseudomonadati > Pseudomonadota > Gammaproteobacteria > Enterobacterales > Yersiniaceae > Serratia > Serratia sp. CY37869. The sequence goes on from NZ_JBJNLU010000005.1 coordinate 51,640, forward strand.
TCCACCCAGCCGAAGGATCAGCCGATCAGCTACTGGCAAGAGGCCAAGATCTTTATCTTTGGCGTGTTCGAGCTGCTGGCCTGGCAAAAGAAACAGCCGCCCATCAAGAAAAAGTGACCGCTACGGCTGAACGGTGAACGAGACGAAGCGCGTGCCCTGCATGTTTAACGTGCCCTGCGCGCCTTTTTCTATCGGGTTGTACTGCCATTGCTTCAGCCGCAGCGTAATGTTTTCACCACCCTGGTTAGGGCTGAACACCACCTCGTAATACATCGGCTCGTTGACCAACGGCTCGCGCTGCGGCGCACGGGTCTTGGCGACCGGGAAGCTCCGCTTGTCGCTCACCGTCACCTGCAGACTGCGCATCGGCGCGCGATCGTTTTCCGCCTCCTGCTGGCGCTGTTTGAAGTAACGTTGCGTGGCCAGCACGGCGATCAACGCAATGACGGCGACAAAAAATAACGGTGGCTTACTCATCGGTTTCCCATTTCCTTCACGGTCAAATCGGCGTAAACATAGCATTCTCAAGAAAGCATTGTCGATCGTCGGCAGGCTACCTACACTGAAATGAAGAAGTGACATGGGTGACAGTTTGGAGCCGGTGGTTGCGGCTCCCTCCTACATAAGGAAGACATAAATGAGTTGGCCGTTCCTTGCCGTATTCTTTTCCGGTTGGCTGTTCGTCGACGCCTCTTACCGTGGGCCGCGCTGGCAGCGTTGGGTGTTCAAACCCGTCACGCTGCTGCTGCTGTTGCTGTTGGCCTGGCAGGCGCCGGTGCTCAGCGCCGCGGGCTATCTGATCGTACTCGGCCTGCTGGCAACGCTGATCGGCGATGCGCTGCTTCTGTTGCCGCGCGAGCGGGTGCTGTACGCCATCGGCGCCTTTTTCCTGTCCCACTTGCTGTACACCCTGAGTTTCGCTAGCCAGATGACGTTCAGTCTGTTCTGGCCGCTGCCGCTGGCGCTGCTGGCAATCGGCGCATTGCTGCTGGCCGCCCTTTGGACCCGGTTGGAAGAGATGCGTTGGCCGATCGTCACCTATGTGGCGATGACGCTGCTGATGGTCTGGCTGGCGGGCGAGCAATATTTCCTGCGCAGCACCGATTTCGGCTTCTCGCTGCTGACCGGCACCTCGCTGCTGCTGCTGGCCAACGTGGTTTGGCTGCTCAACCGCTACCGCTTCACCTTCCGCGCGGCGGACGCCATCGTGGCTTTCTGTTACTTCTCCGGCCACTTCCTGATCGTGCGTTCGCTCTACCTGTAGAGACCTGCCGCGGGTTCGGCGCGCCGAACCCGTTTCTTCATCAAGCCAGCGCTTTCAACGTCAGGGCATCACCCGCACCCAGCTGATTGCGGTACAGATCGCCGTCGCGCGAGAAGAACGCCAGCGTGCTGCCATCCGCCTGCAGCAGGGCGATGCCGTCCGGCGCCGGGCGCCAGCCCACCACCTCGGCCGCAAATACGCTTTGCAGACAACGCTGCCGATCCACCAGCTGGTAGCCGTTGGTCTCGCTTTGCTCATTGGCCAGAAACTCGATTTGGCATTGCCGTTCGCTGTCGGCTACCTGCCATTGCCCCGCCAGCGACTGCGCGGTCGGCAGCGCCAGACTGCCGGCCATCACCGCACTCGTCACCATCATGCCTCCCGCCGCCAGGGCGGCGCGCGTTAAAGTACCTTTCATACCGGCTCCCACATCACGCCCGGCCGAGACTGCGCCGGGCGCTCCGTTGCTGCGTTACACGATAAAGTCAGTGGCGACGTCTACCTGACCGACGATTTTCACCAGGAAGTCAGGCGCCTGATGACCACCGATGTTCACCGACAAATCGGTCACGTTGTTGGACGCGTTGTAGCTCAGCAGCGCTTCACCGGCCGCGCCGCTGAAGTGATCGACGAAGTGAATGAAATCGCTGCTCTGCGCTTCTTTGTTGAAGAACGAAAGATCAATCTTGTCGATCCCTTTCTGGAAGTCGCGGATCCAGTCTGAAGCGCCCGGCGCGGAATCGCTGGCGGCAGAGAACACGAAGATGTCTTTACCGGCACCGCCCCACAGCTCATCCGCCCCGCCGCCGCCGAACAGCACGTCGTTACCCGCGCCGCCTTTCAGCACGTTATTGGCCGCGTTGCCGACGATCACGTCGTTGCCGGAACCGCCAATGGCGTTCTCGATGGTCACACCGGCGGCGATCGAGACGTTGCCTTTCAGGCCGCCCACGTCGGAGAACGACTTCTCGTTCAGGTTGATGCGCTGGTTAGCGGTATAACCGGAGAAGTCGAAGGTATCGTTGCCACCCGCATCCCAGGCCGCAAAGATCACTTTCTGCGAATTGCTGGTGGTGCTGAGGAAGTCACGACCGGTGTTGGAGTTAAAACCGTACACGGTGTCGCCGGTGCGGGTCGACAGGTTGGCGCCATACAGATGTTGAATGGCGGCAATGTCATCCAGCAGCGGAGCTGCGGCGTAATGACCGCCGTTATCACCACCGGTGTTGGTTTCGCTCCAGTAGCTCATCAGGCTGAACTGACGGGTGTCTTCCGCATAAGTGACGTCGCGATAGGTCGGGTTGCCTTCACCGGCGTTGTAATCGCCCGGGTGGCTCAGACCCAGCGCATGGCCAATCTCATGGGTAAACGTCTGGCGGCCGTAGTCTTCGGTCGCCGGATGCTTCACGTTGGACTGGTTGACGTTGTACCAGGTCTGGCCCCCCAGATCCTGCCCCTGCCAAATGGTGTTCGGCAGGAAGGCGTAGGCCTGGGTGCCGTAATCATAGTGGCCGGGACGATCCTGGCTGTAGTTACCGAAGGTGATGTTGGCCTTTTGTCCGGCCGCCACTTCGGTAAAGGTGATATTGGCGACGTCGGCCCAGGACTGCAGCGACAGCTTAGCCTGCTGCTGCTGTTCCGCGCTGAACTTGCTCAGCCCGGTGTCGCCGGCGACGTTGGTGGAAGAGAACTTATAGTCCGGGAAGGAGAAGGTTAATTTGACCGGCTGGCCAAATACCTTGTAACCGTTCCAGGTTTGGTTCTCACGGGTAATAAACAGCCCAGCTTGCTCGTTAGAAAATGAATCCTTGCCATTAATCTGAATCCCGTTGCCCCGCTCATGATAATGCAACAGGTCGTCTACAGCATCGTAGCCGGTTGTGGCGGCCGCGAAGTTGGATTCAGTAATTTCAATTGCCTTTTTAGTAGATTGCATTGGTTCGATTCCACTCATTACCTGATTGATATCAATCAGACAGATAGACATAACCTCCCCGTAAGCCACGGTTAATGAACCTTAAGCTTGCTGGAAGGGGCTTATGCGCCGTTACCGGCAGTGTGTTTGGTAGAATTAATGCATATATATCAGCAAATAAGATCACCATTAAAAATGGTAATCGATTCCAATTATAGGCAGGACCGCAAAACTGCACATAAAATAATCAACCATTTATTATCGCAACGAAAGTTTGTTATGCTACTTTTTGCGCTTATTTACAAAACAAATGAAACTTAGAGAGGAGAAGTTGGCACCAAACTTCAATAGCAATGCGGCTTGCAGACACAAGCGAATCATGCTGGCTAATTAGGCGCCAAAAGATAAATTTTGCTAACGCGTTATAGATAAATAACTCTTTATTATTAGACCGGGCGACTTTTTAGTTTCTATAGGAATATTATTTTCTTATTTAAACTAACGGCGGCGAGACTTTTTCTCGAAATAGGTAATAAGAAAAAGCAATAGATTAAAATTCGCATTATTCATTATTGAATGAATCCCCCCATAACGCCTGAACGCCGTTAGCAATAATTCTCATCCGGCGCTTGACTCTGGAGTGGACTCCAGGGTGTAGAGTCAGCTGAGCAAACCCGGTTAACTGCCCGAAGGGGGACGTTATGCACAATCAGCAAAATCATAATCATCAGGAACATCACCACGCCGAAGGCGGATGCGGCTGCAACCACAGCCACAGCAAAACCCAGCATGGCTGCAGCAGCGAGCCGAAAAACGCCGCTGCGCAGACCGAACACGCCCATCACCATCACGATCATGGCGAGAGCGGCTGCGCCGCCGCCCCCGACGATCCGGACGAGGAAAGCGACAGGCTGGCCGCCGCTCCCCCTTCCGGCAGCCAACGTTTCAGCTGGAAAGTCACCGGTATGGACTGCCCCAGCTGCGCCAAGAAAATCGAAAATGCCGTCACCGCGCTCCCCGGCGTTGACAGCGCACGCGTATTGTTCGCCACCGAAAAACTGGTGGTCGACGCACAGTCCGATATCAGCCTGCGGATCCAGGACGCGGTCGCCCAGGCCGGTTTTACCCTGCTCGGCGTTCAGACAGCCAAAGATGCCGCGCCAAAAGCCTCGCGCTTCGGCGAATTTGCGCCGCTGCTGTTGTTAACCACCCTGATGGTGGTCAGCTGGGTGCTGGATCGGATTAACCCGGAGCTGGGTCGCATCGCCTTTATCGCCACCACGCTGGTCGGGTTGGCGCCGGTCGCCGCCAAGGCGCTGCGTCTGATTCGCTCCGGCACGCCGTTCGCCATCGAAACGCTGATGAGCGTGGCGGCCATCGGCGCGCTGTTCATTGGCGCCACCGCCGAGGCGGCGATGGTGCTGCTGCTGTTTATGGTTGGCGAGCTGCTGGAATCCTACGCCGCCAACCGTGCGCGGCGCGGGGTGAAGGCGCTGATGGAGCTGGTGCCGGAAGATGCGCTGCTGCTGCAAGGCACGGAACGCAAACGCGTGCCGGTCGCCAGCCTGCGCCCCGGCGACGTGATTGAAATCGCGCCCGGCGGGCGTCTGCCGGCCGACGCCGAGCTGCTCAATCCGTTCGCCAGCTTCGACGAAAGCGCCCTGACCGGCGAATCGGTGCCGGTCGAGCGTCAACAGGGGGAAAAAGTGGCCGCCGGCAGCCTGTCCGTCGATCAGGCGGCACAGATGAAGGTGATCTCAGAGCCCGGCAAAAACGCCATCGACCGCATTCTGCAATTGATTGAAGAGGCCGAAGAGCGCCGCGCGCCGATCGAACGCTTCCTCGATCGCTTCAGCCGCTACTACACCCCGGCCATCATGCTGCTGGCCGTCGCGGTGATCCTGGTGCCGCCGCTGCTGTTCTCGCAGCCGTGGGAGACCTGGATCTATCGCGGCCTGACGCTGCTGCTGATCGGCTGTCCATGCGCGCTGGTGATCTCGACGCCGGCGGCCATCACATCTGGGCTGGCGGCCGCCACGCGGCGCGGCGCGCTGATTAAAGGCGGTGCGGCGCTGGAGCAACTGGGCCAGATTCAAACCATCGCCTTCGATAAAACCGGCACCCTGACCGAAGGCAAGCCGACGGTCACCGACGTGCTGCCCATCGGCGCGCTGACCGAACAACGGCTGTTGCAGCTTGCCGCCGCGGTAGAGGCCGGTTCGCATCACCCGCTGGCGCAAGCGATCATTAACCGCGCCGCCGCCAGCGGGGCCGAGCTGCCGCTGGCGCAGGCGCGCCGCGCGCTGGCCGGCGTCGGTGTGGAAGGGATCGTGGACGGCAAGACCGTGCTGATCAGCGCGCCGGGCAAGCTGGCGCCGGGCCTGCTCGCCACCCAATGGCAGAGCCAGGTAGACAAGCTGGAAAACGCCGGTAAAACGGCGGTGGTGGTGCTGGAAGACGGCGCGCCCATCGGCTTGCTGGCGCTGCGTGATACGCTACGCAGCGACGCCAAACAGGCGATAGCCGAACTGAACGCGCTGGGTATTCGCGGCGTGATGCTGACCGGGGACAACCCGCGCGCCGCCGCGGCGATCGCCGGCGAGCTGGGCCTCGACTATCGCGCCGGTCTGTTGCCGGAAGATAAGGTCGCCGCGGTTACCGAGCTGAACGAACTGCGCCCGACGGCGATGATCGGCGACGGCATCAACGACGCCCCGGCGATGAAAGCCTCCAACATCGGCATCGCCATGGGCAGCGGCACCGATGTGGCGCTGGAGACCGCCGACGCCGCCCTGACCCACAACCGGCTGGTGGGCGTCGCGGAAATGATCCGCATCTCGCGCGCCACCCACGCCAATATCCGGCAAAACATCACCATCGCGCTGGGATTGAAAGGGGTCTTTCTGATCACCAGCCTGCTGGGGTTAACCGGGCTGTGGCTGGCAGTGCTGGCGGACTCCGGCGCCACCGCGCTGGTCACCGCCAACGCGCTGCGGCTGTTGAGAAAGCGCCAATAACGTGACGCCAGGCCGGGTTCCTCAATGGGAACCCGCCATTATCGATTGCAGCGAAGATACTAAGGATATTGTCGGCGCGTATGTAACACCCGCAACACCCGGATGTGAGTTTCCAGCACCTGGTAAATCAGGAGATAATGGGGATGCAAGGGGATTTCATGCGTGCCGTCCACTCTGCCACGCCGGAAAATTCGAGGATGCCTGGCGGCGGGAGTGACGGCCTCCATGATGAGAACCTTCATTTTTCTGGCCGCCAGAGGGTTATCGTTGGCGATGAATCCCACAATCTCCGCCAGATCCTGACGTGCGGCTCGAGTCCATTCGATGTTGAGCATTATGCCTGCTTCGCGTTGATCCTGGCTTCTGCAGCAGCGATAACAGCATCCATTTCAGCCATCACGTCATCATGAGGAATACCGGGCCACGGCTCATCCATGGCTTCCTGAACTCTTTCAAGAAACCAGCGCTCATAGCCCTGTGTGTGTTCCTCATTTTCCATCTTGGCAACCGTAGGCAGTAGTAAAATACTCATCATCGTTTGTCCCTTTCGAACGCTCCCCAATCGCAGGGAGCTTATCTTACGAGACGATTAAAAACTATACACCTTTCCGTAACAGATAACGGTATGGCGCCTGCTCGGTCTCCTGCGCCACCAGCGTGTGCTCCATAAAGCGGCAGAACCCCGGGATATCGCGGGTAGTGGCCGGATCGTCGGCAATAATCAGCAGCGTTTCGCCGTTGTCCATATGGCGCACGGTTTTACGCACCATCATCACCGGTTCCGGGCAACGCAGCCCCAGCGCGTCGAGCGTCTGGTCTGCCTGGGCAAATAAGTCAGTCATGCAATTTTTCTCGTTCAAAAACGATCGGCGAACGCTCGCCGCATCTCATTAGCGCCTAGTTTACGCCGGTAGTTTTTCTGCGCAAGATGCGTTAACGTTTGCGTTAAATTTAACCATTGCATTGGTTGCGCAAACGCGTATCATGCCGCCGCGCAGCGTTTTTTGCTGTTTTGACAAGACACACTGGGTTCCCTCACCCCACTGCTAAAAAGGCTACAACATGTATTCGTTTACCGCACAGCAGCGCTTCACGGCGTTGGTCTGGCTTTCGCTGTTTCATATCGCCATCATTACCTCTAGCAACTACCTGGTGCAGCTGCCGATCACCGTTTTCGGCTTCCATACCACCTGGGGCGCCTTTACCTTCCCGTTTATCTTCCTGGCGACCGATCTGACCGTACGCATTTTCGGCGCGCCGCTGGCGCGACGTATTATCCTGGCGGTGATGGTGCCGGCGCTGTTCATCTCTTATGTGATCTCCACCGTCACCTATCAGGGAGAATGGCAGGGCTTCGCGGCGCTGAGCAGTTTTAACCTGTTCGTGGCGCGCATCGCCGTGGCCAGCTTTATGGCCTATGTGCTCGGCCAGATCCTCGACGTACACGTCTTCAACCGCCTGCGCCAACGCAGCGCCTGGTGGGTGGCGCCGGCGGCGGCGATGTTCCTCGGCAACATCAGCGATACGCTGGCGTTCTTCTTCATCGCCTTCTACAAGAGCAGCGATCCCTTCATGGCCAACAACTGGGTGGAGATCGCGCTGGTGGATTACAGCTTCAAGGTGATGATCTGCCTGCTGTTCTTCCTGCCGATGTACGGCGTGTTGCTGAACATGCTGCTCAAACGCATCGCGGCGCGCAGCGGCAGCCTGCAGCCGAGCTGAGTCGTGTTATTCTGGGCGGCCCTATCCTTTGGAGGCCGCCCATGCTCCCCATCGTCCGCACCGCCACGCTCGAAGAAATCCACCGCCTTTACCAAAGCATCCCCGAATTCGGCGGCCTGCACAGCCTGGCCGATCTGCAGCAGCGTATCGGCACCGCCCCCGCCAGCCTGTTGATCGCCGAGATAGACGGGCAGCCGGCCGGTTTCAAACTCGGCTATCAACGGCAGGAAACGGTGTTTTACAGCTGGCTGGGCGGCGTGCTGCCGGCATTCCGTCGCCACGGCGTGGCGCAGGCCTTGTTGGCCGAACAAGAACGCTGGGCGCGGGTGCAGGGCTATCGCCAACTGACGGTCAAAACCCGTAACCGGTTCCGCGCCATGCTGACGATGCTGCTCGCCCACCACTATCAGATTGTTCAGCTGGAAAAGAAAGGCGAAGTGGCTGATTATCGGCTATTACTGGAAAAAAACTTGTGACAACATCTGCCTTGCATTTCAACCTGGAATAGGTTGCGATACGACAGTGAATCCCTACCGGAAAGGAAGAAGGAAGCCCGATGCGTAAAGTAGCGAAATTGATGGGTATCAGCCTGCTGGCGCTTGGCCTCGCGGCCTGCGACGGCAACACCAAAGACACCAAGGCAGCGCCAGACGGCGCGGCGGCCAGCGCGCCGGCCGGGCAGCAGGTGAGCCTGCTGGACGGTAAGCTGGCGTTCACCCTGCCGGTCGGCATGGCGGATCAGAGCGGCAAGCTGGGCAACCAGGCCAACAACATGCATGTTTACGCAGACAGCACCGGCCAGCGCGCGGTGATCGTGATCCTGGGTGACAAGACCGCAGACAGCCTGGAGACCCTGGCCCAGCGCCTGGAGAACACCCAGCGCGCGCGTGACGCCAACCTGCAGGTGATCACCAACAAAGCGCTCGACGTCAACGGTGTGCCGCTGCGTCAGCTGGACAGCATCATCACCAGCGGCGGTGAAAAGGCGTATTCTTCCGTCCTGATCGGCTCGCTGAACAACAACATGCTGACCATCCAGGTAACGCTGCCGGCAGACAATCAGCAGCAGGCGCAGACTGAAGCCGAAGGCATCATCTCCACCCTGAAGCTGAAGCAGTAATCCCACAGAGGGCCGGCTTGCCGGCCCTTTCGTTTTTATGCCAGCGCCTGCGCCAGCAGGGTGATCGGATGTTCGCAGCGTTTGCTGGTGGACATTTCGATCTGCCATTTGCAGGTTTCGCAGTCGGTCACCACCAGATCCACTCCGCTCTCTTCTATCTGCCGGAACAGCGGCGCGCCAATGCCTTGCGACGTGGCGTAGTTCTCCGATTTGAACCCGTAAGTGCCGGCGATGCCGCAGCACTGCGAATCCAGCACCACCAGCTCCAGCCCCGGTATCTGCCGCAGCAGCTCCAGGGTATAGGCGGTCCAGCCCATCTTCTCCATATGGCAAGGCGTGTGATAAGCCACCCGCAGCGGCGTGCGCTTGAGCGGCAGGCTGCGCCCCTGATTGATCAGGCGATAGAGATAGCGCGTCGCCAGCTCCACCCGATCGCGCACCGCAGTGGTGTCTACGTCCAGCAGATGAGGGTATTCGTCACGCAGGGTGAAGGTGCAGCTCGATGAGGTCGCCACCACCGGAATGCCGCGCTCTAGCACCGTTTCCTGCAGCGATTCGGCATTGACCCTAGCCTGCTTTTTAGCCTGCTCGATAAATCCGTTGGCGATCAGCGGCACGCCGCAGCATTTCTCGCGTTTCAGCAGCTGCACGCCGATATCCAGCGCGTTGAACACCCGGACCAAATCCTTGCCCAGCTGCGGGTGGTTATAGTTGACGAAGCAACCGTGGAAGAATGCCACCTGCTCGGCGTAACGCTGCTGAGCCTGCGCCTGTTGCCGGTACCAGCGGCGGAAGGTGCCGAAGGAATATTTCGGCAGTTCGCGCCGGTGATCGATCTTCAGCGCCTTGTCCAGCAGCTTGCGCACCGGTTTCAACCCGGTGGCGGCGTTGACGATCGGCGCAAACGGCGTCGACAGCGATCCCATGATATCGGTATGGCTGAGGATGGCATCGCGCAGCGTCGGCTTGCTCTGGGCGAAGTCGGCGCGGGCGCGCTGAATGATGTCGCCGATTTTGACGTCGGACGGGCAGGCCACTTCACAACGCTTGCAGTTGGTGCAGTATTTCAGCGCTTCGTCGTACAGCGCCGGGTCTTTCAGCCGCAGCCGCTCGCCGTCCGGCCCCGCCTGTTTCGGCCCCGGGTAGAGCGGGTTCACTTTGGCGACCGGGCAGTAAGTGGTGCAGACGGTGCATTTGATGCAGCTTTCAAAGCTGTGGTCCCGATGCAGGCTCATACGTTCTCCTCCGCGGCGATCTGCTGCGCGACGTGCAGCGCGCCGATCAATGACACGCCGGCGCCGCAGCCCTGCTGCAGCGGATCGTAGCCGCCGGCGACCGCGCCGATGGCGTACAGGTTGTCGAACGGCACTCCCTGCTTCATCGCCCGCAACCTGCCGTCGGTACGCACGCCGAACTGCAGGTAAGGCTGCGGCGCGAACAGCTCGCGTCGGCTCCAGTCGGCGCGATCCGCCCGACTGTGTACGTCCAGCCCGAAGATCGGTTCGCGCACCCCGTCGAAATCGGCCACCAGTCCATTGCTGAAGAAGCTGCCGCTGGCCAGCACCACCTGCTGCGCCCGCAGCGGAATATCGCCGTGGTTGCGGGTGTACAAACCGGTGACGCGGCTGGCCTCGCTCTCGGCGCGCAGCACGCTGTCGCCCGGCATGAAAACGCCGCCCAACTGCTGGAAACGCCGCCGCAGCGCCTGATGCAAGCGCATGCCGGGCACCGAAGGCGGCAACGTCGGCAGCAGTCGGATCGGCTTGCCGACCGCATCCTGCAGCACCGCCAGCGACGCGTCGTCCTCCAGGCCCAGACAGGCCGGCAGGAAGAGCGCCTCGGCCTCGCCCGCCAGCCGCCGCAGCTCTTCGGCCATCGGCGGCAGGCTTTCCATCAAATCCAGTACCCGGGCGATGTTCACCGCGCGGAACTCGCTGGGGTTATTGCGCAATCTGTCCAGCGCCGGCATGTGCAGATAGGCTACCTCCGTCTCTACGCCAAGCTCGCGGCTCAGGGCGTCGGCGGCCATCTGCGGTTGGAAGTCGAGGAACCCTTCGATGCCGATCACCGCAATACGCCGCCACGGCAGTTGGCCGGTCAGCGGCAGCGTCGGGATCGCTTGCGGGCTGAGCCAGGTGGCGCGGCGCGTGCCGAGCGGCGTGATGCGCAGATGGTTGTTCACCCCCTCGCCCTGCAGATTCAACCCGCAGCGTTCCAGCAGCCGCTGCGCGGCGGCGGACAGCGCCGCCACCCGGCCGGGCCCGATCAGGGCGTACGGATGCTGCGGCGCCTGTTGCGCCAGCTGCGGCAACGCCGCCAGCGGCATCTCGACCGGCGTGCCGTCCGGCAATCTCGCCAGCAGATCGAGCGAGCCGGAGGAGAAGTAGAGCGCGCTCTGGCCAGAACTGACCACCGCGCAGCGCTTGCCCTGTTCGGCCACGGCAATGGCGCAGCTCAGGCCCGCCAGACCACCGCCAATCACCACAACGTCAAATCGCATCATCCGCCTCCTGCTCCTGGTCGGCCTGGGCTTCAAGCCCGCATAATCCCTGGTAAACCCAGCTGGTGAATTCGCTCTCGCGCAGCGCATCGCCCCAGGCGATCGGCCGTACGCCTTTCCAGCGTTCGTTGAGGAACTGCGACAGCTGCGCGATGGATTGCTGCGGCGTGCTGACGTTAAAGCGCGTCAACAGCCCGGCGGCGCGGCAGGCGCAGAGTTCGCCCTGGCAGGTGCCCATGCCGACACGGGTGCGGCGGCGCAGATCCACCAGGTTATTGACGGTCAGCGAGTTGACCGCATAGCGCACTTCCCCGGCGGTCACCGCCTCGCATTCGCACACCAGGCTGGTGTCGAGCCGATCGGCCGCCGGCACCTGGCTGGCGCGATCGCCGTGCCGATAGATCGCCGAGCCGCGAATGCTGGCGGGCAGAGAAACCACGCTGCGCACCGTTTCCTCCGCCGACTGACGGGATCCGGGCAGCGCGTCCTGCGCGGTGGTGCACGGACTATTTACGCCGAGCTTTTCGCATACCTTGTCGGTGGCCCACTCCGCCATCAGGCGGTAGGTCATCAGCTTGCCGCCGGTGATGGTGATAAACCCTTCCAGCCCGTCGCGGGCGGCGTGATCGAGCAGCACGATGCCGCGGCTGACGTTGCGCCCGCTGGGATCGTCGTCGCTGGCCACCAGCGGCCGCACCCCGGCATAGGCGCGCAAAATGCGGGTCTGCGCCAGGGTGGGCGCCAACAGCGCCCCTTCGCGGATCAGAATGTCCACCTCCTGCGGGGTCACCAGCATGTTGTCAATTTGGTCGTAGTCGATATGGGTCGAGGTGGTGCCGATCAGCGAGATGGTGTCGCCCGGCACCAGGATGTCGGCGTCCGCCGGTTTGCGGCAGCGGTTGATCACCATGTTGTTGATGCGATGGCCGAGGATCAGCAGCGCTCCCTTGGCCGGGAACATGCGGATGCGCAAATCGGCGTATTCGGCGATCTGCTGGCCCCAGATACCGGCGGCGTTGACCACCACCGGCGCGTGCAGCTCATAGCGCCGCTGATTCTGATGGTCGTAAACGCGCACGCCCGTCACCCGATCGCCGCTGCGCAGCAACCCCACCACCTGATGGTAGGTCAGGATCTGCGCGCCGTGCTCGCGCGCGTCCAGCATGTTGGCGGCGGTCAGCCGGAAGGGATCGACGGTGCCGTCCGGCACCCGCACCGCGCCGATCAGCGCCGGGTTGGCCGCCGGCTCCAGGCGCAGCGCCAGCTGCGGGTCGATCGCTTCGGCGTCGATGTCGGCCTGGCGACAGGCGGCGATAAACTGTTGCTGATAGTCCAGCGAGTCCTGCGGCAAGGTGATGAACAGCCCATCGGTGCGCTCGATGCAGTGGTGGGCAATGCGTTTCAGGATGCGGTTCTCTTCGATACACTCGCGCGCCGACTCGCCGTCGGTCACCGCATAGCGCGCGCCGCTGTGCAGTAAACCGTGGTTGCGGCCGGTGGCGCCGGTGGCGATGTCGTGGCGCTCCAGCAAAATGCATCGCAAGCCGCGCCGCGCACAGTCGCGGGCGATGCCTGCGCCGGTGGCGCCGCCGCCGATGATGATCACATCCGTTTCGCCGCCGTCAAAATAGCTGCTCATGTCGCTCCCTCAGGATCGGTAGTTATGAGCCTATTGAGCCACGGTTATTAGGGTCTTTGTTTGATAAGGAACAATAACGAACATGAAACGAAATAAAAATGTCCACAAAAAACCATCAATGTGATCATAATCACGATTTTTGGACGTTTTTCTATTTCATAACGTTAACGAATCGCTCAAAATCCGCCGTGGTTTCATGAAAGTGTAACAATTGCGCCATTCGTCACAGCGACACCAGGCGTATTTGATGACAATGGCGCTCGTTATGGAACACAAAAACACCACATTCGATATCCGCTCAATCATCAAATGAACGTAAAAGGTCATATTGATGTGATAACAGATAAAGCCATCGGAGGCGCTCATGTTGAGTATTTTTAAGCCGGCCGCACACATCGCCCGTGTGCCGAGCGATAAGGTAGACCCGCTCTACCGTAAGCTGCGCTGGCAAATTTTCCTGGGGATCTTCTTCGGTTACGCCGCCTACTATCTGGTGCGTAAGAACTTCACCCTGGCCATGCCTTACCTGATCGAACAAGGCTTCAGCCGCGGTGACCTCGGCTTCGCGCTGTCGGGCATCTCCATCGCCTACGGCTTCTCCAAATTCATCATGGGTTCGGTCTCCGACCGTTCCAACCCGCGAGTGTTCCTGCCTGCCGGCCTGATCCTGGCGGCGGCGGTGATGTTGTTCATGGGCTTCGTGCCGTGGGCAACCTCCAGCATCGCCATCATGTTCGTCCTGCTGTTCCTGTGCGGCTGGTTCCAGGGCATGGGCTGGCCGCCGTGCGGCCGCACCATGGTGCACTGGTGGTCGCAGAAAGAACGCGGCGGCATCGTCTCCATCTGGAACTGCGCCCACAACGTGGGCGGCGGCCTGCCGCCGCTGCTGTTCCTGCTGGGCATGGCCTGGTTCAACGACTGGCACGCGGCGCTGTACATGCCGGCCTTCGGCGCCATCCTGGTGGCCCTGATCGCCTTCGGCCTGATGCGCGACACCCCGCAATCCTGCGGCCTGCCGCCGATTGAAGAGTACAAAAACGACTACCCGGACGACTACAGCGAAAAAGACGAAGAAGAGCTGACCGCCAAGCAGATCTTCATGCAGTACATCCTGCCGAACAAGCTGCTGTGGTACATCGCGGTCGCCAACGTGTTCGTCTACCTGCTGCGTTACGGCATTCTGGACTGGTCGCCGACCTACCTGAAAGAAGTGAAGCACTTCGCGCTGGACAAGTCTTCCTGGGCCTACTTCCTGTATGAATACGCCGGTATCCCGGGCACCCTGCTGTGCGGCTGGATGTCGGACAAAGTGTTCAAAGGCAACCGCGGCGCCACCGGCGTGTTCTTCATGACGCTGGTGACCATCGCCACCGTGGTGTTCTGGATGAACCCGGCCGGTAACCCGACCGTGGACATGATCTGTATGCTGGTCATCGGCTTCCTGATCTACGGTCCGGTAATGCTGATCGGCCTGCACGCGCTGGAGCTGGCGCCGAAGAAAGCCGCCGGCACCGCCGCGGGCTTCACCGGCCTGTTCGGCTACCTGGGCGGCTCGGTTGCGGCCAGCGCCATCGTCGGTTACACCGTAGACTTCTTCGGTTGGGACGGCGGCTTCATGGTGATGATCGGCGGCGGCGTGCTGGCGGTTATCCTGCTGCTGCTGACCATGCTGAACGAGAAGAAACACCACGCGGAAATCGCTGCCGGCAAGCGCGGCTAACCGTCACACGACTTTTGCATGATTTAAAGGCCGCCCTGCGGCCTTTTTACTACCCTGCCCCCAACAACACGGAGAAAACGGAATGCGGACTCAAGTCAAAGCCCTGCTGACAGGGATCATTCTCGCCACCTCAATGGTCAGCGCCGCGCAGGCGGCGGACAAAGTGGTGATCGCCCACCGCGGTGCCAGCGGCTACCTGCCGGAACACACCCTGCCGGCGAAGGCGATGGCCTACGCGCAAGGCGCCGATTACCTCGAGCAAGATCTGGTGATGACCAAGGACAACGAGCTGGTGGTGCTGCACGACCATTACCTCGATCGCGTCACCGACGTCGCCGAACGTTTCCCGAACCGCGCACGAAAAGACGGTCGTTATTACGCCATCGACTTTACGCTGGCGGAGATCAAATCGCTGAAGTTCACCGAAGGCTTTGACATCGAAAACGGCAAGAAGGTACAGGGCTACCCTGGCCGCTTCCCGATGGGCAAATCCGACTTCCGCGTCCACACCTTCCAGGAAGAGATCGAATTCGTACAGGGTCTGAACCATTCGACCGGCAAAAACATCGGCATCTATCCTGAAATCAAAGCGCCTTGGTTCCACAAGCAGGAAGGCAAAGACATCTCCAGCAAAGTGCTGGCGGTGCTCAAGCAGTACGGCTACACCGGCAAGAACGACAACGTCTACCTGCAGTGCTTCGACGCCAACGAGCTCAAACGCATCAAGAACGAGCTGGAGCCGAAGCTGGGCATGGATCTGAAGCTGGTGCAGCTGATCGCCTACAACGACTGGCAGGAAACCTACGAGCAGAAAGCCGACGGCAAGTGGGTGGAATACGACTATGACTGGATGTTCAAACCGGGCGCGATGAAGAAAATCGCTCAGTATGCCGACGGCATCGGGCCGGACTACCACATGCTGGTGGTGGCGGATCAATCCAAACCGGGCCACATCGTGCTGACCGACATGGTGAAAGAAGCGCACGCCAGCAAGCTGGCGGTGCACCCGTTCACCATCCGCGCCGATGCGCTGCCGAAGTACGTGACCGACGTAAACCAGCTGTATGACGTGATTTACAACCAGGCCGGCGTCGACGGCGTGTTCACCGACTTCCCGGACAAGGGCGTGCAGTTCCTGCAGAAGCAGGGCCAGCACAAGTAATAACAAGGGCGCTGCAAGGCGCCCTGATTATTTCAGAGGAACATCTTGCGCAGGTAGTGCGGCACCGCGTTATCGGCATTGGAACCGATCACCTCCAGCTCCGGCAGCATATCCTTCAGGCGCTGATGCGCATCGCGCATGATGCAGCCCTTGCCGGCCATCGACAGCATCTCCAGATCGTTCATGCCGTCGCCGAAGGCGATGCACTCTTGCAGCGTATAACCGATGATCTTGGCCACTTCTTCCAGCGCATGCCCTTTCGACACGCCGCCCGCCATCACTTCCAGGCAGGTCGGGAACGAGAAGCTGACGTTGACCCGATCGCCCCAGCGGGCGTTGATGGCGTCTTCCACCTGCAGCAACCGCTCGTGGTCTTCACAGGTGAAGTAAACCTTGCAGACGCCGTCGGTTTCCAGCAGGCCCGGCTCGAACAGCTGATATTTGAACACCGACTCCTGGAAGTACTCTTCCTGCTCCGGGCTTTCGCGGTTGGTAAACCAATCGTCGTTGCGGTAGACGTTGGTGGTAATCTGCGGATCGTCGTGCAGCATGCCGTACAGATCGCGGGCGATATCCCCGTCCAGGTTATGGCTGAAGATCAGCTCGCCAGCCGTGTTGTGCACCCGCGCGCCGTTGGAGGTGATCATAAAGGCGCTGATTTCCAGGCTGTCGCGGATCTGCGCCACGTCGATGTGGTGGCGGCCGGTGGCGAACACGAAATGCACGCCGCGCTGGGTCAGCAACTTCAGCGTTTCTTTGGCGTACGGCGACAGGGTATGGTCGGGAGACAGCAGCGTGCCATCTAAATCGGAAGCGACGACGTGATACATAGCGTTATGTTCTAACCTCTGATGGAGTTGTCGGCGGCAGCGCGCCGCCTAAGTGTTGAGCAAAGAAGCGCAGGATTGCGTTCAGTGCTTCGGCGCGCATCGCGTCCCGCTCGAACAGGATCTCATGGCGTGCGCCGTTGATAACCCACGGAAGCCCCCCTTCGCAAGGGCGCCCCGCGTCTGACAGAGCCTGACAAAAAGCCTGGTGCGAACGGTTGTCGACCACCCGTTCTTCACCGGCCTGCAAAAGCAACAGCGGCGTTGTGATTTTCCCGGCCTGCGCGATGATCTGCCGGCCGGCGCGGATGCTCTCACGCACCCAATGGTAAGTCGGCCCGCCCACCTGCAGCTCGGGATAGTCGGCGTAATAACGCAGGCTGCGCCGGTAGCGCTCGCGGCTGTGAGTCAACACGTTGACCACATAGGGCAGCGGACGCCACTGGCCGGTGCCCACCGCGTAATAATCACGGATCGCCGGGCGTGTCTCCACCCAGTCGAGAATGCGGTCGGCCAGCCAGCCCGGCATCGGCAACTGGATGCCGAACATCGGCGCGCAAAACGCCGCCGCGTCGAACGCCTGCGGCCGGCGCTGCAGGAACTGCGCCAGGATCGCGCCGCCCATCGAATGCGCCAGCGCGAAACGCTGCCGGTAACCGCGCGACTCGACCTCGCGCAGCCACAGCTGCTCGAAATCGTCCACGTAGTCGGCAAAGTTTACCACATGACCGCGGTGCGTATCCGCCAGTAAACGCCCGGAGCGCCCCTGGCCGCGATGATCGACGATCACCACGTCGTAACCGCAGTGGAACAGGTCGTAGGCCACCTCAGGGTATTTCACGTAGCTTTCGATGCGGCCGGGGCTGACCACCACAACCCGCTGATGCCGCGCGGAACGGAAGCGCACAAAGCGGATCGGCACGCCGTCCACGCCGCTGAACTCGCCTTCTTCGCGCTGCCGCCAGAAATCCAGCAGCGGCCCGGTGGCGAAGGCAGCGAACTGCGTTTCACGCGTTAACCAGTCATCGGAGCTGAGAGTGAACGAGGTCATCGAGAGCGTTTTCCCTGTGGAGCCGGCGGAAAATGTGACCGCTGGCACAAGAAATCATACTAGCGTATTGTGATTCAATTCTGACAAAAAACGGCGCCGCCTCGGCGCATTGTGGCACAAAACGACACTTTCAGGGAGCCGAGAACCATGACCTTGGACTGGTGGTTAACCTACCTGCTGACCACGCTTATCCTTAGCCTGTCCCCCGGATCCGGTGCCATCAACACCATGAGCACCGGCATCAGCCACGGCTATCGCGGCGCCGCCGCGTCAATCGCCGGGCTGCAGGTCGGGCTGAGCGCGCACATCGTGCTGGTGGGCATCGGCCTCGGCGCGCTGATATCGCAATCGCTGCTGGCGTTCGAGCTGCTGAAATGGCTGGGCGCCGCCTACCTGGTGTGGCTCGGCATCCAGCAATGGCGCGCCGCCGGCGCGCTGGATCTGCATGCGCTGGCGGGCAGCATGCCGCGCCGCCGCCTGTTCCGCCGCGCAGTGCTGGTCAACCTGACCAACCCGAAAAGCATCGTGTTCCTCGCCGCGCTGTTCCCGCAGTTCATCTTGCCCCATCAGCCGCAGGCCGAACAGTATCTGGTGCTCGGCGTCACCACCGTGGTGGTGGATATTCTGGTGATGATCGGTTACGCCACCCTGGCGACGCGCATCGCCGGCTGGCTGAAGACCCCGCGTCAAATGCAGCTGCTCAATCGGGTGTTCGGTTCGCTGTTTATTTTGGTGGCGGGGCTGCTGGCGACCGCCCGCAAAGCCTGACAAAAAAGGCCGGGCATCGCTGCTCGGCCTTGGGCATTTCACTGCCGGTTAGCGGGTAAAGATCAGGTGTAACCCGAAGCCGGTAAACAGCACGCCAGCCACCCCGTCTATCCACTTGGCCAACCGCTGATAACCGCGGCGCATCGCCGGCAGCGCGAACACCACCGCCACCAGGCTGAACCAGACGAAGGTCTCGGCGACGATCAGCAAGAACAGCCCCCAGCGCGCCCCGGCGCCGACGCTGTCGCCGACGAACAGCGAGAACACGCTGCCGAAATAGATCACCGCTTTCGGGTTGGACAGGTTGGTCAAGAAGCCGCGAATAAAGCTGCGCCCGGCCTTCGGCAACGCCACCTGGGCCTCTGCCGCGGGCGGAGCTTGCTGCGCCCGCGCGGAACGCAGCAGTTGCCACCCCATCCAGCACAGGTAAATGCCGCCGCCGACCATGATTATCTGATGCAGCCAGGCCATCTTCTGCAGGATCAGATGCAGCCCCATCAACGCCACGCCGGCCCATACCACGATGCCGAGCGAAATGCCGACCACGCCCATCATCGCCTCGCGGCGCGAGCGGCTGGCGGCGGTCTGCGACACGAAAAAGAAGTCCGGCCCCGGGCTCATCAGCGCAATCAGATGCACCAGCGCCACGGTGAGAAACAGCATCAGCATGATTTATCGCCCTCAGTCTTCGTCATTGTCGAGATGGTCGCGGATCATCGCCATAAAGGGCGCGCCGAAACGCTCCAGTTTGCGCTGCCCCACGCCGTTGACGCTCAGCAGATCGCCGGCCTTGATCGGCATCTGTTCGGCCATTTCCAGCAGCGTGGCGTCGTTGAACACCACGTAGGGTGGAATGTTTTCTTCGTCGGCGATCGACTTGCGCAGTTTGCGCAGCTTGGCGAACAGCTTGCGATCGTAATTGCCGCCGTAGGATTTCTGGTTGGCGCTGCTGCGCGACTTCAGGCTCTGAATGCGCGGCACCGCCAGCTGCAGCGCCACCTCGCCGCGCAACACCGGACGCGCCGCCTCGGTCAATTGCAGCGCCGAGTGCATGGCGATGTTCTGGGTGATAAAGCCCAGGTGGATCAGCTGACGCAGCACGCTGGTCCAGTGCTCCGTGGTTTGATCGCGGCCAATGCCGTACACCGGCAGCTTGTCGTGACCGTATTCGCGAATGCGCTGATTGTTGGATCCGCGCAGCACTTCCACGATGTACCCGAGGCCAAAGCGCTGGCCGACGCGGTACACGCAAGACAGCGCCTTGCGCGCGTCCTCCAGCCCGTCGTAGCGCTTGGGCGGATCGAGGCAGATATCGCAGTTGCCGCAGTTTTCGTGCTTGCCTTCGCCGAAGTAATTGAGCAGCACCAGGCGACGGCAGGTTTGCGCCTCGGCGAAAGCGCCCATGGCGTTCAGCTTGTGACGCTCGATGTCCAGCTGTTGCCCGGCGGGTTTCTCCTCCAGACAGCGGCGCAGCCAGGCCATGTCGGCGGGATCGTACAGCAGGATGGCTTCGGCCGGCAGGCCGTCGCGCCCGGCGCGGCCGGTCTCCTGATAATAGGATTCGATATTGCGCGGGATGTCGAAATGCACCACAAAACGCACGTTGGGTTTGTTAATGCCCATGCCGAAGGCGACGGTGGCCACCACCACCTGCAGATCGTCACGCTGGAACGCCTCCTGCACCTGGGCGCGGCGATCGTTGTCCAGCCCCGCGTGGTAAGCGCCGACGCTCAGCCCGCGGCTTTGCAGGCGCGCGGCGGTGTCTTCCACCTTGGCGCGGCTGTTGCAATAGATAATGCCGCTCTTGCCGCGCTGATCCTGCACGAAGCGCCACAGCTGGTCGAGCGGTTTGAATTTTTCCACCAGCGTGTAGCGGATGTTCGGTCGGTCGAAGCTGCTGACCTGCACCAGCGGATCCTGCAGCGACAGCAGACGCACGATATCGCCGCGCGTGGCTTCGTCGGCAGTGGCGGTCAACGCGATCACCGGCATCGACGGGAAGCGCTGTTTCAACTGCCCCAGCGCGCGGTATTCCGGCCGGAAGTCGTGGCCCCATTGGGAGATGCAGTGCGCCTCATCCACCGCCAGCATCGCCGGCGGGCAGTGATCGAGCAGGTTGAGGAAGCTTTCCATCATCAGCCGCTCCGGCGCGATGTACAGCATCTTGATGGTGCCGTTGCGGCAGCCGGCCATGACGTCCAGCTGCTCCTCGCGGGTTTGCGTCGAGTTGTAGCAGGCGGCGGAAACGCCGTAGGCCAACAGTTGGTCGACCTGATCCTTCATCAGCGAGATCAGCGGAGAAACGACCAGCGTCAGGCCGTCCATCACCAGCGCAGGGATTTGGTAACACAACGACTTGCCGCCGCCGGTCGGCATCACCACCAGGCAATCCTGCCCGCCGATCGCGGCATTGATAATCGTTTGCTGCCCCGGACGGAATTGCTGGTAGCCGAAGGTATCGCGCAATACCTGCTCGGCCAGCAACTCTCTGTTAATCACTGCTGCGGTTGACACACACTTCCCCATTTTTTCATCGGTACACACCCACCGGGTATGATTACACAATATCGTTCAGCATGACACCAACGCGCGCGTGACTCTTTTGCCTAAACGGGCTGGCAAGCAACAAAGGTTAAGCATAAAATCAACATTCCATTAACCTGGACTGACCAGTTAGCTCCCTTAAAACGCAAAAGAAAAACGGAAACCCGCTATGTCGACAACACCACTGACCCTGGAAGCCGCCCGCCGCAAGATCGGCGAAATTTTTGTCTACCACATGCCGTTCAACCGCGAGCTTGGCCTGGAGCTGCGCCGCTTCGACGATGACTACGTCGAGCTGAGCTTCACCAACCAGCGCAAGCTGGTGGGCAACGCCGCGCAGGAAATTCTGCACGGCGGCGTGATCGCCGCCGTGCTTGACGTCGCCGCCGGGCTGGCCTGCGCCGGCGGCGTGCTGACGCGCCTGGAGCCGCTGGTTGAAGAGGAGATCGCCGCCAAGCTGTCGCGCATGGGCACCATCGACCTGCGCGTCGACTACCTGCGCCCCGGCCGCGGCGAGCACTTCGTCGCCTCCGCCAGCGTGCTGCGCAGCGGCAACAAAGTCGCCGTCGCGCGCGTAGAACTGCATAACCACGACGGCCTGCATATCGCGACCGCCACCGCCACCTACCTGGTCGGCTGATGATTGTGTGCGGTGAGCGTCTTCAGTACACTCACCGCATCTTAAGTTCCCCACCAGAGTGACGTCATGGACGCAAAGCAAACGCGTCAGGGCATTTTCTTTGCCCTGGCCGCCTATTTTATGTGGGGCATCGCCCCGGCTTATTTCAAACTGATCCAGCAAGTGTCCGCGGATGAGATCCTCACCCACCGGATCATCTGGTCGTTTTTCTTCATGCTGGCGCTGATCACGCTGGGCCGCAACTGGCCTAAAGTGCGCGCCGCCTGCCAAAATCGCAAACGGCTGCTGTTGCTGGCGGTCACCGCGCTGTTGATCGGCGGCAACTGGCTGCTGTTCATCTGGGCGGTGAACAATCACCATATGCTGGAAGCCAGCCTGGGCTACTTCATCAACCCGCTGGTTAACGTGCTGTTGGGGATGCTGTTTCTCGGCGAACGTTTCCGCCGCATGCAGTGGGTAGCGGTGGCGCTGGCGTTCACCGGGGGGCTGGTGCAGCTCTGGCAGTTCGGGTCGTTGCCGATCATCGGTCTGGGGCTGGCGTTCAGCTTTGCCTTCTATGGCCTGCTGCGCAAGAAAATCGCCATCGACGCGCAGACCGGCATGCTGATTGAAACGCTGTGGCTGCTGCCGGTGGCGGCGGCCTATCTGTTCCTGTTCGCCGACAGCCCCACCAGCCACCTGAGCGCCAACCCGTGGTCGCTGAACCTGCTGCTGGTCGCCGCCGGCATCGTCACCACCGTGCCGCTGCTGTGCTTCACCGCGGCGGCTACCCGGCTGCGCCTATCGACGCTCGGTTTCTTCCAGTATCTCGGCCCGACGCTGATGTTCCTGCTGGCGGTCACCTTCTACGGCGAGACCGTCGGCCAGGACAAGCTGGTGACCTTCGGCTTTATCTGGGCGGCGCTGATCCTGTTCACCCTCGACGCGCTCTATACCCAGCGCAAGCTGCGCTGAGCCCGGCGCCGCCGGGTTACAGCCAGTTCTTGCGCTTGAAGTACAGGTAAGGGGCCAGGCCCGCCAGGATCATCAGCGTGATCGCGCCCGGGTAGCCGAACGACCATTTCAGTTCCGGCATGAATTCGAAGTTCATGCCGTAGCTGGAAGCCACCAGCGTAGGCGGCAGGAACACCACCGACACCACCGAGAAGATCTTGATAATACGGTTCTGTTCGATGTTGATGAAGCCCATCGCCGCCTGCATCAGGAAGTTCACCTTCTGGAACAGCGATTCGTTGTGCGGCAGCAGGGATTCGATGTCGCGCAGCACTTCACGCGCCTGCTCCAGCTGGCCGGTCGGCAGACGCGCCTTGCGCACCAGGAAGTTGAGCGCGCGCTGGGTATCCATCAGGCACAAACGCACCTTCCAGCCGATATCTTCCAGCTCCGCCAGCGTCGAGAGCGCGGCGTCGTATTCGTCGCCCTGATGCCCTTCCATGATCACCCGGCTGAGCTGTTCCAGATCGCTGTAGATATTCTCTATCTCGTCCGCCAGCTGTTCAATCTTGGTCTCGAACAGATCCAGCAGCAGTTCGTAAGCGTTGCCTTCGAGCATCGTCTGGTTGCGGGCGCGCATGCGGTACAGGCGGAACGCCGGCAGTTCACGCTCACGCAGGGTATACAGGCGGCCGTCGCGGATGGTGAACGCCACCGTGGAGTTGCCGGCGTGATCTTCCGCATCTTCAAAGTAGAAAAAGGAGTGGATATGCAGACCGTCTTCGTCTTCGAAGAAACGGGCGGAGGCTTCGATGTCGTCCAGTTCGGGACGCGTCGCCAGGCTTTGTCCCAGCTCATTCTGCACGCGCTCACGCTCGCCCTCTTCCGGCTCGACCAGATCAACCCACAGCGATGACGTGAGATCATCCGAGTCGTCCAGTTCCAGACGGGACAAGCGGCGGTTATCTAATTTAAAAGCGCTCAGCATGTGCCAAAACTCCGTGAAGGTAACGGGTGCGGACAACGCGTTGAAGCACAGAAACAGAGGGAGATGCGTATCACCGATTTGTTTCAGACCATGAAGAGATCTGACTCATAGCGACACTTTGCGGGGTCGCCGACAACCACGAAGGCTATCAGCAAAAACGGAGAGCCTTAGAAGTTATACCTGCGGCGCAGGTCAGTGAGCCAGTATCTACTGGGTGTGTCCAAGGCGTCTGTCCTCAATGATAATAGTGCGCGCATGTTACGCCGAGAAGAAAAAGCCTGTCAACACGTTAGGCGGGATAATTGCGCAACAAATCATCACGATGATCAATAGCAGAAATGGGGCTTAAACCGTACTGAAAAAGTCGCGGCGATCGCTTACCGCCACCAAGAATGTTGCTAAGATGACATCACCCTAATGGTACGACAAGCATGCGGATTTAAATGATGAAACAGATTACCGCCCATGAACTGACCGCGATGAGCGAACAGGCCGCCAGCGTGGCCCGCCTGCGCGCGCACCGCACCTTACACGAAGAGCTGAGCGACCCGGTGCAACGCCTGGCGATCGCCATGGAACCCGGCACCTATATCCGCCCGCACCGCCATCCGCAAACCTGGGAGCTGCTGACGCCGCTGCGCGGCCGCTTTGTGGTGCTGCAGTTCAACGATGACGGCGTTGTAACACAGCGCACCCTGCTCGGCGAAGAAACCAAAGTGCTGGAGATGCCGGCCTTTACCTGGCATGCGGTGCTGTCGGTCGATGCCGGCGGCGTAGTGTTCGAAGTGAAGCAGGGCCCGTATCAGGCGCTGACCGAAGAAGACTGCATGCAGTGGGCGCCGCAGGAAGGCGGTGAAGGCACCGAAGCGGTGATGCGCTGGTATGCCACCGCCCAGGTCGGCGACCGGTACCCTCACTGATCGTGAAAGGTTGCAGGGGCTGGCCCCTGCAACGCCTCTCTCTTTATACCGTTTCCAAACGCGCGTAGGCCGCCACCAGCCATTTGATGCCCTCACCCGGGAAGGCGATCTGCAGCCGGCTGTGCTCGCCACTGCCCTCCAGATTGACGATGGTGCCTTCGCCAAACTTGGGATGACGCACGCGCTGGCCCAGCTTGTAACCGGTGTCGTTCTCGCTGATCGGCGTGCCCATGCGGCGGTGATTGACCGGGCGCGATACGCTGGCGCGCAGGCGCACTTCTTCCACGCACTCCTCCGGCAATTCGCCGATAAAGCGCGACGGCCGGTGATAAACCTCTTTGCCGTACAGACGGCGCGTTTCGGCATAGGTCAGCGTCAGTTTCTGCATGGCGCGCGTCACGCCCACATAGGCCAGACGGCGCTCCTCCTCCAGACGGCCGCCTTCGTCCAGCGACATCTGGCTCGGGAACATGCCTTCTTCCATGCCGACGATAAACACCAGCGGGAACTCCAACCCCTTGGCCGAGTGCAGGGTCATCAGCTGCACCGCGTCCTGATAGGCGTCGGCCTGGCCTTCGCCCGCTTCCAGCGCCGCGTGCGACAGGAATGCCTGCAGCGGCATCAGATCCTGATCTTCTTCCTGATAGCTGAACTGGCGCGTCGCCGTCACCAGTTCCTCAAGGTTTTCGATGCGCGCCTGTCCCTTCTCGCCCTTTTCCTGCTCATACATGATGAACAGCCCGGAGTCGCGGATCACCCGATCGGTCTGCACGTGCAGCGGCATATCGGCGGTTTCATGCGCCAGCGACTCCACCAGCTCGATGAAGCGCTGCAGCGCCGACGCGGCGCGGCCGGCCAGAACCTTGTCCTGCATCAGTTCACGCGTCGCCTGCCACAGCGTCAGCTGGCGATCGCGCGCCGCCTGGCGCACTACGTCGAGGGTGCGATCGCCGATGCCGCGCGTCGGGGTGTTGACCACGCGCTCGAAGGCCGCGTCGTCGTTGCGGTTGGAGATCAGGCGCAGGTAAGCCAGCGCATCCTTGATTTCCTGACGTTCGAAGAACCGCTGGCCGCCGTAGATGCGGTACGGCATCGCCGTCTGCAGCAGCGCCTCTTCCAGCACACGCGACTGGGCGTTGCTGCGGTACAAAATGGCGCAATCGTTCAGCGCGCCGCCGTTGTCTTGCCAGGTCTTGATGCGGTTGACCACGAAGCGCGCTTCGTCGAGTTCGTTGAAGGCGCAGTAGAGGGAAATCGGCTCGCCTTCGCCGCCTTCGGTCCACAGGTTTTTCCCCATGCGCCCGTCGTTGTTGGCGATCAGGGTGTTGGCCGCTTTCAGGATGTTGCTGGTGGAACGGTAGTTCTGCTCCAGGCGGATGGTTTCCGCGCCGGGGAAATCCTTCAGGAAGCGCTGGATGTTTTCCACCTGCGCGCCGCGCCAGCCGTAGATAGACTGGTCATCGTCGCCGACGATCATCACGTTGCTGTTACCGCCCGCCAGCAGGCGGATCCAGGCGTACTGGATGCTGTTGGTATCCTGGAATTCGTCCACCAGCACGTTGGTGAAACGTTCGCGATAGTGGTTGAGGATATGCGGCTTGTTCAGCCACAGTTCGTGCGCGCGCAGCAGCAGCTCGGCGAAATCCACCAGCCCCGCGCGATCGCAGGCTTCCTGATAGGCCTGGTAGATACGCAGCCAGGTGGCCTCTACCGGGTTGTTGTAGGTCTCGACGTGCTGCGGGCGCAGGCCTTCGTCTTTCTTGCCGTTGATGTACCACATCGCCTGACGCGGCGGCCACTGTTTCTCGTCGACGTTCAGCGCCTTGATGATGCGCTTGAGCAACCGCAACTGGTCGTCGCTGTCGAGGATCTGGAAATCCTGCGGCAGGTTGGCTTCCAGATGATGAGCGCGCAGCAGGCGGTGCGCCAGACCGTGGAAAGTGCCGATCCACATGCCGCCCTGGCTGGTGCCGATCAGATGTTCGATACGGTGGCGCATTTCCGCCGCCGCCTTGTTGGTGAAGGTCACCGCCATGATCGAATACGGTGAGCAGTTCTCCACCGACAGCAGCCAGGCGATGCGATGCACCAGCACCCGCGTCTTGCCGCTGCCCGCTCCGGCCAGAACCAACAGGTTGCTGCGCGGCGCCGCCACGGCTTCACGTTGTTTTTCATTCAGGCTGTCGAGCAGATCGGAGACGTCCATAGGCACCACTAATGGTTAAGGAAAAACCCGCCGGCGACGGGTTTTTCACTGGAAATTTATACAGAGTTCTGGCAGGGATTATAACAATGCTGTCAGCGATGCCAACTGCGAAATCTCAATATGCGGCAGCAGGCGGCTGTCGGCGGCCTGCATCAGGCTGCGTTGCCGATCGTTGATCCAACAGGCCTGCAGCCCCGCGCGCAGCGCGCCGGCCACGTCGGTGGTCAGATCGTCGCCCACGTGCAGGATCTGCTCGGGCGCCACACCCAGCCGCTCGACGGCCAGGTGATACATGTCCTGATACGGCTTGGCGCGCCCGTCCGGCCCGGAACGCAGCACAAACTGAAAGTAGCCGTCCAGGCCGCACTGCGCCGGATCGGCGTTGCCGTTGGTGATCGCCACCAGCGGGTAGCGCGCCGCCAGCGCCTTCAGCGTGGCATGGGTCGCTTCCGGCACCTCAATACGGCTGCGCCACAGCGCGAAATTCTGCATCGCCGCATCGGCCCCGATCGCCGCTTCGGCGTCGCGCAGCCCCTGCCGGCTCAACGCCAGATGAATGGCGCGCCAGCGCCACTGGGTGACGTCGTGGTAGATCTCCGGATCCTGCTCGCGCAGTTCCTGGCGCAGGCGGTGGAAATCCGCCGACTGGAAGCCGTTCAGGCCGGGATGGTAGCTCTGCAGGAAGGCCACCGACTGCTGCTCGGTTTGCCGGATCACCGGACGGTTGTCATACAGCGTGTCGTCCAGATCGAAAGTCAGCGCCGCCAGCGGGCGCAGCGGGCGATAAAAATGCATCAGGATTTCCCCCGTTTGGCGCGCGGATGCGCGGCATCGTACACGTTCGCCAGATGTTGAAAGTCGAGGTGGGTATAAATTTGCGTGGTGGTCAGGTTGGCATGGCCGAGCAGCTCCTGCACCGCACGCAGATCGCCGCTGGACTCCAGCATATGGGTGGCGAAGGAGTGGCGCAGCTTGTGCGGATGGATATGGCTATTGACGCCCTGCTTCACGCCCCATTCGGCGAAGCGTTTTTGCACGTTGCGCGTCGAGATGCGTCGCCCCTGATTGGACAGGAACATGGCGTCGTCCTGCGGCCCAAACAGATCGCGCATCGCCAGCCAGTGTTCCAGCCAGGTGACGGCGGTGCGCCCAATCGGCAGTTTGCGTTCTTTGCTGCCTTTCCCCATCACCCACACCTCGCCCGCCGCCATATCGACATGGCGGCAATCCAGCCCCACCAGCTCGGAGAGGCGCAGGCCGGCGCCGTACATCACCTCCAGCATGGCGCGATCGCGCACCGCCAGCGGATCGTTGAGATCGATCTCCAGCAGCTGGTTCATTTCATCGACGTCGATGTTTTTCGGCAGATGGCGGCCGCTGCGCGGCGTGCGGATGCCCTTCGCGGGGTTGGCGTGCAGCACGCCCTGGCTGACCAGCCAATCGAGGAAGCTACGCAACGAAGAGAGCCGCAGCGCCAGGCTGGCGGACTGCAGACCGGCGCGTTTGCTGCGCGCCGCCAGCATGCGCACCCGGGCGGCGTCCAGCGTCGTCCAGTCGGTGACGCCGATCTCCTGCGCCAGGCGCATCAGCGCCGTCAGCTGGCGTGAATAGCTGAGCTGCGTCAGCGGGCTGAGTTGCCGTTCTACCTTGAGATAACGCAGAAAAGCGTCCACCGGCTGCTGCAGGCTGGGCGCAATCGGCGTCATGCGCGTTCGATCCAGCGTTCCAGCAGCGCCGGCAGCATGCGCGCCAGCTGATTGAGCATCACCGTACCCATGCCCTGCTGATAATGTTGCGTATCGCGGCTGCTGAAGATCACCATGCCCAGCTCGCCGTCGTCGCCCAACATCGACAGCGCCACCGAGCCAATTTGGCCAATCTGTTTGGCCTGCGGCAACAGCAGCAGCAGCTCGGGGCCGTTCAGGCTGCCGAGATAGTGTTGTTCGCTGCCCAGCCGCTGAATGCGGAACGGCTCGAACGCCGAACGCGTCAGCGCCAGATGGGTGAAATCGGAAGGCGCGCCGATATTCCAGCGCTCGGCGAACAGCCGCACCGTGGCGCCGGCCAAACCGAAGCCGCGCGCCCAGCGCTGCAGCCGGTTTAGCATGTCCTGCAGGCTGTCGGCGGTGGCCAGATCGGCCTGCAGGTGCAGCAGCCTGGCGAACAGCCCTTCGTTGGCGCTGGCCTGCTCCATCAACAGCGTGATCTCTTCTTCCAGCCGTTCGATGTGATTGCGCTGGCGAGCCAGATGCCATTCCACCAGCGAAACGGTGCCGCGCACCGGGTGAGGCACGCGCATCTGCTCAACCTGGCGCGCGTTGCGAATAAAGAAATCCGGGTTCTGCAGCAGGTACTGCATCACGGCGTCGTCATCCAGCGCCAGGCCGGCGACGCTCTGTTCTTCTACGCTTTTCATAGATGAATAAATCCGTCATAGACATGGGTTGCCGGACCGGTCATAAACAGCGGATTGCCCGGCCCTTTCCAGCGAATATGCAGGCTGCCGCCCGGCAGTTCTACATGCACCTCTTCTGACAGCAATTCCTGTTGGATCCCGACCGCCACCGCCGCACAGGCGCCGCTGCCGCAGGCCTGCGTTTCACCGGCGCCGCGCTCGTAAACGCGCAGCTTGATGTGATCGCGGCTGACCACTTGCATAAAGCCGATGTTGGCCCGTTCCGGGAAGCGCTCATGCCCTTCCAGCACCGGTCCAAGCAGCTCCACCTTGGCGGTTTTTACATCATCCACCTGCAAAACACAATGCGGGTTGCCCATCGACACCACGCCGCACAGCACGGTATGTTCCGCCGCGCGCATGATGTAGGTCTTTTCCGCCTTGGCGGCGCGGAACGGCACCGCCTGCGGATCGAAATTCGGCTCACCCATGTTGACGCACACCAGATCGTCGTCGGTGACGCTGAGCACCATGCGCCCGGTTTGGGTGCTAACGCGGATATCGCGCTTGTTGGTCAACCCTTTCAGCCGCACAAAGCGCGCGAAACAGCGCGCGCCGTTGCCGCACTGCGCCACTTCGCTGCCGTCGGCGTTAAAAATTCGGTAGTGAAAATCCAGCTCGGGATCGTAAGGCGGTTCTACCACCAGCATCTGGTCAAAGCCGACGCCCAGGTGCCGATCGGCCAGCCGGCGGATCAGCTCAGGTGAAAAATAGACATTCTGTGTAACGGCATCGACCACCATAAAGTCGTTGCCCAGACCGTGCATTTTGGAGAACTGCATATCATACTCCGCTATCTGGACGCGCTATCCGTCTTGATTTTGCGGCGGCGCTCGCCACCGCAAACCGGGTGTTACTGGGCAACCATCGACGGTTTTTGCTGAGAGCCAGACTGCTCCTGCTGGTTCTTTTGCACCTGATCGCCCGTTTGCACCGGCGGTTTGGCCGGTTTTTGGCCGGCGGAGTCGGCAGGTGGGAAGTAAAGCGGGCCTTTCAGACCACAGCCGGCGAGGCCGGTAACCAGAACGGCCATCAGCGCATAGCGTAGTTGTTTTTTCATTTGCATTAATGCCTGTAATTCATGCGTCCAAGGTCTCTATAATCGCAGGTGGATCATGAAAAGCAATAGGAATTGAATATGAACGACAGTGAGTTTCACCAGTTGGCCGACCAGCTGATGCTGAATATTGAAGAGACACTGGACGATTTTGACGGCGATGCGGATATCGATTACGAAACCAATGGCGGCGTGATGACGCTGAGCTTCGAAAACGGCACCAAAATCGTCATCAACCGCCAGGAGCCGCTGCACCAGGTGTGGCTCGCCACCAAGGCCGGCGGTTACCACTTCAACTACCGCGACGGCGTCTGGGTATGCGATCGCAGCGGGCAGCCGTTTTACCAACTGCTCAGCGAAGCGGCCAGCGCGCAGGCCGGCGAGGAACTGAGTTTTTCCTGAGGCTAAGCAGGGCTCGGCAACCGAGCCCTTGCGGCGTCAATGCAGCTGGAACTGCTGCTTCAGCGGCTGAGCGGCGCCGTCGGCCACCGTCACGCACAGGCTGGACAGCACGTTGCTGCGGAACGGGATCACCTGCGTGCGCCCGTCGAGCTGCACGATTTGATAGAACTGCGGCAGGTTGAAGTTGATGAAGCTCGAGCCGTAGGTAAAGCGGTCGTGCGACGAGGAATAGAAGCGGCTGACGTCGCGCACCAGCTCCTCTTTGCTGCCCTCGCAGTGGTGATACACCTCTACCCGATTCGACTCATCCAGAATATAGATGTTGAAGCCCTTGTCGTCTGAGGTGTCTTCGAAGAAGAACTGGATGATCCCCTCGCTGGCGAAACCGTCCACCACCGGCGGCAGATGCACCTGATCGGTTTCCACCTTGATAGACAGGCCGTGCAGCTTGTTGTTGGAGATGGCGCCGTAAAACTCCACCGCGTTCTCCAGCTTCTGCACCGACACGCTCAGGCGCTCGAAGAACAGCCCCCAGGTTTGCCCGGCGACGCGCACCGCCTTGAAGCGGCCGGGTTCCAGCCGGGTGCTGGACAGGCGCAGCTCGATGCACTCAGACACCAGCTGCTGAATGCGGGTGCGAATAAGGCCGCGCAGGTGCTGACTGTAGCAGAACACTTCCACCGACTCCGGCGGTGCGGCGTCCTGGTGCATTTTGCCGAGAATGGTTTTCAATGCTTCCAGCACCGACTGCTCGCCGCTGAAATGCAGGGTGCGCACTTCGTTCCAGGAGTTGCGATACAGCAGATCGATGCTGCCCACCAAACACTGCTGCTGCTGGCCGAAGCTGAACACGTCCAGCTTGCGGAAATCGAAGTGCACCACCTGATTGCGGAAGGCGGCGGTCGGATCGTTTTCCAGATTGACGATGATCGCCAGATGGCGAATCTCGCACGGGCTGTACAACGCTTTCGGCGTCGGTGCCGGCAGGCGCAGCGGGAAGTGATGGGAAACGTCGGCCACCAGCTCCTGCAGCTTGGCGGTGTCGCACAGATTGCCGCTCTTGATGTGCAGGCGGGTCTGCGGCGTCAGCAGGCCGTTGAAATAGGCCCAGGCCACCAGCTTGTTCAGGTAGCGGTTATATTCCAGCGGCTGATGGCTGACGATCGAATCCATAGCCGGTGCCTGATTATACAGGTACCAGCCGGTGCGGTTGGCGCGGCCAACCGGCACATGAATAAAGGTTAAATCGTTTTCCGACAGGTCCGGCGAGATCTGCGGGTTCACCAGCGTCACCTTGCCGGGCAGCGCTTCGAACGCCGCATACAGTTTGCGGGTCAGCACGCCGATATCCTGCGGGCTGGCGCTGACGCTGAGGTTGTTGCGGCGGGCGAAACGGATCAGGTTGCGGTAGCTCTGCATCATCGCGTCGAGCAGTTCGTTGTGCGCTTCGCGCACTCGCTCGATCTTCCAGTTGGCGCGGTTGTCCAGCATCGCCAGACGCTCTTCGCTCCAGCCCCACTCGCTGACCAATTGGCTGAGGATCTCGCGCCGCCAGCCGACGCAGGCCTTGGCCAGCGACAGCTTTTCACACACTTTCAGGTAGAAACAGCGACGGGCCAAATCGAGGCGGGTGGTGTCGTTGATGTCGGTCAGGTAGCGGGTGACGCGCTCGAGCATCATGCAGTAGGCGTCGAGCCCGAAGCTGACGATCTCGCCCTGGTGCAGGCGATGTTTGATGTCCGTCGCCAGCAGTTGGGTATTGGGGTATTCCCAGGAATAGGCTTCCAGCAGCAGTGTTTTCAGCACCGCCTTGTAAGGCGAATCGATGCTCTTGTACAGCTGCCACAGGCTGGCGCCGAAGTACTCTTCCGCCGACAGCGAACTCAGGCCGCCGAGATCCAGCCACTCGTTCGGCGTCAGCGCGCCCTGCGCGTACAGCGACAGCACGTATTCATCGTAGTGCGCTTCTTCTTCGCCCGGCACCATGTTCCACAGGATGCGTTTGCCGGCCAGGCGCACCGCGGTGCGGTAGAACTCGTCCAGCAACAGGATGTGCTGCGTCGAGCCGCAGTCTTCGCCGCCCAGGCTGCCGCTTTCATTATGGCGGAAGCGGTTTTCGTCGATCAGGAAGAAGCTGACTTCCACCCCCATCGACGCGGCCCACTTCTCAAGCAGGCTGCATTTTTGCTGCAGGCGGGTGCGTTCTTCGTTGTCCAGCCAGGACTGGTGGCAGACCCAGATGTCGAGATCCGAGCTGCAGCTTTGGCCGATAGACGAGGTGCTGCCCATCGAATAGACGCCGGTGATCGGCAGCTCGCCGCTGGCCGGTTTGTCAAACGGGCTACCCCATTTGTCTTCTAAATCGTTCAGGTAATCTTGTTGAGTTTCATCAGGCGTGTAGAGGCAAATGCCGTGGGGAACGTTACCGTTCAGGTAACCCGGCATCAGCGGGTGGTGGTGGTGCAGTAAGGTGGGCAGCAGACTGTATACCCGTTGAAACGCGGGCTTCATAGCCGCCAGGGCGCGATCGACGCGTAGCTGATTGATCGCATCCAGTCTCTGCTTCAATGTCTCGATGTAGAGGTACAAGACGTCTCGCCTGATTATCCCGGTGTTTAGAAAAAAACCCGTATTCCATAAGCGCCGTTAGTGTAAGAAGAATATTTGGCGACTTATTGCTGGAAACGTGATCAATTTAACACCTTGCTGATTGACCGTAAAGGAGGTAACGCTTCACAATTATTGTAGCGCTTCCCTAAACGATTTACCCGCAGTGTTAACTGCCCCAAAGCACATCACACGTCCCTTTGATTCCGTTGTCCTTTTTCCGCCTCCGGCTTCTTGCACTGACAGTATTGACTCTCAGTGGTAGGATGGATGGCGAAATATAAAAACGGTAACAAGCATGTTAGACAAAATTATTCGAATTGCCACCCGACAAAGCCCGCTTGCACTTTGGCAAGCACATTATGTGCAGCAACGTCTGATGGCCTGCCATCCCGGCCTGCAGGTCGAGTTGGTGCCGATGGTCACCCGCGGCGACGTTATTCTGGATACGCCGTTGGCGAAAGTCGGCGGTAAAGGCCTGTTTGTTAAAGAACTCGAGCTCGCGCTGCTGGAAGGCCGCGCCGACATCGCCGTGCATTCGATGAAAGACGTGCCGGTCGATTTCCCTGCCGGGCTCGGTTTGACCACCATTTGCGAACGCGAAGATCCGCGCGACGCTTTTGTTTCCAATCGTTTCGCCTCGCTCGATCAGCTGCCGCTGGGCAGCGTGGTCGGCACCTCCAGCCTGCGCCGTCAGTGCCAGCTGCGTGAACGCCGCCCGGATCTTGTCGTGCGTGACCTGCGCGGTAACGTCGGCACTCGCCTGGCCAAGCTGGACAACGGCGACTACGACGCGATTATCCTGGCGGTGGCCGGCCTGAAGCGTTTAGGCCTGGAGCAACGCATCCGCAGCCCGCTGAGCGCCGAAGAGTGCCTGCCGGCGGTCGGCCAGGGTGCAGTCGGCATTGAATGCCGTCTCGACGACAGCGTCACCCGCGCGCTGCTGGCGCCGCTGAACCATGCGGCCACCGAAACCCGCGTGCGCGCCGAGCGGGCGATGAATACCCGCCTGGAAGGCGGCTGCCAGGTGCCGATCGGCAGCTATGCCGAACTGGATGGCGACAGCCTGTGGCTGCGCGCCCTGGTCGGCGCGCCGGACGGCAGCCAGATGGTGCGCGGCGAACGCCGCGGCCCGGCCGCCGAGGCCGAACGGATGGGCATTGAGCTGGCGGAAGAGTTGCTGGCGCGCGGCGCGCGCGAGATCCTGCGCGAGGTTTATCAGGGAAATCCGCCGGCATGACGATCCTGGTAACCCGCCCATCGCCTTCGGGGGAGCTGTTAGTGAGCCGGCTGCGCGCACTCGGCCGGGTTGCCTATCATGCACCGCTGATCGACTTCGCGCCGGGCGGCGACCTGCCGAAGCTGCCGCAGGCGTTGCAGCAGCTTAGCGCCGGCGATCTGGTGTTCGTGCTGTCGCAACATTCGGTGAGTTATGCCGATTCGGTTATCGGCCGCGCCGGGCTGAGCTGGCCCGCTCACCTGGCTTATTACGCCATCGGCCGCACCACCGGGCTGGCGCTGCACCGCATCAGCAGTTTGCCGGTGGAATACCCGCGCGAACGCGAGATCAGCGAAACGCTGCTGTTGCTGCCGGCGCTGCAAAAATTGGCGGGCAAACGCGCGCTGATTTTACGCGGCAACGGCGGCCGCGAACTGTTAGGGTCGACGCTGAGCGAGCGCGGCGCCGACGTCAGCTATTATGAATGTTATCAACGCAGCCCGGTGCACTACGACGGCAGCGAGCAAAGCGCCCACTGGCAGCGCGCCGGTGTGGATACGCTGGTGGTGACCAGCGGTGAAATGTTACAACAGCTCTATACTTTAGTTCCTGATTACTATCGTTCTTCATGGCTGCTGCGTTGCCGCCTGGTAGTAGTGAGCGAACGCCTGGCTACCCTCGCCCGGGAATTGGGCTGGCGTACGATTCGGGTAGCTGACAACGCCGATAATGACGCGCTGATCCGCGCGCTACAATAATCTGACTATGGGATGTGCCACTATGACGGAACAAAATACCCCAGCCGCCCCGGTTGAAGAACCCACCACCGCGGTTGAGAGCTCCCAGCAGCCAGCCGCTGCCAGCCGCAAAGGCAAGAACACCGGCCCGGTGCTCGGCGCGATCGCTATCGTGCTGGTCATCGCCCTCGGCGCGGGCGGTTATTACCATACGCATAAGCAGGCACAACAGCTGATCGCCGCCAATCAGGCGCTGCAGCAGCAGCTTGACGGCGTGAAGCAGAGCCAGCAGCAGGAAAGAAATGCGCTGGAAGGCTTGTTGCAACAACAGGGTAAAACCCTGGACGCCGCCGATCGCGAGCAGGCGAACCTGGCGCGCCAACTGAGCGAGCTGCAGGAAAAAGTGGCGACCATCTCCGGCAGCGACGCCAAAACCTGGCTGCTGGCGCAGGCCGATTTCCTGGTGAAAATGGCCGGCCGCAAGCTGTGGAGCGATCAGGACGTGACCAGCGCCGCCGCGCTGCTGAAAAGCGCCGACGCCAGCCTGGCGGACATGAACGATCCGAGCCTGCTCGACGTGCGCCGCGCCATTACCGAAGACATCAGCACGCTTTCTACGCTGACCCAGGTCGATTACGACGGCATCATCCTCAAGGTCAATCAGCTGTCCAATCAGGTGGATAACCTGCGCCTGGCCGATAACGACACCGACGAAGCGCCGATGGATCAAAACAGCAGCGAGCTCTCCGGCTCGATCGGCGAATGGCGGCAGAACCTGGCCAAGAGCTGGCGCAATTTCATGGCCGACTTCATCACCATCCGCCGTCGCGATACCAGCGCCGAACCGCTGCTGGCCCCGAATCAGGACATCTACCTGCGCGAAAACATCCGTTCGCGCCTGCTGGTGGCCGCACAGGCCATTCCGCGTCACCAGAACGAGACCTACAAGCAGTCGCTGGAAACCGTCTCCACTTGGGTGCGCGCCTATTTCGACACCACCGACCCGGCGACCAAGGCCTTCCTTGAAGAGCTGGACAGCCTGAGCCAACAGTCGATCTCGATGGACGTGCCGGATCAGCTGAAAAGCCAGCCGCTGCTCGAGAAAGTGATGCAGACCCGGGTGCGCAACCTGATGACCCAGTCCCCTGCCGCTCATCAGGAGGGTTAAGCCATGTTACGCGTGCTATTTCTGTTCCTGGTGGTGATCGCCAGCGTGGTGCTCGGGCCGATGTTGGCCGGGCATCAGGGCTATGTGCTGATCCAGACCGATAACTACAATATTGAAACCAGCGTCACCGGCCTGGTGATCATGTTGGTGCTGCTGTTCGTGGTGCTGCTGGCGATCGAGTGGATCCTGCGCCGCATCTTCCGTACCGGCGCCCGCACGCGCGGTTGGTTTATCGGCCGCAAGCGCACCCGCGCGCGTCAGCAAACCAAAGCCGCGCTGATCAAACTGGCGGAGGGCGACTACAAGCAGGTTGAAAAACTGATGACGCGCAACGCCGATCACGCTGAGCAACCGGTGGTGAACTATCTGCTGGCCGCCGAGGCTGCGCAGCAACGCGGCGATGACTTCCGTACCAATCAGTATCTGGAGCGGGCCGCCGAAGCCGCCGATACCGATCAGCTACCGGTGGATATCACCCGGGTTCGCATCCAGCTGGCGCAGGGCGAGAACCACGCCGCGCGCCACGGCGTCGATCGCCTGCTGAACCAGGCGCCGCGCCATCCGGAAGTGTTGCGCCTGGCGGAACAAGCCTATCTGCGCACCGGCGCCTATGCGTCGCTGCTGGAAGTGCTGCCGTCGATGCGTAAAATCGAACTGCACAGCGAAGAGCAACTGCAGGCGTTGCAGCAACAGGCTTACATCGGGCTGATGAATCAGGCGATGGCGGACGAAGGCAGCGAAGGCCTGAAACGCTGGTGGAAAGATCAGAGCCGCAAGACGCGTCACGAAGTGCCGCTGCAAATCGCGATGGTGGAGCACCTCATCGAATGCAACGACCACGAACTGGCGCAGGAGATTGTGCTCGACGGCCTGAAACGCCAATATGACGAGCGCCTGGTGCTGTTGCTGCCACGGCTGAAGTCCGGCAACCCCGAGCAGCTTGAGAAAGCGCTGCGTCAGCAGATGAAGCAGCACGGCGCGACGCCGCTGTTGAACAGCACGCTGGGGCAGTTGCTGATGAAGCACGGCGAGTGGCAGCAGGCGGCCGACGCCTTCCGCGAAGCGCTGAAACAGCGTCCGGACGCCTACGATTACGCCTGGCTGGCCGATACGCTGGAGAAACTGCATCGTTCGGATGAAGCGGCGCAGATGCGGCGTGAAGGACTGATGTTGACGCTGAAACAGAACGGCGGCGAATAACGGCCCGCCCGGCAGAGAAAGCGTGGCCTCGGTGCCACGCTTTTTTTTGCCCGTTAGCTTGCTGAAGCGCAAAAAAAAACACTTGCCGCATGGCAAGTGTATAAAGAAGCAATCAGGTCTAGGACAACAGGGGCGGTGCCTCACTCAACGTTTTGCCCTGAGCGTGATGACGGGTTAGTCATCGTTCTCGTGGGCGATAGGCACCCTAAATCGGCTCTGCGTCATTCCCAGGGTTTATGAAGCCTAAGGCGAACATAAGAAATGGAATGAGCATCTACGCTGTAGGTATTGCACTTGGCGTGCCAACTTTCAGATCCAGGAAAGTCTCTATAAAAAATAGCATTCAATTAATTGAAAATATTGAATTTTTATTTACGCCTAACTTTCTCTCAGCATGCCGTCCCCTGTCGTTCTTTACCCACGGCCGATCTGGCGCTGTCGCCGCAAAACGACGACTTAAGCCAAAGCCAATTTTAATGTTTAAAATCAATTAATTATGTGTCTCAAGCTGGCGACAACGTCGAACCACATTGTCGCTGAAAACCTACACACGTGCCGGTTGAGACAAAATGCCAATGTTCAGATACGCAAAAACCCGTGCAATGCTGCACGGGTTGGTCGCTATGCGTTTCGTCGCGGCGGGAAGGACTTACCCTCATAAACGGCGGACGTAAAAAAACCGACTTACGTCGGTTTCTTTGAAACTGGTCGGCGAGAGAAAGATGACGCGCGCCCCAGGATGTAACGCCCAGCGGGCCGTTGCTAAAGCAACGTTGTTTCGCTTCGCGAGGCTCGAACCTCCTGCGGAGGTGCTCATCCTCATAAACTGCAGGCGTAAAAAAACCGACTTGCGTCGGTTTCTTTGAAAGTGGTCGGCGAGAGAGGATTCGAACCTCCGACCCACTGGTCCCAAACCAGTTGCGCTACCAAGCTGCGCTACTCGCCGATTTGTGTTGCTCATACTACCCGATTTATCAGACCGTTGTCCATATAAATCTTATATTTATCAGATATTTTGCGTGGTGCGAAGAGAGGGACTTGAACCCTCACGTCCGTAAGAACACTAACACCTGAAGCTAGCGCGTCTACCAATTCCGCCACCTTCGCACTGTCACAAAATACTGCTAAATCTTCACTTCGCTTAGGAAGTGGGGTGGCTAATGGGACTCGAACCCACGACAACTGGAATCACAATCCAGGGCTCTACCAACTGAGCTATAGCCACCATTACTACTTCTTCTTACTCACGCGGTAATATTACCACCGCAGCTCCTGCGCACAAACTTAATGGCGCGCCCGACAGGATTCGAACCTGAGACCTCTGCCTCCGGAGGGCAGCGCTCTATCCAGCTGAGCTACGGGCGCGTAGCGCCGTTGCGGGAGGGGATACTACGGATTTACGCCAATCCTGTCTAGTGCTTTTTCGCAGAAATGTTGCGTTTGATTACGCTTTGCTCACTCCTGCGCAGGAAAGCGCACTCCGTAGCCCCTTTTCACCGTTTATTGCCGCGTTTCTACCCGATTTTCAGCCGGATGATGTTTCTTATGCATGCCGAAAGCGAAGTAGCACAGGCTGACGCCTGCTAAGAAAATCGCCCCGACCAGCAGGGAAATTCGCGTATCCGGGTTGATTCCCATGCCGACCAGCACGCAAACCAGAAAAGCGATGGTCAGATAGTTCACATACGGGAACATGATCGACTTAAAGCTGTGGTTTTTGATCGCTTCCTTGTGCGCGCGGCGGAAATAGAGCTGGCTTATCAGCACCACGAACCACGGCACCATGCCCGGCAACACGCTGGCGCTGTAGACATAGACGAACACCTGCTCCGGATTAGGGATGATGTAGTTCAGCGCGGAGCCCACCAACAGGCAGCCGATGGTGACGGCGATGCAGTTGACCGGCACGCCGCTGGCGGAAAGCTTGGTCAGCGCCGCCGGCAGTTGGCGATTCTTGGCCAGGGCGTACAGCATGCGGCCGCCGCTGTACATGCCGCTATTGCAACCGGAAAGCGCGGCGGTCAGTACCACAAAGTTAATGATGCCGGCAGCGGCGACGATGCCGATCTTGGCGAAGGTCAGCACGAACGGGCTGCCGGTAGTGCCGATGCCGTTCCAAGGGAAGATGGTCACGATGACGAAGATCGCGCCGACATAGAAGATCAGGATGCGCCACAGGATATTGTTGATCGCACGTTTCAGCGTCACCTGCGGGTTTTTGGCTTCCCCGGCGGTAATGCCCACCAGCTCAACCCCCTGATAGGACGCCACCACGATGCACAGCGCAAACAGGAAGCCCTTCCAGCCGCCGGCAAAGAAGCCGCCGTGCGCCGTCAGATTGGCGAAACCGATAGGTTCACCGCCGTTGCCGAAACCGAAGAAGATCACCCCCAGCCCCACCAGAATCATCACGATGATGGTGGTGACCTTGATCATGGCGAACCAGAACTCCAGCTCACCGTACAGGCGCACCGCCGCCAGGTTGGCCAGCGCCACCATCGCCACGGCGATCAGCGCGGGGACCCACTGCGGTATTTCCGGGAACCAGAACTGCACATACACCCCGATGGCGGTGATCTCGGAAATGCCGACGGCGATCCACATAAACCAGTACCCCCAGGCAGTCAGGTAGCCGAAATAGGGATTCATGTATTTATGCGCGTAAACGGCGAACGACCCGGCGACCGGCTCGAGGAACAGCATCTCCCCCATCGAACGCATAATGAAGAACACGAACAGCCCGGCGATGATGTAAGCCAGCAGTACCGACGGCCCGGCCCATTTCAGCGTACTGGCCGATCCCATAAACAGGCCGACACCAATGGTGCCCCCGAGAGCGATAAGCTCGATGTGCCGGGCCTCAAGGCCTCGGTGTAGCCCTTGCGGTTTCTCTTTGTGTGCCATAAATCCTCAATAATTTTTCTCGGGTTGTGTTTGCCTGCCGGCCGCTGCCGGTCGTTATTGTCATTATTAAAAGAATAAATCATCCCCTGCCGTTCGAGTTGGCATCAACGGGTAGTCGGAGCGAAGTTACCGTGAGAAGAACATCGTTCAGCGCTGTCGCATCAGGCTTCAGCGGCCAGGGATAATTTCCGGGCGGTATCGTTTCGCATTTCGTCGCTATAAGCAAACCGCAATTTAAAACTTTATGGAATAAATGCGGCGACGTTTAGGGCTGGGGGTTATAGATATGCGGGAGAAATAGGCAAAAGCAGATTATTGGTACAGCAGACCGGGGCGAACCGACACATTCCACCCCGGATAAGCGATTACATTTTACCGCTGTAGTAGTAGCCGACAAACTTCAACAGCTTCAGCTGCCGGCCGATACGGCTGGGCTGGCTGAGCAGGCGGTAAAGCCACTCCAGACCGAGTTTCTGCCACACCTTGGGCGCACGCTTCACATGGCCGGTAAACACGTCGTAGGTGCCGCCCACGCCCATATACAGCGCCTGCGGATGCACCTTGCGGCAGTCGCGCATCAGGATCTCCTGCTTCGGCGATCCCATCGCCACCGTCACGATGGCGGCGCCGCTGGCGCGAATACGCTCGAACAGCGCCTCTCGCTGCTCCGGTTTGAAATAGCCGTCCTGGCTGCCCACCAGGTTAACGTTCCACTGGCTGCGCAGCTTCCGTTCGGTTTCCGCCAGCACCTCCGGCTTGCCGCCGACCAGGAAGACCGGCGTGCCTTCACGGCCGGCGCGCTGCATCAAGGCTTCCCAAAGATCGGCGCCCGCGACGCGCGAAACGTCCGCCGCCGGGTATTTGCGGCGAATCGAGCGCACCATGCTGATGCCGTCGGCGTACTTGTACTCCGCTTCATCCAGCAACGCATGCAGCGCCGGGTCCTCTTCCGCCTTCAGGATCTTTTCCGCATTCATGGCCACCAACGTGCCCTGTTTGACTCGGCCGCCGTCGAACAAAAAGTCCATGCAGTGCGCCATATCGCGAAAGCCCCACAGGCTGAAACCGCGCAGCTCATACTGCGGCACCGAAATCTTTGTTTCCATCGTCGTCATTACCCTTACAAAAAACCGTCCGCCCGTGGGGGAGAGGCCAGCGCGCGGGCGCGCGTCACTCTGGCCTTGATGAGCCCGGCGGTATCGAACAGCCAATACAGCAACTTCGCCAGCACCAGACAGGCGCCGAAAATAATGCAGAAGAACACCACGCGCGAAACGAATGAGTCCACCCCTTCGCGCGCCAACACGATCATGTTGAACACCGCGCCGAAGCAGAATCCTTGCAGGATAGCCGCCTTATAGCGGTTCGGTTCGGTTTTGCCCAACTCATACAGCCAGTCGAACCACTTGATGATCATGCCCACCAGAATCGCGCCGAGCGGGATGAACAGCGCGCCGCCCATCACCACCAGCGAACCGATCAGCGTCGGGGATATCGCCAGCCCGGAGTGGTTGTTCAGCACTTCCCAGGTAAAATAGTTGGCCGAGTTCAGCACCACGTCCGGCCGGCCCGGCCATAGCCACGTTGGGATAAAGACGTAGAAATCACGCAGGATCGGCGCCAGGCCCTGGAAATCGATCTTGTCGTAATTTTGCAGCAGCAGCGCCAGATTTTCCCACGGCGAGAAAGTGTCTCGGGTCAGATAGAGGAAGGTATAAAACGCTTCCGCGCCGCTGACGTCCAGGCTGTAGCGCTTCAACGCCAGCCAGAACATGCCGACCACGCCGAATATGCCGGCCGCCGCCAACATCCACAGCGTGATCCAGCCGCGCACGATGCCGATAAACAGGAACAGCGCGAAGGCGATGATGATATTGGCGCGGGTGCCGCCGACGATCACGTAGGTCAAAATGCCGAACGCCACCGTCGCCACCAGGAACAAGAACCAGGCGCGCAGATCCTGCCGCAGGAAATAGACCACCAGCATCGCCGGAATGAAGAAGTAGAAGAACCGTTTGAGCGCCACGCCGGACACGTCGCTGGAGAAGATCTGGCTGTAGGAATTGAGCTTGAACAGCAGGAAGCCGTTCTGCATGAAGAAGATACCCACGGTCCCGATCGCCACCAGCGCCAGCAGCACCCAGGTCATATGGGTTTCCACCCGGTTCATGGTGAACAGCGCCGCGCGCGGCTGAGAGCGGCGCTTGCGCAGCCGGGTCTTGTAGGTGACGTAATAGATGGCGTAAAACGCCGTCGCCGACAGCAAGGCGTACAGCAGAAACTCCACCGGCACCACCTCGACGTCAAACTGAAACACCAGCAGACAGGTCAGCGGGAAGCCGAAATAAAACGTCAGCAAATACAGCAGCGAGAAGAAGACGTTGAAGTTAAAGCGCACGCGCCGAAACTCCTGGTAGGTCAGCGTCAGAATAAACGTCAGGCTGACCAGGTAGACGACGAACAGACCGCCGAATTGCGCCAACGTCATGAGTGCTCTCCCGCCGCCAGCGCCAGGGCTTGCTGCCAGCCATCGACATAGTTCGGATTAAAGAAGGCGATCGTCTGCTTATCCACCGCCGCCAGCTGACGCTGCGCTTCGCGCACCACCGCCTCGTCGAGCGAGTCGCCGTAGAACAGCACCGGCAGGTGCTGTTCCGCCAAATCCTGCCAGAACGGGTTCTGCCGGCTGAGCACGAAAGGCACGCCAAACTGAATCAGCAGACACAGGGTGCCTATCCCCTGCTGGCGATTGAAAATGAAATAACCCAGATCGCAGGCGCGCAGGATGTTGAGGTAGTCCTCAAACGCCACCTGCTGCGTGAGCAGCTGCAGGTTTTTCTCGCCGAACAGCGGCAACCCGGCGGCGCGCACCTGCTCGATGTAGGCGTCGTTATTGGCCGG
The DNA here is from genome assembly GCF_052168895.1 of Serratia sp. CY37869. Lineage (NCBI taxonomy): Bacteria > Pseudomonadati > Pseudomonadota > Gammaproteobacteria > Enterobacterales > Yersiniaceae > Serratia > Serratia sp. CY37869. Next base: position 95,226 of record NZ_JBJNLU010000005.1, read on the forward strand.
ATAGCCCATCGGCAGGATCACGCGCACGTCAGCGCCGAACTGCTGATGTATCGCCTGCAGCGCTTCGATATGCCGGTTGCTGCGATCGCCGGAGTTGCCCACCAGAATCGTCATCGGCCCGGCCAGATTTTTCTCGACGTGAACGTCGGTCAGCGCCGGATCCATCCGCGTCGGGAAGTACAACAACGAGGCCGGCACCCGCGCATGGCGCTGCTGATAGTGGATCACGTCGCCGCGGGTGGCGAACACGTTCCCCACTCGCCCCTGAGCAATGCGGCGCAGCAGGTAAAACAGCCGAAATTTCCAGCTGGTGGCGTCTTCGTACAGATCGGCACCCCAAATATGCCAACTGACCTGATGCGCCTTGATCTTGCCGCTCAGCAGCGCCAGCCACAGCCCCGGGTTAAACTGACCGTGCAGGAAGAAGCGCGCATCGCGATCGGCCTGGGCGCGGGCGATCACCGCCGCCGCCAGGCTCTTCTTGTCGGCGTAAGGCTCAATGTTCAGGGCGGGGAAATCCCCCAGTGCCGCCACATCCTTGGCCGCCACCATAAAATGCCGCGTCTGCTCAGCCGGCAAACGCGGCGCCAGCACGTCGTTGAAGAAGCGCAGCACCGTCTGGTTATGATGCGGGATATCGGATCCCAGAACGTGAATCAGTGTGGTCATACTCGTCTACGATAAATAAGAAACACGCAGCTACAGAGCGCGAAATACACGATGTAGGTTGCCATATAGGCCTGAGCCGCCCCCAGCGCGCCGCGCAGCGGGATCAGCCAGTGCGAGAACAGCGTCAGCAGCAGAAACTGGCTGACTTCCGTCAGGATATAAAAGCGCAGCGACGCTTTGGCGATCACCAAATAGCCGAACACATAGGCCCCGACTTTCAGCACGTCGCCCACCAGCTGCCAGGCAAACAGATCGCGCATGGCGACGAACTTGTCCGAGAACAGCAGCCAGATGGCGAAATCACGCAGCAACCACACCGTAAAGCTCGCCGCCGCTACCGCCGGCAGCACGAATTTCAGCGAGCGCACGATCTCCCGCGAGATGGCGCCCTTGTCCGTCAACCGCGACAGCGTCGGCAGCAGATAGACGGTAAACGAGGCGGTGATAAACTGCAGATAGGCATCGGAAATGCTGCTGACGCCTTGCCAGATCCCCACCTCATCCCAACCGTAATGCGCGGCCAACAGGTTACGCATCATCACGTAGGCCACCGGCAGCGTCACCGAGGTGATCAACGCCATGAGGGTGAATTTGCCGAGGTTGCCGGCCACCCCTTTGTCCCAGCGCGGAGCCAGGTAGCGCAGCGGCAACGTTTTGCGCCGCCACAGCATCAGCCCGGCCGGCAGCACCACCAACGCCGGCACCAACGCCAGCCCTGCCAGCGCGCCTTCATAGCCGCCCAGCTTGAAGCACAGATAATAAGCCACCACGCCGATCAGGCTGCCGCCGATCACCGCCAGCGCGTTGCCCATCGCGTCGCGATAGCCTTTCAGCACCGCCATGAACAGGTTGGCGTAGGCGATGCCCATCTGAATGAAGGCGACGGCGCGCACCACGCCGACGTAATCGGCATGCCCGAACAGCCCGATGCTGATCGGCTCGGCGGCGAACAAAAACACCAGCGCCAGCAAGGTCGAAAAGCCCAGCACAATGCTCGACGCGGTGCCGACCGCCAGACGCAGACGCTGCGAGTCCTGGTGGTACTCCGCCACGTATTTGGTGATGCCGTTAAAAATGCCCGCGCCGGACAGCACGCCCAGCACGGTGATCAACTGGCGAAAGTTACCCGCCTGCCCCACGCCGCTGGGGCCAAACGCCACCGCCAGCAATTTCACCACCAATAGCCCCACGCCAATTTTGATCAGCGTAGAGCCGGCGGTCCATATCGATGCTTTTGCCAACGACATATCAGGCGAAGAAGCTCAGAATGGTATTGATTACCGTACGCTGATTGACATCGGACATATTGTAGAACAGCGGCAAGCGCACCAGACGCGCACTTTCCTGCGTGGTGTAACGGTCTTCGCCGGCAAAGCGGCCAAACTGTTCGCCGGCCGGGCAGTCATGCAGCGGGATATAGTGGAACACGGCCATGATTTCGGCTTCCTTCAGGTAGTCGATAAAGGCCGTGCGCTCTTCGATATCGCGCAGCTTGATATAGAACATGTGCGCGTTATGCACGCAGTCCGCCGGAATGCTCGGCAACTCGATACGGCCTGACCGAACCAACGGCAGGAAACTGTCGTAGTACTTCTGCCACAGCGACAGGCGGCGCTGGTTGATGCGCTCCGCCACTTCCAGCTGACCCCACAGGTAGGCGGCCTGCAGGTCAGACATCAAGTAGCTGGAGCCGATGTCGCGCCAGGTATATTTGTCGACCTGGCCACGGAAGAACTGGCTGCGGTTGGTGCCTTTCTCGCGGATGACTTCCGCCCGATCGATCAGGGCCGGATCGTTCACCAGCGTCGCACCGCCTTCGCCGCCGGCGGTATAGTTTTTGGTTTCATGGAAGCTGAAGCAGCCGATATGGCCGATGGTGCCCAATGCCTTGCCTTTATAGGTCGACATCACGCCCTGCGCGGCGTCTTCCACCACGAACAGGTTATATTTCTTCGCCAGCGCCATGATGGTATCCATCTCGCAGGCGACGCCGGCGTAGTGTACCGGCACGATCGCGCGGGTTTTATCGGTAATCGCCGCTTCGATTTTGGTTTCGTCGATGTTCATGGTGTCCGGACGCAGATCGACGAACACCACTTTGGCGCCGCGCAGCACAAAGGCGTTGGCGGTTGAAACGAAGGTAAAGCTCGGCATGATCACTTCGTCGCCCGGCTGAATATCCAGCAGGATGGCGGCCATTTCCAACGACGCGGTGCAGGAAGGCGTCAACAGCACTTTCGCGCTGCCGAAATGCTGTTCCATCCACTGCTGGCAGCGACGGGTAAAACCGCCGTCGCCGCACAACTTGCCGCTGCCCATGGCAGCCTGCATATATTCCAGTTCAGTGCCAACAACCGGTGGTGCGTTAAATGGAATCATGTCTACCTCTGTATAACCAGTACGCGGTGCTTTCAATCACGGCACCCTGTCGTTGATAGAGTCGTAATGCGGCGATATTGCCTATCTGGGTCGCGACCCGCAGGTGCTGCATCCCCTGACGCCGGGATTCGGCGAGCGCCGCCGCCATCAGCCTGGAACCAATCCCCCGGCCGGATGCGCCGGGGAAAGCTGCCAACAGGCCGATGCGTGTTTCCCGTTCGCCCAAATTGCGCAGGCTGACGAATCCTTCTGGGTGCCCCTGTTCGTCCAGCGCCAACAGGCACTGATGATCGAAGGTGCCCAAAACGGCCTTTTCGATCCACAAAGCATAAAACCGGCCGCTGTCATCAGGTTGATACCAGGGCGCACGAAAGCGGCTGGCGGCGAACGCCTGAGCCGCCGCGCTACGCAATGCGGGGATATCGGCCTCGGTCGCAAAGCGTATCGCCTGTACGCGGTCACCAAATTCAAGTATCGACCTGTTATCAAGCGCCAAAACCAGATCGACCTCGCCCTCAACCAGGCGGAAGCCGAAATCGGCCAATCCATCCGCCAAGGCCAGTTGCTGCGCGGAGATTTTGGCCTGCACCAGGGCATAAGCCGCCAAGTCGGCCTCAGCCAGAACCGGGGCTGAGGAGGAGAAGATGAGTTTCGCGCTGTCCAGCGCGAAAAACTCACTTTCCCATGACAAAGGCTCAATAATGGCGTGGACGCACATGCAGCAAATCCAGCAAATACTTGCCATAGCCGGTTTTGGACAAGGAGTGGGCGGCACGTTTGACGCCCTCATCATCCAGCCAACCGTTGCGCCAGGCGATCTCTTCCAGACAGGCGATTTTAAATCCCTGACGTTTCTCGACCGTCTGCACGAAGCTACTGGCTTCCAGCAGGCTGTCGTGAGTCCCGGTGTCCAACCAGGCAAAACCGCGCCCCAGCAGCTCGACAGTCAGATCACCGCGCTCCAGATACATCTGGTTGATGCTGGTAATTTCCAGCTCGCCGCGCTCGGAAGGCTTCACCTGCTTGGCAAACTCCACCACCTGGCTATCGTAGAAATACAAGCCGGTTACCGCCCAATCGGATTTCGGTTTTTTCGGTTTTTCTTCGATCGACAGCGCGCGGAAATTGTCGTCAAACTCCACAACGCCAAAGCGCTCAGAATCCATGACCTGATAACCGAACACGGTGGCGCCCTCGGTACGAGCCGCGACGGTTTTTAATTTCGGACTGAAAGACTGGCCGAAGAAGATGTTATCTCCCAACACCAGGCAGCAAGAATCGCCGTTGATGAACTCCTCGCCGATCAGGAACGCCTGGGCCAGGCCTTCCGGCTTAGGTTGCGCGGCGTAGCTGAGATTGACGCCAAACTGTTCGCCATTACCCAGCAAACGTTCGAAGGACGGCAAATCCGCTGGGGTCGAGATGATTAAAATGTCGCGAATCCCCGCCAACATCAGCACCGACATCGGATAATAAATCATCGGTTTGTCATAGATCGGCAACAGCTGTTTGGACACACCGCGCGTGATCGGATGCAAACGCGTGCCGGAACCGCCGGCCAGAATAATACCTTTCATACTAGCTCCCAAATCCGCAGCGCCTTATAAGGACAGCACTGCGCTACATTCAATCGGACAGCCCCAAACGCTCGCCGGCATAAGAACCGTCTTGCACCCGGCGCCACCAGACTTCGTTATTCAGGTACCAAACCACGGTTTTGCGAATGCCGCTTTCGAACGTTTCCTGCGGCCGCCACCCCAACTCACGGTCGATCTTGCCAGCGTCGATGGCGTAACGCATATCGTGGCCCGGACGATCCTTGACGTAAGTGATCAGATCGCGGTAGTGCGCCACGCCCTGCGGTTTGTTCGGCGCCAGTTCTTCCAGCAGGTCACAGATGGTCTGCACCACTTCGATATTCTTGCGCTCGTTATGGCCGCCGATATTGTAAGTTTCGCCCACCACGCCTTCGGTCACCACCTGATAGAGCGCGCGCGCGTGATCCTCGACATACAGCCAGTCGCGCACCTGCGCGCCGTTGCCATATACCGGCAGCGGTTTACCAGCGACGGCATTCAGGATAACCAGCGGGATCAGCTTCTCCGGGAAGTGATAAGGGCCGTAGTTGTTCGAACAGTTGGTGACGAGGGTCGGCAAACCATAGGTGCGCAGCCAGGCGCGCACCAGATGATCGCTCGACGCCTTGGAAGCGGAATACGGGCTGCTCGGCGCATAGGGCGTGGTTTCGGTGAACAGATCGTCAGTGCCATGCAGATCGCCGTACACTTCGTCGGTGGAGATATGATGGAAGCGGAAAGCCTGCTTCTTCTCCGCCGCCAACGGCTGCCAATAGTGGCGCGCCGCTTCCAGCAGGGTGTAAGTGCCGACCACGTTGGTCTCGATAAACGCCGCCGGGCCGTCGATAGAGCGATCGACGTGACTTTCCGCCGCCAGGTGCATCACCACATCCGGCTGATAGCGGGCAAACACCCGATCCAACCCGACGCGATCGCAGATGTCGATCTGCTCGAAGGCATAACGATCGCTGTCGGCCACTACCGCCAGCGACTCCAGGTTACCGGCATAGGTCAGCTTATCCACCACCACTACGCTGTCGCCGGTGGCCTCGATGATATGTCGCACGACCGCAGAACCAATAAATCCGGCGCCACCGGTGACTAAGATACGCTTCAACGCCAAACTCCTTTGGTATCCACCACCCAGCTTTGCTTGATCTCTTCCGGCCGGATGGCCTTGAACTGCTGATGATCGACCAACATCACGATCACATCGGCCTGCTGCAACGCCTCAGCGATCGTTTTCAACGCCACATGACCCACCAACGATGCCGGCAGGTGTTCGACGTTAGGTTCCACGACTAGCGTTTCCCCCGAATGCCAATCAGCAATCAAATGGGCAACTTCCACCGCCGGGCTTTCACGCAGATCGTCGATATTGGGTTTGAACGCCAGGCCGAAGCAGGCGATTTTCACCTCGGACGCGCGCTTGTTAGTCGCGGCCAGGCAATCGGCCACCGCCGCTTTCACCCGGTCGACTACCCACAGCGGTTTACCGTCGTTTACCAGGCGCGCGGTGTGGATCAGACGCGCCTGCTGCGGATTCTGCGCCACGATAAACCACGGGTCGACGGCGATGCAGTGGCCGCCGACGCCCGGGCCAGGCTGCAGAATATTCACTCGCGGATGACGGTTCGCCAAACGAATCAGTTCCCAGACGTTGATCCCCTGCTCGGCGCAAATCAACGACAGCTCGTTGGCGAAGGCAATGTTCACATCACGGAAGCTGTTTTCCGTCAGCTTGCACATCTCGGCGGTTCGCGCATTAGTCAGTACGCATTCACCCTCGAGAAAAATCTTGTATAGCGCACTGGCGCGCGCCGAGCACTTCGGCGTCATACCGCCGATCACACGGTCGTTTTTAATCAGCTCCACCATCACCTGCCCCGGCAACACGCGCTCCGGGCAGTAGGCAATATTCACGTCCGCCGCTTCGCCCGCTTGCTGCGGGAAGCTGAGATCGCTGCGCGTTTCAGCCAACCATTCCGCCACCTGCTCAGTGGCGCCCACCGGCGAAGTGGACTCAAGGATCACCAGATCGCCTTTTTTCAGCACCGGCGCCAGCGACTTCGCCGCTGTCTCGACATAGCTCAGGTCGGGTTCATGATCGCCCTTGAACGGCGTGGGCACCGCGATCAGAAACGCATCGGCCGGCTGCGGTTTGGTCACCGCCCGCAGATAACCGCCCTCAACGGCGTCCTTGACCACTTTATCCAGATCCGGTTCGACGATGTGGATCGCGCCACGGTTAATGGTATCTACCGCATGTTGGTTTACATCAACGCCCACCACTTTTTTCTTGCGTGAGGCAAACGCCGCCGCCGTTGGCAAGCCGATATAACCCAGACCAATGACAGAAATAGTGTCAAAGCTCATAGTGTCACCTGATGATTCTTTAAGGCTTCGAGGATACGCTGGCAGGCATGTCCGTCACCGTATGGGTTATGCGCCCGGCTCATCGCTTGATATTCGCTTTCGTCCGTCAACAACCGAGTTACCGTATCAACGATTTTGGTCACATCGGTCCCAACCAGACGCACCGTTCCCGCATCCACCGCCTCCGGGCGCTCGGTGGTATCGCGCATCACCAGCACCGGCTTGCCTAACGAGGGCGCCTCTTCCTGAATGCCGCCGGAATCGGTCAGGATCAGGTGCGCTTTGGTCATCAGATAAATAAACGGCAGATAATCCTGCGGTTCGATCAACATGATGTTATCGATACCTTTCAGAATACGGTTGACCGGCTCGCTGACATTCGGGTTCAGGTGCACCGGATATACTACCTGCGCCTCCGGGTGGTTGCGGGCTATTTGAGCCAACGCGCTGCAGATCCGCTCAAAACCGCCGCCGAAACTTTCCCGGCGATGGCCGGTGACCAGAATCAGTTTTTTGTCGGCGTCGAGGAACGGGTAACGCTGCGCCAGGCTAGCCTGCAGAGCGGCATCGCTCATCACCCGATCACGCACCCAAAACAGCGCGTCGATTACCGTATTGCCGGTCACGAAAATCTGATTATCCGGCAGTGTTTCGCGCAGCAGGTTTTGACGTGAATTTTCGGTCGGCGCAAAATGGAATTTCGCCAAATGCCCCGTCAGAGTTCGGTTGGCTTCTTCAGGCCAAGGGGAGTACAGATCGCCAGTACGCAATCCGGCTTCCACATGCCCGACAGGAATTCGCTGATAGAACGCCGCCAGGCTGGTCGCCAGCGTGGTGGTGGTATCGCCGTGCACCAGCACCACATCAGGTTTGAACTCTTCCAACACCCCTTTCAGCCCTTCCAGGATGCGACAGGTGATTTCCGTTAGCCCCTGGCCAGGTTTCATGATGTTCAGGTCGTAATCCGGCGTAATCTCAAACAACCGCAATACTTGATCCAACATCTCACGATGCTGCGCCGTTACACAGACCTTTGCGTCAAAGGCCTCATCCTGAGCCAAAGCATGTACCAGCGGCGCCATTTTAATGGCTTCAGGTCTGGTGCCGAAAACAGTCAACACTTTCACAGAGAATCTCTTTTTGGTCAGTTAAGCGCAGGCGTACCTGCGAACCGAGCGCACTAAGCGCCCATCGGTAAGTTAAATCTATGGTTACTTCGGCTGCCGACGCGCCAAGGCCACACCGGCGCCAACCAACGCGCCCATCGCGCCCCACAAAATCAGCCAGAAGACCCGGCGTGGGCTGTCGCGTTTTACCGGCTCTTCCGGCGTGCGCAAATAGCGATAGGTCTGGAACTTCTCATCCAACGTCGGGCCAACATTCAGCGTCGCCAGCATTGCGCGGTTCTGATCGTAATCCAGATCGTAGGTCGGGCCGGAGGCCTGCAGGCCTTCCAGACGCGCCTGCAGCATTGGCCGGCCCAGCAAGAACAGATCCGAATCCGGCAACTGTTCGGCCGGAGTGTCGGTTTGCGTACGGCTGATCCCCTGGCTCTCGGCAATTTTCAACGCCTGTTGCGTGGTGTTCAGCTCGCGCTTGTAAACCGACTCCGCGACCGCTTCCTGACGCTTGACCTGTGCCTTCATCGAGGTGGTGCGAGCGGCCCACGCGCCCTGGATCTCTTCGTTCAGGTGCAGGGCTGCGCGGTGGCTGGCGAAGGCCACGTATTGTCGCAGCAGGCGGTTGGCGTCCGCGGCGGTTTCCGCCGTCAGCTTCACGCCGTCGTTCGGGACTTTTTTGTCGTCGCGCGGCGTAAACAGGATGTTATTGATCAGCTCGTCGAGCAATGCCGCATCGGCACGGGCATCCCCTTCCTGACGCTGTTTGTAGTAATCGCTCTGCAGCCAGAAATCGCGACGCGTGTCGTAAGCCGCCAGCTGCATGATGAATTCATTGTACGCTTCATCCGCGATGCTCGGCTGATCGCCGGCCGCCGCCGCCGGCAGCGTGCGCACATCCAGATTGCGCAGGAACTGCTGCTGGGAGTAATAACCGCCCAGCGCATTCACCGTCGGCCTGTCGGTGATCGCGGTGGCGCTCCACTCTTGCTTAACCAGGTAAGAAACGATCAGCGCGACCGCCGCGAACAGCACCGCAATGCCGATAATCCACGGTTTGCCGCGCCACAGGGTGCAGCACAGGCCGCGGATATCGAGTTCGTTATCCACCGCCGGGGTATGCTTGTCAGACGTTGTTTCTGGATTCATCACAGCCAAAAAGCCTCTGGTCTCTGGTTAAGGTACTTGCTTGTTATCGCCCGAACGCCGCAGCCGGCGCTTGATACGCTTAATGTACCGCGCAACCCGCCAGGCGCGCTTGATGCAGTAACCGTACAGGAAGAAGGCAAGCAAGAATAATGCCAACATAACCCACTCAGGGATAAAAGTCAGGCGTTCGCCGATCACGCCCACCGCAGCCAGCAACGCGGCCGCCAGGGTGATCAGCACGAAAGCCTGCCGCGGCGTAAAGCCGGCGCGCATGATCAGGTGGTGAATATGTTGACGATCGGGAGAGAAGGGGCTCATCCCCTTGCGTAAACGACGATACATGATTGCTATCATGTCCATCAGCGGAATAGCGATGATCCACAGCGCGGTCACCGGGTTGATCGAGTGCGCCTTTCCCTGTGAACTTTGCAGCAGCAGCCAAATGGCGGTAAAGCCGATCAGGGTGCTGCCGGCATCCCCCATAAACACCTTATAACGGCGGCCGAGGATGCCGAGATTGAGCAAAATATAGGGAACGATAGTGGCGATCATCGCAAAGCACCAGAACGCCAGCTCATGATGGCCGCTCAGGTACAGCAGCAGGCCCAGCGCCCCGAAGGAGACGCACGACAAACCGCCCAGCAGACCATCGATGCCGTCGACCATATTGAAAGCGTTGATCGCCGCCCATACCGCGAACAGCGTCACCAGATAGCCGAACGGCCCCAGCAGCATCTCCCAGTCACCCAGCACATGGCCGAAGCTGCGCAGATACAGACCGGCGAACACCATCATGGCGATGCCGACCAGCGCCTGCACCAGGGCGCGAATTTTAACGCTGATATCGAAACGATCGTCGAGCGCCCCCACAAACACCAGAATACCGGCGCAGGTGAGATAAAGCTTGGCGTGTGCGATGGGTTGTTCAGAGATCCAAAACGCGAAGCACAACCCGGCATAAACGGAAATACCGCCGACCAGAGGAATCAGCCCCTGATGGCGTTTGCGATAATTGGGTTTATCTACCAGACCAATACGTTTTGCCGCCTTGCGGGCAACAAAGAGAAAAGCCAAAGAAAACAGGAAAACAAATAGAATTTCAGTACTCATAGTGAGTAAGTTCACAGTTAACAGATCTCTGTAGAAGATAAGGCAGCTTACCACGGGCTAAGGCTTGTGCCATTGGCCCCCGCTACCTTTCGGTCATTTCCTATGACAACGGTGATTCATGCCTATTTTCTTCGCATCGACTGACAAAATGACAGCAGCAAAGCCGACCGGCGCGAAACCGACCGACAAACAAGATGAATTCTCAATAAGTCGAGGAAACAACTTACTTTTCCATTACTGCTACTTATCGTATCCGCCAAAAGCGAAAAACGCCACGACTAGGCGTGGCGTTCAGCGAATTTTTTAACGAATTATGAGCGTTTCATCATATCGAAGAATTCATCGTTGGTTTTAGTCATCGCCAACTTATTAATGAGGAACTCCATCGCGTCGATTTCACCCATCGGATGAATGATTTTGCGCAGGATCCACATTTTTTGCAGCTCTTCAGAGGTGGTGAGCAGCTCTTCTTTACGGGTACCGGAGCGGTTGTAATCGATAGCCGGGAATACGCGTTTCTCGGCGATTTTACGCGCCAGATGCAATTCCATGTTGCCGGTACCTTTAAATTCTTCGTAGATCACTTCGTCCATCTTCGAACCGGTATCAACCAGCGCGGTCGCGATAATGGTCAGGCTGCCGCCCTCTTCCACGTTACGCGCCGCACCGAAGAAGCGCTTCGGACGATGCAGGGCGTTGGCGTCCACACCACCGGTCAGCACCTTGCCCGAGGCCGGCACCACGGTGTTGTAGGCGCGCGCCAGACGGGTGATGGAGTCGAGCAGAATGATCACGTCTTTCTTGTGCTCAACCAGGCGCTTGGCCTTCTCGATCACCATTTCGGCCACTTGCACGTGACGCGAAGCCGGCTCGTCGAAGGTCGATGCGATCACTTCGCCTTTCACCAGGCGCTGCATCTCGGTCACTTCTTCCGGACGTTCGTCGATCAGCAGCACCATCAGCACGCAGTCTGGGTGATTGTAGGCGATGCTCTGCGCGATGTTCTGCAGCAGCATGGTTTTACCGGCTTTCGGCGGTGCCACGATCAGGCCACGCTGGCCGCGGCCAATTGGCGCCGCCAGATCCAGTACGCGCGCCGTCAAGTCTTCGGTCGAACCGTTGCCGCGCTCCATCCGCAGACGGGAATTGGCGTGCAGCGGCGTCAAGTTCTCGAACAGGATCTTGCTGCGGGCGTTTTCCGGCTTGTCGTAGTTGACTTCGTTGACTTTCAGCAGGGCAAAATAGCGCTCGCCTTCTTTTGGCGGACGAATCTTACCGGAAATGGTGTCACCTGTGCGGAGGTTGAAGCGGCGGATTTGGCTAGGGGATACGTAGATGTCGTCGGGACCGGCGAGGTAGGAACTGTCTCCAGAGCGGAGGAAACCGAATCCATCCTGCAATATCTCGAGCACGCCGTCGCCGAAGATATCTTCTCCGCTTTTCGCATGTTGCTTCAGAATGGAGAAGATGATGTCCTGCTTGCGCATGCGGGCAAGGTTTTCCAGCCCCATATTTTCGCCGAGAGTAATCAGCTCAGAAACCGGCGTATTCTTTAATTCGGTAAGATTCATAGTGGTGGGTTCTTAAACTCGGGGTATGTCTCGAACTTGTATCGTGAATGGTATGGCAGCGAGATGCGTGCCTGTTTACTGGACGTTCGATCACCGGGCGCAGAGCCGTCGCGGTAAGAAATGGCTTACATCGGGCGCACGCATTGACGGTTGAAGATCGAAGGTACCTTAAAAATGATTTTTGCAAAACCGTTTGATTGCCAAAACACGGGTTGAGTTCAGTTTACTTTCAACGCCGGTGGTTCGACACAGAGTATAGCTTTAGATTCAAACTCTTTAGATTTAAAACTTCGGGCAAGTTCTATATGCAGTGTGGTTAAACTTAACACGCTTCTTGGCAGGCGTCTAGCGGTGAATTGAACATCACCGCCAGGCGCCTGATACTGGGCTTCCCGCCCGATTACAGATTCGCGTTCAGGAAATCTTTGAGCTGACCTTTGGACAACGCGCCAACCTTGGTCGCGGCCACTTCACCGTTCTTGAACAGCAACAGCGTAGGGATGCCACGGATACCGTACTTAGGCGCGGTAGCCGGGTTCTGATCGATATTCAGCTTGGTGATGGTCAGTTTGCCTTCGAACTCTTCGGCAATCTCATCCAGAATCGGAGCAATCATCTTGCACGGCCCACACCATTCAGCCCAGAAATCGACCAGGATCGGCCCTTCCGCTTTCAGCACGTCAGCTTCGAAGCTGCTGTCAGTCAGGTGAATAATTTTATCGCTCATGTTCTACTCCACAGGATTATGTCTACCTTGTTGGTGTAGCATTAACCAACTCAAGGTGATTTTATTGCACCGCGTTTATTTCAACGGATGTGCTTTCGTAAAGCAATAGTTAGCTGATATTCTACCACACTATGAGCAAAACACACTTGACCGAACAGAAGTTTTCCGACTTCGCCCTGCACCCGTTAGTCCTTGAAGCCCTTGAGAAAAAAGGGTTTCACAATTGCACGCCCATCCAGGCGTTAGCATTGCCGCTCACGCTCTCCGGGCGTGACGTTGCAGGTCAGGCGCAAACCGGTACCGGAAAGACGCTGGCGTTTTTGGCGTCTACTTTTCACTATTTGCTGACCCACCCGGCGAAACAGGATCGCCAGACCAATCAGCCGCGCGCCTTGATCATGGCGCCTACGCGTGAACTGGCGGTGCAAATCCACTCCGATGCGGAAGCCCTCTCCCAGAGCACCGGCCTGAAGCTGGGCCTGGCCTACGGCGGCGACGGCTACGACAAACAGCTGAAAGTGCTGGAAAGCGGCGTGGACATTCTGATTGGCACCACCGGCCGTTTAATCGATTACACCAAGCAGAACTATGTCGATCTCGGCGCGATGCAGGTCGTCGTGCTGGATGAGGCCGATCGCATGTACGATCTCGGCTTTATCAAAGACATCCGCTGGCTGTTCCGCCGCATGCCTGCGGCCGATCAACGCCTGAACATGCTGTTCTCCGCCACGCTGTCCTATCGCGTACGCGAACTGGCCTTCGAGCAGATGAACAACGCCGAATATGTTGAAGTGGAACCGGAACAGAAAACCGGCCACCGCATTAAAGAAGAGCTGTTCTACCCGTCCAACGAAGAAAAAATGCGTCTGCTGCAGACGCTGATCGAAGAAGAGTGGCCGGATCGCGCCATCATCTTCGCCAACACCAAGCACCGCTGCGAAGACATCTGGGGCCACCTGGCCGCCGACGGTCACCGCGTCGGCCTGCTGACCGGCGACGTGGCGCAGAAAAAACGCCTGCGCATCCTCGACGACTTCACCAAGGGCAATCTGGATATCCTGGTCGCCACCGACGTCGCCGCGCGCGGTCTGCACATTCCCGCCGTCACGCACGTCTTCAACTACGATCTGCCTGACGACTGCGAAGACTACGTGCACCGCATCGGCCGTACCGGCCGAGCAGGCGCCAGCGGCCACTCCATCAGCCTGGCTTGTGAAGAGTACGCGCTCAACCTGCCGGCGATCGAGACCTATATCGATCACAGCATTCCGGTGAGCAAGTACAACAGCGATGCGCTGCTGACCGATCTGCCGGCACCGAAGCGCCTGTCGCGTCCGCGCGGCGGCAACGGCCCACGTCGCAACTCCGCGCCACGTCGCGGCGGCGCGCCGCGCAGCAACCGTAAACGCTCGAGCTGATCGCCATGCTCAGCTCCAGCACGCTTTATGCTGCCATCGATCTCGGCTCCAACAGCTTCCATATGTTGGTGGTGCGCGAGGTGGCCGGCAGCATTCAGACTCTGGCGCGGATAAAGCGCAAGGTGCGCCTGGCGGCCGGGCTGGATCAGCACAATCACCTGTCGCATGAGGCCATGCAACGCGGCTGGCAGTGCCTGCGGCTGTTCTCCGAACGCCTGCAGGACATCCCGCGCGAGCAGATCCGCGTCGTCGCCACCGCCACCTTGCGCCTGGCGTCCAACGCCGATGAGTTCCTGCAGGCCGCCGAGCAAATCCTCGGCTGCCCGGTGCAGGTCATCAGCGGCGAAGAAGAAGCGCGGCTGATTTATCATGGCGTCGCGCACACCACCGGCGGGCCGGATCGGCGGCTGGTCGTCGATATCGGCGGCGGCAGCACCGAACTGGTCACCGGCACCGGCGCACAGGCATCGCAGCTGTACAGCCTGTCGATGGGCTGCGTCACCTGGCTGGAGCGCTACTTCAGCGATCGCAACCTCGGGCAAGAAAACTTCGAGCGCGCCGAACAGGCCGCGCGCGAAATGGTGCGGCCGATCGCGCCGCAGCTGCGCCAGCAAGGTTGGCAAATCTGCGTCGGCGCTTCCGGCACCGTACAAGCGCTGCAGGAAATCATGGTGGCGCAAGGCATGGATGAACGCATCACCCTGCCCAAGCTGCGCCAATTGAAACAGCGGGCCATTCAGTGCGGCAAGCTGGAAGAGCTGGAGATCGAAGGGTTGACGCTGGAACGCGCGCTGGTCTTCCCGAGCGGCCTGTCCATTCTGCTGGCCATCTTCCAGGAGCTGGGCATCGAAAGCATGATGCTGGCCGGCGGGGCGCTGCGTGAAGGCCTGGTTTACGGCATGCTGCATCTGCCGGTGGAGCAGGATATTCGCATCCGCACCATCCGCAACCTGCAGCGTCGCTACCTGATCGACACCGAGCAGGCCGAGCGCGTCAGCCAGCTCGCCGCCAACTTCTCGCAGCAGGTCGCCAACGAGTGGCAGTTGGATGCGCGATGTCGCGAGCTGTTGCACAGCGCCAGCCTGATCCACGAACTCGGCCTCAGCGTCGATTTCAAGCAGGCGCCGCAACACGCCGCCTACCTGATCCGCCACCTGGACTTACCCGGCTTTACCCCCGCGCAGAAAAAACTGCTGGCCACCCTGCTGCAAAACCAGAGTAACACCCTCGACCTGTCGCTGTTGAACCAGCAAAATGCCCTGCCGCCGCGCACCGCGCAGCGTCTGTGCCGCATTTTGCGCCTGGCGATCATCTTCGCCAGCCGCCGCCGCGACGACACGCTGCCGGCGGTGCGTTTACGCGCCAATCAGGACGATGAACTGACGGTGATCTTGCCGCCGGGTTGGCTGGAGCAGCATCCGCTGTGCGCCGAGGCGCTGGAGCAGGAAAGCCACTGGCAGAGCTACGTCCACTGGACGCTGCGATTGGAAGAACAACGTTGAAATAGCAAGGGCGCGATGAGCGCCCTTTCTTTTTAATTCCCGCCTTTGGCCTTGGCCAGCTGGGCGCGGATATTGGCCAGATGGCTCTGCCCCTTCTGCATCCGCTCCTGCGGGCTCACCACTTTGCGCTCGGTTTCCCACGCCAAATCGTCCTGCGGCAGCTCCAGCAGGAATCGGCTCGGCTCCGGCCGCACCAACTCACCGTACTGACGGCGTTCGCGGCACAGGGTGAAGATCAGCTCTTTTTGCGCGCGGGTGATCCCCACATAGGCCAGACGCCGCTCTTCATCGACATTGTCTTCGTCGATGCTGCTCTGGTGCGGCAGCAGCCCCTCTTCCATGCCCACCAGGAACACGTAGGGGAACTCCAACCCTTTGGAAGCGTGCAGCGTCATCAGCTGCACCTGATCCAGCTCCTCTTCGCTTTCACCGCGCTCCATCATGTCGCGCAGGGTGAAGCGCGTCACGACCTGGGTCAGCGTCATCGGCTCGTCCAAATCGTTGCCTTCCAGCATCTCCGTCATCCAACCGAACAGCGTATTGACGTTCTTCATCCGCATTTCGGCGGCCTTCGGGCTGGTCGAGGTTTCAAACAGCCAGCTTTCATAATCCACGCCGCGGATCAGATCGCGCACCGCCGCCACCGGCTCACGCTCCGCCTGTTGGGCGATGCCGCCCAGCCAGTGGGTGAAGCGCTGGAGCGATTCCAGCCCGCGCCCGGTCAAGTGCTGGCTCAGCCCCAGATCGAAACTGGCGTGGAATAAACTCTTGTTGCGCTGGTTGGCCCATTCGCCGAGCTTCTGCAGCGTCGCCGGACCGATCTCGCGCTTGGGGGTATTGACGATGCGCAGGAAGGCGCTGTCGTCGTCCGGGTTGGTCAGCACGCGCAGGTAGGCCAGCAGATCCTTGATCTCGGGGCGAGAGAAGAACGACGTGCCGCCGGAAATCTTGTACGGGATGCGGTTCTGCATCAGCATCTTTTCAAACACCCGCGACTGGTGGTTGCCACGGTAGAGAATCGCATAGTCGCCGTAGTTGGTTTTTTTCACGAAGTGGTGGGCGATCAGTTCCCCCACCACGCGCTCGGCTTCGTGATCCTCGTTGTTGGCGGTCACCACCTTCAGCTCTTCGCCATACCCCAGCTCGGAAAACAGCCTTTTTTCAAACACGTGCGGGTTATTGGCGATCAGGATATTGGCCGCCTTTAAAATGCGCTCGCTGGAACGGTAGTTTTGCTCCAGCTTGATCACCTGCAGCGCCGGGAAATCTTCCTTCAGCAGCACCAAGTTCTGCGGCCGCGCGCCGCGCCAGGAGTAAATCGACTGGTCGTCGTCGCCCACCACGGTAAAGCGCGCGCGATGGCCCACCAGCAGCTTCACCAGCTCGTATTGGCTGGTGTTGGTATCCTGATACTCATCCACCAGCAGATAGCGGATGCGCTGCTGCCAGCGTTCACGCACCTCTTCGTTGCGTTGCAGCAGCAGCGTCGGCAACAGGATCAAATCGTCGAAGTCCAGTACGTTACACGCCCGCATATGGGCGTGGTAAAGACCGTAGCAATGGGCGAACAGCTTGTCGCGCTCCGAGCGCGCCAACTCTGCCGCCCGCTGGGGATCGATCAGGTCGTTTTTCCAGTTGGAGATGGTCGAAATCAGCTGCGCCACCAGCGTCTTATCGCTTTCCAACCACTTTTCGGTCAGCTCTTTCAGCAATGCCAGCTGATCCTGGTCGTCGAACAGCGAGAAGTTGGACTTCATGCCCAGCGCCACATATTCCCGCTTGATGATCTCCAGCCCCAGGGTGTGGAAGGTGGAAATCATCAGCCCACGCGCCTCTTTGCGTCCCAGGGTTTGCGACACGCGCTCTTTCATCTCGCGCGCGGCTTTGTTGGTAAAAGTCACGGCGGCGATGTGCCGCGCCTGATAGCCGCAGTGGTGGATCAGGTGGGCTATCTTATTAGTGATAACGCGCGTCTTGCCAGAGCCGGCACCGGCCAACACCAGGCAGGGCCCGGTAACGAATTCGACGGCTTGTTGTTGGCTGGGGTTTAATCGCATGGCGCTGACTTGCTCGACTGTAAAACGTGGAAGGGAATTGTAGCAGAAAGCGCCGATGAGATTTAGCGGGTATAATCAGCGCAATTTTCGCATCGACAAAGGCAATACCATGGCAAAAACGGCGTGCGCCCTGCACATTCTGGTAGACAATGAAAAGCTGGCCAACGAGCTGCTGGCCAAGCTTAAGCGTGGCGTCAGCTTCGACACGCTGGCGCGCAAATACTCGAGCTGCCCGTCAAAACGCAACGGCGGCTCGCTGGGCGAATTCAACAAAGGCGCAATGGTGCCTGCGTTCGATAAAGCGGTGTTCAGCATCCCGCTGCTCAAACCTTACGGCCCGGTCAAAACCCAGTTCGGTTACCATATCATCAAGGTGCTGTACCGCAACTGAGGGGGCCTGAGCCCCCTGCCACGAATTACTGCGCGCCAGCGGCGTCCGTCGCCGGCGAAGCGACTGCGGTGTCCGCCGGTTTGGCTTCTTCCGTCACCACCGCCGGCGGCGGCATCATGATGCCGTTATAGGTATCCTGCAGCTGCTTCATGCTCATTTCCGGCTCGCCCTTCGGCTGCATCAGCACCAACGTCGCGTCCTGAGACAACTGCAGCTTCAGCGCCTGATTCAACGTCTCCAGCGTCAGGCTGGACAGGAATTCCTGGCGCAACTTCTGGTACAGCTCCGGCGCGATATCCACCACCCCGCTCTGCTGCGACCGCAGACGCTGGCTCATCAGCACGTCGGTGTCGGTACGGGCGTAGGTCGCGAACAGCTTGCTCAGCTGATCGTTTTTCTGCGCCAGCAGCGCATCGAATTCCTCTTTCGACAGGCCGTTGTCCCGCACGTTGGCCAGTTCGCGGGCAATGAAGCCCAGGCTGCCGTTCAGGTTGTTGTTCGGCGTATCCAGGTGGATGGCGCACTGCCCGCGCTGGTACTGCACACGGCAGTCAAAGCCCAAATGCAGGTTTTTCTGGTCGCTTTTTTCCAGCGTCTGCTGGAGGTGCCAGAACAACGCCTCGCGGGCGAGATCGCCACGCCAGTAGCGCAGCAGGCTTTGCGAATCGCGAATCGGGTGCCACGGCGAATCCCACATGATCGACAGCGTATCCTGCTTCACCTGCTCGCTGATCAGGCTCACCGGCTGCTGCGGCAGCGGCGTCAGGGTCGGCATCGGAGCCGGGGTTTCACGTTTGCCCTGCAGCGGCGAGAAAGCCTTGTTGATCTGCTCGCCCAGGCTGCGGCTGTCAACCTTGCCGACCACGAACAGCGTCATGGCGTCCGGTGTGTACCACTGCTGATAGAATTTCTTCAACTGCTCAAGGTTGACCGGCCGTTTCGCCGGCTGCGCCGGATCGTGCGCCAGCAGCGTCGAGCCTTTCAGGCGGTAACGCCACCAGGCGTCTTTAGTATTGGGTGGGAAAGTGCCGACCGGATTGATGCTGGAATTCATCACCGCGTGCACCGTGTGCTCGTCGATCGCCAGTTTGCCGGTCGTGTCCGCCAGCCAGGCCAGCGCTTCTTTCAGCAGATCGGGCCGGTTGTTCGGCAAGCTGAGGTTATACATGGTGAAATCGTACGAGATGATAGCCGGCGGCAGCGGCCGCTCGTTATCTACGCTCTGCTGCCACAGCGCCCGCAGCTGCGGCGCCGTGAAGCTTTCGCTGCGCGTCAACGCCAGCCGCGGCAACAGGTGGGCAAAGCCGGTCTGCTGCGAAGACTCCACCAAAGAGCCGGTATTGACGATCAGCCGCAGTTCCACGCGGTCGCTCGGCCGCTGAGGCGTATCGAGAATCTGCCATGAAAACCCGTTGGCCAGCGCCCCCTGCTGCCAGGCAGGATCGGGTTGTAGTGCTTCAGCCTGCACGCTGCCACTGGCTGCCGCCAGTAGCAGCCCACCAACTATAAGATGAATTCTGGTGCCCTGCATGTGAACCCCTACTTAATGACTATCCAATTTCTTATGCAAATGCGTGTATTCCATTCAATGGAATCATAAAAATACGCCCTGAGTTTCACGGTGGGGCGGAAAGCAGAAAGTGTACCATCGTGTTAGACCGCGCGCCTTTGCGGATGTCACTCATTAGAGTGAAAAATAATAGATTGCGGGGTTTTTAATGCAAAAAATCGTTACGAGGCAGGGGAAGAAGCTCACCGGCCGCGGATGCGACCGGTGATTTACCGCCGAAATCAGGCGGAAGGCAGCGTTTTGTCCGCGCCGGTATTTTTGTTGTTCAGGGTGTCTTTCAGCTGCTTCTCATCCAGCTGATTACACCATTTGGCCACGACCACGGTCGCCACGCCATTGCCCACCAGGTTGGTCAGCGCGCGGGCTTCCGACATAAAGCGGTCGATGCCGAGGATCAGCGCCAGGCCGGCCAGCGGCAGGTGGCCCACGGCGGAGATGGTGGCGGCCAACACGATAAAGCCGCTGCCGGTCACGCCCGCCGCCCCTTTGGAGGAGAGCAGCAACACCACCAGCAGGGTAATCTGATGCATGATATCCATGTGGGTGTTGGTCGCCTGAGCGATAAACACCGCGGCCATGGTCAGGTAGATAGAGGTGCCGTCCAGGTTGAAGGAGTATCCGGTCGGGATCACCAGACCCACCACCGATTTCTTGCAGCCCAACTTCTCCATTTTATCCAGCATGCGCGGTAGCGCGGATTCAGACGACGAGGTCCCCAGCACGATCAGCAGCTCTTCTTTGATGTAGTTGACAAATTTGAAGATGCTGAAGCCGTTGGCGCGGGCGATGCTGCCCAACACCACCACCACGAACAGGATGCAGGTGATATAGAAGCACACGATCAGCTGGCCGAGTTGCACCAGCGTGCCGACGCCGTATTTACCGATGGTAAACGCCATGGCGCCGAAGGCCCCCAGCGGCGCCAGACGCATGATCATGTTGATGATGCCGAAAATCACCCGCGAGAAGCTGTCGATCACGTTGTAGATCAGCTGCCCTTTGTCGCCCAGACGATGCAGGGCGAAGCCGAACAGTACCGCGAACAGCAGCACCTGAAGAATGTTGCCGCTGGCGAACGCGCCGATCACGCTGCCGGGGATGATGTCCAGCAGGAACGGAATGATGCCCTGCTGCTGCGCCTGCTCGGCGTAGATCGCCACCGCTTTGGCGTCCAGCGTACCGGGATCGACGTTCATGCCGGCGCCCGGTTGCACCAGGTTGACGATCACCAGGCCGATAATCAGCGCGAGGGTGCTGACGATTTCAAAATACAGCAGCGCGATGGCGCCGGTGCGCCCCACCGCCTTCATGCTTTCCATGCCGGCGATGCCGGTCACCACGGTGCAGAAAATCACCGGGGCGATAATCATCTTGATCAGTTTGACGAAGCCATCGCCCAAGGGTTTCATCTGGGCGCCGAGGTCAGGGTAGAAGTGGCCAAGCAGGATACCCAGCGTGATCGCCGTCAGCACCTGAAAATAGAGGCTCTTAAAAATTGTTGTTTTCATATGAACATCCTATGGGGGGAAGACACGCACCAGGCGGCAGTCTAAAAATCCAGCCTGTTCATTGCTTGCGCGGAAAATAACACCCACTTAACAACATGGAAATAATTTGTTGCACCCACCCCTCAGGGTTGATGTGAATTTAAGAGCTGAAACGCGTCAGTCCGGGTGCAAAGCTGAAAATTGCGTAAGCCTTTGTTTGCACTAACGCAAAAGAGGTATGAGGGGAATAGCGATTTTCGGACGAGGAAAAGTACCGGAAAGGTATCGCGACGCTCACCGCGCCGCGCGGCAAAACTCGGCTTCGAACGCTTCGCGCGGCAGCGGCCGGGCGAACAGGAATCCCTGCCCACTGCGAATGCCGTGCTGCAGCAGCCAGTCGCGCTGCTCGGCGTTTTCCACGCCTTCGGCCATCACCGGCAACGCCAGCACTTCAGAGATTGAACTGACGATGCGCACCATCGCATCGTCGGCCGGCAGCCCCTGAATGAAACTGCGGTCGATTTTAATCAAATCGATCGGCAGGGATTTCAACCGGTTCAGGTACTCCAGGCTGGAGTAGCCCATGCCGAAGTCGTCCAACGCGATCGACAGCCCCAGATCGTGCAGCTCGCGCAGCAGCGCCAGCGCGCGGTCGAGATCGTCGATGCGTACCGTCTCGGTGATCTCCAGCAGCAGCTTGCGCGGATCGATTCGATACTGCGCCAGCAGATTTTTCAGATGCGGAACAAACGCCTCGTCCTGCATCTGAATGCCGGAAACGTTGACCGCCAGCGGCAGCGCAATGCCGCGCTGCTGCCAGTCCGCCAGGATACGGCAGGACTCTTCCAGCACCCAGTTGCCGAGCGGCACAATCACGCCCAGCTCTTCCGCGAGCGGAATGACGTCGGCCGGCAGGGTATAGCTGCCGTCGTACTGCTGCCAGCGCAGCAACGCTTCTGCGCCAATCACCTCGTTGGACTGCATGTCGATCTGTGGCTGCAGGAACAGCGTGAAATGCCGCTGCTCAATGCCGTGCAGGATCTCGCTCTCCTGCGTCAATCGCTTCTGCGTGCGCTCCGTCAGGCTGGGTTCGAAGAACAGGATCTGATTTTTCCCTTCGCGATGCGCGGACATCATCGCCGAGGTGGCGCTACGCAGCAGCTGTTCCGCACTCTCCCCCTGATTGAGGTAGTGGGCGATGCCGATGCTGGCGTTGGGCCGCAGCGCCAGTCCTTCCAGCGTCAACGGCGCGTTGATCTCCGCCATGATGCGCCGCGCCAGCTGCATAGCGTGGAACGGCCGCTCGATGCCCTTGGCCAGGATGGCGAATTCGGTATTGCTCAGCTGTGCCAGCACGCCGTTTTCGTCGATGCAGCCGCGCAGCTTCTTCGCCAGCGCCAACAGCAATGCCTCGCGCATCGCCGGGCTCATCACGCCCGACGCTTCATGCAGCGTCTCGATGCCGATCACCAGCAGGTTAAAACGCTCGGGGCGCAGGCTGGAGGCGATATGCTGTTCCAGCAACGCGTTCAGCAAGGCCGGGTTCGGCAGTTCGGTCACCGGGTGGCGGGTGCTCAGGCGGCTCATGTCGGCATGCGCCTTGGCCAGCGTCTGTTGATTGCGGTTGTAATTGCGCACCAGCAGGCCGAGCTCATCATCCTGGTGCAGCGCCGGCAGCATCAGTTGATGATAGGGCGCTTCGTCCTGCGAGATGTTCTCCAGCTCTTTGGCCATCGCGCGCAGCGGATGCACCATCAGCCGGTTCATGCACCAGGTGATGGACACCGACAGGATCAGCGCCAGCAGCAGGTAGGTCGACAGCATGGTCGACAATATGCTGAGGATAAACTGATACATGCGGAACGAATCGGCCTGCAGCACCAGGTAGGCCAGCGGCTGCTGGTTGGCCGGCACCCGTTCCAGCGAATAGAGCGGCACGGATATTTGGATAGGCAGTTCAAACAGCCGGGCGATCAGCGTCGGCACCGGCCGCTCCGGCGGGAAATTGGCGTGCAGCGCCTGAAACTCGTTCGGCAAGACGATATCCGCCCGGCTGAGAATGCCGACCGGCAACAGCGTGTTCAGCACCCTTTTGGCTTCCGGCACGTCCATGCGCAGCACCGCCTCCGCCAGCGGCTGGCGCACGGAGTGGGCGATATTCTCCAGTTGCTGGGCGTAGTCATCCCTGCGCTGCTGCACAAAGTGGAATAACTGGATCACGATAAAGATGCAGATCGTAACCAGCGCCACGCCGGACACTGTCGCCATCTGCTTAATCGTTAACGAACGCCTGACCCGCAAACCTGCTCTCCGTGAAATCGGGCTGAAACAAAAAAGGGGGCTGACTCTCACCCGCCCCCTCGAACCGGGCTGAGTATACTCGATCATCGGCTGTTTTTATCTGGCTATGCCGCAGGCAAAACCAAGAAAATCGCGGGTTTCAGTCTTTTCCTAAAGCGAACAAACGCGACCCGCACACAGGGTAACAAAACTCCCCGGCGTCCGACACTCCGAATCTTTCCCCCTTCCGGCTACTTGAAGTCGGCGTAAGGCGTCAGCGGCTGCGGCGGCAAATCGAGATCCCCTTGCCAGCCGGCCAGGGAATAACGCAGATAAATCAACGCGTGGCTCGGCGTATAGTCCTTCGCCTGTTGAATGTCGATGCCGGCGCCGAGCGTCCAGTGCGAACTGAGACGGCGTTCGACGATCGCCCGCAGGGTATAACCGACGCCGCTCGAGGAGCTGCCGTCCTCGACGGCGAACTTATCGGGCAACGAATCCGGGATCAGTCCCTGCAGCGGATAGCGGCGCTGGCTGTCGGTTTTGGAATGGGACAGCGAAACCGAACCGCCCAGCTCCCACGACCAGTTCTCGGTGCGCTGACGGTAGTTGACCGGCAGCGACAGCGACAGATATTGCTGCGGGCTGTAATAGCCGCCCTGCCCCAGCGAATAGCCGCTCAAATCCTTCTGGTAGTGCCACAGCATGGTATTGAGCCCAACGCTCAGGCGGCGATTGTCTTCGTTGATCAGCTTGTAGTAGTAACCGGCCATCAACCGCTGCCGCTGGTTGTCCGCCACGTTCTTGCCGGTGAGCTGGTGCGCGCTGAGATCGGCCCACACGCCGTTCGCCTCGCCGCGATCGTAGCTGGCGCTCAGACTGACGCCGGTGGCGCGCACGCCGCCCCAGGTAGTGCCGGTATTCGGATCCTTGGCGCCGCCAAACGCCAGCAGCGAGCTGGAGATCGGCCGCCGCGAGGCCGCCAGCGTCCAGCCGATGTGGTTCCAGTCGCCGCTGTAGGCCAGGCCGCCGGTCCAGTCGACCACCTCAAAGCCCATCGGCGTCGTGCCGATGTCGGCGGCCCAGCGATCGTTTTTCCAGCCGGCCGCCACGCTGGTGCCGGTGGTTTTCTGGTGTTCATCGCCGCGGCACCCTTGCGTGTGGCAGGTGCCGAAGGTTTCGTAGTACTTGCCGCTGCCGTCGGTCGAGAAGCGGCCGGCATCCAGCTGCACGGTGTCGGTACGCAAAAAGGCGCGCCCGTCATACAGCGGCATGTCCACCTGCAGCATGGTGTCGTGCGCGTTGAAGTCGGAAATGCCGCCGGTGCCGCTCGAGCGCCAGTAATCGTGATCGAGCGTGACGTTCACGTCTTGCTGTCGATACAGATCCGCGGCGTCGGAGCGGATGCCGCGTTTCAGCCAGTCGTCGCTCGGATTATTGCGCGTCAAATAGGTGTAGCCGTCATTATCCTGCGGCAGCGTCGGCGTGATGCCGCCGGCCACCATCGCCTGGCGGTAATCCTGCTGCGCCCGCTCAGGCTGTTGCTGAGCCCGTTCCAGCCGGGCGGCGTCACGATAAACAAGCGCCTTGGTCTGCCCGGCGGGCTCCGAAGCCGCCGCCGTTTTCAGCCGGCTGAAGAGCGCGTCGGCCTGCTGCGGATCGCCGACCGCGCCCCAGGCGTTGGCGACCCGCCGTTGGCTGTTGAGCGAAGCGTCTTGCGGCTGCGGTTCGGTTTTCAGCCGCTGACGCGCCGCGTCCAGATCCCCCTGCGCCACATAGGCTTCGATCTCGCCCAGCTGCGCATCCGGGTTGTTCGGTTCACGCCGTTTCACCCGCTGATAGTCGTCCAGCGCCGCCGCATACTCCCCGCGCGCCAGCGCCCAGTCGGCGAGCAGCAAATCGATGCGGGTGTCCGCCGGCTGCCGACGCAGATAGGCTTCCGCCGCCGCTTCGTCACCGGCGGCCCGCAGCCGTTCGGCATGCTCGATTACCGCCTGCATTTTCAGCCGCTGCGCCAGTTCGCGCATGTTGTCGTTCCATTGCGCCGCAGGCAGCGTATTGAGCTGCGCCAGCGCCTGCCTGTCGCGATCGCTGCCGGAAAGATAGAGCGCATAGGCGTAGGTCAGCTGCGGATTGGCGTGCTGGCGCTGCGTCAGCTGCCGGAATAAGGCGTCCGCCTGTTGCGGCTGCCCGGCCTGACGCAGCGCCTGGGCATAGCGATAGGTCAGCCAGACATCGTCGGGCGCCATCGGCTGGGCGCGCCGATAGATTTCCGCCGCCTGCTGCCACTGTTGCTGCTGCGCCAGCGTCTCCGCCTGCTGTTTCAACCTGTCGAGCCGCAGCCCATCGAGAGTGCTGCGCAGCTTGGCCTGCTGGCTGCGCGGCAGGCCGTCAAGGTAGGCCAGCGCTTTTTCCGGCGACTGGCGTTGATAGATATTCACCAGGCCGCGCAGCGCGCTGCCGTTGCCGGGATCGCGCCGCAACGCCTGCTGATAAAACCCTTCCGCCGCGGCGTCATCCTTGCTCGCCACCGCCACATCGCCCAGGCCGATAAACGCATCGCCGTCGCTGTCGTCGAGCTGGCGCGCCTGTTGATATTTCTGCCGAGCCAGCGCGAGATTGCCGGCCTTGAGCGCTTTGTCGCCCTCGTCGATCGCCAGCCAGTAGCCGGTGCTCTTAATCAGGCTCTGCCATTTGCCGCTGCCGTAGCCATTCTTGTCGGCCGCCAGCGCCTGGCGAAACAGCTTCAGCGCCTGCGGGCGGTCACCGGCGCGTGAATAGGCCTGGCCGAGCGCGCCCAGCACCTCGGCGTCGTTCGGCGTCGCCGCCAACGCCTTTTGCAACTCAGGAATGGCTGCCCGGCTGCCGCCTTTATCCACCTGTGCTAGGCCGCGCACCCGCGCCTGATAAGCCGGATCGGCCAACAGTTTCTGCTGTCTGGCCAGCTCTTCACGGGCGCTGGTCGCCTGATCGCCGGTGTCGAACACGCCGAGGAAACGGTTGAGCGCCGCTACGCTCTGCGCGCTGACCGGCATCGCTTTGACCTTGTCCAGCCACAGATCGGCGGCATCGCCGCGCCCGGCCGGATCGGCGGCGATCTTCTGCAGCAGTTCATAGGCCTGCGCGTCCTGATTCTGGCTGAACAGCATGCGCGCCAGCGACATGCGCAGCGCCGCGTTGCCGGAATATTGCTGATCCAGCGCCTGCAGCTGCTTTAACGCCTTCGCCTCCTGTCCCGGCAAGCGCGCCACCAGCCGCCAGTATTCCACCGCCAGATCGAGCGTCGGCGGCTCGCCGTGGAACAGCGCATCGTACTGCGCCTTGGCCTCCGGCAACCGGCCGGCGGTCGCCATCAGGCGCGCCTGCTGCAGCTTTTGCCGGGTTTCCGGCTGGGTCAGCAGCATGTTCATTTGCGCCTGGCGATAAGCGCTGGACTGCGGCGCGAGCGTTTTCAGCTTGTCCAACTGCTGCTGCGCCAGCGCCATGTTGCCCTGCCGCAGCGCCAAACGCATGCGCGCGGCGATCACGTCCGGGTTGTTCGGATCCATCAGTTCGAGCCGGTACAGCGATTGGCGCACCAGATCGTCCTTGTTGCCGGCCTCGCCAATGCGCACCTGCTCCAGCAGCCACTGCTCCGGCGCCACGGCCTCCGCAGCGCGCGCCTGCGGCAGCATCGCCAGACTCAGCGGAATCAAATTCAGCCAGTTTATTTTGAAGTTGTGCATTGGCCGTCCCACGAGGGTTGCAGTTCACCCTGACGATTAAAGCGATAACGTTGTTGATCCCACCCCTGGCCGAACAGCGTCAGCGAGGCGCTGAAATAGGCGTCGTCACCCGGCGGGTGTTCGCCGATCCGTTGCCGCTGGGCCGCCAGCGCGTCGGCCTGCGCCGCCAACATCGGCAACATCGCGGCGGAAAAGCCGACCGGGCCGTCGCCGGTGGTTTTGCCGCTGGCGGTATCGGTTTTCTCCGGCGGCACGCCCTGGCTGGCGGTGAGCTGCGCCATCGGCTGGAAGCGTTTGAGCAGCGCCGCCTTGTGTTCATCGTCGTCCGCCAGCATGCCGGCCCACAGATAGACCCGAATGGCGTCGTAGCTGCCGACGTTCGGCTTGACGGTGTCCGGCTGCCAGCCGGCGCCGACCCGCCATACCACCCAGTCCGGCGAGAAGCCGTGCGGCGCGGTCTCCAACCACAGCCGCTGATTGATCTCGCGCATCGCGCGCCACGGGCCGTTCAGCGCCGCAAAACGCGTCAACAGCTGCGGCGGCAGGTAGCTGGGGTTCAGCCGCCAGCGATCTTCCGCCACGAACCCGACTTTGCCTGGCAGCAGCATCAGCCCCAGGCCGGGGATGTCGGCCACTTCCTCGCGGCCGATGCGCTGCAACAGCAGCGTCCCCAGGGTTTGATAACGCCGGCTTTTCCACAGGCGGCCGGCTTCGAGCAGGTTATAAGCGATCCACAGATCGGCGTCCGACGCCGAGTTGGCGTCCAGCACCTTCCACTGCTTGTCGTCGCCCTCGCCCCACAGCCAGGCGGGTAAACGGGCGCTGAGATCGCCCGCCGCCAGGTTGTTCTCCGTCCAGGTCAACAGCTGGTCGAAGGTCGGCCGGTCATTGGCCACCAGGGCGAAGAACAGGCCGTAACTCTGCCCCTCCGACGTGGTGATTTTGTTCGGGCTGCTCGGATCGATCACCCGCCCCTGCGGGCTGATGTAGAACTGCTTGTACTGTTGCCAGCCCGGCCATTCGCAGGCCGCCGCCGCGCTGAAAGCGCACAGCAGCAGCATGCCGAGCGACAGGCGTTGCAGCATCGCGTTCACCGCCGTCAATCCCGATCTTCAGGCGCCAGACGCCGCCGGCTGAAGGCCTTCAGGCCGCGCCACAGCATCAACCCCAGGATCACCACCAGCACCACCGCGAGCACCGCCAGCAGGACCGGATGCGTGGAGAGGGCATACCAAAGCCGCTCCCACCAAGGCAGGTGACCGACATAGTAAACATCGCCGACGCGCAGGCTGTTGACCCCCGATTCGCGGATCACCGCCACCGAGCCGAACACCGCGGCGCGCTTGCCGCTGTCCAGCAGGGCATTGTTCAGCAGCTCATAGCCGCGCGGGCTGTCCGCCAACAGCGCCACGATGCTGCGCTGGTCGTTGAACGGCGACTGCACGCCAATGATCGCCGACATCGCCCCCTCGGAACTGACGGTGGTCTTGCTGTCCGGCTTGGCGTCCTCCGCCAGCACTTCCGAGCTGGGCAGCGGCGGTTGGCGCGTCGGCTGTTTCACCCAGCTTTGGGTCGCGTCCACCAGCAGGCTGATTTTCTTGTCGTCGCGCAGCGCCTGCGGAATGGTGCCGACCATCAGGATATCGTCGTCACGATCCTTGGCCTGCGACCAGTCGTCGCTCAGCGTAAAGGCCAGCGCCGGGTAGCCGGTTTGCGCGCCGATCACGCCGAGCGCATTCAGCAGCGCACTGACCTGTGCCGGCTGCGGTTTCTGGTTCACCAACACCAGCGTTTGTGACAGATCCGCCAGGCGGCTGAACGGGAAGCCGGCGTTGGCGAAGGCGCGCAGGTCCGGCATCGCCATAAAGTGGCGGTAGCCGGAGAAATCGATGGTAGACGCGCCGTCGATCACCGCGTGGTTTTGCGTGAAGGAGTAGGTTTCGCAGCGCCCTTCCGCGCCGCTGGCCAGCAGCGTGGTGTAGTCAAAGTCAAAGCGCAGCTGGTTGGTCGCACCCAGCCGCAGCGCCGGGATACTGACGTTCTTGTCTGAGTCGAGCAGCCCCTGCGTCAACGGCAGGCGCAGCAGCTGCGCCCCCTGTTCGTGTTCCGGCACCAGCGAGTAGGCCTGCACGAACTGGTTGTTCAGGCTGACGCTCAGCCGCGAACCGTCCTGAATGCGCGGCGCGGTATAACGGTACTTGAGGTGCATATCGATGCCGGTGCTGCGGATCAGGAACAGATCCGGCGGCAGGTTCATGGTCAGCGAGATCGGGCCGGGCTCGATGCCGCTGGTTTGCAGCTGTTCGGCGTATTGCTGCAGTTCGGCGAAGGTCATCGGCCGATCGGTGCGCACCCAGTTCGGCGCGTCGTAAGGCTGGCGCGGCGCCAGCTGTTCCACCTTGTCCACCGTCACGTTCTGGCCGCGGAACAGGATGTTGCCCTGCGCAATGCCCTTCACCGCGGTGATCAAATCGTTGTCGTCACGCCCCTGAATCAGCAGCAGTTTGACGTACGGATTGTCGGGGTGGCTGATCATCTCCACCGTCGGGCCGTTGACCGCCGGATAATCGCGCAGGAAATCCGGACGCTGCTGGTTGGTGGCGAACACCACCGCGTGCTGCGTCGGCAGCACGTTATACAGCGTCGGGAAGGATTGCCCGCGCCACTGCGCCTTGCTGCCGAACCAGGAAGCCAGAATGCCCGCCGCGCGCTGCTGGGCCAGATCCGGCTGGCCGGCGAACACCATCGGCAGCGTCAGCGGCCGATTATCGCGGCTGTCGAAGAACGGCTCAGGGAAGTGCGACAGCTCGTTTTTCACCGGCAGCGTCTGGAAGCGCAGCTTCAGCGCGCTGGATTTGCTGACGTCGAGCCACAGCGAGGTGCTGGCCGGGTTTTCGCAGATGTTCTGATAATGGCCGACGAACACCAGCCGGACGCGGTTAAAATCGGTGATATAGCGCGGATCGATCGCCATCTGGATGCGATTGGGCTTGCCCAACTGCTCCTTGGCGATCGTGGTCACGCCCATCAGCTCGTCGTTCAGGTAGACTTTGACGTGCGACTCCACCGGGATCAGCGCCGGCGACGGCGTAAATTCCAGGTCGAGCATCGCCTGCGAGACCACCTCATCGCTGCGCACGCCGAATTCGATCTGCCCGTCCGGCCGGGTGCCGCGCAGAACAAAGGTGCCCGGCGGCGGCGCTATCTGCGCGAACGGCAGCGACACGTCGCGCACCGGCGCATTCGGATCCTGCGGCGCGGTCGCCGTATCGGCCGCCGCAGCGATCGGCGGCTGGGCCGCCACGGTCGGCGCGGTGGCGGTTTCGGCCTGCGACAGGGTGCTGATGCCTAAGGCCAGAGCAGTTAACCAGGTTATTTTTCTCGTCATCGTATCATCATCAATGTTGGAGCCTGTTCACCGGGCGAGTGAGCGGGCGGTTGAACTCGCAGCTAACCCACGGTTTCTTGTTGACCCAAGGTCGGATCCCTGCCGACGCCGCGCGGAATAAACGACACTACCCAGGCGGTCAGCGACGTGACCCCGACCAGCAGACCGCGTACCAGCGGCGGCGCGTAGTCCGCCATGCGCACATAGCCGCGGAAGCCCAGCGCCAGCACGTCGCGCAGGCTTTCGATCGGCCGGTCTTCAGGGAACCCGTCCTGCCACAGCGCCCAGGTATCGGCGCGGGCGAAGGTGCACTGAATAAAATCGATGTGTTCGCGGGTGGAAAGACTGACCAGACGCACCCCCACCTTGTTGCCGAAGGCGCGCGTCACCACGCAGGGGAAGCTGTACTCCTGCTGGCCGCGTTTGAGCAGCAGCGAGGCCTTGTCGCCTTCTTTCAACGTGTCCGCCACCCGCATCTCGATGCCCACGCCGCCATCGGAGTAATCGCGCAGCGTGCAGGGGTAGAGGTGGCCGTCGGCACGCGCGATCGCCGCCGGCATGGCGATCTCCACGCGGTGCGCCTGACGCACCTGTTTGGCTTCCACCGCCACCGCCACCGCGCCGCCGAGAATGGTCATGTTGTACAGCACCCACACCAGGCTGATGATCACCGTCATCACCTCGTCCGTCGGGCCATAGGCCAGCCGCCAGGCGCCGAACGCCAGCCCGGCGAGGTTAAGAACCACCAGAAACATGTAAGGCCGGGTGATCACCCAGTCGACGTGCTCCTCCTCCACCAGCCCGCCCTTGGCGGTCACGTTGAATTTGCCCTTGTGCGGATTGAACAGCGCCACCGTCGTCGGCCGCGCGATATACCAGGCCAACACCGTTTCATAGATTTCGCTCCAGAACGAATGGCGGTATTTCCCCTGGATGCGCGAGTTGGTCAGGCTGGCGTGGATCATGTGCGGCAGCACGTAAAGCGCGATCGCCAGCGCCGGCGCGAAGATGATGTAGGCATGCAACAGCAAAAACGCCAGCGGCGTGGTGAGGAAGATCAGCCGCGGGATGCCCGACAGGAAGTGCAGCATGGCGTTGGCGTAGCACAGGCGCTGCGCCAGTTTCAGCCCCTTGCCCAGCAACGGGTTGTCGAGCCGGAAGATCTGCACCATGCCGCGCGCCCAGCGAATGCGCTGGCCGATGTGCGCCGACAGGCTTTCGGTCGCCAGCCCGGCGGCCTGCGGAATGCGGATATAGGCCGAGGTATGCCCGCGTCGGTGCAAACGCAGCGAGGTATGGGCGTCTTCGGTGACGGTTTCCACCGCAATGCCGCCGATTTCGTCCAGCGCGCTGCGGCGCAGGATGGCGCAAGAGCCGCAGAAGAAGGTGGCGTCCCACATGTCGTTGCCGTCCTGCACCAGCCCGTAGAACAAAGTGCCCTCGTTGGGCGTCTGACGGAAGCGGCCAAGGTTGCGCTCGAAGGGATCCGGCGAGAAGAAGTGGTGCGGGGTCTGCAGCATCGCCAGCTTTTTGTCTTTGAAGAACCACCCCATGGTCAGCTGCAGGAAGGAGCGCGTCGGGACATGGTCGCAGTCGAAAATCGCCACGAACTCGCCGGTGGCCTGCTTCAGCGCGTTGTTGATGTTGCCGGCCTTGGCGTGTTCGTGAGTCGGCCTGGCGATGTACTTCACTCCCACCTCGGCGGCGAACGCCCGGAACTCGGGGCGATTGCCGTCATCAAGGATATAGATGTTCACTTTCTCTTTCGGCCAGTCGATGCCCAGCGCCGCATAGATGGTGGGCTTCACCACCCCGAGGTCTTCGTTGTAGGTCGGCACCATCAGATCGATGGTCGGCCAGGTGGCGCTGTCTTCGGGCAACGGCACCGGCTGGCGGTTAAGCGGCCAGATAGTCTGGAAATAGCCCAGCACCAACACCACCCAGGCGTAAGTTTCCGCCACCAGCAACAGCAGGCCGCATACCAGGCTGAGCGGATCGTCCCAGTTCAGCGTGGCGGTATAGCGCCACCACAGGTAACGGCAGGAGACGGTCAACGACAGCACGATCAGCATCAACGCAGGCAAGCGCCCCGGCACCCGTCGCACCACCATCGCGATCCCCCACAGCAGCAGAACGAACACGAACTGCGCCGACAGATCGAACGGTTGCGAGATGCACAGCATGGCGAGGATCGCCGCCAGCACGCCGACCAGAATGAACAGCGCGCGCCGCAATCCGCGGTTCATGCGGCCGAGTCGCTCTACCGAGCGCTGTTCCACGCCGGCGTTTTTCAGCCGCTGCGGCAAGCCCTGCAGCCAGTCGGCATAGCGCTGCTGCAGCCGCCGCCAACCGGCGAAATAATCGCGCTGCACCGGCGCGCGGCCGCTGCGGAACAGCAGCAGCCACGCCCCCTGCAGCAAATAGCGCAGCGCATCCGCCGGACGGGGGCGTTCGGCGGACAGATGCGGGAACCAGTAAGCGCGGCCGGCGCGCACGCGCCGCCAGGCCGGTGACTCCAAACGCAGCAGCATCCACCCCAGCGCCACCAACAGCGTAGTGAAAAAGGCGGTCAGCGCCGACGCCCCGCTGCGGCGATAGGCGCGGTAACGCGCCTGCACCGCCTGGCGCACCGGCGGCACCAGCAGCAGGCTCAGCACCCGACTCATGGCGCAATGCCCCGTTTGAGGTTGATCAGGCACCAGTTGGCCAGCGTCAGCACTTCATCCGCCGCCAGGCTCTCGGGGCGGTACTCGCCCAGCGGCTGTTTGGCCGCCAGCGCTTCCGCCAGCGCTTCATCGCGGTGGATAACCACCGGCAACAGGCCGCTCAGCGTTTGCAGCCACAGCTGATGCAAATCCTGCTGCAGCCGGCTGGCCGAAGAGTAATGGTTAATCAGGAAATGACTTGCGTGCGGCAGCGCCTGCTGATGGAGCCGCACCTGACAGTTGGCGTCGGGGTTCAACAGCACGAACACGCTGTCGGCCAGTTGCAATGCCTGCTGCGCCAAAACGCCATCCCCGACCGGGACGTCCAGCAGGATCCAGCGCTGCGGATCGCCGGCCATCAGCTGGCGCAAATTATCGCGCCAGCGATCGGGATGCGCCTGACACCGATGTTGCACTTCCAGCCGTTCCGCCGCATTCAGGCGGCCAAACGGTAAAAAGTCGAGGTTTTCGCAATAACGCAGCGCGCCTTCCCGCCAACCGCCGCCGTCCTGTTCCGCGCGTGCCCAGCCGCGCGCCAGTTCGAACGGCGTGTTGAAATGCAGGCGCAGCAGATTGTCCGGCGTAAAGTCTATCGCCAGCACCGACTCGCCAAGCTGGCGCAACGCCCAGGCGAGCGCCGCCGTGACTGACGTCGTCCCCATTCCACCCCGCAACCCTTGCAGCGCGATCGCCGGCATAGATCAGTGGCTCCCCGCGTTTTGCGCCAATTCGGCCAGCAGCGGCCAGCGCGTCATCATTTGCGTTAACCGCTCCTGCCGCGAAATATCGACATAGCTTAATTTTGGTAATGAAAAAGCCTGGCTGAGCGCCTGCAGGTCATCCTGGCTCTCCTCCGGCGCCGCTGCACGAAAATGGCTGGGTGCGTTATTCATTCTTCCGCCTTGGCGAAAATAGGCTATGTTAATTAACTATAGCAACGATACAAAAAGAGACAGGCAATAAGATGATTCTCAACAAATATTATTGAAGAGCATCGGAGATTTGTTATTGCCAGCGTAAAAATGGCTATCTTTAAATATAAACGCCTTTAGTCGGCTTTCAACGAAAGTAGAACACATCCTATGGCGCACTCTTTTTCTCTAGGCATTCGGCAGATTTGGGAAGAGCTGTCGGTGATGCAGGCCCCCGGGCTTTATTGGATCAATATCGACAGGCAAAGCGACGCCGCGCTGTTGTGTCGCCAGGCCATCGCCGCCCAGCCGGCCACCCGCAAGCTCGCCCTGATCTGCAGCGGAGACAAACCCGATCGCCTGCTGGCCGAGCTGGCTGCGCCCGCTTTGCAGAAGCTGCCGCTGTATCAACTACCGGAGAAAAAAGCCGCGCTGGCGCAGTTGAGCGACGATCTGATGCGCGCCCTGCGGCCGCAAAATCGCTTACTTATCCTGCTGGCCCACGCCAGCCTGTGGCAAACCTTCACCACCGAAGAACTGCGCGAATGGACGCGCACCCTCGCCGCCTGGCTGCGGCGGCAGGGGTGTACGCTATTGATCCTCAGCCACGGCGGCGGCATCAATAAGCTCAAAGGGCAGCTCAGCACACAGCACCGCATCCTGAACGGCCTGTCCAGCCTGCAATGGCAGCAGGACAGCGCGCAATACCTGGTGAACTGGTGGAGCACCGAAAACGGCATCAACGCCAATCAGCTGCTGACGCTGTATGCGGCGGAAGGCGGTTGGCAGGGCGAGGAGGAAAATAGCCAACCCTCCCCCACCGCCTTGCGCAGCGACGAAGGCCAGTATCTGGCCGAGCGCAGCATCCTGGAAGGCGCACCGCCGCTGTCCGCCAACTGGCAGCTGTTGGAGAACAACGACGAACTGGCGCAGCACGGCATGCTGAGACTCTCGGCGACGTTGATTTTCGCATTGTATCAAAGCGACCAAATCGATCATCTGGCGCACCAGATCCACACCCTGCGCCGCAGCCGCGGCAACGGCCTGAAAATCGCGGTGCGCGAGATGAGCGCCAGCCTGCGCTACAGCGACGAACGGCTGCTGCTGGCCTGCGGCGCCAACCTGATCGTGCCGCACGTCGCGCCGCTGTCGCGTTTTCTGACCATGCTTGAAGGCATCCAGGGGCAGCGCTTCTCACGTCACGTGCCCGCCGACATCGATGCGCTGCTGGCCGGGCTGCGTCCGCTGCAGCTGAAAGGCTACATGCGGCCGGAACCGTTTAGCCAGGCGGTGCTTTCGCTGATGGCCAACACCTTGCTGCCCGAGGACGGCAAAGGCGTGATGGTGGCGTTGCGCCCGGCCACCGGCCTGCGCGCCGAACAGGCGATGACCCTGTGCCACCTGCGGCGTTTCGGCGACGTGATGACCGTGGTGCAGGGGCGCCTGGTGCTGTTCCTCTCCACCTGCCGCATCAACGATCTGAACACCGCGCTGAAGTTCATCTTCCGCCTGCCGGTGGATGAAGCCTTCAGCAACCGGGTGGTGTGGCACCAGGATGTCGATATCATTTCGGAAATCAAACGCATGGCTCAGGGGCGCTGGCAGCTTACCGCCACCGGCGCCGCGGGCGTCGCGCCGCCGCCCCCCGTGGTGACGGCCGCAGAGCCCGCAGAACGCCGCCAGCCGATCGCTTTCACGCTGCCGCTTGGCCCGCAGGAGGAAAAGCATGCTGAACCTTAACGACATCCTGCAACTGATCTTGCTGTGCGCGCTGGTCTTCATTCCGCTGGGCTACGCCTTTCACCGGCGTTTTCCGCATTTGCGTCAATACTGGCAAAACCTGTTGTTATCGCCGCGCTATTTGAAATCCGCCGGTTTATGGGTGCGCACAGGCTCATCCTCCCAGATTAAACGTCATAAGAAGCAGCCATGAATCCAAACTCAAATACGCAATCCGATAACGCTCTGTGGCGCTACTGGCGCGGGCTGGGTGGCTGGAACCTCTACTTTCTGGCGAAATTCGCCCTGCTGTGGTTCGGCTACCTGAATTTCCACGCGCTGCCGAACCTGGTGTTCATGGCCTATCTGCTGATGCCGATCCCCTCGCCGCGGCTGCACCGCTGGCGCCATTACCTCGCCATCCCGATCGGCATCGCGCTGTTCTACCACGATACCTGGCTGCCGGGCATCAACAGCATTCTCAGCCAGGGCTCTCAGCTGGCCGGCTTCAGCGCCCAGTACCTGCTGGAGCTGGTCAGCCGCTTTATCAACTGGCAGATGGTCGGCGCCGCCTTCGTGTTGCTTATCGCCTACCTGTTCGTCGCCCAGTGGGTGCGCGTTACGGTGTTCACCGTGGCCGCGCTGGTGTGGCTCAATATCGTCAACATCGCCGGGCCGGCGGTCTCACTGCTGCCCGCCAGTTCCACGGCTGCCGCCGGTGGCGCCGGCACGCCGGCCACGGCCGCGCCGACGGCAGGAGATAATGCGCCCGCAGACAGCCTGCCGCCGACCAGCGCCAACCTGACGGCCTATCTGAACCAGTTCTACGAGCGGGAAAAAGGCCGCGCCACCGCGTTCCCGGCCACTTTGCCCGCCGACGCCCAACCGTTCGATCTGTTGGTGATCAACATCTGCTCGCTGGCCTGGGCCGATATGGAGGCGGTCAACCTGCAGAATCATCCGCTGTGGTCGAAGATGGATATCATGTTCGACAGCTTCAACTCGGCCACCGCCTACAGCGGCCCGGCGGCCATACGGTTGCTGCGCGCCAGCTGCGGCCAGCTTTCGCATCACGATCTGTACCAGCCGGTGAACCAGCAGTGTTACCTGTTCGACAACCTGGCGAAGCTCGGCTTCAAGGAACAGCTGATGCTCGATCACTCCGGGGTGTTCGGCAACTTCCTGAAAGAGCTGCGTGAACAGGGTGATATGCAGGCGCCGCTGATGTCGCAGGCCGGCGTCGGCAACGAGCTGACGTCGTTCGACGGTGAGCCGATTTATAACGATCTGGAATTGCTGACCCGCTGGCTGGATCAGCAGCAAAAAGCCGGAGACGCCCGCACCGCCACCTTCTTCAACGTCATTCCGCTGCACGACGGCAACCGCTTCGTCGGCTCTAACAAGAGCGCCGACTATCAGCCGCGCGCGCAGAAGCTGTTCGATCAGCTGAACACCTTCCTCGATCAGCTGGAAAAATCCGGCCGCAAAGTGGTGGTGGTGATCGTGCCGGAGCACGGCGCGGCGTTGGTGGGTGACAAGATGCAAATGTCCGGCCTGCGCGATATTCCCAGCCCGAACATCACCCATACGCCGGTCGGCATCAAACTGATCGGCATGAAGGCGCCGCATCAGGGCAGCCCGCTGCAGATCAAAACGCCGAGCAGCTATCTGGCGCTGTCGGAGCTGGTATCACGTCTGGTGGACGGCAAAGTCTTCAGCGAGTCCAGCGTCGACTGGCAGGCGCTGACGCAAGGGCTGCCGCAGACGCCGGTCATCTCCGAAAACGACAACGCCATCGTGATGCAATATCAGGGGAAACCTTACATTCGCCTGAACGGCGGCGATTGGGTGCCTTATCCGCAATAAGCGCGGCCTTATCGACCCAAAGCACGCCGACGGCGTGCTTTTTTTATTGAGCAAGTCCGACAAAAGGCGAAGTTAAACGTCTGGCAAAAATATTATTACTCACCCCCGTTAAATTTTTTATTCGCTTATTAATTCATTGCGAAAATTCCTATAAAAATAAGCATTCGTCAGATTTTCGTTAAGCATTCAATAACGCCCTGAAAAGCGATTCGATTAACTGATTGATTAAATAATAAAAAACGCCGGCGTTAAGCCGGCGTGGGTTTATGCGGTGAAATCCGACGCTTTACGCCCCCGGATGTTCGTCCTGATCGACCGCAAAACAGGCCACCATCTGCTCACCGTACTGCTTCAGCTGCGGCTGCAGCTGTACGCAGGTGCCGAAGGCGCGGCGGCAGCGGGCATTGAATGCGCAGCCCGGCGGCGGGTTCATCGGGCTGGGCAGTTCGCCGGTCAGCTTGATGCGCTCGCGGCGCATATCCGGGTTCAACCGCGGCGTCGCCGACAGCAGCGCCTGGGTGTATGGATGGCGCGGGTTGTTGAAGATCGCCTCTTTGCTGCCCTTTTCCACGCAGCGGCCCAGGTACATCACCATCACTTCATCGGCGATGTGTTCCACCACCGACAGATCGTGCGAGATGAACACGTAGGACAGCCCCAGCTCCTGCTGCAGATCCATCATCAGGTTCAGCACCTGCGCGCGCACCGATACGTCCAACGCCGATACCGGCTCATCGGCGATCACCACGTCCGGATTCAACATCAGCCCGCGGGCGATGGCGATACGCTGACGCTGGCCGCCGGAGAACATGTGCGGATAGCGATCGTAATGCTCGGTCTTCAGGCCGACCTTCGCCATCATCTCCAGCGCTTTTTCCCGCCGTTCAGCGGCGCTGAGCGAGGTGTTGATCAACAGCGGCTCCTCGAGGATCTGCCCGACCTTCTTGCGCGGGTTGAGCGATCCGTAAGGATTCTGGAACACGATTTGGA
Organism: Serratia sp. CY37869; assembly: GCF_052168895.1. Taxonomy (NCBI): domain Bacteria; kingdom Pseudomonadati; phylum Pseudomonadota; class Gammaproteobacteria; order Enterobacterales; family Yersiniaceae; genus Serratia; species Serratia sp. CY37869. The sequence continues at coordinate 133,911 of NZ_JBJNLU010000005.1, forward strand.
TCTTCTGGCGCCGCAATTTCTCGGCGGAAACGTCCGGCTTCAGCAGATCCTGTCCCTGGTAGTACAGCTCGCCGCCGGTCGGCACTTCGATCATCGTCAGCAGGCGGCCGAGCGTGGATTTGCCGCAGCCCGACTCACCGACCACCGCCAGCGTTTTACCGCGCTCCAGAGTGAACGACACGCCGTCCAGCGCCTTGACCAGCCGCTCCGGCGCGAACAGGCCCTTTTTCACCGGGTAATGCTTTTTCAGGTCGATCGCCTGCAGTAAAGGTTGATTCTGGCTCATACGGTCGGCCTCCCCGCATCATCCAGCGGTGTGTGACATTTAACCTGACGGCCGGGAATGCTGCGCAGTTCCGGCTCCTCGTTACGGCAGCGCTCGTTGGCGTACGGACAACGCGGATTGAGCAGGCAGCCGGTCGGGCGATCGTATTTGCCCGGCACCACGCCCGGCAGCGAAGCCAGCCGCGCCTTGTCGGCGGCGAACTCCGGCAGCGCGCGCAGCAGCGCCTGGGTGTACGGGTGGCGCGGCGCGCGGAAAATCTCCGCCGCTTTGCCGGATTCCACCACCTGGCCGGCGTACATCACGATGATGTGATGCGCCGCTTCCGCCACCAGCGCCAGATCGTGGGTGATCAGCAACAGCGCCATGTTCTCGCGCTGCTGCAGATCCAGCAGCAGTTCGATGATCTGCGCCTGGATGGTCACGTCGAGCGCGGTCGTCGGCTCATCGGCGATCAGCAGCTTCGGCCGACAGGCGATAGCCATGGCGATCATCACGCGCTGGCTCATGCCGCCGGAAAGCTGGTGCGGGTACACGTCCAGCCGCGAGGCCGGATCGGGAATCCCCACCTGCGTCAGCAGGTCGATAGCGCGCTGGCGGCGGGTGCGGCGGTTGCCGCCCTGATGCACCTTCAGCGCCTCCATAATCTGATAACCGACGGTGTAGCACGGGTTCAGGCTGGTCATCGGATCCTGGAAGATCATCGCCACTTCGGAGCCCACCAGCTGGCGACGCTCTTTTTCGGAGATCTTGCGCAAGTCCTGGCCGTTGAACTCCAGCTTGTCGGCCATCACTTTGCCGGGAAAATCGATCAGGCCCATGATCGCCAGCGAACTGACGGATTTGCCGGAGCCGGATTCGCCGACGATGCCGACCACCTGACCTTGATCCACGCTGTAACTGATGCGGTCTACCGCGCGGAACGGGGTGCCTTCGTCACCGAAGTGCACCGAAAGCTTGTCTACATTCAATAACGCCATCTCTCTCGTCCTCTGTTACTGCTTGAGTTTGGGGTCGAGAGCGTCACGCAAACCGTCCCCCATCAGGTTGAATGCCAGCACCGTCAGCAGGATCGCCAGGCCGGGGAAGGTCACTACCCACCAGGCGCTTTGCGCGAACTGCAACACGTCGGAGAGCATGGTGCCCCACTCCGGCGTCGGCGGTTGCGCGCCCATGCCCAGAAAGCCGAGAGCGGCCATGTCGAGAATGGCGTTCGAGAAACCGAGAGAAGCCTGAACGATCAAGGGCGCCAGGCAGTTAGGCAGAATATTGACGAACATCTGACGCAGCGCGCCGGCGCCCGCCACCCGCGAAGCGGTGACGTAATCGCGGTTCACCTCCGCCAGCACCGCCGCGCGCGTCAGACGCACATAGTGCGGCAAGGCGACGAAGGTGAGCGCCAGCGAGGCGTTGACGATCGACGGTCCGAATACCGCCACCAGCACCAGCGCCAGCAGCAGGCTCGGCAGGGCCAGCATGATGTCGACGACGCGCATGATCACCGCGTCCACCGCGCCGCCGAAGTAGCCGGCCAGCAGGCCGAACACCACGCCCATGACCAGCGACAACACTACCACCAGACAACCGACCAGCAGCGACAGGCGCGCGCCGTACATCAGGCGCGACAGCACGTCGCGGCCCACGTCGTCGGTGCCCAGGATGTATTGCCAACTGCCGCCCTCCTGCCACACCGGCGGCTTGAGCAGCGCGTCGCGGAACTGGTCCGCCGGCGCATGCGGCGCCAGCACCCCGGCGCCGAGCGCGATCACCAGCATCAAAACGATATACACCAGGCCGACCACGGCCCCTTTATTGCGCTTGAAATAGTGCCAGAACTCCTGAAACGGGGTCATCGGCTTCGGCGCACCTTTAACTGCAGACTCAGTGATTTGAGACATGAGAGCGCCCCTTATTTCTTGTGGCGAATACGCGGGTTGACCACGCCGTAGAGCACGTCTACCAGCAGGTTAACCAGAATGATCATACAGGCGACCAGCAACACCCCGCCCTGCACTACCGGGTAATCACGGCGCTGCAGCGCATCGATCAGCCAGCGGCCCAGACCCGGCCAGGAGAAGATGGTTTCGGTCAGAATGGCGCCGGCCAGCATGGTGCCGACCTGCAGCCCGATCACCGTCACCACCGGCAGCAGCGCGTTGCGCAGCGCGTGAACGACGATCACCCGCATGCGGCTCACGCCCTTGGCGCGCGCGGTGCGGATATAGTCTTCGCCCAACACCTCCAGCATCGAGGAGCGGGTCATGCGCACGATCACCGCCAGCGGGATGGTGCCCAGCACGATGGCCGGCAGGATCATGTGCATCACCGCATCGATAAAGTCGCCCGGTTCGCCCCAGATCAGGGTGTCTATCAGCATGAAGCCGGTCAGCGGGTGGCTGTCGTCGAGGAATACCGTGTCGCTGATGCGCCCCGACACCGGCGTCAGGTTAAGCTGCACCGACACCAGCATGATCAGCATCATGCCCCACCAGAAAATCGGCATCGAATAGCCGGTCAGCGAGATGCCCACCGCGGTATGGTCGAAGACCGAGCCGCGTTTGACCGCCGCCAGCACCCCGACCGGGATGCCCACCAGCACCGCGAAGATCATCGCGCACAGGCCCAGCTCCAGCGTGGCCTGAAAGCGCGGAACGAACTCGCTCCAGACGGAGATGCGGCTTTTGAGTGAGGTGCCCAGATCGCCGTGCAGCACGTTGGACACGTAGGAGAAATATTGTTGATAGAGCGGCTTGTCCAGCCCCATTTCCGCCATCAGCTGCGCGTGGCGCTCGGCGGAGATACCGCGTTCCCCGGCCATGATGGTCACCGGGTCGCCGGGGATCATATGGACGAATGCAAAAGTCAGCAATGTAATGCCGATAAACGTTGGGATAACTAACCCCAAACGTCGGAGTATGAACTGCAACATATCCCGAACTCTCTGTATCAATGCCCGGCAGCTCATCGTCCGCCAGGCTTATTAACGCTCACATGCCTTTGAACGATCCAACGGCCATACGCCGGAGACTGGTCAGCAGAGGCGCAAACCTGTTGCGCCCCTGCAAGTCCATTCGTGCATCTCCGGTTTAGGTCGGAATCAGTCTACAGAGACATTCTCGAAGTGATGTTTGCCGAGCGGATCCACGACGTAGCCCTTCACTTCCTTACGCACAGGCTCATACACGGTGGAGTGCGCGACGATCAGCGCCGGAGCCTGATCGTGCATCACCACCTGCGCCTGCTTGTACAGTTCGATGCGTTTGTCGTGGTTGGACTCGGCGCGCGCCGGTTGAATCAGATCTTCAAACGGCTTGTAGCACCAGCGGGAGTAGTTGGAGCCGTCTTTCGCCGCCGCGCAGCTGAACAGCGTGGCGAAGAAGTTGTCCGGATCCCCGTTGTCGCCGGTCCAGCCCATCATCACCGTTTGGTGCTCGCCCGCTTTGGCGCGCTTGAGGTATTCACCCCACTCATAGGTCACGATTTTGGCTTTCACGCCGATCTTGGCCCAGTCGGCCTGGATCATTTCCGCCATGCGGCGCGCGTTCGGGTTGTAAGGACGCTGTACCGGCATCGCCCACAGGTCGATGCTGAAACCATCGGCCATGCCCGCTTCTTTCAGCAGTGCTTTCGCCTTGGCTGGATCGTAAGCGTAATCCTGCACCGCGTCGTTATAGCCCCACATGGTCGGCGGGATCAGGTTCTTGGCCGCCTGGCCCGCGCCCTGATAAACCGCGTCGATGATCGCCTGCTTGTTGACCGCCATGGTCAACGCCTGACGCACCTTCACGTTATCCAGCGGTTTTTTCTCGGTGTTGAACGACAGGTAACCCACGTTCAGCCCCGGCTGCTCCATCAGGTTGATGGATTTGTCCTGCTTCATGCGGGCGATATCGGCCGGGTTCGGGAACGGCATCACCTGGCATTCGTTTTTCTGCAGCTTGGCGTAACGCACGGAAGCGTCAGGCGTGATGGAGAACACCAGACGATCGATCTTCGGCTTGGTGCCCCAGAAACCGTCGAACGCCTTGTACAGGATTTTGGAGTCTTTCTGGTATTGCAGCAGCTGGAACGGGCCGGTGCCGATCGGGTTCAGGTCGACTTTTTCCGGCGTACCGGCTTTCATCATGACGTCAGCGTATTCGGCGGACAGGATGGACGCGAAGTCCATGCCCAGGTCAGCCAGGAACGGCGCCTCCGGGCGGTTCAGCACGAAACGCACGGTGTTGTCGTCTACTTTTTCGATCTTGGCGATCAGCTTCGGCATGTCCATGCCTTCAAAGTATTCGTAACTGCCGCCGGACACTTTGTGGTAGGCGTTATTGGCATCCAACTGGCGTTCGAAGGAGAACACCACGTCGTCGGCGTTGAAGTCGCGCGTCGGTTTGAAATCTTTGCTGCTCTGCCACTTCACGCCTTTGCGCAGGTGGAAGGTATAGGTTTTGCCGTCTTCGCTGACGTCCCACTTCTCAGCCAGGCCCGGCTGCAGTTCGGTGGTGCCGACTTTGAATTCGACCAGGCGGTTGTAGATCGGTACCGAACTGGCGTCGTAGGTGGTGCCGGAGGTGAACAGCTGCGGGTTGAACCCTTCCGGGGAACCTTCAGAACAGTAAACCAACGTCTTGGCCTGTACGCTGGCCGCCACGGTCAGCGCGATCAGCCCAATGCCGAATTTCAGAACCCCCGATTTACCCAAGGAACGTGTCATCGTTAGTGCTCCATTGTGTGATGTGATGTGTGTAATTGCCGCCAGACCTGTATTTTTTATTGCGTGGCCTGTGCGGTCAGCGCCCGAAGGCAGAAGGCGTACGATGAGAGGATGCCGGATGGAACGCATCGCGACGGGGACGTCTGAGCGCGTGGAATTCACTCAAACAACTCTCGCTCTTACCCCTGAGGCTATCAAGTTGCCAACTGTTTGGGGTGTCGTCAATATAACCAGTGGGGATTTACGCAGACTGTGAGAAACAGCAAACAAACATAAAAAAAACCTTTTGTTAACAGTTCCAGCATGAAAATTTATGCTAAGCGGTCATTTTTAGCGCATTGGTCTGACCCTGATAAATTTACTGGTTTTAAACTCCGCTAAAAAACCCCAAAACTTTGTTGCTGAACGATGAATATCTGAACGGTTATTTTTGTGATCGCCGTTAAAGACAGAAGGAAATGCTGAAGGATTACCCAAAAGGGTGAGTCCGATGAGCGCATTTTTCGCCGGGCAGGCCCACAATCTGTGCGGCGTAAAAAAACTTTCGGCGGTGAAAAAGCCGGGGGCGAAAGGATATCCCCCGGCAACGCACTGCAACCGATTATTGAACGCCGGCGCTGTTGCCCAGGCTGGCGTTCATGCTGTTGAGAATATCGCCGTTGTCCGCGTCGATCTCCCAGGAGAACAGGCCGCCCAGCTGCTTATCCAACACGTACTTGCCTTTGGCCTGCACCGAGCGGGCATCGTCAAAGGTGATCAGATCGCCGGTGGAAGGTTTGAACACGTAAGGCGCTTCCGCCGTGGCGTCGTAGGTGTACTGCCACTCGCCGCTCATGAACTGGCTGGCGATCTGGCGGTAGTCCACGATGCCGTTCTCCCAGGTGCCTTTGACCGGCCCGGTGGCGGTGCCGGTGAACGGAATGTTGTTCTGGTAGCCGTTCACCCCGGTCCAACCGCGGCCATACATGGCGGTGCCGACCACGATCTTGCCCGGCTTGACGCCCTGCGCCAGCAGCGCATTCACGCCGTTCACCGTGGTGTAGGCGGTGTCCGGTTTCCAGGCCGGCGCATTCAGCGCGGTCTGATGCCCCAGGTTTTTCAGATCGAAGGCGCCGTAGAAGTCGTAGCTCATCAGGAAGATGTGATCCATCGAGTTCTGCGCGACGTTGTATGCCACCTTGTCGATCTTGTCCTTGCCGGCGCTGATGGCGGAGGTCAGCTCATACTTGCGGCCGGTTTCCGCCGACAGCTGATCCAGCATCGCCCGCAGTTCTTTCATCAGCAGCACATAAGTTTCCCCGTCCTGAGGGCTGCCCAGATTCGGATTGGCGCCTTTGCCGCCCGGGAATTCCCAGTCGATATCCACGCCGTCGAAGAACTTCCAGGTCTGCAGGAACTCTTTCACCGAGCCGACGAAGCGATCGCGCTTCACCTTGTCGCCCATGAAGAAGAACGGGTCGGACAACGTCCAGCCGCCGATCGACGGCAGGATTTTCAGATCGGGACGCGCCTGCTTCAGCGCCATCAGCTGGCCAAAGTTGCCCTTATAGGGGTCATCCCAGGCGGTGACGCCCTTCTGCGCTTTTTGCAGCGCGGCGAACGGATCGTGGATGGAGACTTTGAAATCCTCGCGGCCCTGGCAGGAGCGCTGCAGCGCCTGGAAGCTGCCTTCGATCTCTTTCAGGCTGTCGTTGATGCCGTTGCCGCCGCAGATTGGGATAAAGCCGTACAGCAGGTGGGTCAGGTTTTGCGCCGGGATCTTATCGACGGTGAAATTGCGCCCGTAAACCCCCCACTCGACGAAATAAGAACCGACCACTTTGCCGGAATTCTGTTTATACGGTTTATTCTTTTCCAGCAGCGGCTCTTTCAACGGCGCCAAATGGCTGCCGTCGGTGTCGGCCACCACAATTTCAGTGGCGTCGCTGGCGGTGCAGCCGTCGGCATTGCACAATGCCACCTGCATTTGATAACGGCCGCCTTTATTGACTTTAAAATTCGCCGTACCGGAAGAACCGGTTGAAGGGCCGCTCCACGCCTCTTTGCCATTTAATAAAATCTTGGCCGTCGTGCCCGCGTCGCCATTCCATAAATTCCAGGAGACGGAAACATCGGCGGCATTTTTTACCTTCACCAAATTATTATAAGCGGTAGCCGCCTGGTCAACTTCAACGATGGCGAACTTGGTGTTGCCCCAGGCGATGGTCGGCTTGCCCGGCGCGGCGGCCTGCGCCGCGGAACACAGCGTGCTGCCGATCAACAGCGCCAACAGCGGTTTATTAAATTTGCGCATAACTGATTCCTTTATTCCGAGAGGATAAACATAAAAGAGTTAATCGTCGCTACGCATTGCCGAAGCGAAAAAATTCCGCAATAATCCACGAAGATTAAAGTCAACAAATAAAAACAGCGTTTTTCCACGTAACGGAAAAAAATCATTCCCGCCGCGTACATTCAGACTATAAATAAAAAAGGCGTAAAAACAAGAGCGCTATCAACTGGGTTTTATTCAGCAAGAGTGAATTTATTTAAATATGAGAAAAAGAACCTAACTGGAATAAGGAGTTTGAATTAATTAAGCGTAAAGGATAAATATATTTCACGAGGCTGGCGGATTGACACGTGCCATAAAGCGAAGCCGGTCGTATCGTAGGAGGTGCTCATCCTCATAAACCGCAGGCGAAAAAAAACCTGCTTTAAAAGCAGGTTTTTCGAATGGTGGTCGGCGAGAGAGGATTACGCGCATCGTTGATGCGCGCCCTGCGGGCCGTTGCTAAAGCAACGTTGTCTCGCTTCGCGAGGCTCGAACCTCCTGCGGAGGTACTCATCCTCATAAACCGCAGACGAAAAAAAACCTGCTTTAAAAGCAGGTTTTTCGAATGGTGGTCGGCGAGAGAGGATTCGAACCTCCGACCCACTGGTCCCAAACCAGTTGCGCTACCAAGCTGCGCTACTCGCCGATGCGGGGCGCATCTTACTGCTGGCGGTTATAGGCGTCAATCACTTTTTTTCCCCTGCATTTCAAGTGGTGATAAAAGCGCCATAATGCGCTGCGCCGGGGGTTACGCAGCGCATTTTACTCAGGCTTTGGCGGTTTTCAGCACCGGCGTCTGCGCACGCAGGAACGGCAGCAGGAACAGCGCCGACAGGCAGGCGGCGATGGAAATCACCACAAAGAAACCGTTCCAGTGCCAGATTTCCATCACCCGCGCGATCGGGTAGCCGGACAACGCCGCGCCCAGGTAGGCGAACAGGCCGACGAAACCGGTCGCCGCGCCCGCCGCATCTTTATGCGAGCACTCCGCCGCCGCCATGCCGATCAGCATCTGCGGGCCGAAGATGAAGAAGCCGATGGCGAAGAAGCAGCAGGCCTGCAGCAGGTAGGTGACGCCCGGCATCAGCCACAGCGCCGCCACCGACAGGAAGATGCCGATGGCGAAGATCAGGTTCATCGGGCCGCGGTTGCCGCGGAACAGCTTGTCGGAACCCCAACCGGCCACCAGCGAACCGATAAAGCCGCCCACTTCAAACAGCGAAATGGCCGAGTTGGCGGTCATCAGCGAATAGCCCTTTTCCTGCGTCAGGTAGAGGTTGCCCCAGTCGTTGATCGCGGTGCGCACGATGTACACCAGCACGTAAGAGACCGCCAGCAGCCAGATGTACTTGTTGGTCAACACGTAGCGCTTGATGATCTCGCGGTTGCTCAGCCCCTGGCCTTCCGATTCCTGCACCAGCTCCATGGCGTCGTTGCGCCATTTGCCGACGCTCGGCAGCCCCAGGGTGGAGGGCTTGTCGCGCAGGCGCCAGCACATCAGCAGGCCGAGCACCACGCCGATGATGCCGGGAATGATCATGCCGTAACGCCAGCTGAAGTGCAGCGAGATAAAGCCCACCAGCAGCGGGATCAGCGCGCCGCCAACGTTGTGCGAAGTGTTCCAAATCGCCCACCAGCTGCCGCGCTCGGAGCGCGAATACCAGCTGGTGAGGATTTTGGAGCACGGCGGCCAGCCCCAACCCTGGAAGAAGGCATTGAGGATCCACAGCGTGCCGAGCATCAGCAGCGACGAACTGAGGCCGAAGAAGATATTCAGCACCCCGGTCATGATCAGGCCCAGCCCCATAAAGTAACGCGGGTTGGAGCGATCGCTGATCATGCCGGAAATGAATTTCGAGCAGCCGTAGGTGATGTAGAACAGCGTGCCGAGGATGCCGACGTCGGACATCGTCAGGCCCAGATCGCTCAGCATCGCCGGCATGATGAAGTTGAAGCTTTTGCGCGTGAAGTAAAACGCGGCGTAGCCGATGTACATGGTGCACATCAGCTGGATGCGCCAGTACTTGTAGCTGGCGTCGATCTGCCGTTGATCGGTGACCTGCGGCGCATCCGGGCGGCTTTTAAGGAAAGACCACATGTGGAACCTCAGAGGATTGAATAAAGTGCCGCTATGATGCTCCCCGCGCGCGCGGGAGGCTTACGCCGGATTCCCGACGCGGTTAGGAGTTTTTCCTAGTTTTGCGCTTGCGCCGGTGAAACTGTGGGCAAGATCACACTCAAACAGGCGCCCCGCTCAGAGGTGAGCCGCAGGCTGCCGCCGAGAGCGCTGATGCGCTCCTGCATGCCGCGCAGGCCGTACCCCGGCTGATGGTGGTCCGCATCGAAGCCCACGCCGTTATCGCGGATGGTCAAGGCAATCTGCGGCGCGGCGCCTTTGCGCGGCTGCAGACGCGCGTCCAATTCCAGGCGGCTGGCGCCGGCGTGGCGGCACACATTGGTCACCCCTTCCTGGCACACCCGGTACAGCGTGATTTTCAGCGTTTCATCCAGCAGTTCGTCCGGCACCTGCCACTGCATGCTGCTCACCAACGAGGCGTCCTGCGGCAGCGACTCCCGCAGCATCGCCGCCACCGCCGCCGACAGCGGCAGGTTGTTCAGCGCCGCCGGCCACAGCTGGGTCAGCACATCGTGCACCCCATCGTAGACCCGCAGCGCTAACGCATCGATGGTGTCGGCGCAGCCGATCACCGCCGGCTCCGGCGCCAGGCGTTTAACGATGCTGGCCTGTGTGCGGATCACGGTGATGGTCTGCCCCACTTCATCGTGCAGCTCGCGCGCCACCTCGCGCCGGGTTTGTTCCTCCGCCGTCACCAGCGCCCGGGCCAGCTGCCGGTTCTCCGCCAGCCGCAGCCGCAGCTGCTGATTCAGTTCGCGCTGGCGCTGAATACCGGCGCCCAGCAGCAGCCCGGTCAGGCTCTGGGCCAGCAGCGACAACAGCAAGTCGCGGTGCGACTCGGGCTGCGGCGGCTCGTTGACCATCAACGCCACGCCGTTGAGCAGCGTCGCCAACAGCGCGCCCTGCCAGCCATAACGGTAAGACATGAACACGATAGGGATCGCCAGGCAGAAAGGCGCAAAGCGGCGCAGCTCGGCGGCGTTAACCTGCTGCTGCAGCCAGATGCTGAATGCAAACAGCAGCAGATAACTGGCCAGGTGGCCCAGGCGCAGCTCCACCGGCTTGTGGATCAGCCCCGGCTCCAGCGGCACCCAGATTTGGCGCGCCAGATAGTGCCACAACAGCAGGCAGGTCGGCGCGATGGTGAAACCGCCGGTCAGGCCGAGCAGCAGCGCGCGGGCGCCTTCGCCGCTCACCAGCTGCCACACAAGCGCCTGCAGCAAAGCGGCGGCGGCCACCACCGCGCCCTGCAACAGCGGCCAGCGCCATTCGCTGTCGCTCTGCTGATGGCGCAACAGCCACGGCGAGGCCAGCAGGCTGAGCAGCACCGTCAGCACCAGCACCGCCACCGACGCCCACAGCGCCGGGCCGTAGCCGTACTGGTCCGCCAGCAGCGCCATCAGCAGCAGGTCGGCCAGCAGGATCCCCGGCCAGAAACGGTACGGGCTCTGCAGCAAAATGCCCATGCGCAGGCCGAACGGGAACAGCAACAGCGCCTGCCAGGGCGGGTCGATCAGCACGGTGCCGATGCCCCACAGGCAAAATGCGCTGGCGGCATAAATGAAGAACAGCGCCAGCTGGGTGATCAGACGCTGCGTCACAGGTTCAGCATCCGTCTGGCCAGCTCAACGTTATTGGTGATGCCCAGCTTGGCGAACAGGTTGGCACGATGCACATGCACCGTCTTCGGCGACAGCCCCAGCGCGGCGGCAATCTCGCGCACCTCCTGGCCCTGTGCCAGCAATAGCGCGATCTCGCGCTCGCGGCGGGTCAACGGATCCACCTTCACCCGCGCCAGCTGCTGGGCGATTTCCGGCATCAGATAGACGCCGCCGCCGGCGACGGTGCGCACGGCGGTGATCAGATCTTCCGGCTTGCAGCGCTTGGAGAGAAAGCCGCTGGCGCCGCGTTCCAGCGCCATTTCCACCAGCGCCGGATTATCGTGCATCGACAGCATCACCACGCGGATGCCGGAGGGAATGTCCGCCAGCAGATCCAACCCGCTGCCGTCGGGCATCGAAATGTCGCAAATGCAGATTTCCGCCTCCAGCCCCGGCAGGCCGGCACGCGCCTGCGCCGCGCTGCTGAACTCGCCCACCACCTGAATATCGGCCTCCAGCGACAGCAGCTGCACAAAGCCCGAACGCACAATGTCATGATCGTCGATAAACGCCACGCGCAGGGTCATGGAAATCTCCGGTTAGAAGGGGAAGTGCGCAAGTATACCGTATGCACACACCGGAATAATTGATGAAGAGAATGTATTGGCGGAAATTACCGGGTGCGCAAGGCACCCGGCGGGAGGGATTACAGGCTGGCAGGCGCCGTTTTATTCTGCGGGAGATGGCACCAGTTGTTTTTATCCACGATGCCGCCGTTCGGCGAGGTGTAGCCGAGGCAACCGAGGATGGTGTCGAACAGCTCGACGTGGCGATGCGTTCTGCCGATGCGTTGCTGCGCCTGCAGTTGCTCAAAGGCGCTGAGGTGCTGCGGGTTCTCGAGGAACTTGTCCGACGCCCACACCATCATCGGCACGCGGAATTGTTCCGGCGGCGCCATTTCGCGCGGCGTGCCGTGCAGGTGCGTATTCTCGCCGATCGACTCGCCGTGATCGGCGGCATAGAACACGATGGCCTTCTTGTCCCGCACCTGGTCGATCACATTACTGATAAAGCTGTCGGTATACAGCACCGTATTGTCGAAGGCGTTGATCAGCTGCGCCTTGGTGCAGGAGTCATCCACCCCCATGCACTCCGGCTGATAGCGCGCATAGCTGCGCGGATAACGCTGCGAGTACAGGTAGTGCGAGCCTTTGGTATGCAGGATCACCAGGTGTTTGCCCTTCGGATAACGCGCCAGCGACTCCTTCATTTCGTCCACCAGCAGCATATCGTCGACCGCCTTGCCGTCGTTGCGCTTCTCGGACGCGATCATCTCGCGGAACGAATAGTTGTTCACCTCGGTGTTGTTGTAGAACCACACCTCACTCTGCATGGCGAACAGCTCGGAAGAGAAGCCCAGTTCCTTCATCACCGCGAACACGTTTTGCTCTTTCAGCGTGCGTTGCGGGTTGTCCTCGGTGCCGCCTTCGCGCACGAACATGCAGCGCAGCGACAGCTTGGTGGCGGTGTCGCAAGACTCGCCGCGGAACGCCACCAGATTCTTCTCTTTCGACAGGCGCGGCGTAGTATCGCGCTCGTAGCCCAGCATGCCCATGTGATCCCAGCGCGTGGTCTCGCCGATGATGAACACCACGTAGGTATCGTCGATGTCCGCCGGCGGCACATAGGTAAAGTGTTTGCCCGGATCGAACAGCGTGCTCTGATCCTGACTTTCGTCATAGCGGGTATAGGCGAACAGCCCCAGCGCCGACAGCCAGTTAGACGGCAGGTACGAGTGCGCCACCACGCCGCCGTAGCTCGGCAGATCGACGTTGGCGAGCTTCTCCTGCACGCTTTGCTCGTCGTCCAGCATGCGCAGCGGCAGCCAGACCAACGCTACCACCGCCAACAACACCAGCAGCGGTTTGATGCGGTGACCGGGGGTTTTCAGCTGTTCGATCAGGGTGAAGCGCAGGCTGTTTTTCCAGATCAGCAGCAGCGGCAAGGCGCTGAGCGCCACCATCCACAGCACGAAATGCAGGCCCACCACCTCTTTCGACAGATCGATATCGGTGGTCATCACCGACACCACGATGCCGTAGCCGATCACCACGTTGAAAAACGTCATGTAGTAGCTGGCGGCAACCGAAATCAGCACCAGCAGCGAGGCGACGATGCGATAAAACAGCCGGCCGCCGAGCGATACCAGCCGCATGATGAAGAACGTGAACAGGACGATAGCGATGACTTCCGTCACCGCCGAAATAAGCTTAATTCCCTGAATGCCGTGCGCCAGCGAATCAAAACGGCGATAAAAAACGGACAGGTTTAGAAAGATGCCGATATAGATCGCTAACAATAACGATAAATTCTGCTGTGATAGCGATTTAACTTTGTTCATGTAACGCGGTGGCTCCGGGGACGGTGTAGCGGTTCTGACTCAGTCAGACACTGATTGCGGCTTCTGGTTCAGCCAACCGGCAATAAGCGTTATTTTGCGAGTAATAATCAAGAGAATTCTCACAAAACGGGCAAAATTTACCGCTTTTTTGAGCACTTTTCAGACGGGATATCAAAGAAAATGGAGGGATAAACCCTCCATTTTTTCCATGGTGTCGGCAAAAAACTTACTTAACGTTCAGCGTAACGTCGATATTGCCGCGGGTGGCGTTGGAATACGGGCACACCACGTGCGCCTTTTTCACCAGATCTTCCGCCACGCTGCGCTCGATGCCCGGCAGCGAAATATCCAGCTGCACTTCGATGCCGAAGCCGTTCGGGATTTCACCGATGCCGACGGTGCCGTCGATCTTCGCTTCGGCCGGGATTTTGACCTTTTCTTTCGCCGCGACAAACTTCAACGCGCCGAGGAAACAGGCCGAGTAACCGGCGGCGAACAGCTGCTCGGGGTTGGTGACTTCGCCGCCGGCGCCGCCCATCTCTTTCGGTACGCCCAGTTTCACGTCCAACACGCCGTCGGAGGAGGTTGCACGGCCGTCGCGGCCGCCGGTTGCGGTGGCGTGAGCGCGGTAAACCACTTTCTCAATAGACATCGTTCATTCCTTCTTGCTGGTTGGCGAGATGACAACGGCCCCCGCGAGGGGTAGCCGGTCACATATATATCTTTTACGATTAAATCGTGCACTACTTATTTTTGACGCTTATTAACCAGTGTAGACCACCCCTGCCGTTCTTGCGTCCGGCGTCGGTGGGTCAAATCTGATCGATCAGGCTGCCGCGCAGCTTTTCCAGCTGCTGTTTGAGCGAGACGATCTCGTCCAGGCTGCAGTCGGTGGCGCACATCACCGCCTCGGGCACCGACTGCGCCCGTTCACGCAGCGCGCGGCCGGCTTCGGTGAGCGCGATGATCACCTGGCGCTCGTCGGTAGTGGCGCGATAGCGCACCAGCAAACCAGCGGTTTCCAGCCGTTTCAGCAGCGGCGTCAGCGTGGCGGAATCGAGGAACAGCCGCTCGCCGATATCCGATACCGTCACCCGATCGCGTTCCCACAGCACCATCATCACCAGATACTGCGGGTAGGTGAGCTCGAGCTGATTCAACAGCTTGCGGTAGACTTTGTGCAGCGCCAGGTTGGCGGAGTACAGCGCGAAACAGAGCTGCTGATCGAGCAGCAGCAGGTTCTTCGCGTTGGGTTGTTCGGTATCGGTGCTTTTCATGTGAGTGAATATAGATAGCGCACGATGTAATCGCAAGCTATTTCTTGTGAGGTATGCTACATTTTTTTCATGCAGAGGATGCCTGGAGGGAAAGGAAATGACGAATACGCTTGCAGAACGCGCGCGCCGCTACGCCACCAAGGCGCATGCGGCCATCGATCAGCGCCGCAAATACACCAACGATCCGTACATCGTCCACCCGCAGGCGGTCATGGAGCTGGTACGCAGCGTGCCGCACACCGAAGAGATGCTGGCGGCCGCCTGGCTGCATGACACGGTGGAAGACACGCCCACCACCCTCGGCGATATCGAAAGCCACTTTGGGCCGCAGGTAGCGGAGCTGGTGCGGATGTTAACCAACGTCAGCCACGCCGAGGACGGCAACCGCTTCGAGCGTAAAAACCGCGATCGGCGCCACAGCGCCAGCGCATCGCCGCAGGCCAAAACCATCAAACTGGCGGATCTGATCGACAACACCCGCTCGCTGCTTGACTACGACAGCCACTTCGCCCAAACCTATCTGATCGAGAAACAGCGCCTGCTGGAAGTGCTGACCGAAGGCGACCCGACGCTGTGGCGCCAGGCCAGCCATATCGTCGAACAGGGGCTGCTCAGATTACAGCAGCCGCCGCACAACGTGCCGGCCAGCTGGTTTGAGCACGCCCGCCGGCGCTACCGCGAGAACGACGCGGCCTGATCAGAAGGTCACCACCGTTTTCAACGCCGTCACCCAGGCGTCCTGCGTCTCGCTGACGCCCGCCGGATGATGCCAGTATTGCAGGCCCGGCTGCAGCTGCAGCCACGGCGTGACGTTAACGCGGTAGTACAGCTCCGCCGTCACCGAGTGGCCCGGCACCGGCCGGTAGTTCGGATCGTGATAATCGCTGATGCCGCTCATCTCGTTGAGGTAACGCTGATTGTCTTTATAGCGGTCGCTCAGTTTCACCACCGAAACGCCCAGCCCCAGCCAGTCGTCCGGCCGCGCATCGAACAGCCCGCGATAGCGGATGCCGGTCGAAGTGGACCAGTGCAGGTAGTTGCTGCGCTGATCCCCCAGCCCCAGGCTGTAGAACACGCTCAGGCCACGGTTGACGTCATCCGCATGGCGCGTCACCTGCTGGTTGAAACCGGTATACAGGAACCAGGTGCGATCGTGGCTGCGATAGCCCTGCGGATCGCTGGCGCCCGGCCCGCCGGATACCCCTTCATAAAGATCGCTCTGGCGCGCGTTGGTGAACAGCACGCCCAGGTTATACACCCCCGGCAGCTGGTTGACGGCGTGGGTTTTCAGCTCCACCTCCATCGGCAGCAGGAAGCCTTTGCTGCCCTTGGTGGACCAACTCCAGGCGTGGCTGCGGCTGGGGGCGCTCGGGTTCTGCTCCATCACGCCGCCCTTGAGCGTCAGGCCGTCGGTCAGCTTGTATTGCAGCGTGGTGCCCCAGTAATGCACGTTCCAGTTGTACCAGGTCAACGAGTTGGCGGACTTGCCGCCGCACAGCGTCAGCGTCTGAAAATCGCAGGGGATGATCTGATCGAAATCCTGCACCTTGTTCATCATGCCGATACGCCATTGCAGCCGGCTGTCGAGGAAGGAACGGCTGAAGGTCAACCAGCCCAGCCGGGTGATCGACTGCCCGCCAAAGCTCTCCTGCGACAGATCGGTCAGGCCGACGCGCGGATCCTGCAGCCGATCGCGGGTCAGGTTGTTGTCATGGTTGCGGTTGACGATATTGCCTTCGATCGCCGCATCCGGAATGCCGGTCAGCGCCTGCAGATCCTGGCTGAAGGTCAGCGAAAATTGGTCGATGTACGACGCCTGTTTATCGTGGTTGTAACCGCCGCCGGCGTTATACGACAGCTGGCTGAGGTAGCCGAGATTATAGTGGAAACCGTGATCCTCCAGGATCGGCCTGATCCCCAGCATATCCCCCAACAGCCCAGGCTGCGGCGGTTCAAAGCCGAGCGCCACCCCTTCCCATTTGGCGGTGGGAGCTTCAACGTCCTTGCCGGTTTGCAGCGTTTCCGCCTGCGCCTGGCTACAGAGCAGCGCCAGCGCCGCCAGGGTCATGGAACGAGGTAATAAGCTTTTCATCATTATTATATTTCTCCGCATAACGGCTGACTGCGGGCAACAGCATTCCCTGGGAGAGAATTTCCCATCATGAACAGCAGCGAATAAGGTTAGTTAACGCCCGGCGTTTGCCGCCGGGCTGAAGGGTTAGCGCCGGTCTTTCAGGCTGGCGCCGTTGCTGTGGATCACATCGCGATACCAGTAGAAACTCTTCTTGCGGCGGCGCTCGAGGCTACCGTTGCCGGCATCGTCTCTGTCGACGTGAATGAAGCCGTAGCGCTTCGACATTTCGGCCTTCGAGGCGCTGACCAGATCGATCGGCCCCCAGCTGGTGTAGCCCATCACCTCGACGCCGTCGTCGATCGCCTCGGCCACCTGCACCAGGTGGTCATTGAGGTAGTTGATGCGGTAGTCGTCGTTGATGCTGCCGTCGGCCTCGACGCGGTCTTTGGCGCCCAGCCCGTTCTCGACGATGAACAACGGCTTCTGATAGCGGTCGTACAGCACGTTGAGCAGGTAGCGCAGCCCGATCGGGTCGATTTGCCACCCCCACTCCGAACTGGCCAGGTGCGGGTTCGGCACCATATCGAGAATGTTGCCGCGCGCCGTTTCATACTGCTCCGGGTCGGCGGTAACGCAGCCGCTCATGTAGTAGCTGAACGAGATGAAGTCGATGGTTTCGCGCAGCGTTTGCCGATCTTCCTCGGTGATCGCCACCTGAATGCCGTTTTCACGGAAGAAGCGCTGCATGTAGGCCGGGTAATAGCCGCGCGCCTGCACATCGCCGAAGAACAGCCAGTCGCGGTTTTGCCGCTGGGTTTCCAGCAGATCTTCCGGCTTGCAGCTCAGCGGATACAGAATGCCGCCCAGCAGCATGTTGCCGATTTGCCCCTCCGGCACGATCTCGTGACAGGCCTTCACCGCTCTGGCGCTGGCCACCAGCTGATGGTGGATCGCCTGATAGACGGCGCTCTTGTCGCTCTCTTGCGGCAGGCCAACCCCGGTGAAGGGCGCGTGCAGCGACATGTTGATCTCATTGAAGGTCAGCCAGTGTTTAACCTTGTGCTTATAGCGTTCGAACACGGTGCGCGCATAGCGCTCGAAGAAATCGATGGTGCGGCGATCGCCCCAGCCGCCGTAGCGCTTCACCAGACCGTAAGGCATCTCATAGTGCGACAGCGTGATCAGCGGCTGAATGCCGTATTTCGCCATCTCATCGAACAGCCGATCGTAAAACGCCAGCCCGGCTTCGTTCGGGGTCTCTTCATCGCCCTGCGGGAAAATGCGCGTCCAGGCGATCGAGGTGCGCAGGCACTTGAAACCCATCTCGGCGAACAGCGCGATATCCTCCGGGTAACGATGATAGAAATCGATCGCCACGTCCTTGATGCCGCTGTCGCCCGCCGTGCGCGGCGTGATGGCGCCGAAGATGCCCTGCGGCTGCAGATCGGAGGTCGACAGCCCCTTGCCGTCGGCCTGATACGCGCCTTCTACCTGGTTCGCCGCTACCGCGCCGCCCCACAGAAAATGTTGCGGAAACTTGCCGTTCATCGCTTGCTCCTCAATTAACGTAATAAAGTCAGCAGCGGCGCCTGTTCCTGCACCGGAGACAGGCCGCTGGTCAACACGTCCACGTAGTCATCGCTGTTGCTGATG
This sequence comes from Serratia sp. CY37869, assembly GCF_052168895.1. NCBI lineage: Bacteria > Pseudomonadati > Pseudomonadota > Gammaproteobacteria > Enterobacterales > Yersiniaceae > Serratia > Serratia sp. CY37869. The sequence continues at coordinate 152,356 of NZ_JBJNLU010000005.1, forward strand.
ATGATCGGCGTGGTGGTGTCATAGCCGGCGGCATGGATCGCCGCCTGGTCGAACTCGATCAGCAGATCGCCCGGCGCGATCCGCTCGCCTTCCCGCACGTGGGCGGTGAAATGCGCCCCGTCGAGCTTCACGGTATCGATGCCGACGTGGATGAGAATCTCCGCGCCATCGTCCGATTCGATGCCGATGGCGTGTTTGGTTTTGAACAGCGACGCCACGCTGCCGCTCACCGGCGCCACCACTCGCCCCTGCTGCGGCGCGATCGCCACCCCTTTCCCCAGCAGGCCGCTGGCGAAGGTCGCGTCGTTCACCTGCTCCAGCGGCACAATGTCGCCGGCGATCGGGCTGAGAATGGCCTGCTTGCGGTTAAGCGGCGCGGCGGCTTCAGGCGGCGCCGTCTCTTCCGCCGGCGCGACGCCGAACAGGTAGCTGGCCAGCGCGGCGAACACAAACGACAGCAGAGTGCCGCCGATCGCGCCCCACACCGTGGCGTCGATGCCGCCGTTGGGAATGATTTGCGCGAAGGTGAACACGTTCACCAGGCCGAACGAGTAGACCGAGGTATGGAAGTAACCGATCACCGCCCCGCCCAGCGCGCCGCCGATGCAGCCGAAGATAAACGGACGCTTGTTCGGCAGGGTGACGCCGTACACCGCCGGTTCGGTGATGCCGAAAATCCCGGCGCCGATGGCCGAACCGGACAGCGCCCGCAGCTTGGCGTCGCGGGTGCGCAGCATCACGCCCAGCGTGGCGCCGACCTGCCCCATCACCGCTGGCAGCAGCAGCGGCACCATGGTGTCGCGCCCCAGCACGCTCAGGTTGTTGATCATCAACGGCACCAGCCCCCAATGCAGGCCGAAGATCACACACACCTGCCACATCGCCCCCATGAAAGCGCCGGCGATGATCGGGTTGAAGGCGTAAATGGCCTGATAGCCGTTGGCCAGCAGATGGCTGAGCCAGGTCGCCGCCGGGCCGATCAGCAGGAAGGTCAGGGGCACGGTGATCGCCAGACACAGCAGCGGCGTGATGAAATTGCGCAGCGCGCTGTGGATCACCCGGTTAAACAGCGGCTCCAGACGGCAGGATACCCAGGCCGCAAAGATGATGGGGATCACCGACGAGCTGTAGTTGATAAAAGTCAGCGGAATGCCGAAGAAATATTCGCGCACCGCGCCCGGCTGTTGCGCCGCCTCGAACGCCGCCATCATCAGCGGATGCGTCAACGCGCCGCCGATCGCCATGGTGACGAACGGGTTGCCGCCGAATTTTTTCCCGGCGGTGTAGCCGAGCATGATCGGGAAGAAATAGAACAATGCGTCGCTGGCGGCGAACAACATTTTAAAGGCGCCGCTGCTTTCCAGCAGCCAGCCGCAGGCCAGGCTCAGCGCCAGCAACCCCTTCAATACCCCCGAGGCAGCCATCACCCCGAGCAATGGGGTGAAGATGCCGGAAACCACGTCGATAAAGCGGCTGAGCAGATTGTCTTTTTTAACGTCCGCATCGCTGCCGCTCGACGCGCCTTCGGCTAACCCGCCGACTCGGTTGACCGCGTCGAACACCTCGGCCACGTGGTTGCCCACCACCACCTGAAACTGGCCGCCGCTCTCCACCACCATGATGACGCCCGGGTTTTTCTTCAGCGCTGCCGCGTTGGCGCGGCGGTCGTCACGCAGCTTGAAACGCAGGCGGGTGGCGCAATGCACCAGGCTTTTCACATTGTCGCGGCCACCGACGCCGGCCAAAATCTCACTGGCTAATGTGTCATATTTCATACGGTTATCCTTAGACTTCGCGTTCTGCCGATCCCGCATTTGCGCTGGCCTGGCGCAGGAGCGAAATTCGGCGCAAAAAAAAACCTAAACCTCGCGGCCTCTGCCCCATCGGGGAACAGAAACGCGAGGTTTAGGTTTTGCCTGCCGCAGCAGTAACAACCCTAAATCGGTTGAGTTATGACGTTAACACCGCAGATTTTAGCGGAGCAAGGCTTTGCGACGGCAAATTGCCGAACTGTGATCGCAAAGGCAAAACGGCCTCAATGCGCGAAATAATGCATGCCGCCCTCTACCGGGATCACTGCGCCGATGATATATCGCGCGAGCGATAGAGAGGGATGAGAGAGTATCGCCCGGCTTCACGTCAAAAAAACATAAGATTAACTAACCTAATAATTCACTATCAAGCTAAAGCGAAACACGCATTTTCCAGCGGCCAATCGGCTTTTCTGGCAATATTCGCAGCCATCAAGGCAAATACATCGCCAAACCTCATCGAATATTGTTATCATTCCACGATATTCACCCGCGTAAAAATCACCGTGCGCAATTGAATACGGCAAATAAACATCAGAATAACTAATTAAAACAACTAGACAAAAATCACACGGGGGATTATTACTGGTCAACGCTTAATCGAGAGTAGGGATGACAGTCACCATGGTGTTGCGTACTGATGTAGGACGGATTTTGATTACCGGCGCCGGCGGCCGAGTCGCCACCGCGTTTCGCCAGGCAGTGGGCGATCGCTATGCATTGCGGCTGGCGGAACGAGATCTCGCTCTGTTGCGCGATCGCCGGCCCGGCGATGAGGTCATCAGCTTCAACATCGCCGATCTCGACGCCTGCCGTGAGGCCTGCGCCAATATCGACACCGTGTTGCACCTGGCCGCCGATCCGGCTCCCGACGCCGATTTTTGCGGTTCGCTGATGGACAACAACATTCTCGGCACCTTCAATATCTTCCGCGCGGCGAAAGACGCCGGCTGCCGCCGGGTAGTGTTCGCCAGCAGCGCGCAGGCGGTGGAAGGCTACCCGCTCGATTATCAAATCCGCCCGGATGACGCCCCGAAGCCGAAAAATCTGTACGGCGCCAGCAAGGCGTTCGGCGAAGGCATCGCCGCCTATTTCGCCCATCAGGAGGGGCTTTCCGCCCTGTCGGTACGCATCGCCAACTTCACCACTCTAAGCCGGGGCGAACAGCTTAGCGCCCGCGACATGAGCGCTTTTCTCAGCCATCGCGACGCCGCCGATCTGCTGGATCGCTGTATTCGTGTCGAAGGGGTGCAATATGCGGTGGTGCACGGGGTTTCCAATAACCGCTATACGCGTTTGTCGCTGGAAGAGACCCGTCGCCTGCTCGGCTACGCCCCGCAGGACGATGCGTTCAGCCAGCTCGGCTTTGAGTGAGCGCGGCGGGGAACCCCGCCGCACATTATCGTTTACCCGTTGGCGTAGGCCACTTTTTCGGCCTGACGGTGGGTGAACAGCACCAGCAACAGCGCCAATCCGGCAATAATAGCCCCCATCACCGGCACGAAGCTGTATCCCAGCCCGGCGGAGACTACCGCGCCACCGGCGGCGGCGCCCAGCGCATTGCCCAGGTTAAAGGCGCCGATGTTGACCGAGGACGACAGGCCCGGCGCTTCGCTGGCGACACGCATCACGCGCATCTGCAGCGGCGGCACCACGGCAAAGGTCGCCGCACCCCAAATCACCATGCTGACCGCGGCGCCGATTTCACTGCGCGCCAGGAACGGGATCACCAGCATAATGACCACCAGCAGCAGCAAGAAACCCTTCAGCGTCGCGCTCTCGGAGCGGTCGGCGAATTTACCGCCCAGGTAGTTGCCGATGGAGAAACCGACGCCGATCAACACCAGCATGACCGTCACGAACAGCGGCGTCGCATCGGTGATGTGCTGCAACACCGGCGAGATATAGGTATAGAGCGTGAACATCGCGCCCGCGCCCAGCACGGTCGTCAGCAAGGCGGACAGCACCTGCGGGCGCACCAACACCGACAGCTCGCGTTTCACATCAGGGCGTGCGCCGGCGCTGCCTTTCGGCAACGAGAACCACAGCCCCAGCATGGCGATCACGCCCAGCCCTGCCGTCGCCAGGAACGACATGCGCCAGCCGATGGTTTCACCCAGCCAGGTCGCGGCCGGCACCCCGCCGATATTGGCGATGGTCAGGCCCATAAACATGGTCGCCACGGCGCTGGCCTGTTTCTCTTTCGGCACCACGCTGGCGGCCACCACTGAACCGAGGCCAAAGAACGCGCCGTGGTTCAGGCTGGTGATGATGCGCGACAGCATCAGGGTGGTGTAGTCAGGCGCAACCGCCGACAGCACGTTACCCAGGGTAAAGATCGCCATCAGGAAGATCAGCGCGCTTCTGCGCGCCCGGTGAGAAAGCAGCAACGTCATCAGCGGTGCGCCGACCATCACGCCAACGGCGTAGGCGCTGATCAACATGCCGGCCATCGGGATGGAGACGTCCACCCCTTTGGCGATCGTCGGCAGCAACCCCATCGGGGAAAACTCGGTCGTGCCGATGCCGAACGCCCCCACCGCCAGGGCTAATAAGGGAAAGTTAATTTTCATTCAACAACTCCGGTTAACCGCTGCCGAAGCGCGGGAAAGTTAAGATGCCAAAAGTATGACATTGATCACACCAAAGATAAGCAGGCGGAAGGCTAAAAGACTTTTGCGATTTTGTTAAAAATCGTGGGGAAAAACAGCAGCCGACTCTATCTCAGCCACGCGCCGACAGGCAATAGCCGCCGTCGCCCGTGCGCACATCGGGTTCATTCTCGCCACCTGGCCCACCCGCCATACCGGCTCACCGGCGGCTGCCGCGACTATTGAACACAGAGCAAAAGTGTTTTGTTATTGTGCGCGTTTTTAGAATTAAACGACGAAATATAATGGCCTCAGCAAAACATCATCGCCCCACGGCCTAATTCACATGAGGGAAGCGCCATGCTTTTTGACTCGTATTCTTTAAACGGTTTATTGCTGAACAATCGCATCGTCATGCCACCCATGACCCGTTCACGGGCCGGCGCCGGCGACGTCGCCACCGACATGATGGCTGAATATTATGCCCAGCGCGCCAGCGCCGGGCTGATCGTCAGCGAAGGCACGCAGATCAGCCAGCAGGGCCAGGGTTATGCCTGGACGCCCGGCATTTACACCCCGGAACACATCGCCGGTTGGAAAAAAGTCACCGACGCCGTACATCAGGCCGGCGGCAAGATCTTCGCGCAGCTTTGGCACGTCGGCCGCGTGTCGCATACCATTTTACAGCCTGGCCACGCCGCGCCGGTCTCCTCCTCCGCCATCCAGGCCGACGGGGTCAAGGTGTTCGTGGATGTCGAAGGCCGCGGGCCGGAACATGGCGTGGGTGAAATGGTGCAACACTCCGCACCGCGCGCCTTAACGCGGGAAGAAATCCCGGCGATCGTTAACGACTACGCCCAGGCGGCACGCAACGCCATCGCCGCCGGTTTCGACGGCGTAGAGCTGCACGGTGCGAATGGCTATCTGATCAATCAGTTTATCGACTCACGGGAAAACCAGCGCGACGACGAATACGGCGGTTCACTGCAAAATCGCCTGCGTTTCCTGCGGGAAGTCGCGCAGGCGGTCGCGGACGCCATCGGCAAAGAGAAACTGGGCGTGCGCCTGGCGCCGCTGACCACTCTGATGGGCTCGCAGGACGATACCCCGGAAGCCACCTATCTGGCGGCGGCCAGCGTGCTGAACGATATCGGCGCCGCTTATATTCACATCGCCGAAGCGGATTGGGATGATGCCCCGGTGATGCCGGCGGCGTTCAAAGAATCGCTGCGCCTGATTTTCCGCGGCACGCTGATTTACTCGGGCAAATACACGCCTGAACGCGCTGAAGAAGCGCTGGCCAAAGGTTGGGCAGACTTGATCGGCTTCGGCCGCCCGTTCATCGCCAACCCGGATCTGCCTCACCGCCTACAGCACGGGCTGGCGCTGAATGCGCCAATCAAAGAGAAATTCTTCGGCGGCAGCCGGGAAGGCTACACCGATTACCCAGCGATCGGGTAAATACATTCAGCCCCCCGAGCTTGGAGGCGGGGGGCTTCGCCGGCCAGGCAAACAACGCTCTTAAAAATAAGCGACATAATCCAGATTTTCAGTGTCCGCACGATAAAGAAAAAAATCGAAAACCTTAAATATAAAATAATAAATTAAACATTTTCATTGCAATTTCTTATTAGAATACAAAATAACAAAGCATATAAAAACAATATAATTTGAAACAAAAACAATGAAAAAAACGAAAATAAAAACGGAAAAGACAATATTAACTGGAGATTTAAACACATAGTCCGTATTGACCGAACAGGGTTGAATATATACACGAACGTGTAAATATCTTTCTGAACAGCGCTACTGTGGCGCTGCATTGATTAAGGAAAGATCTTATGTCTAAATCACCTATTGGCACTACAGCCACGACAGGACAGAAATGCCCGGAAAGCGGCGTCTGGGAAGTGGTTGGCAAACCCTCAACCACAGCGCCAATCGCTAAAGGCAATATCATGCCTCCTTATGGCGGCAAAGGGGTCACCTGGAAATTGATCCAATACGCATAATCCGTCGTCTTCAGGCCTCTTTTTTCAAAAGGGGCCTCGCAGAAAAATCCTATGACGCCTTATTTTATACCCTCCCGTTGCGCACTTTGCCCGATCGCATTTCGATGTTCCGTTGCAGTTCGCGCAGCCCGCCGGCCAGGAAGCAGGCTTCCGCCAGCACGAACAGCGGGCCGATGATCAGGCCCGTCACGTCGTCCATAAACGCCGGTTTTCGTCCCTCCCAGAAATGTCCGACAAACTGAAACAGCCAGCCGATGACGAAACCGCCGATGCCGACGCTCAGCCACGCCGTCGTCGATAGCGACGCCACCCAGGCGCCGACCCCGAGGCACAGCAGCAGCAACGCCAACATCATGACGCCAAGCCGCAGACTCAGCCGCAGGTAATAGAGAGCCGACACGATCACCACCGCGCAGGCCGGCGAAAACGGCAGCCATCCCGCACCCCATGCCGGCCGGGAGAGCAGCACCAGCAGGCTGACGACGATCAGGGGGATGCCGATAAAGTGCGTGACGATATTGCGCGCATCGCGATGATAGGCGGCATAAGCGGCAAGTTGATCTTCCAGACTTCGCATGTTGACCTCCGGTATGTACGGCCTTCGTCGCCGAACGCGTGCAGCCGCATGCGGCTGCCCTTACCCATAGCTTAGCGCGGGATCACCAATACCGGTTGGCCAATCTCATCCAGCAGGCCACGCGTGACGGAGGCGTTCAACCAGCGCCCCAACGAAGACAGGTGGCGGTGCGAGATGATCAGCAAATCGCAGTTGAACAGCGCCATCTGTTCCGGGATCACCTCGATGGGCGTCCCCGCAGCCAGCAAGCCCTGGGCGTTGAAACCCTGCTGTTTCAGCGCCCGCGTCACCTGCCCGACCTGCTTTTCCGCCAGCGCCTCTTCCCGTTGCGCGGCGGGATACTCCTCGCGCTCCTCGCTGTCGAAACGCAGGCCGCTACGGCTGAGCGTGAAGGCATTGTCCACCACCGTCAGTACGATCACGTCGCCGATGCTGCCTTGCAGGCGCGCCATAAAATCCAGGGCATTGCCGCTGTGCTCAAAGCAGTCCACCGCCAATAACACTCTCTTAATCATAACAATCCTCGTTCGGCTGAGTTAAATCGCGCCCTTGAAGTTGGCTTCGCCCTTTTTCCAATACCCCTTGGCAAACAGCGCCGCACGGGAGACGCCCATTTCGTTGATAAAGCGCGCCTTCAGGTATGCGGCGATCTGCTGCTCGCAGGCCAGCCACACCTGCCCTTCGCCGGGCGGCAGTTCGCAATGGCTGACGGCCTGCACCAGCGGGCTGTTCATCACGCTGTCAAAATGGCGCGTGCGAATTTGCCAGCTGTTCACCTGCAAGAAGGAACAATCGACATCCTGAATCTCCTGCGCATCGCCCACTTCGGCGAACCACAGCACCGGCAACGGGTCGGACAGCGAGGCGAGAATGGTGCGCATGGCGGGCAACGCGGTCTCATCGCCCAGCAACAGCAGCCAGCGAGTTTGCGGCAACAATCGGAAGCCGCCGGAACAAGGGCCGGCGAACCCCAGCTTGTCGCCCGGCATCGCGTCGCGCGCCCAGTTCGACGCCGGGCCTTCGCCGTGCAGTACCATATCGATATCGAAGGTGCGGGCGAGTTTGTCGATGCCGCTCAGGGTGTAAGCCCGCCCGGCCAGCGTGTCGCGCCACGGGAAGAACACTTTGACCCAACTGGCCGGCTCCTGCGCGCGCGGATCGGCGATAAACTTATCCACATCATCGCCGCTCAACGTGATGCGACGGATCCGGGCGGTGACTTGCCGCACGGCGCTCACCCGGGCCTCCCGTTTGCGGCGGGTGTCCCTTTCCAGCATCTCGTCGACAATCTTATTCAGCGTGTTGTGCATCGGCCTTCTCCTGTGGCGCCGCAGACGGGTAGGTGTGTTCCCAGCCGCCGCCCAGCGCTCGATAGATATTCACCACGGCGATCGCCGTCTCCTCCTCTGAAACAATTTGCGCGGACTGCAGATCCAGCAGCGCGCGCTGCGTGCTCAGAACGTGGATAAAATCGCTGGCGCCGTTCAGATAGCTGTCGCGCGCCAGCGCAAACGCGTGTCGGTTGGCGGCCAGCGCCTCGGCCAGGTGCGTCTGGCGGCGCTGCTGGGCGCGATAACCGGCAAGCGCGTCGTCAATCTCGTGCCAGGCGCGCAGCACCGTTTGCTGGTAGGCGATGGCCATTTCCTGCTGCCGGTATTCGCTCAGGCGCACCCGTTGGGTGATTTTCCCCCCGTCGAACAGCGGCAAATACAGGGCGGGGCCGATGGCGAAGGTATGCGTGGACCAACTGCCCATATCCGCCAGCGCCAACGCCTGATAGCCCGCATTGCCGGTCAGCGTGATGCGCGGGTAGTAGTCGGCGGTGGCGACGCCGATCTCGGCGGTCGCCTGATGCAAACGCTCCGCCGCTTCGCGAATATCCGGCCTGCGCAGCGCCAGATCCGACGGCACCCCCATCGGCACGGCGCGCGCCAGCGTCGGCAGCGGCCCCGTCGGCGACAACATCGCTGTCAGCGCGCCCGGTCGCTCGCCCAACAGCAGGCTGATGGCGTTGATCAAGCGTTCCTGCCGATCGAACAGCGCCGGCAGCAGGGCATCCACCTGCGCCAACTGCACCTGCGCCTGATCGACATCCAGTTCGTTGCCCGCGCCGCTCTGATAACGGTTTTGCGTCAGCTGCAGCGTGCGCAGCGCCGTAGTGCGGTTTTCCTGCGCCACCGCCAGCTGTTGCTGCGTGGCGCGCAGGCGCAGATAGTCGCTCGCCACCTCCGCCGTCACCGACGTCAGCAGTGCGCGCCGGTTCTCCTGCGAAGCGGCGAAGCTGGCGCGCGCACTTTCCGACGCGCGACGCAGCTTGCCCCACATGTCCAGCTCCCAGGTGGCGCTGGCTCCGCCGCGCCAGAGGTTATAATCCGCCTCTCCGCCGTTGCCGGACGGATCCATGCTGCCCACCGAGGTGGCGCGTTGGCGCAGATAAGCGCCGTCCAGACTCAGATCCGGCATCAGCGCCGCCTCCGTCACGCCCAGCAAGGCGCGGCTTTGTTGCATGCGCGCCGTGGCGAGCTGCAGATCCAGGTTGCCGGCCGCCGCGCGCTGCACCAGTTGCGACAGCGACGCATCGTTGAATATCGACCACCAGGCCACCGGCAGCGCCCCGCCGCCGGCCTGCTCCCCCCAGCTTTCGGGCAGCGCGTTCTGCGGCCGAGCGTAGTCCGGCCCTACCGCCCGGCAGCCGCTCAGCGCAATCAGCAGCAGCGGGATCACGACTCTGTTCATTGCAAGCCCCCGTCCAGCGTATTGATGCTGACGTCCGCAGACATGCCGACGCGCAGGGCGCTCAGCAAGGTGGCGTGCTCTTTGTTGATATCAAACACAATCTTCACCGGGATGCGCTGAACGATCTTGGTGAAGTTGCCGGTGGCGTTCTCCGGCGCCGCGGCCGCGAAGCTGACGCCGGAAGCCGGCGCGATGCTGTCCACCAGCCCTTTCAGCGTTTGGCCGGGAAAGGTATCGATATGGATGTCTACCGACTGCCCGTGCGCAATGTTTTCCAACTGGGTTTCCTGGTAGTTGGCGATGATGTACAGCTTGTCCTGCGGCACGATGGCCAGCAGCGCATCGCCCGGTTTGACGAACTCCCCGACCCGTAGGCTTTTCTTGCCGATCACGCCGCCGATCGGCGCGGTGATACGGGTGTAAGACAGGTTCAGCTCGGCCATCGCTTTCTTCGCCTGCGCCAGCATCAGCTCGGCATCGCTGTCCGCCAGCTTGGCTTGCAGCACCTGCTCCATGTTTCGCGCCGCTTTGAGCGTCGCCTCCGCCTGCGCCACATTGGCGGAAAGCGTGTGCACCCGCGTTGTCGCCTGCTGCGCCGCCTGCTGCGACCCCGCACCGCTGCTGGCCATTCTCTGGTAGCGGTTCTGCTCCTGGCACGCAAACGCCAGCTCCGCCTGCGCCGCCTGCCGCTCCGCCAACGCGGCGGCGATCAGCGCGCTCTGTCGGGTCAGGTTGGCCCCGGCGTCGTCCTGTCGGGCGCGGGCGGATTGCTCCTGGGCCGTCGCCTGCGCCAGCGCGACGTTGAATTCACGCGGGTCGATCACCGCCAGCAATTCCCCCTGTTTGACCCACTGGTTGTCCCTGACCAACACCTGCGCAATTTCACCGGCAATCTGCGGTGAAATACGCGAGATATCGGCGCGAATATAGGCGTCGTTGGTATTCTGCTGTGTTTCTTTAATAAAGAACTTATTGATTAATAACCCCAGCGTAATGACGGCAACCGCCAATACGGCAACGGCGACTTTCTTGTTAGCCATAAAAGTGACTCCACTTAATATTTATGTCTGATGATAAAATGTCAGGCAGCGACCGAACGCGGCGGGTAAATACGGGTCGGCATAACTAAAATCAGCGCGGTCAGTAATAACGCCAGGCCGGCAACCAACAGATAAAGATCGGCGCTGGCCAGCACGTGGCCCTGCCGGGCGGCAAGCTGCGCCAACTGCTCCGCCGATCCCGATGCGCGGCTATAGGCCGAGCCGAAGCCGTCGGCGATCGTACCGGCGTGATAATCCCCGCGCTGCCGGCTGAGCAGTGCGATGGCGCCGCCGGCCGCGGTGGCGGCGAAACCTTTCACCGCGTTGAACCACGCCGCCGCAAACGGCCCGTCGGTCGGCAACAGCCCGCCGGTCGCCTGCATCAGCAACGGGATGATCGCCATCGGTTGAGCAATCGCCTGCAACAGTGCGATGACGCGAAACGTGTCGCCGTTCCATTCCGGCGTCAGCTGGGCGGCCAGTACGCAGGCGGTGGCCATCAACAGCAGGCTGATCGCCAGCACCCAGCGGCAATCCACCCGCGGCGTATTGCAAATTATGGCGACGATCGGCAGCGTAATTAATTGCGGCAACGCCACCCACAGCATTAAGTCGGAGGTTTGTTCCTGACGGTAACCCTGAATCGCGGATAAATATCCCGACGTGATATTGACCAGCGACACCATAATTAACAGCACGCCACCCAGCGTAATTAAGGAGAAGGACAAGTTCCTTTTGCTTAATAGCTGCAAATTGAAAAAAGGCAGCGGGTGATACCATTCGTTAATCAGAAATAATGCCAATAGCCCAATGCCGCCCAACAATAAAACGTAGATCAGCGGCGAGTTCAGCCAGTCGAGGCGCTCCCCCTGTGAGATGCCCATCGTCAGCATGCCGAGCGCCATGCCGCCGAGCAGCAGGCCGCGCCAGTTGAACTGCCGCAGGCGCTCCAGCCGCAACGGATCCTGCGGCAGGCCGTAACCGATGCACACGGCGGCGATCGCCATCAGCGGCAGGTTCCAGTAGAAATATCCGCTCCAGCCCCAGTGAAAGGCGAAGGCGGCGGCGGTGGCGCCCAGCGTAGCGCTCCAGGCCGAGACCCAGCCGTAGGCGCCCAGTCCCAGCACCTTGATCAGCGGCGGCATAAAACGCAGCACCACCGTCATCAGCATCGGCGGCAACGCGCCGCCGGCGAAGCCCTGCAGGCTGCGCACCGCCAGCAGCACGCCATATTGTTCTCTCAGCCAGGGCGTCAGCAGCCCGCCGGCCAGGTAAATGCCGCACATCGTCAGCGCCACCCGGCGCAGCGAAAAGGTCGGCCAAAAACAGGGCGTGAACCCGGAACCGATCACAAAACCGGTGACGTAGCACGTGGTCAGCCAGCTGCCGGCATCGAAACTCAGCAGCATGCCGCCCTGTATATCCGCCAGCGCGAACTTGCTGGCGTTTTCCCCCACGCCGCTGGCCATCACCGCCAAAAACACGCCGAACAACCCCAGCCAGGTACGGCCGTTGATTTCGCCGGCGCTGGCGAGCCATCTATTCTTGTGATGCGGCGTAACAGACACCTCAACCATTCCCCACTCCTGCTGTTTCAGCCTCAATCTTTGTTGTCGTGGGCAGTATCCGGGCTTATTTCGATTGTTTAAAATGAAATGATGTAATTAACTAGTTGCACAAAACGCAATCCACTGAGTGCACCACCACCGGAGAGGACATGCCGCAAAAAATTGATTTCAACCTGATCTATGCGCTGAATCTGCTGCTGGAAGAAGGGAGCGTGAGCGGCGCCGCCGAGAAGATGAATCTGAGCGCGCCGGCAATGAGCCGCATTCTTGGGCGCATCCGCCGGCAGTTCGACGACCCGATCATGGTCAGAGCCGGCAAGCATCTGGTGCCGACGCCGCGCGCGCTGGAGTTGAAACGCCAGCTCGGCGAGATCATCGAACAGGCTGCCGCGCTGATCGCACCGAATGATGCATTCGAACCCGGCAAGCTGACCCGAACCTTCACCATTCGCGCCAACGACATTTTTATCGGCGCGCTGGCGGGCGGCCTGCTGGAAACGCTGCGGGACATGGCGCCGTTAAGCGGCCTGAAGTTTATCGCAGAAAGCGACGGCGAGGATGATGCGCTGCGCAGCGGCAAGGTGGATCTGGTGATCGGCTCCTCGCGCGACTGGCACCCGGAAATCAAAACGCAGAGCCTGTTCACCAGCACCTTTCAGGCGCTGGTGCGCCCTGGGCACCCGATCATCGGCCGGGTAACGCCCGAAACCCTGACCCATTACCCGCATATCAGCGTTTCTCGCCGCGGGCGAACGCAGGGGCCGATCGACGACGCGCTGCGCGATCTCGGCCTGCAGCGCAACGTCGCCCTGACCCTGCCGGGCTTTCATTCGGCGATGATGCTGACCATGAAGTCGGACTTTATCCTGCCGCTGCCGCGCCACGTGCTGCAGGGGGTGAGCAATATCCACCTGCCGTTGGCGGAGATCGAGCTGCCGCTCGAGCTTGAATCGGTGTTTATCGTCCAGGCCTGGCACCCGCGCCTGGATCGCGATCCGGCGCACCGCTGGCTGCGGCAGACCATCAAGCAGTTCTTTTTGCAGCGGGAGTGAGGGGGCTATGTGTTGGGGAGAGGGACGCTCGCGACAGAACCCAAATACGCCTGCCAGATAAGCCGGTAATATGGCATTTTGCCGAAGCCCTGCGCATACTCAGACGTCTTGGGTAAACCGCGCAACGCGGGCAATGGCATCGATATTCCATTTCGCCAAGCACGAAAACAGAAAGGAACTCATGTCCAGGGAGGCACAAATGACCAAAGCGTATTATTGGAAAAGTCAGGTGTGGGGCGTGACTTACTTTTTTATCGCGCTTTATTACATCTATTCTTTCCAGGACATGGTGAATATCGCACTTTCGTTGATCCTCTCCATCCTGAGCTTTTTACTGTATCCCTGTGCTAAAAAAGGCACTGAAATGGCCGCCCTGCAGTTCACGAGTGAAGAATTTTGGCACCGCGGACTGTTCGCCGATACCATAGGCAAAAATGGCGTGCTGATCCTGTATTATGCATTCTGTTATGTCATGGCCCTGCCGCTGGGCGCCCTGTATCTGCTTGCCCTGTTTCTCAGAAATAAAAAGGCCGCGTAAGCGGTTTTTACGTCAACGGCTTACTGCCTCATAGTCCTTCTTCATGAACGTTTCTTCTACCCACGCAAGCTGCGCTATCACAAAGCGAAAGAAGCAAATTACCCCTACCGGAGCCGACAATCACAGAGGAGATTGGGAGACATTGATTGGCGGAAGATCACAGGAGTCGAACCTGCCCAGGACCGCTGGCGGCCCCAACCGGATTTGAAGTCCGGCCGCCCCACCGGGGACGAGGATCTTCCTTGGAGAAGAGAAGAAGCAAGGCGCTGATTATAGCGCAGTTTGTTCGCTGCGCTAAGCGGGAAATGGCGGCCGCCGGCGATTCGGCGGCCGGGGAGCGCTACTTCAGGAAATCCTTCACGTCCAGCAGGATGAACTCGTTGTCATCCGCCATATTGGGCTGGCGGCTGGAGGAAAACGGGAAGTTGTTGTCGTTGCCGACGATGATGTGGTTGGCGTCCACCACGTCCACGTTCTCGATAGTGAAGAACGGGAAGGTCAGCACGCCGTCGTTCAGCGGCTTGCGCGCCAGCTTGTTCGGATCCTGAATGTTCATCAGGTCGATATAGCCCAATTTTTCGACCGGTTTGCCGACGTTGGCGTCCGAGAAGGCGATTTTATACACCCGCTTGAACTTGGCCACCTGGCTGAAGCAGTTGTCGGTTGGCGCGCCGGCGGCGCAGGCTTTATCCGGCGTGCCTTCGCCGTTGTCGCGCTCAATCACCAGCCCCTGGGTGGCGTCGATCATGTTGAAATCGCCGATGGCGTTCTGGTTGTCTTCCAGCACGTACTGCCAGCTGCGGCCGGTCCAGGCCTGCTGTTTGACGTCGAACTCCAGCACCCGCAGGTAGCGTTTGCCGCCGACGTTCTCGAACTGTTCGCCATCCCACAGCGCCCCTTCCAGCAGCGGGTACAGCTTGCTGCCGTCCGGCGAGGCGGCCATGCCTTCAAAGCCTTTGGAACGCGCCACCTGGAAGTTCTGCTTGCCGTCCGGCGCGCCCGGCAGGGTCAGCGTCGGGTTGTCCGGCGATTTCACCACCTTGCCGTCCACTTTGGTGTCGAACACCGCCAGCACCTTGCCGTTCAGGTCGGCCTTGATTAGGTAAGGCCCGAACTCTTCACCGATCCATAAGGCATCGTCGGCAAACTGGAAGCTTTCCGGATCGAAATCGCTGCCGGTCAGATAGCGCTGCTCGGTGCTCTCGTTGATGATGTGGAACGGCACCTTTTTATCCGGATCGTGCAGGAACACCGTCTTCAGCGGCGCGACCGTGCCGTCTTTGAAATCGATCTTGTAGTGGTTGAGGTACAGCATGGCGTCCGGGGAGTTGGCCTTGCTGCCGAAACCATTGTCGGTCAGCACCCAGTAGGTGCCGTCGGGCATGTGTTTGATGCCGGAGTGGCCCTGCAGCGGCTGGCCGTTGATCGGCAGGCCGATGCCGGTCAGGCGATCGGCGGATTTACCCGCCACGCTGCCCAACTCGGTGACGCGTTTCCCGCTGGTGTATTTGCCGCTCTGCTGCAGATCGCTCGGCGCGTCCTTCGGTGTGGAAACGGCGGATTTCACCGGCAGCAGCGCATGCCCCGCCAACGTCGCCGGCACCGGCTGCGCGTCGGCCCACAGGTTGGCGCTCAGCGCCATGCAGCCGACCAGCAGCGCCAGCCGGGTTTTGGTGTTGTGCATGTCATTGTCCCTTTTCGTTGTTATCGCCCAGAAGTAAAAGCAACGTCACTATAGGGAGCGGCAATGACAGAAATATTATTCGGCGAACGCCCGCCGGTAGCTGTGCGGATGGAAGCGCCAGGTGATGGCGATCAGCACCACCACCAGCAGCGCGTGGATCTGCCAGTCCAGCACGAAGCCGCCGCTGTAGTCGCGCAGCAGGCCGGAAAGGTAAGGCGTGACACCCGCCAGCAGGAAGCCAACGCCCTGCATAAAGGCCACCAGCCGCCCGGCCGCCGCCGGCTGGTGCAGGTGATCGAGCGCCAACACCAGGCACAGCGGGAACGCGCCGCCCAACCCCAGCCCGGAAAGCAACACCCACAGCCACGGCAGCGTTTGCGGCAGGTAAATCAGGCCGATAAAACCGATCAGTTGCATCATCAGCGCCAGCAACAGCAGCGGCCGCCGGTCATGATTGCACGCCAGCGCCGGCAACAGCAGCGCCCCCACCACCTGGCCGAAGGTCATCAGCGCCAGCAGCGAACCGCTGGCCTGCGGCTGCCAGCCGAGCTGCATGTAATACGGCGGCAACCACGCAATCAGGCTGGTATAGCCGCCATTGATCAGGCCGAAATAGGCGCCGAGCAGCCAGGCGCGCCGGTTGCGCAGCAGGCTTGGCCCGCGGTTTTCGCCCGCCGCGCCCAGGCGAGACAGCCCACGGCTGACCGGCCACCAGGCCAGCAGCGCCACCAGGGCCGGCAACGCCCACCAGGCCAGTGCGCTGTGCCAGTCGTGCCCTACGCTCATCAGCCACGGGGTGATCGCCGCCCCCAACCCGCCACCGCCCATCAGCGCCGCCGACCACAGCCCGGCCACCAGCGCCATGCTTTTGAGGAAGTGATGCTTGATGATGCCGGGCATCACCGCCTGGATCACCCCGATGCCGAGCCCGCCCAGCACCGCGCTCATCAGCAGTTGCACGCTGCCGGGGGCCAGTTCGCGCCAAAGCGCGCCCAGCCCGATCGCCAGCAGGCTCAACGCCACGGCGCTGCGTTCGCTGAACAGTCGGTTGATGGCGCCGCCCGCCAGCGCCATCAGGCCCATCATCAGCACCGGCAGCGTGGTCAACAGCGCCGCGCCGCCAAAACTCAGCCCGGTAGCCTGGCGCAACGTCGGCAGCAACGGGCCAATCGAGGTCAACAGCGGCCGCATGTTCAGGCCGATCAACACCAGCGCCAGCAACAGGGGGTTGAGCCAACGGCGTGGAGAAGGTGAATTAACAGAATGATTTAACAAGGTATATTCCTGGTACTGCGAAATGAAGAGTGCGGCGTCACAGCGCGATCGCCGCAGCGTTGCGTTACTGTAGGCAACGCCGCTAGTATTGGGAAATTAAATAATAAAATAGCCAACAGTGGGAAAATGAATCGCTACCCGATGTTCAATCCGCAGCTGCTGCTCAGCTTCGTCGCCGTGTGCGACAGCAACAGCTTCACCCGCGCCGCAGAGCGGGTGTTTTTGTCGCAGTCCACCGTCAGCCAGCAGGTGCGCCGGCTGGAAGAGATGCTGGGCAAGCCGCTGTTTGAGCGTTCCTCGCATCAGGTGCTGCTGACCGAAGAAGGCGTCAAGCTGTTGAGCTACGCGCGCCGCATTATCGCGCTGAATGAAGAAGCCCACGATGCGCTGACCGGCATCTGGCGCGACGGCGTGCTGCGGATCGGCATGCCGGAGGATTTCGCCGTGCCCACCACCGGGCTGCTGGCCGAATTCAGCCGCGAGCACCCGCACCTGCGGCTGGACGTCGCCAGCGGCCTGAGCGCCGATCTGCACAACGCCTACGCGCGTGAAGAGCTGGATCTGATCCTGGTGAAGCAGCGCCGCCGGCAACCGCCGCGCGCCGCGCGGCCGGAACCGCTGCTGTGGCTGGACAGCCTGGCCTTCCCGGCCATCGAGCAATCGCCGGTGCCGCTGGCGGTATTTCCACTGAACGGCCTGTACCGCGACGAGCTGTGCCAGGCGCTAGACACCCTCGGCAAACGCTGGCGCATCGGCTACAGCAGCGCCAGCCTGGCGGCGCTGACCGCCGCTTCGGCCGCCGGGCTGGGCGTCACCCTGCTGCCGGCCGGCTGCCGTTTGGCGACGCACCGGGTGCTGGGCGCGGCCGAAGGATTGCCGCCGATAGACAGCTTCGAACTGGCGCTCTACTACCGCGACGGCGCTCCCGCCGCCACGCTGGCGCTGGCCCAGCGGCTGGCGGCGTTTTGCGGGCTGAAGTAAGGCAGCTTACGCCACTATCTGCGGATGTTCGCGCTGCAGCCAGTCGATAATCCGTACCCACAGCGCTTCTGTCTGCTCAAGGCAAGCCTGTACCGCCGCGTCCGTCACCAAGTCGCCGGAATAATCCGCCACGTTGCGCTGTTTTCGCAATGCATCCAGGCAGATCATTTCCTCTCGCGGCAGCCCTACGGTGAGCGGCAACGATTGGATCATGATCTGGTGATGGCCGGGTTTGCTGGTCAGCGTGCGGTATCCTTTGGCTTGTAAAGCGGCATTCGCCATTTGCATGACCGCCTTATATGCCGTGTCGAAACGGCTCTCATTGCTAAGCTGAGTGATACCCGCATCGCGTCGGTTGCGAGCGGCGGCGGCCAGCAATTTTTTAATCGCCCCCGCGTCAGGCGTTATCACCTCCAGTCCCAGCCCGACCAGATTGTCCAGCGTCATCCTTGTCTCCCACAATCCAGAGTTGGGGTTTATCCATAATGTCCTGAATAAACGCGGAGTTCTCGGCCAAAGCCGCTCGCCACTCTTCAGGCGAATACAGTTTGGGGTTAATTTCCCGACCCAGCGTTGCCTGCAGCGGGTAAACCGCCTGAATCACCTCCGCAAAAGACAGTTTGCCGACGATCAGAACATCGATATCACTGGCCGCCGTCGCTTTGCCACTGGCGACAGAACCAAAAATAAAAGCGCGTTCAATAGCTTCGCCAAACGCTGCCAATGTCTGCCTTAAGCACTCCGCCGGCCCGCAAACCTTGCGGAAAATCGCCGCCAGCTCAGGGAAAATCAGGCAATCGGCGTTGGCCTGATAGCAAATTTGGTTGCCCTGCCGCTGCCTGAGCAAGATGCCGCTCTCCGCCAACCTGCTCAACTCTTTATGTAAAGTGCCGGCCTGAGTTGCGGTGCGCCGCGCAATTTCTCGCACATGAAACGCACGCCCGGCTTCAATAAACAGCAGGCTTAGCACTTTTCTACGGTATTCGCTGAACAGCAACTCGAGCATCGGATCGTGCATAACGCTGACCTCAATGTAGCTTTAATGACTACAAATGTAGCCATTAAAGCTACGAAAGAGCAAGCCAGGAAAATCCTTGCCCCGGCGCACGCCGGTCATTACCAAATCGAATAGTCACCAGTGGCAAATGTCGCTGCCAACCGGCCGGTTCCTCTCCTAAATTGGGGGATGTTTTCACCCACCTCACCTCTGGATTAAGGAACCGAACGTGGAAAACCCTCAACAACCGGGCCGCAGAGCCTTCCTCAGCCAAACCGGCAAACTCACCACCGCTTGCGCAGTGATCGGCCTGACCGGCGGCATGGCGCAGGCCGCTTCGCCTGGCGGCGAGCCGTGTGCGCCAACGCCGATGACCCTGACCGATCGCCACTACTGCCTGAGCGAGGTGCGGCTGGAAGACGGCTTTGAATACGACGGCGAAACGGTGATCGGCACCCGCACCGCGCTGTACACCCTGGAGATCAAAGACGGCAAGATCGCCGCCATTCACGCCGCCAACGCCGCGTTGCCGGCCGGCGTGCCCCGCTATAAGGCGCAGGGCCGGCTGCTGCTGCCGGCATTTCGCGATATGCACATCCACCTGGATAAAACCTTCTACAGCGGCCCGTGGCAGGCGCCGCGCCCGCGCCAGGGCAAAACCATCATGGACATGATCGCGCTGGAGCAGACACTGATCCCGACACTGCTGCCCACCTCGCAGCAACGGGCGGAAAACCTGATCGCCTTGCTGCAGTCCAAAGGCAGCACCGTGGCACGCAGCCACTGCAATATCGATCCGGTCAGCGGCCTGAAAAGCCTGGAGCACCTGCAGCGCGCGCTGGAAAACCACCGGGCGGACTTCAGCTGTGAAATCGTCGCCTTCCCGCAGCACGGCCTGCTGCACTCCAGGGTCGATGCGCTGATGCGCGAAGCGATGCAGATGGGCGTGCAGTACGTCGGCGGGCTGGATCCGACCAACGTCGACGGCGCGATGGAGAAATCGCTCGACGCCATGTTCCAGATCGCCCTCGATACCGGCAAAGGCGTGGATATCCACCTGCATGAAACCAGCCCGGCCGGGGTCGCCGCCATCAACTACATGATCACCACCGTGGAGAAAAACCCAGCGCTGCGCGGCAAGGTCACCATTAGCCACGCTTTCGCCCTGACCACGCTGACGCCGGGCGAACTGGCGGAAACCGCCACCCGGCTGGCGGCGCAGCAGATCACCATCGCCTCCACGGTGCCGATCGGCGGCCTGATGATGCCGCTGCCGCAGCTCAGTGAGAAAGGGGTGTTCGTGATGACCGGCACCGACAGCGTGATCGACCACTGGTCGCCGTTCGGCACCGGCGACATCCTGGAGAAGGCCAATCTGTACGCCCAGCTGTACCGCGGTTCCGACGAGTATCACCTGTCGCGCGCCATGGCCATCTCCACCGGCGGCGTGCTGCCGCTGGACGATAAGGGGCAGCGCGCCTGGCCGAAAGCCGGCGATGCCGCCGAGTTCGTGCTGGTCAACGCCAGCTGTTCCGCCGAGGCGGTCGCCCGTCTGCCGGCGCGCAGCGCCACCTTCCATCAGGGGCGCCTGGTCGCCGGCCAGGTGAGCAAAGCCTAAGGTCGGTCCGTTGTTGTCATCATGATGGCCGTTTTTGGCCTTCTGCCAGAGTAAGGCGCGGCGCAAGATGGTCGCTACACACACTGGCGGAGGGCCGAAAATGTCACAGAGCGCGTTATTGATCATCGATGTCCAGCAATCATTCCAGCACCGTCCATTCTGGCAGGAGGACGATCTGCCGGCGTTTCAACAGGCGCTGACCCGCCTGATCGCGGGCTGCCGACAGCGCGGCGCGGCCCTGGTCGACGTGCTGCACGTTTCGCCGCAAGGGCCGTTCTCACTGACTTCGGGCCATGTGCAGCGCCTGCCGTTCCTCACCCACCAGGCGGATATCACCATACACAAGCATGTGCACAATGCGCTGACCGAATCCGGCCTCAACGCCTGGCTGCGCGAGCGGGACATCAACCACCTGATCGTCTCCGGCATCCGCACCGAGCAGTGCTGCGAAACCACCACCCGGGTGGCGTCCGATCTCGGTTATCGGGTGACTTTCGTCACTGAGGCGACGTTAACCTTCCCGATGCGCCATCCCGGCGGCGAAGTCTTTACCCCCGCGCAGTTGAAGCGGCATACTGAAACCGTACTGGTCGATCGTTTCGCCCGCATCGCCAGCGTGGATGAGGCGCTGGCGCAACTCGCACAGGAGTAACCATGTCGCAGGCCGTCTATTTTCTGCTGTTGCCCAACGTGCTGTCGCTGGACGTCAGCGGCCCGGCGGAAACCCTGCGCCTCGCCGGGCAGTTCAGCCTGCGTTACCTCAGCCCGGCGCCGCAGATCGTCTGCTCCATCGGCATGACGCTGAGCGGCCTGCAGCCGTTGCCCGAACGCCTGGAAGACGGCGCCATCCTGGTGCTGCCGGGCGTCGGCGATTCGCAGCGCTATTTCGCCGGAGAGGAGGCCGAGCAGGCGCGCCGCTGGCTGGCGACGCTGCGGCCCGATCTGCAACGGCAGCGCATCACCCTGGTGTGCATCTGTTCCGGCGCGCTGCTGGCGGCGCAGGCCGGGCTGCTCGACGGCTATCAGTGCACCACCCACCACGACGTCATCGAACGTATCCGCCTCCAGGCGCCGGCGGCGCAGGTGAAAGAGAACCGCATCTTCGTCGAAGACCGTGGCGTCTACACCAGCGCGGGCATCACCACCGGCATCGATTTGGCGCTGCACCTGGTCCACCGCCACTGCGGTTCCGGCCGGGCGCGCGACGTCGCACGCGACATGGTGGTTTATTTCCGCCGCGCCGGCGACGATCCGCAGCTGTCGCCCTGGCTGCGCTACCGCAACCACCTGCACCCGGCGGTGCACCGCGCGCAGGACGTGATGGCCGCAGAGCCGGAGGCCGACTGGTCGGTGCCGCAGATAGCGGAGAAGGCGCACGTCAGCAGCCGCCACCTGGCGCGGCTGTTTCGCAGCCACGTCGGCATCAGCGTGCGGGAATATCATGAGCAGCTGCGGTTGGCGGTGGCGCAACAGCGCCTGCAGCAAGGATATGGCTTGGAGAAGGCCGCGCTGGCGGCCGGTTTTTCCTCCGGGCGGCAGCTGCGCCGCGCCCAGCAGCGCCAACCCTCGCCGCTATGACACCAGCCGGCGGGTATCCAGCCGCTGCAGGCCGACAGACAGCAGCAGGCTGCCCCCCAGCGCCACGCCGAACACCCAGAAGATATCCAGCAGCGGGTGGCCGGTGAAGTCCAGGTGCCGGCTGCGCATCACGTTGACGATCAGGGCGTGAAAACCGTAGATCGCCAGCGAATGGCGGGAAAATACGCTCAGCCAGCCGATCGGCTGCGGCAGACAGTGTTTCACCCACACCAGCAGCGCCACCGCCGCCATAAACACCAGCGGGCCGCTGTAGATGTAGTAGGTATCGGCGAAGTTGCCGTTGATGAACAGCTGATGTTTGGTGCCGCGCGCGATCAGCGCCACGCACAGCGCAAATCCCAACGCCGCCAACCAGCCCACGGCGCGCCCGCGCGCCTCCATCATGCCAATCGCCCGTCCGGCCAACGCATACAGCAGGTAGTAGAAGGTATCGCCGTAGATATACAGGTTAACCGGCAGCAGATGCGCGTTGCCGAAGGTCAGCTTATCGGTATTCGGGTTGGCGATCGCCGCCAACATCACCAGCGCGGCGGCCAGGTAGCGGCGCGATACCGGTTTGACGCTAATCAGCGGCGACAGCAGGTAAATCACCGCGATGGCGTAGAAAAACCACAGATGATAGAACACCGGCTTTTGCAGGATGCCGCGCAGCGACGGCCAGAAACCGATCTTGGTGAAAGCCGCGATATAGATCAGCGCAATGGCGCTGTAGAACAGAATGCAGCAGAGGATGCGGGTGAAATGCCGCCGGCCGGCGCTCTTTTCGCCGAAGAACAGGTAGCCGGAAATCATGAAGAACAGCGGCACCGACACGCGCGACAGTGAGTTCAGCACGTTGGCGATGTCCCAGTTGTGCAACCCTATCGCCGCGCCGTTGGTGACGTAATAGGTGGTGGCGTGGATCATCACCACCATCATGCACGCCATCGCCCGCAGGTTGTCTATCCAGCCGATTTTCTCGCTCAAACGCTCGCCCGATCTTGTGTCATATTGATATGTTAAGAAGAGGTTATCGGGCACGGCGTTCGGCGACAACCCAAAAGCGAAATATCAGAATGCACTTAAACAACACCTTATGATTGCGAAGGTGAACAATTGGCGGCAAAATAGCCGCCATAACTCGCTCAGTTTGCGCTTCCCGCCCTGGCAGTTCCTTTTTCTCTTTTACTATCAGTACAATAATATGAAAACGACATTACCACCTGCGGCACGTTTGGGCCGGCAGGCGCTTTTATTCCCTCTTTGTCTGGTGCTGTTCGAGTTCGCCACCTATATCGGCAACGATATGATTCAGCCCGGCATGCTGGCCGTCGTGGCGGATTTCAACGCCGGCGAAGAGTGGGTGCCCACCTCGATGACCGCCTATCTGGCCGGCGGCATCTTCCTGCAGTGGCTGCTCGGGCCGCTGTCGGATCGCCGCGGCCGTCGCCCGGTGATGCTGGCCGGGGTGGCGTTCTTTATCGTCTCCTGCCTGGCGATCCTGCTGGTCACCACCATCGAGCAGTTCATCGCCATGCGTTTCCTGCAGGGCATCGGCCTGTGCTTTATCGGCGCGGTCGGCTACGCCACGATTCAGGAGTCGTTCGAAGAGGCGGTGTGCATCAAAATCACCGCCCTGATGGCTAACGTGGCGCTGATCGCCCCGCTGCTGGGGCCGCTGGCCGGTGCGGCGCTGATCCACGTCGCACCGTGGCAAAGCATGTTCGTGCTGTTTGCGGCGCTGGCGGCCATCGCCTTCTACGGCCTGTGGAAAGCCATGCCGGAGACCGCCACGCTGCAGGGCGAGGCGTTCTCCGCCGCCAACCTGTGGCGCGACTACCGCCAGGTGCTGGGCAACCGCCGCTTCCTGTGCGGCGCCCTGGCGATCGGTTTCGCCAGCCTGCCGCTGCTGGCCTGGATCGCCCAGTCGCCGGTGATCCTGATCAGCGGGGAGTCGTTGTCGACGCTGGATTACGGCCTGCTGCAGATCCCGGTGTTCGGCGCACTGATCCTCGGCAACCTGACGCTGGCGCGCCTGACCGGCAAAAACAGCGTGGAGCGCCTGATCAAGCTGGGCGCTGGCCCGATGCTTCTGGGGCTGCTGATCGCCGCGCTGGCGACTCAGTTCTCCAGCCACGCCTACCTGTGGATGACCGCCGGCCTGAGCCTGTACGCCTTCGGCATCGGCCTCGCCAACGCCGGGCTGTACCGCCTGACGCTGTTCTCCAGCAACGTCAGCAAAGGCACCGTGTCCGCCACCATGGGCATGCTGAGCATGATGGTGTTCACCGTCGGCATCGAGCTGGCCAAGGTCGCCTACGTCTGGGGCGGCAGCGGGTTGTTCAACCTGTTCAACCTCATCAGCGGCCTGTGCTGGCTGACGTTGGTGGCGCTGTTCCTCGCCAAACGCCGCAACGGCGATCCCACCCCGCAGCCGAACGGCGCGGCATAAGCGCGACGATAAAACGCCGGTCTGGTTTCCCGACCGGCGTTTTTTATGCGGCTTCAGCCGAGCAGCCCCCCCAGCGCATACCCCGCCCCCACCACCGCTACCGCCAACAACAGCAACGCCGACAGGACGGAGATCGCCCGTCGCGCGCGCTGCAATGCCGTTCCCGACAGCAGGGTGATATAGGCCAGCAAGATGGCGAAGTCCATCAGCACCCACAGCGCGGTCAGCAACGTCAGGCTGCCGCCGACCGAGGGGGTGACGGCGATGAACTGCGGAAAAAAGGCGACGAAGAAAATGATGTCCTTAGGGTTGGCGATGCCCACCAGAAAACCGTTCACGATCGCCGAGCGTTTTTGCGGCGGCGCAACGGGCCGCGCATCGGGGGCCGGCGAGGAGAAATCCTCATACAGCGAGGCGATCGCCATGCGGGCGATAAACAAGCAGCCCAACAGGCTGATCCCCTGCAGCATGCGCCTTTCGACGGCGAACAGCCCGGTGACGATCAGCGCAGCGATGCCGATCAGCAGCAGTGAGGCCCCGTTGCTGCCCAGCGCGGTCCACAGCGCCCGCCGGGCGCCAAAGCGCGTCGCGGTGTTGGCGACCATTACCACCACCGGCCCCGGCGTGGCGATAAGCAGGAAAATAGCGGCGAAATACGCCGCCAGCAACGACAGGTTCATCTTTATTTCACTCACATTCAGACGGTTGGCATCGGATCATTATGATGCCGCCGCCCCCGCCTTGAAAAAGGAGTAATCCTGTCGTTTACTGTGAATCAGACTCATCCTGAGAGACGCCGCGATGGCCAGTTCCCTTCCGCCGCTTTACGCCCTGCGCGCCTTCGAAAGCGCCGCCCGCACCGGCTCGTTCACGCTGGCCGCCGACGCGCTGCATCTCACCCCCAGCGCCGTCAGCAAGCATATCAAAACGCTGGAGCAGCACTTTGGCTGTCGCTTGTTCCAGCGCAATGGCCCGCGCATCGAGGTCACCCCGCAGGGAAAAATCTTCGCCGCCGAGCTGCAGCAGGGGTTTGCGCGCATCGAGCAAGCCTGCGAGCTGTTCAGAAGCCACCGCGATCTGCTGCGGCTGAAGGCGCCCTCTACCCTGACCCTGCGCTGGCTGCTGGACTGCCTGAGCCGGTTCCGGCAAACGGCGCAGGCGTTCGAAGTGCAGGCAGCCAGCGTGTGGATGGACATCGACAACGTGGACTTTTTCAGCGAACCCTACGACTGCGCCATTCTGCTCGGCAACGGCTATTTCGGCGCCAACACCGCCGCCGTAAAACTGTTCGACGAATGGCTGATCCCGATTTGCGCCCCTGCGCTGCTCGCCGACGCGCAGCGCGATCTTGCCGCCTGCCCGCTGCTCCATCCTTCGCCCGATCGGCGCGACTGGCGGCGCTGGCTGCAAAAAAGCGGCATCGCGACCCCGATCGATCTTATGCGCGGCCAGGTATTTGATTCGCTGGAACAGGGCAACGCGGCGGCCATCGCCGGGCACGGCGTCTCGATCGGCGATCTGGCGCTGAGCCTGCGGACGATTGAGGAGGGGTTATTGGCGGTGCCCTGTGACGCCGCCGTGCGCACCGGCGACGGTTACTATCTGGTTTGGCCGGAGGAATCGGCGAAACGGCCGCTGATCGAGCGTTTACAAGCGTTTCTCGCCGCCCAAACGCCCGACGTCAGCCGGGCCGCCGTCAGGTTTATCGGGTAGGGGACTCGCTACCGAACAACCCGCCGTCGCGCAGCAGATGCTCGTTGCCCTTGCGGCGGGTAAAGCCGCTGCGATCGAAGAACTCCAGCACCTGGATCGCCAGCTTGCGCCCGACGCCGAGCCGATCGCGGAAATCGGCGGCGTTGGCGCCCCCGCGCTCCGCATCCAGCTCGCGGATCAGCGCCGCGAACTGATCGATGCGTCGGCTGAGGTAGTAGCGATCCACCACCACCGCCGTCACATGGCCCAGTTGAGCCGCCTTGCGCAGCAGCGCGCGCACCCGGCTTTCCTCTTCGCCCAGCTCGCTCGCCAGATCGCGCACCCACCACGGCTCGTCGCCGAACAGCGGCTCGATGCGCGCCCACAGCGGCGCCTCGTCGGCGCTGAACGCCAGGCCGTGTTCCGGCAGATGCAGCCAGCCGCGCGTATTGCGCAGCGCGCCGGCCTTCAGCAGCCGATCGATCATCATAAACACCAGCGTTTCCGGCTGCTGAGGCAGGGCCATGCGCCGCAGGCGGGCGCGCCCTAAGCCCAGCTGATCGGCGTGCTGTTGGTGATACTCCGCCAGCACCTGCAGCAGGCGGCTTTCCGCCTGTTGCACCTGATCCTGCGCCAGCGCCCGGTCACCGACGATCAGCAGATCGCGGTTCGCCAGCAGTGCCGCCAGGCCGTCGTCGGTCAACTGACGCGCCCAGGCAAACGCCGCCAGCGACAGCGCGCCGTGCGGCAGCTCAAGCGCCAGCGCCTGCGCATCGTCTTGCGCCTGCGCCAGGGCCTGCAGCCAGGTCAGGTAGCTCGGCTGGCGCTTGCCGCGCTTGGGCGCGCTCAGCCTGAGCACCCGGGCCGCGCCCAGCGTTTGCCGCGCGCCGATATCGCGCAGCACCAGCCGATCGTTCTCCGCCAGCCACAGCGGACGATCGAGGATCAGTTCCGCCAGCCCGTCGTTCAGCAGCGAAATGCGCCCGGTGATGTGGCTGGCGGCATGGTGCAGATGCAGCGGCTGCCAATGGCGGATCGGCCGATCCGTCTCAAGCGCCACCAGAATGCGTTCCGCCGCCTCCGGCGGGCGCTGCGCCAGCAGCCATTCGCCGCGCGCGATCCGGTCTTTATCGACATCGCCGCTGATGTTAAGCGCGATGCGTTGCCCGGCCTGCGCCTGTTCCACGGTCTGATTCTGGGCATGCAGGCCGCGCACCCGCACCGGCGCGTCGGCGCCGGTCAGCCACAGCGTATCCCCCACCTTCACCCGGCCGCCGAGCGCGGTGCCGGTCACCACCAGCCCCGCCCCTTTGACGCTGAACGCACGGTCTACCGCCAGACGAAAACGGCGCGTCAGCGCATGCTCGCCGGGCGACAGCGCCAGCAAATGCGCGCGCAGCGCCTCAATGCCCTCGCCCGCCACTGCTGCGGTGACAAACAGCGGCGCATCGGGCCAGCCCTGGCGCGCCAGCTCGTCGCGCACCTGAACGCGCACCTCATCGACACGCGCCGCCTCCACCCGGTCGGCCTTGGTCAGCGCCACCGTCAGCGCCGGGCGCCCGCTCAGGCGCAGGATCGCCAGATGCTCGCGGGTCTGCGCCATCACGCCGTCGTCGCAGGCCACCACCAGCAGCGCATGGTCAATGCCGCCGACGCCCGCCAGCATATTGGCGAGGAATTTTTCGTGGCCGGGCACGTCGATAAAGCCCAGCACCCGGCCGTCCGGCTGCGGCCAGTAGGCGTAGCCCAGATCGATGGTCATGCCGCGGCGCTTTTCTTCCGGCAGGCGATCCGCGTTGATCCCGGAGATCGCCTGCAGCAGAGTGGTTTTGCCATGATCGACATGGCCGGCGGTGGCGATGATCATGATGCGCTCAACGCGTCGATCAGCGCCCCTTCCTGTTCCAGACAGCGCAGATCCAGCCACAGCCTGCCGTCGCCAAGGCGGCCGATCACCGGCTGCGGCAGGCGGCGCCAGCGTTCAGCCAGCGCTTCCAGCGTGGCGCCGCGGCCGTCGCGCGGCGTGAAGGTCAGCGCATAGCTGGGCAGGCGATCCACCGGCAGCGAACCGCTGCCAATCTGCGACCAGCACGGTTCGGCGCGCAGCGCGAAATCGGCGGTGAACCGTGGCGTCAGCGCCGTCAGCAGCCGCTCGGCCGCCTGTTGCATCTCCTGCTGCGGGCGGGTCAGCAGCCGCAGCGTCGGCAGTTGCTCAGCCAGTTTTTCCGGCTGCAAATAAAGCCGCAGCGTGGCCTCCAGGGCCGCCAGCGTCAGCTTGCCGACGCGCAGCGCGCGCTTGAGCGGGTGCTGCTGCAGGCGCGCGATCAGCGCCTTTTTGCCGACGATGATGCCGGCTTGCGGGCCGCCCAGCAGCTTATCGCCGGAGAACGTCACCAGATCGACGCCGGCGGCCAGCAACCGCTGCGGCATCGGTTCGGCGGGCAGGCCGTACTGCGCCATATCGATCAGCGAGCCGCTGCCCAGATCGGTGGCGGTCGGCACGCCCTGTTCGGCCCCGAGCTGCGCCAGTTCGGCCTCATCGACCGCAGCGGTAAAGCCCTGAATGCTGTAGTTGCTGGTGTGCACTTTCATCAACAGGCCGGTCTGCTCGTTGATGGCCTGGCGGTAATCCTTCAGATGGGTGCGGTTGGTGGTGCCGACCTCAACCAATTGACAGCCGGCCTGGCGCATCACGTCGGGAATGCGGAACGCGCCGCCGATCTCCACCAGCTCGCCGCGCGATACCACCACCTCTTTGCCGGGGGCGATCGCCGCCAGCATCAGCAGCACCGCCGCCGCGTTGTTATTGACGATGCAGGCGTCTTCCGCGCCGGTCAGCCGGCACAGCAGACTCGCCACCGCCCGATCGCGATGGCCGCGCCCGGCGCCGTCCAGATCGTACTCCAGCGTCACCGCCTCCCCCATCACCGCGCTCACCGCATCCTGCACCGGCTGCGCCAGCAGGGCGCGCCCGAGGTTGGTGTGCAGCACGGTGCCGCTGAGGTTGAACACCGGCAATAACGCCGGGCGTTGCTGCCGGGCCAGCTCGGCCCGCAGCGCCTGCGGCCAGTCGCCGCACCAGGCCGGTAAACGTTGCTGCTGTTTTATCGCGTCGCGCGCCTCGGCCTGCAGCCGGCGCAGCAGTTCGCCGATCAGCGTCTGGCCATGCTGCGCCACCAGCGATTCAATCGCGGGTTCACGCAGCAGGCGGTCGATGGCGGGCAGTTGGCTGTAAAGAAGGTGGGATTCAGTGCTCATGGTCGCTCGGTTTTCAGTTTAGACGTATCGGCATAGCAAAACCCCGCCGCGGCGGGGAGAAAAGAACGTTCAGGGCGGCGCCGTGCGGGCGAAACTTTCGCGGGCGAACAGGCGTTCGGCCAGCTTGACCAGCGCCGGGCGTTGGACGCACCAGTTGGGCAGGATGCGGCGGAAATTCAGGTAGCCCAGCGCGCAGCCGGTGGCGATATCCGCCAGCGTCAGCCGCTCGGCATTGAGCCACGTTTTTTCCTGCGCCAGCGCCTCCAGCGCATCCAGACCGTGCGTCAGCTTGTCACGCTGGCGCAGCATCCAGTTTTCGTCCTGCTTTTCCGGCGCACGCCGGCTTTCGCGGTACAGCGTCGCCGCCGCTTCGGTCACGCCGTCCGCCAGCGCCGCCACCTGGCGGACGCGCAGCGCCACGGCGCGATCGGCCGGCAAAAACGCCGGCTCCACCGTCAGCAGTTCGAGGTATTCGGCCACGATCGGCGAGTCGTAAAACACCTCGCCGTCATCGGCGATCAGCACCGGCACTTTGCCGAGCGGGTTCTGCTCCTTCACCCGGCTGCCGGGCTCATACGGCGGATCGTTGACGAATTCAAACGCGATCCCCTTCTCCAGCAGCATCACGGAAATCTTGCGCACAAAGGGGCTGGTGTAACTGCCGATAAGCTTCATCCGGTCTCCTCCGCTTCGTCCTGGCCGCGGCGCAATGCCCTTACTTCACCGCCAGAGTATCGATAATCCGCTGCACCAGCGCCTGATGCACTTCCGGCGTTTTGGCCGGCGACAGCATTTGCAGCGTTACCACCCGTTTGTTGAACACCGTCAACACCAGGGTGGACACCACCTTTTGGCCGTTGACGGTCTGCTCGGTATCCACCCGGCGAAACTTCTGTTTGCCGACGGTGAAGTTCTCTTCTTTGGTGGTCTGGATATTCTGATAGCGCTCGGCCAGCACCGTGATGGCGCTCTGCGTCAGCTCTTTCAGCATTTTGTCGCTGGTATTGATCTTCATGCCGTCCGGCGGGATCACTTCGGACGAAACCGCGCTCTGGCGCGACTTGCCGTCAAGAAAGCGCTGGATGGTGGAGGTGCTGTCATTGACGATGCCGCTGTTCAGCGTTTGATCGCTAAAGCCCGGCGGCAACTCGAAGGTGATCTTGCCCTTCTGCAGCGACACGTTCAGCCCCGGCGGCGCGGGTGGGGCCTCTACCGGCGCAGGCGGCGGCGGTGGCGCGGGCTGCGTCACGGTCGGCTTGGTGTCCGGTGGCGGCACCGCCGGTTTGGTGTCGTCCTTGTTGTCGCAGGCCGCCAGTCCGATCGCCAACACGGCGACCGCGGTCAGTTTTGCCAGGGTGTTTAACATCGTGGTTCCTTTCGCTTGGCGCGTCATGGCCTAAACGTAGCAACTCGCCCGGGCGAATGCCAGAAGCCCGTTATGAAATTGCTTGTCCGGCCCCGCGCGAACGGGGCCGGGCGGTTACTCCGCCGGGAACAGGAACGGATTGATGCTGCTGCGGCCGAAGCCTTCCTCTTCCATGCGGGCGTCCAGCACCAGCGAAGCCAGATCGTCGGCCACCGCTTCGACCTGCGGGTCTTTTTCCTGATAGAGGATCTTCAGGTAAGTGCCGCAGTCGCCGCAGCTTTCCGCCTTCACCGCCGCCTGCTCGCTGTCCAGCGACCAGTAGTTGAGATCGCGGGTCTGCTCGCAGTTGCTGCACTTCACCCGCACCACGTGCCATTCGCTTTCGCACAGGTTGCAGTGCAGGTAGCGCAGGCCGTTAACGGTGCCGATATGCACCATGCTGGAAACCGGGATGCTGCCGCACACCGGGCAGAACTGGCGCTGCTCGCCGTATTCGGCGCGCGCCTTGCCGGGGATCAGGCTGGCCATCTGCGCCCAATAGAGCGACAGTGCGGCCCAGAGGAACGGCGCCTTCTCGCTGCCCACCTTGCCGAACTCGCGGTTGAGCAAGGCGTCGGCCATCAGCTCCAGCTCGTGCGCCGAGGCCTTCTCCAGGTTGTCCAGCACCACCAGAATGTGTTCCGGCGCCTGCGGACGCAGCTCGGCGATCAGCGACGTCAGCAGCTTGCGCCAGTGCTCGCTGCGCGGGAACACGCTCAGATCGAGCGGCGGTTTGCCGCTGGCGGCACCCTGCACCAACGCTTCACTCAGATCGAGCTGCAGCGGGTTATCGTGCAACGCATGCTGCTGCGCCTGCGCCAGCTCGGCGGCAAAGTTCAGGTAGTCACCCAGCGGGTTGTCGACCGCCAGCTGACGCAGACGATCGGCGCGGCGGCTGTACAGGCTTTTCAGGTTGGCGAAAAGTAACGGCGGGATGTTCTCCGCCGTTGTGGACTTCTCACGCTGTGCCCCTAACTGCTCTTTAGGAACGATGCGGATACTCATCAGGGTTTATCTTCCTGTCGTTTCTCGCGGACCTCACGGT
The DNA here is from genome assembly GCF_052168895.1 of Serratia sp. CY37869. Classification (NCBI taxonomy): domain Bacteria; kingdom Pseudomonadati; phylum Pseudomonadota; class Gammaproteobacteria; order Enterobacterales; family Yersiniaceae; genus Serratia; species Serratia sp. CY37869. Next base: position 184,266 of record NZ_JBJNLU010000005.1, read on the forward strand.
ACCAGCGCGGATGATGTTTCTTGGCCCAGGCCGCCGGCACCCAGCCTTCCACCATCGCGGTAATGGTGCCTTTTACCCACAATGCGGCGTAAATGTGCACCATAATCACGATGATAAGGCCGACCGCGGCCAGCGAATGCACCAGCAGCGCGATGCGGATCAGCGGAATGGAGAACGACGGCGCAAAATACGGCCGCCAGATCACCACGCCGCTGGCCAGCAGCAGCACCAGGCTGACGATCGCCGCCCAGAACACGCACTTCTGGCCGAAATTATAGCGCCCGGTGTCACCCACTTCCTCGTTCATGGCGATTTTGTGGATGTTCTTGGCCCAGACGATATCTTCCCGGTTGATCAGGTTATGCTTCCAGTAGCGCAGGAACATCAGCAGGAACGCGGCGAACATGATGACCCCGACAAACGGGTGCAGAATGCGCGCCAGCTGCGGCGTCCCGAAGATGTTCATCAGCCAGTTGAAGGAGGGGAAGAAGAACCCCAGCCCGCTGATGGCGGCGAACACGAAGCAGAACGCCACTATCCAGTGGTTGATGCGCTCCGGCGCGCTGTAACGCTGAATGGGCTTTTCCTTTCTCATTTGCGCGTCTCCTCGTCATGCGACTCGTCGTGCTCGTCCTCATCCTCGACGCGGTTAGGCCCGACGCCGACATAGTGGAACACGCTGGCCGCGAAGGTGGCGGCAAAGCCGATGGCCGCCAGGGGTTTCCACACGCCCTTCCAGAAGGTCACCGCCGGGCTGATGCTCGGGTTGTCCGGCAAACCGTGGTACAGCTGTGGTTTGTCGGCGTGGTGCAACACGTACATCACGTGCGTGCCGCCCACCCCCGCCGGATCGTACAGACCGGCGTTCTGGTAGCCGCGGGTGTTCAGCTCGCTGACGCGATCCGCCGCCACCTGCTTCATCGCTTCCTTGGTGCCGAAGTGAATGGCGCCGGTCGGGCAGGTTTTCACGCAGGCCGGTTCCTGGCCGACGTCCACGCGGTCGACGCACAGGGTACACTTGTACACCCGGTTGTCGTCCTTGTTCATGCGCGGTACGTCGAACGGGCAGCCGGCGATGCAGTAGCCGCAGCCAATGCAGTGCTCGGACTGGAAGTCGACGATGCCGTTGGCGTACTGAATGATCGCGCCTTCCGACGGGCAGGCCTTCAGGCAGCCCGGATCGGCGCAGTGCATGCAGCCATCCTTGCGGATCAGCCATTCCAGCTTGCCGTTTTCCTCCACCTCGGAGAAGCGCATCACCGTCCACGACTTGGCGGTCAGATCGGCGGGGTTATCGTACACCCCGACGTTGTGCCCCACTTCGTCGCGGATGTCGTTCCATTCGGAACAGGCCACCTGACAGGCCTTGCAGCCGATACAGGTGGTGACATCGATCAGTTTGGCCACTTCTTCCTGGTGGTCACGGGCGCGCGGCGCCGGCGTGAAGCCATTGGTGGCGGATTTACGAATGATGTCTTGAGATTGCATGGCCATAATTCGTCTCCGTTACACCTTTTCCACGTTGACCAGGAACGCCTTGAACTCCGGCGTTTGCGTATTGGCGTCGCCGACGAACGGCGTCAGCGTGTTGGCGATAAAGCCTTTCTTCGCCACCCCTTCGTAACCCCAGTGAATCGGGATGCCGATGGTGTCGACTTCCTGGCCGTGCACCTGCAGCGTGCGAATACGCTTGGTCACCACCGCCTTGGCCTTGATGTAGCCACGGTTGGAACTGACCTTCACGGTATCGCCCTGCTTGATGCCCTTCTTCTCCGCCAGCTTTTCGCCGATCTCCACAAACTGCTCCGGCTGGGCGATGGCGTTCAGCCGCGCGTGCTTGGTCCAGTAGTGGAAGTGCTCGGTCAGACGATAGGTGGTGCCGACGTACGGGAACTTGTCGGATTTGCCCATCGCCGCCAGATCGTCCTTGAACACGCGCGCCGCCGGGTTGGACACCACGTTCGGGTGCAGCGGGTTGGTGCCGAGCGGCGTTTCGAACGGCTCGTAGTGTTCAGGGAACGGCCCTTCCGCCATTTTGTCGGTGGCGAACAGGCGGCCCATGCCTTCCGGCTGCATGATGAACGGCCCGACGTCGCTGCTCGGCGCGGCGGTGCTGTAGTCCGGGATATCGGCCCCGACCCACTTGGCGCCGTCCCACTCCAGCAGCTGGCGTTTCGGATCCCACGGTTTACCCTGCGGATCCGCCGAGGCGCGGTTGTACAGAATGCGGCGGTTGAGCGGCCATGCCCAGGCCCAGCCCAGCGTGTTGCCGAGGCCGGACGGATCGGCGTTGTCGCGCCGCGCCATCTGGTTGCCGGCCGGCGTCCAGCTGCCGGCGAAGATCCAGCAACCGCTGGCGGTGGTGCCGTCGTCGCGCAGCTGCGCGAACGAGCTGAGCAGCTCGCCTTTTTTCACCACCACTTTGCCGTCGGCATCCAGCAGATCCGCCAGCGCCTTGCCGTTGTTCTCCTGCGCCACCTCTTCTGGCGCCGGGTTGTCCGGCGTCAGGTAGTCCCAGCGCATGTTCAGCACCTGTTCCGGCACCGCGCCGCCGTCGCGCGCATACATCTCGCGCAGGCGGCTGAAGATGCCCGCCAGGATCTCGCCATCGTTCAGCGCTTCACCCGGGGCGTCCGCGCCTTTCCAGTGCCACTGCAGCCAGCGGCCGGAGTTGACGATCGAGCCGTTCTCTTCGGCGAAGCAGGTGGACGGCAGGCGGAACACTTCGGTCTGGATCTGCGAGGAATCCACCTCGTTGAACTCGCCGTGGTTCTGCCAGAAGTTGGAGGTCTCGGTGTTCAACGGATCGATGGTCACCAGGAACTTCAGCTTGGACAGCGAAGCCACCACCTTGTTTTTGTTCGGGAACGACGCCACCGGGTTAAAGCCTTGGCAGAAGTAGCCGTTGACCTTGCCCTGCGACATCATCTCGAAGTACTGCAGCACGTCGTAGCCTTTGTCCCACTTAGGCAGCCAGTCAAAGCCCCAGCTGTTGTCCTTCTGCGCCTTGTCGCCGTAGAAGGTCTTCATCATGCTGACGAAGAATTTCGGGTAGTTGCCCCAGTAGTTCACCTGGCCCGGCAGCAGCGCCTTCGGCGTGTTGGCCTTCAGGTAGGTCTCGAGATCGGTCTGTTTCTCCGACGGCAGCGTCAGGTAGCCCGGCAGGCTCTGCGACAGCAGGCCGAGATCGGTCAGCCCCTGGATGTTGGAGTGGCCGCGCAGCGCGTTGACGCCGCCGCCCGCCATGCCCATGTTGCCGAGCAGCAGCTGGATCATCGCCATGGTGCGAATGTTCTGCGCGCCGACCGAGTGCTGAGTCCAGCCCAGGGCGTACAGGAACGAAGCGGTCTTATCCGCGACGCAGGTTTCGGCGATGTATTCGCACACCTTGAGGAAATCGTCCTTCGGCGTTCCGCAGATGTTGGTCACCACGTCAGGCGTGTAGCGGCTCACGTGCTGCTTCAGCAGGTTCCACACGCAGCGTGGATCCTGCAACGTGACGTCGCGCTTGGCGAAGCCGTTCTCGTCGAACTGGTAGTTCCAGGTGGTTTTGTCGTACTTGCGGTTTTCCGCGTCGTAGCCGCTGAACAAGCCGTCTTCGAAGGCAAAGTCTTCCCGCACCAGCAGGCTGGCGTTGGTGTAGGCCTCGACGTACTCGCGGTTAAACTTGTTGTTGGTCATCAGATACAGCAACACGCCCGACAGGAAAGCAATGTCGGTCCCGGAGCGGATCGGCGTGTAGAAGTCCGCCACCGATGCGGTTCGGGTAAAGCGCGGATCGATCACGATCAGCTTGGCATTGTTGTGTATTTTGGCTTCCATCGCCCAGCGGAACCCCACCGGATGCGCTTCCGCCGCATTACCGCCCATGACGATAATCAAATTCGCGTTCTTGATATCAACCCAGTGGTTGGTCATCGCACCGCGACCAAATGTTGGAGCAAGACTTGCTACCGTTGGTCCGTGTCAGACACGCGCCTGGTTGTCTACGGCAAGCATGCCGAGAGCGCGACTAAATTTTTGCGACAGAAAACCGGTTTCGTTGCTGGCGGCCGAGGCGCACAGCATGCCGGTGGTCAGCCAACGGTTGACGGTAACGCCCTGGTCGTTGGTTTTGATGAAGTTAGCGTCACGGTCTTCTTTCACCAGCTTGGCGATGCGGGTAAAGGCGTCGTCCCAGCTGATGCGCTGCCATTTGTCCGACCCCGGCGCCCGGTATTCCGGGTACTTGAGGCGGCTTTCGCTGTGGATAAAGTCAACCAGGCCGGCGCCTTTCGGGCAAAGCGCGCCGCGGTTTACCGGGTGATCCGGATCCCCTTCGATATGGAAAATGCTTTCTTTGGCGTTTTTGGCGCCATCACCAAGGCTGTACATCAACAGCCCACAGCCGACGGAACAATACGTACAGGTATTACGGGTCTCGCGGGCGCGCAGCAGTTTGTACTGCCGGGTTTCCGCCAACGCCACTTCGGGGGCAAAGCCCAGCGCGGCCACCGTCGTTCCTGCCATACCGCCAGCGCAGATCTTAAAGAACTGCCTTCTGCTGACCTGCATGGGGGTCTCCTTTACTCTCGATTGTCACATTGTTCAAATGGCGCTCCTCGCCAAAACGGCGGAGCGCTAATGTCACTGTTGTTATGCTGATACGCGACGCGGCGATATTACCACAGCGTGCTTGTGGTTGTTACACACTCGTGCTCATTCAGTGAACGCATTGGCACATTTCGATACATTTCGGCGTCGCAGCAGGCTCGGCGCTCTCTACAGTATAGAGAGTAACCAACGCATCGGCGCCAAGGCATGAAGAGGCGCTCAAGGCCTCTTTTCTATCAGTATGTTAACGCAGCGATTTGCTCATTAACCACACAGTCAGCAGGGCATTGATAATCATTTTCAATATCATTTAATTAACTATAATGATCCGACTGCTTACGCGGTGCTCGCCCTTTGCGCCGCCCATACACCACTGGAGATGATGATTATGAGTTATTCACTGCCATCCCTGCCGTACGCTTACGACGCACTGGAACCGCATTTCGACAAGCAGACGATGGAAATCCATCACACCAAACACCATCAGACCTACGTCAACAACGCCAACACCGTGCTGGAAGCCTACCCTGAGCTGGCCAAATACAGCGTTGAAGAGCTGATCCAGGATCTGGATAAAGTGCCTGCCGACAAACGCACCTTCATGCGCAACAACGCCGGCGGCCACGCCAACCACAGCTTCTTCTGGAAAAACCTGAAAACCGGCACCACGCTGGGCGGCGATCTGAAAGCGGCCATCGAGCGCGATTTCGGCAGCGTTGAGAAATTCCAGGAAGAGTTCGAGAAAGCCGCAGCCACCCGCTTCGGTTCCGGTTGGGCCTGGCTGGTGCTGAAAGACGGCAAACTGGCCGTAGTGTCTACCGCTAACCAGGACAGCCCGCTGATGGGCGAAGCCGTCGCCGGCGCTTCCGGTTTCCCAATCATCGGCCTGGACGTGTGGGAACACGCTTACTACCTGAAATACCAGAACAAACGCCCTGACTACATCAAGGCGTTCTGGAACGTGGTCAACTGGGACGAAGCCGCCGCACGCTTCGCCGCGAAGAAGTAATTCGCCCCCGTTGATGAAGATGCCCGCCACCGGCGGGTATTTTTTTGCCTGAAATCCGCTAAAGTTTGACCACTTCTTGCCGATGGTTTGTTCAATTGACGTTCGCCCGGAGAAGGAAAAACGCTATGGCGGCATTGCAAGCATTGGCAGGAAAGTTCACCCATCTCACCGTAGGTAAAAAGCTCGGCTTCGGTTTCGCGCTGTTGCTGCTGTTGGCGGTCGTCATCGCCGGCACCGGGGCGCAATACCTGCACATCATCGAATCCCGCGCCGATCGCATCGACTTCAGCAACCGGCTGAACGAGGAGATCAACCAGGCCAAATACAACCGCGCCATGTACGGCCAGACCTACCAGCCGGAGTATCTGCAGAACAACCGCGCCAATATCGATAACGCCGTCAAACTGATAGACCAGGGCCAGACGTTGGACTGGGACGCCCAAAGCCGCAAGGATCTGCAGCGTCTGGTGACGCTGATTGGGGAATATCAGCAACAGCAAAAAATCTTTGAGCAGGCGGTCTCGGCGAAAGACGCGGTGCGCCAGAGCTGGAACATGTCGGAAGTGCAGGCCAGCCTGAGCCAAGTGGAGCGCCAGCTCACCAACGGCGATCTGCAGTTGGCCTTCATCCAGCTGAACCAGAAGCTGACCCAGGTGCGCTACGGCGCGCGCGGTCTGCTGCTGAGCCTGAACAAGGAAACCGAAGCGCCGCTGATGGCGGCCATCGACGACGCGCGCGACGCGGCCAACGCCTTGAGCCGCCGGGTCAGCGACGCGCAGCGCCCGCAGCTGCAACCGCTGCTGGCTGCCCTGGACGATTACAAAAACCGTATCGCGGCCTACCTGCCGGCCTATGAGCACGAGCAGCAGATCAGCCGACAGCTCGGTGAACGCGCGCATGAGATCGGCACGCTGGTGAACGCCTTTATGCAGGACGAATTGGCGCAGACGCGCAGCAACATCAACCTGGCGCAGCTGCAGATGGGCATCACCACCCTGATCGCGATTATCGCCGGAGTGCTTATCGCCTGGCGCATCACGCTGCAGATCACCCGTCCGCTGCAAAGTACGCTGGCGATGGCGGAACGCATCGCCAGCGGCGATCTGCGCCAGGCGCAGACCAGCACCCGCCGCGATGAGTTGGGGCAGTTGCTGAACGCGGTGGCGGCGATGAGCCAAAATCTGCGCACCATGATTGAGAAGATCCAGATGGGGGTCAGCCAGGTCTCCACCGCCTCGGCGGAAATCGCCGCCGGCAACACCGATCTCTCTTCCCGCACCGAGCAGCAGGCGGCGGCGGTCGAGGAAACCGCCGCCAGCATGGAACAGCTGACCGCCACGGTGAAACAGAACGCCGACAACGCCCATCATGCCAATCAGCTGGCCACCGACGCCTCGCAGACCGCGCAACAGGGCGGCAAGCTGGTGGAGAACGTGGTCAGCACCATGCGCGATATTTCCAGCAGTTCGCAGCGTATCGCAGAAATTACCACCCTGATCAACGGTATTGCCTTCCAGACCAACATCCTGGCGCTCAACGCCGCGGTGGAAGCGGCGCGCGCCGGCGAACAGGGACGCGGCTTCTCGGTGGTCGCCAGCGAAGTGCGCAGCCTGGCGAGCCGCAGCGCCCAGGCGGCGAAGGAGATCGAAGGGCTGATCGCCGAATCGGTCAGCCGGGTGAAAACCGGCACCGAACTGGTGGAAAGCACCGGCAATACCATGGAGCAGATCGTCCGCTCGGTTACCCACGTGCGCGACATCATGGCCGAGATCGCCGCCGCCTCCGATGAACAGACGCGCGGCATCGCCCAGATTGGCCAGGCGATCGTCGAAATGGACCATACCACTCAGCAGAACGCCGCGCTGGTGGAAGAGTCCGCCGCCGCCGCCGATTCACTGGAAGAGCAGGCCGACATGCTGTTGCAGAGCGTTTCGGTGTTCCGTTTGGCGGAGCAGACCGAACCCGCCGCCGTGAAAGCCGCTGCGCAGAAAGCGCCAGCCGTAAAACCCGCGGCCGCCAACGCCGCAGCGGAAGAGAACTGGACCACCTTCTGACGCCCTCAGGCGAGGAATATCCGTTCCTCGCCCTATCTTTGTGGCAACAGGTGGGTCGCGACTCCCCAATTCAACAAGTTAAAACCAGAGGCGGTCGCATCAAGCATTGCGTAGCCGCAATTGCGATGACCGTATCTGCGGAGGTCCTCCTGCGGGTCGGCCCCTTTAAGCCACCAAATCAGTGCCTGCAGAGCATGGCCGTGCGTAACAACACCAAGCGTTTGATTTTGTCCATCGACAGCCAGATCGGACAGACAAGCCATCAGGCGCCAGGCAACCTCATAAGCATTCTCCCCTCCCGGAGCCGACGCCTCTGCCTTACCGGCAAAGAGGCACTGCGTCGCTTCTGGATAATCGCGCATGGCCTGCGCATAAGATAATCCTTCCAGTCGGCCAAAATCTTGCTCCTGCAAACGCTCATCCATTTGCACAGTGCAGCCACATCTCTCAGCCAACGTCTCCGCTGTCGTAAAAGCCCGACCAGCCGGTGAACTGATCAACAAAGTGACCGATAACATTTGCAAGCGAGCGCCAAGCCCAGCGATTTGACGTCGCCCCTCTTCTGTCAGCGGACTGTCACTTCGCCCCTGAATAATCCCCGAGCGGTTCCATTCTGACTCCGCATGCCTCAATACAATGAAACGCATGGTTTTTTCTCGACGATAAAAGCCTAAATATAGACAGGAAAAACACATCCTTCCGTACAGGTAAATGCCGGGTAGTGTACGAGAACAACTCAGGCTATGCTGAGCCCTCGACGCGAGACACGGAGGCGCACATGCATCACCCAGACGTTTACATCGGCAGCATCCAACCCTATGAAGGCGGGCGCCCCAGCGCCATCGCCAAACGCCAGGTGGATGGCGCCATCCGGCTCACGCCGCTCGGCCTGGAAGGCGACGAACAGGCCGAAAAAAGCTACCACGGCGGGCCGGACCGCGCGCTGTGCCACTACCCGCGCGAGCATTATGCCCACTGGCGCGAGCAGTTTCCGGCGCAGGCCGAGCAATTTTGCGCCCCGGCCTTCGGCGAGAATATCTCCACCGAAGGGCTGACCGAACACAATGTGTTTATGGGCGACATCTTCCGCTGGGGCGAGGCGCTGATCCAGGTCACCCAGCCGCGCTCGCCGTGTTTCAAGCTCAATTATCACTTCGCCATCGAGGACATTTCGGTGCTGATGCAGCAAAGCGGCCGCTGCGGCTGGCTGTATCGGGTGGTGTCGCCGGGCGCGGTCAGCGGCGATCGTCCGCTGGCGCTGGCGGCGCGCAACAGCGATGTGTCGGTGGCCGAAGCCATCGCCATCGCCTGGCACATGCCGTTCGATGCGGAACAGTATCGCCGCCTGTTGGCGGTGGCCGGCCTCTCCGCCAGCTGGAGCAAGACCATGCTCACTCGGCTCGCCGAAGGGCGCCTTGAGGATTTCAACCGCCGCCTGCTCGGCCATTGAAAGCGCGGGCGGAAAAATGAAAAACGTGCGCCGAATGCCGCGTTAACCCTTTTCTTCCGCCTATACTGTAGCCGCACGTTTTTTCAGCCAGGAGCCAGGTATATGACCACCCCGACCCATTCGATTCATCACGCCGCCGCCGAGGGCTATCAGGCCAATGCCGATCGCTATGTGAAAGGCCGGCCGGATTACCCGCCGGAAATCGCCGCCTGGCTGCGTGACGTCATCGGCCTGCACGCCGGCATGACGGTCATCGATCTCGGCGCCGGCACCGGCAAGTTCACCCCGCGCCTGCTGGAAACCGGCGCGCAGGTGATCGCCGTCGAACCGGTGCCGCAAATGCTGGAAAAACTGTCGGCGGCGCTGCCGCAGGTGAAAACGCTGGCGGGCACCGCCGACGCGATCCCGCTACCGGACGAGTCGATGGATGCCGTGGTGTGCGCCCAGTCCTTCCACTGGTTCGCCACGCCGCAGGCGCTGGCGGAAATCCAGCGCATTCTCAAGCCCGGCGGCAAACTCGGCCTGGTGTGGAACATGCGCGATGCGCGCGTCGGTTGGGTGCGTAAACTGAATCAGATCGTCGATAGCCACGAAGGCGATGCGCCGCGTTTCTATACCGGCGAATGGCGCAAACTCTTCCCGTTCAAAGGCTTTGAACCGCTGCAGGAGCAGGTGTTTATGCTCGGCCACCGCGGCGCGGTGGAGGACGTGATCTACAACCGCGTGCGTTCAACCAGCTTTATCGCCGCGCTGCCGCAGCCGCAACAGGAGCAGGTTATCGATCGGTTGCGCCAACTGGTGGCGGAAGAAGAGGAACTGCGGGGCAAGGACACGGTCACCGTGCCCTATCAGACCAAGGCGTATTTCACCACCAAGGTCTGACGCCCGGGGATTCAGAACGCTTTCTTGGCGTAGCCGGTGACCGCTTTCAGGCCCATCTCGCGGCCCAGCGCGGTCATCGGGTGCACGACGATCAGCCCGCGCGCGCTTTTCTTCAGCGCGCCCATATCGGCCTGCTCTTTCTTGGTGATCTCGCGGCTGAACGGCAGCTGGCTCAGCTTCTGCGCTTCGGCGCTCAGCTTCTCGCCGCGCACGTTTTTCAGGCGCTCGATCTCCGTCGCCAGTTTCTCTTTCTCTTTGGTGTGCTGCGCGATCAACTCAGGGTTGCCCTGTTGGATCACGGTGGCGTCTTTGTGGTTCAAGGCGTCCAGCAGGTCGCTCAGGCGCTTGATCTCTGCCTTTTCTTTCTCTTTCATGGTCTCTGGCCCGTTGTGCCCAAAATGGCACGCTAATCAATGATACCGGCATTGTAGCAAAAGGCGCGCGCCGTTACCCGCCCTGCGCAATGCCGGGCGGCAGGCCGCTCATCTCGCAGGCCCTGGCGCCGAGCCGAGCCAGCGCCTGGGTGTAGCGCGCGTTGAACGGGTAGCAGCAGGAGAGCCGCAGCGCGTTGCGGTAGCGCCCGCTCGGGGAATACAGGGTGCCCGGCGTCAAACAGATCTGCTCCTCCAGCAGCTGATGGAACAGCGCCACGCTGTCCACGCCGGGAGGGAATTCGACCCAGAACACGAAGCCGCCCGCCGGCTGCGTGGCCAGCGTGCCGCGCGGGAAATGCCGGGCGATCAGCGCCCTCGCCTCGTCGACCTGCGCCGCATAGCGCTTGCGCAGGTTGCGCAAATGGTGATCGTAGCCGCCGCTCTCCAGGAAGGTCGCCAGCGTTTCCGACAGCAGCTGCGACTCGGACATCGACGACACCGCCTTCAGCTTGCGCAACGCCTCGTGAAAACGGCCGCCGCAGATCCAGCCGACGCGAAAATCCGGCGCCAGCGTTTTGGTAAAGCTGGAGCAAAACAGCACCCAGCCGTCGCGATCGAACGCCTTCACCGCCGGCGACAGCGCGCCGCCGAACTGGATCTCGGCATACAACCCATCTTCAATCAACGGCACCTGATGATCGTTCATCAGCCGCGCCAGCCGCTTTTTCGCCGCCAGCGGCATGGTGCAACCCAGCGGGTTTTGCACCGTCGGCATGGCGATCACCGCATTCAGCCGCTTCTCGTTCAGCAGCAGCTCCAGCGCGTCCAGCGACAGCCCCAGCTGGGGATCGGTAGGGATTTCCAGCGCTTTCAGCCCCAGGCTGGCCAGCAGCGGCAGCAGATAAAAGTAGGTCGGTGACTCCAGCCCGACACAGTCGCCCGGTTTGGTGGTGACGCGCAGCGCCAGCTGCAGCGCCTCCATGCAGCCATGGGTCAACACCACGTCGCCCGGCTCCAACAGCATGCCGAGCGTCATTGAGCGGCGGGCGATCTGCTGACGCAGCCGCAGGCTGCCGGGCGGCAACGGATATTGTCCGATCAGACCCGGCTGGCGGCGCAGTTGGGAAGACAGCATGCGCCCCAGTTTGCCGCCGGGATAGAAATCGCTGGTCTGCGGGCAGGCCAGCGCAATGTTGGTGAAGGCCGGGTTCTGCTGGGCGGCGAACACCGTATCGATCAACGCCAGCACGTCGTCCGCCGGCGGCTCGATGCGGCCGCTGGGCGCCGAGGCCATCTTCAGCGCCGGCAGCGTGCTGCGGACATAAAACCCCGACTGCGGCCGCGCTTCGATCAGCCCGCGATCCTCCAGCGTGCGGTAAGCCGACACCACGGTATTGATGCTGACCCGATGGGTTTGCGCACAGCGCCGCACCGAAGGCAAGCGGTCGCCGGGCTGCAGCGTGCCGCGGCGAATGGCTTCGGCCAGCGTATCCGCCAGCTGCAGGTAACGGGTATCCGGGGTTTCATCGAGCAAGGTCACAGTTTCTCTCCAGGCAATGGGTACAGTTTACATTTCATACAACTGTAACCATGACAATATCCGATTTGTGATTCTGTCACCATCCCATCGCAGCGATTATGCTGATCCTCTCGTTATTACCGTCATTTTCACGTTCAAGGAACCTGCCATGCTGGACTCCGCCTTTGTCAGCTACGTCACCGTCATGTCGATCACTCCCGGCCCCAACAACCTGCTGCTGGCCTCGTCGGGCGTTAACTTCGGCCTGCGCCGCACCCTGCCGATGCTGTTCGGCATCTGCGTCGGTTGTGCGGTACAGCTGGCGATCATTATCCCGCTGCTGGCGCTGGCGCTGAGCTGGGCCGGCGTCATCCGCCTGCCGCTGGCGGTGATCGGCTGCGCCTATCTGCTGTGGCTGTCATGGAAGCTGTTTCAGGCGGCCTCGCCGGACGCCAAAGAACAGGCGCAGCCGATGAGCCTGCTCAGCGGCGCGCTGTTTCAGGCAATCAACCCCAAGGCCTGGCTGATGGTGATCAACGTGGCGATCCTGTTCACCCCGCGCGAAGGCGCCACTTTCGTCCATACGCTGTCTATCATCGCCGGTTTCGCGCTGCTGAACTTGCCGTGCGTGCTGCTGTGGGCGGTGTTGGGCGACCGGTTGCGCAACGCGCTGCGGGTCACCTGGAAACTGCGCGCCTTCAACGGCGTGATGTCCGGGCTGATGGCCGCCACCGCGCTGTGGTTGCTGTTCGACGAATGGCGCGCGGCCTTCGCTTAGCCGCGGCCGAGAGGAGAAAGTCGGGAAGGTTGTTTGGCGCCGATGCCGGCGATCAGGTCGGTAATGGACAGCACCATGGTGGAGCGCACCATCTGCTGATAGCGCTGGCGCTGCATGGCGATCAGCGCTTCATCCGCCTCGCCCGGCTGCAGGAAGGTCGGCACCGGCGGCAGCGCGGCCACGCAGTGCAGCTCGCCGAACGGCCCGAGGATTTCGTCGTCGACGAAGCGGTATTCCGAACCGTCGTGGTTCAGCTCTTCGCGCATCGCCATCAGCAGTTCGGCGTCTTCATATTCGTGGCGGGAGATCACCCCCAGCCCGTACATCAGCTTCAGGCGTACCGACAGCTCCCCCAGCGGGCCGCTGCCGGACAATAGCGGTTCGACGGCGTATTTCACCGCATAGTCGTCCTTGCGGAATACCTGCACCACCAGCACGTTGAGCGCTTCCGCCAGCAGCTCTACCGCCGCGATCAGGAAGCTGCGCACCGTTTTGCCCGCGTTCAGCTTTTCCAGAACCTGGTTTTCAAATGCCTGTGCTTCTTCCATCGTCGCTTTTCGAAAGGCGTGGGGAGGGCCGTCGATGCCGAACTCGGGTTCCAGGAGCGCAGCAAGCTGCGCTCGGGTGTTCATCATCACGATTCTACTTGTGCATGGCGTTATACACAGCAACGGCCTCTTCTACAACCTCGCTTTCCGCCGGCAGGCCGGAAATTTGCGCCAGCGCGGCTTTCGGCCCGAGCGTGTTCAGCAGTTCCGCCAGTTCCTGCGCCTGCGGATCCTGTTCGCTGCGGTAGCTCATGGCGGCGGCGATGCCCTGGATCAGGTTGGCATGCGGCAGGCCGTATTCCAGCGTGCCCAGCAGCGGTTTGATCAGGCGATCGCCGGCGCTCAGTTTGCGCAGCGGCTGGCGCCCTACGCGCTCGACGTCGTCGTGCAGATACGGATTTTCAAAGCGGCCGAGGATTTTGTTGATGTAGGCGGCGTGCTTGTCGGCGTCGAAGCCGTAGCGCTTGATCAGCACCGCGCCGCTCTCTTCCATCGCCCCTTTCACCACGCGGCGGATCGCCGGGTCGAGAATGGCGTCGCGAATGGTTTGCAGCCCGGCCTGTTGGCCGAGGTAGGCGGTGATGGCGTGGCCGGTGTTGAGGGTGAACAGCTTGCGCTCGACGAACGCCATCAGGTTGTCGGTCAGTTCCATGCCGGCGATCGCCGGAGGCTGGCCTTTAAACTGCGTCTGATCGACGATCCATTCGCTGAAGGTTTCCACCGTCACTTCCAGCGGATCGCTACTGTCCGCCGGCGGCACGATGCGGTCGACCGCCGAATCGACGAAGCCGACGTGCTGTTCAACCCATGCCTGCTCGTCCTGCGGCAGCGCGGCGAACACGTGCTGCTTCAGCTGGCTGGTGCCGCGCACCATGTTCTCGCAGGCGATGATGTTCAGCGGCTGCACATTGCCCTGCTGATGGCGCAGCACCAGCCCTTTGGCGATCGTGCCGGCGATTTTGGCGAGAATTTGCGGACCCACGGCGGTGGTCACCAGATCCGCCTCGGCGATCAGCGCCGCCGCGGCCTCGCTGCCGCTGTTGACGGCGCTGACGTTGTTGACGCGCTCCACGCGCTCTTGCTCGCCCACCACGTGCACCGAGTAGCTTTTTCGGCTGGTCAGCAGATCCAGCACCGTTTGATTGACGTCGGCGAAGGTCACCTCAACCCCCGCGTCCGCCAGCAGCTTGCCGATAAAACCACGGCCGATATTCCCTGCGCCAAAATGTAATGCTTTCATAACTCTACCTTCTTAATGTCGAAGGGTGCAGCAAGCTGCACCCTTTAAAATGATTCCGTTATCCGGCTTTTTTGCCGCCGAGCAGGTCCAGCACTTCCTGAACGCTGGTGGTATTCGCCAGCCGCTCGATCACGCTCTCGTCATCCAGCGCGTTGGTCAGGCTGGTGATCACCTGAATATGCTCGTTGTTGCGCGCGGCGATGCCGATCACCAGACGGGCCACTTCATCCTCTTCATCGCCGAAGCGCACGCCCTGTGGGTACTGACAGAACACCACGCCGGTGCGCAGCACCCGGTCTTTGGCCTCGATGGTGCCGTGCGGCACGGCGATCGATTCGCCCAGGTAAGTGGAGGTGAGCTTTTCGCGCTCCAGCATCGCCGGCACGTATTCCGCCTCGACGTAGCCGCCCTTCACCAGCTGCTCGCCGGCGAAGCGGATCGCCTGCTCTTTGTCGCTGGCCTGCAGGTTGAGGAACACGTTGCTCTCGCTCAGCTTGAACAGGTTCGGTTCCCCGGCTTCAAAGCTGTCGTCCAGCGCGCCCAGCACCTTCTGCTGGTTGTCGGTGGTTTTGTTGACCGCCACCAAACGCTCGACCAGATCGCTGTACAGCTTGCTGTCGAGGAAGTTGGTCAGCGAGATGTGCTGGGCCTGCGGCGCGTGGCGCATCGCGCGCTCGGTCAGATCGCGGTGGGTGATCACCAGATCCACGTCGTCCGGCAGGCTGTTGATGGCGCTGTTGGTCACCGAGATGTTCTTCAGCCCGGCGTCGGCCACTTTCTTGCGCAGCACCCCGGCGCCCATGGCGCTGGAACCCATGCCCGCATCGCAGGCGACGATGATTTTGCGCACGGTGCTCAGATCGCCGTCGACCGATGCCGCCGCGCCGCCTTTGGACTGCGATTTCATCTCTTGCATGCGACGGGTCGCAGCTTCCAGATCGTCATCCTCTTTCACCTTGGAGGTTTTCAGCAGGAAAGCGGATACCACGAAGGAGACGGCGAAGGCTGCGCATACCGCCGCAATGTTGGCGAAGTAAGCGCCTTTCGGCGTCATCGCCAGCACCGCCAAAATCGAACCCGGGGAAGCCGGAGAAACCAGGCCGCCGTTCAGCATCGTCAGGGTAAAGACGCCGGTCATGCCGCCCAGGATCACCGCCAGCAGCAAGCGTGGGTTCATCAGCACGTAGGGGAAGTAGATTTCGTGGATGCCGCCCAGGAAGTGAATGATCGCCGCACCGCCGGCGGATTGCTTGGCGCTGCCGCGGCCAAAGAACATGTAGGCCATCAGCACGCCCATGCCCGGACCTGGGTTGGCTTCTATCAGGAAGAACACCGATTTGCCGGCTTCCGTGGCCTGCTGAATACCCAGCGGCGAGAAGATGCCGTGGTTGATGGCGTTGTTCAGGAACAGGATTTTCGCCGGTTCAACGAAAATGGACGCCAATGGCAGCAGGTTGTTCGTCACCATCACGTGCACGCCCGCCGCCAGCAGCTTGGAAAGCACCTCCACCAGCGGCCCGATGCCCAGGAAGGCCAGGATCGCCAGCAGCATGCCGATGATGCCGGCGGAGAAGTTGTTCACCAGCATTTCAAAGCCGCTTTTGATCTTGCCGTCCACCCAGCGATCGAAACGCTTGATGGCCCAACCGCCCAGCGGGCCGGCGATCATCGCGCCGAGGAACATCGGCATGTCGGCGCCGACGATGACGCCCATGGTGGTGATGGCGCCGACCACGCCGCCGCGATCGCCGCCCACCAGCCGCCCGCCGGTGTAGCCGATCAGCAGCGGCAGCAGGTAGGTGATCATCGGGCCTACCAGCTTAGCCAAGGTCTCATTCGGCAGCCAGCCGGTTGGAATGAATAGCGCGGTGATAATCCCCCAGGCGATAAAGGCGCCGATGTTGGGCATCACCATGTTGCTCAGGAAGCGGCCAAAGTTTTGCACTTTAACCTTGATGTCTGGTGAAAACATAAAACACACCCCTATTGTTACGCGCTGACAATAGAGCGCGTGATTATTGTTGTGACGATCCAGCCGTGTTGCCGCTGTATGCGAAACGGACTCTATCACGCTGTTTTTGTCACGCGAACTTCACGGATTTTTTGTGATACAAATCACACACAACACCCCAATAAACCACCCTTTATAGTGACTAAGATCACATTTATGGCGTGTAAAAAAAGCACAGTGAGAAAAAAGTCGCCACAAAACCCCCAATAAAGTGACTATGATCACATTTTTAAATTGGCGTTTTGTTTTTGAATTGTGACATTAGTCACAATTTATTTTTAGCTGCAGCGCCGATCGCAACGCTCTGTTTGATCTTCCCTGTGAGCACTCATCCCGCCGGGAACTAGCGAATTGATGAATGAAAGAAAACTACATTGCCTAATGAATGGATTAATTGAAGTGTAGTACAGAAGCCTGCGCAATAAGCCAGCAAGCGATTGGAAACGCTGAGGGGAAATAAAACAGGCCGGCAATGCCGGCCTGTTTCGCGCCTGGACGCGTTATTATTGCGTCACGCTTTGAATGGTTTTCTGCGCATTCATCAGGTTCTGCTGCTTAGCCACCAGATTCGACATCATGGTGTTGTATTGCGCCACCTGCTGCGCAGTGCGGAACTGCACGCCGTTGTTGTTGAAGCTGACCTGATTGCCCTGGCTCTGCAGGAAGTCGCCGACCTGCACCAGATCCTGCACAAAGCTGGCGGTAGTCGGGATCGCCGGCATCAAGGCGTTGGCCGGGGCGGTGACTATCTTGTCATAGGCCTGGTTGTACACCGCCTTCAGATCGTCAGGCTGCTTCAGCGCCGCGTGGGCAGTATCCGCCTGCGATTTGGCCGACTGGATCTGCTGGCCCAACAGGTTCAACGCCCCGACCGATTGCTGCAGCGCGTCGCGTTTGTTCAGGTAGTCCTGCGCGGTGCGGATCTGGTTAATCTGATCCAGCGCCGGGGTCAGGCTGGCGCCGACCGATTTAGACAACTGCTGCGAAAAGCCGACCAATATCGCGTAATCGCCGGCATAGTTGCCGAACTTCTGCTTCTGATCTTCGCTCAGCGTGGGGATATTCGCCCCGCTGCGCATCACGGTATTCTGTAAGTAATCGATAAATGCTTTGCGCTGTTCCGGCTCTTTATCGCCGCAGGCGGTCAATTGCATGACCACCAACAATGCCAATACCGGTGCCAACCAACGCGCGAAACCTCTGCTCTGGATCCCTACCGCCATGTGACATAACTCCTGTTATAAACCTGCTTTTTCATTGGACTCCGCCCCTTTTTCCGCACTCCGTGCGCCTATAAGAATAGATCAACTGGCGGCGTTCCGATACGCGATTCCGCTTGCGGTGAACATTGTCTCGGCCGGGCGGTTGAAAACGGCGTACTGCCTGATGCTGGCCGCTATCGTCAAAGCGGCGTCGGCGTGATGAACGGCAATGTTGTGATCCATATGGCTCCACCGGCGGAACGCGTACCGTTGCTAATCCGTCAATTGCTCATCTGGCTGCAACAAACCGACCTGCCACCGCTGATCGGCAGCTGTGTATTTCACTATGAATTCGAATTTATCCATCCCTTTGCCGATGGAAACGGCCGTATGGGACGGTTGTGGCAAACGCTGATTTTGTCACGCTGGGATCCGTTGTTCGCCAACGTGCCGGTTGAGAGCCTGGTACATGATAACCAGCCCGGATATTACCAGGCGCTGAATGCCAGCAACCAAAAGACCGATTGCTCACCCTTCGTTGAATTCATGCTGGAAATGATTCTAAAAGCGCTTGAGCTGAGCATTACCCCCCAAGTCACCCCCCAAGTCACCCCCCAAGTCGCTGACTTGCTAGCGGCGCTGCAAGGGGAGATGTCGCGAGAAACGCTTCAGAATGTTCTACAGTTGCAAGATCGAAAATCTTTCCGCGAGCGCTATCTACAGCCGGCCTTGAATGCGGGTTGGATTGAAATGACGCTACCGGATAAACCCAAGAGCCGTTTACAACGCTATCGCTTGACTGCTGCCGGTATCAGACTGTTACGCCAACCATAAAAAAGGCGCCCGCAGGCGCCTTTTCACAGCAAAGAACCGCTTACTGCAGCACGGAGATATCCGCCACCTGCAGGAACAGCTCACGCAGTTTGCTCAGCAGCGTCAGACGGTTAACGCGCACTTCCGCATCGTCCGCCATCACCATCACGTTGTCGAAGAACGCATCCACCGGCTCACGCAGCGCGGCCAGTTCCACCAGCGCTTCCTGGTAGTTGCCCGCCGCGAAATACGGCTGCAGCTTGTCGCGCAGCACCACCAGGTGAGTCGCCAGCTGGATCTCCGCCGCATCCTTCAGCACCGAGGCGCGCACGCTGTCGTTCAGCGTTTCGGTAGACTTGGCCAGAATGTTGGAGACGCGTTTGTTGGCCGCAGCCAATGCCGCCGCCTCGTCCAGCGTACGGAAATGGGATACCGCCTTGACGCGCGCGTCGAAGTCGGCCGGTTTGGTCGGACGGCGCGCCAGCACCGCCTGAATGGTATCGACCGCGTGGCCTTCTTCCTGATACCAGGCGCGGAAACGACCCAGCATGAATTCCACCACGTCGTCGACCACCTTGGCATTGGTCAACTTGCTGCCGTACAGGCGCACGGCCTCTTCGGTCAGAGTCTGCAGATCCAGCGGCAGGTTTTTCTCGACGATGATGCGCAACACGCCCAGCGCGGCGCGGCGCAGCGCGAACGGATCTTTATCGCCCTTCGGATGCTGCCCGATGCCGAAGATGCCGGCCAGGGTGTCCATCTTGTCGGCGATCGCCAGCGAGCAGGCCACCAGCGACTGCGGCAGCGCATCACCGGCGTAGCGCGGCTGATACTGCTCGTTCAGCGCAACGGCGACGTCTTCCGCCTCACCGTCGTGGCGCGCATAATGCATGCCCATCACGCCCTGGGTGTCGGTGAATTCGAACACCATGTTGGTCATCAGGTCACACTTCGACAACAGGCCAGCACGGGTGGCGTGGTTGACGTCAGCGCCAATCTGGCCGGCAACCCAGCCCGCCAGCGCCTGGATGCGATCGGTTTTGTCGCGCAGGGTGCCCAGCTGCTGTTGGAACAGCACGGTTTCCAGGCGCGGCAGGTTGTCTTCCAGACGTTTTTTGCGGTCGGTGTTGAAGAAGAACTCGGCGTCGGCCAAACGCGGACGCACCACCTTCTCGTTGCCGGAGATGATCTGCTGCGGGTCTTTCGACTCGATGTTGGCCACGAAGATAAAGTTAGGCAGCAGTTTGCCTGCGGCGTCGTACACCGGGAAATACTTCTGGTCGCCCTTCATGGTGTACACCAGCGCTTCCGCCGGCACCGCCAGGAATTTCTCTTCGAATTTGGCGGTCAGCACCACCGGCCATTCCACCAGCGAGGCCACTTCTTCCAGCAGGCTGTCGCTCAGATCGGCCTTGCCGCCGATCTTCTGCGCCGCCAGTTCGGCGTCGCGTTTGATAAGGGCTTTGCGCGCTTCGTAGTCAGCGACCACTTTGCCGCGCTCCAGCAGGATCTGCGGGTATTGGTCTGCATTGTCGAGGGTGAACTCGGCTTCGCCCATGAAGCGGTGGCCGCGCACGGTGCGCGCGGATTCGATGCCCAGCACGGTGCCCGGGATCAGATCGGCGCCCAGCAGCATCGTGACGGTGTGCACCGGACGCACGAACTGCACGTCGGAATCGCCCCAGCGCATCAGTTTCGGGATCGGCAGCTTGCCGAGCGCGGTGCTGACCATGCCGGCCAGCAGTTGTTGCGCCGACTGGCCTTTGACATGGGCGCGGTACATCAACCACTCGCCCTTGTCGGTCACCAGGCGCTCCGCCTGATCGACGGTGATGCCGCAGCCGCGCGCCCAGCCTTCGGCCGCTTTGCTCGGTTTGCCTTCGGCGTCGAACGCCTGAGCGATCGCCGGGCCGCGTTTTTCAATTTCGCGATCGGCCTGCGCCGCGCTCAGGTTGGCCACTTTCAGCGCCAGACGGCGCGGTGCGGCGAACCAGCTCACGTCACCGTGTTCCAGGCCGGCGTTGTCCAGCTCGGCGGTGAAGTTGGCGGCGAAAGATTCCGCCAGGGAACGAAGAGCCTTCGGCGGCAGCTCTTCCGTGCCGATTTCCACCAGGAAAGTCTGTTGAGTCATGGCTGCCTCTTAGTTCTCGTTCTTCTTGTTGCACATCGGGAAGCCCAGCGCTTCGCGGGAAGCGTAGTAGGCTTCGGCAACGGCTTTGGTCAGCGTGCGGATGCGCAGAATGTAGCGTTGACGCTCGGTCACCGAAATCGCCTTGCGCGCGTCCAGCAGGTTGAAGGTATGGCCCGCCTTCAGGATGCGTTCGTAGGCCGGCAGCGGCAGCGGTTTTTCCAGCGCCAGCAGCGATTGGGCTTCTTTCTCGTACTGCTCGAAGCAGGAGAACAGGAAGTCGACGTCGGCGTATTCGAAGTTGTAGGTGGACTGCTCCACTTCGTTCTGATGGAACACGTCGCCGTAGGTGGTGACGCCCAGCGGGCCGTTGCTCCACACCAGATCGTACACGCTGTCCACGCCCTGGATATACATCGCCAGACGCTCCAGGCCATAGGTGATCTCGCCGGTCACCGGCTTGCACTCCAGGCCGCCGACCTGCTGGAAGTAGGTGAACTGCGTCACTTCCATGCCGTTCAGCCACACTTCCCAACCCAGGCCCCAGGCGCCGAGCGTCGGGTTTTCCCAGTTGTCTTCCACGAAGCGGATGTCGTGGATAGTCGGATCCAGACCCAGCTCTTTCAGCGAGCCCAGGTAGAGTTCCTGAATGTTGTCCGGCGATGGCTTAATCACCACCTGGAACTGATAGTAGTGCTGCAGACGGTTCGGGTTTTCGCCGTAGCGGCCGTCGGTCGGGCGACGGGATGGCTGCACATAAGCGGCGGCCATCGGCTCCGGCCCCAGTGCGCGCAGGCACGTCATCGGGTGTGAGGTTCCCGCGCCGACTTCCATGTCCAATGGTTGAACGATGGTGCAGCCCTGGCGCGCCCAATAATCCTGCAGTGTCAGGATCAGGCCCTGGAAGGTCTTGGTATCAAACTTTTGCATGTTGAATTCGCACGCGATACAAGTGGATTTATATGGAATGCGCCAGTATACCCTTTGACCGTAAGATATACAGCCAGAATCCGGCAACAAGTGCGAATCGGGGCAAGAAGCGCTGGATTTTCACCCGTCGGCCAAGAAAACCGTCGGCAGCATCGGCGCCGCAGAAGGCGAGGTACCGCACCGCTTTCGCAGGCTCGGGTATCGGCTGGCTTTAGAGAAACGCCGATTCATCCCCCGCATGCTTCCACTACCGGCAGCTTGAGGCTTCTTCGACAAACAACAGGCGTGTTGAACAATATTCAAATAAGTGAATGGAATGAAAAAAAACATAACTCAGTGTTATATATTTACTTTATTCTTACCGACGCGGCATCGACTGAAATTTACTTGCCATAGTGACTCTGGTAGTATAACAAGAACAAATAACAGCCGCAGCTAAAAAGCCATTTAAGTCGCTTAGGAAAAAGATTGAAAATGATAGAGCTCTTTGACGTAGACTATAATTTGCTGCCAGATAACAGATCGAAAGAACTATTCTCTTTAAGAAAAAAAACGTTTAAAGACCGTTTAGACTGGCTCGTTAATTGCGAAAATAACATGGAGTTTGACGAATACGACAACCGTCACGCCACCTATATTTTCGGCACCTACCAAGATCACGTCATTTGCAGCTTGCGATTTATCGAAACGAAATACCCAAACATGATCAGCGATGGCGTATTCGACAATTACTTTAACGATATAAAACTCCCCGAAGGGAATTACGTTGAAGCCAGCAGATTATTTATAGACAAGGCGCGCATTCAAGCACTTCAACTCCATCAAGCGCCAATTAGCACCATGCTTTTCCTGTCGATGATAAACTATGCAAGAAGCTGCGGCTACGAAGGCATATACGCCATTATCAGTCACCCGATGCGCATTATTTTCCAACGCTCCGGCTGGCATATCTCGGTGGTAAAAACCGGATGCTCCGAAAAGAATAAAAATATTTATCTGATCTATCTGCCGATAGACGATGTCAACCGGAACAGATTGCTGGCGCGCATCAACCAACACGCCACAAAGTGGGATAACCCGTTGGATTCCTGGCCATTATCCTTCCGAGTCAGCGAGAAGCGGCCGGATGAGCTGCAGCTCCACACCTAACCTGATGGCATGTTTGGCATTGGTGACGCCAAGCTTTTTGACGGCGTTGCCGATGTGATATTTTACGGTGGTGAGTTTTATTCCCAGGATAAGGGCAATTTCTTGATAGGATTTACCTAAGCTCGCCCAGTAGATGATCTCATTTTCACGCTTGGAGAAAAACTCCCGCTGGTTCATTTTTTCAAAGTCAGCAGGCGTGCTCATTTCCTGGTAGAGCGCCGTCATTTTTCCGTGCATGGTAATCAGCAGCATTTGAATTTCGGCCTTATTATTGTCAATCTGCTGTTCAACATCCGCATCACAATGCTTATCCAACATAATGGATAACACCACCAGATTATGATGATGATCGTGCAAGACGAAAGTATACCCATTAATAATATTGTAGTTCTTGGCCATATCAAAAATCTTTGGCAATTTTAATCCTGCGCCAATTTCCAAATCTTTATCCCAGGTAAACGGGGTGATTCTATGCGATGCGGTAATCAAAACGGGATCAATAAACTGATAGTTATTTTTGATATAAAACTCGAACCACTCCGTTCTATTGGAAATGATTGAAAAGCTAGTCGGATTTCTTTTATTCATTATAGCATAGGCATATTTTATATTATTGTATTTGCTCAGCCCGCGTTCCAACTCTTCTTTTATAGAGGCATTAATGGTTTCATTATTGAAAAAAAAGTTAGACACTCACCAATCCTCTTCAAGAAATAACATCACTATAAAACTGAGAAGAGTATAACCCGGTTGCGCCGCCAAGTAAATTAAACCGACAGGCATAATAGGAAGCGTTAATAATCAACAGGCGTTTTAAAGAGTCAATTAAAATAATTTCGGAGGGGAAATTAATTTAATCGAGAAATAAGCGCGTCGCTGAAGAAGGGGCGGCAGAGGGCATTATCCGGCAAAGAAACACAAAGAAAACAAAATCATAACAACTCGGCATCATGACATGCATCTGACAAAAGCGTTCTGTCGCGTTGAAGATGAGAGGGGCCAGACAGGCAGGCGAAAACGCCCCGCATCCGATGATGAAGGGAAAAAGCCATTGACAGTGAAGATTTGGATATACAATAATAACCAAAATTTTCCCTGGTGTTGGCCAAGTGGCTACCTGATCCTTTATAGGATCAGTTTTTTTTTGTAGCGCTGTATTTTATCGTTATGCAATAACGATAAGAACTTTCAGCGATAAATGATAGTTGTACTAAAGTACAGTCTCATCCGCCCACATCGCCTCGCCATCTCGCCGTCACAGGCTCTATCCTCTCCCAAGAGTTCTCAGAAGCGCGCGCTGACGCCGACGTTATACATAAACTGCTCGCCGCTGCTCAGGCCGCCGGTTTGCGAGACGGTGGCGAAGGCCGACACTCTATCCGTCAACGGCATGTTGGCCCCCAGCGTGACATCCACCCAGTTTTTGTCCTGACCCGCACTGTCGCGAGTAAATGAGGTTTGCGTCGATTTCAGGCCGCCGCCGGCGCGGTAGACGTCATCGCCGAACTGATGCTGATAACTCACTTCCGCATAGGGGTTAAACACGCCGAATTGCGTATCCAACCGCCAGCCCAACGCGCCGATCTGCGAATGATAGGTTTGATCGTTGAAGCGCATGGCGGTGCTGTCATCACCGTCTTCGCTGTAGCCGGACACATGGCTGTAATCCCAGGCGAACTGCGCCACCGGCCCGGTGGTGAGGTAAGCAGCGATAGGGAAGTCATAGCCGGCGGTCACGCGCGCGCCCCACTGCTTGCCGGAGGTCGAACCGGTTTCGGTGCGCGTCAGCGGCCCCAACCGCATGCTGCGGCGGATGTCGTCATAATCCATCGTCGCATAGTGCAGATCGGCATTGACCCATCCCTGCTCGAATATGGCCAGCGAACTGAAGGCCGACAGCAGCACCCCACGCGCCTTGTAGTCATAGCGGCTGGAAGGATGCTGATCGTCGTTGGAACCGGCGATCAACGCACCGATCAACCAGCTGTCGGTCAGTTGATAGTCCACGCCGACGGTCAGGTTGTGGGTGGTGGCGTTGCCATCCCCCGCCGCCCGGTTATCGGCATAGTCATAGTGCTGGCCTGCGTAGCCGCCGAACACGCCCAGCGAGCCCTGCGGATTGTCGCCGTTGCGCAGCTGCTGGAAACGGCTATCGAGCGTGGCGCGGCTGTCACGCGCCATCGCTGCCGTCGCCTGATTCAGCGCCACCACCTGCGCCGGGCCATCCAACACCGCCTGGATATAATCCGCAATCAGCAGGTGCGCCTGCGGGCTGGGGTGGAAATGGTCGGAGAACAGATAGGACTGGCCGGCGTCGAAGCCGGGCATGTCGGAACGGCAAACCGCCGAGGAAACGCCCGCCGGACAAGCCATGCCGGCCGTGTTGGCGAAGCCGAACTGCGCCGGATTGGCGATCGCTTCTGCGAACAGCTTGTTCACGTCCACCCGCACGATATTGCCGCCCCCCTGCGCCAGCAAACGGTCTTCGCTTTGATTATAGAAATCGGTCAGCTGAGCGGCCTGCGCGCTCAGGCTGTCATACGCCGCCACAAGCTGGGCGGCGATCGCCTGCTGCACCTGAGGGATCGCGCTGCCCTGCTTCGCCGCGGCGGCCAACGCCGCGTGGATCGCCTGCGTGCGCGAAGCGTTGTCCGGGGTAGCCACCGAATTGAGCGTGGCATAGGCCGCCTGAATCGCCGCCCCCTGTACCGGCGGCAGCGCCTGCTGAATGATTAGCTCCATCAGCTGCGGCGTGGAGCCGATGTTCGGCACCGTCGGCACGATCACCGTGCCGGCGCCGGCGTTCAGCAGCGAATGCACCTGCGCGGCGGCGGCCGCGGCGCTGTTATAGGCCACGCCGGGCGCGGTAGCGGCGTTCAACGCCGCCGCCGCCAAATCGTTACCGCCAATCCAGTGAATATACAAACCGTCGCCATCGGCCTGGCCGTTAACCCGATTCAGGTAGCGCTGCACCTGATCCTGGGTGTTGTCGACCGGGTTCAGGCCCGGCACCGCCACGGCGCCGCCGGCGGCGTAGTTTTCACCGCCGTTGTCCGAGGCCACCAGCGCCGCACCGATGCGTTGCGCCAACGCTTCGTCGTACAGCAGGTGCTGACTGCCGTCATAGGTGAACCGGCCGTTGTTGCCGGTATCACTCAGGCTGTCGCCAAAGACGTAGAGTTGGTCATACGCCTGAACCGGAAGGGTCACACTGCAAAGTAACGCCACTGCAAGCGCCGCCGGGCGGGGCATGCATGTTATTTTTAGAGGCATGAATCGACTCCTGAGAGCCTGCAAATGAAGGCAATGTCGTTTTTATCGTTGGCCGGTTTTCCACCGGCCATGTAGTAACTATTGTCGGCTTTTTCGTCACGTCAAGCGGGGCTGCTGACAAAACAATCAGAGGCTTGCCAAGTTCACCGCTTCGAGCGATGATTACTGTTCATAAATACAGCATAAGGACATTCAGGATGGCAGAAGAACGTTGCGGTTGGGTGACGGCCGATCCGTTGTATCTCGAGTATCACGACAAGGAATGGGGCACGCCCACCACCGACGCGCGCGAGCTGTTTGAAATGCTGTGTCTGGAGGGACAACAGGCCGGTCTTTCCTGGATCACCGTGCTGAAAAAGCGCGAGAACTACCGCCGCGCCTTCCATGATTTCGATCCGCAGCGGGTCGCCGCCATGACCGAACAAGACGTGGAAAGGCTGCTGCAAGACAGCGGCATCATCCGTCACCGCGGCAAGATAGAAGCCATCATCACTAACGCCAAAGCCTATCTGGCGATGGAGGCGGCCGGCGAGAATTTCGTCACCTTCATATGGGACTTCGTCGGCGGCCGGCCACAGCTCAACCGCTGGCAGGCGCTGAACCAGGTTCCGGCCAAAACTGAGCAGTCCGACGCCATGTCCAAGGCGTTGAAAAAGCGCGGCTTCAAGTTTATCGGCTCCACCATCTGTTACGCCTTCATGCAGGCCAGCGGGCTGGTGAACGATCATCTCACGGGGTGCATGTGCTACCCAAGGCCACGGTGATCCGCCCCTGTGGCCCGGCGGATATCGATCGGCTGATGGCGCTGTGGCTGCCCAGCACCATCGCCGCCCATCCGTTCGTGGCGGAAAAATACTGGCGTGAAAGCGCCGCACTGGTGCGGGAAAATTACCTGCCGCGCGCGCAGAGCTGGGCCTGCTGGCATGAAAACGAGATCGTCGGCTTTATCAGCGTGCTGGACGAACAGTTCATCGGCGCGCTGTTTGTCGATCGGGCGTATCACGGCCGCGGCGTAGCCCGGGCGCTGATGACGCACGTGCAGCAGCGCTACCGCCGGCTCAGCCTGGAGGTTTATCAGCAAAACCTGCGCGCCTGCGCGTTTTACCACAAGCACGGTTTTCAGGTGACGCAGCGCCTGTTTAACGACGAAACCCAGGCCTATACGCTGATCATGAACTGGCCGGCAATCGAGAATTCAACCGGTTACGGTTAAAAAAGGCGCATTCGCGCCCTGGCGGCGCGCAATTAGGAATCCGCTGCATGGCGCCGCCCGGCGTTTTGTCGCATAACTCCCCCAGCACTTACCCGCGCTCATCATTTGTCACGTTTTTCTCCGGAACTGCCGGCGAGCCAACGCGTCATAGTAGCGCGGTGATGCGGGCCCCACCTGCGTCGCCTACTTTTTTGCGCCCCCGTGTTGGGCCGGCGCGTACAGATATTGATGCCATTAAGGACAAGAACATGAAAAAACGCATTGCAATTATTGCCGGCGCAGTGAGCGTCGCGCTCACGCTGTCGGCCTGTACCACCAACCCTTACACCGGCGAATCCGAAGTCGGCAAGTCCGGCATCGGCGCGGGCCTCGGGGCCGCACTGGGCGCCGGCGTCGGCGTACTGTCCTCTTCCAAGAAAGATCGCGGCAAGGGCGCGCTGATCGGCGCGGCGGCCGGTGCGGCGCTCGGCGGCGGCGCTGGCTATTACATGGACGTGCAGGAAGCCAAACTGCGCGACAAGATGAAAGGCACCGGCGTCAGCGTCACCCGTCAGGGCGACAACATCGTGCTGAACATGCCGAACAACGTGACCTTCGACAGCAGCAGCGCCACGCTGAAACCGGCGGGCGCCAATACCCTGACCGGCGTCGCCATGGTGCTGAAAGAGTATCCGAAAACCGCAGTCAACGTCATCGGCTACACCGACAGCACCGGTTCCCGTTCGCTCAACATGAACCTGTCGCAGCAGCGCGCCGATGGCGTAGCCAGCGCGCTGATCACCCAGGGCGTGGCGGCGAACCGTATCCGCACCGCCGGTGCCGGCCCGGACAACCCGATCGCGTCCAACAGCACCGCGGAAGGCAAGGCGCAAAACCGCCGCGTCGAGATCACCCTCAGCCCGCTGCAATAATCCCGCGCGGGGCGCCACCGGCGCCCCGCCGCTTCCCTGCGATTTTCTCCTTATCCTTCAACATTCCCGCCCGCACGCCGGGTATGGTAGTCTCCTTGGCAATTAACCGCAGGAGGGATCGGCTGTGAGCACTGTCAAGGCAACGCGCGCCTCAGGACGCGCCACCATCAGCGATGTAGCGAGCATCGCCAAAACCGGCAAGACCAGCGTGTCACGCTATCTGAATGGTGAACAGCACCTGCTTTCCGACGATCTCAAACAGCGCATCGAACAGGCGATCCAGCAGCTCGACTACCGCCCAAGCCAGATGGCGCGCAGCCTGAAGGGCGGCCAAACACGCCTGATCGGCCTGATCCTCGCCGATATCACCAACCCCTATTCGGTGGACGTGATGCGCGGCATCGAGGCCGCCTGCCGCCAACACGGCTTTACCCTGCTGGTGTGCAACACCAACAACGAAGTCAATCAGGAACAGCACTACCTGCAGCTGCTCAGCAGTTACCGGGTGGAAGGCATCGTGGTCAACGCGGTCGGCATGCGCGAGGAAGCGTTATCCACGCTGCAACAGTCGATGCTGCCGATGGTGCTGATCGACCGCAAAATCCCCGACTTCGCCTGCGACGTAGTGGGCCTGAACAACCGCGAAGCCGCCACCGTCGCCACCGAGCACCTGCTGCAACAAGGCTTCGAAGCGATCCTGTTCCTCAGCGAACCGCTCGGTACGGTCAATACCCGCCTGGAACGCCTGCACGCCTTCAGGCATACCATGGCGCAGCACCCTGCGCTGCTGGCGGAGCAGGCCGAAACGCCGCTCAACGATCGGCAAAAACTGGAACAGGTGCTGAGCGATTTCAGCGGCCGTCATCGCGGCATGCGCAAGGCGGTGATCTCCGCCAACGGCGCCCTGACGCTGCAGGTGGCGCGCGCCATGCGCCGGCTCGGCATCCAGTGGGGCAACGACATCGGCCTGCTGGGCTTCGACGAGCTGGAGTGGGCGGAACTGGCGGGCGTCGGCATCACCACGCTGAAACAACCCACCTACCAAATGGGGCACGCGGCGCTGGAGCGGCTGGTGCAGCGTATTCAGGGTCTGGCCGCCCCCAGCGGCGAGCAGATGTTCTCCGGCGAGCTGATCGTCCGCGGCTCCACCACCCGCTAACCCGCCTTCTCCGGGGCCTTAACCGCCCCGCCTTCATCGGCTGTTTTTTGCTCAGCTTCGTGATTGCGATCATATTTTTACACTCTGTCGCTTTCTACTGGAACCGGTTCCATTTAACGTACCGGTAACAGCAGCGGCGGCGACAATGCCGCCTCAGGAGTCAAAATGAAAACAGAAATCATCGTGGTCACCGGCGCCTACGGCGCCGATACCGTCAAACAACAGGGCGGCCAGCGCGCGCTGTTGCCCATCATTGCCGGCGCGGGCGCCGACGGGGTGGAGATCCGCCGCGAACTGTTCGCCGCCGGCGAACTGGACAGCCTGCCTGCGCTGGCCCAGGAGATAGAACGCCAGCAGCTGTTCGCCGTCTATTCCGCCCCTGAGGCGCTGTTCACTCCGCAACATACGCTGAATCCCGACCTGCCGGCGCTGCTGGCGGAAGCGCAGGCGCTGAACGCGCGCCAGCTGAAGCTCTCCCTCGGCCATTTCCGCCCCGGCTTCGATTTTACCGAGCTGAAAGTGGCGCTGGAGCAACATCCGGTCAAACTGGTGGTCGAGAACGACCAAACGCCGGACTGCGGCATTTTGTCGATGCTGAACGCCTTTTTCCATGCAGCGGAAGATAGCCACCTGCCGGTCAGCATGACCTTCGATATGGCCAACTGGCTGTGGGTGGGGCAAGACGCCTTCGCCGCCGCCGAGCGCCTGGCCCGCCACGTCGGTTACGTGCACGTCAAAGCCGCCACCCAAGGCCCGCGCGGCTGGCGCGCCGTCGCGCTGGACGATACCGACGGCAGCTGGCGCGATCTGCTGGCCTGCCTGCCGCACGATGCGCCGCGCGGTATCGAATTCCCGTTGCAGGGCGATGACCTGGAGGCCGTCACCCGTCATTACGTCAATATTTTGCGTGCGGAGTAACCCCATGATGACAACGTTAACGGCAACGACGGCGCAGCAGACGCCCCTGGATGTGGTCACGCTGGGCGAAGCCATGGCGATGTTCGTGGCGGCGCAAACCGGCGACCTGGCGGAGGTGGAAACCTTCACCAAACGCATCGCCGGCGCCGAACTGAACGTGGCGATCGGCCTGGCGCGTCTGGGTATGAACGTCGGCTGGGTCAGCCGCGTCGGCAATGACTCGTTCGGCCGCTTCGCCCTGCAGCAGCTGAAAAAAGAAGGCATCAACTACCGGCAGGTGACGGTCGATGGCCACTATCCGACCGGTTTTCAGGTGAAATCCAAAACCACCGATGGTACCGATCCCAGCGTGGAATATTTCCGCAAGGGCTCGGCGGCCAGCCACCTGTCGATTGCCGATTTTAACCGCGAGTATTTCGGTTCCGCGCGCCACCTGCACCTGAGCGGCGTGGCGGCGGCGCTGTCCGGCGAATCGCTGGCGCTGTGCCACCATGCGGCGCGCGAGATGCGCGCCATGGGCAAAACCATTTCGTTCGATCCCAATCTGCGCCCGGTGCTGTGGCCCAGTCGCGAGGTGATGATCGAGCAACTGAACCAGCTGGCGTTCGCCGCCGACTGGGTGCTGCCGGGGTTGAAAGAGGGACAGATCCTCACCGGCCAGTCGACGCCGGAAGGCATCGCCGATTTCTATCTGGAGCGCGGCGTGCAGGCGGTGATCATCAAAACCGGCCCGGACGGCGCCTGGTTTAAAACCGCCGCCGGCGATAAAGCGGCGGTGGCCGCGGTCAAGGTCGACAACGTGGTGGATACCGTAGGGGCGGGTGACGGCTTTGCCGTCGGCACCCTCAGCGCCCTGCTGGAAGGCAAAACGCTGGTACAGGCGGTGCAACGCGGCAACAAAATCGGCTCGCTGGCGATCCAGGCCATCGGCGACAGCGAAGGCCTGCCGACCCGCGCGGCGCTGGCCGAATAACAATAAAAAAACGACTTCTCCGCATGACGTCAGCCTCTGGCCCTACAACCGGGACGCGTCGGGAGAGCATCTGCCCCTTCGTCTTTCATGCCCAACGGGCTGGGCGAAAGGGATGCAACACCACTGAAGGATACTGAACATGAACAAAGCGACTGTCGCGGCCAAACGCTGGTGGTACATCATGCCCATCGTGTTTATCACCTACAGCCTGGCCTATCTCGATCGCGCCAACTTCAGCTTCGCCTCCGCCGCCGGCATCAATGAGGATCTCGGCATCACCAAGGGCATGGCCTCGCTGCTGGGCGCGCTGTTTTTCCTCGGTTATTTCTTCTTCCAAATTCCCGGCGCCATCTACGCCGAGCGCCGCAGCGTCAAAAAACTGATCTTCTGGTGCCTGATCCTGTGGGGCGGCTGCGCCTCGCTGACCGGCGTGGTGAGCAATATCCCGATGCTGGCCGCCATCCGCTTTATCCTCGGCGTGGTGGAAGCGGCGGTGATGCCGGCAATGCTGATCTACATCAGCAACTGGTTCACCAAATCGGAGCGTTCACGCGCCAATACCTTCCTGATCCTCGGCAACCCGGTGACGGTGCTGTGGATGTCGGTGGTGTCCGGTTACCTGATCCACGCCTTCGGCTGGCGCGAAATGTTCATCATCGAGGGCATTCCGGCGGTCATCTGGGCGTTCTGCTGGTGGGTGCTGGCGAAAGACAAACCGGCGCAGGCCGGCTGGTTGAGCGCCGATGAGAAACAGGCGCTGCAACAGCAGCTGGACGAAGAACAGAAAGGCATCAAGGCCGTGCGCAACTACGGCGAAGCCTTCCGTTCGCGCAACGTGATCCTGCTGTGCGTGCAGTACTTCGCCTGGAGCATCGGCGTATACGGCTTCGTGCTGTGGCTGCCTTCCATCCTGCGCAGCGGCATGCAGATGGGTATGGTGGAAGCGGGCTGGCTGTCGGCGGTGCCTTACCTGGCGGCGACCATCGCCATGATCGTGGTCTCCTGGGCGTCGGACAAAATGCAAAACCGCAAGCTGTTTGTCTGGCCGCTGCTGCTGATCGGCGCGCTGGCGTTCTTCGGCTCTTACGCCGTCGGCACCAACCATTTCTGGATCTCTTACGGCCTGCTGGTAGTCGCCGGCGCCGCGATGTACGCCCCTTATGGGCCGTTCTTCGCCATCATTCCGGAAATGCTGCCGAAAAACGTCGCCGGCGGCGCCATGGCGCTGATCAACAGCATGGGCGCGCTGGGTTCGTTCTTCGGTTCCTGGTTCGTCGGTTACCTGAACGGCGCCACCGGCAGCCCGGCGGCTTCCTACATGTTTATGGCCATCGCACTGGTGGTGGCGGTGGTGTTGACGCTGATCGTCAAGCCCGCCCGCAACGAGATCCAGCCGCAGATGGCTTGATCCGGTTATACTTTTTCTCTGTCAATCAACCCGAGGGGGCGCCAGGCCCCCTTTGGCCCAGCTGGAGTTCGTGATGAAACCTTCTATCGTATTGTACAAAAGCCTGCCCGCCGACCTGCGTGAACGTCTGGAACAACACTTCACCGTACACGCGTTCAACGGCCTGCAGCCGGAGAACCGCGAGGAACTGCGCCAGGCGTTGCAGCAGGCCGAAGGGATCATCGGTTCCGGCGGCAAAATTGACGAAGCCTTCCTGCAGCAGGCGCCCAAACTGCGCGCGGCCTCGACCGTTTCCGTCGGCTACGACAACTTCGACGTCGAGGCGCTCAACGCCCATAACGTGCTGTTGATGCACACCCCGACGGTGCTGACCGAAACCGTCGCCGACACCATCATGAGCCTGGTGCTGGCGACGGCGCGCCGGGTGGTGGAAGTGGCGGAACGGGTCAAGGCCGGCGAATGGCGCGGCAGCATCGGGCCGGACTGGTTCGGCGTCGACGTGCACCACAAAACCATCGGCATCCTCGGCATGGGCCGCATCGGCCTGGCGCTGGCGCAGCGCGCGCACTTCGGCTTCGGCATGCCGGTGCTGTACAACGCCCGCCGCACGCACGAAGAGGCGGAGCAACGCTTCAACGCCCGCCGCTGCGATCTGGATACCCTGCTGGCCGAGTCGGATTTCGTTTGCATCACGCTGCCGCTGACCGAACAAACTTTCCATCTGATCGGCCGCGATCAGCTGGCGAAGATGAAGAAAAGCGGCATTCTGATCAACGCCGGCCGCGGGCCGGTGGTGGATGAGCAGGCGCTGATCGAAGCGCTGCAAAACGGCGTGATCCACGCCGCGGGGTTGGATGTGTTCGAGAAGGAACCGCTGCCGGCCGACTCGCCGCTGCTCAGCATGCCGAACGTGGTGGCGTTGCCGCACATCGGCTCCGCCACCCATGAAACGCGCTACGGCATGGCCGCCTGCGCGGTGGATAACTTGATCGCGGCATTGACCGGCACGGTGAAAGAAAACTGCGTCAACCCGCAGCTGTTGCAGAAATAACTTATCGAGGCCGGCGATCTGCGGATCGCCGGCCTCGCCGCTTTTTGCGGCCATCGACGGAGTATCTTCACTCCGTCAAACTCACGGGCTTCCCCCTTATCTTGCTGACGACAAATTTGCCCACGTCGTCATTGGCGATCAGCATGACCAGCAGCAGCATCACCAACACCGCCAGTTTCATATGGCTGTAGGCTATCGACGGGTCAAAAACCTCCAGCAACAGCGTAATGCAGGGTGAAACATTCACAATAATGTTGGTGGTCAAGGCGCTGGTGAGTTCAATACCCTTTTGCAGCATCCATAGCGGCAATATATTCCCTAATATGACGATGATCGGCAGGTACATCCAGAAGCTGGATTGCGTCGTTGCCAATACGCCTTCGCTCGGCAACATCAGCGCGCAAACGCCAATGAGCAAGGGAAATCTGAACGACTGAATATTGACGGCGTTAAACGCTTGTTTGGACAATGATTTTGCAATATAGGTGCCGACAGCCATACAGGTTGAGGTGACGAGACACACTAAGCCAAGCGCCAGAACAAATAGGGTGTTTGAATCGAAGGGGTTAAAACGCTGCCCTTTCACGGCCAATATCATCAGCACGGCGACAATAAAAGCCAGCATCACGGATATAACGATGTTTTTTACACCCACCGAATTTCGGTTATAAATCTCAATGAAAACAGAAATGATCGGGCTCAGTCCAAAAAGCATGGCCACCAGAATGGAGGGCTCCGTCCATTTCAACCCAACGAAAAGCCCAACCCAAGCTCCCAGCGTAGAGATATTCAATAATAGAATTAACTTCCAGGCGTTGAGGCAAGCTCGCAGCTTGACGGGGAAAAACAGCACGGAGATCACAAAGAAACCGAGCCAGGTCAAGGTGAAAGTCCAAAACAATAATACGAACAGATCGATGCTCTGCAACAAACCTGAGAGAAAAACATCTATGGCCGCACCCAGGATGCAATATCCAAGAATGTACGTTGGGCCGGACGCCTTGATTTTACTGTTCATAGACTTCAAACATGCCCTTACTTTCAAGGCCAACGATATATTGATAGTCGGCATTGAGCTGATCGGCGCAACGGTGGCTTAACGCAATCCAGCCCGGAGAGCTGTAAACGTCCGTCGTGAGTTTTATTTCCTGATCAACATCCGGCAGATTTGATTTCTTGTAGGATGGCAAACCGGCGATGGTATCGACATGCTTAACAGCCTTGATAGTGCCAGCGCTAAAAGATATCAGCTCTTTAATTTTTAAATAGTTTAACGGTTTATATTCCTCTGCGACCGCTTCCAGGAATGCCTCGGTTGAACACACGCTCAGTACCAGTTCGTCAATCTGCGTGCGCTTCAACGCCAGGGATGACAACGCCGGAAAACCCGCGCCGTGCGGTCTGGCCCCGGTTTCAATTAGCGTCCAACCGTCTTTGGTTAAAAACAGTTCCGAGTGCGCTGCGCCAAACGTGATCCCTAAAGCATCCAGACAGCTAAAGATGTAATCTTTGAGCTGAGCGTGATTCTGCGCATCGAAGGAGGTCAGTTCGGTGAACTCACAGATGGAATCGGCCCCGTTGTAACTGCCCTTGCCCATCTTCCATATCGCACAGATCTTGTGACGGCCTTGATAACTGACAGTATCGACGACGTACTCTTCCCCCTCAATAAAAGGCTGCAGAATAATGACTTCATTTTTTAAATTGAGCTGATTGCTTTTTTTGAACAAATCACCCGAATGAGCTTCAACTTCTTCAACCGTTTTGCAAACAAAAACGGAGTCCGTGCCTGCACTGTCAACGGGTTTTAGCACCAGCTTCCGGTATTTTTTAAACAGCTCGGTCGCATATTGCGTGGCGTCTTTAAGGGTAGTTAATCGGAGCGTGGGGATATGATTGATCGCGCTATTTTTCAGGCACTCCTGCATCAGGTATTTATTCCTGCGAGAACGGCTCGTGCCGGTATCGTTACCGGGCAGGTCCAGAAGCTCAGCCAGATGATCTGCGAGTTCAATGCCTGTTTCACAGCCTGCAATCACCGCGATAACATCATACTCTTGCAATTGATTGAGGATCTCATCCCCTGTGTATTGCAAACTGATAAAGAAATCATCCCCTCTGTAGCTATTCAGCAGCTTCGCCGGGATATCTTCTCGACTTTGAATGTGCGCGCACCCGTATCCTTTTTTATTGAATTCCGGTGCCACATCATTTCCGGATGAGTAGGCGTCAACGAGGATGACGATTTTTTTCGTGTCTTTGATGTCCATGCAGCGGGTTACTCCGTACTATAATCAGGGCCGAATATTAACGTTCGATTGTCTTGGCGTCGAATTTACGCTCGACGCCCTTTTACTTTATGAAGGGAACGTGTCAGCAAATTTGTGAGAAGTCGGTGCGTTCAATACTTTTAGCCAGGCTTGTCATTTCGCGATATTTATCAGATTTATCACCACCCGGCTGATAGATTCTATACCGCCAATAACGCCAAAGAGATGTCAGGATGGCGGCGTATTCCGTATAGGTTTTCAACACCTTAATTTCGCGCGCTTCAAGCATTCTTATAGAATTATAACCCGCGATGATATGCTTCGCTTTTTCCGGCGACAGCGTCCCATTGATGCCGCAGGTGCCGACAATCGCCATGGCGATATCGAAAACGGAGTGATAAATACAGGTCAACTCAAAATCTATCATGCCGACGAACTGCTCGCCTTCAAACAGCATATTGTCATAGAAAAGATCGGAGTGGATGACAGAGGTAGGCAAGCCGCTGATGCGTTCTACGGCAAGATGCCTGAGTCTATCTTTGGCCCAGCGCTCATAATCCTGATCGATATTGGCATCGAGGGCATCCATGAACTTTTTCTGCTCATAGAAGACTGAGTCTGTTAAGAAATTAGGGACGGGGATCGTATGCAGTTTCGCCATGGCAACACCGAGCTGCCTGAGCATATGTTCGTTGAAATCCCGGCGGACGGCGCCATCCATATAGGTTCTTAATAGAGAGTGCTTGCCCCTTAATATAATTGAATAGCTTTCTTGCCCTTTGGGTTTGACCAGCAAGGAGGTCTCATAATCATGTGCTTCCAGCCATACCAGCGTCTTTGCCATGATCTCAACATCATCACGGCTTTGCTCTTCAATAATGCTGAAAACACAGCGGCCGATATCCGTTTCGAGGCAGTAATTGGTATTGCCAGATCCCATCCCCAAGAAGGCGCTGCTTTTTACCGTCAGCCCATAAAGAGATTCTATGCGGTGAACTTCATCACTATTCAACGTTGAGCCTGTTTGCATTTCTAATTCCATATCATTCACTTGAGCGCTTGATGCAAATCTTCATACAAGTCATTAACGTCTTCGATGCCGACTGACATTCGTATTAATTGCCTCGTAATCCCTGATTTTTTCTGCTCCTGCTCGCTAAGACTTCTGAACGACGATGAGGCCTGATAAGGCGAGTTCAGCGTGGTCTCCAAATCCCCCAAACTGTTGGAAGGGACGATGAGATTTAACTTCTTCTGAAAACTTGTCGCGTCAAACCGCGGGGCGATTTCAAAGCTGACCATGCCGCCGAACCCCCTCATTTGTTCGCGGGCTACGCTATGATTATGATGACTCGGCAACCCCGGATAGAACACGTTCGTCACATTAGGGTGCTCATTTAAACGGCTGGCCAGTTCCATCGCGTTGCGGTTAATGGCATTCATTCGAATGGCCAACGTGCGCAAGCTTCGCTCAAGCAGATGACATGACTGCGCGTTCAGACACCCGCCAAAGTCATTCATATATTCGGCCATTGCAGCAATGGACTCTTCACTGCCGACAGCCACGCCGCCTGACACATCGCCGTGGCCGCCCAAAAACTTGGTGGCGCTGTGCAATACCAAATCGACGCCATATTCCAGAGGGTTTTGGTTGATCGGCGTCGCCACGGTGTTATCAATAATGGTGAACACCCCCCGACTCTTGGCGAATCGGGTCAATAGCTCAATGTTCAGGATTTTAAGCAACGGATTAGTCGGTGTTTCGATATATATCATTCGCGTATTCGAATGGACTAATGCGATGATGCTCTCTACTTCACAACTCTCCGAAACGCTGTATGTGATGCCTAATTTTGCAAAATGATTCTGTACAAACTTGAGCGCACCTGAATACACGCCGTTTTGTAAAACAATATGGTCACCGGCTTTTAAATGCGAAAGCATCGCCGTCGCGAAAGCCGCCATACCGGAACTGAATACCAGAGCGGCCTCACCACCGCTTTCCAATGCGCACATCTTCTCGGCAACGGCGCGTTGATTGGGTAAGTTACCATGTCTTGGATAGACATCTTCTGTCATATCAAGATGCTTGTGAGAACTCGCGGAGAATAGCGGAGAAAGAATGCCACCATGCATTTCGTCGATAATGGTCCCGCTGTGAACGGCAAGAGTTTCTTTTGCTAACACGGTTACTGCCTATTTTCGAGTATCAGGAAGTGGGGGGCATGCCTTGAATAAAGGATCCCCCCGTTCATGTGAGTCTTTATTACGATGGGTTATTTGGCACCGCGAACATCGGGGTGAAATCGATTAATATGACATCGCGGAAGCCCACCTTACCGTGCCCATCTACATGAACCGGTTTCACCTGGTGCCAGACTAGATCATCAACGATGCCGATGGAGTCCAGCGGTTTGAGCATCGCCTCATTACACAGGATGTTCGTCTTAGTGTTATCTGTAATGATGTTCTCACCGCCAGAAACACCATCACGATTGATCAAATGTATCCAGGTGCAAGGCTCGCCATCCTTATGAAGTCGATTCGGTACGGAAATCCCCGGCGCATCAACCGTCGCTTTCATTCTGATGAAGTGAATGCCGACCTCCATGGGAATCGTGGAAGCATACTCATGTAACGGGGAGTTTTTAAAATCATGCAGGACAAGCGACGTGATCAGATTATTTGACAAAATTTCGTTTGGAACAGGCTGAAACTTCCTTGCCTCCTCAACGACTTCATCATTAAATCCGACATCTTGTTTGTAACTGTAGGCGTGTTCGGAAGATTGAGGAATCAAGAGATTAAAGCAAGGTAAAAGCACATATTTACTGTGCTGCCGATAGCGCCCCGCATTTTCACCGTAGGGATCCAGAGCAAGCGTATCGAAATGCCGCTGAATAATACTTAAGTCTGATTTTTGCGCATCGGTAAGGTTAAAGTCATCCGAAGCCAATTTGCAATACCCTACATCTGTCATCATGGGGTATGCGCTCACACGGCACTCAAGTGTGTTCTCAAACTCTTTAATGTTACCACGAATCATCGTGCAATCTTCCTTTTTACTCTGATTGGAATAACGACATATTGATGTTCACCGCAATGCTCATGAACATTGAACAGCAAATGCTTCCCTGTTTTTCAAGTGAAGTAATTCATTTCACAAATAAAAGAGCTTGATTATTTATTCTTTAAACTTCCTGCACGCTAAAAAGTGCGAAAGAGACTTTTATAGATTTCTTTTCCACTTATTTATCGAAACCAGACTTGCGCTGTTTTTCATTGCTACCTGACCTCATCTCACTTGTACGCGGTGAGCGAAAGTCTACGCTGCATACGGGTTTTCAAATGACGCCAGGTGAATCGGCGCAAAACCTTTATCCTCCAACCCTACCCGCCTAATGGGCTGCGAGGCCTGGCGATGCGCATCTGCCGGACACAGAGCGCCCTACGCCGCTGAATGCTATTTGCGGCTCCCTCGCGGGTAGTATGATTAGTAATTTTTATACAAAATAGCCAATTTTCGGCAACGGCAACGTACATGCACCATGCTGGCCAGCAGGAGACACCGCTCATCAAACCGATTGCTCTGTAGAGAGACAGGGACGAAACTGGCAACTAACTATGGTCAGCCAAGTAAAACCGCCTTGAAAGCCGTGCTTTTGGCATGGCTTCATCCACGCTACCGCACTACTCATCCCTTCCCGAGCATTAGTTTAGATAATCTTTATTGTTAAGCCAAATTTAACGGATGCGGAAGTTACTCGATATGGTTATAAATTGCCATAGTGTTAATGAAATGCAGCGAAAAAGTGTGATCTGGGTCGGGGCCGCAAAACCTGTGCCAACCCTAAGATCGCGTGGCTGAAAGGTTGAGGCGATAATGGCGTGGGCCGGCGAACGGTCACAATAATCCAGCGTAATATGCTGCTAATCGAACGCAGGGCAAAACTTGTGCCCACCGGTCGATTTGTCAGCCGCATTGCAGCGGGGTTTATCTGGCGGTATGGTGGGTGATTACCTGCTAAAAAACAGTACTGCTGCACCTATGACTTTCTCACTTTTCGGCGAAAAATTTACCCGTTATGCGGGCATTACCCGTTTGATGGACGACCTGAACGAAGGCCTGCGCACCCCCGGCGCCATCATGCTCGGCGGCGGCAACCCCGCACAGATCCCAGAGATGGAAGCCTATTTCAAACAGCTGTGCCAGGAGATGCTCGACCAGGGCAAACTGACCGAAGCGCTGTGCAACTACGACGGCCCGCAAGGCAAGGACGCGCTGCTGAAAGCGCTGGCCAATCTGCTGCGCGACGAGCTCGGCTGGGAGATCTCGCCACAGAATATTGCTCTGACTAATGGCAGCCAAAGCGCATTTTTCTACTTGTTCAACCTGTTCGCCGGCCGCTACGCCGACGGCTCGCGCCGCCGCGTGCTGTTCCCACTGGCGCCGGAATATATCGGCTATGCCGACGCCGGGCTGGACGAAGGGCTGTTCGTCTCCGCCAAACCGAACATCGAGCTGCTGCCGGACGGTCAGTTCAAGTATCACGTTGATTTCGAACACCTCACCATCGGCGATGACATCGGTATGATCTGCGTTTCACGGCCGACCAACCCGACCGGCAACGTAATTACCGACGAAGAGCTGATGAAGCTCGACCTGCTGGCGCAGCAGCGCGATATTCCGCTGGTGATCGACAACGCCTACGGCGTGCCGTTTCCCGGCATCATCTTCAGCGACGCCACGCCGCTGTGGAACCCGAACACCATCCTGTGCATGAGCCTGTCCAAGCTCGGCCTGCCGGGCTCGCGCTGCGGCATCGTGATCGCCGACGAGAAGGTGATCACCGCGTTGACCAACATGAACGGCATCATCAGCCTGTCTCCAGGCAGCATGGGGCCGGCGATGGCGACGGAAATGATCGCGCGCGGCGATCTGCTGCGCCTGTCGAACGAGGTGATTCGCCCGTTCTACAAACAGCGCGTCGAGCACACCATCGAGATCATTCGCCGCTACCTGTCGCCGGAACGCTGCCTGATCCACAAACCGGAAGGGGCTATCTTCCTCTGGCTGTGGTTCAAGGATCTGCCGATCACCACCGAAGTGCTGTATCAGCGCCTGAAAAAGCGCGGCGTGCTGATGGTGCCCGGCCACTACTTCTTCCCGGGACTGGAGCATGAATGGCCACATACCCACCAGTGCATGCGCATGAACTACGTGCCCGATCCGGAGAAAATCGAGCGCGGCGTGGCTATTCTGGCGGAAGAGATCGAACGCGCACATCAGGAAGGCTAACGCCGACTGATTGAAAATCGACCGATAAAGATATACGATGCATATATCGTATATCTTTTTTGGAGGGCCAACGATGACTCGCATCGTGATCGATTTACCTGAAGAAGACCTGCGGCAGCTCGATAATCTGAAAAATATCCGCCACGTTCCCCGGGCCGAAATCATTCGTCAAGCAGTCTCCCGCTATCTGACGGAGAACCACGTGGAAGATCCCAGCAACGCTTTCGGGCTCTGGTCCGGGGCGATGGGAGATGGCGTGGAGTACGAAAATCGTCAGCGCGAGGAGTGGGAATAATGGTGGCTCAACGGGCGTTATTCGACACCAATATCCTGATCGATTATCTCAACGGCATTCCTCAAGCCAGGGACGTTCTGGTCGAGTATCACATCAATCCGGCCATCAGCGCCATCACCTGGATGGAAGTGATGGTAGGTGCTAAAAAACAGGGTCCGGCACTGGAGCTGAAAACACGTCAGTTTTTAGGGCAATTTCTGCTGCTGCCTATTACCGATGAAGTCGCCGAACGCGCCGTAGAACTGCGCCACTCACAGCATGTGAAACTGCCAGACGCCATTATCTGGGCCACCGCGCAGGTGGGATTCCGGATGCTCATCTCCCGCAACCCCAAAGATTTCGGCACTGACAATGGCGTGTTGATGCCTTATCGGCTGTAGACGATCCGCACTACAACGTCCAGAACAGCACCGCCAGCAGCTGCGGCGACATGATGCGCAGGAACATCGCCAGCGGATATACGGTGGCGTAAGACAGCGCGGCGGCGCCGCTGGTGGGATGCAGGCCGTTGGCGAACGCCAGCGCCGGCGGATCGGTCATCGACCCCGCCAACATGCCGGACAGCGTCAGGTAATTCATTTTGCCCACCGTGCGCGCCAGAATGCCGACGCTCAGCAGCGGAATGGCGGTGATCAACGCGCCATAACCAATCCATGTCAGCCCCTCGCCATGCAGCAACGTATCGATAAAATTGCCGCCCGATTTCAAACCGACCACCGCCAGAAACAACACGATGCCCAGTTCGCGCAGCGCCAGGTTGGCGCTCGGCGGCATAAACCAATACAGCTTGCCGATACTGCCGATGCGCCCCAGGATCAACGCCGCCACCAACGGCCCGCCGGCCAGCCCCAGCCGCAATGCCGCCGGGAAGCCGGGCACAAACAGCGGAATGGAGCCCAGCAGCACCCCGAGGCCGATGCCGATAAAGACCGGCAGCATCTGCACCTGCTGCAGCTTTTGTTGGGCGTTGCCGACGATTGCCGTCACCGCGTCGATGGCCTCCGGCCGGCCGACCAGGTTGAGAATATCGCCAAACTGCAGCGTCACGTTGCTGCCGGCCACCAGCTCCACGCCGGCGCGGTTGAGGCGTGAAATCACCACGTCATATTTCTGCTTCAGGTTCAGATCGCGGATTTTTTTCCCCAGCACCTGCTCGTTGGTCACCGCCGCCCTCACTACCTGCAGCGCAGTGCCGCGCGTGGACAGCGAAGCGTCAACCTCTTCGCCGATCACCAGCCGGGCGTTCTCCAGATCTTCGCGTT
Organism: Serratia sp. CY37869; assembly: GCF_052168895.1. Lineage (NCBI taxonomy): Bacteria > Pseudomonadati > Pseudomonadota > Gammaproteobacteria > Enterobacterales > Yersiniaceae > Serratia > Serratia sp. CY37869. The sequence goes on from NZ_JBJNLU010000005.1 coordinate 226,978, forward strand.
TGCCCACCAGGTGCAGATAGTCGCCGAGCTCCAGCCGCTCATGCGGCGCCGGCACCATCAACAGCTCGCCGCGTTTGAGGCGCGAACAGACGATCGCTTCACCGTTGAGCAGCGGCACGCTTTTGATCGCCATGCCCTGCAGATTGGGGTTACGCACCGCCACGTTCATGGCGTGCAACAGCTCGCGCTGATTGCCCAGGCTGCTTTCAAACGCCTGCGCCTCGCGCTCGATGTTGATGCGAAAAACCAATCGGATCAGCCACATCACCAGCAGGATGCCGCAAATGCCGAACGGATAGGCCATGGCGTAACCCATGCCCATGCCGTCCACCAACGCCGGATCGGAACCGAGATCGGTCAGGATTTGCTGACCGGCGCCCAGCGCCGGCGTGTTGGTGACCGCGCCGGAGAACACGCCGAGGATGATCGGCAGCGGCACGTCGAACAGCTTGTACACCGCCGCCGCCACTGCGCCGCCGGTCAGCACCAGCAGCACCGCGAAGGCGTTGAGCCGCAGACCGGAGACGCGCAGCGAAGAGAAGAAGCCGGGGCCAACCTGAATGCCGATGGTGTAAACGAACAGGATCAGGCCAAACTCCTGGATGAAGTGCAGCATGTCCCCGTTCAGGCTGATTTGCCCGCTCTGGGCGAAGTGGCCGACCAGGATGCCGCCGAACAGCACGCCGCCAATCCCCAGCCCGACACCGTACAGCTTCCAGTTCCCCATCCACAGCCCAATGACGGCCGCCAACGCCAACATGCTGACGGTCAGGGCGATATCGCTCATAGGTCACATCCTTGCCAAAGTTGAACATGGGATTTGCGGACATAGACACACAATTAACAAGGATTATGGCATCGGGCAGACGGGGGGACTGTGGCGTGCGCCACATAACGCAACGGGGGAGATCCGTCTGGATCTCCCCCACATGATGATGACCGTTTTTCAGTCGGTTATTTGGCTTCCAGCTCCGGCGTCGCGCCGATGGCGATGCGCTGAGGCTGCAAGGCTTCCGGAACCTGACGCACCAGATCGATGTGCAACAGGCCATTTTCAAATTTGGCCTCGGACACCTGCAGGTGTTCCGCCAGAGTGAAGGTCAGCTGGAACTCTTTGCACACCAGCCCCTGATGCAGGTACTCGACCTGTTTTTCCGGCGGCGTGGGTTTACCGCTGACGGTCAGCCGCGGCCCTTCCACTTCGATATTCAGTTCGCTCTGCCGGAAACCGGCCAGCGCCAGAGAAATGCGGTAGTGATTGTCATCGCTTTTCTCGATGTTATACGGCGGGAACCCCTGGGGTTCCTGGCCCCCCATGGAACTGGCCAGTTTATCAAAACCAATCCATTGACGCAGAAGCGGGGATAGATCGTAATTACGCATAGGAACAACTCCTTTCATTAAGCGAGATGTGTTTATTCAGCCCCCTGACGGCAGGCGGATTATTACTGCATATTTGCCGACAGCGTTCCTGCCGGCGAAAACGGAATTATTTAATTTCGATACGGCGCGGTTTTAATGTTTCCGGCACGATGCGCTGCATATCGATATACAGCAGACCGTTTTCCAGTTTGGCGCCTTTAATTTGAATATGTTCGGCCAGCTGGAATTTACGCTCGAAATTACGCTCAGCGATGCCCTGATATAAATAGGTTTTTTCTGCCGGTTCGTTATTGTGCGCACCGCGCACGATCAGCAGATTATCTTGCGTGGTGATCTCCAGCTCCTGCTCGGCAAACCCGGCTACCGCAATGGCGATGCGATAATGATTTTCGTCCACCAGCTCGACATTATAAGGGGGATAACCGCCGTTGCCCTGGCTCTGGCCGGCCTCCAGCGCGTTGAACAGGCGATCGAAACCAATGGCGGAACGGTATAGCGGAGAAAGATCGAAATTACGCATAAAACAGCCTCCTAAGGCACTTCAGCGAGGTTGAAATAAATACGCCTTCCATTCTGGACAGGCTAATTAAGCCAGAATTCCCTTACGGCAAATTCTCAATCCGGCTCTGATGATAAAATGGGGGTTGATTTCATCAATTCAACGGGCGAGGATCAAAAAAAGCGCTTTTCGGTTAGGTGAAAGTTTTTTTACCACTTACACTAAAGTGAGAGAGCCGCCACAGAGCGGGATTTTGCTTCTTTTAAAGCAGCAACAGGATGTTATAAATCAGCTTAATTTAGGGGCACAGCAACCCTGCAGGATGGATTAATGACGACGATGAAAGCGATAGCGACGGGCTGCATGTTGTTGGCGACCAGCGGTTGCTCCAGCGTGATGAGCCATACCGGCCCGAATCAGGGTTACTATCCCGGCACCCGCGCCAGCGTGGACATGCTGAAGGACGACAACACCAGCTGGGCGATGATGCCGCTGGTGGCGCTGGATCTGCCGTTCTCCGCAGTGATGGATACCGTGCTGCTGCCTTACGACTATCTGCGTTCAGGCAATGACGCCACCGCAGACTCGCCAAAAGCGCGCATCCTGCGCAGCGAGCAGCAGAATCTGGCGGCAACCGGCAACCCCGGCGAGGGCAACGACAGCACCGCCACACACTAATCTCGCACGCAGCGGGCCATCAGGCCCGCCTTACGCCTCAACCACAAAGATCTGGTTGAATCCGGCAATCTCGCGCATAAATGCCACTTTCTTGCCATCCGGCGAAAACACCACGGCATCCCCCGACGGCGGCTGCACGCTGCGCTGCGTTAAACGCTGCAGGCGGCCGCTGGCGACCTCACACAGCATCACGCTGTTGTCACACACCAGGGCTATCGTCCCGCCCTGCGGGTGCCAGCTGAACGCCGACTGGATGTCATGCTCGCCGCGGCTGACCTGGCGCGGCTCACCGCCGTTCGGCGACACCGTCCACAGTTGCACCACGCCGCCGTCATCCTTCATCAGAAAAGCTATCTGGCTGCCGTCCGGCGAGCTGCGCAGCCAATGGCGCGGCGCACCGACCACGCCCGGAAAACGGCGTTCACCGGTAAAGGTCACCCGCCGCTGCCTGACGCCAAGCGGCGGCGCCGGCAGCTCGCTTTCCGTCCCCTGCAGCGGCACCGTGCCGGCCCTGGCGTAGTCGGCGTCGTTCTCCGGCAGATCGACGATAAACACCTCCGGCAGTTTCTCGCCGGCGGCGGACAGCGTATCGCCGATGAACGCCAGCGCCCAACGTTGCCGACTGCCGTCGGCCTTACGGTAGCCTTCGCGGCCAATCCAGCCTTCTTCGTAGGCGCGATTGATCTGATCGCTGCCCGGCTGCGGCTGCGGCACGGTCTCGCTAACCAGCACGCAATAGTGGCTGCCGTCATATTCACGGGGATGCTGTTTCGGCGGATTGACCCCGTGCAGCGGCACGGCCACGCCGACGTTGCGCAGATCGCGCGCCGGATCGCATTCATGCATCACGTGATCGTTGTAGGTAAAGCTGAGGCGGCTGCCGTCCGGGCTGAAAACGTGCACATGGCTGCCGCCGCGCAGCGCGCCGGGCGTGTAGGGCGCCGTGATATCCAGCGCGTCGAGGGTAATGGCCAACTCGCGATCCGGTTCGCTGACGATCACCCCGCGACGGTGATGAAAATCATACTGCCAGGCGCTGTCCGGGTGTTCCGGGCCGTGGATGAAGACGTAACGCGCCGGCGCATCGGGGCTGACCGTGACCACGCCGACGTGTGCGCCGTGCTGGGCGCGATAAACCACTTCCACCGCGCCGCTGGCGACGTTAACCCGCTCGATGCTCAGGCCGGTGAAAGAGGCGCCGCGCGGGCGCACGTCATAAGCCAGCCATTGGCTGTCCGGCGTCCAGACGTTGATATTGGTTAACTGATGCCCGCGTGGGTCGAAAGTCAGTTGTTTTTCCCGATGGCTCATGGCGGCTCTCCTGCGCATGCTGGCACTGAACGGCCATCTTACCGGATCGGCAGCCGCGTTTCATATGGCCGGCGAGGACGAGCCGGGGGCTTTCCCGCGTCGAAATTTCCATGAGACTTATCCGTTAAGCCTATCGACGACGCCGGCAGGAAATAAACGCCCGGCTAGCCGGCCCCATTCCTGATGGGGAAACTCAACGACGCCAAAACGGTATAAGTAAAGGAAGCGAGCATTATTTTATTGATTACCCTTTTCCTCATTAAATACGCCCGCAGCGACACCTTACTTAACGCAAATAAATAAAAAATTGTGCCGCTAAACGCCCGGTAATGTTTATTTTCACCGCATACGCGATGCGTACCCCCGGCCATTTCCGCTTTCTGGCCGGGTTGCCCGACGGGGTTTACAATCCATACAAAAAAGTACAAACTGGATTTTAAGTCTAAAAAATCCGGAGCCGGTATGAACCCCCTTTTCGATGCCATTGTTTCTGCCCATCAGCAACTGCGCCCTCAGGTGCGAGTCACGCCATTGGAGCGCAGCGTGCTGCTTTCTCAGCAATTGGGTTGCGAGCTGTATTTGAAATGCGATCACCTGCAGCACACCGGTTCCTTTAAATTTCGCGGCGCCAGCAACAAGCTGCGGCTGCTGGATAACGCGCAACGCCGGCGCGGCGTGATCGCCGCCTCTACCGGCAACCACGGTCAGGCCGTCGCTTTGGCGGGGCAACTGATGGGCGTTGGCGTCACGGTTTATGCGCCGGAGACGGCGGCGAGCATCAAGCTCGACACCATTCGCGCGTTGGGCGGCACCGTGGAATTGGTGCCGGGCGATGCGCTGAACGCCGAACTGGCGGGGGAACAGGCCGCACGCGAACAGGGGAAAACCTATATCTCGCCGTATAACGACGAGCAGGTGATCGCCGGCCAGGGCACCTGCGGCATGGAGCTGGTTGAACAGCTCACCGATCTGGACGCCGTGTTCGTGGCGGTCGGCGGCGGGGGTTATATCGCCGGCATCGGCACCGTTCTGCGGCAACTGTCGCCGAACACGCAGCTTATCGCCTGCTGGCCGGAAAACGCCACCAGCCTGTACAGCGCGCTGGAAGCGGGCCATATCTTCCCGGTGGAAGAGCAAGAAACCCTGTCCGACGGCACCGCCGGCGGCGTCGAGCCGGGCGCCGTGACCTTTCCGCTGTGCCAACAGCTGATCGACCGCAAAGTGCTGGTCAGCGAGGCGGAGATTAAACACGCGATGCGCCGGATAGCCGCCAGCGATCGCTGGATTATCGAAGGCGCGGCCGGCGTGGCGCTGGCGGCGGCGATCAAACTGGCGCCGGAATACCAGGGTAAAAAGGTGGCGGTGGTGCTGTGCGGCAAGAACATCGTGCTGGAGAAATACCTCAAGGCCATCGCCGATGCACATCCTTAATCGGCAGCAAATCCTCGCCGCGTTCGATGCCGAGACCATAACGCCGCTGCTGAAGCAGGGTTTTATCGCCTACTCGCAACAGCGGGTGCAACAGCCGCCGGTGCAGCATTTCCTGTTCGAGCGGGCCGACGGCGACTGCTGCATCAAGTCCGCCTGGTTGGAAGGCGACGAACTGTTCGTGGTCAAGATCTCTACCGGTTTCTATCGCAATGCCGAACACGGCCTGCCGAGCAATCAGGGGCTGATGATGGCGTTCTCCGCCCAAACCGGCGAGCCGCAGGCGCTGCTGCAAGATGAAGGTTGGCTGACCGCGCTGCGCACCGCCCTGGCCGGCCGCATCGTCGCCGAGCTGTGCGCGCCGCCGCATATTCAGGCGATCGGCATTGTCGGCACGGGCCTGCAGGCGCGGCTGCAGCTGCAATGCCTGAAACCGGTGACCGATTGCCGCGAGGTGTGGGTGTGGGGGCGAGACGAACAGGCGCTGGCGGCGTATCGGCGCGATACCGAAGCCGAGGGTTTTCGGGTGCGGGTTACGCAGAATGCGGCGGAACTGGCGGCGCACTGTCAGCTGATCGTGACCACCACGCCCAGCCGCGAACCGATATTGCAGGCGGCGGATATTCGGCCCGGTACGCACATCACCGCCGTGGGCGCCGACACGCCCGGCAAGCAGGAACTGGCGACCGAGCTGGTGGCCCGCGCAGACGCGCTGCTGGTCGATGCGCTGACGCAGTGTGCGGACTATGGCGAGATCGCGACGGCTTATCGGCAAAATAGGCTGATTTCAACGCCGATCGTCGAAATTGGCGCCGTCTTGGCGCAGGGAGGGCGGGTACGACGCGAGCCGCAGCACATCACCATCGCCGATCTCACCGGCTTGGCGATTCAGGATCTGCAGATCGCCAAAGGGGTGTTGGCGAAAGTATAAAGGGGCGCCGCAGCGCCCCGCGTTATCAGGCGTTGAGCACGAACTTCTCGATAGCGCGCGCCACGCCGTCTTCGGTATTGGCGCTGGTGACAAACTGCGCCACCGCTTTCAGCTCGGGAATGGCATTGCCCATCGCCACGCCGACGCCGGCATATTCGATCATCGCCGTATCATTGGCCTGATCCCCCAGCGTCATGATGTTCTCCCGCGCCACGCCGAGATGCTCGGCCAGCATTCTCACCCCGGCGCCTTTATCGACGTTTTTGTGCAGGATCTCGAGGAAATAAGGCGCGCTTTTCAGGATGGTGTAACGCGCGCGCGTTTCCGCCGGGATGCGCGCGATGGCGCGGTCCAGCAGCTCCGGCTCGTCGATCATCATCACTTTCGGGAAACGCATCTGGCGATCCATCTCTTCCACGCTGCGGTATTTCAGCGGAATACCGGTCATTTCCGCCTCGTGTATGGTGTACTTGCCGATGTCCTTGTTCGGGGTATACAGGGTATCGAAATCAAACGCCTGGAAGTGAACGCCGAACTCGCGCGCCATCTGCTCGAAATGCAGATAATCCTCAAAGCCCAGCGTTTCTTGCAGAATGCAGGCGCCGTCGACCGCACGCAGCACCAGCGCGCCGTTATAGGTGATACAGAAATCGCCGGGGCCCTGAATGTCCAACTGGCGCAGATAATCCTGCACGCCGACATAAGGCCGCCCGGTGGCCAGCACCACGTGTACCCCTTTGCGCCGCGCCGCCGCGATAGCCTGCTTTACCGCCGGCGTGATTTGGTGCTGCGGATCCAGCAACGTGCCGTCCATGTCGATCGCAATCAGTTCAATAGCCATTCAACGCTTCTCCCAGTGGTTTTTATTCATGCTAACGCGTTTCAGCCTCGGCTGTCAGCGCCAAAAAAGGCCAAAAAAAAATCCGCGCGGGTCGCCCGGCGCGGATTTTCACAGCCATTAACGCATCAGATATCGATGTTCGCCGCTTTCAGGGCGTTTTCTTCGATAAAGGCGCGACGCGGTTCAACCGCATCGCCCATCAGCGTGGTGAACAGCTGATCGGCAGCGATGGCGTCCTTGACGGTCACGCGCAGCATGCGGCGGCTTTCCGGATCCATGGTGGTTTCCCACAGCTGCTCCGGGTTCATCTCGCCCAGACCTTTATAACGCTGCACCGACAGGCCGCGGCGCGACTCTTTCACCAGCCACTCCAGCGCCTGTTCGAAGCTGTCTACCGGCTGACGGCGTTCGCCGCGCTCAATGAACGCGCCCTCTTCGATCAGCCCGCGCAGCTGCTCGCCCAGCTGGCAGATCTTGCGGTATTCACCGCCGTGGATGAAATCGAAGTCCAGCTTATAGTCGGTATCCACGCCGTGGGTACGGATGCGCAACGCCGGCTCGAACATCTGGCGCTCGCGGTTCTCGAAGATCACGAAGTCATAGCTGCTGCCGTGCTGCTCTTTGTCGTTCAGCGCCTGCACCAGCGACGCGATCCAGGTTTTCACCTTGGCTTCATCGCTGAGATCGCCTTCGTTCAGCGTCGGCTGGTAGATCAGGCTGTTCAGCAGCGCGCGCGGGTAGCGGCGCTCCATGCGGCCAATCAGCTTCTGCACGCCGTAGTGCTCGGCCACCAGTTTCTCCAACTGCTCGCCGCCGAGCGCCGGTGCGCTGGCATTGGTGTGCAGCGTAGCGCCATCCATCGCGATGGCGATCTGATACTGATCCATCGCCTCGTCATCTTTGATGTACTGCTCCTGCTTGCCTTTCTTCACCTTGTACAGCGGCGGCTGTGCGATGAACACGTGGCCACGCTCGATGATTTCCGGCATCTGGCGGTAGAAGAAGGTCAACAGCAGCGTACGGATGTGCGAACCGTCGACGTCGGCATCGGTCATGATGATGATGCTGTGGTAACGCAGCTTGTCCGGGCTGTACTCGTCGCGGCCGATGCCGCAACCCAGCGCGGTGATCAGCGTCGCCACTTCCTGCGAAGAGAGCATTTTGTCGAAACGCGCTTTCTCGACGTTGAGGATTTTCCCCTTCAGCGGCAAGATAGCCTGATTCTTGCGGTTGCGCCCCTGCTTGGCAGAGCCGCCCGCGGAGTCCCCTTCCACCAGGTACAGTTCGGACAGCGCCGGATCGCGTTCCTGGCAGTCCGCCAGTTTGCCCGGCAGGCCGGCCAGATCCAGCGCGCCTTTGCGGCGGGTCATCTCACGCGCTTTACGCGCCGCTTCGCGCGCGCGCGCCGCGTCGATGATTTTGCCGACCACGATTTTCGCGTCGCCCGGATTCTCCATCAGGTAATCCACCAGCTTCTCGTTCATCAGCGTTTCAACCGCGGTTTTCACCTCGGAAGAGACCAGCTTGTCCTTGGTCTGAGAAGAGAACTTCGGATCCGGCACCTTCACCGACACCACGGCGATCAGGCCTTCACGCGCGTCATCGCCGGTGGCGCTGACCTTGGCCTTCTTGCTGTAGCCTTCCTTCTCCATGTAGCTGTTCAGCGTACGGGTCATCGCGGTACGGAAACCGACCAGGTGCGTGCCGCCGTCGCGCTGCGGAATGTTGTTGGTGAAGCAGTAGATGTTTTCCTGGAAACCGTCGTTCCACTGCAGCGCCACTTCCACGCCGATGTCGTCTTTCACGGTGGAGAAGTAGAACACGTTCGGGTGAATCGGGGTTTTGTTCTTGTTCAGGTACTCGACAAACGCCTTGATGCCGCCTTCGTAATGGAAGTGGTCTTCACGGTCGGTGCGCTTGTCCTTCAGGCGAATAGACACGCCGGAGTTGAGGAAGGACAGCTCGCGCAGACGCTTGGCCAGAATGTCGTACTCGAATTCGGTCACATTGGTGAAGGTCTGGTGACTCGGCCAGAAGCGCACCATGGTGCCGGTCTGCTCGGTTTCGCCCACCACGTTCAGCGGCGCCTGCGGCTCGCCGTGGCTGTAAGTTTGTTCGTGCACTTTGCCTTCGCGGCGGATCACCAGCTCCAGTTTCTCCGACAGGGCGTTAACCACCGAGACGCCCACGCCGTGCAGGCCGCCGGAAACTTTATAGGAGTTGTCGTCGAATTTACCGCCGGCGTGCAGCACGGTCATGATGACCTCTGCGGCTGAAACCCCTTCTTCCGGGTGAATGCCGGTCGGAATGCCGCGGCCGTCATCCTGCACCGATACCGAGTTGTCGGCATGGATGGTGACCTGAATGTCACTACAGTGGCCCGCGAGCGCTTCGTCGATAGCGTTGTCCACAACCTCGAATACCATGTGGTGCAGACCGGTGCCGTCATCGGTATCGCCGATATACATGCCCGGGCGCTTGCGCACCGCATCCAGCCCTTTTAATACCTTGATACTTGAGGAGTCATAAGAATTCGACATCAACGTTTCTCGCTCATTTTAGTCCTGTGGTTGAACCTCTATTTTACCCTGTTCCACGCGGAACATCTTGCCCTTTTCACCGGCCATGTCGGTCACTTGTTCAGCGCTGACCGCGCTGACAAAAACCTGGGCCTGGGTGGCTTTCAGGCGATCGGCCAGCAACCGGCGACGGCCGGTGTCCAGCTCGGAGGCAAAATCATCAATCAGATACAGGCAACGCCGCCCGCTCTGCCGGGTGAGAAACTCACCCTGCGCCAAGCGCAACGCGCACATCAGCAGCTTAAGCTGACCGCGCGATAACAAATCCTCTACCGGCGTGCCGTCGGCACGAATGCGAAAGTCCGCTTTATGCGGCCCCACCGCGGTATAGGTCAACGCCCTGTCGCGCTCAAACTGGCGCTCCAGCAGCTCGCCGTAGTCGCTCTCTTTGTCCCAGCCGCGCTGGAAGGAGAAGCTCAGGGCGAATTCAGGCAGAAACTGCGCGCAGGTCGCGGTGATATCCGCGGCGATCGCGTCGCTGTATTCCGCCCGCCATTCACTGATGCGCTCCGCGAGCGGGATCAGTTCCTGATCCCAGGCGCGGATCTGCGCATAGCGACTCACCTGGCGCAGCGCGGCATTGCGCTGCTTCAGTAACCGTTTCAGGTTGCTCCAGGCGGTGAAAAAACCGGGTTCGTTATGAAAACAGCCCCAGTCCAGGAAAGCGCGCCGGAATTTCGGCCCGCCGTTCAGCAGGGTAAAACCTTCGGGGGTGATCAGCTGCATGGGCAGCAGCTGCGCCAGCTCGGCCACCTTGTGGCCGTCGCTGCCATCGATGCGTACTTTGCTGTCACCCTGACGGCTCTTGCTCAATCCTACCGATAGCTCGCGCTCCGCGCCTTCGATGCGGCCATGCAGCACGAACTCCGGTTGGTCGTGGCGGATCACCCGACCGGCCTGCAGACTGCGAAAGGCGCGGCCATGGCCGAGCGTATACACCGCCTCCAGCACGCTGGTCTTGCCGCTGCCGTTAGCGCCGACCAGGAAGTTGAATCCCGGCGCCAGCGCCAAATCCGCCGCCTCGATATTGCGGAAATCTTTAATCAATAAACGCGTCAGAGCCATGCAATCTCTTTACCGATGACGGTGCTGTAATTCAAGGTAACGAGACTACAACCGCATTGGCATGACAACGTAGGCCGCCGCCTGGCTGGCGCCGTCTTCGATCTGCACGCTGGAGACCGAGTCGGTCAACAGCAGGCGCACGTCTTCACACTTGAGCGCGTTCAACACGTCCAGCACGTAGCTGACGTTGAAGCCGATCTCCATCTCCGCGCCGTCGTAGCTGACGTCGAGGATCTCTTCCGCCTCTTCCTGTTCCGGGTTGTTGGCGGTGATCTTCAGCTGATTCTGGCTGACGTACAGCCGCACGCCGCGGAATTTCTCGTTCGAAAGAATGGCCGCGCGGGCGAACGCCTGCTTGAGCAGATCGCAGCCGGCTTCCAGCGTTTTGTCCGGGTTCTTCGGCAAGACGCGGCGATAGTCCGGGAAACGGCCGTCAACCAGCTTGGACGTGAAGATGAAATCGCCGACGTGGGCGCGAATGTTGTTGCTGCCGATCTGCAGCTGCAGCAGCGAATCGCCGCCGTCCAGCAAGCGCACCAGCTCCATCACCCCTTTACGCGGCACGATCACCGAATGCGACGGCAGCTGCTGGCCGATCGGCATCGAGCACACCGCCAGGCGGTGGCCGTCGGTCGCGACGGTGCGCAACTCTTCGCCCTCGGTTTCAAACAGCATGCCGTTCAGGTAGTAACGCACGTCCTGATGGGCCATCGAGAACTGGGTGGCTTCGATCAGGCGCTTCAGCGTCGCCTGCGGCAAGGTGAATTCCACCTCGCTCTGCCAGTCGTCCAGGTTCGGGAAGTCCGCCGCGGGCAGCGTGGACAGCGAGAAACGGCTGCGGCCGGATCGCACCAGCATGCGCTCGCTCTCCAGCGTGACGGCGATCTCCGCCCCTTCCGGCAGGCCACGGCAGATATCAAAGAATTTGCGCGCGGGCACGGTGGTCGCGCCCGGCTCATGCGGCTGGGACAGGGCGACGCGCGCCACCATCTCCATCTCCAGATCGGTGCCGGTCAGCAGCAGGGAGCCTTCCGTCACCTGCAACAGCAGGTTGCCCAGGATCGGCAAGGTCGGGCGGCCGCCCAGCGGGCTGCTCACCTGTTGCAGCGGTTTTAGCAGATGCTCACGTTCAACGATAAATTTCATAGCGCTATGAAGATAATGTTCTGATTAAATTGGAGAAATCTTCTTTGATGTCGTGACTTTCCTCACGCAGCTGCTCGATCTTCCGGCAGGCGTGCAACACCGTGGTATGGTCGCGGCCACCAAACGCATCGCCGATTTCCGGCAGGCTGTGGTTGGTGAGTTCCTTCGCCAGCGCCATCGCCATCTGGCGCGGGCGGGCAACGGATCGCGAACGCCGCTTGGACAGCAAATCCGCGACTTTAATCTTGTAATACTCCGCCACCGTCTTTTGGATATTGTCGATGGTGACCAGCTTTTCCTGCAGCGCCAACAGATCGCGCAGCGCTTCGCGCACGAAATCGATGGTGATGGCCCGGCCGGTAAAGTTGGCGTTGGCGATCACGCGGTTCAGCGCCCCTTCGAGCTCACGCACGTTGGAACGCAGGCGCTTGGCGATGAAGAACGCCACTTCGCCCGGCAGGCGAATGTCGTTTTCGTCGGCCTTTTTCATCAGGATCGCCACGCGGGTTTCCAGCTCCGGCGGCTCGATCGCCACCGTCAGCCCCCAGCCGAAGCGGGACTTCAGACGATCTTCCACCCCATTGATCTCTTTAGGGTAGCGATCCGAAGTCAGGATGATCTGCTGATTGCCTTCCAACAGGGCGTTAAAGGTATGGAAGAACTCTTCCTGCGAACGCTCCTTGTTGGCGAAGAATTGGATGTCATCGATCAGCAACGCGTCGACCGAACGGTAGTAGCGCTTAAACTCTTCGATGGCATTGTTCTGCAACGCTTTGACCATGTCTTGTACGAAGCGTTCCGAGTGCATGTAGACCACTTTGGCGTTGGCCTTGCGCGCCATGATGCCGTTGCCGACCGCGTGCAGCAGGTGAGTTTTACCCAGGCCGGTGCCGCCATACAGGAACAAAGGGTTGTAGGCGCCGCCCGGATTGTCCGCCACCTGGCGAGCCGCCGCGCGCGCCAGCTGGTTTGACTTACCCTCGACGAAGTTGTCGAAGGTGTGTTTGGGGTTGACGTTGGAGCGGTAAGAGAGCTCGGGCTGCGCCGCCGCGTTGTCCCAGCTCGGGCGCGAAGGCGCGGCCGTGCGCGCCGCCGGGGCCGCAGGGGCGCTGCTGACGCTGGCGGTCACGGTCTGGCTGATCACCTGCGTGATCGGCTTGCTGCCGACTTCAAAACGCAGCAAAGGCGCATCCGTGCCGCAGAAATCATTCAGCAGACCATTGATATTGTTTAAGTACTTATCGCGAACCCAATCCAGCACAAAACGGTTAGGCGCGTACAGCGCCAGGGTGTTGTCACTCAGTTCCGCCTGCAATGGGCGAATCCACATACTAAATTCTGTGGCAGGTAACTCATCCTGCAATCGGGCAAGACACTGCTGCCAAAGCGAAAGTGACACGGCGGACTCCACTCGAACAAGATCAATAAAGAAAAGAAACGGGCAACTTTTTTATAACTCATGATTTTTGACACATACCCGGCATCGGCTGTTTGCCTGTGGGGGATGCGAACCGCCTTTCACGGTTTGTGTCCCTCACGATCCCGGCATGAGGGATCGCGATCGGAATGACGGATCATAGCGCAATCCGCGCAAGAGATCCTCCCCTTCCTCACAGATTAGATCCATTTTATCCACAGGCCGCGGCCTGCGGCGATCTTTTCGCCGCCGGCGCCGCATGACCACGCAGATCCCGGCCTCTGCGCCGCGTTTTTTACATTGTCAACCGGTTATACCCTGTTATCCACGTCGGATCCTGGGATCGCGCGCAAAGGATCTCACGGGGATCCTTGCGATTTCACCCCGAGTCCGTATAATCTTCGCCCTACGTGTGATACCTGGTTCCTTATGGTGCGTCATTAGCCAGACAGGATTCTGCGGTGACCACGGGCCAAGACCGGATTTTGTGCCGTTATTGGCAGACAACCAGGTAGGCTGGCGCGATGCGAATTGACTCAGGACTGTACAATTATTACAATCCCGCTTCTTTATGTATTGCGATTGAGGCGTCGGTCATCTTCACGCCGAGTAGCCAAACGCGTTTACTGATCAGTAATTATTTTAAGTTTAGGTAGAAATCGCTATGAAACGCACTTTCCAACCGTCCGTATTGAAGCGCAACCGTAGCCACGGTTTCCGTGCTCGTATGGCCACCAAAAATGGTCGTCAAGTTCTGGCCCGCCGTCGTGCGAAAGGCCGTGCTCGTCTGACTGTTTCTAAGTAATAAAGCTAACCCGCTGAGTGGTTAAGCTCGCTTTTCCCAGGGAGTTACGTTTGTTAACTCCCACTCATTTCACTTTCGTCTTCCAGCAGCCACAACGGGCTGGCACGCCGCAAATCACCATCCTCGGCCGCCTGAACCAGCTGGGGCATCCCCGCATCGGTCTTACCGTCGCCAAAAAACACGTCAAACGCGCGCACGAGCGTAATCGGATCAAACGCCTAACCCGCGAAAGCTTCCGCCTGCGCCAGCACGAATTACCGGCGATGGATTTTGTCGTGGTGGCCAAAAAGGGGATAGCGGATTTGGATAACCGCGCGCTGACGGAAGCTTTGGATAAATTATGGCGTCGCCACTGTCGCCAGGCTCCCGCATCCTGATCGGGCTGGTGCGGGCCTACCAGCTCGTCATCAGTCCGCTGCTAGGGCCTCGTTGTCGCTTCCAGCCGACATGCTCTCATTACGCAATTGAGGCATTAAGCAGGTTTGGCATGATAAAAGGCAGTTGGTTAGCATTGAAACGCGTATTAAAATGCCACCCTTTGAACCCAGGTGGCGATGATCCGGTGCCGCCAAAAACCGACGATAACAGAGAACACTAACGATGGATTCGCAACGCAATCTTCTCCTCATCGCTCTGCTGTTCGTGTCTTTCATGATCTGGCAGGCATGGCAAACGGACAACGCTCCGCAGCCGGCCGCACAGACCACGCAACAGACTTCGAACGCAGTAGCCGGTGATGCCGCCAGCCAGGCCGTGCCAGCCAGTGGTCAGGGTAAGCTGATTACCGTGAACACCGACGTGCTGTCACTGACCATCAACACCCGTGGTGGCGATATCGAGCAGGCTAAACTGTTGGCCTACCCGGAAACTCTGGGTTCATCGACTCCGTTCCAACTGCTGGAAACCACTCCGTCGTTCGTCTATCAGGCGCAAAGCGGCCTGACCGGTAAAAACGGTCCGGACAACCCGGCCAACGGCGAACGCCCGCTGTACCAAGCGGCGCAGGACAGCTACACCCTGCCGGAAGGCCAGGACGAGCTGCGCATCCCGCTGACCTACACCGATAAAGACGGCGCGGTCTACACCAAGACCTTCGTGCTCAAACGCAACCACTATGCGGTCGGCGTGGATTACAGCATCGACAACAAAGGCGCGGCGCCGCTGGAGCTGACCCTGTTCGGCCAGCTGAAGCAGACCACCGAATTGCCTAAGCACCGCGATACCGGCAGCAGCAACTTCGCGTTGCACACCTTCCGCGGCGCGGCATACTCGTCCAGCGAGGACAAGTACCAGAAATACGCGTTCGACAAAGACGAAAACCTGAGCGTCACCACCAAAGACGGTTGGGTCGCCATGCTGCAGCAGTACTTCGCCACCGCGTGGGTACCGGCGACCAAGGGTGACAACACCTTCTACACCGCCAAACCGGGTGACAACCTGTCCACCATCGGCTTCAAATCTACCCCGGTCGTGGTGCAGCCGGGCGCTCAGCAGCAGCTGAACGCGACCCTGTGGGTCGGCCCGGAGCTGCAGGACCAGATGGCCCAGCTGGCGCCGCACCTGGACCTGACCGTGGATTACGGTTGGCTGTGGTTCATCTCCCAGCCGCTGTTCAAACTGCTGAAGTTCATCCACGGCTTTATCGGCAACTGGGGCTTCTCCATCATCATCATCACCTTCATCGTGCGCGGCATCATGTACCCGCTGACCAAGGCGCAGTACACCTCGATGGCGAAAATGCGCATGCTGCAGCCGAAGCTGCAGGCGATGCGCGAACGCATCGGCGATGACAAGCAGCGCATGAGCCAAGAGATGATGGCGCTGTACAAGGCGGAGAAAGTGAACCCGCTCGGCGGCTGCCTGCCGCTGATCATTCAGATGCCGATCTTCCTGGCGCTGTACTACATGCTGATGGGTTCGGTCGAGCTGCGCCACGCGCCGTTCGCCCTGTGGATCCATGACCTGTCGGCGCAAGACCCGTACTACATCCTGCCAATCCTGATGGGCGTGACGATGTTCTTCATCCAGAAGATGTCGCCGACCACCGTGACTGACCCGATGCAGCAGAAAATCATGACCTTCATGCCGGTGATCTTCACAGTGTTCTTCCTGTGGTTCCCGTCCGGTCTGGTGCTGTACTACATCGTCAGCAACCTGGTGACCATCCTGCAGCAGCAGCTGATTTACCGTGGTCTGGAAAAACGCGGTCTGCACAGCCGCGACAAGAAAAAAAGCTAAGCGTATTGTAGGGGTTCGGCGCACCGACCCTTGCAGTCACCCCAAAGGCGGTCATTAGACCGCCTTTTTGCATCTTAATCGTCAGAGAGAACCGTTATGAGCACCACCGATACCATCGTAGCCCAAGCCACCCCGCCGGGACGCGGCGGCGTCGGCATTCTGCGCATTTCCGGAAGCAAGGCCAAAGACGTCGCCCAGGCGTTGCTCGGCAAGCTGCCGAAGCCGCGCTACGCTGACTATCTGCCGTTCCGCGACGCCACGGGCGCTACCCTCGATCAGGGCATCGCGCTGTGGTTCCCGGGGCCGAACTCCTTTACCGGCGAAGACGTGCTGGAACTGCAGGGCCACGGCGGGCCGGTGATCCTCGATCTGCTGCTCAAGCGCGTGCTGGCGCTGCCCGACGTGCGCATCGCGCGGCCGGGCGAGTTCTCCGAGCGCGCGTTTCTCAACGACAAACTCGATCTGGCGCAGGCCGAAGCGATTGCCGATCTGATCGACGCCAGCTCCGAGCAGGCGGCGCGTTCGGCGATGAACTCGCTGCAGGGCGCGTTCTCCACCCGCATCCACCAGCTCGTGGAAGCGCTCACTCACCTGCGAATCTATGTGGAAGCGGCGATCGACTTCCCGGACGAGGAAATCGACTTCCTGTCCGACGGTAAAATCGAGGCGCAGCTCAACGACGTGATGGCGGATCTGGACAACGTGCGCGGTGAAGCGCGCCAGGGCAGCCTGCTGCGCGAAGGGATGAAGGTGGTGATCGCCGGGCGCCCCAATGCCGGCAAATCGAGCCTGCTCAATGCGCTGGCAGGACGCGAGGCGGCGATCGTCACCGATATCGCCGGCACCACCCGCGACGTTCTGCGCGAACACATCCATATCGACGGCATGCCGCTGCACATCATCGACACCGCCGGCCTGCGCGACGCCAGCGACGAAGTGGAACGCATCGGCATCGAACGTGCATGGAACGAGATCGAACAGGCCGACAGGGTGCTGTTTATGGTTGACGGCACCACCACCGCCGCCACCGAGCCGGCGGAGATCTGGCCGGAGTTTATGGCGCGCCTGCCTGGCACGCTACCTATCACCGTGGTGCGCAACAAAGCCGACATCACCGGTGAAACGCTGGGTCTGACGGAAGTGAATAACCACTCACTTATTCGCCTGTCGGCCCGCACCGGCGAAGGCGTCGATGTGCTGCGCGATCATCTTAAACAGAGCATGGGCTTCACCAGCAACATGGAAGGCGGCTTCCTGGCGCGCCGCCGCCACCTGCAGGCGCTGGAACTGGCGGCGCAGCACCTGGTGCAGGGCAAAGAACAGTTAGTGAGCGCTTACGCGGGGGAGCTGCTGGCCGAGGAACTGCGCCAGGCGCAGCTGGCCCTGAGCGAAATCACCGGCGAATTCACCTCCGACGATCTGCTGGGCCGCATCTTCTCCAGCTTCTGTATCGGCAAGTAACACCGCCAGACGCCTTCACGGCCGGGACAAGCCCTTGTTCCGGCCGTTTTTCTTTTCCGCTCTCGCTCTGCGCGCCGGCTCACAGAGCCGCCGCAGCGTCCCGCGCTATACTGGTCAGTCAGGAATCTCTCTCAGGAACGAGTCAACATGGCATTGACCCTCAGGGTACTGCTGGAAAACCGCCGCGCCGCCGGCGCCAACCCGCTATTGCAGGCCAAGGCCGGGTTAAGCCTGCTGATTGAGGATGATACGACCTCCATACTGTTCGATACCGGCCCCGACGACAGCTTTCTGCGCAATGCGGCGCTGATGGGTGTCGATCTCTCCCGTATCACCGCGACGGTGCTCTCCCACGGCCACTATGACCACTGCGGCGGCGTCGCCTGGCTGCCAGACAACAGCCGTATCATCTGCCACCCGCAGGTCGGCGATGAGCGCTATGCGGCGCTGAAGGTGCTGGGCCACACTCGGAAAATAAAAAAGCTCTCTTTGGATATCGACTACTCGCGCCACCGCATGCAATACAGCCGAGAGCCGCTGGCGATCGGCGATCGCTTTATGTGGTCAGGCGAAATCGCGGTGCCCGCACCCCGCGCCTACGGGGTGATCGCCGGGGAGAACGCAGCGGTAGATTACGTTATTGACGAAGGGGTGCTGATTTACAAATCGGATCGCGGTCTGGTGATCGTGACCGGCTGCGGGCACCGCGGGATCGTCAATATCGTGCGCCATTGCCAGCAAATCACCGGAATCGACAGGATCCACGCCTTGATCGGCGGTTTTCATCTGCGCTGCGCTTCCCCGCGCACGCTCTGGCGCGTCCGCCGTTTTTTGCGCCAGCATCAGCCGGAAAAGATTATGGGCTGCCACTGTACCGGCGCCTGGGGCCGGCTATGGCTGCCGGAAGGGATCGCGCCGGCCACCGGCGATAGGCTGGTGCTGGATTAAGCGTGCAGCTTTACACCAACAACGTTGCGATTACCGCGATCCCGCAGCCCAGCACGACGACGCCGATCCCCTTTTGCCTGCCGTCGCCCCGTAGCAAAAAATACAGTGATGGAATGAAAAAGACGGTCATCACGATAACGGGTATCGACCAGCCCGAGATGATCTTGATAATGCTCGGGTTGATCGCGCCAATAAACGTACAGACAACGATATTCCCTGCGATGATTCTCTTTTTGCCCGCCACGCCGAAGGACGTAATGCCATCGATCACGCCGGTCAACGTGCCGATATAGGCGCCGCCGGTCAGTAAACACAGCAACAGGGCAGCGCCTAACCACGCCGTGGCGTTGCCGGTCAAACCGGCGGTATAAAACAGCGCATCTACATTGCGGCTGTTAATGATTGAGATGTCATCCAGCGTCAGCAAACGGCTGATGGCGATAACGATCATGACGATAAACGCCATGATCAGTACCTTGCCAAACAGAATACTGCGCGCCTGCGGTCGTAAGGCGCTTTTCGCAAAGCGCTGGATGCACGGGGTAAAGTTAAATGTAAAAAGAAAAATCGGCAGCAGCAGCCACGTCTGCAATGAAATGCCAGGCGGTGCCTGCACCGCCTGCTGCCCCACCGCAGGTTGTAACAGGAAAAACACCGCCAGGATCGCCACCAGTACGAAAGAAACCAGTGCCATTCTGGAAATCAGGTGCTCGATTCGCTGACTAAACGCCAACCATGCCACCGACAGCGCGGCACTCAGCAACAGCGAAATGCCGCCCCTGACCCAGAATCCGTTGTGGAAAAAAGACGCGACGACGTTGACCAAGGTGATGAAATTTATCAGCACGATAATAATCATCGACAAAATAAACAGCACACAGACGATTGCCGCTGCCCGCTCGCCGATAAATGTCGATGATGCCGCCAGGAAATCTTTCTCCGGGTGCGAAATGATGAATTTGAAAAAAAGATAGTGCGCCATCATCGATACCGACATGGCGATAACGATAAACAGCATGAACACTTTCATTCCCAGCACGCCCGGCCCCACCGCCTGTGGCAAAAAGAAAATCCCGGCGCCGAATGCCGTGGAGAAGAAAGTGACAGGCCAATACAGGTGTGAGATTTTCATGATGATGCTCGACCATCATGGCTATGCGTGACGCATAGCCAGCTGGCACAAAAATGTCATTCGAAACAGGATTTGCCGAAGAAGACCAGTAAAGAAGGCAAAGCGAAGTTATCGTAAAAAGTCGCGGCCGCACGATAGCCGTTAAGCACGTTGACGCGTGAACACAGCGGAAAAACGCCAATATGCGACGTGTAATTATCAAAGATTTTATTGGAGGAAATGCGATACCGAATAGCCCTGAACGTCGCAGCATTTCCCGCCGCGCAGGTCGGTTTATTTTCCTTGATGATATCGAACGCGTGTTCACCCACCGTCATCTTCACATTTCCGTCTTGGCGCTGAAAATACGCCTCTTTATCCATACGGTTTTTAATGTGGCGTTTAAAGCGATCCGCCATGTTTTTCTCACTGACATAAAATGCATTGATATCAATGCCATGACGTTGATTCGACGCCAGAATGTAGGCGTTTATTTTTTCCGGAATAATGTACGGCGATGTCGCCATCTTCCTGAATTCGTTAGCGCCGTCTATCTCGCTGCCATCACTTTTTTCCATATAGAAATCATTTATTTCCATCAAGAAGTCAGGCTGAACACTGAGCCGTCTGATGGATTCGGCAATGTAGTCGATGCAGAAGCGCGCGGACTTTTCCACTTCACTGCTGACAGAAAAACGATCGTCCAAATTAACCACGGTATGCCCACCGGAAATCACCACCTTATCCGTCAAAAAAGACGATGCCAGCGCGATGAGGTCTTCAACGTTGTTATTTGAAACCTCATTGTTGA
This sequence comes from Serratia sp. CY37869, assembly GCF_052168895.1. Lineage (NCBI taxonomy): Bacteria > Pseudomonadati > Pseudomonadota > Gammaproteobacteria > Enterobacterales > Yersiniaceae > Serratia > Serratia sp. CY37869. Next base: position 247,630 of record NZ_JBJNLU010000005.1, read on the forward strand.
TAACCTCAGCGATCCCATTCTGATCGGCTTTGTAGACAATAAAGCGATCTTCACCCTTCCAACCTTTTTTGCAGTTACATTTATATTCTTTAAAAACAACACGTTCAGCTGTCTTATAAAAATCGGCGCTTTGCAGCGGCATTAATTCGAGATCTGGCATACCCTTCTTCCCTATTCGTAGCCAATGACGCCAACTTTTTATAACAATAGCTAATGTAAATTTAGTGACCTGACTCTGATAATTAATAAACACCCACAATAAATAGGGTTTTTGTGGGTTTGCTCACATTTTCAAGTTCAGGTTATTTTAACCATTTTTATTATGTGGTTTTATATTTCCAACAAACGAATGCGGAGAGGTGGGCGAGTGGTTTAAGCCAGATTTAAGAAACTAACCGTTTCTTAAATCCACACGAGTCATCGTGTCGTAGGTTCGAATCCTGCTCTCTCCGCCAACTTTTTCTTATCAGGCGATATTTTATGGGTTCATTGGACGCCGTCGATTCGAAAGCGGCTGGCTTCGGAACTGATTAATTTTATGCACGACCCCGTTACGCAACGCGATTTGAGGTCTGAATAACCTTCGCCTTGCATGCCCCCATCCCCTCCTGCACAGCGCAAAAGCCAACAAATCGGATAATCCGCATAGTGTTTTTTGATGATAAATCCTCAACTTAGTCTTAATCTAACACCCCTGCGTTCTTAGCGACCCTCTGTCATGGAGTGAACAATGGCGTGTCATTTTGCCCGATGGACCCCGGCCTCCGCTGTCCTGGATACCCAGAGACTCTCCGACGAAGTGATAGCCGCCACCCGCACCTTTTCCGTTAAGCGCCGCACGCGTTACCTGCAAGGGCGCATTCTGCTCGCCGAAATGATGTTTTACCTGTACGGCCTGCCGACGCTTCCCCCTATAGCCACCACCCCGACCGGCCGCCCCTGCTTCGCCGATCATCAGCTGCCCGATTTTAGCCTCGCCTACGCCAGCAACACCGTGGGCGTGCTGCTCAGCGACGAAGGCAAAGTCGGACTGGATATCGAAGTGATGCGGGCGCGCGGCACCCGGCAAAGCGCGCTGCAACACGCGCATCAGACGCCGGCGGAAAGTGCCTGGATCGGCGCGCAGGACGATCGGCTGGAGGCGGAAACTCAGCTGTGGAGCATCCGGCAAAGCGTGCTGAAAATTTCCGGCCTGGGCAACAGCGGCCAGTCTACGCTGCGTCTGCATCCGTTCTCCGGGCACCTGCGCTCCAGCGCCACGCCGGACGTTCAGGTGATGAGCGACGCCGATGAATACCTGAGCTGGGCCTGCGCCGGCAGCCCCGGGCTGGATCGCCTGCTGTGCTGGCGCTACGAAGAGCGCCGCGGCCTGCACAAAGACGGGGAAATCTCGCCCCGCAGCCCGGCGGCGTCCTCGCGATTCGTCAAACTGACGGGCCTGAAGACGCCCGGTTAACGTGGCGCAAGGCGGATAAAGCCGTTTTTACCGCACGAATTTCTGCCGTAATTTGTAAAAACAGCTAAATGTTGAGCAATCGCCTATTCTCGACCCGAGCTTTAGCCTACTATTCGCCCATGTTGTCCGCTGAATCTGCTCATTCGAAAGGGAGAATCATCATGTCAGACCAAGCCTTAAAAATCGTCACTCTGCTCGGCAGCCTGCGCAAAGGCTCCTACAACGCCATGGTGGCCCGCGCTCTGCCAGGCCTGGCTCCGCAGGGCGTCACCATTGAAGCGCTGCCTTCCATCCGCGATATCCCGCTGTACGACGCCGACATGCAACAGGGTGAGGGTTTCCCTGCCGCGGTCGAAGCGATAGCAGAGCAGATCCGCCAGGCCGACGGCGTGATCATCGTCACCCCCGAATACAACTATTCCGTGCCCGGCGGGTTGAAAAACGCCATCGATTGGTTGTCTCGCTTGCCGAATCAACCGCTGGCCGGCAAGCCGGTGGCCATTCAAACCAGCTCGATGGGGCCCATCGGCGGCGCGCGCTGCCAGTACCACCTGCGCCAGATCCTGGTGTTCCTGGATGCGATGGTGATGAACAAGCCCGAGTTTATGGGCGGCGTGATCCAGAACAAGGTCGATGAACAGGCCGGTGAACTGAGCGATCAGGGAACGCTGGATTTCCTGACCGGCCAGCTGTCCGCGTTCAGCGATTTCATTCGCCGCGTGGAATGACGGTCTCGCGGCGCCCGCAGGGTGCCGCAACAGGACATGAAGTCCGCCAATTTATTGAAATTAAAGCCATAGCATCATGTATTTTTTCATTTTAGCGTTATTTTTCGTTTCCATCACCAGTCCCGCTTTCGCCGCAGACATGCGTTATCCCGCCGGTGAAGAGCCGCTGGAGCTGCCTGCGCACAGTGCGCTTAACGCCCAACTGTCGCGATCCGCGCAAAACCAGGAAGATAAAAAGCTGGGCGCCATGTCGCTGTACCTGACGCTGATGCGCGAAGACGGCCGCAACGTCTGGGCCCCCTACCAGTTGGCGGTATCGTCGGCGGAGAAAGGGCAAACCGAGCTGGCGGAGCGCTATCTGCAGCTGAGCGCCGATCGCGGCCTGTGGTACTACTACAATCTGCTGGAGGACGACGCCTTCAACAGCATCCAGCATTCCGCCACCTACCAATCCATTCTGGCCGCCACCAAAGCGCGCTATCTGCAGCACGCCCGCCGCTATGAAGGCAAAGCCAGCTACGCGATACCGGACGGCGAAGCGCCGCCCGAAGGTTGGCCAACGGTGATCTTCCTGCATACCTACGGCAAGGCCGCCGCCATCAGCCCCGAGGAACGGCTGCTGTTCGGCGAAATGGGCGTGGCCTATATCGAGATCAACGGCACGCAGATGTTGTCGGAAAACAGCTTCCGCTGGTCGAATTACAGCGACGAAAGCACCCAGGCCGCCCTTCAGCGTACGGTGCAACAGCTGGCTCCACAGTTAAAGCTGAACCCCCAGCGGATTTATCTCAGCGCTCGCGGCCAGGGTGCGCTGCACGCCGCCAATCTGATCGCGAAGTACCCGCAGTTTTACGCCGGCGCGCTATTGATCGCCCCCAACGGCGAGATCAAGCCGGCCCAGCAGTCGCTGGCGGCGAAAAAGAAAATCGTGATGGCGTATTACGATCGGCAGAACTTCAGCGAGCAGGCGCTGGCATTGCACTTCGCCAATCTGTTCGGAGAGGATAATCAGGTGCAGACGCTGCACTTCGCCCAAGGGGAGGATGCCGCCGGCAGTTGGCAGGCGCGCTTCAGGCGGCCATTGCAATGGGTGCTGGATCGGGCGCCGGATGCGACGCCGGGAGTCTAAGGTTTCAGGGCCGACGGACGTCGGCCCTTTGGCTGTCAATGGCCGTCGACGAAGACGATCTTCAGCACGAACAGCAGCGCCACGACCACCACGCACGGGCTGATTTCACGCCAGCGGCCGGTGCCGAGCTTCATCACGCAGTAGGAGATAAAGCCGAGCGCAATGCCTTCGGTGATCGAGAAGCTGAACGGCATCATCACCGCGGTGACAAACGCCGGTACCGCTTCGGTCAGATCGTCCCATTTCACCCGCGCCAGGCTGGAGGTCATCAGCACGCCGACGTAGATCAGCGCGCCGGCGGCGGCATACGCCGGCACCATACCCGCCAGCGGCGACAGGAAGATCACCAGCAGGAACAGCAGGCCGGTGACCACCGCCGTCAAACCGGTGCGGCCGCCCACGGCGACGCCGGATGAGCTTTCAATGTAAGCGGTTACGGAAGAAGTGCCCGCCAGCGAACCGGCCACCGAGCTGATGCTGTCAACATACAGCGCCTGCTTCATGCGCGGGAACTTGCCCTGGTTGTCGGTCAAACCGGCTTTATCGGTGACGCCGATCAGGGTGCCGGAGGAGTCGAACAGGTTCACCAGCATAAACGAGAAGATGACCCCGGCCAGCCCGATGTTCAGCGCGCCGGCCACGTCGACCTGGCCCACTACCGAGGTGATGCTCGGCGGCAAGGAGAACAGGCCGCCGTATTTCACGTCGCCCAGCATCCAGCCGATCAGGGTAGTGACCACGATCGATACCAGCACCGCCGCGTGGAAGTTGCGCGAAGAGAGCACGGCAATGATGAAGAAGCCGAGTGCCCCCAGCAGCACATTGTGCGAGGTCAGGCTGCCGATGGCCACCAGCGTGTCCGGGTTGGCCACCACGATGCCGGCGTTTTTCAGCCCCATCATGCCGATGAACAAACCGATGCCGCTGGTGATGCCGACCCGCAGGCTGACCGGAATGTTGGCGATCATCCAGTAGCGAATGCGGAAAATGGTCAGCAGCAGCAGGCCGACCGCGCCCCAGAAGATGGCGCCCATGCCCACCTGCCAGGAGATGCCCATCGCGCCGACCACCACGAAGGCGAAGAAGGCGTTCAGGCCCATCGCCGGCGCCAACGCCACCGGCAGGTTCGCCAGCAGGCCCATAAAGATGCTGCCGAAGGCGGCGATCAAACAGGTGGTGACAAATACCGCCTGGGTATCCATGCCCGCCGCGCCCAAAATTTGCGGGTTAACGAACACGATATACACCATGGTGAGGAAAGTGGTGATACCGGCAATCGTTTCCGTACGCGCCGTCGTGCCATGTTGCTTGAGTTTAAACACGCGCCCAAGCAAGCCTTGCTCAGCGTCAAGGCCAGATACTGGTTTGGTCATTATCAGAATTCCGAAAATGGGAATGGACAGTCGCCGGCTATCCTATAACAAAAAATGGGGCTTTTGACGCCGGTCACAGGTTTTTTTCGCCGTCTTTACGGCTAAACGCGTCAACGGCTTGTATTTACAGGCATTCATTCTCCATCACAGCCCGCCGCGTTGCCGTTTGCCGACACGGCCGATAAAATGGCCTATCGCATCTCTTACCCTACCCGCTAAAAAAACAGGAACCCGCATGTCTTCGACCTTTATCGATAAGCTCGCGTTGATCGCGCTGAAAGATGACAAAGTGGCGCTGGTGCGCTCGCACAACAAGACGCTGTTTTATGTACCGGGCGGAAAGCGCGAAGCGGGTGAAACCGATGAGCAGGCGCTGTGCCGCGAAATCGACGAAGAGCTGACCGTTGCGCTGCAGCCGCAATCCATCGCGTTTTACGGCGAGTTCACCGGCCCGGCGGACGGCAAGCAGGACGGCACTCAGGTGCGCATTCGTTGCTACCAGGCCGACTTTACCGGGCAGTTGCAGCCGGCCGCCGAAATCGCCGAGCTGAAGTGGTGCGACAGCCGCGATCTGCCGCAGTGTTCACACGTCGCCGCGCTGATTTTGCACGATCTCAAGGCGCGTAGCCTGATCAAGTGATCGCTGAGCGGCCTCAGCGGCGTTAACCCGAAGGAACCTGTCCCGCATGAATCAGATTGACTGCATTTTGTTCGACTGCGACGGCACGCTGGTGGACAGCGAAGTGCTGTGCAGCAAAGCCTATGTCCATATGTTCGCCCGCTACGGCATTCATCTGTCGCTGGAAGAGGTATTCAAGAAATACAAAGGGGTGAAGCTGTACGAGATCATCGATCGGGTCAACGCCGAGCAGGGCACGGACCTGGTAAAAGAGACGCTGGAGCCGCTGTATCGGCAGGAAGTGGCGCGGCTGTTCGACAGCGAACTGCAACAGATTGCCGGCGCCCGCGAGCTGCTGGCGCAGGTGACGGTGCCAGTCTGCACCGTCTCCAACGGGCCGGTCAGCAAGATGCAGCACTCGCTCGGCCTGACCGGCATGCTGCCTTATTTTGATGACCGGTTGTTCAGCGGCTATGACATTCAGCGCTGGAAGCCGGATCCGGCGATCGTGTTTCACGCCGCCGAACAGATGCAGGTGCCGGTGACGCGCTGCATCCTGGTGGACGATTCGCCCGCCGGCGCGCAGGCCGGCATCAATGCCGGCATCCCGGTCTTTTACTTCTGCGCCGATCCGCATAACCCGCCGATCGACCACCCGCTGGTGACGACGTTTGACGACCTGGCGCAATTGCCCGCGCTGTGGCGCGAACGCGGCTGGCGGCTGACGGCCGATTAACTGGCCGGCAACGGCGGCTTGTTGCGCCACCAGCGCCAGGAGCGCTTCAGGCCGCGGGTTTGCGCGCCGAAGCGGCGGTTGACCGCGTTGGCCAGCAGATCGAGCGCCAGGCAGAACACGAAATAGACCAGCGCCACGAACAGGAATACTTCCATCGGGTAGACCATGCTGCGGTTGTTGACCTGGGTCGCCAGGAAGGTCAGTTCGCCAACGCCGACGATATAAGCCAACGAGGTGTCTTTGATCAGAGAAATCCACTGGTTTATGAACGACGGCACCATCATGCGCAGCGCCTGCGGCAGCACGATCATGCGCAGCGTCTGCCAGCGGGTCAGCCCCAGAGAAAGCCCGGCCTGCCACTGGCCAGGGCCGATCGCGGCGATGCCGGCTTTCACCGCATGGGCCAGATAGGCCGAGGCGATCAGCGCCAGCGCGCACACGACGGTGGTGATTTCCGGGATCTCGACGCCAAACACCATCGGCAACAGGAAATAGGTCCAGAAGATCAGCATGATGACCGGAATGGCGCGGAAAAAGCCCAACACCGCCGCCAGCAGCCCGGCGGCGATGCCGCGCGACATCGCCAGCGCCACGCCGAGCAGGGTGCCGAGCACCGCCGAGGCGACCCCGGCCATCAGACTGATCGCCAACGTCAGCGCCGCGCCGCCCAGCGGCCCATCCGGCCAGGTGCCCCACAGCAGGTAGCCCAGGTTGTCGTGAATCACGCTGAAATCCATCTCAATGCCCTCCCAGCGGTTTACGCTGTTGTCGCCACATGCCCCAGCCTTCCAGCAGCGCGATGATGGCGATATACAGTACCGTCGCCACGCCGAACGCCTGGAAAGTGCGCAGGGTTTCGGTTTCGACCTGACGCGAGGCGTAAGAGAGTTCGGCCACGCCGATCGCCATGGTCAACGACGAGTTCTTGATCACGTTCATGTATTGGCCCAGCAGCGGCGGCAGCGCGATTTTCAGCGCCTGCGGCAGCACCACATAGCGCATCGCCTGCCAGCCGGTCAGCCCCAGCGCCTGAGCGGCATATTTCTGCCCGCCGGCGACGCCGCGAATGCCGGAGCGGATCTCTTCGGCGATAAAGGCGGTGGAGTACAGCGTCAGGCCGAAGAAACCGGCGAGAAACTCGAACGACGGCCACTCAAGCGGGCCAACCTGATGGGCGCTGTTCAGCCACTGCATGGCGGCGGACGGCAGGATCTGCCCGGCGGCGAAGTACCAGAAGAACAGCTGCACCAGCAGCGGCGTATTGCGAAACAGCGAACTGTACCCCATCGCCAGCCAGCGCAACGGCCGCAGGCTGCTGTCGCGCATCGCCGCCAGCACAAAGCCCAGCAGCGTAGCCGCCAGCCCCGCACAGGCGGAAAGCCACAGCGTCAGCAGAAAACCGTGCCACAGCCAGCTCAGGTATTGCGGCGCCAGCAGCCAGTCCAGGTTCATGTTCAATCCTTGTCTTGCAGAATGCATCAGGGGCGCAGCAAGCTGCGCCCCTCCGTGCCTATCTCACCGCAAGCGGTTAAGTCAGGCTTTTGGTTGCTGATCCAAAGGCGCGATTTTGAAATCGCCGCGCGGTTGAGCGGATTTGGTTTCCGGCCCGAACCAGCGATCGTAAATCTTAACCGCTTCGCCGTCTTTTTCCAGCTTGATCAGCGTCTCGTTCACCGCGGCGGTCAGGCGATCTTCACCCTTGGGAATGCCCACGCCCTGATACTCTTTGGTCAGGCTGAACGGCGAAATTTCAAACTCCGCCTTTTGCGCCGCCGGCAGGTTGCCGAGCAGGCCGACCAGCTTGGCGTCGTCCTGAGTGATCGCCTGCACGTTGCCGTTACGCAGCGCCACAAACGCCAGCGGGGTATCATCGTAGGAGATCACTTTCGCCGTTGGGAAACGCTCGCGCAGGGTGATTTCCTGCACCGTGCCCTTATCCGCGCCGATGCGCAGCTTCTTGATGTCTTCCGGCGTTTTCAACACGCCTTTGCGGGCGATGAATTTCTGGCCAGTGGCGAAGTACGGCACGCTGAAGTTCACTTCCTTGGCGCGCTCGTCGGTAATGGTGAAGTTGGCGGCAATCAGGTCAACCTTCTTCGACACCAGCAGCGGAATGCGGTTGGCCGGGTTGGTGGCGCGCAGCTCCACTTTCACCCCCAGCGCTTTGCCGATCGCGTCGGCGACATCCACATCGTAGCCCACCAGCTTCTTGCTCTGCGGATCGATGTAGCCGAACGGTGGGTTGCTGTCGAACACCGCGATGCGCACCACGCCGGCTTGCTTGATATCGTCAAGTTTGTCCGCGTGCGCGGCGCCGGCGGCGAAACCGGTCAGACTGGCTAACAACGTTAAGGCCAAAGCGCGATGTTTCATAGAAAGCTCCTAAGTGGTTGATGTCCTGCTGGCGGATAAGCTAGCAAGCGCCACATAGGTCAGGAAATAATATAAAAAGCTATATTTATAACATTTTTATCTTTACGCGCTTAAGATGGAATAAAGGCGCGGGAAACCGCGCCTTGGAAGGATATTACCCGGAAAGGGTTAGTCGTCTTTTTCGTCTTTACCGCCCGGAGACAGCAGCTTTTCCAGGGCGTCGCCGCCCAAATGACGGAAATCCTGTCCTTTGACGAAATAGAAGATAAATTCGCAGATGTTCTGGCAACGATCGCCGATACGCTCGATAGAACGGGCGCAGAACAGCGCGGTCAGCACGCTCGGAATGGTGCGCGAATCTTCCATCATGTAAGTCATCAGCTGACGTACGATGCCTTCGTATTCCTGGTCGACCTTTTTATCTTCACGGTAAATACGGATCGCTTCGTCCAGATCCATGCGCGCGAACGCGTCCAGCACGTCGTGCAGCATCTGCACGGTGTGGCGCCCCAGCGACTCCAGGCTGACCAGCAGCGGCTGGTGCTGGTGCGAGAACTTCTCCAGCGCGGTGCGGCAGATCTTGTCCGCCACGTCGCCGATGCGTTCCAGCTCGGAAATGGTTTTGATGATCGCCATCACCAGACGCAGATCGCTGGCGGTCGGCTGGCGCTTGGCGATAATGCGCACGCAGGCTTCGTCGATCGCCACTTCCATCATGTTGACCTTGGCGTCGCCTTCGATCACGCGCTTGGCCAGCTCGCCATCCTGATTGTGCATCGCGGTGATGGCGTCGGTCAGCTGCTGCTCCACCAGCCCGCCCATGGTCAGCACCTGGGTGCGGATATGCTCGAGCTCTGCGTTGAACTGGCCGGAAATGTGTTTGTTTAAATTCAGGTTATCCATGATGCTTCCTATCAACCATAACGGCCAGTGATGTAGTCTTCAGTCTGCTTTTTCTGCGGCGCAGTGAACAGGTTATCAGTATCACTGAACTCGATCAGCTCGCCCAGATACATAAATGCGGTAGAGTCGGAACAGCGCGCCGCCTGCTGCATGTTGTGCGTCACGATCACCACGGTGTAATCAGCCTTCAGCTCGCTGATCAGCTCTTCAATCTTGCCGGTGGAGATCGGATCCAGCGCTGAGCAAGGCTCATCCAGCAACAACACTTCCGGACGAATGGCGATGCCGCGGGCGATGCACAGACGCTGCTGCTGGCCGCCGGAGAGGCTGTAGCCGCTCTGGTGCAGCTTGTCCTTGGTTTCGTTCCACAGCGCCGCTTTGGTCAGCGCCCACTGCACGCGCTCGTCCATATCGGCGCGCGACAGCTTTTCAAACAGGCGAACGCCGAAGGCGATGTTGTCGTAAATCGACATCGGGAACGGCGTCGGCTTTTGGAACACCATGCCGACCTTGGCGCGCAGCAGCGCGATATCCGAGTTGTCGGTCAGGATGTTCTGGCCGTCCAGCAGGATGCCGCCTTCCGCACGCTGTTCCGGGTACAGCTGGTACATCTTGTTGAAGGTGCGCAGCAGGGTGGACTTGCCACAGCCGGATGGGCCGATAAACGCGGTGACCTTGTTCTTGGCGATATCCAGCGTGATGTTCTTCAGCGCATGGAATTTGCCGTAGTAGAAGTTCAGATCGCGTACCTGAATTTTGCTGCTGGAAGCGTCAGTAACCATACTCATCAAGACTTCTCTCTTTTCATCAGCGCCGCCAAAGCGGCGCTCAAAATTTTATGAATGCTTTTTCTTGGCGAAAATCACGCGCGCCAGGATATTCAGTAACAGTACGCACAGGGTGATCAACAGCACCCCGGCCCAGGCCAGCTGTTGCCATTCGGCGAACGGGCTCATGGCGAATTTGAAGATGGTCACCGGCAGGTTGGCTATCGGCTGCATCAGGTCGGTGCTCCAGAACTGGTTCGACAGCGAGGTGAACAGCAGCGGCGCCGTTTCCCCCGCAATGCGCGCAATCGCCAGCAGCACGCCGGTGATGATGCCGGACACCGACGCCTTCAGCGTGATGGCGGAAATCATGCGCCATTTCGGCGTGCCCAGCGCATAAGCGGCCTCGCGCAGCGTATCCGGCACCAGTTTCAGCATGTTCTCGGTGGTGCGAATGACGATCGGCACCTGCAGCAGCGCCAGCGCCACGATGCCGGCCCAACCGGAGAAGTGTTCCATCTTCGCCACCACAATGGTGTAAACGAACAGGCCCACCACGATCGACGGTGCGGACAACAGAATATCGTTGATAAAGCGGATCACTTCCGCCAACCAGGATTTACGTCCGTATTCCGCCAGATAAATACCGGCCATGATGCCCAGCGGCGTGCCGAAGATGGTCGCCCACAGGATCAACAGCCCGCTGCCGGCGATGGCGTTGGCCAAGCCGCCGCCCGCGGTGTTCGGCGGCGGGGTCATCTCGGTGAACAGCGCCAGCGACATACCGTCGAAGCCTTTGGTCACGGTGGCGATAAGGATCCAGATCAGCCAGAACAGCCCGAACGCCATGGTCGCCATCGACAGGAACAGCGCGAGGCGGTTTTTCTGGCGGCGCCAGGCCTGCATTTTGCGGCGGCTTTCCGCCAGAACGACTGCGTTTTGCATATCCATCGTCGCCATGTTAACGCCCCTCATTCTTGGCCAGACGCATGATCATCAGTTTCGACAGCGCCAGCACGATAAAGGTGATAACAAACAGAATCAGGCCCAGCTCCATCAGTGCGGCGGTGTGCACGCCGGACTCGGCTTCGGCGAATTCGTTGGCCAGCGCCGAGGTGATGCTGTTGCCCGGCATGTACAGCGAAGCGCTGTCGAGCTGGTAGGTGTTGCCGATGATAAAGGTTACCGCCATGGTCTCCCCCAGCGCTCGGCCCAGACCCAGCATCACGCCGCCGATGACGCCGTTTTTGGTGAACGGCAGCACGATGCGCCAGATGACTTCCCAGGTGGTGCAGCCGATGCCGTAGGCCGACTCTTTCATCATTACCGGCGTCTGCTCGAACACGTCGCGCATCACCGCGGCGATGTAAGGAATGATCATGATAGCCAGGATCACCCCGGCGGCCAGAATGCCGATGCCGAAGGCCGGGCCGGAGAACAGCTCGCCGACGATAGGAATGCCCGACAGCACGTCGCCCACCGGCGTCTGGAAATATTCGGCGAACAGCGGGGCGAACACGAACAGGCCCCACATGCCGTAGACGATGCTCGGGATGGCCGCCAGCAGCTCAATGGCGATGCCCAGCGGCCGCTTCAACCAGTTCGGCGCCAGTTCGGTCAGGAACAGCGCGATGCCGAAACTCACCGGCACGGCGATAATCAGCGCGATGAGCGAGGTGACCACGGTGCCGTAGATAGGCACCAGCGCGCCGAACTGCTCCGCCGGCGCATCCCACTCTTTGGTCCACAGGAAGGCGAAGCCGAATTTCTGCATGCTTGGCCAGGAGGCGAAGATCAGCGAAACGATGATGCCGCCCAGCAACAATAGGGTAATCAGCGCAGCCAGTCTCACCAGCGCGCTGAAAATGATGTCACCGTTTTTGCCCGGTGCTTTGATGGTCGGCTTGTACTCAGCCATAGATTACTCTCTGTTTGAACCCTGGCAGCCCCAACCGGGATCGGAGCCTGAAGAACTGTGTGGGGCGCGGCGAACCCGCGCCCCTGCGTTGTTAGTACAGCGCTTTACCTGAACTGTCTTTTACGTTGGTTTTCCAGGCCGCACGCACCTGCTCAACCACTTCTTTCGGCAGGGTGGCGTAATCCAGTTCGTTAGCCTGCTTGCCGCCGGTTTTGTAGGCCCAGTCGAAGAACTTCAGCACTTCGGCGCCCTGAGCAGGGTTTTTCTGCTCTTTATGCACCAGGATGAAGGTGGTGGAGGTGATTGGCCACACGTTGTCGCCTTTCTGGTCAGTCAGATCCTGAGCGAAGGTTTTGCTCCAATCCGCACCCTTGGCGGCGTTGCTGAAGCTCTCTTCGGTCGGGCTGACCGGTTTGCCGTCGGCGGACACCAGCTTGGTGTAAGCCAGGTTGTTCTGCTTGGCGTAAGCGTATTCTACGTAGCCGATAGAGCCAGGCAGACGCTGAACGAAGGCGGCGATGCCGTCGTTGCCTTTGCCGCCCAGACCGGTCGGCCAGTTAACGGTAGAACCGGCGCCGATCTTCTCTTTCCACTGCGCGTTCACCTTGGACAAGTAGCTGGTAAACACGAACGAGGTGCCGGAACCGTCGGCGCGGCGCACCACGGCAATGTTCTGGTCAGGCAGTTTCACGCCTGGGTTCAGCTTGGTGATAGCCGGATCGTTCCACTTTTTGACGTTGCCCAGGTAGATATCGCCCAGGGTTTTACCGTCCAGCGTCAGTTCGCCGGATTTGATGCCCGGGATATTCACAGCCAGCACCACGCCGCCGATCACGGTCGGGAACTGGAACAGGCCATCGGCCGCCAGTTTGTCGTCAGACAGCGGGGCGTCGGAAGCGCCAAAGTCAACGGTGTTGGCCACGATTTGCTTCACGCCGCCAGAGGAGCCGATGCCCTGATAGTTAACTTTGTTGCCGGTTTCTTTCTGATAAGAATCTGCCCACTTGGCGTAAACCGGAGCGGGGAATGTCGCACCTGCACCGGTCAGGCTGGCAGCAGCGAACGCGGACACGGCGGTCAGGGAGAAGGTCGCTGCCACAATACTGGCGACGGTGGTACGCATCAGTTTCATAATCCCTCCTAATGGGATACTTAAAATCGACGTCGAGTCGTTTTAATCAGAGTAAGTATTGCTGCAGGAGGGAAAATAGGACAGTTTGGTGACAGAAAAATGTACGCAATATGACAGTTATATTACAGTGCATTTGAATGGGGTTTGTTTATTTAAAAATCAATCAATTAAATCAAAAATAGCGCAATTGCCAAACAACAAAAAAACCGTTTGGGCACGGCCTATCCGCTTGAATATGACAATGTTTATCGCCGAATCGGTCGCGCTGTCATCTTTAAGGTCACTCATGAAAAAAGCCGGCGCGAAGGCCGGCTTTTGCAGTTTACCTGCGGCAAATTACTCTACGGTGACAGACTTCGCCAGGTTGCGCGGCTGGTCAACGTCGGTGCCCTTGATCAGCGCCACATGGTAAGACAGCAGCTGCAACGGCACGGTGTAGAAGATCGGCGCCACGATTTCCTCAACGTGCGGCAGAGGAATGATGGTCATGCCTTCGCTGCTGACGAAGCCGGCGTCCTGATCGGCGAACACGTACAGCTGACCGCCGCGCGCGCGCACTTCTTCAATGTTGGACTTCAGCTTTTCCAGCAGTTCGTTGTTCGGCGCCACCACGATCACCGGCATATCGGCGTCGATCAGCGCCAGCGGGCCGTGTTTCAACTCACCCGCCGCATAGGCTTCAGCGTGAATATAGGAGATCTCTTTCAGCTTCAGCGCCCCTTCCATGGCGATCGGGTACTGATCGCCGCGGCCGAGGAACAGCGCATGATGTTTGTCCGAGAAACCTTCCGCCAGCGCTTCGATCTCTTTATCCATCGACAGCATCTGCTCAATACGCGCCGGCAGCGCCTGCAGGCCGTGCACAATCTCCTGCTCCACGCTTTCCGCCATGCCTTTCAGACGGCCCAGGCGCGCCACCAGCATCAACAGGACGGTGAGCTGCGTGGTAAAGGCTTTGGTCGAAGCAACGCCGATTTCCGTGCCCGCTTTGGTCATCAACGCCAGATCGGATTCGCGCACCAGCGAAGACCCCGCAACGTTACAAACGGCCAGCGAACCGAGATAACCCAGCTCTTTGGACAGACGCAGCGCCGCTAACGTGTCGGCGGTTTCGCCGGACTGCGACAGGGTGATGATCAGGCTGCCCGGACGCACCGCCGATTTGCGGTAACGGAATTCGGACGCGATCTCGACATCGCACGGCACGCCGGCCAGCGCTTCGAACCAGTAACGCGCCACCATCCCGGAGTGGTAAGAAGTCCCACAGGCGATGATCTGCACGTGCTGCACCTTGGCCAGCAGCTCGTCGGCGTGCGGGCCCAGCTCGCTCAGGTTGATTTGGCCATGACTGAAACGCCCTTCCAGGGTGTTTTTCAGCGCCAGCGGCTGTTCGTAAATCTCTTTTTGCATGTAGTGGCGGTAAGCGCCCTTGTCGCCGGCGTCATACTGCACCTGGGATTCGATCTCAGGGCGCTCGATGGCGTTACCCTGTTTGTCGAAGATGTTGACGGTGCGGCGAGTCACCTCCACCACATCGCCTTCTTCCAGGAAGATGAAGCGGCGGGTGACCGGCAGCAACGCCAGCTGATCGGAAGCGATGAAGTTTTCCCCGACGCCGCGGCCGATAACCAGCGGGCTGCCGGAGCGCGCCGCGACCAATACGCTCGGATCGCGGCTGTCCATCACCACGGTGCCGTAAGCGCCGCGCAGCTGTGGGATCACGCGCTGAACCACTTCGAGCAGCGTACCGCCCTGCAGCTGTTCCCAGTGCACCAGATGCGCGATCACTTCGGTGTCGGTTTCGGAGCTGAAGCGGTAACCGCGTTCGATCAGCAGTTCGCGCAGCGGCTCGTGGTTTTCGATGATGCCGTTATGCACCACGGTAATGTAGTCGGAAACATGCGGGTGCGCGTTCGCTTCGGTCGGTTCACCGTGCGTTGCCCAACGGGTGTGAGCGATGCCGGTGCCGCCGTGCAGATCGGTCTGCTCCGCCGCTTCGGCCAGTTTTTGCACCTTGCCTACGCGACGCAGGCGACTGACGTTGCCTTGATCGTCGACCACCGCCAGACCGGCGGAGTCGTAACCGCGGTACTCAAGACGACGTAAACCTTCCAGCAGAATTTCTGCGATATCACGTTGCGCTACTGCGCCTACAATTCCACACATTCGGTTATATTCCTAATGAACGCCTTTTATGGGCGTTTTCGATGCCTTGACCTGATTTTTGCCGGTTTTACCGTGCGTCCCCCGAGCCTGTAGATGGTGGGGGTTATTATGTTTTGTATTGGGCTCGTGAATGGAGCCCAACGCAAAACACACTATGACTTCTTCTTCACCGGGCGCTGCCAGCCCTGAATGTGCACCTGCTTGACGCGGCTCAGCACCAGTTCGTTTTCGGCGATATCTCGCGTCACCGTGGTGCCGGCGGCAATGGTGGCCCCTTTGCCGACCGACACCGGCGCCACCAGCTGAGTATCGGAACCGACGAACACGCCATCGCCGATCAGCGTCTTGTGCTTGTTGGCGCCATCGTAATTGCAGGTGATGGTGCCGGCGCCGATATTCACGTCATCTCCAATGTCGGCATCGCCCAGGTAGCTAAGGTGACCGGCCTTGGAGCCTTTGCCCAATCGCGCCTTTTTCATTTCCACGAAGTTGCCGACGTGGGCCCCTGTTGCCAGCTCCGCGCCAGGGCGCAGGCGGGCGAACGGCCCAACGGAGCAGGCGGCTTCCAGCACGCTGTCTTCCAGGACGCTGTAAGGGCTGATCTCGCAGTCATCACCGATCACGCAGTTTTTCAGCACGCAGCCGGCGCCGATTTTCACCCGGTCGCCCAGCTTGACGTGACCTTCGATAATCACATTCGCATCAATAGTGATGTCGCGGCCGTGAGCAAGTTCACCGCGCAGGTCGAAACGCGCCGGATCCAACAGCATTACGCCGGCCAGCAGCAGTTTTTCAGACTGTTCCGACTGGAACACGCGCTCCAGGGTCGCCAGCTGCTGTCGGTTGTTCACGCCTTCCACTTCGCTCAAACGCGATGGGTGCACGGCTTCGATTTTCTTGCCGTCGGCATGCGCCAACGCAATGATATCGGTGATGTAAAACTCGCCCTGAGCGTTGTCGTTGTTCAACATCCCCAGCCAGCGCTTCAGATCGCGCCCATTCGCCACCAGGATGCCGGTATTGATCTCATTGATCTGACGCTGCGCTTCGCTGGCGTCCTTGTGTTCGACGATGCCCACCACGTCACCCTGCTCGCGCACGATGCGGCCATAGCCACTCGGATCGTCCAGCTTGACCGTCAGCAGGCCGATGCCGCCCTGCGGCTTGGCCGCCAACAGGCGCGTGAGCGTATCGACGGAGATCAACGGCACGTCGCCATACAGCATCAACACGTCTTCATCGTCGGCAAAATGCGGCGCCGCCTGCTGCATCGCATGGCCAGTGCCCAGTTGCTCGGCCTGCAGCACCCAGTTCAGCGCGCCTTCGGTCAACGTGCTTTTCAGCAGATCGCCGCCATGGCCGTATACCAGGTGTACATGTTGCGCGCCCAGTTTCATCGCGGCATCAATGACGTGTTGCACCATCGGCTTGCCGGCCAACGGATGCAACACTTTGGGAAGATCGGAATACATGCGCGTACCCTTGCCTGCGGCGAGGATAACCACGCTCATTGCGCTGTTCGACATAAGCAACCTGATAACTCCATTTTGATAGACGAAAGTAAAACCGTTTAGCGACGATATTACTACATATTTCTCATCACGAAACCGTCGCAGGCCGCGCAGCGCTTGGCCTGCCACCATCATGTCCAATTAGGCTTCAGGACGAAAAAACTGTCGGTGATTGGCGACGACTCCACCCTGGATATCAGGGTTACATACCACTTTCTACGCCGGGCTGAAATACTTATTTTAAAGTAAAAAAAAAGCGACCCTATAGGCCGCTTTCTTAAAGTTGGGTGCTCTGCACCCAAACATTACATCGCTTTTCTGGTGAGCTCGATAACGCGCAGTTTTGCGATCGCTTTCGCCAGTTCAGCGGATGCCTGAGCATAGTCGACATCGCCATGAGAGCTGCGAATGTGTTCTTCAGCTTTACGCTTAGCTTCCAACGCTCTCGCTTCGTCGAGGTCAGTACCACGGATAGCAGTGTCCGCCAGCACGGTAACCACGCTCGGCTGCACCTCGAGGATGCCGCCGGACAGGTAGATGAACTCTTCTTCACCGTGCTGCTTAACAATACGCACCATGCCAGGCTTGATGGCAGTCAGCAGCGGCGCATGGCCAGGGAAGATCCCCAGTTCACCTTCGCTGCCTGTCACCTGGATCTTCTGCACCAGGCCGGAAAACATCTGTTTTTCCGCGCTGACTACATCCAGATGGTAAGTCATAGCCATATCACCCTCCTCTCAAGGCGTTACAGTTTCTTGGCTTTTTCCACTGCTTCTTCAATGGTGCCAACCATGTAGAACGCCTGCTCCGGCAGGTGGTCATAGTCGCCGTCCATAATGCCTTTGAAACCACGGATGGTGTCTTTCAGCGATACGAACTTGCCCGGAGAACCGGTGAAGACTTCTGCCACGAAGAACGGCTGAGACAGGAAGCGTTGGATCTTACGCGCACGGGATACGACCAGTTTGTCTTCTTCAGACAGCTCGTCCATACCCAGGATCGCGATGATATCTTTCAGTTCCTGGTAGCGTTGCAGAATGGACTGCACGCCACGCGCTACGTCGTAGTGCTCCTGGCCAACAACCAGCGGATCCAGCTGACGGCTGGTGGAATCCAGCGGGTCAACGGCCGGGTAGATACCCAGAGAAGCGATGTTACGGCTCAGTACCACGGTTGCGTCCAAGTGCGCAAAGGTGGTGGCTGGAGACGGGTCAGTCAAGTCATCCGCAGGAACGTAAACGGCCTGTACGGAAGTGATGGAACCGGTCTTGGTCGAGGTGATACGTTCTTGCAGAACGCCCATCTCTTCCGCCAGCGTCGGCTGATAACCTACCGCGGATGGCATACGGCCCAGAAGTGCGGACACTTCGGTACCGGCCAGGGTATAACGGTAGATGTTGTCAACGAACAGCAGAACGTCACGGCCTTCGTCACGGAATTTCTCCGCCATGGTCAGACCGGTCAGCGCAACGCGCAGACGGTTACCTGGTGGCTCGTTCATCTGGCCGTAAACCAGGGATACTTTGTCCAGAACGTTGGAGTCGGTCATTTCGTGGTAGAAGTCGTTACCCTCACGAGTACGCTCGCCCACGCCCGCAAACACGGAATAACCGGAGTGCTCGATCGCGATGTTACGGATCAGCTCCATCATGTTTACGGTTTTACCTACGCCCGCACCGCCGAACAGACCGACTTTACCGCCCTTGGCGAATGGACAAATCAGGTCCATTACCTTGATACCGGTTTCCAGCAGTTCCTGGGAGCTGGACAGCTCTTCGTAGCTTGGCGCCGCGCGGTGAATCGCCCAACGCTCTTCTTCGCCGATGTCGCCTTTCATGTCGATGGGTTGACCCAATACGTTCATGATACGGCCCAGGGTAGCTTTACCCACCGGCACTTCAATCGGGTGGTCCAGGTTGTTCACTTTCAGACCGCGACGCAGACCGTCGGAGGTCCCCATTGCGATACAGCGAACCACGCCACCGCCCAGCTGTTGCTGAACTTCCAACACCAGTTTTTCGGTGCCGTTTTCTACCTCAAGGGCGTCGTACACTTTTGGTACGGCATCCTGAGGGAACTCGACGTCCACCACGGCGCCGATTACCTGGATAATCTTTCCAGTAGCCATCTTGAATCCTCTACGTAATTCGTAAACCTAGCTTAAACCGCGGAGGCTCCCGAAACGATCTCGGTGAGTTCCTGAGTGATGCTGGCCTGACGCGCCTTGTTGTATACCAACTGCAGCTCTTTGATCAGGCTACCGCCGTTATCGGTTGCGGCTTTCATCGCGACCATTCGTGCGGCCTGCTCGCTGGCCAGGTTTTCCACGACGCCCTGATAAACCTGCGACTCCACATAGCGGCGCAGCAAGGTATCAAGCAGCACTTTTGGATCCGGTTCATACAGGTAATCCCAAGGCGTTTTCTTCAGCTCTTCGTCATCGGCTGGCGGTAACGGCAGCAGCTGAAGCACCTGCGGCTCTTGGGACATCGTATTAACAAATTTGTTGCTGACAATGTACAGCTTGTCCAAACGACCTTCGTCGTAGGCCTGCAGCATCACTTTCACCGGCCCGATCAGATCCGACAGGGAAGGTTTATCCCCCATGCCGGTCACCTGGGCAACCACGTTGCCGCCCACGGAACCAAAGAAAGAGGCCGCTTTAGAGCCAATCAGCGCCAAATCGGTTTCGACGCCTTTTTCGGACCAGGCTTTCATCTCCGCCAGCAGCTTTTTGAACAGGTTGATGTTCAAGCCGCCGCAGAGACCACGGTCAGTAGACACCACCAGATACCCGACGCGCTTAACGTCACGCTCATCCAGGTACGGGTGCTTGTACTCCAGATTCCCTAACGCAAGGTGACCAATCACTTTGCGCATGGTCTCTGCATAAGGACGGCTGGCCGCCATGCGATCCTGCGATTTACGCATTTTGGAGGCGGCGACCATTTCCATCGCTTTAGTGATCTTTTGCGTGTTTTGCACGCTAGCGATCTTACTACGTATCTCTTTTGCGCCGGCCATCTCTGCTTCTCCTCAGTGCCAGACGGCCTGCTGTCTTTCAACAGCAGGACCGTTCGGCGTTACCAGGACTGGGTTTTCTTGAAGGTCTCGAGGACGTCTTTCAACTTGCCCTCGATCTCATCATTGAAGTTGCCAGTTTGGTTGATGTGGTTCAGCAGTTCGGCGTGCTCGCGGTCCGCATAGGCCACCAGCGCGGCTTCGAAGCTCACCACTTTGGCGACTTCGACGTCGTTCAGGTAACCGCGTTCTGCGGCAAACAGCACCAGAGACTGTTGTGCAACCGACATCGGCGCATACTGTTTCTGTTTCAGCAGCTCGGTCACTTTCTGACCGTGGCTCAGCTGTTTGCGGGTCGCGTCGTCCAGATCGGAGGCGAACTGGGAGAACGCAGCCAGTTCACGATACTGCGCCAGCGCGGTACGGATACCACCGGACAGTTTCTTCATGATCTTGGTCTGCGCGGCGCCACCAACACGGGATACGGAGATACCCGGGTTAACTGCCGGACGAATACCGGAGTTGAACAGGTTGGATTCCAGGAAGATCTGACCATCGGTAATCGAGATTACGTTGGTCGGAACGAACGCGGAAACGTCACCCGCCTGGGTTTCAATGATCGGCAGAGCGGTCAGTGAACCGGTTTGGCCTTTAACTTCACCTTTGGTGAAGGCTTCAACGTACTCGGCGTTAACGCGCGCTGCACGCTCCAGCAAGCGGGAGTGCAGGTAGAATACGTCGCCTGGGTAAGCTTCACGACCTGGCGGACGACGAAGCAGCAGGGAAATCTGGCGGTAAGCAACGGCCTGTTTGGACAGGTCATCGTACACGATCAGCGCATCTTCGCCGCGGTCACGGAAGTATTCGCCCATTGCGCAACCGGCGTATGGCGCCAGGTATTGCAGTGCAGCGGATTCGGAAGCGGTCGCCACCACCACGATGGTGTTGGCCAGTGCGCCGTGCTCTTCCAGTTTGCGCACCACGTTAGCGATGGTGGACGCTTTCTGGCCGATAGCCACGTAAACGCATTTGATGCCGGAGTCGCGTTGGTTGATGATCGCATCGATCGCCAGCGCGGTTTTACCGGTCTGACGGTCACCGATCACCAGCTCACGCTGGCCGCGGCCGATTGGAATCATGGCGTCAACGGATTTGTAGCCAGTCTGAACCGGCTGATCAACGGACTGACGCTCGATAACGCCTGGGGCGATAGCTTCTACCGGAGAGAAACCGTCGTTTTCAATCGGGCCTTTGCCGTCGATTGGCGCGCCCAGGGTGTTAACGACGCGGCCCAGCAGACCACGACCGACTGGAACTTCCAGGATACGGCCGGTGCATTTAACCTTCATGCCTTCGGCCAGATCCGCGTACGGACCCATGACCACGGCACCAACGGAGTCGCGCTCCAGGTTCAATGCGATTGCGTAACGGTTGCCAGGCAGCGCGATCATTTCGCCCTGCATAACTTCGGCCAGGCCGTGTACGCGGATGATCCCGTCGCTGACGGAAACGATAGTACCTTCATTGTGAGCTTCGCTCACTACATTGAACTGAGCAATGCGCTGCTTGATCAGTTCGCTGATTTCGGTGGAATTCAGTTGCATGCTCCAGTCCCCTTAAGACTGCAAGACGTCTGTCAGGCGTTCAAGACGACCGCGAACGCTGCCATCAATCACCATATCGCCGGCGCGAACAACGATGCCGGCCAGTACAGACTTGTCAATTTTGCAATTCAGCTTAACTTTGCGTGACAGACGTTTTTCCATCGCAGCGGCGATTTTCGCCTGCTGTTCGTCGCTCAGCGCGCTCGCAGAGAGCACTTCGACTTCGACGGTGGATTCCAGCGAGGCGCGCAGTTCGATGAACTGCTGCAGCACGGCAGGAAGAACCAGTAAACGTCCATTTTCGGCCATTACACGGATAAAGTTCTGGCCATGTTCGTCGAGCCGATCGCCACAAACCGCGATGAACGTCTTGGACAGCGTTTCTGGCGCAACCGCGCCAGACAGCAGTTCAGAAATCTGTTCATTGCGAGTGACTTCAGCCGCAAACGCCAGCATATCCTGCCAGCGCTCTACGCTTTGGTGCTCAACGGCAAAGTCAAAAGCTGCTTTGGCGTAGGGGCGAGCTACAGTTACAAATTCAGACATCAGCCCCTCCCTCCTTACAGTTCAGCGACCAGTTTATCAACGATGTCGCTGTTAGCAGCTTCATCCACGGAACGTTCGATGATCTTCTCGGCGCCGGCAATTGCCAGCATCGCGACTTGCTTACGCAACTCTTCACGAGCGCGCTTACGTTCGGCTTCGATCTCAGCCTGAGCCTGCGCCACGATTTTGTTACGTTCCTGCTCGGCTTCGGCTTTCGCTTCATCCATGATCTGAGCTTTGCGTTTGTTCGCTTGCTCGATGATCACCTGAGCTTCTGCTTTGGCAGTTTTCAGCTGGTCGGTCGCATTGGCTTGCGCTAAGTCCAGATCTTTTTTGGCACGCTCTGCAGAAGCGAGGCCGTCAGCGATTTCTTTCTGACGTTTCTCGATGGCAGCCATGATCGGCGGCCATACGTACTTCATGCAGAACCAGACAAACAGAACGAACGCGATGGCCTGGCCGAGGATTGTTGCGTTAAGATTCACAGCACAATGCCTCTTTAAAAGTTAATAGTTTGGTTACGTCGTAGAGGGTTGCTCTACTTACGCGACGGCGAACATCACGTACAGACCCAGACCTACAGCGATCATCGGGATGGCGTCGACCAGACCCATAACGATAAAGAACTGTGTACGCAGCAGAGGAATCAGGTCAGGCTGACGAGCAGCGCCTTCCAAGAATTTACCACCCAGGATGCCGATACCGATCGCAGCACCGATTGCCGCTAACCCCATCATCACAGCGGCAGCCATGTACAGCAGATCCATACTCAGGTTTTCCATGACAGTCTCCAGTTTGTTTCAGTTTAAAAGTGCAAGTGTTTTAAGAAAATCAGTGCTCTTCAGATGCCATCGACAGATAGACGATCGTCAGAACCATGAAAATAAAGGCTTGAAGCGTAATGATCAGGATGTGGAAGATAGCCCAAGGCAAGCTCAGGACCCACTGTGACCACCACGGCAACAGGCCGGCAATCAGGATGAAGATCAACTCACCCGCATACATGTTGCCGAACAGTCGCAGACCCAGTGAAACAGGTTTGGACAGCAGGCTGACACCTTCAAGAATCAGGTTGATAGGAATGAATACAGGGTGGTTGAACGGCTGCATGGTCAACTCTTTAACGAACCCGCCAACGCCTTTCATTTTGATGCTATAGAACAGAATCAGGATAAACACGCCCAGCGCCATCGACAGCGTGACGTTCACATCGGCGGTAGGCACTACGCGCAGCGCAGGCAGGCCGAGGATGTGTTCGCCAACGTAAGGCAGGAAGTCGATGGGCAGCAAGTCCATCAGGTTCATCAGGAACACCCAGACGAACACGGTCAGCGCCAGCGGCGCAATCACCTTGCTCTTGCCGTGGTACATGTCGCGCACGCTGCTGTCGACGAAACCGACTACCAGCTCCACGGCGGTTTGCAGTTTACCCGGCACGCCGCTGGTGGCGTTTTTGGCCACTTTGCGGAAGATCACCAGGAAAAGCGCCCCGAGGACGACGGAGAAAAACATCGAGTCGATGTTGATCGACCAGAACCCAGTCCCGACCTGAAGCTGCGTCAGGTGGTGACCGATATACTCCTGTGGAGTCAAGACTTCTCCTGCAGACATGATGCCTCTTACCCTTATTTAGTTAAGTTCGGTAACTGTTAATCACGGCCGGTGCCACTATCTGCACCACTAACACCGCTAAATAGGTCAGGCCAAGCGGTATAAACTCCGCCTTGAACACCCCCAGCGCCACGATCAGCAAAACGATGGTGATCACGACCTTTAGCCCCTCGCCGATGGCGAACGACCAGGCAACCCTACCGGGCGCCGGCGTTTGCGCCTGATGGCGCAAGGCAAACAGCATAAACATTGCACTCGGCAACCAGGCGGCGAGACCGCCTGCCAACGCCGAAGCGCTCCATTCCGGGCTTTTCAGCCAGAAAGCAACGCTGATCAGAACAAAAGTCATTAACTGCAAAAACAGCAGTTTGCGTGCGACTTTCCCGCTGTATAGGGACACAGACATGACGTTTGTTCTCTCCGTACCCCAGAGGGGGTATGCTGAGTGACGTATACAACTGTTTTTGCTGTCCTGAGTCAAGCAGCAAAAAACGAGCAAATTATACGGGGCATACCAACGAATTCAATCGATAAGTAGCGAAAAGGTGAACAATTATTTAAATTTCCCTATTCCAGCCTATTTTCACAAGAAAACGGTCGGAATAATAGGGCGCATTTAATTGTCTGATTATTCCAGCGTTGCGTTTAGAAACGCGAAGCCGATCACAATAATGCCCTTCACTGATTTATAGCCGATGGACAATCAAACCGTCTTTAGCAATTTGAGCGATCAAAAGATTATATAAATCAAAACATTATCAGTTAACTGTTCAAAAACAATCCGTATACCCGATGAAAACCTTTTATTGACAAGCAACGGGGCAATATTCCAACAGCCAATTAACATTAGCAGCAAAGGCCAATCTTTCGCACATGATTGCTAACGTGACTATTTCTAATTGCAATTACTCTATTGTCGCTAATTAGCCGCGTTTTTTGTGTTAATAGAAAGTAAATTAACTAAAAAAAGCGACCAACTAATTAGCCTGCTTACCTTTACACGCCGTACTACCGTTAATTCACGCTTGTTTGATCAAAAACAAACTCAGTTTGCCTTAAGCACCACCAGATGGCGTTCGCCTTCCAGTTCAGGCACCTGCAACCGCACGATAGACTCCAGGCTAACGCCCTCCGGCAGGTGCGCCAATTCTTCATCCGGGCGCACGCCTTTCAATGCGTAAAAACGCCCCTGCCCTTTCGCCGGCAGGTGATGGCACCAGGACAGCATATCCTGCAGCGAAGCGAACGCCCGGCTGATCACGCCGTCGAACGGCGGCTCGGCCGGAAACGCTTCAACGCGGCTCTGAACCGGCTCGATATTGTTCAGGCCCAGTTCATGCTGCACCTGGCGCAGGAAACGCACGCGCTTGCCCAGGCTGTCGAGCAGCGTGAAATGCGCATCCGGACGCACGATCGCCAGCGGAATGCCCGGTAAACCGGGGCCGGTGCCGACATCGATAAAACGCGATCCCTGCAGATGCGGGTTGACCACGATGCTGTCGAGGATGTGGCGCACCAGCATTTGCTGCGGATCGCGCACCGACGTGAGGTTATAAGCCTTGTTCCACTTATCCAGCATGCCGACATAGCCCAGCAGCTGCTGTTTCTGCTGATCGGGCAGCTCAATGCCTGCTGCCGCGAGCAGCGAGTCTAATTTTTTTTGCACAACGGATCCTCTGGCAGGCGCTGAACGACCAGCGGATGGTTAGCTGGCGCAATGAGGCGCCTATGATAATTCAGCGCGCAGGTGATGTCAGCGGCCGTTTGGCTACGGGTTGAGCAAACGGCCGCCTGGATGCGGGATTTATGCGCTGCGGCGCAGCAGCCCCTGCTTTTTCAGCCAAATCAGCAAAATCGAGATCGCCGCCGGCGTAATGCCGGAGATGCGTGAAGCCTGGCCGATGGAGTTCGGTTTGTGATCGTTCAGTTTGGCGATCACTTCGTTCGACAACCCCGAAACCTGACGGTAGTCGAGATCCAACGGCAACACGGTGTTCTCGTTGCGCTGCTGTTTTTCGATCTCTTCCTGCTGGCGAGCGATGTAGCCTTCGTATTTGACCTGGATCTCAACCTGCTCGGCGGCTTGTACATCGTCCAACGGCGGCGCGAAGGCCTCGGTGGCGGTCAATTGCGCGTAGTCCATTTCCGGACGGCGCAGCAGCTCTTCGCCGTTTGCTTCGCGTGACAGCGGCGCTTTCAGCAACGCATTGACCTGTTCGACGTTCTCGGCGTGCGGGTGCATCCAGATGTCGCGCAGGCGCTGACGTTCACGTTCGATCCGCTCCAGCTTCTCGCTGTAGCGCGCCCAACGCACGTCGTCCACCAGGCCGAGTTCACGGCCTTTTTCTGTCAGGCGGAGATCGGCGTTGTCTTCGCGCAGCATCAGACGATACTCGGCGCGTGAAGTAAACATGCGGTACGGTTCTTTGGTGCCGAGGGTGCTGAGGTCGTCCACCAGCACGCCGAGATAAGCCTGATCGCGACGTGGCGCCCAGCCTTCTTGCTCGGCGGCGAAGCGACCGGCGTTCAGACCGGCCAGCAGCCCCTGTGCGGCGGCTTCTTCATACCCGGTGGTGCCGTTGATTTGACCGGCAAAGAACAGCCCCTGAATGAATTTGCTTTCCAGCGTCGGTTTCAGGTCGCGCGGATCGAAGAAATCGTACTCGATAGCATAACCAGGGCGAATAATACGCGCGTTTTGCATTCCTTCCATCGAACGGACGATCTGCATCTGCACATCGAACGGCAGGCTGGTGGAGATCCCGTTAGGGTAAATCTCATTGCTGGTCAGGCCTTCCGGCTCGAGGAAGATCTGGTGCGCGTTGCGATCGGCAAAGCGCATGACCTTGTCTTCGATCGACGGGCAGTAACGTGGGCCGATCCCTTCGATGATCCCGGCATACATCGGGCTGCGATCGAGGTTATTGCGGATCACGTCATGGGTTTTTTCATTGGTATGGGTGATATAGCACGCCATTTGTTCCGGATGCTGGCTGGCATCGCCCAGGAACGAGAATACCGGCACCGGCGTATCGCCGTGTTGCGGCGCCAGTACGCTGAAATCGATAGTGCGGGCGTCGATGCGCGGCGGTGTCCCGGTTTTCAAGCGGTTGACGCGCAGCGGCAGTTCACGCAAACGCTGAGACAGCGAGATCGAAGGCGGATCCCCGGCGCGGCCGCCGCTGTAATTTTCCAGGCCGATATGGATCTTGCCGTCCAGGAAGGTGCCTACGGTCAATACCACCGCTTTGGCGCGGAATTTCAGGCCCATTTGGGTGACGGCGCCCACGACGCGATCGTTTTCGACGATCAGATCCTCAACCGGCTGTTGGAAGATCATCAGATTGGGCTGGTTCTCCAACGCGGTACGGATAGCCTGGCGATACAACACGCGATCCGCCTGAGCGCGTGTGGCGCGAACGGCTGGGCCTTTGCTGGCGTTTAGTATCCTAAACTGTATGCCGGCATGGTCGATCGCTGTCGCCATCAGGCCGCCGAGTGCATCAATTTCCTTAACCAGATGCCCTTTACCAATACCGCCAATCGCCGGGTTACAGGACATCTGTCCCAGCGTGTCGATATTGTGTGTCAATAATAAAGTCTGACGTCCCATGCGCGCCGCGGCCATGGCGGCCTCGGTACCTGCATGGCCACCACCGATGATGATGACGTCAAATTGATCTGGATAAAACATGGAACTGCACCTCGCCGTATTGCGAACGATCGTATTTGCCCTGGGGTCGGGGATTCTACTCAAGTTTAGACGATCGACCAAGTGGTCAGGATCGTCGGTAATTAAAAGAAGATCTTTTTTATTTAAAGATCTCTTTATTAGATCTCTTATTAGGATCGCGATCCTCTGTGGATAAGTGACTATTCACGATGAAGATCAGCAGATTAAGGAGGATCGTTTGCTGTGAATGATCGGTGATCCCGACGCAGATAAGCTGGGATCTAAAAGGCTTGTTATACACAGGACAAAAAGCGCACTACGGTTGTTATTGGGATAACTACGGCTTTTACCCTGCTTTTAAGCTTAGTTATCCACAATCGTTCGCACGATCTTTAGACGAATTAGAGTAAATTAATCCAGTTTTTTACCCATTCCTCGGCTGGATCCTCGGGAATTTCATGCTCGGTCACGTCGATCTCGAGACGATCGCCGATCCTTTTAGCGCCTCTGGCGATCAATAGATCGTCGATCTGTTTGATCGCACCGCAGAAGGTGTCGTATTCCGAACTGCCTAAACCGACGGCGCCGAACTGCACCTCGGAAAGATCCGGCTGCTGCTCAGCGATCTGTTCCAACAGCGGCTGAAGGTTATCCGGCAGTTCGCCGGCACCGTGCGTGGAAGAGACCACCAGCCAGCGGCCGTTCAACGGCAGTTCATCCAGTTCAGGGCCGTGCAGCATCTCGGTAGAGAAGCCGGCGTCTTCCAGCTTTTCAGCCAAATGTTCAGCCACGTATTCGGCGCTGCCAAGCGTACTGCCACTGATCAGAGTAATGTCTGCCATGAACCAACGATCCCAACCTTCTCACTCAAAGTGGCTGCATTGTACGCTGTGAATCGGCTGGGATCTACCTGTGGATAATGTGGGTATGCAATTTGGCGGGTTACGGCACGATGGTGCGCATAATGGGGTTCTGCAGCGAGATCAGCGTTTCGGTGGACTGGATCTCGTCGATGGTCTGGATCTTGTTGATAAGTACCTGTTGCAACGCGTCGATCGAGCGGCACATCACTTTAATAAAGACGCTGTAATGGCCGGTGGTGTAATAGGCTTCCACCACTTCCTCCAGGCTTTCCAGCTTCTTCAGTGCCGAAGGGTAGTCCTTGGCGCTCTTTAATATGATGCCGATAAAGCAGCACACGTCGTAGCCCAGCTGTTTGGGACTGACGTCGATACGCGCGCCGGTGATGATCCCGGCCTGTTTCATCTTCTCCACCCGCACGTGAATGGTGCCGGGGCTGACGGCGAAGTTTTTCGCCAGTTCGGCGTACGGTGTGCGCGCATTGTCCATCAGGGCGTTGAGGATGCCGCGATCGAGATTATCGATCTGATAAATTTCCGCCATTTAATCCCCCATTAATTAACGATTGTTGAATTCAGTCCGGGTAAAAATGAACGATTAAAAGTGAAAAGGCAATATTGATTAACGGATATTGAATTGGCGTATCGTTTTGTTGCTTAATCGATGGCAACAGAGACAGGTTTACAAGAGATACGGCAATGAAAAAACAGTTTATCCAAAAACAACAACAAATCAGCCAGGTCAAATCCTTCTTCTCCCGCCAGCTGGAACAGCAGCTCGGTCTGATCGAAGTGCAGGCCCCGATCCTTAGCCGCCTGGGCGACGGCACGCAGGATAACCTCTCCGGCAGCGAGAAAGCGGTGCAGGTCAAAGTCAAAACTTTGCCGGACGCCACCTTCGAAGTGGTGCACTCACTGGCGAAATGGAAACGCAAAACCCTGGGCAGCTACGATTTCGGTGCCGGCGAAGGCCTGTATACCCATATGAAGGCGCTGCGCCCGGATGAAGACCGCCTGACGCCAATCCACTCGGTGTACGTCGATCAGTGGGACTGGGAGCGGGTGATGGGCGACGGTGAGCGCGGTCTGGACTATCTGAAAAGTACCGTGCGCAGCATTTACGCCGCGATCAAGGCGACGGAAGCGGAAGTCAGCCGTGAGCATGGCCTGACCCCGTTCCTGCCGGAACAGATCCACTTCGTGCACAGCGAAACCCTGCTGCAGCGCTATCCGGATCTGGATGCCAAAGGGCGTGAGCGGGCGATCGCCAAAGAATTGGGCGCGGTGTTCCTGATCGGCATCGGCGGCAAGCTGTCGCACGGCAAATCGCACGATGTGCGTGCGCCGGATTATGATGACTGGACCACGCCGACGGCGGATGGCCTGGCGGGCCTGAACGGCGATATAGTGGTGTGGAACCCGGTGCTGCAGGACGCTTTCGAGCTTTCTTCCATGGGCATCCGCGTCGACGCCGCGGCGCTGAAACATCAGCTGGCGCTGACCGGCGATGAAGATCGCATGAAGCTGGAATGGCATCAGTCGTTGCTGCGCGGCGATATGCCGCAGACCATCGGCGGCGGCATCGGTCAGTCGCGTTTGGTGATGTTGCTGTTGCAGCTGTCGCATATCGGCCAGGTGCAGTGCGGCGTGTGGTCACCGGAAGTGCGCGGCGCGGTTGAAGGCCTGCTCTGATTCTGCCTAGCGCCGCCAGCGGCGCATCAACCGGCTTTTCAACCCGGTATCGAAGCGCCAGATGTGATCGAAGATGCGCATGATGCCGGGTTTGCCGTAGGCGGACATCGCCACCGCGTGGAAACGCTGCTGGTGGCTTTGCTGCTGCTGTTTCACCTTCTTTATTACCTCCTCCGGCAACCGCTGGGCGATAAAATCAGAAATGATCACCGCATCGGCATCGAACCAGCCGCTCTCCGCCATTTTGGTGACGGTGGCGTTCAGGCAGGCCGCCAGATCGGTGCCGCCGCGAAACTGCTGGCCGAGAAAACGCACTGCCTGCTCAATGCCGCTGGCGGCGGTGAGTTCGTAATGTACGATCTGGTTGGCGAACAGCATGATGTAGCAGCGGCGGTTGTCCGCCAGCGCAATGCGCAGCAGCGCCAGACAGAACGCCTTGGCGCACTGTTCGTTGAAGCCGCCCATCGATCCTGAGGTGTCCACGCAGACGATAAACGGCCCGCGCGGCTGCTGATCCTGCTGCTGGTGGGTGACCTGACGGATCAGGATCTGTTCCTGCCAGACGTCGCCCTGCAGGCGGTAGCTCAGCAGTCGCTTTTCCAGCAGGCGGCGATAAAACTCGAATTCCAGCTCTTCAATCCCCAGCGTCGCCAGCTCCGGCGGCAGCAGGCGCAGAATGTCGTCGCTTTGATGAATGCCGCTCACTTCTTCCGGCAGCGTGGCCGGCACCTGCACCATAACCCTGAACGGCTCCGGCTGCGCGTCCTGTTGCTGCACCGCTTTGGCCTGATAGCTGCGGCCCAGCTGTTGCGCCAGCTTTTTCAGCTCCGGCTGCTGCTGCAAAAAGTTGCCGTACTCCACCAGCCGCTGGTAATCGCCGCGCTGCAGCTGGCCTTTGCTCATGTCCCACAGCCTGCCGGCGGCGGTGTCGTTTTCCGACAGCAGCGGTTCCAGCGCGCCGCTCAGCGCCAGGCGTTCCTGCAGTTCCGCCATCAGCTGCTCACGCTCTTGTTCCAGCAACTGGTGGTGCAGCATGGTGGCCTGCAGCGTCAGGCTGATGCGCCAGCGCTGCAGAAACAGCGTTTGAAAACTGTCGTCCAACGGATGATTGGGCAGATCGGCGGCGTCCACCAGCGCGCGCGCCTGTTCATAAAACGGGGAAACCAGCTGGCGCAGCAGCTCCATCGTGTCGTTGAGGTTGTGATAGAACTGGGTATTGTTCTCCAGCTGGCACTGTTGGTAGCGGTAAAATTCCTGCGCCAACGCCGGCGGCACCATGGCCTCCTGCAAACGCTCCTTTAGCTGCAGCTTCCAGCGCGGCAGATCGCGATCCAGCGCCCGCCGTAGGGCCGGAAACTTTTTAAAGAATACCGACAGCTGCGGCGCGGCCAGCATGCCGACGATCATCTCCTCGATCATCTCGCCTTCGGTGATCGCCAGCAGCAGATCGAGCGTCTCCAGACTGAGCATGGTTACTGGCCGCGCATTTGCTGCTGTTGCTGTTTAACCTGTTCCGCGACCTGCAGCAAACTGGCTTCGATCTTGGCCAGACCGGCGGCGGACGTGAACAGGCAGGGCTGATGTTGGCTGAAGGCGCGGCGCTGTTCCGCCAGGCGCTGGGCCAATGCGTCCATTTCATCCAGCAGCGCCTGCGGCGTAGCGGTAGCCTGTTTGCCCGGCAGCGCCAGCAGCGACGGCTGGCGGCTGACGTCCAACACCGTGAGGTGCAGTTGATCGTCCACTTCCAGGTCGATCGGCTGCGCAAAGCCGATGCCGTTCAGCTTGGCGCGCACGTCGCCGCCTTTTTGCAGCCAGTTGTCCAGCGCGCTGCTTTCGATGCTCAGATGATTGACCTGAATGTCATGCAGCTGCAGCGGTTTTTGCAGCAGCAGGGTGAGGGTGCCGCCGGCGAACGGCGTGGCCGGCGCGTATTGCGGTTTGCGGCTGAACATCCCGCCTTTTTTCACCAGGCTGATGGCCTGTCGGTCGCTTTGTTGCTGCTGGTCCTGCATCCAGCGGGTATGGATCTGTTGCAGTTGGATCAACATCGACTGCTGCTGATAGGCCGATTCGGTCAGCAGTTGATCGATCTGCTGTTGCAGCAGCTTCAGCGAGGTGAGATCGTGCCACAGGCAGTCTTTCAACAGCATCAGATCGAGCGGGGCGATGGCGTCGCGCCCGCTGAAGAAGGCGCAGGCCTGCAGCAGGCGCAGGGCTTTCTTCCAGCGCCGATCGGAGACGTACGGCGCCTGTTCCAGCGCGTCCAGCCGCTGGCGCAGTTGGAAAATCAGCTCAAAGCAGGCTTCCGGCAGCGCCACCTTATCGATCTGCGGCTGCCACTGCAGAAACTCTTCGTCGCTGACGCTCAGCGCCGCCGGCACCGGGTTTTGGCTTTCGCTCTGGCGGTTGACCAGCAGCGAGCGGAAATTCTGTTTATCCTGCACCTTGTCCAGCCACAGGCGAATCAGCATGCGGTCATACAGGGCTTCGAGGCTGTTGTCCGCTTCGGGCAGTTCGTTGGAAGCGGTGACCAGCAGGCGCAGCGGGATCGGTTCTTCGCTGTTGCCGTTGCGAAAACGCCGTTCATTGATCGCCGTCAGCAGGGTGTTGAGGATCGCCGGGCCGGCCTTCCAGATCTCGTCCAGAAACACGATCTCCGCTTCTGGCAGATAGCCGGCGGTCAGGCGTTGATAGCGCCCTTCATCTTTCAGCGCCTGAATCGAGAGCGGGCCGAAGACCTCTTCCGGCGTGGAAAAGCGCGTCATCAGGTATTCAAAAGAGCGGGCGTTGCGGAAGGCAAACTTCAGCCGGCGCGCGATCAGGCTCTTGGCGATGCCGGGCGGGCCGAGCAAGAATACGCTTTCGCCGCTCAGCGCCGCCAGCAGGCACAGGCGGATCGCCTCTTGCCGCTCATAAAGGCCGCTCTCCAGCGCGCTGCTGAGGCGGGAAATTCGTTCTGCCAGAAGGGATGATGGCGTCATATAATCGTCGTATTGTCCGAGAGTTAGCCAATCTTGGTCGATAATTCGATGATAAACCACCATTATTTTTAATGGTATAGCTTATTGATTAGTAAAAATTTTCTCAGTTGAGTCGGATATCCGGTTCACATTTTGTTTATTTTTCGGCTCTGATATAAGGGTAGGCAAGCCGTATAAATGGTGCATACTGTGCGGCTTTCTGGTGGGCGTGACGGATCTTTGAGCCCGTATTTTGCCTGATGCGGATGCATCGCTAACGGATGTTCTGATAAAGAAACGAATTATGAGCGCAGAGCATAAGCAGTCCCTATCGGCGGTAACCCTGGCTGCCATCGGCGTGGTCTACGGTGATATCGGCACCAGTCCTCTCTATACGTTGAGAGAGTGTTTCTCCGGCCATTACGGCTTCGATGTTCGTCCAGACGTGGTTTTCGGCTTCCTGTCGCTGATTTTCTGGATGCTGATCGTGATAGTTTCCCTCAAATATCTCACCTACGTGATGCGGGCGGACAACGCCGGCGAAGGCGGCATTTTGACGCTGATGTCGCTGGCCGGGCGCAATACCTCGGCGCGCACCACCGCAGTGCTGGTGATACTGGGCCTGATTGGCGGCAGCTTCTTCTATGGCGAGGTGGTGATCACCCCGGCGATCTCGGTGATGTCGGCGATAGAGGGGTTGGAAATCGCCGCGCCTGCGCTCGACGCCTATATCGTGCCGCTCTCGATTCTGGTGCTGACCCTGCTGTTCGTTATCCAAAAACACGGCACCGGCAGCGTCGGCAAGTTGTTCGCCCCGGTAATGCTGTTGTGGTTCATCGTGTTGGCGGTGCTGGGCGCGCGCAGCATCATTTCGAACCCGGAAGTGCTGCAGGCGCTGAATCCCAAATGGGCGCTCAACTTCTTTATGGAATATAAGAAGGTGTCGTTCTTCGCGCTGGGGGCGGTGGTGCTGTCGATCACCGGCGTTGAGGCGCTGTATGCCGACATGGGGCACTTCGGCAAGTTCCCGATCCGCCTGGCCTGGTTCACCGTGGTGCTGCCTTCGCTGGTGCTCAACTACTTCGGCCAGGGGGCGTTGCTGCTGAAAAACCCTGAAGCGATCAAAAACCCATTCTTCCTGCTGGCGCCCGACTGGGCGCTGATCCCGCTGCTGATTCTGGCAACCCTGGCAACTGTCATCGCCTCGCAGGCGGTGATTTCCGGCGTCTTCTCGCTAACTCGCCAGGCGGTGCGCCTGGGGTATTTGTCGCCGATGCGCATCATTCACACCTCGGAAATGGAATCCGGCCAGATCTACATTCCGGTGATCAACTGGACGCTGTATATCTCGGTGGTGCTGGTGATCATCGGCTTCGAACACTCCAGCAACCTGGCGGCGGCGTACGGCATCGCCGTCACCGGCACCATGGTGCTGACCAGCATACTGGTCACTTCGGTGGCGATTAATAACTGGCACTGGAACCGCCTCCTGGCGATCGGCATCGTAACCATCTTGCTGATCATCGACGTGCCGATGTTCTCCGCCAACGCCCTGAAGCTGTTCTCCGGCGGTTGGCTGCCGCTGACGTTGGCGCTAGTGATGTTCATCATTATGACCACCTGGAAGAGCGAGCGTTTCCGCCTGTTGCGCCGTCTGCATGAGCACGGCAACTCGCTGGAGGCGATGATCGCCTCGCTGGAGAAATCGCCGCCGGTGCGGGTGCCGGGTACCGCGGTCTTCATGTCGCGCGCCACCAACGTCATTCCTTTTGCGCTGTTGCACAACCTGAAGCACAACAAGGTGCTGCACGAGCGCGTGGTGCTGCTGACGCTGCGCACCGAGGATGCGCCTTACGTGCACAACGTGCGCCGGGTGACCATCGAACAGCTGTCGCCGACCTTCTGGCGGGTGGTGGCCAGCTACGGCTGGCGCGAAACGCCGAATGTGGAGGAAGTGTTCCACCGCTGCGGGCTGGAAGGGTTGCCGTGCCGCATGTCGGAGACGTCGTTCTTCATGTCCCATGAATCGCTGATCCTCACCAAGCGGCCATGGTACCTCTACCTGCGCGGCAAACTGTTCGTTGCTCTGAGCCGCAATGCGCTGCGCGCGCCGGATCAGTTCGAAATCCCGCCGAACCGGGTCATCGAGCTCGGCACGCAGGTCGAGATCTAACCCGCCTGACAGGGGCTCAGCTAGGCTGAGCCCCTTTTGTTTGCGCTTTCTCCGTGCGCGAACGAAACGTTTCGATGACGATCACACTTCTGCATTGTCCGGGTTGCCTTCCCCTGCCGTTTTTTTACACTCCTCCAGAGAGCGAAACGTTTCGCTAGCGGAGTGAGAAGATGAAAAAAGGCGTATTACTGAATTCCGACGTGTCTGCCGTGATTGCCCGGCTGGGGCATACCGATCAGCTCACCCTGTGCGACGCGGGCCTGCCGATACCGGCGGCGACGCAGCGCATCGATCTGGCGCTGACGCAGGGCGTGCCGACCTTCATGCAGGTGTTCGCGGCGGTCACGCAAGAGATGCAGGTAGAAAGCGCCATCCTGGCGGAAGAAATCGTGAAACAAAATCCGTCGCTCCACGAGGCATTGTTGGCTGAACTGACCGCACTGGGCCAACGCCAGGGCAATACCATCGGCGTGCGTTATATCAGCCATCAGGCGTTTAAAGCGCAAACCGAGCACAGCCGGGCGGTGATCCGCAGCGGGGAGTGTTCGCCTTACGCGAACGTGATCCTGTGCGCCGGCGTAACTTTCTGAGGCGTTTATGCAACCTTTACTGCAACTGAAAGGGATTGATAAAGCCTTTCCCGGCGTGAAGGCGCTTTCCGGCGCCGCCCTCAGCGTCTATCCCGGCAAGGTGATGGCGCTGGTGGGGGAAAACGGCGCCGGGAAGTCCACCATGATGAAAGTGCTGACCGGCATCTACCAGAAAGACGCCGGCAGTCAGCATTTTCTCGGTAAAGAGGTGGCGTTCAGCGGGCCTAAATATTCGCAGGAAGCGGGCATCGGCATTATTCATCAGGAGCTGAACCTGATCCCGCAGCTGACGATTGCGGAAAACATCTTCCTCGGCCGCGAGTTCGTCAACCGTTTCGGCCGCATTGACTGGAAGCGCATGTACGCCGAGGCCGATCGCTTGCTGGCGCGCCTCAACCTGCGCTACAGCAGCCACCGGCTGGTGGGCGAGCTGTCGATTGGCGATCAGCAGATGGTGGAGATTGCCAAGGTACTGAGCTTCGAATCGAAAGTGATCATCATGGACGAACCGACCGATGCGCTGACCGACACCGAAACCGCCTCGCTGTTCAAGGTGATCAACGAGCTGAAGGCCGAAGGGCGCGGCATCGTCTATATCTCGCACCGTCTGAAAGAGATCTTTGAAATCTGCGACGACGTGACGGTATTTCGTGACGGGCAGTTCATCGCCGAGCGGCCGGTGAGCGAGCTGCAGGAAGATTCGCTGATTGAAATGATGGTCGGTCGCAAGTTGGAAGAACAATACCCGCGCCTTGATTTACCGCGCGGGGAAAAGCGGCTGGAAGTCAGTCATCTTTCCGGACCCGGCGTTGAAGACGTCAGCTTTACGCTGTATCGCGGTGAGATCCTCGGCGTGGCCGGCTTGATGGGCGCCGGGCGCACCGAATTGATGAAGATTCTGTACGGCGCCGCGCCGCGCAAGGCCGGCACCGTCAACCTCGACGGCCGCGAGGTAGTCACCCATTCGCCGCAGGATGGATTGGCGAACGGCATCGTCTATATCTCGGAAGACCGTAAGCGCGACGGCCTGGTGCTGGGCATGTCGGTAAAGGAAAACATGTCTCTGACCGCGCTGCGCTACTTCAGCCGCGCCGACGGCAGCCTGAAACAGGCCGACGAGCGGCAGGCGGTGGGGGACTTCATCCGCCTGTTCAATATCAAAACGCCGTCGATGGAGCAGCCGATAGGTCTGCTTTCCGGCGGCAATCAACAGAAAGTGGCGATCGCCCGCGGCCTGATGACCCGGCCGAAGGTGCTGATCCTCGATGAGCCGACGCGCGGCGTCGACGTCGGCGCCAAAAAAGAGATCTATCAGTTAATCAACCAGTTCAAGCAGGAAGGGCTGAGCATCATTCTGGTGTCTTCGGAAATGCCGGAGGTGATGGGCATGAGCGATCGCATTCTGGTGATGCACGAAGGGCATCTCAGCGGCGAATTCCCGATTGAACAGGCCACCCAGGAAGCGTTGATGGCGGCAGCCGTCGGCAAGCAATACGGCGTAAAGCAGGAGTAATCAGATATGAGTTCCCAGACTATCGCAGCCAAGCGCTGGTTCAGTAAAGAGTGGCTGTTAGAGCAGAAGTCGTTGATTGCGCTGCTGGTGCTGATCGCCGTGGTCTCTTCCATGAGCCCGAACTTCTTCACCCTGAACAACCTGTTCAATATTCTGCAGCAGACTTCGGTGAACGCCATCATGGCGGTGGGGATGACGCTGGTGATCCTCACGTCCGGCATCGATCTGTCGGTAGGATCGCTGTTGGCCCTGACCGGCGCGGTGGCGGCGTCGATCGTCGGCTTTGAGGTCAACGCGCTGGTGGC
Organism: Serratia sp. CY37869; assembly: GCF_052168895.1. Classification (NCBI taxonomy): domain Bacteria; kingdom Pseudomonadati; phylum Pseudomonadota; class Gammaproteobacteria; order Enterobacterales; family Yersiniaceae; genus Serratia; species Serratia sp. CY37869. Next base: position 284,989 of record NZ_JBJNLU010000005.1, read on the forward strand.
GGTGGCGGCGGCATTGGCGCTCGGCGCCGCGATTGGCGCCTGCACCGGGGTGATCGTCGCCAAAGGCAAAGTGCAGGCCTTTATCGCCACGCTGGTGATGATGCTGCTGTTGCGCGGCGTCACCATGGTGTACACCAACGGCAGCCCGGTCAACACCGGTTTCACCGATGTGGCCGACACCTTCGGCTGGTTCGGTATTGGCCGCCCGCTGGGCGTGCCTACGCCGATCTGGATCATGGCGATCGTGTTCATTGCCGCCTGGTATATGCTGCACCATACGCGCCTGGGCCGCTATATTTATGCCCTGGGCGGCAACGAAGCGGCGACCCGCCTGTCCGGCATCAGCGTCGATAAAGTGAAGATTATCGTCTACTCGCTGTGCGGCCTGCTGGCGGCGCTGGCCGGGGTGATCGAAGTGGCGCGCCTGTCGTCGGCGCAGCCGACCGCCGGTACCGGCTATGAGCTGGACGCCATCGCCGCCGTGGTGCTGGGCGGCACCAGCCTGGCCGGCGGCAAGGGCCGCATCGTCGGCACGCTGATCGGGGCGCTGATCCTCGGCTTCCTGAACAACGGCCTGAATTTACTGGGTGTTTCTTCCTACTACCAAATGATCGTGAAGGCAGTGGTGATACTGCTGGCGGTTCTGGTAGATAACAAAAGCAACAAGTAACCTCCCCCTACAGGAATCACGATGATGAAAATGAAAAAACTGGCAACCTTAGCCTCCGCCATCGCGCTGAGCGCCACCCTGAGCGCCAATGCCATGGCTAAAGACACCATCGCGCTGGTGGTGTCCACCCTCAACAACCCGTTCTTCGTCTCGATGAAGGACGGCGCGCAGCAAGAGGCCAACAAGCTGGGCTACAACCTGGTGGTGCTGGATTCCCAGAACAACCCGGCGAAAGAGCTGGCCAACGTGCAGGATCTGATGGTGCGCGCGCCCAAGCTGCTGCTGATCAACCCGACCGACTCCGACGCGGTGGGTAACGCCATCAAGATGGCCAACCAGGCTAAGATCCCGGTCATCACGCTGGACCGCGTGGCGAGCAAGGGTGACGTGGTGAGCCACATCGCTTCGGATAACCGCGTAGGCGGCAAAATGGCCGGTGATTTCATTGCCAAGAAAGTGGGCGCCGATGCCAAGGTGATTCAGCTGGAAGGCATCGCCGGCACCTCTGCCGCGCGTGAACGCGGTGAAGGCTTCAAGCAGTCGCTGGATCAGAATAAATTCAAGCTGCTGGCCAGCCAGCCGGCCGATTTCGATCGCACCAAGGGCCTGAACGTGATGCAGAACCTGCTGACCGCGCACCCGGATGTGCAGGCGGTGTTCGCCCAGAACGATGAAATGGCGTTAGGTGCGCTGCGCGCGCTGCAAACCGCCGGTAAAACCGACGTGATCGTGGTAGGCTTCGACGGCACCGCCGACGGCGTGAAAGCGGTCGAAGGCGGCAAGCTGGCGGCGACCGTGGCGCAGCGTCCCGATCAGATCGGCGTGATCGGTGTGGAAACCGCCGATAAAGTGCTGAAAGGCGAAAAAGTGCCGGCGACCATCCCGGTCGATTTGAAACTGGTCACTCAGTAAGTCATACCAGCGCCATCGGAACGGGGCGTTTACGATGGCGCGCAATTCAGGAATCAATGCGATGGAAACAGGTAAGCTGGTGGTTCTTGGCAGCATCAATGCCGACCATATCCTCAATATTGAACAGTTCCCCCACCCGGGCGAAACGGTGATCGGGAAACAGTATAAGGTGGCGTTTGGCGGCAAGGGCGCGAATCAGGCGGTGGCGGCCGGGCGCAGCGGGGCGAAGATCGCCTTTATCGCCTGCGTGGGCGCCGACGATATCGGCGAACGTGTCCGCCGGCAGCTGGCGAGCGATCGCATTGATACCCAACCGATTGAAGCCATCGCCGACAGCACCACCGGCGTGGCGCTGATCTTCGTCAACGCCGAAGGCGAGAACGTGATCGGCATCAATGCCGGCGCCAACGCCGCGGTGACGCCGGATTACCTGGCGCGCTACCAACAAAAAGTGATCGACGCCGATGCCCTGCTGATGCAGCTCGAGTCGCCGCTGGAGACGGTGATCGCCGCCGCCCGCCTGGCGAAGCAACATCAAACGCAGGTGATCCTCAACCCGGCCCCGGCGCGTGAGCTACCTGACGAGCTGCTGGGCATGATCGATATGATCACCCCGAATGAAACCGAAGCCCAGCGCCTGACCGGCATCGCCGTGGACAACGACGCGGATGCGGCGCGTGCGGCGCAGGCGCTGCACGACAAGGGCATCGCGACGGTGATCATCACCCTCGGTAGCCGCGGCGTGTGGCTGAGCGAAAACGGCAACGGCAAACTGGTGCCCGGCTTCAAGGTGCAAGCGGTGGATACCATCGCCGCCGGCGATACCTTTAACGGTGCGCTGGTGACTGCCCTGTTGGAAGGCAAAGTCATGGCCGACGCGGTGCGTTTCGCCCATGCGGCGGCGGCGATCGCCGTGACCCGCCCCGGCGCGCAGCCTTCGGTGCCGTGGCGTGAAGAGATCGACGCCTTCTTGCAGCAGCAGGGGTGATCCTTTGGCCACCATGAAAGATGTCGCCCGCCTGGCGGGCGTTTCAACCTCTACCGTGTCGCATGTGGTCAACAACAATCGCTTTGTCAGCGACAGCGTGCGCGACAAGGTCATGGCGGCCGTGGAACAGCTGAACTATGCGCCTTCCGCGCTGGCGCGCAGCCTGAAGCTCAATCAGACGCGCACCATCGGCATGCTGGTGACCGCCAGCAACAACCCGTTTTATGCCGAAGTGGTGCGCGGCGTGGAGCGCAGCTGTTATGAACGCGGCTACAGTTTAATCCTGTGCAATACCGAAGAAGACGCCGCGCGCATGAACCGCAGCATGGAGACGCTGCTGCAAAAGCGCGTCGACGGTTTGCTGCTGATGTGCACCGAAAACCACCGACCATCGCAAGATGCTCTGAGCCGTTACCCGTCACTGCCGATCGTGATGATGGACTGGGCGCCGTTCGAGGGCGCCAACGACATTATTCAGGATAACTCGCTGCTGGGCGGTGAGATGGCGACCGATCATCTGATCGCCCGCGGCTACCGCAAGATTGCCTGCATCGCCGGCCCGCAGGATAAAACCACCGCTCGCCACCGGCTGGAAGGCTACCGCAACGCGATGCGTCGCGCTGGATTGCCGGTTCCGCCAGGGTATGAAGTGCATTGCGACTTTGAGTTTGAGGGCGGGGTGAACGCCATGCGCCAACTGCTGGCGCTGGATGAGCCGCCGCATGCGGTGTTTGCCGGCAACGACGCGGTGGCGGTAGGCGTTTATCAGGCGCTGTATCAGGCCGGGCTTTCCGTGCCGCAGGATATGGCGGTGATGGGCTACGATGACATTGAGTTGGCCCGTTATCTGGCGCCGCCGCTGAGCACCATTCATCAGCCGAAGGATTCGCTGGGCGAGCTGGCGATCGATGCGCTGATCAACCGCCTGCAAAACCCGGAGCGCGCGCCCCAGGTGCTGGTGCTGACACCCGAGCTGGTGGAACGCGCCTCGGTGGGCCGCCGTTAACTGGCCGCCTTCGCTTCTTTCTTGCTTTCCTGGCCGCTGATCAAATTGCGGCCATCCTTCCTTCTCAGCAACATAAACACCAGCGCCGACGCCACGGTGACGATCCCCATGGTGATAAAGGTGTAATGGAAGTGGTCGATCATGGTGCCTAACGACAGGGATTCGTAAAAACGCAGCACCGCCGCGCTGATCGCTACGCCGAAACTGATGGACAGCTGTTGGGTGACCGCCAGGACGCTGTTGCCGGCGCTGGCGTTGGCGTCGTTCAAATCCGCCAGGCTGATGGTATTCATGGCGGTGAACTGGGTGGACATCGCCATGCCCAGTACGAACAGCGGCAGGATCATCAGCCACAGCGGCATGCCTGGGCTCTGCAGGGCGAACTGCGCGATCAGCGCTCCGATGATAACGGTGATGCCGACCAGCGTTTTACGGTAGCCGAACCAGCGCAACACCTGAGTGACGGTGGATTTCGCCATCAGCGAGCCGATGGCGGTCGGTGCCATCATGCAGCCGGCGACGATCGCCGTGTAGCCAAATCCCACCTGCAGCATGAGCGGCATTAAAAATGGCACGCAGCCGGTGCCCAACCTGGACGCGACGTTGCCGGCGATGCCGACCGAGAAGGTGCGGGTTTTGAACAGGTCGAGGCCGATCAGCGGCTGAGGATGACGGCGGGCGTGCGCGATGTAGCCGAACAGCATCACGAAGCCGCTGAGCAGAATGCCCAGCGAAACGTAGCTCGCCAGCACCCGCTCGCCAAACAGTTCCAGCCCGGTGGAGATCAGCACCAGGCTCAGGCCGAACAGCATAAAACCCAGAAAATCGAAGCGGCGCTTGGGCGTGGTGAAGTCCGGCATGTATTTGCGCGCATAGAAGATGCCGAGCAGGCCGATAGGGATATTGATCAGGAAAATCCAATGCCAGGTGGCGTAGGTCACCAGCCAGCCGCCCAGCAGCGGCCCCAGAATCGGCCCGACCAGGCCGGGCATGGTGACGAAGTTCAGCACCGGCAGCAGTTCGCTGCGCGGGTAGGCGCGCAGCAGCGCCAGTCGCGCGACCGGCATCATCATCGCGCCGCCGATGCCCTGCAGCACGCGAGAGGCAACCAGCACGCTCAACGTGGGGGAGAGGGCGCACAACAGCGAACCGAGGGTGAATAACGTGACGGCGAAGATGAACACGCGGCGGGTGCCGAAGCGGTCCGCCAGCCAACCGCTGACTGGGATCAGCATCGCCACCGTCAGCGTATAGCTGATGACGGCAGATTGCATCGCCAGCGGCGAGTGCCCGAGGCTGTGGGCGATCGCCGGCAGCGCCGTGTTGAGGATGGTGGCGTCCAGCGCCTGCATAAAGAACGCCATTGCGGCGATCCACGGGAGTCCTGCCATACTGCGCGCGGATTGGGTCATGGTCGGTCCTGGTTAAATGGTCGTCTCTCCCTCATCTCTTTCTTCTATCTATAAGCGGGGAGCGTGTCTAGTCTTTCTCTTTCAGCAAAACTTGGCAGGCGACGAGGGCGCCTGCGCTGTCTCCGGCGAGTATCGCATCGACGATAGCCTGATGGTGGCGCAGCTTGATCACTTCATTGCCTGTAATGGCGCGGAAGTAACTCTGATACACCGAACTGAACAGGTTAGCGAACGAGGTCAGGAACGGATTACCGCTGGCCTCGTAGATGAGCTGGTGGAATTGGGTATCGACCTGGATCCAGCGCTCGCGATCAAACTGGGTATGCAGCGCGCGCATCTCCGCCATCAGCTCCTCCAGCAGTTTGGTTTGCTGCGGGCTGGCGTGGTCTGCCGCCAACGCGCAGGCCTGCGGTTCCAACGAGGTGCGCAATATAAGGAAATGTTGCATCACCTGATCGAAGTTTTCCCGCGTCATCCACCAGGTCAGTAAATCCTGATCGAGGAAATTCCATTGGCTTTGCGGCATCACGCGGGTGCCAATGCGCGGGCGCGGCAACAACATGCCTTTGGCGGCTAACATCTTTACCGCTTCGCGCACCGCTGTGCGGCTGACGCCGAATTGCTCGCCCAGTTCCATTTCACCGGGCAGGATGCTGCCGGCCTGATAATCGCCCGCCAGAATTTGTTGGCCGAGTTTCTCTGCAAGCAGATAAGAAAGATTGCGTTGGGCGGCCTGTTGTTGTGCATTTAACGGCATGGCTGCGGGTCCTTACTGACATCGTTATTTCTATTTTACTCCAGCGATCGCCAGCTTTTATGGCTGTTTGCCTGAAAAAGTGACATAAATTCGTCGCTTTTTCGCCCTTTTGCCGAAAAAATCCGCGCTTGAAAAGTTTTTTGCAT
>NZ_JBJNLU010000006.1:0-181205 GCF_052168895.1 Serratia sp. CY37869
GGGCGCAACGGCACGAGCTTCGCCAGCGTGGCGCAGACGCCGAACGAGCGGGCGGTGGCGGCGGCGGCGGATGCGCTGGCGGCGGGCAACCCGGTGTACGAAAGCGTTCTTAACAGCGGCACGGCGGGCGAGGCGCGGCAGGCGTTCCGTCAGCTGTCGGGGCAAATCCATGCGGATATCGCGTCGGCGCTGGTGAACGACAGCCGCTACCTGCGTGAGGCGCTGAACGGGCGTCTGCGTCAGGCGGAAGGGCTGGCGAGCTCGTCGGCCATCAAGGCGGACGAGGACGGCGCCTGGGCGCAGCTGCTGGGGGCGTGGGACCACGCGTCGGGCGACGCCAACGCCACCGGCTATCAGGCCTCGACCTACGGGGTACTGGTGGGGCTGGACTCGGCGGCGGCGGCCGACTGGCGGCTGGGGGTGGCGACCGGCTACACCCGCACCTCGCTGCACGGCGGCTACGGGTCGAAGGCGGACAGCGACAACTACCACCTGGCGGCGTACGGCGACAAGCAGTTCGGGGCGCTGGCGCTGCGTGGCGGGGCGGGCTACACCTGGCACCGCATCGACACCAAACGGTCGGTGAACTACGGGATGCAGTCGGACCGTGACACGGCGAAGTACAGCGCGCGCACCGAACAGCTGTTCGCGGAAGCGGGCTACAGCGTGCAGGGCGAGTGGCTGAACCTGGAGCCGTTCGTCAACCTGGCGTACGTGAACTTCGAAAACAACGGCATCGCGGAAAGCGGCGGCGCGGCGGCGCTGCGCGGCGACAAGCAGCACACGGATGCGACGGTGTCGACGCTGGGGCTGCGTGCGGACACCGCGTGGCAGGTGACCCCGGGCACGACGGTGGCGCTGCGTAGCGAGCTGGGATGGCAACACCAGTACGGCGGGCTGGAGCGCGGCACCGGGCTGCGGTTCAACGGCGGCAACGCGCCGTTCGTGGTGGACAGCGTGCCGGTGTCGCGTGACGGCATGGTGCTGAAGGCGGGGGCGGAAGTGGCGGTGAACGAAAACGCCTCGCTGTCGCTGGGCTATGGCGGGCTGCTGTCGCAGCACCATCAGGATAACAGCGTCAACGCCGGCTTCACCTGGCGCTTCTGACGTTCAGCGGTCATTACAACGACAACGGAGCCGGCATGCCGGCTCCGTTTTTATTTGCGGCGGTGGGGGGAGAACGTATGATGGCGCGGCGTCAGGACAATAAAAAACCGGGACCCTGACGGATCCCGGCTCAAAAGTGGGTAAAACAGATTAGCGCTAAAGGCTCAAGCCCCGTTTTGCTTATGCAGTCCGAGCGATGTGAGCATCGTCTCAGTAGCGGCAACGGAACAAATTTTCCCTGGTGTTACTATGGTTATTATTAAAAAACGTGCTGGTGTTGTTTTTTTATAGTGTATTGCTGTATGTCTCTTTTGATACCATGTTTGACGATGCAACATGGTATGTCAAGCAACGTTTTTAACGCATAATTGCATGGGATGCTAGTTTTAGATGTGGCTTTTTCAGCAGAAATAATCAAAACGACTGATAAATCAGTAAAAAAAATCGAAGGAACAAATGGATAACAATCACCAAAAATTCGATTCACAGTCGATTGCCAATCGGGTCAGAGAGCTGTTTTTACATTACGGGATTGGAAAACGTCAGCATGCCCGAGAGCTCAGCCGCATCTTGGATCTGAGTTTTTCACATGCGCACCGCAAATTGAAAGGGCAAAGCCCCTGGACGCTGGAACAGATCAACAGCGTCGCGGCCGCGCTCGGAGAAACGCCGGCGGCGATCGCCGATTTGAGTGCCGAACACGAGGCGGCCGAACCGAACATGGCGCGCGATGCCATCTTTTTTGTGGCAGGGGTCGCGATGCCTTGCGTCGGGCACATCGGCGACGAGCTTCCCGCCGGGCGGCCGGCGGAATTTGTGGCGCTGCGCATCGAGGGGCAATGGCATATCTATCGCGCCGATGAGGCGCCGGCAGGGCCGCGTTATGGCGTCGAGCTGATCGAAATCCGGCCCGGCTATGGCGACGACGAGCGTCTGAGCATTGCGGTATTGGACGATTCGCATCAGGCGGCCGATGAGTTGGCCAAGTATCTTGGCGGCTGCGGTTTCAACGCGGTGGCGTTTTACGACGTCGACAGCTTCTGTCAGGCGTTGCAGCAAAGCCTGTTCGACGGTTACGTGGTGGACTGGCTAATCGGTGAAGAAACGGCGGATCGCTGTATCGCCACCATCCGCGCCTCCGACAACCCGGACGCGCCGGTACTGGTGCTGACCGGTGAGCTGGGCACCGATCGACGCGAATCGGAAATCGCTCAGGCGATGCGCGAGTACGATGTGCTCGGCCCTTATGAAAAACCGGTGCGGCTCCATGTGATCGAAGCCGCACTGCAACGCTGTTTTAATCTTTAGCGGGGAACACCTCGGCCAGCGCGTTCGACAGCGCATCCAGCCGAACCGGCTTCATCAGGTAGTTGTCGAACAGCGCGCGCTGATCCGCCGTGAGCTGCTCCGGCGTGTAGGCGCTGATGCCGATGATCGGCACATGGCGGTTGGGGCCGCGACGATTGCGCAGCTGCCTGGCCAGGGCGGCGCCGTCGATGCCCGGCATCTGCAGATCCAGCAACAGCGCGTCGTAAGGGCGTCTGAGCAGTTTCTGCAGCGCGCGCTCCGGCGAGTCGCACAGTTCGTGCTGGTAACCCAGCTTATCCAGCAACGCCGCAAAGGCGTCACCCACCGACTTGTTGTCATCCACCACCAGCACCTGCTGCGGTTTCTGCTGCAGAGAGGCATTGGCGGCGGCGGGCTCGTCGGCGCGTTCTTCTTCACTGATCTGCACCGGAATGCTGACGATAAAGGTGCTGCCCTTCTTGATTTCGCTGTACACCGTGATGGTGCCGTCGAGCAGCGTCACCAGGCCGTGCACGATCGCCAACCCCATCCCCACGCCGGCATATTGCTTGGTATGCGACTGATCCAACTGGGTAAAGGGTCTGAAGATCTGATCGAGCTGGTCTTTTTCGATACCGATGCCGGTGTCGGTCACTTCGATAATCAACGAACTGCCGCCGGGTTGACGGCGCAGACAGCTGTGCAGCGTAATGCTGCCGCTTTCGGTGTATTTGTAGGCGTTGGTCAGCAGGTTGACGATAATCTGCCGGATGCGCAGCGGGTCGGAATGCACCAACAGGTGGCTGCACTCCACCTCGCAGCTCAGTTTGACCTGCTCTTTGCGGGTCAAAGTAGCGATTTCGTTGGCGGTCTCCGCGATCAGCTTCTGCGCGTCGAACGGCACGATGCGCAGCTCCATCATGCCGCTGTCGAGGTGCGCGTAGTCGGTCAGATCTTTCATTTGGCTTTCGATCTGCTGCGCGGCGGTCTCCAGCCGCTGGAAGGTGTCCGCATGCTCCGCCGATACCCGGGTATTCACCAGCACGTCGATGGCCGACATCACGCTCTGCAATGAGGTGCGCAGCTCGTGGCCGATGGCGCCGAGGAAGGCGTTTTTGGTGCGGGTCGCTTTCTCCGCCTCGATCGCCTTGGCCTGCTGGCGAATGGTCAGCCGCTGCTGACGGAACACGATCAGGGTGATGGCGATCAGCGCGATCACCGAGAACATGACAATCACCAGCCCATAGAAAATGATGTGCCGTTTCTCGATGTAGTCCTCATAGGCGGCGGTGCGCTGCTTCACCTCGGCGTGGTCGGTCAGGTTGGCCATTTCGATGGCGTAAGGCTTAATGGCCTTCATGGCCGCGAAAACCTGATTGAAGTCGATTTTCGGGTTATCCAGCAGTTTATCGATGCGATCCATCTGCAGGCGCATCTGCTTGACCACTTCCGGGTAGCCCGGCTCGGCGTACAGCGGTTGCGTGGATTCGGAGACGGTTTCCAGCACGTAAAAGCGCGAATAGAGGATTTCGAACCGCAGCCGCAGGTTGTCGTTGTCCACCTGCGGCGCGTGGCTCTGCTGCTCGACGAACGTGTCGAATTCCGCCAGCTTGATGGAGAACTTGGCGATCGACCAGGAGTAGTTCTCCTGCGTGCCGGCGATGGCATACAGCCCTTTCTTCGACAGGGTGGCGCTGTAGTAATAGAGCGTGACGGTCGAAGCCACCAGAAACAGCGCGGCGAAGATGGCCGGTATCGCCAGCCTGCTGCCGTTCTTAAAGGTCGTCAGCTTCATTTGATCACGATCCTGTCGACTTGCCAGATAAAGCGCGAGTTGTACAACGGCGAGTTCAGCTCAGGCCCGGCGGCGTCACGCGGGTAAACCAGGAACAGCGGGCCGAAGTTTCTGAGCTTCAGCATCTCCCCGTCCATCTTGTAGGCCAGGATCATGTTGTACTTCTTGACGTCGGACAACGGCACGTCGATGTAATAATCGTTCAGCGCGTAGAAGGTCAGCGTCTCGCCCTTGGCGCCGACGCGCTCCAGGATGTCGGCCACCGAAATCCCTTCAAACTTCCTCTGCGGCGTCCAGGAGGTGGAGGTCGTGATGCTGTGCACCGGCATCGCCAACAGCTGTTTATCGGTGAACAGATAGCTTTTTTTGACCGGATCGGTCACGTTGTCGATCTTGCCCGCCACTTCCAGGGTAAAGCTGAGCGCGCTGCTCTGGGCGATAATCAGGGCCACGCAGGCCATCGCAAGGGTTTTGCATAGTTTGAACAGCATCGGCGTTCTCCAGAGGCGCGGGGAGGTTTGTATCAGTCCCGCTAATTTATCAGGCAGAATAATGGCAGAAAAAGCAGGCGGGTGCGAAGGGAATAGTAAACCGCACAAAAAGAACAGGCCGGTATTTACCCCGGCCTGAGAGAGGGATAAACGTAGCGCCTCAGCGCATGGTGACGAACTCTTCCGCCGCAGTCGGGTGGATAGCCACGGTGTTGTCGAAGTCCTTCTTGGTGGCGCCCATCTTCACCGCTACCGCGAAGCCCTGCAGGATTTCATCCATGCCGAAGCCGATGCCGTGCAGGCCGACGATTTTCTCTTCTTTACCCGCGCACACCAGCTTCATGCGGCACGGCTGGCGGTGCTGCGTCACGGCGCTGTACATGGCGGTGAAGGAGGACTTGTACACCTTCACGTTGTCCGCGCCGAATTTCTCGATGGCTTCCGGCTCGGTCAGGCCGACGGTGCCGATCGGCGGGTGGCTGAACACCACGGTGGCGATGTTGCTGTAGTCCAGGTGCTCGTCCGGCTTGTTGTTGAACAGGCGCTCGGACAGGCGGCGGCCAGCGGCCACGGCGACCGGGGTCAGTTCTACCGCGCCGGTGTTGTCGCCCACCGCGTAGATGCCTTTGACGTTGGTGTTCTGGAACTTATCGACGTCGATGTAGCCTTTCTCATTGGTTTTCACCCCGGTCACGCCGAGGTTCAGGTTGTCGGTCGCCGGTTCGCGGCCGATGGCCCAAATCAGGCAGTCGACGGTGAATGCCTTGCCGTTTTCCAGCTGCAGCGTCAGGCTGCCGTCGGCGTTCTTGACGATTGCTTTCGGCACCGATTCGGTATGCAGGCTCGGCCCCTCGGTGTTCATCACTTCCACCAGGGTGTCGACGATCATCGGATCGAAGGTGCGCAGCGGCGCGTGCTTGCGCACGAACAGGTGCGTTTCCGCGCCCAGCGCGTTCAGCACGCCGGCGATCTCTACGGCGATATAGCCGGCGCCCACCACGGCGACGCGTTTCGGCATGGCGTCCAGCTCAAAGAAGCCGTCGGAGTCGATACCGTATTCCGCGCCCGGAATAGCCGGATGGCTTGGGCGGCCGCCGGTGGCGATCAGGATGTGATCGGCGGTGATGGTTTCGCCGTTCACTTCCACGGTGTGCGCATCCACGAAGCGCGCGAACCCTTTGATCACGTCAACCTTGTTCTTGCCCAGCACGTTATCGTAGGAGTTGTGAATGCGGTCGATATAGGCGGTGCGGTTGGCGACCAGCTTTTTCCAGTCGAAGGCGTTGACGGTGGTGTCGAAGCCGTAGTCCGGGCCGTACTGATGGATGGCCTCGGCGATCTGCGCCGCGTGCCACATGACTTTTTTCGGTACACAACCCACGTTTACACAGGTGCCGCCCAGCTCTTTGGCTTCAATCAGCGCACACTTTTGGCCGTACATGGCTGCCCGGTTGATCGATGCGATACCGCCGCTGCCGCCGCCTATTGCTAGATAATCGTAATGTTTCGTCATCTGGGATTTCCATGAGTTGTGAATTTGAAGAGGGTAAGAGTTTAACGCCTGACCGGGGTTTGTCGCAAAGATTGCGTCGATGGCTGCGATAGGCGGACGCAGGGCGCGGCAAAGCGCGCCCTGCCGGGGATTATTCCGGTACCACCCAGTTGACCAGATGGTGGCCGATGCCCGACGGCACCAGCACCTTGTGCAGCCACGGCAGCACGTTTTTCATCTGCTGTTCCAGCTTCCACGGCGGGTTGATGACGATCATGCCGGAAGCGGTCATGCCGCGCTGATCGCTGTCGGGTTTCACCGCCAGCTCGATCTGCAGGATGCGGCGAATGCCGGTGGCTTCCAGATCGCGCAGCATGCGTTTGATCTGCTGGCGCATCACCACCGGGTACCACAGCGCGTAGGTGCCGGTGGCGAAACGCTTGTAGCCTTCCTGAATGCCTTTGACCACGTCCTGGTAATCGGTCTTCATTTCATACGGCGGGTCCATCAGGATCAGGCCGCGGCGCGACGGTGGTGGCAGCTGGGATTTCAGCTGCTGATAGCCGTCGGCGCGCTGCACTTTGGCGCGCTCGTCTTTCTGGAACTCGCTGCGCAGCAGCGGGTAATCACTCGGGTGCAGCTCGGTCAGGTGAATTTTATCCTGCGGGCGCAGCAGCTGGCGGGCGATCAGCGGCGAGCCGGGATAGTAGCGCAGCGTGCCGGAACGGTTGAAGTTGTGCACCACGCTCATGTAGGCCGCCAGCTCCTCGGGCAGATCGTCGCGTTGCCACAGCAAGCCGATGCCTTCCAGGTATTCGCCGGTGCGCTCGGCGTGTTCGCCGCTGAGCTGATAACGGCCCGCGCCCGAGTGGGTATCCAGATACAGGAACGGCTTCTCTTTTTCCTTCAGCGACTCGATGATCAGGCTCTGAACGGTGTGTTTGAGCACGTCGGCGTGGTTGCCGGCGTGGAAACTGTGGCGATAACTTAACATGACGGGTGGCGGTTCCTTGTGCTCCGCAGACGGAGCATTCAATGCAATAAGGCTTATAATCTGCACAGTATAAACTGTCTGGCCGGGAAAAACCGGACTCCGTTGCCGCAGACGTTAACAGAAAGGGACAGGACGATGAGCAAACAGGCGATTTTGGCGAATTACCCCGACGCGGCGCGCTGGGCGTTCGGCGACGGCCCCGCGTTAGCCGACGAACTGCTGGGGTTGGTGCTGAGCGGGGATAAAACCGCCACCTGCAGTTCCTATGCGAGCTATCGTCGGGAACAAACCCCGAGGATCGGCGATTACAGCATCGTTCTCGATGGCCGCGGCGAACCGGCCTGCGTGATCAGGACCCTGGCGCTGCGCCTGGTGCGCTACGACCAGGTGACCGCCGAGATGGCGGCCAAAGAGGGCGAAGGCGACAAAAGCCTGGCATTTTGGCGCGAGGGGCATCAGGCATTCTTTACCCGCGAGGGGAGCTTTGCGCCGGACATGTGGCTGGTATTCGAAGAATTCGAACGGGTTGAAACGCTGTGAATCACAAGGAGAAAGGATGAGCTGCATTTTTTGCGACATCGTGGCGGGCAAGGCGCCGTGCCATAAAATCTGGGAAGACGACGACCATCTGGCGTTCCTGTCCATCTTTCCCAACACCGACGGCTTCAGCGTGGTGATCCCCAAGGCGCACCACCCGAGCTACGCGTTTGACCTGCCGGACGAGGTGCTGAGCGCGTTGATGCTGGCGACCAAGCGGGTGGCAAAGCAGCTGGATCGCGCGTTCGACGACGTCGGCCGCTGCGGCATGGTGTTTGAGGGCTACGGCGTTGACCATGTGCACGCCAAACTGATCCCGCTGCACGGCACCGCGTCGCTGGAGCAGTGGCGGCCGATCGAATCGACCTCGCCGAAGTTTTTCACGCGTTACGAAGGTTATATCTCCTCCCACGATGCGGCGCGCGCCGACGACGAACAGCTGGCGGAGCTGGCCGCCCGCATTCGCCAATGCGCCGTTTAAGGCACGAACGATCAACGCCGGGCATTGATTTTCCTGTTGCCTGGCTCCATGTTAGAGATTCATACGCATTTTAAGGCTCGCCCCCGTGGCGGGCCCCAACGCTAATCAGGACTGCCCTATGACAAATCCGTTGCTGACCCCGTTTTCCCTGCCGCCGTTTTCGGCGATCCGCCCTGAAGATATCGTGCCTGCGGTGCAATCCGCGCTGGCGGACTGCCGCGCTGCGGTAGAGCGCGTGGTCGCGCAGCCGGGGCCGTTCACCTGGGACAATCTGTGTCAGCCGTTGGCGGAGTCGGACGATCGCCTGTCGCGCATCTGGTCGCCGATCGGGCACCTGAACTCGGTGAAAAACAGCCCGGAGCTGCGCGCCGCCTATGAGCAGGCGCTGCCGCTGCTGTCCGAGTACGGCACCTGGGTCGGCCAGCACGAAGGGCTGTACCAGGCCTACCGCAGCCTGAAAGAGGGCGCGGCGTTCGAGACGCTGAGCGTGCCGCAGCGCAAGGCGGTGGACAACGCGCTGCGCGACTTCGAGCTGTCGGGCATCGGCCTGTCGGCGGACAAACAGCAGCGCTACGGCGAGATCGTCGCGCGCCTGTCCGAGCTGGGTTCCACCTACAGCAACAACGTGCTCGACGCCACCATGGGCTGGAGCAAACTGATTACCGACGAAGCCGAGCTGAGCGGCCTGCCGGAAAGCGCCCTGGCGCAGGCCCAGGCGATGGCGCAGGCCAAAGAGCAGGACGGCTGGCTGCTGACGCTGGACATGCCGAGCTACCTGCCGGTGCTGACCTACGCCGACAACCGCGCGCTGCGTGAAGAGATGTACCGCGCCTTCGCCACCCGCGCCTCTGACCAGGGGCCGAACGCCGGCAAATGGGACAACAGCGAAGTGATGGCGGAAACGCTGGCGCTGCGCCACGAGCTGGCTCAGCTGCTGGGCTTTGACACCTACGCCGACAAGTCGCTGGCGACCAAGATGGCGGAAAGCCCGGAGCAGGTGATCGGCTTCCTGAGCGATCTGGCCAAGCGCGCCCGCCCGCAGGCCGAGCAGGAGCTGGCGCAGCTGCGCGCCTTCGCCAAACAGCACTATGGCGTGGACGAGCTCGACGCCTGGGACATCACCTATTACGGCGAAAAACAAAAGCAGCACCTGTTCTCCATCAGCGACGAGCAGCTGCGCCCGTACTTCCCGGAACAGCGGGTGGTGGAAGGGCTGTTCGAAGTGGTGAAACGCATCTACGGCATCACCGCCAAAGAGCGTAAAGACGTGGATACCTGGCATCCGGACGTGCGCTTCTTCGATCTGTTCGACGCCGACGGCGAACTGCGCGGCAGCTTCTACCTCGATCTGTACGCCCGCGAAAACAAACGCGGCGGCGCCTGGATGGACGACTGCGTCGGCAGCCTGCGCAAGGCTGACGGCACGCTGCAAAAACCGGTCGCTTACCTGACCTGCAACTTCAACCGCCCGCTGGGCGACCAGCCGGCGCTGTTCACCCATAACGAAGTGACTACGCTGTTCCACGAGTTCGGCCACGGTCTGCACCACATGCTGACGCAGATCGATACCGCCGGCGTCTCCGGCATCAACGGGGTGCCGTGGGATGCGGTCGAGCTGCCGAGCCAGTTTATGGAAAACTGGTGCTGGGAGCCGGAAGCGCTGGCGTTTATCTCCGGCCACTACCAGAGCGGCGAGCCGCTGCCGAAGGCCATGCTCGACAAGCTGCTGGCGGCCAAGAATTACCAGGCGGCGCTGTTCATTCTGCGCCAGCTGGAGTTCGGTCTGTTCGATTTCCGCATGCACTTCGAATACAGCCCGGAGAAAGGGGCGCAGATCCTGCCGACGCTGGCGGAAGTGAAGAAAATGGTGGCGGTGGTGCCTTCGCCGAGCTGGGGCCGCTTCCCGCACGCCTTCAGCCACATCTTCGCCGGCGGCTACGCGGCGGGTTACTACAGCTACCTGTGGGCGGAAGTGCTGTCGGCCGACGCCTACTCGCGCTTCGAAGAAGAGGGGATTTTCAACGCCGAGACCGGCAAATCCTTCCTCGACAACATCCTGTCGCGCGGCGGTTCGGAAGAGCCGATGGCGCTGTTCAAACGCTTCCGTGGCCGCGAGCCGCAGCTGGATGCTATGCTGCGCCATTACGGCATTAAAGGATAACCCGACACGTGAGCGTGTGTTTATTGTGTGAAGCAGGCGCCGATCCCGGCGCCTTGTCTGTTTTGGCGCAGCGCTGGCGGCTGACGTCCGACGACGACGCGCCGATGGCGCTGGTACTGACCCCGCAGCGGCTGGAGCTGCGCAAGCGCGACGAGCCGAAGCTTGGCGGGATCTACGTCGATTTCGTCTCCGGCGCCATGGCGCACCGGCGCCGCTTCGGCGGCGGCCGCGGCGAGGCGGTGGCCAAGGCGGTCGGCATCAAGGGCAGTTACCTGCCGGACGTGGTGGACGCCACCGCCGGGCTGGGGCGCGACGCCTTCGTGCTGGCGGCGCTGGGCTGCCGGGTGCGGATGCTGGAGCGCAATCCGGTGGTGGCGGCGTTGCTGGACGACGGCCTGCAGCGCGGCTATCAGGATGCGGAAATCGGCCCGTGGCTGCGCGATCGTCTGACGCTGCTGCACGCCTCCAGCCTGACGGCGCTGGCGGATCTCAGCCCGCGCCCGGAGGTGGTGTATCTCGATCCGATGTTCCCGCACAAGCAGAAAAGCGCGCTGGTGAAGAAAGAGATGCGGGTGTTCCAATCGCTGGTGGGCAGCGACGATGACGCCGACGGCCTGCTGGAACCGGCGCGCCGTTTGGCGACCAAGCGCGTGGTGGTGAAACGCCCGGACTACGCGCCGCCGCTGGCCGATGTGCCGGCGCACGCCGCCACGCTGACCAAAAGCCACCGTTTCGATATCTACATGCCGCTGTAATGTCTGCCGGGCCCGCGGTGTCGGGCCCTCAGTTTTCCTCCCGCAAACTTTTCCCCACGCCGCCGCCCGGATGCACCGCCAGCAAGGTGTCCTTATCGTAACCGCTGCGCGTCATCAGGCAGGTGCAGGCGGCGTCGAAGATCGCCAACACCAGCACAATTGAGGTGGTGGCCAGCATGTTCAGCGGATCTATCTCCTTTTGCACCCCGGTGGCGATCGTCAGCTGCGCCGCCTGCGCGATGGCGGAATGCGGGTTTTCCGTCACCGCGATCAGCGTCACCCCCTTGGCCTGCAGCGTCGGCAGCAGGCGGGTCAGCTCGTCGGAATTGCCGCCGCGCGAGATCAGGATCAGCAGATCGTCGGCGCGCAGAAAACCCAGATCGCCGTGCGCAGCGCCGGTGGCGTCGAGGTAGACCGCCGGCCGCTCCACGCAGGCCAGCATATGGGCTATCTTGCGCGCCGCAATCCCCGAGGTGCCGACGCCGGTGACGGCGATTTTACCGCGGCAGTCGGCCAGCAGCGCCAGCAGCCGTTGCCAGGTGCGCGCATCGAGGCGTTCGCCCAGCTGCGCCAGCTCCTGGCTGTAGGTTTGCCAGCCCTGCACGGCCTGCCGCCACTCTTGCTGCATCACGCCTCCTCCTGCATCAACCGGCGGTATTTCATGTGGTCGTTGTACAGCTCGTGGAACACCCGGTATTTGCGATCGTAGTAGCTTTTTATCTGGTTGGTCTGCGGCGTCACCGTCTTGCCGATGCGGCTCATGGCGCTCATCGCCTCCGGCAAGGTGTCGAACACGCCGGCCGCCACGGTGCCCATCATCGCGCCGCCCAGCAGCATCGCTTCGCTCTCCTCCGGCAGCAGCATGGCGCAACCGGTAGCGTTGGCGTGCTCTTGCACGAAGATCGGGTTCTTGGTGCCGCCGCCGCTGGCCATGATGGTGTCGATGCTGTAGCCGCTGTGGTTCATGGTTTCGATGATGTGGCGGGTGCCGAGCGCGATGGCCTGAATGGTGGCCAGGTAGTGCAGCGCCATGTCCTCCGGCGTGCGCGACAGCTTCAGCCCGGTCAGGATGCCGGTCAGCATCGGGTTGGCGCGCGGCGAGCGGTTGCCGTGGAAGTACGGCAGCATGTGAATGTCCTGCGTCAGGAAGGCGATGTTCTCCGGCTCGCCGGCCATGCGGCGCAGAATGGCGTTCAGCACCTCATAGATGGTCTGGCCCTGAGTTTTCGCCTGCGCCAGCAGCTCCTGATAGCACGGGTGCGACTGGATGACGTGGTCGATCAGCGCGCCGGTGGCGGACTGGCCGCCTTCGTTCAACCAGTATTCCGGCAGGATCGCCGAGTAATACGGCCCCCAAACGCCGCCGATAAAGCGCGCGGTGCGCGACATCGCCATATGACCGGTGGAGGTGCCGCCGATCAGCGCGACGCGGCGGTTGAAGTCGGCCACCTCGCCGGAGACGCCGGTGGCGCCCAGCGTGCCGAGGGTGCCGGCGTGGGCGTCGATGATTGACACGCTCACCGCCGTGCCGGCGATCAGCCCCATCTCGCTGGCGGCGCGCTGAGTCAGGCCATGGCCCAGCGGCTCGCCCATCATTTTAACGTCGCTGCCGATCTTGGCGGCGTCGTGTTCCAGCACGTCTTCCAGCCCGATCTGCTGGAAGTAGCTCTTGTCCCAACGCTGCTCGTGGCCGAGATAGGTCCACTTGCACACCGTCGAGCACAGCGAGCGGGTGGCGTCCTGGGTGGCGCGCCAGGTGAGGAAGTCCGGCAGATCGAACAGGTAACCGGCGTTGGCCCAGGTGGTGGGCATGTGTTGCTTCAGCCACAGCAGTTTCGGCGTCTGCATCTCCGGCGAAATGATGCCGCCGACGAAGTCCAGCACCCGGTGTTTGGTGGCGTTGATGCGCTCGGCCTGGGCGATCGCCCGGTGATCCATCCACACGATGATGTTCTGCTCGGTGCGGCCGGAGGGGCTGACGGTCAGCGGTTTGCCTTCTTTATCCAGCACCACCAGCGAACAGGTGGCGTCGAAGCCCAGCCCTTTGACCTGGATCGGGTTGATGTCGGCCTGGTTGACCGCGTCGCGCACCGCATTGCACACCGCCTGCCAGATGTTATCCGACGACTGCTCGACGAAATCCGCCTTCGGCCGGTACAGATCGATGGCCCGGCTGGCCTGGCCGACCATGCGGCCATTGAGATCGAATACGCCCGCGCGCGCGCTTCCGGTGCCCACATCTACGCCAATAAAATAGCTCGCCATTATTTTCTCCTCAGGCTTTTCGATTCTGTAACGCGATAAACAGGATCAGCACGCCGCCCCACAGGGCCATGGTCAGGTAGCTGCTGACCCCCAGCAAATTGAGGCCGCTTTCCAACATTTGCAGCACGATCAGCGCCAGCACCAGCCCCAGAATGCGGCCGAAGCCGCCGTCCGGGTTAATGCCGCCCAGCACCGAGGCCAGAATGGTCACCAGCAGATAAGATTCGCCGTAGCCGGCCTTGGCCGAGTTGAACTTGGCCATCATCAGCAGGGCGGCGCCCCAGCCGAGCAGCGCCGACAGGATATACACCGTGATCTGCACCCGCGCGGTGTTCACGCCGCTGAAGCGGGTGGCCTGCTCGTTGGAGCCGATCAGGTACAGGCTGCGCCCCAGCGTGGTGTGCTCCAGCAGCAGCCACAGACCCACCGCCACCAGCAGGAACAGGATCAGCGCCACCGGCACGCCGAGCACGGCGCCGTTGCCGAGAAATTGAATCGCCGCCGGGAAGCCGGAGATCACCGCGCCGTTGGACAGCAGAATATTCAGGCCGGTGATCAGGGTCATGGTGCCGAGCGAGGCGAGGATGGGCGAGACGCCTATCCAGGCTACCAGCGCGCCGTTGAGCGCGCCGATCGCCACCGCCACCAGCAGGCCGGCCAACAGCGCCAGCGCCAGGAACAGCGGCTGGTCGGGATGGCTGACGATGATCGCCGCCATCACCAGCGAACAGGCGTTGGCGCCGGCGATGATCGACAGGTTGATGCCGCCGGTCAGCATGGTGATGCCCATGCCGAGCGCCAGCAGGCCGAGGATCGGCAGCTGCGAGGCGATCGACTGGAAGTTGCCGAGGCTGAAGAAGCGCGATCCGAGCAGCCCGGCGAACAGCAGCGCCACCGCGATGATGATCGCGCCCTGCAGGCGAATGATCCGATCGTTTGGGATCAACCGAGTTAACTGCGTCATGTCAGATCTCCTTGAGCAGCTTGCGTTTTTCGTTCCAGGCGGTGGTGCTGATGCTGATCAAAATGATCGCGCCGCTGAATACCTGGTGCCAATAGGCCGAGACGCTGAGCAGCGTCAGCCCGTTTTGCAGGAAGGCCAGCAGCACCACGCCGAGCAGGGTGCCGGTCAACGATCCGCGGCCGCCGCTCATGCTGGTGCCGCCCAGCACCACCGCCGCCAATACCGTCAGCTCGAAGCCGAGCAGCGAGTTGGGCGCCACCGACTGGGTGATCTGCGCCTGCACCACCGCCGCGACGCCGGCCAGAATGCCCATATAGCCGTAGACGCAGAAGTGCAGCCGCAGCAGGTTCAACCCCAGGCGCGACGCCGCGTCGCGGTTGCCGCCCATGGCGTAGATCTGGCGCCCCAGCCGGGTGCGGTTCATCAGCACGCCGGTGACGACGATGGTTGCCAGCAGGCACAGCAGCGGCAGCGTCAGGCCGTAGTCGTAACCGTCGGCGCCCTGGAACGAGAACCAGTTGATGCCGTTCATGAACCAGTCCGGGAAGCCGTACAGCCAGGTGCCGTTGGTGGCGTATACCAGCAGGCCGTAGAACAGGTTAAGGGTGGCGATGGTGATGATGATCGCCGGCACCTTCAGCCAGTACACCAGGAAACCGTTCACCAGCCCGAGCAGCAGGCCGACGCCAATCGCCAGGGCGAACGCCAGCGGGAAGCTGCCGCCGTGCTGGATCACCCAACTGGCCATCACATACTGCGCGATGGCGGTGACCGCCGGGAACGAAATGTCGATGCCGCCGGCGATCAGCACCACGAACAGCCCGCAGGCCAGGATGCCGAGAATGGCGTAGCTGGTGGCGACGTCGGTCAGGTTGCCGAGCGTCAGAAACTCATCGGTGCCGGCGCTCAGGCCGATCGCCAGCAGCAGCACCAGCAGGCCGAGATAAAACTCGTGCCGCCCGGCCAGGCGGGCCAATAATGACTTATCCATTCACCACCTCGGCGATCTGTTGTTCGGTACTCTGGTGCGGCGCGAATTCGGCGATCAGTTCGCCTTTGCGCATCACCATCACCCGATGGCTGTTGTAATAGGCTTCTGGGATCTCGTCGCAGATCATCAGCACCGCCATGCCCAGCTGCGCCAGATCGCGGGCGATCTGGTAGATCCCCTCTTTGTTGGCGATGTCCACGCCGACGGTGGGCGAGTCGAGGATCAGGATCTTCGGCTGGGTCGCCACCCACTTGGCGATGGCGATGCGCTGGGCGTTGCCGCCGGACAGGGTTTTCACCGGCAATGCGCTGTCGGACACCTTGATGTTCAGATCGCGGATCAGCCGGTTAACCAGCTCGGTCGCCTTGGCGTGATCCAGCAATCCAAGCGAGGTATGCAGCCGATCGAAGACGGTGACGATGGTGTTGTCGTAGATCGATTGCTCCATGATCAATCCCTGCGTCAGACGATCTTCCGACACGTAGCCGATGCCGTGGCGCACCGCTTCGCGGTTGTTGTGCAGCTGCACCGACCGGCCCTCGATGCGGATCTCGCCGCTGTCCGGCCGCGTCATGCCGAACAGGCTGAGGCACAGTTCGGTGCGGCCGGCGCCGAGCAGGCCGACGATCGAGACGATCTCGCCGCCGCGCAGCGCCAGATTGACGTTGCGGTATTTCTCGCCGCGGCTGAGGTTGCGCACCTCGAGCAGCGGCGCCTGTTCGGCCGGCGGCAGCGGGGGCAGCGGGCTGTAATGAAAGCGTTGGCCGGTCATCAGGAACGCCAGTTCATGGCTGTCCAGTTCGCTGGCCGGCCAGGTGCCCACCAGCTTGCCGTCGCGCATCACGCTGATGCGATCGGCGACTTCCATCACTTCATCCAATCGGTGGCTGACGAACACCACGCAGATGCCGGCCGCCTTCAGTTCGTTGACCACCCGCAGCAGGCCGTCGACCTCCTGGCGGGTCAGCGAGGCGGTCGGTTCGTCCATGATAACCAAGCGCGCTTCGGCGGCGATGGCGCGGCAAATCGCCACCAGCTGCCGATCGGCGATCGACAGTTTTTCTACTTTTTTATCGGGATCGATGTGTACGCCGACCCGCGCCATGGCGTCCAGCGCCGTCTGGCGCATCACCCGCTTGTGCACCCAGAAGTGGCCGCCGGGCAGGTAACGGTGGATGGCGATGTTTTCCGCCACCGTCAGGTTAGGGAACAGCGACAGGTCCTGGTAGATCACCTGTATGCCGTAATAACCGGACAGCTGCGGCGTCAGGGCGTGGAAGAGTTTGCCTTCCAGCGAAATATTGGCGCCTTTTTCCGGCTGATAGACGCCGGAGATGATTTTAATGATGGTGCTTTTGCCGCAGCCGTTTTGCCCGGCCAGGCAGTGCACTTCGCCTTTATTCAGCGTCAGGTTGATCTGGTCTAATGCCAGCACGCCTGGGAATCGCTTGCTGATATTCTCCAGGGTGATAAATGCGGGGGAGGCTGTCATAACGTTAACCTGTGCTTGCGTAGCGGCCGAAGCCCTGGGCGCAGCGTTGCTGCGCCCCTACGAGGGTTTAACTACTTTCCCGGTGTGGCGAAATTACGCGAAAAATCAGAATCCGAGCGATTGGGCGTTGTCTTTGGTCACTTCCAAAATCTTATTAAACCGAATCACTTTGTGTTCCATATCGACGTCGGCTTTGCCGAGGCCCTCGATCGACAGGTCCTTATTCACTTCTTTGCCCTGCAGCAGCTGGTCGGCCACCGTCACCAGCGCATAACCGGCGTCTTTCGGATCCCACAGCAGCGCTTTCTTGATGTCGCCGCGCATCAGGTAAGGAGCGGCCTGCGCCGGCATGGCGATGCCCACCACCGCGATTTTGTCCTTGGCGCGTTTCTTGGCCACCGCCTGGCCGGCGCCGATTGGGCCGAGCGAACCGAAGCCGATGATGCCCTTCATCTGCGGATAGGTTTTCATCAGATCCAGCGTGGTGGCGTAGGATTTGTCGATGCTTTCCGCCACCGGCAAGCGCGAGGTGACTTCAAACATGTCCGGGTATTTTTCTTTCTGGTATTTGATGGCGGAATCGGCCCAGGCGTTGTGCAACGGCACAGTCAGCGAGCCGACGTAGATCGCGTAGCCGCCTTTGCCGCCCATGTCTTTCGCCAGCTCATCGACGTTGGCCTGCGCGTATTTCTCGCTGTCGATGGTCTCGATGTCCCACTGGCCGATCTGCTGGTCCGGGGATTCATGGGTCAGCACCACGATGCCTTTGTCGCGCGCTTTTTTCAGCACCGGCTCCAGCACCTTGGCGTCGTTCGGCACCACGATGATGGCGTTGACGTTCTTGGCGATCAGATCCTCAATCACCTTGACCTGCGCAGCCGGATCCGGCGTAGACGGGCCGGTCTGGTAAGCGTTGACGTCGAGTTTTTTCGCCGCTTCGTTGACGCCCACTTCCATGCGGTTGAACCACGGAATGCCGGTCACTTTGGCGACCACGGCAATCTCATATTTATCAGCGGCGAACACAGGTGTTGTCGATAACATGCACGCAGAAACCACACATGCATTTAATAATGCGAGGTTAAATTTCATTAGCTGTACCTTTTTTTATCTGTAGGGGTGGCGGTTTTTCCACCGCTGCAGATTACAAAGGAATGGAAGAGGGGGCGTAGCTGAAGTTAATAAAATGTGATCTGCGCACATTTAAGTAAAATACTGGCGTATTTAGTGTTAAATAAATGTTTAATTATTTGGTGGTGGTAAACTTACTACCAATTAAACGGCCATAAATAACTTTTTATTAACCTTTAATTAACTTTCATGCATCATTTTGATGGCTTGGACGCGGAAAAAAATGCCGGCGCAGAGGCCGGCATTGAAGCATTTAATCGATGTGTGAACAAGATCACCTTTGCGCCCGATTACAGCACGCCCTGGGCCAGCATCGCCTCCGCAACCTTAACGAAACCGGCGATATTCGCGCCGTGTACATAGTGGGTTTGCTTGCCCTCGCCGCCGTATTCCACGCAGGCATGGTGAATATCCGCCATGATATGTTGTAAACGTACATCCACTTTTTCCGCCCGCCAGCCGATGCGCGCGGCGTTTTGCGCCATCTCCAGCCCCGAGGTGGCTACGCCGCCGGCGTTGGCCGCCTTGCCGGGCGCGAACAGCACCCCGGCGTCGAGGAAGGCGTCGGTGGCCTGGATGGTGGTCGGCATGTTGGCGCCTTCCGCCACCGCTTTCACCCCATTGCGGATCAGCGTCTGCGCCGCCTCGAGGTCCAGTTCGTTCTGGGTGGCGCACGGCAGGGCGATATCCACCGGCACGTTCCACGGCTGCTGGCCCGCCAGGTAGGTCAGGCCGCGTTCGCGGGCATAGTCCGCCACCCGGCCGTAGCGCTGGTTTTTGATCTCCGCCAGGTGCGCCAGCTTCTCGGTGGTGAAGCCGTCTTCGTCCACCAGAGTGCCGCCGGAATCCGACACGGTGATCACGCGCGCGTCCAGCTCCAACGCTTTCTCGATGGTGTACTGCGCCACGTTGCCGGAGCCGGACACCGCCACCCGCATGCCCTCAAAGCCCAAGCCGTGGCGCTGCAGCATGGCGTCGGTAAAGTACACCAGGCCGTAGCCGGTCGCCTCGGGGCGGATCAGGCTGCCGCCGAAGGAGAGCCCTTTGCCGGTAAACACGCAGGCGGTGTTGTTGGACAGTTTCTTCATCATGCCGGCCATAAAGCCGACTTCACGGCCGCCGACGCCGATGTCGCCGGCCGGCACGTCGGTGTCCGGGCCCAAGTGGCGATACAGTTCGGTCATCAGCGCCTGGCAGAAACGCATGATCTCGCCCTGGCTTTTGCCCTTCGGATCGAAATCGGAGCCGCCTTTGCCGCCGCCCATCGGCAGGGTGGTCAGCGCATTCTTGAAGGTCTGCTCAAAGCCGAGGAACTTCAGGATCGACAGGTTCACCGACGGGTGGAAGCGCATGCCGCCCTTGTAGGGGCCGATGGCCGAGTTGAACTGGACACGAAAGGCGCGATTGACCTGCACCTGGCCGCGATCGTCCACCCAGCTGACGCGGAACTGAATGATGCGCTCGGGCTCCACCAGGCGCTCCAGCAGCGCCTGTTCGCGATAGCGCGGGTTGCGCTCGATAAATGGCCACAGCGAGGTGAACACTTCGCGCACGGCCTGCAGATATTCCGGCTGGTGGGGGTTATGGCGTTGTAACGAGGACAGGAAAGACTCTACCGATACGGCATATTCCATGGATAACTCCTTTTAGCATTAAATTTTCCCCCGCTATTTCTTATAGATTTGGGTATAGGTGATGCTCGGGGGAGGATGTTGTGTCTTTAGCGACTATATCATCGGAGGGCGGTTGATTATCAAGCGATTAATCGGCGTAGCGGCATGAAAAACGCCCGCAGGGCGCGGGCGTTGGGCAGTTAAGTTAGCAGGCGCTTACTTTATTCGTCTTCTTCGTCGCGCAGCGGCACGATCAGCATATCGATGTGCACGGTATTGATCAGCTGGCGAGCGGAAGACATCAGTTTGCTCCAGAAGTCCTGGTGGTGGCCGCACAGCACCAGATCCATGTCGTATTTCTTGATGGCGTCCACCAGCACCTGCGCCAGATCGCCGCTGCCGCTCAGGGTCTCGGTGATCGGGTAGCCGGCGTTTTGCGACAGCTCGGTCAGCGCCTGGTGGGTTTCTTCAGAGATGCGCTTTTGCATGTCGCCGAGATTGACGTCGATAAGGCCAGTATAGAGATCGGAATAGTTGACATCGACGTGGATCAGAGAAACTTTGGCGTTATACGGCCGCGCCATAGAGACGGCTTTTTCTACCAGGATCTTGCTTTCCGGGGATAGGTCTACCGCGATCAATATGTGTTTGTAAGCCATAAGAATACTCCTTCCATAAACATGCCGATTAAAAAGGGTTAGCAGGCGTTCCGTGTACCCGCCTGGCGCTTTTGGTTCCATAGTATCATTCGGATAACGCAATGATATGTTGGGGCGATCACACTGCGCCGCATCGAAAATCTCTGCGCACGATACCTTTCGTTGTACACCCGCGCGGCGAAAAAGCCTAAGGGTTATGCGGGTTTTAACGGTCTGACCGCTTGAATTATAAGCGTTATTAAACAAAGTATAGCGCTAAATGTGCAATCAGCGCTCCAGATGCGGTTGCAGCAGGCTTTCAAACCACTCGTGAAACACCGCCAAACGGCGGGAACGCTGGCGGCGATGGGGGTAGATCAGGGCGATCGGCATGGAGGCGGCGCGGTAACCGGGCAGGACTTCCACCAGTTCACCGGCGTCGAGCAGGTGTTGCACGTCGTAGCGCGGGATTTGCATCAATCCCAGCCCGGCGCGGCAGCAGGCGATATAGCTTTCGGCGTTGTTGACCACCACCCGGCTGGGCAAGTCGAGCCGCTGGGTGTGGCCGTCGCCGGTCAGGTATTCCCAGGGGGATTCGCGGCCGGTTCTGGGCGAGGCGTAGCCGATGCTCCAGTGCCCCTCGGCGAGATCGGCGGGATGAAGAGGATGGCCGAATTCGCTCAGGTAGGCGGGGCTGGCGCAGTTGATCAGCGCGATATGGCCGAGCGGGCGCATCACCAGGCTGCTGTCGTGCAGATCGCCGACGCGCACCGCGCAGTCGACCCCTTCCTGCACCAGATCGATGGCGCGATCGGCGGAGCCGAGCACCAGCTGCAGATGAGGGTGGCGCCGCAGCAGGCTGGGCAGCGCCGGCGCGATCAGCCGACGGGCGATGCGGCTCGGCACATCGACGCTGAGCCGCCCGGAGGCCTGCCGTTGGCTGGCCTGAAACGACTGATCGATATCCTCCACCTCGGCCAGCAGCGGGCGCAGCCGTTCGAGCAGCTGTTCGCCGTCGGCGGTCAGCCGCACTTGCCGTGTGGTGCGGTGCAGCAGGCGCACGCCCAGCTGCGTTTCCAGTTGCTGAACGGCGGCGGACACCGAGGCGCGCGGCACCTCCAGCGCATGGGCCGCCCGGATAAAGCTGCCCATCTCCGCCACCTGCACGAATACGCGGTATTGATTGAATCTGTCCATCTCGTTGACCTGCTGTTCCTTGGCGCCGTTTCTGACAGAGAGTGTAGCCGCATGGCGCGGTTGCGCGCGAGCAGGTGCGGGGGCGATAGGTGCCCCCGCCGGGTTTATTTGGTGGTGTAGCCGCCGTTGATCAGGATGGTTTGGCCGGTTATCCACCAGCCGTCGCTGACCAGATGACGGATGAACGGCACCACGTCTTCGATATCGGTCAGGCCGGTTTGGCTGAATGGCGACAGCGCCGCCGCCGTCTTGTGGTAGGCCACGGCGTCCGCGCCTTCCGCCGGGTAGAAGAACGGGGTATCCATCGGGCCGGGGCCGACCGCCGTCACGGAGATGCCGCGCTCGCCGAACTCCTTGGCGGCGGCGCGGGTGAAATGCTCCACCGGCGCTTTGGTGCCGGCGTAAGCGGCGTAGAACGGCGTGAAGGCGCCGAGCAGCGAGGTGACCAGCGTGCAGATTTTGCCGTTGTCGTTAAGGTGCTTACCCGCTTCTTTCAGGAAGAAGAACGCGGTTTTGGCGTTGACCGCAGTCATCTCGTCATACTCGGCTTCGCTGATGTCGATCAGCGGCTTTTTCAGCACCTTGCCGACGGTATTGATGGCGATATCCGGCTTGCCGACGGCGGCGACAGCATCGGCGAACAGCTTCTCGACCGCGCCCGCCGTGGTCAGATCGGCCTGCAGCGCGACGCCTTGCGCCCCGGCGGCCTGAATGGCGGCGACGGTTTTCTCCGCCTCGGTTTTGGAGGCGGCGCTGTTGTAGTGGATCACCACCGCTTTGGCGCCTTGCTCAGCCAAATCGCGCGCGATCAGCCCGCCGAGGTTCTTGGCGCCGCCGGCGATCAGGACGGTTTTTCCCTTGATTGAATGGTTTGCCATAACAGTTTCCTTGGATAAGCGTAACGGAAACCTGAGTCTAGCCAGCGTGGGGGGAAAGATCAGCGGCGCAGCGCGGGATAGACTATCCAGAAATGCGACATAATCGAAACGGATGGTTATCGCTTATAACGCCCCGGCAGGTGACTTTTCGGCACAGGGCGGTAAATTTTATCCACTGCTCAGGCCAGTTTGCGTTTCATTAACCTACAATGATGGATATGGGCCTCATCATTTCTCCTCTGAGTAGAACCATGCCGTGCAAATCTCATCGTGCGGTGCGGCAACGTCTTCGGAGGCGGTGGGTTATGGGCGTGGCCCGTGCAGGCAAAAAAAGGGGATGAGAGCGGTAAGCTCCAGCAGAGTATCGGGTAATGAGGTAGGGCGGTTGGACCCGGCGGATGGCCGCGGATAACAACGCCTTGAGGGGGCAATCATGATCAGTACCGTCGCGCTGTTTTGGGCCTTGTGTGTGGTGTGTGTGGTTAACATGGTGCGGTATTACTCTTCTCTGCGCGCGCTGCTGGTGGTATTGCGCGGCTGTGACCCGCTGCTGTACCAATATGTCGACGGCGGCGGTTTCTTTACCGCCCACGGCCAACCCAGCAAGCAGCTGAGGCTGGTGCGTTATATTTTCGCGCAGCGCTATGTCGAGCACCACGATCCGGAGTTTATTCGCCGCTGTGAGCGGGTGCGCGGGCAGTTTATGCTGACTTCGGCCCTGTGCGGCCTGGTGGTCATCTGCCTGATAGCGATGATGATTTGGTATTAATGCCTTTCTGTTTCCCTTGATGCAGGCAAAAAAAAAGGCGGCCATGCGGCCGCCTTCCTCATGATGCTTGTCGCTTAGATCAGCTTCAACGCGACCCAATACAGCGCACCGGAAAGCAGAATCGAGATTGGCAGGGTGAGCACCCAAGCCAACAGGATGTTCTTCACGGTTTTGCTCTGCACACCGCCGCCGTCCACGATCATCGTCCCGGCAACCGCCGAAGAGAGAACGTGGGTGGTGGAGACCGGCATGCCGGTATAACTCGCCACGCCGATCGACAGCGCCGCGGTCATCTGGGCCGATACGCCCTGGGCGTAGGTCATGCCTTTCTTGCCGATCTTCTCGCCGATGGTGGTGGCTACGCGTTTCCAGCCCACCATGGTGCCGAGCGACAGCGCCAGCGCGACGGCGACGATGATCCACATCGGCGCGTACTCGACGGTCTGCAGCAGATCCTGACGCAGGTTCTTCAGGAAGCGCTGGTCGGCGGATGAGGTTTCCGGCAGCTTGGCGACTTTATCCGCCGTGTCGGTCACGCACATCAGCAGGCGGCGCAAATGGCTGCGCTGCTCAACCGTCAACTGATCGTAGCTTTGCAGGTTGGTCAGCATGCCCTGAGCCAGCTCGATCGCCGGCATGGCGCGCGAACTGTCGCAGTGGAACTCGGCCGGTTTGCCAGGCGTGGCTTCGTCATCCGGGCTTGGCACCAGCGGCGTCAACGACACCGCATGCGACAGCGCGTCGCCGTGCTGCTGGTAATATTGCTGCAGGTGGGTCACGGCGTCACGCGTACGGGTGATGTCATAACCGGTTGCATTCATATTGACCACGAAGCCGGCCGGGGCAACGCCGATCAACACCAGCATGATAAGGCCGATGCCTTTCTGACCGTCGTTGGCGCCGTGCGAGAAGCTGACGCCAATCGCCGACAGGATCAGCGCGATACGGGTCCAGAACGGCGGCTTGCGTTTGCCGTCGACCTTTTCACGTTCCGCTGGGGTCATGTGGATACGCTGGCGTTTCTTGGTGCCACTCCAATAGCGGCGCAAGGCGAACACCATCACTCCCGCCACCATCATGCCGACCAGCGGCGAGAACAGCAGAGAAAGGAAAATGCCAATCATTTTCGGGACGTTAAGCGCATCCACGACCGAAGTGTGGGTCATCAGGGCGTTGGTTAAACCGACACCGATGATTGCGCCTATCAGCGTATGGGAACTGGACGCCGGCAGACCGAAATACCAGGTGCCGAGGTTCCAGATGATTGCCGCCAACAGCATGGAGAAGACCATGGCTAATCCGTGTGCTGAACTGACGTTCAACAACAGATCGGTAGGCAACAAGTGGACGATGGCGTAAGCAACACTCAAACCGCCGAGCATTACGCCAAGAAAGTTGAACAAACCTGCCATCACGACCGCAAGTTGCGAGCGCATGGCGCGGGTATAAATAACTGTAGCGACCGCATTGGCCGTATCATGAAAACCGTTGATGGCTTCATAAAACAACACGAACAACAATGCGAGAATTAACATCAGGCCGGTATGGAAATCCAGGCCAGCGAACAAATGCAGCATAAGCGTTACGCCAGTTTGTGGACATGAACGCCGCGCATTATCAGTGACAACCGGTGCCGGGGAAAAGGAAAATATGACGTTTTTTTGATTTGGACATGACGAAATGGTGGCGTGTCTATAACAAAAATATGGAATATCAACGCGTTAATCTGCTCTGACCTCTGTAATATTTTCTTACTATGGCGTTGGCGGCGCGGGGGCTTTACAATCTGCCGCCGTGAATTTGGCGGTGACCGGCGGCGAAACGGCGTAATATGGCGCTCTTTTGTCGCGATTGTGGTTTTGATAAGTGAGGCTCAGGTGGAACAGTTTGATGTCGTAGTGATTGGGGCGGGCGCCGCCGGCATGTTTTGCGCCGCGCAGGCGGGGCAACTCGGTTGCCGCGTGTTGCTGCTCGACAACGGCAAAAAACCGGGCCGCAAGATCCTGATGTCCGGCGGCGGGCGCTGCAACTTCACCAACATGTACGCCGAACCGGCGGCCTATCTGTCGAACAACCCGCATTTTTGCAAGTCGGCGCTGGCGCGCTACACCCAGTGGGACTTCATCGATCTGATCAACCGTTACGGCATCGCCTACCATGAAAAAACGCTGGGGCAGCTGTTCTGCGACGATTCGGCGCAGCAGGTGGTGGATCTGCTGGTCAAAGAGTGCGAGCTGGGCCAGGTGACGATGCGCCTGCGCAGCGAAGTGCTGGGCGTGGAGAAAACCGAGAACGGCTACGCGCTGGCGCTGAATGGCGAAAAAGTAAGTGCTCGCTCACTTGTGGTGGCCAGCGGCGGATTATCCATGCCGGGGCTGGGCGCCTCGCCGTTCGGTTACAAGCTGGCGGAGCAGTTCGGCCTCAGGGTGCTGCCGACGCGCGCCGGGCTGGTGCCGTTTACCCTGCATAAGCCGCTGCTGGAGCATGTGCAAACGCTGTCCGGCGTGTCGGTGCCGGCGGTGATCACCGCCGAGAACGGCGTCAGCTTCCGTGAAAGCATCCTGTTCACCCATCGCGGCCTGTCCGGCCCGGCGGTATTGCAGCTGTCCAGCTACTGGCAACCGGGTGAGTATGTGAGCATTAACTTACTTCCTGAGCTGGATCTGGCGGGCTTCCTTGATGAACAGCGCCTGCAGCACCCTAACCAAAGCCTGAAAAACACCCTGGCGCTGCACTTGCCGAAGCGGCTGGTGGAATGCTTGCAGACCCTGGGACAACTGCCGGAGGCGACGCTGAAGCAGCTGAATGCGCCGCAGCAGGCGGCACTGGTGGATCTGTTGCAGAACTGGCGCGTGCAGCCGAACGGCACCGAGGGTTATCGCACGGCGGAGGTGACGCTCGGCGGCGTCGACACCAACGAACTTTCTTCCAAGACGATGGAAGCCCACAAGGCGCCGGGGCTCTATTTTATCGGCGAAGTGGTGGACGTGACCGGGTGGCTGGGCGGTTACAACTTCCAGTGGGCCTGGAGCTCGGCCTGGGCCTGCGCCCAGGCGCTGGCGGCGCAGGGGCGTTAAAACGCCGCTTGGCCTTGAAACGCGCCGGGTCACATCGACCCGGCATTGAGCTGACTCATTAATTTAATTTTAGTATCGCCGTCGAGAAAACTCGCCTCCAGCGCCTGTCGGTTGCTGCGGTTAAAATCGTCATCCTGCCAGCCGAAGGCGTCATGCAACAGCTGGTACTCCTTGTTCAGCGTGGTATCGACGACGGTGCGCGCATCGGTATTCACGTTTAGCCGCACCCCCCACTTTTTGAGCCGATCTATCGGATGATCGTCGATGCTATCGAACAAATTGCAGGTGAGATTGCAGCTGGGGCAGATCTCGAGCAGGACGCCGGTGGCTACCAGGCGCTCGACGAGCACAGGGTCCTCGATGCTTCTGACACCGTGACCGATGCGCGACACCTGCAGCCTGTCCAGCGTTTCCCGCACGCTGTCGGGGCCTTTCGCCTCACCGGCGTGGGCGATGACATTGCCGCCGGCTTCGCGCACCGCCCGAAAGGCCGCTACGTGATTGGCCAGCGGGTAACGTGCTTCATCGGCGGCCAAATCCAGCGCCACCACGCCGCTTCCCTGATAATCGATAACCAGCTTCGCCGTTTGCAGGCTGGCGGCCGCGTCGAAATGCCGCAGCGTGCATAGGATCAGCCCGGCGGCGATGCCGTAAGCCCGCGAGGCGTTATGCATGGCCGCCAGCACCGTCTCGACCACCGCTTCACCGCTTAACCCCAACCGGGTATGCAGCAGCGGCGCGAAGCGCAGCTCGGCATAGATGACATTATCCGCCGCCAACTGCGCGAATAAGTCCTCGACGGCCAGCGCTATCGCCTGGCTTGTCTGCAATAGATCTATTTGCGGCGCTATCTTGCTTAGAAAGTCCCCCAGATCGGCGCATCGTTTCGGCGCGACAAATTGCCGATTAAATGCCGTTCTGGTTATTTGCGGGTCGACCTTTTTTAAATAGTGGTAGCTTAAACAGGTATCCAAATGGACGTGTAATTCCACTTTCTTCAATTTTCTTGGATCGAATTTCATGCGGGTCACTTATTTCATTAACGGCTGAGATAACAACGAGAACAGTTTTTCTTTAAACAGGCCGGGCTTAATGCGGGTAATCACGCGCGCATTGGCCGGTTCGCCGGTAAGCTGAGTGGAATCGATGACGTAATGGCCGTAAGACCTCTCACTTTTATATTCTACCCATGAATACGCTTCCAGACTGGTCTCGACGATATCCGGATAGAGCGCCACCGCCATGGTGGTCGGATCGGGCAAATCAAACCCTTTGCGTTCGGTGCGCCGTGCGTTGAACGCCATCAGCGCGCGATTGCAGCGCACGGCAAAGCGTCCCAGTTCGCCGAGGTTATTCAATCGTTCTATATCGCGTTCGTCGATAAACGCTTCCCCCATGCCGATCTCCCAGCCGACGAGAGTGAGCGGCAGCCCGGCAGTGAGCACCAGATGCGCAGCCTCGGCGTCGGCGTAAAAATTAAATTCGGCCAGCGGGGTGATATTGCCTGGCGTCAGTCCGGAACCGCCCATGACATACACGCGCTTCACTTTTTCGGCCAGCGCGGGCGCTTTCAGCACCGCCATCGCGAGATTGGTCAGCGGCCCCAGGGTGACGATTTCCAGCTCGCCCTTGAGCCGTGCGGCGCAGTCGATGATGGCGTCCACGGCATGAACGGGTTCTACGGCCAAGCGTGGGGTCGGCAAGGCCATGTCGCCCATGCCGTCTTCACCGTGAATATGGTGCGAGTGATAGCGCGTGCGAAACAGTGGTTTCGCCATGCCGGCGTAAACCGGAGGAGCATAGGTTCCCGCTTTTTCCACGCAAATGAGCGCATTTTTGACGCAGTGTTCTAGCGGGCAGTTTCCGGCGACCGCGGTGATCGCTTCCACTTTCACGCCAGGTTCGCGCAACGCCATCAGCAGCGCAACGGCATCGTCGGAAGCGGTATCGGTGTCTATCAGAATGTGTCGCATGGCAATCTCCTCGTAGGGGGTACGGAGAAAATACCCAGGCGGCCCAAGGCAAAAAAGGTCAGATGTCCTTTTTCGTTCTGAAGCGCGTCGGCTATGCTGAACGCAGTCGAAAGCGAGGAGGCAAGACGTTTAAGGATGAGCCTTGGGAGTGAATCGCCTTGAAAACGGTCGGTGACAGCAAGCTAAAAGAAGCGTTCATTGAGGTTCACGATCTGCAAACGGCGCTTTCGCCCACGCTGCTCGCCGCACTGCGCCTGGTGAGCGTCGAAGCCGGCGAATACCTGGTGACGCAAAGCGATCGTTTGACCCACCTGTTTTTTCTCGTGCAGGGAAAATTGCAGGTTGAGAATTTTGATGTGAATGGCGCGCACATTGTCTTTTCCTTCGAAACGGATTTCTCGGTAATTGGCGATCTGGAGCTGTTCTCCCAGGCGCAGCGCACGCTGTTCAGCACCGTGCAGGCGGTGACCGACGCGCTGCTTCTCGCGGCACCGATAGAGGTCATCAACAATCACGCCCTGAGCGACCCGGCATTCCTCACCTTTATCTGCCGGCAATTGAGCAATAAGCTGCTGAATTCCTCCTTGCTGCATGCGAACGGCGTTTTGACGGCGGAATATAAACTGCGAAAATTTTTATTATTCAAGGTAAAGAGCGAAGGGGAGTTGATTGAGCTGGAAAACCGGGAGGCGCTGGCGGCGAGATTGGGCATCTCCGTCAGACAACTGAGCCGCGCGCTGGCGCAGCTCGCGGCGGAAGGCATCATTCAGTTTAAAAACAAATCACTGCGGGTGACCGATCGCCAACGGCTGTCCGCTATCGAAGGTAACCAAAGCGGTTAATCGAGCGCCGGCCCTTTCAATTCCACGCGATTGCCGTCCGGATCGCTGAAATAAATCGACGGCCCGTCGCCTTCCGCGCCGTAGCGCGATTCGGCGGGATCCGCGTCGATCCCCTGCGATCGCAGGTAGGTCAACAACGCGTCTTCGTTGAACGGATCGATGCGCAGGCAGACGTGATCGACATTTTGCCGATGAAGATCGGGCGCTTCGCCGCCTTTTTTCCCCAGCACGCCGTTGACGTCCACCAGGTCGATCATGGAGGCGCCGGCGCGCAGGTGCACCAGCCCCAAATCCGGCCGCTGTTTGGCGATATCACAACCGATGACCTGGGTATAAAAACGCAGGCTGTTCTGCATATCGCGCACGCGCAGAACCACATGATCCAACTGTTGCAGGTTGAAAGGGCGCACGGTCATCTCCTCAAATGAACATCTCCTTTACAGCATAAGCGGCGATGGCGGATTTATCCTGTTTCGCGGCGTTGCCGCTTCGCGCGGCCAAACCAAAAAAAAACGGCCGATGGGTGCAGCCATCGGCCGTGGGGCTTGAGTGTTCAAGCGTTAACGAGGGAAGTTACCGCTCAGCGCATCCAGGCCGCCCTGGTAGATGTCGCTGAACAGGGCGATGGCCTCGTCGTCGCTGATGTTGACCGGCGTGAAGCTGCCCGACCATTCCACGCGCGCCACGTTGGCGTCGTCGGTGGCGTGCACTGACAGGGTGGACAGGTAATTCACCACCGGGAACGGCGCCTGCATGATGGAGTAGCTGTAGCTGCGTTGACGGTTATCGAACGCTTCCAGCCGCTCGATGACGGTGCCGCCGTCGGCGGTGGTCAAAGTGCGCACGCGGCCGCCTTGCGAAATGACGCTTTTCGGAATGAACGGCAGCCAGTCAGGCAGGGCGTCGAAGCCGCCGATCAGTTGCCATACGGTGTCGGCGGATGCCGGGATGTCCATTGAGACGGATGTAGTAGCCATTTTCTTTCTCTCTTAATATCGGTTTCGGGTACAGGGTTACATTGCCAGCGTGTCTACGACGCCGCCGTCGACGCGCAGCGCCGCGCCGGTGGTGGCCGAAGACAGCGGAGACGCGAGGTAAACGGCCAGGTTGGCCACTTCATCGACGTCCGCCGCGCGCTGAATGATGGAGCTTGGGCGTTCGGTTTTAACGAACTCGTCGGCCTGATCGCGGGCGCTGCGCCCGGATTTGGCCGCCGCATCCGCCAGCATGTCTTGCAGGCCTTCGGTAAAGGTTGGCCCCGGCAGGATGGCGTTGACCGTCACGCCGGTGCCGGCGAGGCGTTTCGCCAGGCCGTGAGACACCGCCAGGTTGGCGCTTTTGGTGACGCCGTAGTTGATCATGTCCGCCGGGATGGCGACGCCGGATTCGGACGACACGAAAATAATGCGTCCCCAACCCTGCTCGGTCATGCTCTGCGCATAGTGGCGCGCCAGCCGCACGCCTGAGAGGACGTTGACGTTATAGAAGTGCATCCACTCGCTGTCGGGCACGGTAAAGAAGTCGTTATCGTTGAAAATGCCCAGGTTGTTGATCAGCACGTCGGCTCTCGGTTCCGCGGCGAACAGGGTTGCAGCCCCGTGTTCCGTCCCGAGATCGGCGACCACGCCGCGCACCTGCGCGCCGGGCACGTTGGCGCTGATGTCGGCGATGGCGTTATCGACCCCGGCTTTCTGACGGCCGACGATCACCACGGTGGCGCCCGTTTTGGCGAGCCCGCGCGCGATGCCGAGGCCGATGCCGGAGGTGGAGCCGCTGACGACGGCGACTTTGCCTGAAAGATCCAGTTTCATCATGTATCTCATCGAGTTAATGGGGGTAATGGGGCCATGCGGCCCCATAAAACTTAACGAATCGGCAGCGGCGCGTTGTCGGCCACCAGTTTCTGACGGCGCATTTCGGCCCAGAATTCAGCCGGGATAACGGCGTCCAGCGCGGCCAGATCTTCGGCCATGCGGCCAGGGCGGCTCGAACCGGGGATCACGGCGGCGACCGCCGGGTTAGCCAGCGAGAACTGCAGCGCGGCGGCTTTGACGTCGACCTGGAAGCGAGCGGCGATCGCATTGATTTGCGCCACTTTCGCCAGCACCGCCGGGGATGCTTTCTGGTATTCGTAGTGCTCGCCACCGGCCAGCACGCCGGAGTTGTAAGGGCCGCCGACGACGATGTCGACGTTGCTCGCCAGGGCTTCCGGCATCAAACGTTGCAGCGCGCGTTCATGATCCAGCAGGCTGTAACGGCCGGCCAGCAGGAAGGCGTCCGGCTGCGTTTCGCTCAGGCCCAGCGCCAGTTCGCAAGGCTCGACGCGGTTGACGCCGAGGCCCCAGGCCTTGATCACCCCTTCTTCACGCAGACGGGTCAGCGCGCGGAAAGCGCCGGTGCGGGCGATGTTGAACTGTTCAATCCAGTTGTCGCCGTAGAAATCCTGGGCCGGATCGTGGATCCAGACGATATCCAGGCGGTCGGTTTTCAGGCGCTTCAGGCTGTCTTCGATGGAACGCAGCGTGGCGTCGGCGGAGTAGTCGTTGACTATTTTGTTCTTCAAGCCGTGTTCGAACAAACCGCCTTTCTCGCCCAGATCGCGGGCGGAAGTGTCTTCTTCTTCGTCCAGCATGATGCGGCCCACTTTGGTGCTCAGCACATACTCATCGCGTGGGTAGTGCGACAGCACTTCACCCATGCGGATTTCCGACAGGCCGGAACCGTAGAGCGGCGCGGTGTCGAAGTAGCGGATGCCCAGATCCCAGGCGCCGCTGACGGTGGCTTGCACGTCGTCTTGCGGGATGTTGCGGAACATATTGCCGAGCGGTGCGCCGCCCAAACCGATCTTGCCGGGTAAAATATTTCTGATGCTCATGTCAGGTCCTCAATACGTTATCTTTTCAGGGAAATTGGGGGGCGCACAGTGCGTCTGCCCCGTCACGAGGCTAAAGATAGCGTGGCAAGTTGTGACTTGATAGGACATAATTTGTCTAAGTTAAGTCCTTTGAGGTCTCACATGATCGATTTACGTCAGTTGAAATACTTCGTCGCGGTGGCGGAAGAGGAGCACGTCGGCCGCGCTGCCGAACGGCTGCACATTTCCCAGTCGCCG
The DNA here is from genome assembly GCF_052168895.1 of Serratia sp. CY37869. Taxonomy (NCBI): domain Bacteria; kingdom Pseudomonadati; phylum Pseudomonadota; class Gammaproteobacteria; order Enterobacterales; family Yersiniaceae; genus Serratia; species Serratia sp. CY37869. Next base: position 32,043 of record NZ_JBJNLU010000006.1, read on the forward strand.
CTGAGCCGGCAGATTTCCCAGCTTGAGGAACGTCTCGGATTGATGCTGTTTGAGCGCAATCAGCAGCGCATTCGCCTGACCGCTGACGGCCAGACGTTTCTGGCCGAAACCCGCGCGCTGTTGACGCACGCCAACCGGCTCGAATCGCTCGGACGCCGCCTGGGGCGGGGTGAAGACGGTGGGCTGTGCATCGGCTATATCGAAAATGCGATGCACTCCGGCGTCTTGTCGAACGCCTTGCGGTCGCTGCGGGTGTCCCGGCCGGATGTGCACATCGTGCTTTACAGCCAGCCTTCTTCCATGCAGTTGGAAGGGCTGCGGCAGCGTAGCCTGGACGTGGCGCTGGTCAATACGGCGCCGGATCGCGACGATCAGGATTTGGACTATACGCAGGTGTTGGACGATCGCATGTTGCTGGCCCTGCCGCAGACGCATCCGCTGGCGGACAGGGAAACGCTGCAGCCGGCGGATCTCACCGATCAGGCCTGGATCTCGGTGATCCACAAAGAGGATGCCCATTCGCGCGACGATTTCGTGGCGGCCTGCGTGAAGGCCGGGTTCGATCCGGATATTCGGCTGGAAGCGGGCGAGCCGCTGACGGCGCTGGGGCTGGTCGCCGCCGGGTTGGGGATGACGCTGATCCAGCACAGCCTGCGGCATAACGCGCCGCAGGGCGTGGTGCTGCGCGAGCTGCCCTGGATGCAATACACCACGCAGCTGTGGGCAGTGTGGCACAAGGCCAACCTGCGCCCGCTGGTCACCCACTTTCGCGAAGTGATGTCGGCCGGGCCGGCCTGCCACTGATCGCGCGGCGGCGTCCGGCCCGGATGGCGCCCACTACGGCGCAGCGCGCAGGGCCGCGACGATCGCCGCCAGGTCGGCGCGCTGCTCGTCTGCCAGCGCGGGCTGCGCCTGCGCGGCATTCTCCGCCAGCAGGGTTTGCAGGCCGATCAGCCAGTCATAAATATAAAACGCGGTATTCTTGGTCGGCGTCGGCGCCAGCCGGGTTAGCCGCTGCTGGCCACTCCAGTCCACCGCCGGCTGCGGCGGCGGGGTAAAGATCGGCTGGCCGGGATTGACGCGGCTCTCGGGGCGCGTGGCCGTGTCGCGCCGCTGGAAGCCGAGCCAGGCGACGAAGTCGCCCAGTAGCGCCAGCGCCTGGCTGATCTGCCGATCTTCACCCTGTTCCGGCAAGCTCCCGGCGCACAGCGCGCGCTCCAGTTCGTCGTCGAGCCGCAGGCGGCAGGCGGCGCCGATCAGCGCATCGACCAGCAGTTCGAGGTGCGGCCTGTCGACGCCGAGCAGATCCAGCAACCGGCGGCTGTCAGGCAGCGCGCGCAGATGGTTGACCCAGTCGGCGAAGATCCGCGCGGCGAAAGGCGATGCGGGCTGCTCGCCGGGCGCCGCAGGGTCTTGCGCACCGAACAGATCGATATCCAGCCCAAACGGCGAAGTCGGCGTCGTCTGGGACGGCGTCGTATGCTGCTGTTGCTGATAAAGCTGGCGCAGCGTATCGCGCTGGGGCAGCAACCGTTCCAGCAGTTCGCCGTGGCGGCCGGCCTGCGCCTGCAACGCGCGCAACAGCTGCTGGGCGCGTTGCTGCGCCGCGTGCGGATCGGAGACGGAGAGCCAGTTGCCGAGCAGGCTTTCCGTCAGTTCGCGCTGCAACTCTTCACGCTGTTCGAGCAAGCGCGCTTGTTTGTGGGCCGGGCGCGCCTGTGCAGCCAGGTAGTTCACCATCCGGCGGCAGTCCTGTTCATCCAGCGCCAGCAGCGTGGCCCAGCTGTCGCCGGGCTCGCCGACCTGACGCTGGACGGCATCGTCGGGCCGCGCTTTGCCTTCCTGACGCAGGTCGAACGGCGTGATCGCCCAGATTAAACCGGGCTTGCGGCGCTGGCGCAGCGCCGGGGTTTCCCCCTGGGTGTGGTTGACCCAATCGGCGAGCGCCTGGCCGACGCGCGCGGTGTCCTGCGGCGTGGCGGCGGCATCGGTCACCAGCAGCAGGCTGGCGTGCAGGCCGTCGGCGCAACGGGCCAGTAAATGGGCGCGCTTCGCCTGCTGCAGACGCTGCGCCGGCTCCGCCTGCGGACAGATGCGGCTGCCGGGCAGATCGATCAGCGCCACGTCGGCGGGCAAGCCTGCCTGCGTCGTCTGCGGCAGCAGGGTGGTCACTTCTGCGGTCAGCCAGGCCAGATCGCTCAGTGCGATCTCCCGTTCATCGCCGTTTTCGGTCATGACGGCGATTGTGGCGTTTTCCGGTGCGGCGCTTGCGGTCAGCAGCGCCAACGCACGGCGCGGGGCATGCACCCGTTTGCTGCCGTCGAGCGCCTGCAACGCGTGCGCCAGCTGGCGGTAACGCGCCGTCAGCGTCGCTTCCTCTCCCCACAGCGGCGCAAACAGGCGCGCGCGGTCATCGATGCTCAACTGCGGCGCCAGCGTCACCGCCTGCGGCCAGAAGTGCCTGTCGAGCGTGGATTGCTCTTTGTCGCCGTGGCGGCGCAGGCTGTCCCACAGCGCCAGTACGGCATTGCCGTCGAGGCCATCGATGGCGACCGCCTGTCGGTGGCGCGTCAGCGCTTGCAGGTGGCCGGCGATGGCGCGGGCGTCCCAGTCCGGGCGAAAGCCGCTCATCGCGGCGGCGTCAATCGTCATGGCCAACCACTGCGCTTCATCGAGCAAGGCGAGGGCGATCGGATAATCGGCGGGCCCCGCCTCGGCCGCCGTGCAGTAGCGCACCGCGAGCGAAAGGTCCGCGTCGAAGCGCTTCGCGCCGGGCGCCAGCGCTGCCAACAGATGGGCTTTGGCGGCGGCGTTGTGGCCATATAAACCGATGGCGACCTGCGCAGGCCGTGTGTTTTCCAACAGTGCGGCGCGGTTATGGCAACGCCGCAAACGCTGTATCAGCCGATCGGCTTCCCGCTCCAGGCGGGCGGAGTGATGGCGTGCGGCGTCCACCCAGTCGATCGCCTGCAAAATGCCGGCGCTGAGCGCGTTATTCGGAGCCGCTGGGGCGAGGGTTTGCGTGTTCATCGTGGGTAAATGCTCCCGCTGTCTATCCAGTAGTGGGTCGCACCGGAGGCGCTGGCAGCCAGGGTATTGAGTTTCAGTTGCAGGTGGTGCGCCGGGACGGGGCTGCCGTCGGCCAGCAGCGCCTGGGCGATCTTGACGCTCTCGGCGCCCTGCTCGGCGCTGGCGGTGATGGCCAGCCGCAGGCCGATCACCGCGTCGCCGGCCAGCTTGCGCGCCAGCTGGGCGTCATTGATGGTCAGCGTATAGAGCGGCGACGCCGGCCAGCGTTCGTTGTCCAGCTGGCGGAAGCCCAGACGCAGCGGGCCGCGCAGCTGGAAGCTGCCGGCGGGATCGAGCGCGAAATCGGCGCGATCCAGATCGATGTCGCGGTAATAGACGTTATCGTCCGCCAGCATGTTGTTGCCGTCCAGCATGCCCAGATAGCGAATGGTGGAGTAGGGCTGGAAATCGCCGACGTTGAAGTAAAAGCTCTCCAGCCGCAGATCGATCGCCAGCAGGCACAGCATGGCGCCCACGGCAGCGGTGGATTTCGGGTTGTCGATGCGGCCGCGTTTGTTGAACGGGTACCAGCTGCGGGTGTGGTAGCCCTCGAGCGGCAGAATGCGGCTGGCGGGCAGCGGCTGCAGATGGCGCAGCAGCGCCTGCACGCCGGGGAAGCGCGCCGGGCGGCCGGTCAGCAGCAACACGTCGCAGGTGTACAGCGCCACCACTTCGGCCAGCAGGCGCAGACAGCGGCCGATGCCGATGCGATCGGACAAGAAAGCGGCGTGCAGGTCGGCCAGACGGATCACCAGCGGGGTGTGCAGGATATCGAAGGCGTCGCTGTCGGCTTCGCGCTGCACTTCGCCGTTGATAAACGCCAGCACCTGCGGCGTCGGCCGCTGCGGCAGCAGATCGCCGAGGCCGGCGGCGATTTCCGCGCGGCTGTCCAGCGGATCGTACTGCTCATAGGCGGCGAGCAGCGCGCGTCCGGCGGGCATGAAGATCTGCAGCGCGGCCTGTTGACGCAGGGTGGAAAGCCCGTCCATGCGCCCTTCGTTGCCGAACAGTTTGTCCATCAGCGCCGCGGCGGCGTTCACGCCGGCGGCCTCGAAAGCCTGTTGCACGGCGGGCAGAACAAATTGCTGGATGATATCCAGCAGGATGTCGTCGCCGGCGACCTTAAAACCTTCGCGGAACAGCAGGCGCGGGTTGATTTTGATGTTGTTGCCCACGCCGTCATCGAGCGAGTAGTGCGTGATCGCCAGATCGGTGGTGCCGCCGCCGATGTCGATGGAGGCGATGCGCAGCGTTTTTCCGGGCTGTTCACCCGGCGCCAGCGGCCGATCGGGCCGCGCCATGGCGGCGAAGAAGGCGTCGGTGCGGCCGGCGAAGTTCACCTGGGTTTCGTTGTACAGATAGACCATCTGGCCGCAGGTGGCTTCGTCCCACTCGATCTGCACCTGCGGCGCCGGGAAGCGAGTGTGCGCGCCGTCGAACGGCGCATCCTGCGGGTGCCAGCCGAGGGCTTTCCACACCAGCCCGATCGCTTCCTGCATGCGGCGGCGGAAGATCTCCCGCTCCGGCTTCGGCATCGCCGACGGCAGCGTCAGGATGATGGCGCGTAAACGGCGCGGGGCGGCGGCGTTCGGCATGCGGCTGCGCTGGGCGATGCTGTTGATCTGCATCAGCGCCTGCGCCAACAGCTCGCTCAGCATCAGGCTCATCACCGCGCTGCGGCTGTAATGGGCGGCGAACACCGGCAGCCGTTCGGCCGTCGGCAAGGCGGACAGCGGCACGCCCTCGTCGTTGATCAAGGTGGTCAACGGCGCGGCGGCGGCCATCGGCTCGTGCCGCTCGTTGAAGCGCCAGCCGGGCGCATAGCGCTCTTCGTCCCACAGATAGCGGCGCGGGCTGGAGATGCCGGTGGTGCCTTCATGCCCTTCGCGTCGCTGCGCCAATTGCGCGGCTTCACGGCCGATGCGGGTGATGGACGGCCATTGGAAGGCGTCGTCGCGTCCGCTCTGGAAGGACAGATGCGGCTTGCCGAACGCGGCCCGAGAAAACTCCACCCGGCTCTCGAACAGTTCGTTGTAGACGCAGTGCGGTTCGGACAGCGAACGCAGCTGCAGCTCATAGGTTTGCTTCAGGCCGTTGCTCTCTTCCGGATGGTCTTCGACCAGCACGCCGCAGGTGTGAGAATTGCCGACGTCCAGCACCAGATCGACGTCGATCGCCGGCTGTTGCAGCGTCGCCGCCGCCATTTTTATCTGCGGCACCGTCAGCTGATGGCCGAGCATGTGCAACAGGTTGAGGTAGTGCGCCTGATACTCGAAGGTTTTCAGCCCGGCGTTGATCTCCGCCTCGGCGCGCTGTTCCCGCTCGGCGGCGCGCTGGCTGAACGCCTCGCGCAGCCAGCCATCCACCCAGGTAAGATCGAGGAACTCGCCCAGTTCGTGGTTACGGTGCGCCAGCGCGAAGCTCAGATCGGCGCCGAGATCGCTCTCGCCCGGCGCCAGCGCTTCCTGGCCGGGCACGGCGGCGCGGGTATCGAAGGCCAGCACCACCCGCAGCAGGTTGCCGTCCTGATCTGGCTCATCCAACTGCACCACCTGCAGGCGAGCCCAGTTATCCGGGCCCGACAAGAATATCCCCGAGGCGGTATAGCGCAAGAACGGCAACGGCAGCCAGAGCTTATCCAGCAGGCGCAGCGACTGCTGCAGCGGGTAGCTGAACTCCGGCCGCACCACTTCGGCGGCTTGCCCGCCCTCGGCCGGCAGCTGATATTTGCCGCTCTCGGCCTCCCATTGCAGGCGCAGCAGCGGGCCGCTGGCGGTCTTGCGCACGAATTTGCCGGGAAACTCGGCGTCCAGCCGCGGGGTCAGGGCAAAGTCCATAAACTGAATGCCGCTGTCCTGAATCAGCGTAATGCCGTGTTTGTAGTCCGTAAGGGGTGCCAGCATCATTTACTCTCGCGCTTGAACGTCATGGGATAGGTGGTGTCCGCATCGTAGCGGCCGGTGCATTCCGCGGCGCCGGTCTCGCCCTGGCGGCAGACGATTTCCGGGATCTGGTAGCGGCTGCCGTCGCTGCAGCGCGCTTTGGTGCGGCTGTTGATCACCAGATTGCCGGACTGCATCAGCCCGGCCTCGACCGCCACCCGGCAGGTGACGCCGTCGCCGTAGGCGATGACAGCGCTGCCTTTGCCCGCGTTCAGGCGGTATTGCAGGCTGGGGCGCTTGCCGGTGATCGGATCTTTCAGCGCCACCGTGGCGCGCCATTTGCCGTTAAGGAAACGGGTGGAGCCAGCCTTCACCGCCTCGGGCGGCAGCACCAGCGCATTTTTGTCCGCCGGCTGCGGGATGATCGGCGCCGGGGGCGGCGGCATCAGCGTGGCGTGCGCCAGCGGCAAGCGCAGCTCAGGCAACGGCGCGGCGGTTTTTTCCGGCGGAGCCGGATGGCGCACCTCAGCCGGCATCGCCGGTTGCGGCGGCGGTGAGCGGTGCAGCCAGGCGGCCAGCGCCGCGCTGCCTAGCAGCAGTACCGGCAACAACCACAGCGCGTGGCGTCGACGCGGGCGGACAAAGGCGGGGGATTCGGCGGGCGCCGTCGGAGCGGGCACCGGTTCAGGCTCGGCGGCCGGGGCCGGTTTTACCGGTTCGACAACGGCCGGTTTGCGCGGCGCGGCGGCGATCGGCGCCGGTTTTTCCACTTCCGATTCGAGCGGGCGCAGGCAGGCTAACGGATCGTCCGGGCTCTGCGCCTGCGGTTTGATAAAGCCCCAAAAGGTCAGCACCGGCCGATCGTCCACCAGGTAGACGTGGTTGGGATCGGGAATGTGCATCGCTTTGGCCAGCAGCGCGCCGAACAGGCGGTGGCTGGGGTGATCGGTCGCCCGGGTCTGTTCGGTCAGGCTGCGGAAGGTCGCCAGACAGTGTTCCAGGTGGCGCACCGCCTGCGCGCGCTGGGCATCGCTTGCCGCCAGCCAGGAGGTCACCTTGCCCGGAAAGGGCGCATACCAGTCGATGCGCGTGCCGCTTTCGTTCGGCTGGGGGATCGCCAGACAGTCGGCGGCCTGCTGCTGTCGGCGAAGACGCAGGGTTTCCCGCAGCTGCTGCGCGCAGGCGTAGATCGGTTGCCCGTTTTCGCCTAAAGCCAGCACATCATCCAAACTGCCACTGCGTAAGAAGGGTTTCACCACGGCGCCGCACCTTGTCCTGTTCTGCAAAAACGCATAAAAGTCCATGATACCCCGCCGGCGATGCCGCCAAACGGCCAAGGACAGCCCGAAAAACGCCCTTCTTTGGCGTTAGCGGCGCACTTTGGCAACCGGCACAGTGAAAATCTCGCTATCTGGACCTGTCTGTGAACCGCTTTATCTGAAAAATAGAACGCAGCCCCGGCAAGCGACGCCGGGGAACGATGTTCTCTTTCACTATGACCTCGCCTCGCGGGTTGCCGATTTCGGTATGCCTCAGGCGTGCGGAGCATTCGCATGATGGACAGTCAGTCTGAAAAAACGCTTGTTGTTACCCCTGCTCATCCCGCCGTCGGGCATTCGGCTCAGGGCTGGATGAACGGTTTCCTCGGCATGATTATCTTCAGCGGCTCGTTGCCCGCCACCCGGGTGGCGGTGCTGGAGCTCGATCCGCTGTTTCTGACGGCGATCAGGGCGGCGATCGCCGCTTTGCTGGCCCTGTGCGCGCTGCGGATCACTCGCCAGGCGCGGCCGACGCGGGCCGATTTGCCGCCGTTGCTGTTTGTAGCGCTCGGCGTGGTCATCGGTTTTCCGCTGCTGACGGCGCTGGCGCTGCAGCACACCACCTCGGCGCATTCGCTGGTGTATATCGGCCTGCTGCCGCTGGCGACCGCCGGTTTTGGCGTCTTGCGCGGCGGTGAGCGCCCCAAGCCCGCTTTTTGGGCTTTTTCGGGCATTGGCGCCGCGCTGGTGGGGGCGTTCGCGCTGAGCCAGGGGAGCGGCGGCGCCTGGCAGGGAGATGCGCTGATGGTCGGCGCGGTGCTGCTGTGCGGTTTGGGTTATGCCGAAGGCGCGGTGCTGTCGCGCCGGATCGGCGGCTGGCAGGTGATCTCCTGGGCGCTGGTGGCGGCGTTGCCGTTGACGCTGGCGGCCGCATGGTGGGCGGCGCCGGCCGCTTGGCCCGTCGTCAGCGGCGCCGCCTGGCTGTCGCTGGCTTACGTCTCGGTGTTCAGCATGTGGATCGGCTTTATCTTCTGGTATCGCGGCCTGGCGCAGGGCGGCATCGCCGCCGTCGGGCAATTGCAGCTGCTGCAGCCGTTCTTCGGCCTGGCGCTGGCGGGCTGGCTGCTGCAGGAAACCGTCCAGCCGATGATGATCGCCGTGATGGCCGGCGTGGTGGTTTGCGTGTTCGGCGCCAAGCGCTTTTCTCGCTAGGCCCCGTTGCGGGCGCAGGCGCGGATCACCTCGCCGAGTCGTTCTACCGCCTGCTGCACCTGGCGGTCATCGTAACCGCCCAACCCCAGCACCAGACCCGGCTCACCGTGGCCGGGCGCATACATCGGCGATACCGCCCGCAGCGCCAATCCGGCTTCGTTGGCCTGCTGGGCGACCTGCACGTCGTCGAGATCTTTCCTCAGCCACAGCACCATGTGCATGCCCTGATCGCAGGGCTGCACCCTCCCCAATTCGGCCGGGATGCGCGCGTTGATCGCCTCGATCAGCACCCGGCGTTTCTCGGCGTAGACGCCGCGCATTTTGCGGATATGCCGGTCGAGATACCCTTCGGCGATAAAGGCGGCCAGTACGTGTTGATCTGCGCTGGGCGGGTGACGATCCATCAGGATCCGGGCGCCGCAAAAGGCGTCGACCAGCGGCGGCGGCACGATGGCGTAACCCAATCGCAGCGAAGGGAACAGCACCTTGCTGAAGGTGCCGAGATAGAGCGTCCGCTCGGGCGCCAACCCTTGCAGCGAAGGGAACGGGTGGCCGGCGTAGCGCATCTCGCTGTCGTAATCGTCTTCCACGATCCAGGCCTGCCGTTCTCTGGCCCAGGCCAGCAGGGCGCTTCTTTTCGCCATGCTCATCGGCATGCCCAGCGGATATTGATGAGACGGCGTGACAAAAGCGGCTCGGGCGTCGGCGGCCAGGCGCACGCCGGCGGCGACGTCGATGCCGTCGTCGGCGACGGGCACCCTGATCATGTGCCGATCGCGAAACAGGCTGTTAAAAAGGGCGGTGATGCCGGCGTAGGCGGGGTCCTCGACCCAGGCGCTGTCGCCGGCGTCCAACAGGATCTGCGCGGCCAGATACAGTCCCTGCTGGGTGCCGGCGGTGATGAGGATTTGCTGCGGCGTGCAGTTTACCGAGCGGGAACGGCGCACATAATCGCAGATGGCTTCGCGCAGCGGCAGGGCGCCCAACGGATCGCCATAGCCGGATGGGGCGCCGGGGCCGCGCGCCCGGATGCGGTTGCCGAGCCGCCGCCAGATATCGTCGGGCGCGGTATCGCCGATCGGGACCGACACGGTGAATGGCACCGACGGCAGCGCCCGCGCCTGGGCGGCAAAACGCGCCAGATGCTGCGCCTGTGAAGAAAGCGGCACGGCTGTGGCCGGAGCGGTTTGCACCGTGGCGTGTGGCGTGCGGCGCGGCGCCTGATAGTGGGCGACCCGGGTGCCGGAGCCGGGCTGCGGTTCAAGAAAGCCTTCCGCCGTCAGCTGAGCAAACGCCTCCAATACCGTGCCGCGCGCCAGATTCAGCGCCGCCGACAGCCGGCGCGTCGAAGGCAGCAGATCGCCCGCTTTCAGATCGCCTTTGTGGATGGCCCGGCGCAGTGCCTGCGCCAGTTGGTGGCTTAGCTGCCCCGCCTGGCGGTCAATCTCGCCGAGGGCGGGGACGTCAACGACTTGGGCTGTTCTGGGCATGCATTCCGGCTCGCTGTGCAGTGCAAAAATGAGTATTCAGAGTAAACCACTCTGTCGGCACTCGCGAGTCCGTTGTCAGTCAACTCAGCCCGCGCTGATTCAGCAGCACCTTATTCAGCTCGCTGTTTTTACGCACGTTGAGCTTGCGCATCGCCGAACGCTTATGGGCGCTGATGGTTTTCTGGCTGCGCTGCAGCAGGCCGGCGATGCTGCAGGCGGACATGCCGCTGCTCATCAAACCCAGCACCTTTTTCTCGCAGTGGCTGAGCGCGGCGATGCGGCAAGCCTGGCATTTCCACTGGCCGGCGGCGTGCAGCGCCACCCACGGATGCAGGATGAACTTTTCCAACGCCATCTGCAGCTTGAGGCGAATGGCGTAGGCCGAATCGCGCCGATGGATGCTGAACAGCGGCGGCAGGTTTTTCACCTGTTGCTGGGTCGCGTCGTCGAGGATCAGCAGGGTCAGCTGCCGCTGGCGCGGAACGCCGTGAGGGCTTTGATAACAACAGGCGCAGCCCCAGCGCTCTTCCGGCGTGCGGAACACGATTTCGATGTTATCCAACGCCTGCAGCGCCAGCGGCGAGAACTGCGGGTACCGGCGGTGGCATTCGTTCAGGGAGTGCAGATAGTCCTGCAGCAGCAGACGCAGCCCCTGCTGGTAGAAGTTATCGCTGTCGAACAGCGTGAAGCGAATATCTGGCATGGGTGACTCCTTAAAAAGCCGTGGCGCCGCGCCGGAGCAAACGGTGACGGCCCATCGCCGGCGTTCGCGCGCCGGTCGTTTTCCTGATTTCCCTGGGACGGTGCGAGGCTTATTGGTACGCCAGCACAAAATTGGCGATGGACGTGAATTCGCCTTCGGTAATGCTTTGGTTTTGAATCGCGCTGGGCCGCCCTTGCACATAGGCGGTGAAGTTCAGGCTGTTGGGGCCGTTTTGCAGCGCGACGGCGCTGGTGGCCTTATTCAAATCGATGTCTGCGCCCTGATGATCGAACAGGGCGATGGCGGCGCCGTTCGCGCCGTTGTTGATCGCCAGCTTGCCCGGCATCTCTCCGTCTTCGGTGCCGCTGAAGGTCACGCTGACGGATTTGAACACCGTGGTCTTGCAGTCGGTCAGCTTGATGCTGAACGGCACCGGCGTGGTATGGCCGTAGCGGTACAGGGTTTTGACGATCACCGTGCCCATCTCCACCAGCTGATCGGCGGACTGCGGTTCGATATTGCACGGCCGGCTCACCACGGTGCCGTGGAACTGCACCGGCGCGCCGATAAGCTCGGTGTTCGCCGCCGCCGGCATGGCGGCAAACCACCAGGACGCGCAGCTGAGCAGCGCTAAAGCGCGTAGACGCATTTTCCGTTCCTCCCTCGGTTACTGGAATGCCGCCACGATGGTGGCCGACGCGTTGAATTCCCCTTCGCCGATCTCCGCGCCGCCGTTGGCGAACGGCGCCGCCACCAGGTTCCAGGAGCCGCCGTTGCCGATGTTCGGCACCGGGTAAAACTCGTTCGGAATGACCAGCTGGCCGTTGTGCGTTAGCCGGATGCCGAGATCGTTCTTGTCGGTTTTGAACACCTCGTTGCTGAAGGAAGCGGCCGTGCCTGAGACCGCCAGCTTGATGTTCAGCGTGCCGTCCTCGAAGCTGCCGCCCTCGCACTGGAAACGCACCGGAATGCTTTGCGGGTAGTTTGAACCGTTGAGATCGCTGCCGCCGATTTCGCCGAACTCCACGTTGATCAGCTGGCCTTCGTTCACCACGCATTTATCCGGCACGTAAAGGATCGCGGACTGGATAAACACCTGCGCCATCGGATTGGGGCCGAAACCGCCGTCGGTTGAGCCGAGGCGGCCGAACATCTCGATGATCTGCCGATCGTTAATCTCGACGCCGTTGATGATCTTTTTGCGCACCCGGAAGGTGATGCGGCCTTTTGAACCGCTTTCATAGTTGTTGACCTGCACATAGGGCGGTGAGCAACTGTGATTGGGATACTCGTTGGATTCGTTGTAAAAAGGCACCGTGACATAGGCCTTCTTATTACCTGCAATCCACACTTCGGCTTTTAAATCCAGGAAGTCGTTCAACTGCAAGAAGCCGTTGCCGTAGTCAGAGGGGGGCAGCGCCGAATCCGACTTGTAAAAGTGCGGGCTTCGGGGGATCGGCGTATCGCAGTAGGCCTTGCCGGTATAGGTACCGCCTAATGAATAGGGAAACTGTTTGGTGAACCCCACCTGGTTGGTGATGTTGCTTTGATTCAGATCGATATAGAACTGTTTGGGGCCGCCGTCCGGCGTGACGTAGCCGTTGGCCCAGGCGGCGGGGGCCGCCAGCGCGATCGCCAGCGGCAGGCAGAGTTTGGTCAGTTGTGTTTTCATCGCGTTCTCGAGCCTCACAGGTAAATCACCTGAATGTGCGCCACGGCGGCGAACCCGGCCGCCATCACCGCCCGCTGGGTGGATTCCACGCTGGCGCTGAACCACAGGGTGTTGCTACCGGGTTGCAGAATGTAAGGGCGGCTGCGTTGATTCAGCTCCAGCGCCTGGCCTTGTTGGTCTTGCAGCCGCAGACCGATGCCCTGCACGCCGCCGTTCAGCTTCAGCAGCGATGGGTTGTCGACATCGCTTTCGCCGAGAAACACCAGCGTGGCGGCCTGCTCTCCCTGCAGGTAGAGGCGGCCGGCGTCGCCGTTGCGCGGGCCGGCCGGGTTATCCGCCAGCGCGCGCGCGCCCAGCAGGCAGTTGCGGAACGAGAGGCGAAAACGCACCGGCGCGCTGCGATCGCCGGCGTTGCGGAAGTCGCGTGCGCTGACGTCGCCCAGATCGACGGATTGATCCCGGCTGTCCGGCGTCAGGCTGCAGGGGGAGCTGAGCAGGCCGCCGTGAAAGCTGACGGTGCCGGTGGTGCCTTCGATCACGCCCAGCGGCGTTGCCGCCATCGCGCCGCCGCCGCACAGCAGTGCGCCGAGCAGCAGTGGGCGCAGTCGATCGGTGAATTCAGCCATGCTGGACCTCCTTATTTTTTCTCGGGCACGGCGGTGCAAACGCCGCCATTGCAGACGAAGCGCAGCTCCGGATGGCCGCCGTAGTCGTTGATGTAGGTGATGACGAAGCTGTTCATGCCGGTCTCTTGCAGCTTGAGGCTTTCGCTGGATTTCGGCTTCAGCATCAGCGGCTGAAAACCGCCGATCGCGCCGCCGCCCTGTTTTTGCGTCTGCCGCGTCATGCCGGTCAGGGTGATGTAAAACGGCGTCGGGTTGTCGACGGTGATGGCGCCGCCGCTTTTACGGAACACCAGCTTTTCCTGCCACACCTGGCCCTTGGGCGCGACGATGGCTTTCGGCCGATAGAACAGTTTGATCTGCGTTTGCAGCGCCAGCTGCATCACGTTGGTTTTGGTGCTTTTCGGCGGAATTTCGCGCAGGTTGAAGTAGAACACCGACTCGCGATCCTGTGGCAGGCGATCCGCCTCCGGCGTCTTGGTGATGCGCACCACGCTGCGCTCGCTTGGTTCCACGCGCTGCAGCGGCGGCAGCACCACCAGCGGCGAGGTGATTTTCTGGTGCTGCTCGTTCTCAAGCCAGGATTGCGCCAGGAAGGGCAGCTCTTTGTTTTCGTTGACGATATTCAGGCTGATCGATTTTGCGTCGCTCACATAAACGGCGCGCGTGCGATCCAGCGATATCGCCGCGTCGGCGGTGGGCAGTACGGCGCTCAGGGCCAGGCCGGCGGCGGTCAGTAGCGTTATCGGGTGTTTGTTCATGTCATCATTTCTCAGCGTTACGGATTACAGGGTGGCGCACGGCAGCAGCAGCTGGTCCAGCGGCTTGGCGGCGCCCGGGATCACGATGCGGCAGCGGCGTTGGCCTTCCCAGGCGACGTCCAGTTTTTCCTCCGGCTGCACGCCGGTCAGGTAAACCGAGCCGCCGTCGTTGACCACCGCGACCTCGCGGCCTTTCTCGCTCAGCACCGCGGCGCCGAACGGCGGTTCGCTGCCGTCCGCGAGGCGAATGGTGGCCAGCAGCTTGCTGCCTTTCACCACCTCGAAGTGGCGGTAACCGATGGCGCCTTCGGTCAGCGTGCCTTGCACCACGGCGCGAGTGGCCTCGACGTCGTCCGCCAGCTTGTTGACGTCGATGCGGGTGTCGGTGTTGTAGTAGCTGGTGATGTCGGAAATCACCGCCAGCCCGAAACGGTTGCTGTAGGCGCGGCCGTTGTTGATCGGCACGCCGGCGATGCCGTCGGTGTCGAGCATCATGCGGCTGCCGCCGTTGCTCGAGTTCTGATGCGCCGCGATGCCGTGCCGGGTCGCAGTGAGGCCGCCGCGGAACGAGCCACCGATCGACGAGTAGCTGTCCTGCTGGTAAGAGGCGCTGGCGTTCAGCGAGCCAAACGAGGCGTTGTGGGTGTAGTACCCGCGCGCCAGCGATTTGCCGGACTGATTAAAGCCGCCGCTGACCTGCCAGGTATTGTCCGGATCGCTGTAGTCGTTGTACGACGCGGTCTGCGTGACATCGCCGTTGTTGGTTTGCAGCGCATAACCGACGCGCCGACGGTCGCCGATCGGCACGGTGAAGTTGAGCATCACGCTGTCGTCGGTGCGGCCCTGGTAATAGGTGCGGTAAGCCGACAGCGAGGCGGTGATGTTGCTGATATCGCCGACGCTGAACAGCTTGCTGGCCGACAGCCCGTAACGGTCCTGGGTTCGCGCATCCCAATAGGTCTGGTGCGAGTAGGTCAGGTAGGCGGTGATCGCCTTGGCGCTGTCTTCCGCCATAAAGGTTTTGCTGGCGGTGATGGTATACAGCTCTTTCTGGCGGCCGTTGTAATTCTTGTCGTAATCGCCGTAACGCTCCTGCAGGTACTGCGACATGTTCATGAACTTGCGCTGCGAGAAGCGGTAGCCGGCGAAGGTGATCTGGCTGTTCAGCTCATCGAACCGTTTGGCGTAGTTGAGCTTGAACGACATGCCGCTGGCGGTCGGCTCGCCGGGCAGACGGGCGATCGACTGGGTGACGTCCAGCGACATGGCGCCGAACACGTTCAGATCGCGGCCGAGGCCGAGCGCCCAGGCGTTATAGTCGCCGCCGAGCAGCGCCCCGCCATACAGCGACCAGGCGTTGCTCAGCCCCCAGGAGAAGTCGCTGGCGGAAAACAGCGGGCCCTGGGTGCGGTGGTCGTAGGCCGAGGTTTTGCCGAGCGCCACGTTGTAGCGCACGTAGCCCGGGCGGGTCAGGTACGGAATGGTGGCGGTATCCACCTGGAAGGTCGAGACGGTGCCGTCCTGCTCTTCCACCTTGACGTCCAGCTTGCCGCGCACCGAGCTGTTGAGATCCTGAATGGCGAACGGCCCGGCGGGCACGGTGGTTTCGTACAGCGTGCGGCCTTCCTGCGAGACGGTGATCTTGGCGTTGCTCTTGGCGATGCCGCGCACTTCCGGCGCGTAGCCCTGCAGGTTCGGCGGCAGCATGCGCTCGTCGCTGGCCAGATTGAGGCCGGTGAAGCGATAGGCGTCGAACACCCCGGAGTCGAGATAAATCTCACCCAGCGTCAGCTTGGCGGCCTGCATCGGCAGCGCGCGGTAGGCGTAGATCTGGTTCCAGTCGAAGCCGGTGCTGCGATCGCCGGCCTGCTGATTGTAATTGGCCTGGTAGTCCGCGCGCAGGCGCCAGGGGCCCAGGTTGGCGCCCAGCGTGCCGTAGCTGCTCAGGTTCTGGGCGGTGTTGTTGTTGTGATTCTGCTTGCCTAACTGGCCGCTCAGGTTGTAGTCCAGCAGCAGGCCGGGAATGCCGTCGTCCCACTGCTCGGGCGGCGTCCAGTCGGGATCGGAGTATTTCATCCACGCCTGCGGGATGGTGATCGCCAGCACGCCGCCGCCGATGCGATCGGAGACGGTCGCGCCTTTGATGCCGCGAATGTCGGCGCACTGGTTGTCGTGCCACAGGGTGACTTTTTTGGCCGCTTCTTCTTTCAGCGCCATTTTTTCCACCAGATCAGGCGGCAGGCACACCTGGCTGCCGCTCTTGTTATCCGGCGACGGGAAATACTGAATGCTGCGCTGGGGCAGCGTTTTCTGGTTGATCTTGATGTCCAGCAAATAAGCGCCGGGCATGACGTAGTCGGCATCGGAGAAACGCGAAAGATCCACTTTGCTGCGCTCGCCGATATCCAGGACGTCGGTATTGAATTCCGTGGCGGAAAATGCCGGACGCACCCAGAGGAAAGATAGAATGACGAGAAGAGGTAGGTGTTTCCGTGTCAGTAATGACGTCATAGCATAATCACTCATGGCAAGTCCGCGCCCAATAGCAGGTCATCCGTGCGACCTGAATACGTAATGCTGTGCAGCGCCCGCCGGCGCTAGAGATAAGACAGGGTGAATTTGGCCAGAGAGCTGAAGCCGCCCGCCCGTGCCTTATCGGGATGCAGGCGCAACTGCGCGCCAAAACGCAGCGTGTTGTCGCCGGCGACGATCTGGTAATCCGCCGTCGTGCTGCCGAGCGGGATCGGGGTGCCGGCATCGGTCAACAGCTCGATAGCCACGCCCTGCGCCTCGCCGTAAACGCCCAGCAGGGAAGGATCCCGGCTGTCGGCGGTGCCGTCGAAGGTGACGTTGGCTGCGCGATAGATGAAGTCAGGCTTCACCTGGCTGGCCAGTTCGCAGTTCACCAGTTTGATCGTGAAATGACGGCGGCTGCCGATCAGCACCGATTGCCCGTCCTGCGAGGCATCGGTCATGGAGATCAGACCGAAATCGACGGTTTGATCCAGGCTGTCGCTGGCGATGCCGCACGGCGTTTCAACGATGGTGCCGCCCAGGCTGACTTTGCCGTGGCCCTGATTTTTCACTGCCGCCGCCGCGCTGCCTACGCTGAGCGCGATGAGCAACAGGCCGCAAAGGCGGATAGTCATGCTGGCGTCTCCCTGTCTTGCCCTGTTCCCTTGCCGCTCTCGTCGGCATGCAATCAAGCGGGGGATGCCCTGAGACATCCCCTGTGGGGTATTACAGGTAAGCCAGGGTGAAGTTGGCCACGCTGGTGAAGTCGCCCGGCACCACGGCGGCGGAGGCGCTGCTGCCCTGCAGGTAAGCGGCGAATTTCAGCGAGTTGTCGCCGTTGTTCAGGCCCTGACCGTCGGTCGCCGTGCCCAGTTCCACTTCCTTGGAGTGCAGGTTGTCGTAGATCACGATGCCGGCGCCGGTTGCCGTGCCGCTCAGGGCCAGCAGTTTGTTGTTGACCGGATCAGGCGTGCCGGTAAAGGTCACCTTGACGTTTTTCATGGTGGAGATGGAGCAATCTTTCAGTTCGATGTTGAAAGGTTGCATGCTGGATTTACCCTGGTTAGCCAGGATGCGGCTGCTGATCTGGCCCATTGGTACGGTTTGGTCAACGGATTCCGGCGCGACGCTGCATGGCGCATCGATAATTTCGCCGGTAAAGGTGACTTTACCGCTGCCCTGATTAGATGCGGCGTGAGCAACAGATGCAGAAGCGAAAGCAATCACGGTTGCCAGCATTAATTTATTCAGTTTCATTTCTCAGGTTCCTGTAGAGAGTTTTTAAATAAAAAGAACAGCACATCTAAATCCCCCGCAGCGGCGGCAACGTCATGTCGCCGGCCGTACGGTTGGAGCCAGATCCTTTTGCTCTGGGCAATACGCCAACATCCGTTATTTATGAGAAATAACGAGATTGGGAAAATCGACAATGGATTTTCTGGTAAATAAAATACGAGTTTTACGTGTGGCGTGTTGCTGGGAATATTCTTGCAAATAATAGTATTGCTTGGAAATAGATTTTATTAAATTAAGTCAAATTCAGAATATAAAACCAAAAGGAAAAAGAAATATATTTGCTTTAAAACCAATAGATCGTATACAAATATTATCCAGTATAAATCACTATATAAATAACGATATGCGAGATATTAGATCGGGGGAAATAGGCTGATACCTACAATTCGCCATATTGTTTTGCTAATATCGCCCTGAGGCAGCAGATGATGAATTTCCCTTTAGAAACAAAATATAAAACATAATCTATTGTTTTTATTGTTGTTTCGTGGTTTTCTTCTCCTAAGGGATTGGTTTTTTTATTCGTGTTTAGCCCGCGTTTAGGTCTAATTCATTAACAATTAAATAACAATGTCATCGGTAGTGAATTATTCTATCGCACTGCGGTATAGGGATTTTTCACTGCCTAACCCATTTTGATTAATCAAATTAAGGCATGTGCTGTTGCCGTTCGCCACATAATGATGACCTAAGTGACAATTAAAGGATTATAAACGGAATGATAACGATGATTAATGCTTGCGGCGGCCGCCGCACGGTAGTTTCTGCTATATTTTTACTGTCTGTCATGTCGCTGTCAGGCTGCGTGGGCGGTAGCAAGACAAACCTGAATTCCGTGAAAAAAATTTCACAGAACAATCCTAATGATAAATCCGATGAACAACGTATCGCGCTTTGCCAGCAACGGGTTAACTCATTAAAAAATATTAATCCGCAGAGTTACCAAAAACGCATTGCCTATTTTAACGGTCTGCTTTCCAACGCTTCCGGATATGCCGGCGTGCGCGGCAATGTGGATGAAAGCACCCGTAAAGCGATTGATGCTCTTTATCAATATAAAACCGAGAAATTCTGCGCCGACGTTGAACATGAGCTGATGTCCGATCTGTCCAACCGGGTCGAGAATCTGTAGCCATGAAGCGATGCGCGCAAAGATGGGCGATGGGGCTTTGGCTGTTGGCGCTGAGCGGCGCCGTTTGCGCCGCTGACGACGGCATTCCCGCCCTGTTGAAATTTGCCGAACAGCGGCAGGCTCCGCCGGCCGCGCTCAAGGAGGAAACCGCGCGTAAACCGGCGCCCGCACCGGCCGCCAAACCGGCCGCCGTCGCGGGGGCAGACGGCGCTCGTTTAACTTCTCTGAAGCACTCTGTACAACAGCAGGCGGAGAAAATCCGTCAGCTGGAGCGCCAGTTGGCGGCGGCTCAGGCCGCCGCGGCGCCGAAAAGCGAGCGGACCGATGTCGATATTCGGCCACTGGCCGATGCCCTGAAGGCGTTGCGGCAGGCCGTTGCGCCGTTGCCTGAGGTCACCGCGCTGGCCGCTTCGCTCACGCGGGCCGAACAGCGCAGCGCAAGCTTGACGGCGCAGTTGGCACAGCAACGACAGCGGGTAGACACCTTGCTGGCTGAGCGGCGGCAGGCGGCTGAGGCCCCGGTGCTGGCCAGCGAGGCGGACAAGCAGGCGTATGCCGCCGGCGTATCGCTGGGGCGCGATATTTTGCATCTGCAACAGGAGAACCGGCGTGCGGGACTGGAGGCGGATCGGCGGCTTTTGCTGGCGGGCATCGCCGATACCCTGGCCGGGCGGTTGCGGCTGGATGAGGCCGCCATCGACAGCGCGCTGCGCACGGCGCAGCAACGTTTGCAGCAGACGCAACAGACACAGGCTCCCCCTCCGGACGGCAAGGCCTATCTGGCCGATTTCGCCCGCCAGGAGGGAGTCAAGCAAGATGCGCTCGGTTTCTACTACCGGGTGGACTATGCCGGCAGCGGTGCGATCGGCGCCGACGATCGGGTGGATATCGTGGTGCGCGAAAGCCTGACCGACGGCCGGGTGATCAAAGACATGGAGCTCGCGGGAACGGTGATCTCGCAGCCATTGACGCGCTATCCGCCGCTGTTTCGCGCGGCTATCGAGAAGCTGCAGCGCCACGGCTCGATCACGCTGGTGGTGCCGCCGGCGCTGGCGTACGGCAAGCAGGGCAGCCCGCCGGCGATCCCTCCGGACGCCACCATGATTTATACCCTGCGCATTGCTGACGTGCAGTCGTGAGCGGGGAGCTCAGCAGTAACCACTCAGGAGGAATGCTATGGCCAAGGCGCCGAAAACGTTTGAAAGCAGAAAATCGCTGATGCTGAATGTGTTGCAAGGATTGTGCAGGGATCGTGTGGAAGGCTCCGGCGGCCATCATCCCCCGCCGGAGCAGTGGCCGAAGACCCGCGAGCTGGCTGATAAATGCGGTGAAAACATTTATACCACCCGCACCCTGCTGCTGGCGCTGGAAAAGGAGGGCAAGGTCCGCTGCACCCACCGCAGCATCAACAATTCTCTACGCTGGTACAGCTGCGACGAACAGGCAGCGATAAAAAAAGAGTGATTCGACCCTGACGGTCGCTTTTGACTATCTTACAGCTAAACATTAATTAATCTTATTATTTGGCGGGGCGTTTCGCTCCGCCAATCCTCCTCTCAGCTTTCCGCCCTCCGCGCAGGCATTGCTAAGATGTTTTTTGCGACCATATACTTATCGCTCAGACGGGAACAGGTGTAGGGAGCCGGCATCGTAATGAAGGAAAAGAAAGACATACTGAGATTGGATGATATTCATTATCAAATAGACCGCCAGGTGATCCTGGACTCCGTCTCTTTCACGTTGGGTGAGGGCGAGTTCAAACTGATCACCGGGCCTTCCGGCTGCGGAAAAAGCACGCTGCTGAAAATCATCTCTTCCTTAATGAATCCGACCAGCGGAAGCCTCTATTTTGACGGCCAGGCGATCGACGAGATGTCGCCGGAGGCGTATCGCAAGCAGGTCTCTTATTGCTTCCAGACGCCGGCGCTATTCGGCAATACGGTTTACGACAATCTGGCGCTGCCGTATCAGATCCGCCAGGAACCGCCGGCCGAGCGAAAAATGAAGGCCGATCTGGCGCGTTTCGGCCTGCCGGAGGCGATGCTGACGAAAAGCATCAATGAACTGTCCGGCGGGGAGAAGCAGCGCGTGTCCCTGATCCGCAACCTGCAGTTTATGCCGCGGGTGCTGTTGCTCGATGAGATCACCAGCGCGTTGGACGAGGAAAATAAGCGCAACGTCAACGAAATCGTGCATCAGCTGGTGGCGGAACACCGGCTGGCGGTGCTGTGGGTGACGCACGATACCGAAGAGATCGCGCATGCGGACGAGGTGATCACCCTGCGCGCGCACGGCGCCGAGCCACAGGAGCAACAGCATGAATCAGCATAATATCACCAACGAATCCTTGGGCTTGTCGATGGTGCTGGTGGTGGTCGCCATCCTGATCAGCCACCGGGAAAAGCTGGCGCTGGAAAAGGACATCATCTGGAGCATCTGCCGCGCGGTGGTGCAGCTGATCATCGTCGGCTACGTGCTGAAGTATATTTTCGACCTGGATAACGCCGTTCTCACCGTGTTGATGGTGCTGTTCATCTGCTTTAACGCGGCCTACAACGCCAAGAAACGCAGCAAGTACGTCGAACACGCGTTCGTGACGTCGTTTATCGCCATCACCACCGGCGCGGTGCTGACGCTGGCGGTGCTGGTGTTGACCGGCTCCATTGAATTTACGCCGATGCAGGTGATCCCCATCTCCGGGATGATCGCCGGTAACGCCATGGTGGCGGTGGGGCTGTGCTATACCAACCTCGGCCAGCGTTTCAAAAGCGAGCAGCAGAAGATTCAGGAGATGCTCAGCCTGGGGGCGACGCCCAAGTTCGCGTCGGCGGCGCTGATCCGCGACAGCATCCGCGCTTCGCTGATCCCGACCGTCGACTCGGCGAAAACCGTTGGGCTGGTCAGCCTGCCGGGCATGATGTCCGGGCTGATCTTCGCCGGCATCGATCCGGTGAAAGCGATCAAATATCAGATTATGGTGACCTTCATGCTGCTTTCCACCGCCAGCCTGTCGACCATCATCGCCTGCTATCTGGCCTACCGTAAGTTTTACAACGAGCGCCATCAGCTGGTGGTCGGCAACCTGAAGTAACGCCATGAAAAACGGCCTCCGCGGAGGCCGTTTTGTTTACCCTTGCAGCAGGGCGATGCTCTGGCGGATTTCCCGTTCGATATCCGCCTCGCTCCAGCGGTCCAGCTGTGAAGAGAACGGTTCGAAAGCATAGACGCCGGTGTAGCCCAGGCGTTCCAGGTTCTGCACCTGGCGGCGGCTCTCCAGCCGATCGCCCTCGCTCAGCATGATGCGCTCTTCGTCGCTCAGCGCGCTTTTATCCCGCCCGTCCTCCACGCCGGACAGATGCACCAGGCCGATCTGCGCCACCTGGATCTGCGCGTCAAAGTCGGCCTGCGTCACGCCGCTCAGATAGTGGTGGAACGTATCGAGCACAATGCGGTACGGCGCGCCCGAGTCGCGGATAAGCGCCTGGGACAACAGCGACGATCGCAACGAGCTGATGCCGAAGCCCAGCGGTTCGACGTATCCCTGTACGCCATAGCGGGCAAACAGCGGTGCCAGCAGCCGCAACGCCGCGAGGGTGTCGTCGCGTTTTTGCTGCTCGCTGCGCGTGTCGTCGGCGCTGCAGTGGGGGCATAGCACCAGCGCCCGGCTGCGGATGGCCTGCGCCTGCGCCAGCATCGCTTCGGCGCGCTGTTGCAGCGCTGCCGGGTCATCCATCAGATTGAACCTGCCGAGGGCGTTGATCGTGACGATCTCGATGCCGTATTGCGCGGCGAGCGCGTTGAGCTGCGCGTCGCTCAGATCGTCGGTCACCTTGCCGCTGGGCATGTCGTTGCGCAGCTCGACTTTGCTGAGCCCGCAGCGTTTCACCAGGCGGAAAAAACGGTCCAGATCGAGATTCGGCGCGATCTTGCGGTTAATGCAGAAGCGGTCCAGCGCAATGTTCATGGGCATGACTCCAGCGGTCAGGGTTGAGAGATCAGGATTTGCCGTTTTCCAGCGGCAGCGGCTTGCCGTCGGGCTGGGATTGGCGGTGGCGTTTGGCCAACACCACCTGCTCCATTTTTTCCAGCGAGACGCCTTTGGTTTCCGGGATATAGCGGCCGATAAACCAGTAGCTGAACAGGCAGCAGGCGGCGAAGATCCACATCGGGAAGGCGCCGTGGAAATGCGAGAACAGGTAAGGGTGATCGTTGATCATCGGGAACGACTGCGACACCGCGAAGTTGGCGACCCACATGCAGCCGACGGCGATGCTCATCCCCTGTGCGCGCATGCGGTTCGGGAAGATCTCCGACACCAGCACCCAGGCGCCGACGCCCCAGGAGAGCGCATAAAACACCATGAAGAACAGCATGCCGAACAGCGCGAAATAGCCGGTGGCCTGGGTGTAGAGCGCGTACGAGGTGAGCAGCAGGCCCGCGATGGCGCCCAGCGTGCCGTAACGCATCAACGGAATGCGGCCCATGCGATCCATCAGCATGGCGCCGATGACCGAACCGACCAGCTGCAGCACGCCGATCCAGATGGTCTGGAACAGCGCTTCCTGCGCGTTTTCGGTGACGGTTTTCAGCACCACCGGCGCGTAGTACATCATCACGTTAACGCCGGTGACCTGTTGCAGCATGGCGATCATACAGCCGACGAACAGGATGAAACGCACCCGCACATCGCCGTAGTTCAGCTTCCGGTGCTGCTGCTGTTGATCCTGCTGCAGCGAGTCTTTGATTTCTTTCAGCAGATTCTGCGCGTGGGCGGCGTTGGAGACTTTGGTCAACATCGCCAGCGCCTGATCGTCGCGGCCCATCATCACGTTCCAGCGCGGCGATTCAGGAATGACGAACACCAGGATGCAGAACAGAATGCAGGGGATCACGCCCGAGGCGAACATCCAGCGCCAGCCCATTTCCACCAGCCAGGCTTCGCTGGCGAGGCTGGCGATTTTGAAGTTGACGTAGAAAATCACGATCTGACCGAAGACGATGGCGAACTGCTGCATGCTGAGCGCCCGCCCGCGCATGTCTTTCGGCGACACTTCCGACATGTACATCGGCGACACGGTGGCGGCGATGCCGACCGCCAGCCCGCCAATGATGCGGTAAATGACGAACCAGGTGAAGGTCGGGGCCAATGCGGCGCCGACGGCGGAAACGGTGAACAGCAGCGCCGCCAGCATCAGCGCTTTTTTACGGCCCCAGCGCGCCGCCAGCGGCCCGGCGGCGAAGGCGCCGACCACGCAGCCGATCACCACGTTGGAGACGGCCCAGCCGGTTTCGGCCGGGCTGAGATTGAAATAGGTTTTCAACGCTTCGATCGCGCCGGAGATCACGGCGGTGTCGTAGCCGAACAGAATGCCGCCCAGGGCGGCGATGCCGCAAATTCGCAATATGTAACCGGTATTGTGCTTACGCTGATATGACATGTGTTGCTCCGATTTTTATCCTGGCTTCCGTCCGCACGGTTGGGGTGTCGGGAAGAGGGCGAGCGGAAGGGTGTGAACCGTGCCTGTCATCAAGGCGATGTCGTTGATAAATGCTGGAACAAACAAGAACATTTATTTCATAATTAGTGAATAATGGAATATTGATTTTTAGATCCAGTTCAAAAAAAACCGTCGCGAGCGATCCGGGCGCCTTGGGCGTTCGGAGGGAGGCGGTAACGGCCGCAGGTCAGGCGCAGTGCGGATTTTCTGTAGCAAAGTCAGTGTGCATTAGCGATGGACTCTCCTGCGAAACCGCGCCTTGATTGGCGCGGTAATGAAAGCGCCAACCCGATCGACACCGCAAAATTGCGACCTCACGCACTAAAAATAAATTTTTCAAAACAATTTATTTGAAACTTTTTTTTCAATGAAATAGAGTTTGCTGCATCCGGTCAGGATGTAGCCGGCTTGCCGACGGGGTTTGGCGAGCGGGACGATTAACGCCGCGCCGCCTGCGTGTGGCCAGGCGACAGCGGACTTGAAAAGAGGGCGTGACATGAAAACCGTGGGTAACTTTATTGACGGGCAGGTGTGCCTGAGCAGCAGCAATCAGACCGTCGACGTGCACAACCCGGCCAGCGGGCAGGTTGAGCGGCGCGTCACGCAGAGCACCGCCGCCGAAGTCAAGCAGGCCATCGACGTGGCCCACCGGGCGTTCGCCGACTGGTCGCGCACTACGCCGCTGCGCCGCGCGCGCATCATGTTCAATTTCAAGGCGCTGCTGGAACAGCACCGCGACGAGCTGGCCGAGCTTATCGTCAGCGAGCACGGCAAAGTGTATTCGGATGCGCTGGGCGAACTGACGCGCGGCATGGAAGTGGTCGAATTCGCCTGCGGCATCCCGCATCTGATCAAGGGCGAGTACTCATCTGATGTCGGCAGCGGCGTCGACAGCTTCTCGCTGATGCAGCCGCTGGGCGTGGTGGCGGGCATTACTCCGTTCAACTTCCCGGCGATGGTGCCGATGTGGATGTTCCCCATCGCGCTGGCCTGCGGCAACACCTTCGTCCTCAAGCCGCCGGCGCTGGTGCCTTCGGCCTCGGTGCGCCTGGCGGAACTGTTGAAGGAAGCCGGTTTGCCGGACGGCGTGTTCAACGTGGTGCACTGCGCCAATGAAGAGGCGGCGCAGCTGTGTACCGATCCGCGCATTCAGGCGGTGAGCTTCGTCGGCTCCTCCACCGTGGCGGAACATATCTATACCACCGCCAGCGCGCACGGCAAGCGGGTGCAGGCCTTCGGCGCGGCGAAGAACCAGGCGATCGTCATGCCGGACGCCGATCTGGACGCCACGGTCAACGCGCTGATGGGCGGCGCGTTCGGCTCTGCCGGCGAGCGCTGCATGGCGTTGCCGATCGCCGTGGTGGTCGGTGACGACACTGCCGATAAACTGATCGCCAAACTGAAGCCGCTGATCGCGCAGCTGCGGGTCGGGCCGGGCTTGCAGCAGGGCGGCGAAGAGAATGAAATGGGGCCGCTGGTGTCGTCCGCTCACCAGAAAAAGGTGCTGGGCTACATCGATTTGGGCGTGGAAGAAGGCGCCACCCTGGTGGCCGACGGCCGCAACTATCAGGTGCCGGGCTATCCTGAAGGCTACTACGTCGGCGGCACGCTGTTCGACCATGTGACGCCGAACATGCGCATCTACCGCGAAGAGATTTTCGGGCCGGTGCTGGGCATCGTACGGGTGCCGGACTACCGCACCGCCATCGACACGGTGAACGGCCACGAATTCGGCAACGGCAGCGCCATCTTCACCGGCAGCGGCCACTATGCGCGCCAGTTCGTGCAAGACGTGCAGGCCGGAATGGTCGGCGTCAACGTGCCGGTGCCGGTGCCGATGGCGTTCCACAGCTTCGGCGGCTGGAAGCGCTCGGTGTTCGGCGCGTTGAACGTGCACGGCACCGACGGCGTGCGCTTCTACACGCGCATGAAGACCGCCACCGCGCGCTGGCCGGCCGGGCAGCAGACGGTGTCCGAATTCAGCATGCCGACGCTGGGCTAAGCGCTTTCACACTCAGGCCAGGCCGTTGCTCCTTCGGAGCAACGGCCTTTGCACTGCGAGTTAACAGGAGAATCGAAATGTCTTCACTGCTTGCCAAATGTCAGACGCCGAACGCCGAGGGGCGTATCCAGCACGTGACGCCGGAAAATGCCGGTTGGCGCTATGTCGGCTTTGACGTTTACCGCCTGGCTGCCGGGCAGTCGCTGCAGCTGGAATGCGGCGACAAGGAACTGTGTCTGGTGCTGGTGGCCGGTATCGCCTCCGTCGCCACGCGGCGCGCTGAATACCCGCATATCGGCAAACGCATGAGCCCGTTCGAGCGCACGCCGCCGTATGCGGTGTATGTGCCGCACCACGATCGCATCGACGTGCGGGCGGAAACCGATCTGGAGCTGGCGGTGTGCAGCGCGCCCGGCGGCGGCCACCTGCCTTCACGGCTGATCACGCCGGCGGATATCGGCGTGGAGCGGCGCGGCAAGGGGCGCAACCAGCGGCTGGTGCACAACATTCTGCCGGACAGCGAGCCGGCCGACAGTCTGCTGGTGGTGGAGGTTTACACCGACGAGGGCAACACCAGCTCCTACCCGAGCCACAAGCACGATCAAGAAGACTCGCCGGACGAAACCTATCTGGAAGAGACGTACTATCACCGCATTCAGCCGGAGCAAGGGTTCTGCATGCAGCGCGTCTATACCGACGACCGCACGCTCGACGAGTGCATGCCGGTCTACAATCGCGACGTGGTGAAAGTGCCGCGCGGTTATCACCCGGTGGCGACCCTGGCGGGTTACGACAACTATTACCTCAACGTGATGGCCGGGCCGGTGCGGCAGTGGAAGTTCACCTGGGAAAAAGACCACGCCTGGATTAACGGCGACGGCTACCCCGCCGCGCAATAGGCGCTTGAGGCCCGGCTTGCCGGGCTTTTTTGTCAGCTTTACTCGTCCCGGGCGTTATTCAGCGCCAGCGAGACCGCCAGCGTCTGCGCCAGGCACATCGAAGCCACCTGCGAGCGGAACCCGTCCACCTGCGCTTCGCGCACCACGAAACAGACGTCGCTGAAGGCGGCCAGCGGGCTGACCTGGCTGTCGGTGATGGCGATCTGCTGCGCGCCGCGCTTGGCGCCCAATTCCACCAGTTCCACCGCCTCGCGGGCGTACGGCGAATAGCTGATGGCGATCACCACGTCCTTCGGTTTCACCATGCTCAGCTGTTCGGTGAACATCCCGCCCAGGCCGTCGATCAGAAACGCGCGGCGCTCCAGATGGCGCAGCGCATAGGTGAGGTAGGAAGCGACGCTGAACGAGCGGCGCAGGCCGATCACGTAGATGTTTTCGGCGTTGTTGAGCAGCT
The DNA here is from genome assembly GCF_052168895.1 of Serratia sp. CY37869. NCBI lineage: Bacteria > Pseudomonadati > Pseudomonadota > Gammaproteobacteria > Enterobacterales > Yersiniaceae > Serratia > Serratia sp. CY37869. The sequence continues at coordinate 59,509 of NZ_JBJNLU010000006.1, forward strand.
CGACGGCGCGATCCAGCTGCTCGGGGGCGATCTGCATCGCCAGCTGCTGCAGCGCCTGCGCGTTGACCATGGTGAACACGTTGAGAATCTCCGCCGGTTTCTCCGGCGCGACGTTGTCGTCGGTGGAGGTTTGGCGGAACAGGCGCGCGCGCTCGGTATAGTTCACCGTCTCTTCCATCAGATGCTGACGGAACACCTGCTTCATTTCGTTGAAGCCGCTGAAGCCGAAGGCGTTGGCGAAACGGATCAGGGTGGAAGGCGGCACGCTGGCCTGTGCGGCGATGGAGGCAACGGTATCGAAAGCGATGCTGTTACTGTTATCCAAAATGTAGCGCGCCACCTGCTTCAAACGCTTGCTCAGCGTTTCATAACGGTGGCGGATCTCGTCCTGTAACAGCGAAAGTTGAGTTGGGTTGTTCATCCATTCGGCTCGCAGTGGGGTGAAGGCGCATTGGCCTGACGCCTGAAATATTGACAGGGTATTTTAACAGACGGAGCGGAAATTTCATTTCCTCAAAAAGCGATTTATTCGATCGCACATTGCGCGACTTCACAGAAAATGGGCAAAAAAATCCCCTTAAAGCGGCGAAATGGCCTTAAGGGGACGTGAACCTGCTGTTGCTGTCAGTGCGCGCCGCCCGCCTGCGGACGGTACTGGCGCCAGAAACCGATCAGCGTCAGGTATTTTTGTTTCACCTGCTCGATCAGGGCCGCGTCGTCGATTTCCCCCTGTAGCCAGCGGCGCGAAGGTTGGCCGAAAATGGTGCGGCCGACGGCGAAACCTTTCACCCAGCGCGCATCTGCGGCGGCGGCAAAGCCCGCCTTCAGCACCGCCTCCGGGGAGTCGAGCCCCAGGATCAGCACGCCGCGGCAGTCGGGATCGCAGGCGTCGATCAGCGCGCCGACCCGCTGCCAGTTTTCCGCGCTCAGCGGCGGCAGTTTCCACCAGTCCGGCTGAATGCCCAACTGGTAGAAGTGTTCAATCATCTCCAGGTAATAGCGCTCGTCCTTGTCGGCATTGCCGTCCGGCAGGATCACCTCCAGCAGCAGCTCATGGCCGGATTTGCAGCAGCCGCGGTAGACGTCGGCGATCAGCGCATCCTGTTCGCGGCGCAGTTCCGCCGCGTCGTGTGGGTGATAAAACACCAGGCACTTCACCACGTGCTCCTGCGGCCAGTCGATCAATTGCGAGCCGATATTGCCGTGCTCCAGGCGCAGCGGGCGCGAGCTGGGCAGCTCCACCGGCCGGCCGATCCACCATCCCTGGCCGGTGATTTCGTTCAGCGCCGCCTGCCCGTAGGTGGTGTCGGCCAGAATGCCGCTGTTGCCGTTGAGCCCGGCCTGCGCGGCGGCCTGTCGCGCCGCAGTGAGCAGCAGGGTCTTCAGACGCGGGATGCGTTCCTCGCCGACGCCGGCTTCGCGCGCCATGTCCGCCAGCTGCTTGCGGTGATCGAAGGCGAACACGCACAGTTCCGGCCACTGTTGCTTGCGGGTGGTGACCCGGTGCAGGTGGTTCAGGCGCGCGTCGCGGTCCGGGCGCGTGACCTGTTGTTCACGCTGCAGGTAGTCGTCCAGCTCCCGTTTGGTCGGCATGGCCGGCGCGCAGCCGTGGCGCGAGACCACCAATGCGCCGCAGGCGTTGGCGTAGCGGCAGGCCTGATCCCAACCCTCATCGTTCAGATAGCCGCGCAGCAGACCGGACATAAAGGCGTCGCCGGCCCCCAGCACGTTCAGCACCTCCACCCGCACGCCGGCGTGCAGCTTCACCTGCGCCCAGTCGTCGGCGATGTCATCTTCGAACACCGAGCAGCCCTGCGCGCCGCGCTTGCACACCAGCGTGGCCGCGGTCGTCCGGCGCACGTTTTTCAGCGCCGTCAGCGTATCGGTGCTGCCGCCGGCGATATGAAATTCCTCTTCGGTGCCGACGATCAGATCGAAATGGTGCAGCACTTCCTGCAGCTCGCGGGTCACCTGTGCCGATTCCACAAAGCGGGTTTCGCCGTCGCCCAGCGACGTCAGCCCCCACAGCACCGGGCGATAATCGATGTCGAGCGCGGTGCGCAAACCGTGGCGGCGCGCGTATTCCAGCGCCTTCAACACGGCGGCGCGGGTGTTCGGGTGCGACAGGTGCGTGCCGGTGATGGCCAGCGCGCGCGCGCTGGCGATGTAGGTTTCGTCGATGTCGTCCGGCGTCAGCGCCATGTCCGCGCAGTTTTCGCGGTAGAAGATCAGCGGGAAGGTTTCCTGATCCTTGATGCCGAGGATCACCAGGCCGGTTAACCGGTGTTTGTCGGTGATCAGACAGCGGGTATCGGCCCCGACGCGCTGCAGCTCTTCACGCAGAAAGCGGCCCATGTGTTCATCGCCGACGCGGGCCAGCATGCCGGATTTCAACCCCTGAATGGCGGTGCCGTAGGCCACGTTGCCGGAAGAGCCGCCGAGGTATTTGGCGAATGTGCCGGCGTCTTCCAGACGCGCGCCGATCTGCTGAGCATAGAAATCGACGGCGATGCGCCCGAGACAAATGACATCAAGCTGTTTTTCTTGTGTAGCCATACCCGTTTCCTTCTGTTTAAGCAAAACTCCGGCGGCGGCCCGAGCGTGGCGCCTTGCAGGAAGCATGGGAACAGTATGGGGAATGAAAATTTCAATTTCAATATGGAATGAAATTTACACCCCAAAAATGTGATGCATTTAAAACATCGACGGAGGAGCGGAAAAAGCGGATTAAGTCGCCATGAGAGGGTGGCGGAGGGCGTGTGGCAAAGAGGCGCCGGGGCAGGATGAAAGACGGTCGCCCTGCGTGCTGATGGCATTCCCCGGCTGGTGCGCGGCGCTAAGCCGGTAAAGGCCAAACCACGAGATGAAACGGGCTTTTCATCTAATATGCGATCTTTATCGCAAAATGAAATGTTTCTTCTGTAATGTGATTTTATGAAAAATATATTTGTTTATAATCGCTTCACGTTTCAGGTTGTCGACTTCGTGAGCAGCGGGCATCGCCTGCTCAAGATAATAGCTGCCGCCGCGTAACACAAACACGGGATTGTCGGCTCGGCGCGAGCCCTTTCCGGGGCGGCCCTCAATCTAAAGGGTGAGTAAATGGGCAAGATCAGGCTAACCATGGCGCAGGCGCTCGTCAGATTTCTCGATAACCAGTATCTGCTGGCCGACGGGGTGGAAACCAAATTCGTCGCGGGCATTTTCGCGATTTTCGGCCACGGCAACGTACTGGGGTTGGGGCAAGCGCTGGAACAGGATAGTGGCGATCTGCGGGTGCACCAGGGCCGCAACGAACAGGGGATGGCCCACGCGGCGATCGGCTTCGCCAAGCAGAAATTGCGCCGGCAGATTTACGCCTGCACCTCCTCGGTCGGCCCCGGCGCCGCCAATATGATCACCGCCGCGGCTACCGCCACCGCCAACCGCATCCCTTTATTGCTGCTGCCAGGCGACGTTTACGCTTCCCGCCAGCCGGATCCGGTGCTGCAGCAAATCGAACAGTCTTACGATCTCAGCATCAGCACCAACGACGCGTTCCGCGCGGTGAGCAAGTACTGGGACCGCATCGTGCGGCCGGAACAGCTGATGAGCGCCTGCATCAACGCGATGCGCGTGCTGACCGATCCGGCGGAAACCGGCGCGGTGACGCTGTGTCTGCCGCAGGACGTGCAGGGGGAAGCCTACGACTACCCCGACTATTTCTTCCAAAAACGCGTGCACCGGCTCGATCGCCGCCCGGCGACCGACGGCATGTTGGCGGACGCCTTGGCGCTGCTGACGGCCAAACGCAAACCGCTGCTGGTGTGCGGCGGCGGCGTGAAATACTCGCAGGCCGGGCGGGCGCTGCGCGAATTTGCCGAGCGCTTCGGCATTCCGTTTGCCGAAACCCAGGCCGGCAAAGGCACGGTGCCGAGCGACCATGCATTCAACCTCGGTGGCATCGGGGAAACCGGCTGCCTGGCGGCCAACACGTTGGCCCGGCAGGCCGATCTGGTGATCGGCGTCGGTACCCGTTACACCGATTTCACCACCTCGTCCAAATGGCTGTTCCAACACCCGGACGTTAACTTCCTCAATATCAACGTCAGCGCCTTTGACGCCGGCAAGCTCGACGGCGTGCAGGTGCTGGCGGACGCCCGCGAGGCCCTGAACGCATTGGGCGCGCTGCTGGCGCAGGCTGACTACCGCGCCGGCTGGGGCGACGCCATCGCCGCGGCGCGCGCAGCCCAGCGTGAAGAGACCGAGCGGGTTTACGCGGTGGAATACGGCGGCGCGGGTTTTGTACCGGAGATCGACGATCACCTCGATCGCGAGCGGGTGTTCGCCGAATTTATCGCGCAGACCGACTCGGCGATGACGCAAAGCCGGGTGCTGGGGGTGCTGAACCGTGAGCTGCCGCCGGACAGCGTGATTGTCGCCGCCGCCGGTAGCCTGCCGGGCGACCTGCAGCGGGTGTGGCACAACCATGGCGAGCACGGTTACCACGTGGAATACGGTTACTCCTGCATGGGGTACGAGGTGAACGCTGCGCTGGGGGTCAAGCTGGCCGAGCCGCAGCGCGAGGTGTACGCGATGGTGGGTGACGGCGCCTTCATGATGCTCCATTCCGAGCTGGTCACCTCGATTCAGGAAGGCTGCAAGATCAACGTGGTGCTGTTCGACAACATGACCAACGGCTGCATCAACAACCTGCAGATGGAGCACGGCATGGACAGCTACACCACCGAATTCCGCTTCCGTAATCCAGAGGGCGGCAAGCTCGACGGCAAACTGGTGCCGGTCGATTTCGCCATGCTGGCGGCGGCTTACGGGTGCAAAACCTATCGCGTCACCACCGAGCAGCAGCTGCTCGACGCGCTGGCCGACGCCCGCAGGCAAACCGTGTCCACGCTGCTCGACATCAAAGTGCTGCCGAAGACCATGGTGCACAAGTACCTCAGCTGGTGGCGCGTGGGCGGCGCTCAGGTGGCCGACAGCGAAAAAATCGTCGCAGTGGCGCGCAAACTGCAGGAAAACATCGATAAGGCGCGCGATTACTGATTCGTTTTCGAACACAACACACTTTCCAGAGGGTAGCGAAAATGACTTTGAACATTGGGGTTATCGGCACCGGCGCCATCGGCCGCGATCATATCCGTCGCTGCAGTCAAGTTTTGCAGGGCGCCCGCGTCGTGGCGGTGAACGACATCAATCGCGACAACGCCGCCAAGGCGGTGAACGATCTGCAGCTGGATGCGCGGGTGTATGACAGCGGCCACGATCTGATCAAGGCCGCCGACGTGCAGGCGGTGCTGGTCACCTCCTGGGGGCCGAGTCACGAAGAATTCGTGCTGGCGGCCATCGCCGCCGGCAAACCGGTGTTCTGCGAGAAACCGCTGGCGGTGACCGCGCAGGGCTGCAAAAACATCGTCGATGCCGAAGCGAAGTACGGCAAGCGGCTGGTGCAGGTCGGCTTTATGCGCCCCTATGACCAGGGCTATCGCGCGCTGAAACAGGTGCTGACCAGCGGCCAGATCGGCGAACCGCTGATGTTGCACTGCGCGCACCGCAACCCGACGGTCGGCGAGGCTTACACCACCGATATGGCGATCACCGACACCCTGATCCACGAAATCGACGTGCTGCGCTGGCTGCTCGACGACGACTATGTGTCGGTGCAGGTGGTGTTCCCGCGCAAGAGCCCGAAGGCGTTCCCGCATCTGAAAGATCCGCAGATTGTGCTGTTCGAAACCGCCAAAGGCACCCGCATCGACGTCGAGATTTTCGTCAACTGCCAGTACGGCTACGACATTCAGTGTGAAGTGGTGGGGGAAACCGGCATCGCTAAACTGCCGGAGCCGTCCTCGGTGCAGCTGCGCAGCGGCGCCCGCCTGTCGACCGAAATTCTGACCGACTGGAAGGATCGCTTTATCGACGCCTATGACGTCGAGCTGCAGGGGTTCATCAACGACGTGGCCGCGGGCCAACTGACCGGGCCTTCCGCCTGGGACGGCTACGCCGCCGCCGTGACCGCCGACGCCTGCGTGGCGGCCCAGCTCAGCGGCGAGATCGTACCGGTGACCCTGCCGGCGCGCCCGGCGTTTTACAACAAGCCATCGGCTTGAACCCCGTACCCACGATTGCAGAGGAGTGACCATGAAGATCGCTTTTGATGTCGACGTTATCCGGGATTTGGGCGTGACCAAAATGGTTCAGCAGGTGGCGGACTGGGGCTATAAGTACATCGAGCAGTCGCCGCACCCGCAGATCAACCCGTTTTACAAGCATCCGAAGGCCAGCCGCGAAATCATGGCGGAGTATAAAAACGCCCTGAAAGCGACCGGCGTGGAAATATCCTCATTTATCGTGGTGTATCGCTGGTCCGGGCCGGGGGAAGATCGCCGCCAGGCGGCGGTCAAAAACTGGCGACGGATGATCGAAATCGCGGTGGAGATGGGCGTGCAGGTGATCAACACCGAGTTGGCCGGTAACCCCAACGAGCCGGAGATCTGCGAGGAGCTGTGGTATCGCTCGATGGAGGAGCTGCTGCCGATCGTCGAGCGTGAGGGCATCCGTATGGAGATCCAGTCGCATCCGTGGGACTTCTGTGAGCTGAGCAACGAAACCGCCGATCTGGTGAAATCGCTGCGCAGCGACCACGTCAAATACCTCTACAGCGTGCCGCACACCTTCTACTACGACAAGGGGCAGGGCGACGTGGCCGGCATGCTGAAGTACGCCGGGGACGATCTTTCCCACGTGCTGATCGCCGACACCATGAACCACACCAAGCATTGCCGTTATATCGTCAACCCGCCGGGCGTTGACGCCGCGGTGCACCAGCATGTCGGCATCGGCGAAGGCGAGGTGAATTTCGATGCCCTGTTCCAGACGCTGCGCGACATGGAATTCGCCAACCGCAGCTTCAAGGTCGGCGGCGAATCGATCATCTGCACCTCGCTGTTCGGCTATCCGGAAAAGATGCCGAGCCAGGCGGTGGCGACCAGAGAGCGCATCGAAAGAGAGCTGTTGGGCAACTAATCTTATTCGGCTCGCCGGCGGCGTTTGCACCGGCGGCCCTCCAAGGACCGAGGCAGACCATGAATAAAGACAACGTGAAATTGGCCATTGCGCCGATCGGCTGGACCAACGACGATATGCCCGATCTGGGCAAGGAAAACACCTTTCAGCAGTGCGTCAGCGAAATGGCGCTGGCTGGCTTCACCGGCAGCGAAGTGGGCAGCAAATATCCGCGCGATCCGGCGGTGCTGAAGCCGATGCTGGATATTCGCGGCATCCAGATCTGCAACGCCTGGTTCAGCACCTTTTTCGCCGATGGTCAGAAAGACAAAACCATCGATGAATTTATCAACCACATGAATTTCCTGCATGCCATGGGCGCCAGGGTGATCGGCTGTTCTGAACAGAGCAAGAGCATTCAGGGCACCACCAAAGGCGTGTTCGAAGAGAAGCCGTACTTCAGCGATGAAGAGTGGCGGCGGGTGGCCGACGGTTACAACGAGCTGGCGAAGATCGCCGCCGGCAAAGGCATGCAGGTGTGTCTGCATCACCACATGGGCACCGGCATTCAGACCACCGCCGAAATCGATCGCTACATGAGCATGGTCAACGACGACGTCTACCTGCTGTTCGATACCGGCCACGCCTACTATTCGGAAGGCAGCCAGCAGGCGATGATGGCGATCCTGGAGAAGTATCTGCCGCGCATCAACCACGTCCATCTGAAGGACGTGCGCGATGAGGTGGTGGCGGAAGTGAAGGCCAACAAGCTGAGCTTCCTCGACGGCGTGAAGAAGGGCACCTTTACCGTGCCGGGTGATGGCGTGATCGACTTCAGGCCGGTGTTCAAGCTGCTGGACGAGCGCGGTTACAAGGGATGGATGGTGGTGGAAGCCGAGCAGGATCCGGCGCTGGCCAACCCGTTCGAGTATGCTGTGAAAGCGCGCCGCTATATTCGGGAAACCGCCGGCATTTAAGCGGTAAGGGGCAATAAAACTCGAGGGGCGCCGCCAGCGCCCCTTTTTGATGGCGGCGCGTTAGCCGCCGAGCGTTCGCCAGGTGGCAACCTGGCTGCCTGGCCACGGTGTGGCGGCATACACGCCACGGGCGATCGCCCGAGCGAGGGTGTCCGCCGCCAGCGCGCCGATTTGCAGCACCGCCAGTTCGCGGCTGCCCTGTACTTCGCGCTGCCCGGTGGACAGGGCGAACACCACGTCGCCGTCAAACGGGCTGTGCAGCGGGCGAATAGCGCGCGCCATGCCGTCTTGCGCCATGATGGCCACCCGTTTCAACTCCACGCGCGTCAGCGCCAGATCGGTGGCGATGCAGGCCAGGGTGGTGTTCTTTCTGCCGCCCTGCGGCTCTTGCACCATCCAGTCTTCGCCCTGAGCGCGTAGTTGCGCCAGCGCCGCCGCGCCGCCGTTGCCGAATTCACCGTCAATTTCATAGGGCGTCGCCCAGAAAGCGCGGGTGCCGGGCGCTACCACCGCACCCAGGCTGTTGACCGCCACCAGCGCGCCGACGGTAGCGCCGTTGGCGGCGGCGATAGACGCCGAACCGAGGCCGCCTTTCAGCTTGCCCATGCCGGTCATGGCGCCGTAGCCGGCGCCGACGGTGCCCAGCGGAAAATCCAGGCCGGCTTTGCCGACCGCCTCGATGCCCAACTGGCGATACGGCGGCGTGAGCTGCCAGTTTTTGTCGCCGCCGTTGGCCAGATCGTACAGGCAGGCGGTGGGCACGATAGGGGAGACCGGCACGCCGGGTGCCGGGCGCAGCGCGTAGCCTTTACCCTGTTGCCCCAGCCAGGCTGCGACGCCATCCGCCGCCGCCAGACCGTAAACCGAGCCGCCGCTGAACGTCAGCGCATCGATGGTCTGTACCAAATTGTCCTCACCCAGCGCGTCGGTTTCCCGGGTGGCGGGGCCGCCGCCGCGCACGTCCACGGCAGCAATCGCCGGGCTGTCCGGCAGGATAACCGTCGCGCCGGTGCGCACCCGGCTGTCCTGCGCCACGCCGACCTTCAGGCCCGGCACATCGGTAATCAGGTTGCGAGCGCCTGGGCGCCCGGCGGCGGGAGTTGGCATAGCGGCACCTAATGGGGTGAGAGGAGAGAATATGCCGACGGCGGCGGTCAGGCCGGCCAGCGCTTGTAAAAAGGTTCGGCGGTTGATATGCAGGGGCCGGCACAGCGGCCCCTGCGGGTGGGGAATATTACGCATCGCCGTACGGCTGCCCGGAGCGCAAACGCGCCATATGGTAGGCGTCGACCAGCACGCCGTCGCGCATGGCATAGGCGCGGCTGGTGCCCTCTATCTCGAAACCGAATTTGCGGTATAGCGCGATGGCCGCCGGGTTGTCGGTGAACACCGTCAGTTCGATGCGCTCAATGGCCGCCCAGTTGTCACACAGGTCGATCATCGCCTGCATCAGGCGGCTACCGACGCCTTTGCCGTGGTAGCGCGGATCGACGCCGATGCCGAAGGTGGCGACGTGGCGGCGGCGAACGCGTTGATTCAGCATCACAACCAACTGGCCGGCAAGCTGCCCGTCGATGATGGCCGCCAGGTTATGCGTGCCCGGTTCGGGATTGGCGAGGCGCTTCTGCCAGGACTCGACGGACGGTAGCGGGAGCTGCAGCGTATCGCGATAGACGGGTGTCTGCGAATAAAGATGATGCAGGGCTTGCGCATCCGTTGTTTCCACGTGGCGTATCACGATCTCGCTCATGTCGCTGCTCCTTTTGCTTACCGGTTGAATAACCTCTGAATTTATCCGTTTACTGCCTTGAGTCAATATTATTTGAACGGGTCAAAAAAAACGCTTTACAGGTGCGAATGATAATGATTATTATTGCGATGCGTTCCGGGGAGGGCATCAACCCTTGATACTCTCGCTGCGAAGGCACGACATTGCTCACATTGCTTCCAGTGTTTACTTAGCCAGCTCGGGTGCTGGCTTTTTTTTTGCCGTTTTTCAGCCGTTTCCGCCTTCAACAAATCCGCTGCCCATCCGCTGTTCCATTCCATCGAAATTTTTGAACAGAGGCATGAGTTTTTTACGCTTTCTTATTCTGCTGGCAGGACTAGACTGTAAAAAAACATTGAGGAGAGTTGAATATGATTTATGTACGTAAAGCGGAAGACCGCGGCCACGCCAATCATGGCTGGCTGGATAGCTGGCACACCTTCTCATTTGCCGATTACTACGATCCGAACTTTATGGGGTTCTCGGCGCTGCGGGTGATCAACGAAGATATGATCGACGCAGGGCAGGGTTTCGGTACCCACCCGCATAAAGACATGGAAATCCTGACCTATGTGCTGAGCGGCACGGTGGAACATCAGGACAGCATGGGCAACAAGGAGCAGATCCAGGCCGGCGAATTCCAGATCATGAGTGCGGGCACCGGGGTGCGTCACTCTGAGTACAACGCCAATCAGGATCGTCCGTTGCACCTGTACCAGATTTGGATCATCCCGGATCAGGTCGGGCTTGAGCCACGCTACGAGCAGCGCATGTTCGACGCGCCGCAGGGCCGTCAGCTGGTGCTGTCGCCGGATGCGCGTGACGGCTCGCTGAAGGTGTTCCAGGATATGACGCTGTCGCGTTGGGCGCTGAATAAAGGCGAGCAGGGGGAATGCCCGATCGCCGCCGGCCGTCGCGTTTGGATCCAGGTGGTGCGCGGTAAGGTCTCGGTCAACGGCCAGACCGCCGGCATCAGCGACGCGTTCGCGGTGTGGGATGAATCTGCGCTGACGATTCAGGCCGACGAAGAGAGCGAAATCCTGCTGTTCGATCTGCCGCCGGTGTGATTAAGCGGTAAATATCAAGGGCTCACGGTGTGAGCCCTTGAGGTTAACGACAAGCCTGATGACGCTGCCTGACTTAACGCCGGCAAAACATATAAAAACAAGGAAAATCAATTTATTGATTTTCGGCTGACAATCACAAAGGGGAAAAACCACGCTTTTTCCCCTTTGTCTGCGTATGAAGGGCTCACGGTGTGAGCCCTTTTTGCGTTGGCCGTCGCATAACCGACAATATCGGCCCGCCGTTTTTTTTGCTAAAATGACTGCCCATTCACGGTTAGTCAGTTCATTGATAATGAAGAAAAAACGGCCGGTACTCCAGGATGTGGCGGACAAGGTGGGCGTGACCAAGATGACGGTGAGCCGTTATCTGCGCAATCCCGACCAGGTTTCCGCCGCCCTGCAGCAAAAAATCGCCGTCGCGCTGGATGAGCTGGGCTACATCCCCAACCGCGCGCCGGACATCCTCTCCAACGCCACCAGCCGGGCGATTGGCGTGCTGTTGCCGTCGTTGACCAACCAGGTGTTCGCCGAAGTGCTGCGCGGCATCGAAAGCGTGACCGACGCGCACAACTACCAGACCATGCTGGCGCACTATGGCTACCTGCCGGAGCGTGAAGAAGAGCGTCTGACCTCGCTGCTGTCTTACAATATCGACGGTTTGATCCTGTCTGAGCGCCATCACACGCCGCGCACCCTGAAAATGATCGAGGTGGCGGGCATTCCGGTGGTAGAGCTGATGGACTGCGTCTCGCCGTGCATCGATCTGGCGGTGGGCTTCAACAACTTCGAGGCGGCGCGCCAGATGACCCAGCAGATCATCGCGCACGGCCACCGTCACGTGGTCTATTTCGGCGCCCGCCAGGATGAACGTACCCTCATCAAGCAGCAGGGGTATGAGCAGGCGATGCGTGAATCCGGTCTGGAGCCTTACAGCATCATGACCGCGCGATCTTCCTCCTATTCCGCCGGCGGCGAGCTGCTGCGCCAGGCGCAGCGCGATTATCCGCAGATCGACAGTATCTTCTGCACCAACGATGACCTGGCGATCGGCGCGGCCTTCGAGTGCCAGCGACAGGGGCTGTCGATCCCGCAGGACATGGCGATCGCCGGTTTCCACGGCCATGACATCGGTCAGGTGATGGTGCCGAAGCTGGCCAGCGTGCTGACGCCGCGCGAACGCATGGGGCAGATCGGCGCCGAGCGCTTGCTGGCCCGGCTGCGTGGTGAAACGGTGTGCCCGCGCATGGTGGACGTCGGTTTCACCGTGATCCCAGGCGGCAGCATCTGAGCCATTTTAACGTTCTGTTTTAACACCCTTTCTTTTTGCAGCGCGTCCTGAGGCGCGCTGGTTATCCCGCCTGTAAGCCCGCCGCTCGTTGCCGACATAAGTTTGATCTCTGTCCCAGAACGCGAATTTTAGCCGCTTACCCGGTTCCGAGGCTTATGTTGTTACCGGTATCATGATACCGGTAACAACGAGTGGGCGGTCATCTTGCTGCAAGACTGAACCTCTGAATCAACAACACCTACAGCTCTTCTTAAACACCGGGAAAGAGCCTAAAAATAAAACAACCGCACGCTTTACGCCTATTGTAAAGAGAGTCGCGATAAAAGGTTGGAGAAAAACTATGCCATTAGTGATTGTTGCAGGCGGCGTAGCGCTGCTGCTGCTGCTGATGATCCGCTTCAAGCTGAACGGCTTTATCTCTCTGGTTCTGGTTGCTCTGGCGGTCGGGATTGCACAGGGGATGCCGGTCGATAAGGTCATCGGCTCCATCAAGGCCGGCGTGGGCGGCACGCTGGGCAGCCTGGCGCTGATCATGGGCTTCGGTGCCATGCTCGGCAAGCTGCTGGCGGACTGCGGCGGCGCACAGCGCATCGCCACCACGCTGATCGACAAGTTCGGCAGAAAACACATTCAATGGGCGGTGGTGCTGACCGGTTTCACCGTCGGCTTCGCGCTGTTCTACGAAGTGGGCTTCGTGCTGTTGCTGCCGCTGGTGTTCACCATCGCCGCCTCCGCGCGCATTCCGCTGCTGTACGTCGGCGTGCCGATGGCCGCTGCGCTGTCGGTGACTCACGGCTTCCTGCCGCCGCACCCGGGCCCGACCGCTATCGCCACCATCTTCCATGCCGACATGGGTAAAACCCTGTTGTACGGCACGCTGCTGGCGATCCCGACGGTGATCCTGGCCGGCCCGGTCTATGCCCGCTTCCTGAAAGGCATCGACAAGCCGGTGCCGGAAGGCCTGTACAACCCGAAAACCTTTACCGACGCGGAGATGCCGAGCTTTGGCGTCAGCGTCGCCACGTCGCTGGTGCCGGTGATCCTGATGGCGCTGCGCGCGGTGGCTGAAATGGTGTTGCCGAAGGGCCACAGCCTGCTGCGCTTCGCCGAGTTCTTCGGCGACCCGGTGATGGCGACCCTGATCGCCGTGCTGATCGCCATCTTCACCTTCGGCCTGAACCGCGGCCGCACCATGGATGAAGTGATGGGCACCATCACCGACTCGATTAAAATCATCGCCATGATGCTGTTGATCATCGGCGGCGGCGGCGCCTTCAAACAGGTGCTGGTGGACAGCGGCGTCGAGCAGTACATCGCCGGCCTGATGGAAGGCAGCAACGTTTCGCCGATCCTGATGGCCTGGTCGATCGCCGCCGCGCTGCGTCTGGCGCTGGGTTCCGCCACCGTGGCGGCGATCACCGCCGGCGGCATCGTCGCCCCGCTGATCGCCACCACCGGCGTCAGCCCTGAGCTGATGGTGATTGCGGTCGGTTCCGGCAGCGTTATCTTCTCGCACGTTAACGATCCGGGCTTCTGGCTGTTCAAGGAGTACTTCAACCTGAGCATCATGGAAACCATCAAATCCTGGTCGGTGCTGGAAACCATCATCTCGGTGTGTGGCCTGGTGGGCTGCCTGCTGCTGGCGACGGTCGTATAATCGTTATCCGACGCCCTGCGGGGCGTCGGCGTTCCAGAGTATCTTTATCAGTTGGGACGCATTTGGCGCTCGCGCCAGTTCCCATAAGGGCATGACACAATGAGTAATCCGCAGAATCACGTATTTATCCTGATGGGGGTGTCCGGCAGCGGTAAATCCGCCGTGGCCAGCGCCGTCGCCCACGAGGCCGAGGCTGCCATGCTGGACGGCGATTATCTGCATCCGCGCGCCAACATCAACAAAATGGCTGCCGGGCACGCGCTGGACGACAACGATCGCGCCCCGTGGCTGGCGGCCTTGAATGACGCCATCTTCGCCATGCAACGCACCAATCCCGTGTCGCTGCTGGTCTGCTCGGCGCTGAAAAAAAGCTATCGCGACCGCCTGCGCGAAGGGAATAGCAACCTGCATTTCCTCTACCTGAAAGGCGACAAAGCGGTGATCGAGGAGCGCCTGAAGCAGCGCAAAGGTCATTTCTTCAAACCGCAGATGCTGGTTTCGCAGTTCGCCACGTTGGAAGAGCCGGGCGAGCAGGAGCCGGATGTGCAAGCGATCGACATCAACCAGCCGCTGGACGGCGTGGTCGCCGATACGCTCGCCTATATTCGCCGCGTTACCGCCCGCTGAGCGCGGGCCGTTGTCGGCGCCGCCAGGCGCCTACAGCTTCATGTAAGCCCGCACGCCGTCCAGGAACATCTGGGTCGACAGCATCACCAGAATCAGCCCCATCAACCGCTCCAGCGCGCTGACGCCTTTGCTGCCCAGCAGGCGCAGGAACAGGTTCGACATCAGCAAAATGGCCGCAGAGAGGCCCCAGGCGATCAACAGCGCCGCCACCAGATGGGGCAGCTGATGTGGATACTGGTGCGACAGCAGCATCAATGCAGCCAGAATCGACGGCCCGGCCACCAGCGGGATCGCCAGCGGCACCAGGAACGGCTCCTCGCCGGCGGACAGCCCGGAGCTGTTTCCTTCCTGCGAGGGGAAAATCATCTTGATGGCGATCAGAAACAGGATGATGCCGCCGGAAATGGAGACGGTTTCGGTGCGCAGGTTGAGGAACGCCAGAATTTTCTCGCCGGCGAACAGGAAGATCAGCATCAGCAGCAGGGCGATCAGCAGCTCGCGAATCAACACCACGCGGCGGCGGCGCGGTTCCAGGTGTTTGAGCACCGACATGAAAATCGGCAGGTTGCCCAGCGGATCCATAATTAAAAACAGCAATACCGTAGCGGAAATCATCTCTGTCATGGTGACCTCGTGATCGGGAAAACGCCTCGGCCTTTTCGGCCGCGTCCTTGCCTATAAGAAGGATTGCTGAGAAATCCCCAGCCATCGAATAAATTCACTTTGCGCCCGCGCCGACATTTTGTAAGGTGAGGAGATATTGCACACAACTCGTTATCACCTAATAAGCCCTTATCCGGGCGGGACACAGATATTATGAAAAACGTTGGTTTCATCGGTTGGCGCGGAATGGTCGGCTCGGTTCTCATGCAACGCATGACGGAAGAGCGCGATTTCGACGCCATTCGCCCGGTCTTTTTCTCCACCTCGCAGCACGGTTCTGCCGCGCCGGCCTTCGGCGGCCAGCAGGGCACGCTGCAGGATGCCTATGACATCGACGCCCTGAGCGCGCTCGATATCATTATTACCTGTCAGGGCGGCGATTATACCAACGAAGTTTACCCTAAGCTGCGCGCCAGCGGTTGGCAGGGTTACTGGATCGACGCGGCCTCGTCGCTGCGCATGCAGGATGACGCCATCATCATTCTGGATCCGGTCAACCACGCGGTGATCCAGCAGGGCCTGGACAAAGGCATCAAAACCTTCGTCGGCGGCAACTGCACCGTCAGCCTAATGCTGATGTCCCTCGGCGGCCTGTTCGCCAACGATCTGGTGGAGTGGGCGTCGGTCGCCACCTACCAGGCGGCCTCCGGCGGCGGCGCTCGCCACATGCGCGAACTGCTGACCCAAATGGGCATGCTGCACGCCGATGTGGCGAAAGAGCTGCAGGATCCAGCCTCCGCCATTCTGGATATCGAACGCAAGGTGACCGAGGCGACCCGCAGCGGCAAACTGCCGACCGACAACTTCGGCGTGCCGCTGGCCGGCAGCCTGATCCCGTGGATCGACAAGCAGCTCGACAACGGCCAGAGCCGCGAAGAGTGGAAAGGCCAGGCGGAGACCAACAAGATCCTCAACACCGGCAGCGTGATCCCGGTCGATGGCCTGTGCGTGCGCGTGGGCGCGCTGCGCTGCCACAGCCAGGCGTTCACCCTGAAGCTGAAAAAAGACGTGTCGCTGCCGGAAATCGAGCAGATGCTGGCGACGCACAACGACTGGGTGCGCGTGATCCCGAACGACCGCGAGCTGACCATGCGCGAACTGACGCCTGCGGCGGTGACCGGCACGCTGAATACGCCGGTCGGCCGTCTGCGCAAGCTGAATATGGGGCCGGAGTACCTGTCGGCGTTCACCGTGGGCGACCAACTGCTGTGGGGCGCGGCCGAGCCGCTGCGCCGCATGCTGCGCATCCTGCTGTAAACCCGCTCGCCAGTTCATCTGTTGTATTTCAAAGCCCGCTTATTGCGGGCTTTTTCATATGAGCGGAGTCATGTCGGTATGGTCTGAATGTGGTTACAAGTTAATCTTCCCTGTGATATTTATAAGCGCATTGGCAACATAGCGCAGGTATAGGGATATGATTTCCAACGAAGGATTGCAGGTCGCGCTTTCACCCGTGCAGCTAGCGGCCGTGATGTCGGATAGCACGGTCACAGAAGGGGAAACCTGGGGTAATCGGCTCATGGGGGGCTGGGTTTAGCGGGGGGAGTCGTCGAACTTCTTGGGGCTGGGGTGATGTGCTATGCGCCTGACCCAACATTGTTAACCAAAGTGGGATGCGTGGTCGTTGGCACTCATAGCATGGATAGCATAAAAACCGCATCAAATCAGATCATTACCGGCCGATCATTGACTACAGACACTTACAAGTCGGCGGTTTTGCTGGCTCAGAGTCTGGGGGCCGACGAAGATATGGCTTACAACGTCGGTTTAACGGTAGATATTGCCGTTCCTTTGGTGTTTGCAACCGCTTTAGGCGCTGTACGCGTGGCTTCCGTTCGGGTGGGGCAATTAAAATTGCTTGAACACGAGTCTATAGCCGGTGCAAAAGGAGGTGGGCACACTATTGCTAAGCATGTTGCTAAAAGTTCAGAAGAGCTGCTGGAGCGCTTGGCAAAGAGTCCTGGTTTACAGTCAGCCTCGACATTTACAGATTTACGTACTGCTGAAGACGCGATTAGTCGGGCGTTGAAAGTGAATAACGCGCTTATTAAGCGCTGGGCGCAACAGCCTACTTCGGCCAACGTGCTTGAACTCACGCATAAGGTGGGTAAAGCGGTTGGTTTTGGCTACAGGCAAGGAAGCACAATTCAATTAACGTCCAACAGCGTGCGGGTTGTCTTGCTAAAGAAAATTTACAACGGTAAGCCGTATTACATTTTAACCGCTTACCCCATTATCAGATAAGGGACCCTATGGGCTTTTCAGTCGCTAATCTCGGTACACTTGTGCGTGTTTTTTTTGGGCAAGATTATGATTTATTTGGAGAGTCTGTAGAAGAGATCCTGGCCTCTTATCGGGAGACGGAAAATACCGCGACAGTGAGAAAAACCGTCGATGAAGCACGAGCGTTGCTGGCGCAATATCCTGAGGAACAACAGCTTGAACTTGCTGTTGCTGAACTTGCTGATGGGGAGTTTGCACCAGCGCCATGGGGATACACGGCGCGATCGTTTCTTGAGAAGGTGATCTCTGCTTTGGAATAGGCGATACCTGCTGCTTCTGTACTTTGTTGTAAACCCGCACTTCCTGGGGGCTGAGCGCTTTCAGCCCCCTAACGCCTTATTTTCCGCTTTTTTGTTCGCTGCGCGCCGCGTCGGGCAGCGTTATCGCAAGTCTCGTTTCATTGGGCTGTACCCCGCATCTCTTCTCGTCGGCCGCCACATGCAGATGCCGTCAGGCTGGCAGTTTTCTTAATGAAGAATTTTCCTCACCAATGCCGAGCAGTTTTTAACAGACATTGGCTATGCTTAACGCAGGGGTGAACACTTTTTCACCATGACTGAAATATTTCAAAAAATAAGCATAAAGAGCGAAATTCAGGTCGGCAGAGTAAAGATTGGTCAATAACCGACCGCAATCACGCTTTAGAGTCCGAATGCATTGCATGATGACCAAAACGGCCAAGGAATAACCAACAAGCCGTGCTTAGATCATGCTGTTAATCTAAGGAAGAAGACTATGCCTGTACTTCCCGATCGTGACGTGATTGATCAGATCATCTCCGGCCATTACGCCGATCCCTTTGCTCTGCTTGGCATGCATGCGACCGATAACGGTCTGCAAGTGCGCGCGCTGCTGCCGGACGCCGGCGCAGTCTGGCTGGTGGAACAGCAAACCGGCCGGCGACTGGTGCAGCTGAACTGCGACGATCCGCGCGGTTTCTTCAGCGCCGTGGTGCCGCGGCGAAAAAATCCTTTCCGCTATCAGCTGCAGGTCAGCTGGCGCGATCATCAACAGATCGTCGACGATCCCTACCGGTTCGGCCCGCTGCTGCAGGATATCGACAGTTGGTTATTGGCCGAAGGCACGCATCTGCGCCCCTATGAACGGCTGGGCGCTCACCTCGTCACGCTGGATGGCGTCGACGGCGTCAGCTTTGCGGTCTGGGCGCCCAACGCGCAGCGCGTCTCGGTGGTGGGGGAATTCAACTTCTGGGACGGCCGCCGCCACCCGATGCGTCTGCGGCGTGAGAACGGCATCTGGGAGCTGTTCTTGCCCGGCGTGCGGGCCGGGCAGCTGTACAAATATGAAATCGTCGATTGCTATGGCAATACCCAACTGAAAGCCGATCCTTACGCCTTTGAGGCGCAGATGCGCCCGGATACCGCCTCGCTGGTGGCGCCGCTGCCGGAGGTGGTGCCGTCGACGCCGGCGCGCCGCCGCGCCAACGATTTTGACCAGCCGATCGCCATTTACGAGGTGCATCTCGGCTCATGGCGCCGCCACACCGATAACCACTTTTGGCTCAGCTACGGTGAACTGGCGGTGCAGCTGATCGACTATGTGAAGGACATGGGATTCACCCATATCGAGCTGCTGCCGGTCAACGAGCACCCGTTCGACGGCAGCTGGGGCTACCAGCCGCTGGGGCTGTATGCGCCGACCCGGCGCTTCGGCACGCCGGCCGACTTCAGGGCGTTTGTGGCGGCGGCGCATGAGGCGGGCATCAACGTGATCCTCGACTGGGTGCCGGGGCACTTCCCCAGCGACGCCTACGGCCTGGCGAATTTCGATGGCACTGCGCTGTACGAATACGCCGATCCGCGCGAGGGCTACCATCAGGACTGGAATACGCTGATTTACAACTACGGTCGCCACGAGGTGCGCAACTACCTGGCGGGCAACGCGCTGTATTGGCTGGAGCGCTTCGGCATCGACGCGCTGCGGGTGGATGCGGTGGCGTCGATGATCTATCGCGACTACAGCCGCGCCGACGGCGAGTGGGTGCCGAATTACTACGGCGGCAACGAGAATCTGGAGGCCATCGCCTTCCTGCGTTATACCAACCAGACTATCGGCCAGGCGCAGCCGGGCGCGGTGACGCTGGCGGAGGAATCCACCGACTATCCCGGCGTCACCCTGCCGCCGGACGCCAACGGCCTTGGGTTCCACTACAAATGGAACCTCGGCTGGATGCACGACACGCTCAATTACATGAAGTGCGATCCGGTGCACCGCAAGTATCACCACAACCAGATGACCTTCGGCATGCTGTACGCCTATACCGAGAACTTCGTGTTGCCTATCTCGCACGATGAAGTGGTGCACGGCAAAAAATCGGTCCTCGACCGTATGCCGGGCGACGCCTGGCAGAAATTCGCCAACCTGCGCGCCTATTACGGCTTTATGTGGGCGCATCCGGGCAAGAAGCTGCTGTTTATGGGCTGCGAATTCGCACAGGGGCGCGAGTGGAATTTCGATACCAGCCTCGACTGGCATTTATTGGAAGGGTTGGATAACTGGCATAACGGCGTGCAGCGGCTGGTGCGCGATCTGAACCACTGCTACCGGCAGCAGGCGCCGCTGTACGAGCGCGACTACCGGCCTGACGGCTTCGATTGGCTGGTGGTCGACGATCACGACAACTCGGTGTTCGCGTTCGCGCGCTACGATTCGCAGGGCAATGAGCTGATCGCCATCAGCAACTTTACCCCGGTGCCGCGCTACCGCTACCGCATCGGCCTCTCGCGCGCCGGTGACTACCGCGAGATCCTCAATACCGATTCGCACCACTATCACGGCAGCAACGCCGGCAATCAGGGGCGGGTCTCTTCCGAAGCGGTCGGCAGCCACGGCCGCGACTTCTCCATCTGCGTAACGCTGCCGCCGCTGGCGACCATTTATCTGCTGCGGGAGGCGCCATGACGGAGCTGACGGCCGGCCTCGCCGCGCCGCTGGGCGCGCATTACGACGGCGAAGGCATCAACTTTACCCTGTACTCGGCGCACGCCGAGCGGGTGGAGCTGTGCCTGTTCGACGGCCAGCAGCGCGAAGTGCGCCTGCCGCTGCCGGCGCGCAGCGGCGATATCTGGCATGGCTACTTACCGGGCGGCAGGCCGGGGCAACGTTACGGTTACCGGGTCTACGGCCCGTTTGACCCGGCGAACGGACAGCGTTTCAACCCCAACAAACTGGCGCTCGATCCGGCCGCGCGCGCGGTGGAAGGGCCGGTGGCGGATCACCCGCACCTGCACGGCGGTTACGAGCAGCCGGACCCGCACGACAGCGCGGAGCTGATGCCGAAGTGCGTGGTGGTGGACGAACAGTATGACTGGCAGGACGATCGCCCGCCTGCCACGCCCTGGGGACAGACGGTGATTTACGAAGCGCACGTGCGCGGCCTGACGCTGCTGCACCCGCAGATCCCGCCGGCGCTGCGCGGCAGCTTCGCCGCATTGGGGCACCCGGCGATGATCGCCCACTTCAAACGCCTCGGCATCACCGCGCTGGAACTGCTGCCGGTGCAGCAACATACCTCCGAACCGCGCCTGCAGCGGTTGGGGCTGATCAACTATTGGGGCTATAACGTGCTGGCGCCCTATGCGCCGGACAACCGCTACGCCAGCCTGAGCACCGATGCCACGCCGCTGAACGAATTCCGCGATGCGGTCAAGGCGCTGCACAAAGCCGGCATCGAGGTGATCCTCGACGTGGTGTTCAACCACAGCGCCGAGCTGGATATGGACGGGCCGATGCTGTCGCTGAGCGGCATCGATAACCTGAGCTACTACTGGCTGACGCCCGAAGGGGACTATGTCAACGACACCGGCTGCGGCAACACGCTGCGGTTGGATCAGCCGCAGGGCGTGGCCTGGGTGATGGATTGCCTGCGTTTTTGGGTGCGGGAGTGCCACGTCGACGGCTTCCGTTTCGATCTGGGCAGCGTGCTCGGCCGCACGCCGGGGTTCGATCGCGATGCGCCGCTGTTCCAGGCGATGCTGGCGGACGATGTGCTGTCGCGCTGCAAGCTGATCGCCGAACCCTGGGACATTGGCCCCGGCGGCTATCAGGTGGGGGCGTTTCCCGGCCGCTTTGCCGAATGGAACGATCATTACCGCGATGACATGCGTCGTTTCTGGCTGCAGAGCGGCGTGTCGCTCGGCCAGTTCGCCCGGCGTTTTGCCGCTTCCAGCGATCTGTATAACCAGCGCGGGCGAGCGCCTTACGCCACTGTCAACATGCTGACCGCCCATGACGGTTTTACCCTGCAGGACGTGGTCAGCTTCAATGAGAAACACAATCAGCCCAACGGCGAGGGCAACCGCGACGGTAGCGATCGCAATTTCAGCAACAACCACGGCGTCGAAGGCCTGGTCGCCGACGACGCCATTGTGCAACGCCGCAGGGCCAGCCAGCGGGCGATGCTCGCCACGCTGTTGCTGTCCCAGGGAACGCCGATGCTGCTGGCCGGCGATGAACAGGGACACAGCCAGCAGGGGAACAACAATGCCTATTGTCAGGACAACGCCACCACCTGGCTCGATTGGGCCACGGCGGACGACGCGCTGACCGATTACGTCGCGGCGCTGATCGCGCTGCGCCGCCAGATCCCCGCGCTGCAGCAGGACCGCTGGTGGCAGCAGGACGACGGCAGCGTGCAGTGGCTGAACGCGCAAGGGCAGGCGCTCGACGCGCAGCAGTGGGAGCAGGGCGAGCCGCTCATGCAGATCCTGCTGTCGCAGCGCTGGCTGCTGCTGATCAACGCCACGCCGCAAACGACGGAGATGAGGTTGCCGGAAGGCGATTGGCAGGTTGTCGCCCCGTTCACTCAGGAAGACTCACGGGCGGTATTGCCCGCCTGGCACCAGGCCGCGCGCTCGCTTTGCGTACTGGTACGGAAATAATAAAAGGAGTCCGCTATGGTTAGGTTTGAAAATAAAGACCCCCTGATGTTGGCGCGCCAGCTGCCGATTAAATCCGTAGCGCTGATCCTGGCCGGCGGCCGCGGTTCACGTCTGAAAGATTTGACCTCCACCCGCGCCAAGCCCGCCGTCCACTTTGGCGGCAAATTCCGCATCATCGACTTCGCCTTGTCGAACTGCCTGAACTCCGGCATCCGCCGCATCGGCGTGATCACCCAATACCAGTCGCACACGCTGGTGCAGCACATTCAGCGCGGCTGGTCGTTCCTCAACGAGGAGATGAATGAGTTCGTCGATCTGCTGCCGGCCCAGCAGCGCCTCAGCACCGAGCATTGGTACAAGGGCACCGCCGACGCGGTGTACCAGAACCTGGATATCATCCGTCGCTACGAGGCCGAATACGTGGTGATCCTGGCGGGCGATCACATCTACAAGATGGATTATTCGCGCATGCTGATCGACCACGTCGAGAAGGGCGCTCAGTGCACCGTGGCTTGCCTGCCGGTGCCGCGCAGCGAAGCCGGCGAATTCGGCGTGATGAAGGTGGATGAAAGCGACCGCATCATCGAGTTTCTGGAAAAGCCCGCCGATCCGCCGGCGATGCCGGGCAACCCGGATATGTCGCTGGCCAGCATGGGCATCTATATTTTTAATGCCGCCTACCTGTTCCAACTGCTGGAAGAGGATATGTCGACCCCCGGCTCCAGCCACGATTTCGGCAAGGATCTGATCCCGAAAATCACCGCGCAGCAGGCGGCGTGGGCGCATCCGTTTACCTTGTCCTGCGTGACGTCCAACCCCGACTTGCCGCCTTACTGGCGCGACGTGGGCACGCTGGACGCTTACTGGCGCGCCAATCTCGATCTGGCGTCGGTGACGCCGGAGCTGGACATGTACGACCGCGCCTGGCCGATCCGCACCCACATGGAACCGCTGCCGCCGGCCAAGTTCGTGCAGGATCGCTCCGGTAGCCATGGCATGACCATGAATTCGCTGGTGTCCGGCGGTTGCATCGTCTCGGGCTCGGTGGTGGTGCATTCGGTGCTGTTCCCGCGCGTGCGAGTGAACTCGTTTTGCACCATCGACTCTACCGTATTGTTGCCGGACGTGAACGTCGGCCGTTCCTGCCGCCTGCGGCGCTGCATCATCGACCGCGCCTGCCATATTCCGGAGGGCATGGTGATCGGGGAAAACGCCGATGAGGACAGCAAGCGTTTCTATCGCTCGGAAGGCGGCATCGTGCTGGTGACGCGCGAAATGTTGTCAAAATTGTGAGTTAACGTGGGGGGCAGAATGATAGCCTGCCGCCCGATGAACGGTTCGATGGCTTGCGCAACGCGGCACACATAACAGCGGCAAGCCTGCTTTATTTCTTATCCAGAGGCCTTCGGCCGACTTTCAGGAGTGATAATGCAGGTCTTACACGTATGTTCTGAAATGTTCCCCCTACTGAAAACGGGCGGACTCGCAGACGTGGTTGGCGCGCTGCCGGCGGCGCAAATCGCCGAAGGCGCCGATGTTCGGGTGCTATTGCCCGCTTTCCCTGACGTACGCAACGGCATACCCGACACCGTGCTGGTGGCGGAGATAGACTCGTTCGCCGGCCGTGTCGGCCTGCGTTACGGCACCTACCATGGCGTGGGCATTTACCTGATCGATGCGCCCTGGCTGTATGACCGGCCGGGCAGTCCGTACCACGATCAGTCCATGTACGCTTACCCCGACAACCACCGGCGTTTTGCGCTGCTGGGCTGGATGGCCTGCGAGTTGGCCAAGGGGCTGGATCGCTACTGGCGCCCGCAGCTGGTGCACGCCCACGACTGGCATGCCGGCCTGAGCTGCGCCTATCTGGCCGCCAACGGCCACCCGGCGCGTTCGGTGTTCACCGTGCACAACCTGGCCTATCAGGGCCTGTTCTCCGCCCATCACGTGACCGAGCTGTGGTTGCCGGCGTCGTTTTACGATGTTTATGGCCTGGAGTTCTACGGCCAGATGTCGTTCCTCAAGGCCGGGCTGTTTTATGCCGACCACGTGACCGCCGTCAGTCCGACCTATGCGCGCGAGATCACCCGGCCGGAGTTTGGCTACGGCATGGAGGGGCTGCTGCAGGAGCGGCAGCGGCAAGGCAGGTTGAGCGGCATCCTCAACGGCGTGGACGACAAGATTTGGGATCCGGCCCACGACCCGCGGCTGAGCGCCCGCTACGACGCCGACGATCTGAAAAGCAAGGTCAAAAACAAGCTGCATCTGCAAAAGGCCATGGGGCTGAAGGTGGACGAATCGCTGCCGGTGTTCGCGGTGGTGAGCCGATTGACCAGCCAGAAAGGCCTCGATCTGGTGCTGCAGGCGTTGCCCGAATTGCTGGCGCAGGGAGGGCAGTTGGCGCTGCTGGGCGCCGGCGACGCGGTGCTGCAGCAGGCGTTTCTGGCCGCCGCCGCCGACTACCCTGAGCAGGTCGGCGTGCAGATCGGTTATCACGAATCCTTCTCCCACCGCATCATCGGCGGCGCCGACGTTATTCTGGTGCCGAGCCGCTTCGAGCCCTGCGGCCTGACGCAGCTCTACGGCCTGAAATACGGCACTCTGCCGCTGGTGCGCCGCACCGGCGGACTGGCGGACACGGTCGTGGACTGCGCGCTGGAGAACCTGGCCGACGGCACCGCCAGCGGATTCGTGTTCGACGATTGCGACGCTGTCGCGCTGGGCAACGCCATCCGCCGCGCCATGGTGCTGTGGAGCCGGCCGAAACACTGGCGCCACGTTCAGCGCCACGCCATGAGCGTGGACTTCGGCTGGCCGGTGGCGGCGAAAGAGTATTTATCGCTTTATCAACGCTTGTAGTCCGCGATTCGCGTCGCGGGTTGACGCGCGGCGGGCAACCGTAAGGGTAGATTGTCGGGGCGCAGCGTACCGCGCCCATGTTCAGCGGGGCCAGCTATTCCGCGGCGGATGGCTGGGCTCCCCATTAGGGATTAAAAGCCATGACTTCACCGTTTAGTTACACCTCACCTACGGTCAGTGTGGAAGCGCTGAAACATTCCATTGCCTATAAGCTGATGTTTATCGTCGGCAAGGATCCGGCGATCGCCAACCGCCACGACTGGCTCAACGCCGTCCTGTTCGCGGTGCGCGATCGCATGGTTGAGCGCTGGCTGCGCTCCAACCGCGCCCAGCTGTCTCAAGACGTGCGGCAGGTGTATTACCTGTCGATGGAGTTTCTGATCGGCCGCACGTTGTCGAACGCGCTGCTGTCGATGGGCATTTATCAGGACATCGACAACGCGTTGAACGAGATGGGGCTGAACCTGGCGGAGCTGCTGGAGGAAGAGAACGACCCCGGGCTCGGCAACGGCGGTCTGGGCCGGCTGGCGGCCTGCTTCCTCGACTCGCTGGCGACGCTGGCGCTGCCGGGGCGCGGCTATGGCATTCGCTATGAGTACGGCATGTTCAAGCAGAACATCGTCAACGGCCAACAGATGGAATCGCCGGACTACTGGCTGGAGTACGGCAATCCGTGGGAGTTTCCGCGCCATAACACCCGCTACAAGGTGCGCTTCGGCGGCCGCGTGCAGCAGGAGGGGGCCAAGGCCCGCTGGCTGGAGACCGAAGAAATCGTGGCCATCGCCTACGATCAGGTGATCCCCGGTTTCGACACCGACGCCACCAACACGCTGCGGTTGTGGGGCGCGCAGGCCAGTAACGAGATCAACCTCGGCAAGTTCAATCAGGGCGATTACTTCGCGGCGGTGGAAGATAAAAACCATTCGGAGAACGTGTCGCGCGTGCTCTATCCGGACGATTCGACCTCCTCCGGGCGTGAATTGCGCTTGCGACAAGAGTATTTCCTGGTGTCGGCCACGGTACAGGATATTCTCAATCGCCATTGGCTGATGCACAAAACCTTCGACAACCTGGCGGACAAGATCGCCATTCACCTCAACGACACTCACCCGGTGTTGTCGATTCCGGAGCTGATGCACCGGCTGATCGACGAGCACAAGTTCAAGTGGCTCGACGCCTGGGAAGTGGTGGAGCAGGTATTCTCCTACACTAACCACACGCTGATGAGCGAGGCGCTGGAGACCTGGCCGGTGGACATGCTCGGCCGCATCCTGCCGCGCCATCTGCAGCTGATTTTCGAGATCAACGATCACTTCCTCAAAATGGTGCAGGAGGTGGCGCCGGGCGACAACGATCTGCTGGCGCGGGTCTCGATCATCGACGAAACCAACGGCCGTCGGGTGCGCATGGCGTGGCTGGCGGTGGTGGCCAGCCACAAGGTCAACGGCGTTTCCGCTCTGCATTCCGAACTGATGGTGCAGTCGCTGTTCGCCGACTTCGCCCGGCTGTTCCCGACTCGTTTCTGCAACAAAACCAACGGGGTGACGCCGCGTCGTTGGCTGGCGCTGGCCAACCCGCCGTTGGCGGCGGTGCTGGACGACTGCATCGGCCAAACCTGGCGCACCGATCTCAGCCAGCTGAGCGAGATCAAGGCCAACATCGATTACCCGAGCTTCCTGCAGGCGGTGCAGCGCGCCAAGCGGCAGAACAAGGAGCGGCTGGCGCTGTACATCGCCAAAACGCTCAACGTGGTGGTTAACCCGGATGCGCTGTTCGACGTGCAGATCAAACGCATCCACGAGTATAAACGGCAGTTGCTCAACGTGTTGCACGTCATCACGCTGTATAACCGTTTGCTGGCCGACCCTGATATCGAGCGCGTGCCGCGGGTGGTGATCTTTGCCGGCAAGGCGGCCTCGGCCTACTATGCCGCCAAGCAGATCATCCGCCTGATCAACGACGTGGCCAAAGTGATCAACAACGATCCGCGCGTGCATACCCAGTTGAAGGTGGTGTTCATTCCGAACTACGGCGTCAGCCTGGCGCAGATCATCATCCCGGCGGCGGATCTGTCGGAACAGATCTCGCTGGCGGGCACCGAAGCCTCGGGCACCAGCAATATGAAGTTCGCGTTGAACGGCGCGCTGACCATCGGCACGCTGGACGGCGCCAACGTCGAGATGCGCGAGCACGTGGGGGAGGAGAACATCTTTATCTTCGGCAATACCGCCGAGCAGGTCGAGGAACTGCGCCGCAACGGTTACAACCCGCGCCAGTACTACGAGCAAGACCCAGAGCTGCATCAGGCGCTGACGCAGATCGCCACCGGCATGTTCAGCCCTGAGGAGCCGAAGCGCTATGGCAATTTGTTCGACTCGCTGGTGAACCTCGGCGACCACTATCAGCTGTTGGCGGATTACCGCAGCTATGTGGACACGCAGGACAAGGTGGACGAGGTGTATCTCAATCAGGACGAGTGGACGCGGCGCGCGGTGCTGAATATCGCCAATATGGGTTACTTCTCATCCGATCGCACCATTCAGGAATATGCGGATGAAATTTGGCACATTAAGCCGGTGAAGCTGTAAAGCGGGGCAGGAAAAAAGCAAAGGGCCGGATAACCGGCCCTTTTTCGTTACGCTGCGGCTCAGGAAGCCAGCGACAGCGCTTTCGTTTTCGCGTGTTCCGCCAGCCAGGCTTTCACGCGCGCCTGCTGCGCTTCGTCCAGCCACATGCCCAGCTTGGTGCGGCGCCAGATAGCGTCGTCCAGCTCCACGACCCACTCTTTCTCGGTCAGATAGCGCAGTTCGGCTTCATACAGACCGTGGCCGAAATCTTCGCCCAGATCGGCGAGGCCGTTGGCGCCGGCCAGGATCAGCTCGCTCTGGCTGCCGTAGGTGCGGGCATAGCGGCGCGCCAGGGCTTCCGGCAGCCAGCCGTGCGCACGGCGCAGTTTGGCCGCGTAACCGTCGCGGTCGCCGTCGATGTCACCGCCCGGCAGCGTGGCGTTTTTGGTCCACGCCGGGCCGCAGCCTGGGTAGTAGTGGGCCAGTTTTTCCATCGCATGTTCGGCCAGCTTGCGGTAGGTGGTCAGCTTGCCGCCGAAGACCGACAGCAGCGGCGCCTTGCCTTGCTCGTCGTGCACGTCCAGCGTGTAATCGCGGGTGATCGCCTGCGGTGAATCGGATTCGTCGTCGCACAGCGGACGCACGCCGGAGTAAGTCCAGACGATGTCGTCGCGGCCCAGCTGCTTCTTGAAGTGATCGTTGTACACTTTCAGCAGATAAGCGATTTCGTTCTCGTCGATCTTCACGTCTTTCGGATCGCCTTTGTACTCCACGTCGGTGGTGCCGATGATGGAGAACTCGTCATTCCACGGGATCACGAACACGATGCGGTGGTCTTCGTTCTGCAGAATGTAAGACTGCGGCTGATCGTGCACGCGCGGCACCACGATGTGGCTGCCTTTGATCAGACGGATGCCGTAAGGCGATTTCAGCTTCAGGCCGTCGTCGAAGAAGTTTTTCACCCACGGGCCGGTGGCGTTCACCAGGCCTTTGGCGCGCCAGGTGAAGGTTTTGCCGCTGTCGATATCGACCGCTTCCACCATCCACAGGCCGTTTTCGCGCCATGCGCGGGTCACTTTGGTGCGGGTGCGCACTTCGCCGCCGCGTTTTTCCACTTCCTGCGCGTTCAGCACCACCAGGCGAGCATCGTCGACCCAGCAGTCGGAATATTCGAAACCGCGCTTCAGTTCAGGCTTCAGCACCGATTCTGGTCCAAAGCGCAACCCCTTGCTGCCCGGCAGGCTGGTGCGTTTGCCCAGGTGATCGTACAGGAACAGGCCGATACGGATCATCCAGGCCGGACGCAGATGCGGCTGGTGCGGCAGGCGGAAACGCATCGGGAACGCGATGTGCGGCGCCAGTTTCAGCAGCACTTCACGTTCGGCCAGCGCTTCGCTCACCAGACGGAATTCGTAGTGTTCCAGGTAGCGCAGGCCACCGTGGATCAGTTTGGAACTGGCGGAAGACGTAGCACAGGCCAAGTCTTGCGCTTCCAGTAGCAGTACCGACAGCCCGCGCCCGGCAGCATCCGCCGCGATGCCGGCACCGTTGATGCCGCCACCGATAACGATCAAGTCTTTGGTTTCCACGTCATCTTCCTCCAGATGTTCGAAATAGCTCTTTCATGTTCGTTTTCGCTCATGATTGTAATCAAAAACCAACAAGCAAGCCAAGACTTAACCAAACAAAAACATTTAGGCGTGATAGAGGTAACAGTTTGGTGATGATAGTCACACAAGTAGCATGGATATGGCGCGGGCGCGCAAACGGCTGTCGGTGAGGGGGTTAAAGGGATGAAACGGGGCGGCGGCGCGCCCCGCAGGTTAAGGCCGAATCAGCACAGCTCCAGCTGCACGTCGTACTGTTCGATGATTTTCATCACGCTCGGCGGCGGCAGCTGGTCGGTAAACAGGTAGTCGATCAGGTTCATGTTGCCCAGGTTGACCATGGCGTTGCGGCCGAATTTGGAGTGGTCGGTCACCAGCATCACGCAGCGGGAATTTTCGATAATCGCGCGTTTGGTGCGCACTTCGTGATAGTCGAATTCGAGCAGTGAGCCGTCCATATCGATGCCGCTGATGCCGAGAATGCCGTAATCGAGACGGAATTGGGAGATGAAGTCCAGGGTGGCTTCGCCCATGATGCCGCCGTCGCGGGTGCGCACTTCGCCGCCGGCCAGGATCAGGCGGAAGTCTTCCTTGGCGGTCAGCAGGGTGGCGACGTTAAGGTTGTTGGTGACCACGCGCAGGTTCTTGTGGTTCATCAGCGCATGGGCCACCGCCTCCGGCGTGGTGCCGATATCGATGAACAGCGTGGCGCCGTCCGGGATCTGGCTGGCGACGCGCTGGGCGATGCGGGCTTTCTCTTCCGACCACATCACCTTGCGATCGTTATAGGCAGCGTTGACCGAGCTGGAAGGCAGCGCCGCGCCGCCGTGGTGACGCTGGATCTTGTTCTGGTCGGCCAGGTCATTCAAATCGCGGCGAATCGTTTGCGGGCTGACGTCAAAATGCTCGACCAGCTCTTCCGTGCTGACGTAACCCTGCAGGCGCACCAGCTCGATAATTGCGTCATGACGCTGTGTTTGCTTCACGATAATCCCCTAAAACGCCCGCTATGCCCGCTGGGCATAGCTCCCGGCTGTTATTGTTCGTTGTGTGCGCGATGACGCGTATCCCAAAATGCCATCAATAACCCTAACACTAAACCGGCTACGTGTGCCGCGTTGGCGATCGACATTCCTAAAATATCGAAATATCCGGCCACCAGCCACAGCACCGAGAACACCATCAGGCCGCGCGGCAGCATCAGGCCGCGCTCCGGCGCCCGTTCGCCCGACAGCCAGACATAGCCCATCAGCGCATAGACCACGCCTGACAGCCCGCCGAACAGCGCGCCGCTGAACAGCGATTGCGCCCAGCCGCTGAAGAACGCCGACACCACCGCCAGCACGAACAGCTTGCCGGCGCCGAGGCGTTTTTCCATCTGGCCGCCGAGATACCACCACCACATCAGGTTAAACAGGATATGCAGCAGAGAGAAATGCAGGAACGCATGGCTGATCCAGCGCCACAGCTGCGTGTATTGGCTGCTGTCCTGCGGCCAGGAGAGCCAGTACATCACGGTATCGTCGCCCAGCGCCTGCATCAGAATATAGACCGCGATGCACAGCACCATCACGCCGAGCGTCAGCGGCCCGGCCTTGCTGCGCAGGGTGTGCAGGTAGGATTCGCTCTGATAGTGCAGGCCGGCGTCGGTATGGCCGGTCTGCCAGCTGGCGGCCTGATAACGGCGGTTGAGCGGATCGACCAGAAACTGCTGCAGCTCGTGTTGCACCTGCTCGAGGTGGCCGTCGTCGGCCAGCCAGATTTCCGCCGCTTCGCCGCTGTTGCGCAGCTCAAGCCGGATGCCCTGGGTCGCCATATAGTCGACAAAGGCCAGCGCCAGGCGCGGGTTGGATACGGCGATTACTCTAACCATTGCTCTTCCGTCGTAAGTGAATGATTTTGGCCGCGGCTTGCTCGCCGGCGACCCTGACGGCCGATTATAACGTCGAAATCCTGAGCGCTGGCAAACGGATCTGCGAAAAACCCGCGAAAACGCGCATAAAATCGAAGGGAAAGCCCGCCGATGCGCGACGGGCGGCGGGGATCAGGCTGAGGTTTCCACGTCTTGCGGATACTGACGGGCCCAGGCCTCGAAACCGCCGTCGATGCTGTAGACCGCGTCGAACCCCTGGTGCAGCAGGTATTGCGCCGCGCTGCGGCTGCTGTTGCCGTGGTAGCACATCACCATCACCGGCCGCTCGAAGTCGTTTTGTTGCATAAAGGCCGACAGGGTGGCGTTGGTGAGGTGAAAGGCGCCCGGCGTATGCCCGGCTTCAAAACTTTGCGGATCGCGGATGTCGACCAGGGCGGCGCTGCCCTCTTTCCAGAGGCTGTAAGCCTGTTCAACGTTGATCGCTTCGAACTGTTCCATACTGCTGACTGCCTCATTATTGGGGGACGCCGCTATTGTAACCAACTCTGCGGCGTTTAAGACCAGAGCAAGCTTGTGGTTTTCTCACACCAGCAGCACTTCTACCCCTTGTTGACGCAGTTGCTCAACGATCACCGAATCGGCGGCGCGGCCGGTGATCACCATGGCGATTTGCTCGGTACGGCTGAACAGCATGCCGGCGCGTTGGCCGACTTTGCTGCTGTCAACCAGCACCACCAGTTTACCGACGTAGTTGAGCATCTTCTGTTCCGCCATCGCGGTCAGCATATCGGTTTTATACAGGCCGTCAGCGGTGAGGCCGATACCGCTGGTGAACATCCAGTGCCCGGCGTACAGGGTGGCGTCGCCGTCCTGGGGCGCCAGAGTAATCGACTGGGTTTTGTTGTACTGGCCTCCCATGATCACCACGCTGTCATGTTCCTGCTCAATCAGGTAATTGGCCAGCGGCAGATAATTGGTGATCACCTGAACCGGCTTGCCGCAAATTTCACGGCCCAACAGAAATGCGGTGGAGCCGCAATTGATCACCACGCTTTCACCCGGCTGACAGAGCTGTGCCGCGGCCGCCGCAATACGCATTTTTTCGTCCAGGTGCTGGGTTTGGTGGATATTGAGTGGCGTCCAGGCCGGGCGCGGAGTTTGTGTGGCTTCGGCGCCGTTGCGCACTTTGCGCAATTTGCCGATTTCATTCAGTTTGTTGATGTCCCGGCGCGCGGTAGCCGGAGAGATGTCAAACGCCGCGATGACGTCCGCCACGGAGATTTGCCCCTTGCGCTGCAAGAGATCGAGAATGGCGTTGTGGCGTTGGGACTCTGTCATGCGGGCTCCGTCGGAGAGAGAAAACGTCGTTGCCTATGATTATATGCGCGCCGTTTGACGATTTGAATCATTCCCGTTCAAAAGCGCGCATCCGTATGCAACACCGGTTGATTACAAGAAAGACTTGAAGGGCAGATCGGGTTCGAGGGTGAAGCAATCATCGAAACCGCGCGGGTAGTGGTACTCCAGATTGTCTTTATCCTGCGGCCAGATGAACTTGCCGCCAACCTGCCAGATAAACGGTTTAAAACCGTATTTGAGCCGGTCTTTCTTCATTTCCCACAGCACGCGAATTTCCTGCGGATCCGCCTGGAAATTCGACCATATGTCATGGTGGAAGGGGATCACGACCTTGGCGTTCAGCGATTCCGCCATGCGCAAGATGTCGGCGCTGGTCATCTTGTCGGTAATGCCGCGCGGGTTCTCGCCGTAGGAACCGAGGGCGACATCGATCTGATGATCGTTGCCGTGCTTGGCGTAATAGTTGGAGTAGTGGGAATCGCCGCTGTGATAAAGGTTGCCGCCCGGCGTTTTGAACAGGTAGTTGACCGCCCGCAGGTCCATGCCGTCCGGCAGAACGCCCGCCGCTTTTTGTTCCACCGGCAGTGTGATGAGCGCCGTGCGATCGAAGGCGTCCAGCGCATGAATTTCAATGTCTTTGATTTTTATCACGTCGCCAGGTTTGACGGTGATGCAGCGCTCAGGCGGCACACCCCAGCCAATCCAGATATCCACGCAGCTTTGCGGCCCGATAAACGGAACGGTGGCGGCGCAATTTTGCAACACCGCCGCGGCGACGTTCACATCGATGTGATCGTTGTGGTCGTGCGTGGCCAAGACGGCGTCGAGCTGGGTAATCGCGAAGGGATCCAGTACGAATGGGGTAGTGCGCAGGTTAGGCTGTAGC
Source organism: Serratia sp. CY37869 (assembly GCF_052168895.1). Taxonomy (NCBI): domain Bacteria; kingdom Pseudomonadati; phylum Pseudomonadota; class Gammaproteobacteria; order Enterobacterales; family Yersiniaceae; genus Serratia; species Serratia sp. CY37869. Next base: position 92,893 of record NZ_JBJNLU010000006.1, read on the forward strand.
TTGCGCACCCCCGCCATTCGCTGCATTTGGTGGCCGGTTTTCATCAGTGGGTTGCCGTGGCTTTGCTTGCCGGTACCGCACCAAAAGTCGACGCACAGATTGGCGCTTTCTTCGGATTTGAGCCAGATACCGGTACAGCCCAGCCACCACATGGCGAAGGTGCCGGGCGCAACTTTCTCCTGCTCTATCTCTTCGTTCAGCCAGGTGCCCCATTCGGGAAAGGTGTTCAATATCCAGGATTCGCGGGTGATGTCGTTGACTTTACTCATGGGTCGTTCCTCGTTGGCGGTGATAATGCAATCACAAATAATCATTTAAAGATTTTATGTGATTTGTTTTGATCGAATTTAGCACCGTTTTTTTCAACTGACAACGATCGAAATACACGATAACACCGCCGGATTTACGTGGTGCGCCGTCCTTTTATCTCCTTTTTGTTTGATTAACTGCTATTAAATTCAATGGGTAATAAAATGTAAGCCGTCTAATTCATTGAATGTTAGTGGAATTGATTTTTAACTTGCGAGGTTGTTCACAAATAATCATTTATGATCTTTTTGTGATTTCTTGTGATTGGTATGGTGAAGGCGTTACCTGCATGCCAACCTTTTCGGGAGAGCCGTATGGAAACTCTTTACACCATCTTCACCGTCTTTTTTAACCAGGTGATGACCAATGCGCCGCTGCTGTTGGGGCTGGTTACGCTGCTGGGTTACACGTTGCTGCGCAAAAGCGCGGCGGTCATTATCAAAGGCACGATCAAAACCATTATCGGTTTCATGTTGCTGCAAGCCGGTTCCGGCATCCTGACCGGCACGTTCAAACCGGTGGTGGCGAAGCTGTCCGAGGTGTACGGCATCAACGGGGCGATTTCAGATACCTATGCCTCGATGATGGCCACCATCGATCGGATGGGGGAGGCCTATAGCTGGGTCGGCTACGCGGTCTTGCTGGCGCTGGCGCTGAACATACTCTACGTGCTGTTGAGGCGCATTACCGGCATCCGCACCATCATGCTTACCGGTCATATCATGTTTCAGCAGGTGGGGTTGATCGCGGTATTTTTCTACATTCTGGGCTACGGCATGTGGACAACGGTATTGTGCAGCGCGCTGTTGGCTTCACTGTATTGGGGCATCACGTCCAACATGATGTTCAAACCGACGCAGGCGGTGACGGAAAACAGCGGTTTCTCCATTGGGCACCAACAGCAGTTCGCTTCGTGGCTGGCGTATAAGGCAGCGCCGTATCTCGGTAAAAAAGAGGACAGCGTGGAAGATCTGAAGCTGCCTGGGTGGCTGAATATTTTCCATGACAACATCGTTTCCACCGCCATCGTGATGACGCTGTTCTTCGGCATCATTCTTTGCTCGTTCGGCTTGGATACCCTGCAGGCGATGGCCGGTAAAACCCACTGGAGCATCTATATCCTGCAAACCGGGCTGATGTTCGCGGTGGCGATTTTCATCATCGTGCAGGGCGTGCGCATGTTCGTCGCCGAATTGACCGAGGCCTTCAATGGGATTTCCCAACGCCTGATCCCCGGTGCGGTACTGGCCATCGACTGCGCCGCCATCTATAGCTTCGCGCCCAACGCCGTGGTGTGGGGCTTTATGTGGGGCACCATCGGCCAATTGATCGCCGTCGGCATCCTCCTGGCGTGCGGCGCTTCCATCATGATCATCCCCGGTTTCATTCCCATGTTCTTCTCTAACGCCACCATCGGCGTGTTCGCTAACCACTTTGGCGGCTGGCGCGCGGCGATGAAGATCTGCCTGGTGATGGGGATGATAGAGATCTTGGGCTGCGTGTGGGCCATCAAGCTGACCGGGCTGAGCGCCTGGATGGGAATGGCGGACTGGTCGATTCTGGCGCCGCCGCTGATGCAAGGGCTGAGCTTCGGCCTGTGGTTTATGGGCGTGGTGATCGCCATCGCGCTGCTGTACATGTTCTTCGCCGGGCGCACCCTGCGCGCGGAGGAAGATGCTGAAAAACAATCGGTTGAACCAGCGTCACGTTAATAGGAGTGCAGATTATGACGGTACGAATCCTGGCGGTGTGCGGTTGCGGACAAGGCAGTTCCATGATCATGAAAATGAAAGTCGACCAATTTTTAACGCAGCAAGGCGTGGATCATTCGGTCAACAGCTGTGCGGTGGGGGAATACAAATCCGAGTTGAGCGGGGCTGACATCATCATCGCTTCCACCCATGTCGCGGATGAGATCGTCGTCAGCGGCAACAAATACGTAGTTGGGGTGCGCAATATGCTCTCGGCTGCCGACTTCGGTCCGAAGCTGATGGAAGTCATCGGCGCGCATTTTCCGCAAGATTTGAAGCAGTGAGGAGCGAGTCATGAAGCTGAGCGATTCGTTGGCGCAGAACAACGCTATTCACCTGCAGGCGGAGGCTGCCGACTGGCGTCAGGCGGTGCGGCTGGGGGTCGATCTGCTGGTGGCCGCCGGCGTGGTGGAGCCTCGCTATTTCGACGCCATTCTGGCCGGCGTCGAACGGCACGGCCCTTACTTCGTGTTGGCGCCCGGCCTGGCGATGCCGCATGGTCGGCCGGAGGAAGGGGTGCTGAAAACCGGCTTCGCCTTGGTCACCTTGAAAACGCCGGTGTGCTTCGGCGATGAGGACAACGATCCGATAGATATCTTGATCACCATGGCGGCGGTGGACGCCAAAACGCATCAGGAGGTGGGCATCATGCAAGTGGTTAACCTGTTCGAAGATGAGGCGAACTTCGATCGCTTGCGGGCCTGTCGCCGGGCGAGCGAGGTACTGGCGTTAATCGACAAAACGTCCGCGGCGGCGGCGAATTGAAGGAGACATGCAATGAAAACGCATTTACCGATGCTGCAAGTGGCGCTGGATAACCTGTCCATGGCCGCGGCTTACAATACGACGCGCCTGATCGCGGCCGAAGTCGACATCATTGAGGTCGGCACTATTTTGTGCGTGGCGGAAGGCGTACGGGCCGTGCGCGATCTGAAAGCGCTGTATCCGGATCGCATCGTGTTGGCGGACGCGAAAATCGCCGATGCGGGGCAAATTTTGGCGCGGATGTGCTTCGAGGCGCACGCCGACTGGATCACGGTGATCTGCTGCGCTGACATCAATACGGCCAAGGGCGCGCTGCAGGTGGCGCATGAGTTCGGTGGCGACGTGCAGATCGAACTGACGGGATTTTGGACCTGGGAACAGGCGCAGGCGTGGCGTGAGGCGGGTATTGGTCAGGTGGTGTATCACCGCAGCCGTGACGCGCAGGCGGCGGGCGTCGCCTGGAGCGATGACGATATCCGCGCGGTTCATCGCCTGAGCGAGATGGGTTTCAAGGTGACGGTTACCGGCGGATTGTCATTGGCGGATTTGCCTCTGTTCCGGGGCATTCCCATCCATGTTTTTATCGCCGGGCGCAGCATTCGCGATGCCGCCGATCCGGTCGCGGCGGCGCGGGAATTTAAACGCGTCATCGCCCAACTGTGGGGCTGAGGAGCGGTTATGTTGCAAAAATCCGTACCGTTGGGCATCTACGAGAAGGCGTTGCCGCCGGGCGAGGACTGGCTGACGCGCTTGCAACTGGCGGGGGAGTTGGGATTCGATTTCGTTGAAATGTCGATCGATGAAAGCGACGGCCGTCTGGCGCGGCTGGATTGGAACAGCGAGCAGCGACTGGCGCTGATCGGCGCCGTTGCGGCCAGCGGTGTGCGCGTCCCTTCTTTGTGCCTTAGCGCCCATCGGCGTTTTCCGTTGGGCAGTGAAGACGACAGGACGCGCGAGCGGGGGCTGGAGATCATGCGCAAGGCCATCCGGCTGGCGCAGGATACCGGCATACGGGTGATCCAACTGGCCGGATATGACGTTTATTACCAACAGGCTACTGCGCAGACCCGCGCCCGGTTCCGCGCCGGCTTGGCGCAGGCGGTGGAGATGGCCAGCCGCGCGCAGGTCATGCTGGCGATGGAAATCATGGATTATGCGCTGATGAATTCGATCAGCAAGGCGCTGGGTTATGTCCACTACCTGAATAACCCATGGTTTCAGCTGTACCCGGACATCGGCAATTTGTCTGCCTGGGACAACGATGTGCAGATGGAGCTCGTAGCCGGACGCGGGCATATCGTAGCGGTGCACGTTAAGGATACGCGGCCGGGAGAGTTTAAGAACGTGCCGTTCGGCGAGGGCGTGGTCGATTTCACTCGCTGCTTCGAAACGCTGCTTGCGAGCGGCTATCGCGGCCCCTATCTGCTCGAAATGTGGAGCGAGAAGGCGCCCGACCCGCTGCAGGCGGTGCGGGAGGCGCGTGCCTGGGTGGTTGAACGCATGGCAGAGGCCGGGTTGGAAATAGGGAGCTAACATGCTGGAACAACTGAAATGGCAGGTCTACAAAGCCAATATGGCGCTGCCTGAGCACGGGCTGGTGACCTATACCTGGGGCAATGTCAGCGGCATCGATCGGGCCAGCGATCTGATGGTGATAAAACCCAGCGGCGTGCCTTATGAAACGATGCGGGCGGAAGATATGGTGGTGGTGAATGCGCGAGGGGAGGTTGTTGAGGGGCAACTGCGGCCTTCATCCGATACGCCGACGCATCTGGCGCTGTACCGGGCATTCCCACAACTCGGCGGCGTCGTGCATACGCACTCCACTCACGCCACCGCCTGGGCCCAGGCGGGTGAGGCGATACCGGCGTTTGGCACCACCCATGCCGACTATTTTTCCGGCGACATTCCTTGCACCCGCGCGCTGACGGCGGAAGAGGTGGCGCGGGAATATGAATTGAACACCGGCCGGGTGATTATCGAAACCCTGTGCGGGCGCGAGCCGTTGCACATTCCCGGCATTCTGGCGTATCAGCATGGTCCGTTTAGTTGGGGCTGCTCGCCGGATGATGCGGTGCATAACGCGGTGGTGCTCGAGGAGGTGGCTAAGATGGCGTGGATCAGCCGGGGCATTAACCCCGGCCTGCGCCGGATCGATGAACACCTGTCGGCGAAACATTTCAGCCGCAAACATGGCGCCGGCGCTTATTACGGCCAGCGCTGACTATCAGGCGCCGTACCCCATCATCTTCAGCAGCTGCTGCGCTTGCTGCACCGCTTCCTGGCGATGGGCCACGCCCAGCTTCTGGTATAGATTGCGGATATGGGTCTTGATGGTGGTGGCCGCTACATCCAACTCACCGGCGATCTGGTCGTTGCTGTAACCGGAATAGATCAACCCCAGCACCTGCCATTCGCGTTGGGTCAACGGACTGGTGCGGATCAGTTCCGGCACCTGCGGATGGGTCAGCAGCTTATCGACGAAGTTCTCGTCGAAATGCGCGAATTTGTGCCGATGATGCTGGTTGATGTCGCGCAGGATGCGCTGGGCGCGATGCTGTTCCAGCTCCGGCAGCGTGTTGAGCTGGATCAGCTGGCGCAGCTGCTGCGCCATCGCTTCGCCTTCGATGACGAAGTGGCTGATAAAGCCGGTGCGGTTGGCCAGCGACAGCGCTTCGATCAGCGCCTGCTGCGCTTCGCCCTTGCGCTCTTGCAGCCAGTAGAGCTGGTTGCTGAGCAGCAGATTGCGGTTGAGATCGCTCACCAGCCGCAGGCGACGGGCGTTTTCGTTCAGTTCATCCAGCACCACGCCGGCCTCTTCATACTGGCCGAGCAGGATCTGCACTCGCGCGATGTTGCGCCATTGGCCCTGCGTGAAGTGGTTGTCCGCCATGCCGGGCTTTTCGGTGTGGCGCAGCCACTGGGCGGCGGCGGCGGTGTCGCCGGTCATTTGCCAGTGGATCACCCGCGACTTGTCGGTGTTGGTCAACCAGTCGCGATGATAGTGGGCGCCGTGCAGCAGGGTTTCGCAGCGCTGCAGATGGGTATTGGCGTTGTCCAGATCGCCGCGCGCCAGCGAGCATTTGGCCAACATGGCGATGCACTGCAGCTGCTGTTGCGGTTGGTAGTTCGCCAGGATTTTCAGCCCGGTGCGCGCCGCGTCTTCCGCTTCGTCCAGACGCGACCACGACCACAGGATCTGCGCGCGAATGCGCAGCAGGAATTCGTGCATCGGCAGCTGTTCCAGGTGCTGCTCGCGGATCAGTTCGAACGCCTTATCCTGGGTTTCGTAAGCGGCCTGCAGGAAGCCCTGGGCGATGAGGATTTCGCTCTGCTGCAGCAGCGCCCAGAGCGCGTAATGGTTGGCCTGATGACGACGCGCCATCTGTTCGGTTTGCTGCATCATCGGCAGCGCGCGCGCCAGCTCGCCCTTGCAGTGGTGGACTTCGCCGGTCACCGAGGTGGCGACGATGCGGCTGTAATAGCTGGACAGCGGCAGGAATTTCAACGCTTCGGTCGCCAGCCGCTCGGCTTCTTCCGGTTTGCCGGCGTTGATCGCCACCTGGGCGCGCAGGGCGTCGAACTCGGCGTGCAGCGTTTGGTCTATCTCGATTTTCTGTTCGCGCATGGTGCGCTCGGCGCGCTCCAGCAGGGTGTTGACCTCGCTGTAGCGGTGCTGGCTCTGCGCCAGCCAGGCCTGCAGCAGCGCCAGTTTGGGGTTCTGAATCAGGCGCTCATACGGCAGCGCGTTGAGGCACTCCTCCAGCAGGGCCAGTTCGCTGTGGTGGAACAGTGACCAGGCGTGTTGCAGCAGGATATCGCGCAGCATGCTGACGTCGCTGGCCGCCAGCGCATGGTGAATAGCCTCCGCCGGATACCCCAGCGCCAGCCAGCCCTCGGCGGCGGCGCGGTGCAACCCCGGCAGCTCCAGCGCCAGTTCCCACTGGCAACGCTGGCGCAGGAAAGAGGCGAACAGCGGGTGGAAGTTGAACCATTCGCCGGTGTCGTCCATGCGGTGGATAAACAGCCCCTGGCGTTCCAGCTCCTCCAGCCGCTGCTGGCCGTTGTCTTCGCCGGTCAGCCGCACGATCAGCGCATCGTTCATTGAGCGCAGCACCGAACAGCGCAGCAGGAAGGCGCGCGCATCGGCATCGACGTGATCCAGCACTTCGTCCACCAGATAGTCGGACAGGTGACTGGCGTTCAGCCCCGCCAGCCGCTTGGCCGACAGTTGGGCCGAGGAGGTGGATTGGCGGGCCGACAGCGCGATCAGCTGCAGCGCGGTGGCCCAGCCTTCGACTTCGTCGCACAGGCGGCTGCTGTCCTGCTGTTCCATCGGCGCCGCCAGGCGGCAATCGAAGAACTGTTTGGCTTCCTGATGGGTGAACGCCAGCTGCTGCGTGCCCATTTCCAGCAGCTGATCGCGCACCCGCAGGTTGGCGATGCCGAGCGGCGGCAGGGTGCGCGAGAGCAGGATCAGCGTCAGGTTTTCCGGCTGATGGCGCAGGAAAAAGCGCATGGCTTCGTGAATGGCGTCGTTGGTGATCAGGTGATAGTCGTCGATCACCAGGTACAGCGGCTGATGCCAGTCGGCCAGCTCGATAAACAGCTGGGCGAACAGCGCCGACAGGCTGGCGTACTGGTGCTTCTGGCTCAGCGCTTCGCTCTTGACGCAGCGGCCGCCGCTGGCCTGCTGCAGCGCCGCGATCAGGTAGCTGGCGAAACGCTCCGGCTGGTTGTCGCTCTCATCCAGGGAATACCAGCCCAGATCGGCCTTGCCGGCCGCCCATTGGGCGATCAGCGTGGTTTTCCCGTATCCCGCCGGGCAATTGACCAGTGTCAGACGATAGTTGCCCGCGCTGGCCAGTTTGGCCAGCAGGCGATCGCGGATCACGGTATTTTGCAGCCGTACCGGGCGGCTCAGTTTTGATGGGATCAGCATAGTATTCCAGGATATAAATCGCGGTTCCCGCCGGGATTGGAGTGGCGCTAATTATTTTATGGTTCGTAATTAATAGCTCCCCCTAACTTCTGCCAACCCTAAACGTATTGCAACAAGCTTCCGCATCGGCTTGGAGTTAAGTTGCTATCGATCACACTTTTTTACGTTTGGTGTCGGAGTACGGCGATGCGGTTGCGGATCGCATTTCCGGCCATGGACAAAACTTCAGCAGCGCGAATACTTGTGCTAACGTCATGGTTAACGTTCTCAGTGCTCGCCGCACGCGTTGGCGGGCTTTTTTGCATCGTTGCAAGGGAGTCAAAAAGTGCCTGAGATCACAATTCCAGCTACGCCCCAATCCTCCTCCCCAGCTAATCCCCAGGCGGGATGATGCCGTCAGGCTTTCTCACCGGCACGATAGCGGCAATTTGACCCACTTACTGGATAGAGAGTTTTCCTTATGTCACAGCCTACGCTCAAGAAGGATGCTTTTCTGGCGGCGCTCGCCCGTCAGTGGCAACGGTTCGGCCTCAGTTCCGCGCAGCAAATGACGCAACATCAATGGTGGGAAGCCGTCAGTGCGGCGCTGGCCGAGCAACTGGCCGCACAGCCGGCGCCGCGCAAAAGCGCCAAACCGCTGCGTCACGTGAACTACATCTCGATGGAGTTTTTGATTGGCCGGTTGACGGCGAACAACCTGATCAACCTGGGCTGGTACGACACCGTCGAGCAGGCGCTGGCCGAGCAGAACGTCAAGCTGGCGGATCTGCTCGAGCAGGAAACCGATCCGGCGTTGGGCAACGGCGGGCTGGGGCGTTTGGCGGCCTGTTTCCTCGACTCGATGGCGACGGTGGAACAACCGGCCACCGGCTATGGGCTGAACTACCAGTACGGGCTGTTCCGCCAGTCGTTCCAGGGTGGGCAACAGCAAGAGGCGCCGGATAACTGGCAACGCGAGAGCTATCCGTGGTTCCGCCACAACGCCGCGCTGGCGGTGGACGTGGGCATCGGCGGCAAGCTGGAAAAGCAGGCCGACGGCCGCGAACTGTGGCGCCCGGCCTTCACCCTGCGCGGCGAAGCCTGGGATCTGCCGGTGCTGGGCTATCGCAACGGCGTGGCGCAGCCGCTGCGCCTGTGGCAGGCGACCCATCAGCATCCGTTCAACCTGAGCGATTTCAACGACGGCAAATTTCTGCAGGCGGAGAAGCAGGGTGTAGAAGCCGACAAGCTGACCAAGGTGCTGTACCCGAACGACAACCATCAGGCCGGCAAGCGCCTGCGCCTGATGCAGCAGTATTTCCAGTGCGCCTGCTCGGTGGCGGATATTTTGCGCAAGCACCATCAGGCCGGCCGCAAGATTGAAGAGCTGCCGAAGTACGAAGTGATCCAGCTGAACGACACCCACCCGACCATCGCCATTCCGGAAATGCTGCGCATTCTGCTGGACGAGCACCAGCTGGAGTGGGAGGCGGCCTGGGCGATCACCAGCAATACCTTCGCCTATACCAACCACACCCTGATGCCGGAAGCGCTGGAGTGCTGGGATGAAAAACTGGTGCGCAGCCTGCTGCCGCGCCATTTCTCCATCATCAAACAGATCAACGCCAGGTTCAAAAAGCTGGTGGATAAGCACTGGCCGGGCGACGAGGCAGTGTGGGCCAAACTGGCGGTGCACCACAACAAGCAGGTGCGCATGGCCAACCTGTGCGTGGTCAGCGGCTTTGCGGTTAACGGCGTGGCGCAGCTGCATTCGGATCTGGTGGTGAAGGATCTGTTCCCGGAATATCACCAGCTGTGGCCGAACAAATTCCATAACGTCACCAACGGCATCACGCCGCGCCGCTGGCTGAAACAGTGCAACCCGGCGCTGTCGGGCCTGATCGACGAGACGCTGAAGGTGGAGTGGGCGAGCGATCTCGACGCGCTGCGCGGGCTGGAGAAATTCGCCGACGACGCGGCGTTCCGCCAGCGTTATCAGCAGATCAAACGCGACAACAAGGTGGCGCTGGCTCATTACGTGCACGGCGTGATGGGGCTGACGCTCGATCCGGACGCGATCTTCGACGTGCAGATCAAACGCCTGCACGAGTACAAACGCCAGCACCTGAATCTGCTGCACATCCTGTCGCTGTATCGCCAGCTGCGCGACAACCCGAACCTGGACATCGTGCCGCGCGTGTTCCTGTTCGGCGCCAAGGCGGCGCCGGGCTACTACCTGGCGAAGAACATCATCTACGCCATCAATCAGGCGGCCGAGAAGATCAATCACGATCCGCTGGTGAAAGATCGCCTGAAAGTGGCGTTTATTCCGGACTACCGCGTCTCGGTGGCCGAACTGATGATCCCGGCGGCGGATATCTCCGAGCAGATCTCCACCGCCGGTAAAGAGGCCTCCGGCACCGGCAACATGAAACTGGCGCTGAACGGCGCGCTGACGGTCGGCACGCTGGACGGCGCCAACGTCGAAATCGCCGAGCAGGTGGGCGAAGACAATATCTTTATCTTCGGCAATACCGTGGAGCAGGTGAAGGCGATAGTGGCGAAGGGCTACGATCCGCTCAGCTACCGCAAGAAGGACAAGCACCTGAAGGCGATTTTGGATGAACTGGCGAGCGGCGCGTTCAGCCATGGCGACAAGCACGCGTTCGACATGATGCTGCACAGCCTGCTGGAAGGCGGCGATCCCTATCTGGTGCTGGCGGACTTTGCCTCGTACTGCCAGGCGCAGCGCCGGGTCGATGAGCTGTATCGCGATCGGGATGAGTGGACGCGGCGGACTATCCTTAACACCGCGCGCGTCGGCATGTTCAGCTCGGATCGCTCGATCCGCGATTACCAGCAGCGCATCTGGCAAGCCAAACGTTAAGGAGAGCGAATGGATCGCAAGCGTATCGATCAGGCGGCAGCGCAGGCGGGGATCGCTGCCGATTTCATCAATGCTCACGGCAAACGGCAGGCGATTGAGCCGCAGACCAAGCGCAAGCTGCTGGCGGCCATGAAGTGGGCCGATGATGCGGTGCAGGATACCGCGCCGCCGCCGTTACCGGCGGTCAAGGTGTTCTATCAGGGCGCGCCGTTGGCGCTGACGCCGACGGGCGAAGGCGAATACCTGTGGGCGCTGCAGCGTGAAGACGGCGAATGCCTGCAGGGGCGCGTCGGGGCGCGCAAGACCCTGACGCTGCCCGGCGATCTGCCGGCGGGTTACCACCAATTGACGCTGAGCCAGGGCGCACGGCAGTGGTCATGCCGCGTGATCGTCGCGCCGAGGCGCTGCTTCGAGCCGGACGCCTTGTTGACCGGCAAAAAGCTGTGGGGCGCCTGCGTTCAGCTGTACACGCTGCGCTCCGATCGCAACTGGGGCATCGGCGATTTCGGCGATCTGCGCCTGATGGTGGAAGAGGTGGGGGAACGCGGCGGCGCTTTCGTCGGCCTCAACCCGATCCATGCGCTGTACCCCGCCAACCCGGAGAGCGCCAGCCCATACAGCCCCTCGTCGCGCCGCTGGCTGAACCTGGCGTATATCGACGTCAACGCGGTGGAGGATTTCCAGCGCAGCGACGCGGCGCAGCGCTGGTGGCAGAAGCCGGCGACGCAGAAACAGCTCGCCAAAGCGCGCGCTGCGGAGTGGGTGGATTACACCGCCGTGATGCAGTTGAAACTGGCGGCGCTGAAGCTGGCGTTTCCGGTATTTCAGGCGCGCAAGCCAAACGACGCGCAGCGTCAGGCGTTCGAGCAATTCGTGACGGGCGGCGGCGACAGCCTGTACCGGCAGGCGGCCTTCGACGCGCTGCATGCCCATTTGGCGGCGGATGACATCAGCCAGTGGGGCTGGCCGGCCTGGCCCGAACGTTATCGGCAGGGGGATAGCGAAGCGGTGCGGCAGTTCTGCACTGAACACCAGGAAACGGTTCGTTTTTACCTGTGGCTGCAGTGGCTGGCGGCCACCCAGTTCGCGCAGTGTTTTGACCAGAGCAGGCAGCAGCAGATGCCGATCGGCCTGTATCGCGATCTGGCGGTCGGGGTGGCGGAAGGCGGGGCGGAAACCTGGTGTGACCGCGAGCTGTACTGCCTGAAAGCGTCGGTCGGGGCGCCGCCGGATATTCTGGGCCCGCTGGGGCAAAACTGGGGCCTGCCGCCGATGGATCCGCATGTGATGGCGGCGCGCGGGTATCAGCCGTTCATCGATCTTTTGCGCGCCAACATGACCAGCTGCGGCGCGCTGCGTATCGATCACGTCATGGCGCTGCTGCGGCTGTGGTGGATCCCGTATGGCGAAACCGCCGATCGCGGCGCCTACGTCAAATATCCGGTGGACGATCTGCTGGCGGTGCTGGCGCTGGAAAGCCAGCGCCATCGCTGCATGGTGATCGGCGAGGATCTCGGTACGGTGCCGGTGGAAATCGTCGGCAAGCTGCGCGACAGCGGCGTCTATTCCTACAAAGTGCTCTATTTCGAAAGCGACGGCGAACACCATTTCCGCGCGCCGCAGGCCTATCCGGTACAGGCGATGGCGACCATCACCACCCACGATCTGCCGACGCTGCGCGGCTACTGGCAAAGCGACGATCTGACGCTCGGCAACCGGCTGGGTCTCTACCCGGACGCGGAAATCCTGCGGGCGCTGTTCGCCGATCGAGAACGCGCCAAGCAGGGGCTGCTGGATGGATTGCATCGTTATGGCTGCGTGCCGCAGAAGGTGGGCAAGAAGGCGGCGCTGCTCGGCATGAGCCCGCTGCTCAACCGCGGCCTGCAGCGTTATGTCGCCGACAGCGCCAGCGCCTTGCTTGGCCTGCAGCCGGAAGACTGGCTGGACATGGCCGAGCCGGTCAACATCCCCGGCACCAGCGATCAGTACCCTAACTGGCGGCGCAAGCTGACCCGGACGTTGGAGGAGATGTTCGCCGACCCGCGGATAAACCGGCTGCTGAAGGATTTGGACAAGCGCCGACGCAAGGTGTCGGTGGGGTGACGATGAGGTGTCGTTGTATTAGGTCAAAGGACGAGAACTTTAGTCCCATCCAAATGACGGATACCCGAATTAATTGGCGTTGCAGCTAGGCGGCAAGTGCGTAAAACCCCAGGAGCTTACTTAAGTAAGTGACTGGGGTGCGCGCATGCGGCCAACAACGCTGCAACTTCAAGTAAGAAGGGTATCAGTAGTAGGAGTGCTCGCCGCGCTGGTGCTCGGTCAAATCACGCACGCCCTTCAGCTCCGGGAACTTCTGCAGCAGCTCTTTCTCGATGCCTTCTTTCAGCGTGACGTCGACCATCGAACAGCCGTTGCAACCGCCGCCGAACTGCAGAATAGCCATGTTGTCGTCGGTGATCTCCATCAGCGTTACGCGGCCGCCGTGGCCCGCCAGCTGTGGGTTGATCTGCGACTGCAGCACGTATTCCACGCGTTCCATCAGCGGCGCGTCGTCATCGACCTTGCGCATCTTGGCGTTCGGCGCCTTCAGCGTCAGCTGAGAACCCAGCTGGTCGGTCACGAAGTCGATTTCGGCGTCTTCCAGATACGGCGCGCTCAGTTCATCGACATAGGCGGACAGTTTGTCGAACTTCAGTTCGGTATCCGTCGCTTCTACCGCGTCCGGCGGGCAATAAGAGACACCGCATTCGGCCGTCGGCGTGCCCGGGTTGATCACGAATACGCGGATTTGGGTGCCTTCTTCTTGATTTGCCAGCAGTTTGGCAAAGTGTTCCTGTGCAGCATCTGTTATACGGATCATAGCATTAGCTCAATAGTTGACTTCTATAGTCGGTTATAATACGCCCATTGCCGTGGCACTACAACGTGCGGCAAACGCACCATATCTGCACCGAGGCGGCGCCTTGCCGCCGCAGCAGCGCCGCGATCTCCGAGACGGTGCTGCCGGTGGTCACCACGTCATCCACCAGGGCGATATGCCGGCCGGCGACCGGCACGGTACAGGCGAACGCGCGCTGCAGATTGCGTCTGCGGGCAGAGGCGCTCAGCCGCTGTTGCAGGGCGGTTTTGCGCACCCGGCGCAAGGCGGCGGGCCGGTAGGCGCAACCCAACCAGCGCGCCAGTGGCCGGGCCAGCAGATCGCTCTGGTTATAGCCACGGCGCCAGCAGCGTGTTGCATGCAAGGGTACCGCCAAAATCAGGTCGGGTCTGTTCAGATACTGCTCTCTGCGCGCCTGCTGCCAGCGCAACAGCATCAGGCGCGCCAGCGCCGGCGCCAGCTCGGGCGAGCGGTGGAACTTGAACCTTTTGACCAAGCCGCTGAGCGGCGTCACGTAGTCGCCGACGAACACCAGCCGTTGCCAGGGCGGTGGCCGTTGCAGGCAGCGGCCGCAGGGCGTGCGCGTCTCCCCGGCGGGCAGCCCGCAGCGCGGGCAACACGGCGGTCTGGCCGGCAGGTGACGCAGGCAGCAGCTGCAGAGGCCATGACGCATCAGGCTCAATGGCTGTCGGCATAGCCAACAGCGGCTGCGGATTGATAGCATAGTGTCTCCGAGACGGGTAAGCATGAAAGGACAATAACCAATGACAGCGCTGTACTGGCAAACAATAGGTGAAGGTGAACGCGATCTTGTGCTGCTGCACGGCTGGGGATTGAACGCCGAAGTGTGGAGTTGCATTCAGGCGCGGTTGACGCCGCATTTTCGCCTGCACCTGGTCGATCTGCCGGGGTACGGCCGTAGCCAGGGGTTCGGCGCCCTGTCGCTGGCGCAGATGACGGAAATCGTGCTGGCGGCCGCCCCGCCGCAGGCCTGGTGGCTCGGCTGGTCGCTCGGCGGGCTGGTGGCCAGCCAGGCGGCGCTGATGCAGCCGCAGCGGGTCAGCGGGCTTATCACCGTGGCCTCCTCGCCGTGCTTTGCCGCCCGCGATGAGTGGCCGGGGATCCGTCCGGACGTGCTGAGCGGTTTCCAGCACCAGCTAAGCCTGGATTTCCAGCGCACCGTCGAGCGTTTTCTGGCGCTGCAGACGCTGGGCACCGAGAGCGCGCGTCAGGATGCGCGCCAGCTGAAAGCGGTGGTGCTCAACCAACCGACGCCGAGCGTCGAAGTACTGAACGGCGGGTTGGAGATCCTGCGCACCGCCGATCTGCGCGCGCCGCTGGCGGAGCTGCCGCAGCCGCTGCTGCGGATCTACGGCTATCTGGACGGGCTGGTGCCGCGCAAGGTCGCCGAGCTGCTCGACGCCGCCTGGCCGAACTCCACGTCGCAGATCGTGGCTAAAGCCGCCCATGCGCCGTTTATCTCTCATCCCGATGAATTTGTGACGATGATCGAAGCGTTTATTGCAGCACATTGAATGCAGCGTGAAAACGCACGATAGAGCGCGAAAAAAAACGCTGCCGGGTGGATAAAAGACAAAGCTGTTCAATACTTAGTGAGTCAATGCGTTGGCTGCAAAATGAAAAGACCACGTGCGGCGATTTTCATTTTGGCGTTTCGTCTCTGGGAAACAGGCCCCGTCAGGGAAAGCAACGAGGCCTGAGGATGTCGCGGCAGCCTGCAGTACTACGCATGGATCCTGGACGGCTTTCATAACAGATAAATTATCCATTGAGAGGTTAGTGTCATGAAATCATTGAAGATGATTATTGCAGCGGCAGTGCTGGGTTCGGTGTCTTTCGGCTCCATGGCGGCAACCCTGCTGACCAAGGAAGATCTGGATAAGAATCCGGGTAAATACGAGAAGATCGGCACCGTGACCACCACGGCGGAAACCACGTCGCCGATGGATGCCAAGGAAGAGCTGTCCAAACTGGCGGACGAAAAGGGCGGTCAATACTACGTGATCCTGGCGGGCCGCGAACACGGTAAATTCAGCGCCATCGCCGAAGTTTACAAAGACAAGCAATAAGCCTTGAACGGCAAGGGGGCGCCCGCAGCGGCGCCCCTGAACGTCAGGCCTTCAGCCGGTAGAACACCGTGCTGCACCCCTGGCCCTGCGGGCAGCTTTTGCAGCCGCCGCTCAGACAGGCGCCGTCATCCTGTTCGATGCGTTCCACTTTCCCCATCGCCGTCAAACGGTCCAGCATCGCCTGCACCAGCGGCAGCGGCGTCGCCAGCGATTGGCTGAGCTGCTGCGCCTGAGCGCTGCCGCGCAGCGCCAACGCATCGCGCACCTGCAGCAGCCCGGCCATCAGTGGCAGCTCCCTTTGGCGCCCTGACAGCAGGCCGCCGGCGTGGCGTTGCCCAGGCGAACCGTGACGCGGCTGCGCGCCCGGCGCAGGCCGAACAGCACCAGCAGGTTTACCAGCACCACCGCCAGGATCGCCGTCAGGCTGTACTGCGGATGTTGGTTGAAGGTGGCCGCCTGATAGAACAGCGTCGCCAGCGAGTAGGCGACGTTCAGCCCCCACAGGATTGAGAAGGTCATCCAGCCGCGGCTCGATTCACGGGCGATGGCGCCCATCACCGAGACGCAAGGCACGTACAGCAACACGAAGATCAGGTAGCTGTAGGCGGAAATGCCGGAGCCGAATTTGCTGCTCATCACGCCCATCGAGCCGACGCCCATCTCGCCGTCGCCCTTGCTGGCTTCGATCGGGTTGGAGAGCACGCTCAGGCTGAAGGTGTTTTTCAGCCCGTCCCAGGTTTCCTGCAGCGCCCCGCCCAGTTCATCGAGCAGGTTGAAGTTGGCGGCGTCGAACGCCTCTTTGTTGATGTGCTCGGCGGTATACAGCGTGTTCAGCGTGCCGACCACCACTTCTTTCGCCATCGCGCCGGTCACCAGCCCGACGGTGGCCTGCCAGTTATCGCTGTGGACGCCCATCGGCTGCAGCAGCGGCGTCAGCACCTTGGAGACCGAAGCCAGCGCGGAGTCGTTGATGTTGTCGACCGTTTTGCCGCTGAACGAGAAGCTGTTCAGGCCGCCGATGAACATGCTGGCGACCACGATCACCTTGCCGGCGCGCAACACGAAGCCTTTCAGCCGCTGCCAGGTTTGCAGCAGCAGGCTTTTCAGGTGCGGCACGTGGTAAACCGGCAGCTCCATCACGAACGGCGAGGCTTCGCCGCGCATGAGGGTGTATTTCAGCACCAGGCCGGTCAGGATCGCCACCGCGATGCCGAGCATATACAGCGAGAACACCACCCCAGCGCCGTCCTGGCCGAAGAAGGCGGCGGCGAACACCGCGAAGATCGCCAGACGGGCGCCGCAGGACATGAACGGCGCCATCATGATGGTGATCAGGCGCTCGCGCTGGGCGTCCAGCGTACGGGCGCCCATGATGGACGGCACGTTACAGCCGAAGCCGACGATCAGCGGCACGAAGGATTTGCCCGGCAGCCCGAGCGCCTGCATCAGGCGGTCCATCACGAACGCCGCGCGCGCCATGTAGCCGGAGTCTTCCAGGAACGACAGGAACAGGTACATCATGCCGATCTGCGGCACCAGCGGCAGCACGGTGTTGATGCCGCCGCCGACGCCCTGCGCCAGGAAGACGGTCAGCCAGTCGGGGAAGTGCAGGGTGTAACCGAGCCACTGAATGCCCTGAATGAAGATCGCCGCCGAGCCGATATCGAAGATCGGCTGCAGCGCGCCGCCGATATTGATCGCCAGCAGGAACATCAGGTACATCACCAGCAGGAAGATCGGTACGCCCAGCCAGCGGTTGAGGATCACTTTATCCAGCATGTCGGTCAGGCGGTTGGGCATCGCCTGCTGCGAGTTGCTGACCGCGTCGCACAGGGCGGCGATGGACTGGTAGCGTGCGTCGGCGATCACCAGCGCCGGGTCCTCCTGCTGCTGCTGTTGCAGCGCCTGAATGGCCGCTGGCAGCCGCGCCACGGCGGGGCCGGCCAGACGGTGGCTGTAGATGTCGCCCTCCAGCATCTGCAACGCCAGCCAGCGGCGCTGCGCCGCCGGCAGCGTTTGCGGCATGGCGTCGCTCAGCGTGGCGACCTCTTTCAGCAGCAGCGGCGGGTAGTTCACCAGCGCCTGCTGTTCGTTGATGCGATGATTGTCGATCATTTGTTTCAGCACGCCGATGCCATCGGCGCGGGTGGAGACCATCGGCACTACCGGGCAACCGAGGCGCGCCGACAGAGCGGCGACGTCGATATCGATATGCTGGCTTTTGGCGATGTCGAGCATGTTGAGCGCCACGATGCAGGGAATGCCCAGCTCCAGCAGCTGCAGCGTCAGGTAGAGGTTGCGTTCCAGGTTGGAGGCATCCACCACGTTGATCAGCAGATCGGCGTCGCCGCTCAAAATGTAGTGGCAGGCGATCTGCTCATCGAGCGACGTCTGCTCCGAAATGGTGGTCAGGGAGTAGGTGCCGGGCAAATCGACCAGCCGCACGTCGGACTGCGGGGTGGTGAAATGGCCTTCCTTGCGTTCGACCGTCACGCCCGCCCAGTTGCCGACCCGCTGGCGCGCGCCGGTCAGTTGGTTGAACAGCGTGGTTTTGCCGGAGTTCGGGTTGCCGATTAAGCCGATGGTGAGTTTTTTCATAGTTCTGCGTGTCGTCTTCAAGGAGAACAGCGCCGGCGCAAAGGCGCACCGGCAAACGGAGGGCGCGCCGGCTCAGGGCTGGCCGTCGAGCTGCAGCAGCGCCAAATCCTTCCTGCGCAGCACCAGGCTGACGCGGCGGGTTTTAATTTCTATCGGATCGCCCAGCGGCGCGACGCGCACCACGTCGAACGAAGAGCCGGGCAGCATGCCGAGCGATAACAATTTTTGGCGGTAGGCCGGCGCAATCTCGCTGGAAAAGCCGACAATCTTATATGTGCGTTTAGGTTGAAGCTGCATGTCATTAACCTTCCGGGTGCCGATGAGCATCGGGCTGATGATAATTGGACGTTGCCGGCGAAAATGCCACGCCGTCGGCGGTATTCATCCATAAGGTCATGCAATAAAGTGAGCGAAAATAATAGTAATTATCATTATCGCATTCAATGCAAAAAGTAAGGGTATTGTAACCAATTATTTTGGCGGCGGCCGCTTTTTGGCTGGCCCCCTTGATAATCCCCGTTTTACCACCGCTTATACGCGGCGACAAATGAGAATGGCGAGTTAAATCAGTTATGTATTTGTAGCCAGGGTTTCTCGTTTGCAAATGGCGATGGCGTTTTTTCCTTTTTTATTTCTGGTGAAAGGCAATTCAATAACATTATTCCGCCGTAATGCGAGCGGTAACCATTTGTGTTTCTCTCACAATTCGCGAGATGAAAAATGCGTGTTAACGGAGTTGTTAATAAACGGCTGCAGAAGGGATTTTTGCTGCCTGAATAATGGGAGGACGGTCACACAAGAACGGGAAATAAAAAGATGATGGTTTATTGAGGCGGGTCAAAAATGCCGCAAGTTTTCTTCATTGGAAAGGGCGGAGCAGGCTCCGCCCTGTTGGTCTGACTTAGCGTTTCTTGCCGAAAGCCGCCGCCAGCGCGTCGCCCATGGCGCTGTTGCCGGCCGGCGCCGCATTGCGCGGTTTGGCCTTGTTGGCGGGCGCCGAACGGTTGGCGTTGTCGCGCGCCTGTGCCGGCGCGTTGCCGCCGCGGCGCGGCGAGCCTTCGCCCGGTTGCTCATCCAGACGCATGCTCAGCGCGATGCGTTTGCGTTGCAGATCGACTTCCATCACCTTCACTTTGACGATGTCGCCGGCCTTCACCACTGTGTGCGGATCTTCGACGAACTTGTCCGCCAGCGAGGAGATATGCACCAGGCCGTCCTGATGCACGCCGATATCCACGAAGGCGCCGAAGTTGGTGACGTTGGTCACCGACCCTTCCAGGATCATGCCCGGCTGCAGATCGTTGAGGGTTTCTACGCCTTCGGCAAAGGTGGCGGTTTTGAACTCAGGACGCGGGTCGCGGCCCGGCTTCTCCAGCTCTTTCAGGATGTCGGTGACCGTCGGCACGCCGAACTTGTCGTCGGTGAAATCGACCGCTTTCAGGCTGCGCACCGCCGAAGCATTGCCCATCAGATCCTGCAGCGCCTGCTCGGTGGCGGCCAGAATGCGCTGCACCACCGGGTAGGCTTCCGGGTGAACGGTGGAGGCGTCCAGCGGGTTGTCGCCGTGGTTGATGCGCAGGAAGCCGGCGCACTGTTCGAAGGCTTTCGGCCCCAGGCGGCTGACCTTCAGCAGCTGTTCGCGGTTGCTGAAGCGGCCGTTCTCGTCGCGCCAGTTGACGATGTTCTGCGCCATCATGCGCGTCAGGCCGGCCACGCGGGTCAGCAATGGTACCGACGCGGTGTTCAGATCGACGCCGACGGCGTTCACGCAGTCTTCCACCACCGAGTCCAGCTTTTTCGCCAGCTGGCTCTGGCTGACGTCGTGCTGATACTGGCCGACGCCGATGGATTTCGGGTCGATCTTCACCAGCTCCGCCAGCGGATCCTGCAGACGACGGGCGATGGACACCGCGCCGCGCAGCGACACGTCGAGATCCGGGAATTCCAGCGCCGCCAGTTCGGACGCGGAGTACACTGATGCGCCCGCTTCGCTGACGATCACTTTCTGCGCCCGGACGTCGCTGAACTGCTTTTGCAGGTCGAGATAGAACCGCTCGGTTTCACGCGAAGCGGTGCCGTTGCCGATGGCGACCAGCTCTACATTGTGTTTGATGCACAGCGCCGCGACGATGGCGGCGGCCTTCGCCGCTTGCCCGGTGTGCGGGTAGACGGTGTCGGTGGCGACCAGTTTGCCGGTTGCGTCGACCACGGCGACTTTCACCCCGGTGCGCAGGCCCGGATCGAGGCCCATGGTGGCGCGCATGCCGGCCGGCGCGGCCATCAGCAGATCATGCATGTTGCGGGCGAACACGTTGATCGCTTCGTCTTCCGCGCGCTCGCGCACCGTGCCCATCAGCTCGGTTTCCAGGTGCAGCAGCACCTTGATGCGCCAGGTCCAGTTGACCACCGCCTTGCGCCAGGCGTCGGCCGGGGCGTTGTTCAGGCGCAGGTTGAGGTGATTGATGATGATCAGCTCCGCCTGGCTTTCGCGCGGCGCTTCCTCAAATTGCGGATCGGCGTTCAGCGCCAGCTGCAGCACGCCTTCGTTGCGGCCGCGGAACATCGCCAGCGCGCGGTGCGAAGGCACCTGAGAAATCGGTTCGTGGTGATCGAAGTAGTCGCGGAACTTGGCGCCTTCTTCTTCCTTGCCCTCGACCACCTTGGACACCAGATGGGCGTTTTTCCACAGGTAGTCGCGCACCTTGGCCAGCAGCGTGGCGTCTTCGGCGAAGCGCTCCATCAGGATATAGCGCGCGCCGTCGAGGGCGGCTTTCACGTCCGCCACGCCCTTGTCGGCGTCGACGTAGCGTTCAGCCAGCTGTTCCGGCTGCTGTTGCGGATCCTGCCACAGCGCGTCCGCCAGCGGTTCCAGACCGGCTTCGATGGCGATCTGACCGCGGGTGCGGCGCTTCGGTTTGTACGGCAGGTAGAGGTCTTCGAGCTCGGTCTTGCTCAGCGTGGCGTTGATCGCCCCCGCCAGTTGTTCGGTCAGTTTGCCCTGTTCATCGATCGACTTCAGGATGGTCTGGCGACGATCTTCCAGTTCACGCAGATAACCCAGGCGGGTTTCCAGCTGGCGCAGTTGGGTGTCGTCCAGGCCCCCGGTGACTTCCTTACGATAGCGTGCAATAAAGGGCACGGTATTACCTTCATCCAGCAGACGGATGGCGGAGTCGACTTGCTCCGGCCGGGCCTGCAGTTCTGTTGCAATAATGCGGCTCAGTGGGTCATTCATAGGTCTGGTATCTGTATTGAGAACGGTGAATAAACAGGGGACAGTTATACGGATTGATCGCGGAAAATGCCAGCGGAGCGGGCCGCCGCCGCGCGGCCGCGGCGTGGAGAACAGCGCAGGCGGCGGCGTTGGCGGCGGTTCGGAAAAAGCTGAAAGCTTACTTCGGGTAGTTTATCTCGTTAACGTACCACTGCGCCTCGCCCAGCGGGGTATTGACGGTGGCGACGTCCCCGACCTCTTTTTTCAGCAGGGCGCGCGCCATCGGCGCATCGATGGAGATGTAATCCTTGCGGCCGAAAATCTCGTCGTAGCCGACGATGCGAAAACGTTTGATCTCGCCGTCGTCATTCTCCACCTCCACCCAGGCCCCGAAGAACACTTTGCCTTCCTGCTGAGGGGAGTAATCGACGATCTTCAACTGCTCCAGGCATTTGGTCAGATAGCGGACGCGGCGATCGATCTCGCGCAGCCGCTTCTTGTTGTATTGGTAATCGGCGTTTTCGCTTCTGTCGCCCAGGCTGGCGGCCCAGGTCACTTTCTTGGTCACCTCGGGGCGTTCTTCGCGCCAGAGGTAATCCAGCTCTTGTTTGAGCTTGTCATACCCTTCACGGGTTATCAGTTGAGTTCTCATCGTGATTTATCTTTATGGGGCCACCGCCACAGTGTACGTGAATGCGGAGGGCTTTAAAAATGGCGCGCGGGCCTGCGCCTTGTCGCACGGTTTTTATTCAGTTTGCGCAGCTTTTAACAATCGGGAGTATGCTTAGCGATAGCGGAAAAAGAATGTGACGAAAGGAGGATATCTGGCGAGAGAGACAAGGAATTTTGGCGCACAACCCAACACATTGAAGGTATTACCGCATGGAATTTAAAGATTACTACGCCACGATGGGCGTTGAGCCCAACGCCGATCTGAAAACCATCAAAACGGCCTACCGCCGGCTGGCGCGTAAATATCACCCTGACGTGAGCACCGAAGACGACGCCGAGAGCAAGTTCAAGGAACTGGCCGAAGCCTATGAGGTACTGAAGGACGACGAGCGCCGCGCCGAGTACGATCAGATCCGGCTGCATCGCAACGATCCGAACTTTGGCCGCCAGGCGCGCGGCGATCACGGCGGCTATCAGCAGAGCGCCTCATGGCACGGCGGCGGCGCCGACGCGCAAGACTTCTCCGACTTCTTCGAGAGCATGTTCGGCGGGCGGGCGGCGGGCGGGCACCGTTCCGCTTCGCATTCGCACGGCGGGCATGGCTTCCGCGGCCAGGATCTGGAGATGGAGGTGCCGCTGTTCCTCGAGGAAACGCTGCATGGTCAAAGCCGCGAGATTTCCTACAAGCTGCCGGTGTACGACGAACTGGGGCGGCAGGTAAGCGAAGCCAGCAAGACGCTGAACGTGAAAATTCCGGCCGGCGTGGGCGACGGCGAGCGCATTCGCCTCAAGGGGCAGGGCGTTGCCGGCGTGGGCGGCGGCCAGAACGGCGACCTGTATCTGGTTATCCGCCTCGCGCCGCACCCGTTGTTTGAGATAGACGGCCACAACCTGAGCATCGTGGCGCCGCTCGCTCCGTGGGAAGCGGCGCTCGGCGCCAGCATTGAGGTGCCGACGCTGACCGGCAAAATCGCGCTGACCGTGCCGGCCGGCAGCCAGAGCGGCAAACGGCTGCGGGTCAAAGGCAAAGGGCTGGCGGGCAAGAAAGAGCCCGGTGACCTGTACGTTATTCTCAAGGTGGTGATGCCGCCGAAGCCGAACGAGAAGGCCAGCGCCCTGTGGCGGGAACTGGCTGAACAGGCGGCATTCAACCCGCGCGCGGAATGGGAGTAAAGCAGATGATGAAAAAAGAGATCACTTTCACCGTGGTGGAATTGTGTCAGAGGGTGGAGATTTCAGAGGACGAGCTGGTCGAGATCGTCGGCCTGGGCGTTATCGTGCCGCTGGAGCCGGCGCAGCCGCGCTGGGAGTTTGATTATCCGGCGCTGAGCCATCTGCAGCGCGCACGCAGGCTGCGGGCGGAGCTGGATCTGGACTGGCCGGGGATCGCCATGGCGCTGACGCTGCTCGACCGGGTTGATGCGCTACAGCAAGAGAACCGGCAGCTGCGCAGGCAGCTGGCGCGTTTCCTGCAAACTTCCTGACCCGAGAGCTGAACGCCACCGGGCGCTTCCCGGTGGCGAAATTGCACAAAATTGGGCCGTCGCCCCACATTGCGCCGATAAAGGGCGAAATTTTGACGAACCCCCGTCGACATTCACTGAAAATTGTTGATAAATGGGGAAAAGAATAAGCTTTGTAACAATTTCGTCTAGAATACATACCATTAAACGCTGTCTCAAATGGCAAGGTTTTCTAACAATATTCGAGTCAGGCAATAAAGCCTTTGGGAGTAATACCATGCAAGAGAATCATAAGATCCTGGTTGTCGATGATGACATGCGCCTGCGCGCGCTTTTAGAACGTTATTTAACCGAGCAGGGCTTCCAGGTTCGCAGCGTTGCCAACGCTGAGCAAATGGATCGCTTGCTGACTCGTGAATCCTTCCATTTGATGGTGCTCGATCTGATGTTGCCGGGCGAAGACGGCCTGTCCATCTGCCGCCGCCTGCGCAGCCAGAGCAACCCGATGCCGATCATTATGGTCACCGCGAAAGGCGAAGAGGTCGATCGCATCGTGGGCCTGGAAATCGGCGCCGATGACTACATTCCTAAACCGTTCAACCCGCGTGAGCTGTTGGCTCGTATCCGCGCGGTGCTGCGCCGTCAGGCGAACGAACTGCCGGGCGCGCCTTCGCAGGAAGAAGCGGTGATCGCTTTCGGCAAATTCAAACTGAACCTCGGCACCCGCGAGATGTTCCGCGAAGACGAGCCGATGCCGTTGACCAGCGGCGAGTTCGCGGTACTGAAGGCGCTGGTCAGCCACCCGCGTGAACCGCTGTCGCGCGATAAGCTGATGAACCTGGCGCGTGGCCGCGAATACAGCGCCATGGAACGCTCCATCGACGTGCAGATCTCTCGTCTGCGCCGTATGGTTGAAGAAGATCCGGCGCATCCGCGTTATATCCAGACCGTGTGGGGTCTCGGCTACGTCTTCGTCCCGGACGGCAGTAAGGCATGAGGCGATTGCGCTTTTCACCGCGTAGCTCGTTTGCCCGAACCCTGTTGTTGATCGTCACCTTGCTGTTCGTCAGCCTGGTGACGACCTATCTGGTGGTGCTGAACTTCGCCATCCTGCCCAGCCTGCAGCAGTTCAACAAGGTATTGGCCTACGAAGTGCGTATGCTGATGACCGATCGGCTGCAGCTGGAGGATGGCACGCTGCTGGAGGTGCCGCCGGCGTTCCGCCGTGAGATCTACCGCGAGCTGGGCATCTCTCTCTACACCAACTCGGCGGCGGAGGAGAGCGGCCTGCGCTGGGCGCAGCACTACCAGTTCCTCAGCCAGCAGATGGCGCAGCAGCTCGGCGGGCCGACCGATGTGCGGGTGGAGGTGAACAAGAACTCCCCGGTGGTGTGGCTGAAAACCTGGCTGCAGCCCGATATCTGGGTGCGCGTGCCGCTGACGGAAATCCACCAGGGCGATTTCTCGCCGCTGTTCCGCTATACGCTGGCGATTATGCTGCTCGCGATCGGCGGCGCCTGGCTGTTTATTCGTATTCAAAACCGCCCGCTGGTGGAGCTGGAACATGCGGCGCTGCAGGTGGGCAAGGGCATTATTCCGCCGCCGCTGCGCGAGTATGGCGCTTCCGAAGTGCGGTCGGTGACTCGCGCATTCAATCAGATGGCGTCGGGCGTCAAACAGCTGGCGGATGACCGCACTTTGCTGATGGCCGGAGTCAGCCACGACCTGCGCACGCCGTTGACGCGCATCCGCCTGGCGACGGAGATGATGAGCGCCGAAGACGGCTATCTGGCCGAGTCGATCAATAAAGACATCGAAGAGTGCAACGCCATCATCGAGCAGTTCATCGATTATCTGCGCACCGGGCAGGAAATGCCGACCGAAAGCAGCGATCTGAACGCCATTTTAGGCGAAGTGGTCGCGGCCGAGAGCGGCTATGAGCGGGTGATTGAAACCGCGCTGTCGCCGGGCGAGCTGATGATGAACGTGCATCCGCTGTCGATTAAACGGGCGGCGGTGAATATGGTGGTGAACGCGGCGCGTTACGGCAACGGCTGGATCAAGGTCAGCAGCGGCCGTGAGCTGCAGCGCGGCTGGTTCCAGGTGGAAGATGACGGCCCGGGCATCAAGCCGGACGAGTTGAAGCACCTGCTGCAGCCGTTCGTACGCGGTGACAGCGCGCGAAGCACCAGCGGCACC
The DNA here is from genome assembly GCF_052168895.1 of Serratia sp. CY37869. NCBI lineage: Bacteria > Pseudomonadati > Pseudomonadota > Gammaproteobacteria > Enterobacterales > Yersiniaceae > Serratia > Serratia sp. CY37869. Next base: position 118,643 of record NZ_JBJNLU010000006.1, read on the forward strand.
GGCCTGGGGCTGGCGATCGTGCAGCGTATTATCGACGCGCATGACGGCGAACTGGATATCGGCACCAGCGAGCGCGGCGGGCTATTGATCCGCGCTTATATTCCGTTGCCGATGGAGAAAAAAGAGTCGACCAACGGCCATCAAACGGCCAGGGAAACCGCCTGACTTCTGATGTGGGCCGCGCCGCTGCGGCCCCGTCAGGATTTTCTGCTCATCACGTAGTATTCCGCCGCATCCTCATGCAACCGGCGGCCGGTCGGCGCCTGCCACGGATCGATTAATTCGATGCCGCAGTGGAGGAAGTCTTTGGTATTGCGGGTGGCCAGCGCGGCGCCGTAATGCAGGCAGGTGGCGGCGATTTGGGTATCGGGCACGCTCATCGCTTTACCCAACAGCCGATTCCTTGCCGTCAATTCCGCGTATTGCATCGCGCACAGCCCATCAAACGGCAATATCTGCCCCTCGAACTTCAATTCAATGGCGTCCGCCAATTTCAGCTTGAGATCCCGCTGGCGTTTGCCGTCAGGCATGCAGGCCACGCCGCTGAACAGTTCGGCGAGGACAATGGCGCTGAGATAGAGCTCGTCATTGTCCTTTTCATTTAACCAGTTAATGACGTTGTAGTACGGGCTGGGACGCAGCGTTTCTGAAATGACGTCGGTGTCGATAATGATCATGCGTTGTCATCTTCATCATCAAAGGTGACGATGCGTGGCGGCACGGCGTCACGCGGTGGGATCTCCAGCTCAACGCCGCCGAATTCGGCGAAGTGCTGATGCATCCAGGTACCCAATCCATAGCGCGGCGGCTTTTTCACCAGCGCCTGTTTCAGGATCATGCGCGCTTCCTCTTCCATGGAATGGCCGTTTTTCGCCGCTGAGATACGCAGCAGCTCTTTGATTTCGTCGTCCAGATTTCTGACGGTGATAGTAGCCATTGAAACCTCCTTTGCTATCAATGATTGCATTGACTTATTCTCTCGTCTCGCCGGTTAAAAAGCAATCAATTGAAATAAAAAAAGGCGCGGGATCCGCGCCTTAGCTGAAGAGGTAACGCTACCGAATTACAGCTTCGGGCCGGCGCTGACCAGCGCGGCGCCCGCAGGCGTGTCGGTGTATTTGTCGAAGTTGGTGATGAAGCGCTCGGCCAGATCCTGCGCTTTTTCCTGCCACTGCTCGAGGCTGGCGTAGGTGTTGCGTGGATCGAGGATCTCCGGATTCACGCCAGGCAGCGCGGTCGGCATCGCCAGATCGAAGATAGGCAGGGTAACGGTTTCCGCCTTGTCGATTTCACCGCTCAGGATGGCGTCGATGATGCCGCGCGTATCTTTGATCGAGATGCGTTTGCCGGTGCCGTTCCAGCCGGTGTTGACCAGGTAAGCCTGGGCGCCGGCGGCCTGCATGCGTTTCACCAGCACTTCGGCGTACTGCGTCGGGTGCAGCGACAGGAATGCGGCGCCGAAGCAGGCGGAGAAGGTTGGCGTCGGCTCGGTCACGCCGCGCTCGGTGCCGGCCAGCTTGGCGGTGAAGCCGGACAGGAAGTGGTACTGAGTCTGGTTGGCGGTCAGGCGCGATACCGGCGGCAGCACGCCGAAGGCGTCGGCGGTCAGGAAGATCACCTTGGTGGCGTGACCCGCCTTGGACACCGGCTTGACGATGTTCTGGATATGGTAGATCGGGTAAGAAACGCGGGTATTCTCGGTTTTCGAACCGTCGTTGAAGTCGATGCTGCCGTCGGCCAACACGGTGACGTTTTCCAGCAGCGCATCGCGTTTGATGGCGTGGTAGATGTCCGGCTCGGCTTCTTCAGACAGCTTGATGGTCTTGGCGTAGCAACCGCCTTCGAAGTTGAACACGCCGTCGTCGTCCCAGCCGTGCTCGTCATCGCCGATCAGCTGACGCTTAGGATCGGTGGAGAGGGTGGTCTTGCCGGTGCCGGACAGGCCGAAGAACACCGCCACGTCGCCTTTCTCGCCCACGTTGGCCGAGCAGTGCATCGAGGCGATGCCTTTCAGCGGCAGCAGGTAGTTCATCATCGAGAACATGCCTTTCTTCATTTCGCCGCCATACCAGGTGCCGCCGATCAGCTGCATGCGCTCGGTCAGGTTGAAGGCGACGAAGTTCTCCGAGTTCAGGCCTTGCTGCTGCCAGTTCGGGTTGGTGCATTTGGCGCCGTTCATCACCACGAAGTCCGGCTCGAAGTCTGCCAGCTCTTCGTCGCTCGGGCGGATGAACATGTTTTTCACGAAGTGCGCCTGCCAGGCCACCTCGGTGATGAAACGCACTTTCAGGCGCGAGTCGGCGTTGGCGCCGCAGAAGGTATCCACCACGAACAGGCGCTTGCCGGACAGTTGCTCGGTGACCAGGTGTTTCAGATCGGCCCAGACTTCCGGGCTGAGAGGTTTGTTGTCGTTTTTGCCTTTGCCCTGATCGGCCCACCACACGGTATCGCGGGTGATGTCGTCACGGACGATGTATTTGTCTTTCGGCGAACGGCCGGTGAAGATGCCGGTATCGACGGAGACGGCACCCAGCTTGGTGACTACCCCACGCTCAAAACCTTCCAGAGATGGGTCTGTTTCTTCCTTAAACAGCAGTTCATAGCTCGGGTTGTGAACGATTTCGCTGACGTCGTGAATGCCGTAAGCGGCCAGATCCTGAGGGGTTATACCTTTAACGCGCATGTTACTACTCCTTGGTCACAGAATTTCTGGCGGCAATTGTAGGGATCTAACGGTGCGTAACCGCGATGGGTATCAAATATTTAACGTTTTAGGCGGTATTTCGTTACGATCTGAGAGATAGCACACGGAAAAAAGCAAACGTGCAAACGGCGGGGCTTGGCGGGCGCCGGGCGCGCCCGCCGAGAGGGTGTGACTTAGTGCAACCGGTCGCTTTCGCCGGCGTTGCCCGCATACAACGCGGCAACATCAACCGGGTCAAAGACATAGTGGCTGCCGCAGTAGTCGCAGTGCATGTCGATATTGCCGTCCTGCTCCAGCATGTCCGCCACTTCGTCGGTCGGCAGCGTCAGCAGCGCGTCGGCGCAACGCTGGCGTGAACAGGTACAACGGAATTGCACGTCCTGCGGTTCATACAGGGTGACTTCTTCCTGATGATACAGACGGTACAGCACCTCGTTGGCCGGCAGGCCGAACAGCTCTTCGCTTTTGACCGTGTTGGTCAGTTGCACCAGGTGATCGAAATCATCGAGGTTGCCGTCTTGCGCCGGCAGCACCTGCAGCAGCATGCCGGCCGCCGCGGCATTGCCTTCCGCTTCGCCGGTGCGGATGAACAGGCGGGTCGGCAACTGTTCAGACTGGCGGAAGTAAGCTTCCAGGCATTCGGCCAGCGTTTCCCCTTCCAGACCGACCACGCCCTGATAGCGTTCGCCTTCCGTTGGGGAAATGGTGATGACCATGACGCCGTTGCCGATCATCTGATGCAGGGTGCTGTCGTCAGCGATAGGCGCCTGGGTGCGCGCAACGCCGCGCATCTCCTGGCGGTTGTTGCCGTTGATCACCGCCAGCTTCAGCGGGCCGTCGCCTTGCAGCTGAACGGTGATGTCGCCGTCGAACTTCAGGGTTGCGGTCAGCAGACTGGTGGCGACCAGCAGCTCGCCCAGCAGTTTTTGCACCGGTGCCGGGTAGTCGTGGTTGTTCAGGATCTGCTGATAGGTTTCGCTGACGGTAACCAGCTCGCCGCGCACCGCGTAGTTTTCAAACAGGTAACGGTGCAATTGGTCATGGTTGGACATAATCTTCTCTCATTGCGGTGAGGGGTTATTCCTGCTCACCAAATTTAAATTTCATCAGGTCGCGCCGCTCCTTTTTGTCCGGACGTCGGTCCGGATGCGGCATGGTCAACGCGTTCATCTTGCGCGCCAGCGCCATTTTTTCGCGGTTGGCGATGCTGGCTTCGGTTTCCTGATACATTTGCTGCGCCTCGTTGGCACCGCGGCGTTGGCTGGTCAGCGCCAGCACAATCACCGTACGTTCTTCGTTGCCCTGCCGCAGTTTGAGCTCGGCGTTGAGCTCGACAATCTTGCTCGGCTTGCCGCGCTGGCCGTTGTAATGCACCTTGCCGCCGTCGATCATTTCGCGCGCCAGCGCGCGGGTCTTGTAGAAGCGTGCGGCCCACAGCCACTTATCCAGTCGGACCGCGTCGTCGCGCGTCGCTTTTTCCTTCATGCTTCCCCCTTGGCCAGCGCCGGTATCAGCAGGCGGTAGTCGCGCATCGACGGATGGCGCTGGAAGCTTTTCTCCGCCGTGCTGGAGTCCGGGTTTTGCACGCCCAGGCAGTAACGAATGCCGAAAGTGCGCGCCGCGTCGAGGATCGGCTCGCCGTCGTCGACAAACAGCGTGCGCTGCGGGTTGAATCCGGTGTGCTGTTGCACTGCCTGCCACAGACGCTGATCTTCTTTCGGATAACCAAATGTGTGGGTGGAAAACAATAAATCAAGGTGCCGATCGAGGCCGGTATGCTCGATTTTCACCGCCAGGCTGTGCGGATGGGCGTTGGTCAGCAAAATGGTTTGCAGGCCGGCGTCGCGCAGCGCCCGTAAAAAAGGCTCGGTGTCTTCGCGCAGCCGGGCGCGGCTGCCCACTTCGCTGGTCATGCGGTAAATGTCCAGATCCAGCCGCTCGCTCCAGTAATCGAAGCAATACCAGTTCATGGTGTGCTGCACCGCCTGATATTCCCGCTCGATGATGTGGCGGGCTTCGTCGAACGGAATGGCGCGCCTTTCGCTCAGCGCCTGCGGCACCAGGCTGAGCCAAAAGTGGCTGTCGAACTCCAGATCCAGCAATGTGCCGTCCATGTCCAGCAGCACGGTATCGATCTGCGGCCAATCAAACTCGGGAACCATAAAAACTCCACGGGCGGACCGACGGGCAGTCCGCAGATGAGAATAATAGCGTTAGCGTAGCATAAGCGGATGACAGGGCCGAAGCCCCGGCGTCAGGTTCAGGCCATCGGCCGCATCGACATCGGATTGAGCTGCGGGTTGAAGCAGCTGTCGTAGTAACGCTGGATATCGGCGACGCGGTGCTGATTGATGCGCCGACGCTGCACCAGCCGCCAGGCGTTATAACCCAGGCTGACCACTACGGCCAGCAACAACAGGCTGGTGCCGAGATAGCGCCACAGGGTGATCATGTCCGGTTCGCTGTGCAACGCCACGTGGCGAGTGCCGTTGGCGTCAACGCTGAGGCTGGTGATCACGCCCTGCGCCTGGAATGGGGTATGCAGCAGCAGGTTGGACTGGCGCTGCAGCTCATTCCACTGGTCGAGCGCGTTGTATTCGCTTTGCGGCGTCTGCGGCTGGGGGTGACTGACCCACTGGCGGCCTTCGTCGCTGCGGATCAGGAAACCACCTGGCGGCGGGCTGTTAAGCGCAGCGGCGGCCAGTCGCGTCTCATTGAAGATGAACGACGAGGTGGCCACTTTGGTCAGGCTTTCCAGCGATTCGGCGCTGACCGGACGAAGCAGGACGTTGACGCCTTGCAGCGCGCCGGATTTGGCGCGTTTCACCAGGCTGCTCCAGTTTTTCGCGTTGCCCAGGTTAACCAGCGCGTTTTTCAGCCGTACGCAGTCGTTTTCCGTCTGGCACAGATCCTGCGTTTTCAGCACGATATCGGAGAAATCGTCCAGCAGGATCATGCCGGATTTCTCGATGGCGCTGGCCAGCTGCGGGTTGACCTTCTGATCGGCGCCGCTCGGATGCAGCTGACCGCTGACCGTCGCCAGCAGGGCTGTCGCTTTGTCTATGACTTCCGATTCCGGCTGCGGCAGCGGGGCGGCGGTGTTCCAATAGATGCCGGAGCAGTCGAACGGCGCAAAATTGACGGCGCCGCCGCCGTTGGCCGGCGGCGGGACATAGCACATGCCGCTGCCGCGCACTTTCAGCGTGTCGCCGATGCGCAGCGGCGTGGCCTCCAGCGCCTGTACGCTGGTCACTTCCACTTTTTGCGCGCCTTGCAGCCAGGCCATGCTGAGGGTCAACGGCAGGTTGAGCGGGATATAGATCAGCAGCAGCAGCAGAACCAGCGCCGAGCTGGCGACCAGCACCGCATTGCGGCCCCACTGCTGCAACGGGAAATTCTTCACTTCGTCATGCAGCGACAGGAAACGCCCCTGCCGCACCACCTGACGGTTGAGATAGACGTCCACATCGGTGGTTTTGCCCAGATCCTGCGTCAGGTACGGTTGCCAGTGCGGCGGATAGATCAGATCGATAATGCCGAGCGAAATATTGCTGATCTGCCCCTGGCCGGATTCGCCGAACAGGCCCCAGCGCTTTGGCGTGCCGCGCAGGCAGTGGATCTCTTTCAACTCGCGCGACGCCGGGCGGCGGAACAGGTTCCACCCTCCCCAGGCGATCATCAGCACCGCCACGAAAATCATCCAGGGGATCACCAGCACCGGGCTGATCAGGCTGAAGAACAGCAGCAGCAGCGCGGCGGAGATGATGACGGCTTCACGGATGCCGTTCGGCCGGTTCAGCGCATGCTCTTCCGGCGTTTCCTTGCGAATGTTCACCAGCTCGACATGCTCGCTCTCTTCCTTGCGGATGGAGGCGTTTTTGGTCGGCGCGGCGGTCACGACCGGCGGCTGCGGCCGGTCGTGGATATGATCTTTCAGCGAGTGCCCGTTGAGCGAAATCACCAGCGGCAGCGTCTGGGTTTTGATCACTTCCACATGGTTGTCGGCGGTGATGTAGGGTTCCCAAAATGGCGGCAGATGTACCTCTTCGGCATCGAGGTAATAGCGCCATTTATTGGGATCGTCGCTGGCCAGCCCGTAACGGGTGATGGCGTGCGTCACGGGATAAACGTTATCGCTTTGCGGGGTGAGCGCCAGTTTGGCTGCGGGCAGCGTAGCGCCGCCGGGCAACAGTTTGTTGCTCAGCTTGTTTTGTTGATTGAGGTAGAACTCGACCGCCGCGCGTTCTTCGTCGGTCAGCTTGCGGTGGGCGGGTTTGATAAACGGCAGCGTGCGTGCCAGCGCCGTCGGGTGGCGGGCCTTGAACCACAGGTACAGGCCGGCGGCAATCAGGCAGACAAGCACTAAGGCCAATATCAACACTATTGTGCTCATGCAATCCCCATCTCACACCCGTGAATTTCGCCAACCTGATGAAAAGCTGAATATTATACGGAGTAAACCGCCAGGAGGCACCCAGAACTAATGAGGGAACAAACAGATTTTCGCTTTGGATCTCATTCCTTCATGAAGCAAGGTCATTTTATCACTGATTCTTGCCTGCGTGATACTAGCAACCGGCCCCTGCTGTCGATATCGGCATTATCCTATTTTCATGCGCGCTGTTTGCTGAATCAGTGCAGAAAATCGCCCGCGGCTGGCGACGCTTGTTAAAAGAAAGTAAATTACTGTTCATGCGCGTTGCGGCCGAGCTTGCCCTTAACGCACAATGTGATCAAGATCGAATTTGGTCAGCGTTTGAGCGCCAACGAGCCGTGCGTTACGCCAATCATTTTTTCGGTTGCCCTGTCCGCGCCTGGGCAACCTCTTTGAGGCAATCATGGATAAACACCTGCAAAAACCTAAAATTCTGAAAGTGGAAACGGTCGCGCGTTCGCGTTTGTTCAACGTCGAGTCGGTCGATTTGGAATTCAGCAACGGTGTGCGGCGGGTGTATGAGCGCATGCGGCCTTCGGATCGTGAAGCGGTGATGATTGTGCCGGTGATTGGCGATGACCTGCTGCTGATCCGCGAATATGCGGTGGGCACTGAATCCTATGAGCTCGGCTTCCCGAAAGGGTTGATCGATCCCGGCGAGGGGGTGCTGGAGGCGGCCAACCGCGAGCTGATGGAAGAGGTGGGATTCGGTGCCAGACGCTTTGATTTCCTCAGCAAGCTGACGATGGCGCCATCCTACTTTTCCAGCAAAATGAATATCGTGCTGGCGCACGATCTCTACCCGCAGAGCCTGGAAGGGGACGAACCGGAACCCCTGCCGCAGGTGCGCTGGCCGATCGCCAACATGATGGCGCTGCTGGCGGAACCGGATTTCCGTGAGGCGCGCAACGTCAGCGCGCTGTTCCTCTCCGAGGCGTTTCTGCGCGCTTCGCGCTGAGACGCTTCACGCCGCATAAAAAAGGGCCAGATTTCTCTGGCCCTTTTCGATCAGAACAGCTCGTGGCTTTCGCCACCCGGATCGGTCAGCGTGGTGCCGGTATCGCGCGATGGGTAGTCCGTCGGCTGCGTTCCTTCGATAAAGTACTCGGAACGGCTGCCGCCGCCACCGCCAGAGAGCTTGCCGCTGCTCTTGTCGATGGTGACGCTGATGATGCCCGGCGGCGGCGTGACTTTCTGCTCCGGAATGCCTTCCAGCGCGATCTTCATGAAGTCGTCCCACGCCGGCTGGGCGCTTTTGGCACCGCCTTCGCCGCCGGAAATCTGATCCGGGATGGCGCCGGACACTGTCGAACGGCCCAGATCGCGGCGGTGATCGTCGAAGCCGATCCACACCGACGTCACGGTATCCGGGCCATAGCCGGAGAACCAGGCGTCTTTGGAACTGTTGGTGGTACCGGTTTTACCGCCGATATCATGACGTTTCAGATCGCGCCCGGCGCGCCAGGCGGTGCCCATCCAACCCGGTTCACCGAAGATGTTGCTGTTCAGCGCGTCGTGGATCAGGAAGGCCAGCGGCGTGCTGATCACGTGTGGCGCATACTGTTGGTCGCCGTCCTGCTGCACCTGAGCCGGGGTTACCTGCTCCAGCTGCGGCATCGGCACCGTGCTGTTGCTGCCTTCCTGCGAGGTGGCGACGTTTTCGATGTTGTCATCGGACAGCACGGCCGAACGGTGAGTATCACCGTAGATCACCGGCAGGTTGCAACTGCTGCAAACCACTTTAGGTTTGGCTTCGAACACCGTATTGCCGTTGTCGTCTTCAATTTTGGTGATGAAGTACGGATCGACCAGATAACCGCCGTTCGCCAGCACCGCGTAACCGCGCACCAGTTGCATCGGGGTGAAGGAAGCGGAGCCCAGCGCCAGCGATTCGGTATGCACGATGTTCTGTGCCGGGAAGCCGAAGCGCTGCAGATATTCCGCCGCGTAGTCGACGCCCATCGCACGCATCGCGCGCACCATCACCACGTTCTTCGACTGCCCCAGCCCTTGACGCAGACGAATCGGGCCATCGTAGGTCGGCGGCGAGTTCTTCGGCCGCCAGTCGGTGCCGGCGCCGGCATCCCAACGGGTGATCGGCAAGTCGTTCAGGATGGTGGCCAGCGTCAGGCCTTTATCCATCGCGGCGGTATACAGGAACGGTTTGATGTTCGAGCCCACCTGACGCAGGGCCTGCGTGACGCGGTTGAACTTGCTCTGGTTGAAATCGAAGCCGCCGACCAGCGCTTTCACCGCGCCGTCGTTCGGGTTGATGGAAACCAGCGCCGAGTTGACGTCCGGCACCTGCGACAGCCACCAGGCCTCGTTCACTTTACGCACCCAGACCTGCTGGCCTGGCTGCACCACGTCGGTGACGCGTTTCGGCGTTGGGCCTTGCTGAGTGTCTGAACGGTATGGCCGCGCCCAGCGCATGGTGGCCATCGGCAGGGCAATGCTGCTGCCGTCGGCCAGCATCGCCGTCGCTTCCTGCGGGTTGGCGGCGGTGATGACCGCCGGCGCCAGCGGGCCGTAGTTCGGCAGGTTTTTCAGCGAGTCGACAATCTGTTTGCGATCCCAGGCCGCTTCGCCGACTTTCCACAGCACGTTTGACGGGCCGCGATAGCCGTGGCGCATGTCATAGGCCAACACGTTATTGCGCACCGATTCCTGCGCCGCCAGCTGCAGCCGTTTGGTCACGGTGGTGTAAACCTTATAACCGTCGGTATAGGCGTTTTCACCGTAGCGCTTGATCATTTCCTGACGCACCATCTCGGAGAGATACGGGGCGGAGAAGCTGATTTCCGGCGCATGGTAGTTGGCGACCAGATCTTCAGAACGCGCCTGATCGTACTGCGCCTGCGTGATGTAGTGTTCGTCCAGCATGCGCGACAGCACTACGTTGCGACGGGCAACGGCGCGATCGTGCGAATAGAGCGGGTTGAAGGTGGACGGCGCTTTCGGCAGGCCGGCGATGGTCGCCATCTCGCTCAGGGTGAGCTGGCTGACGTCCTTGCCGAAATAGACCTGCGCGGCGGCGCCCACGCCGTAAGCGCGATAACCCAGGTAGATCTTGTTCAGATACAGCTCAAGGATTTCATCTTTGGTCAGCATCTGCTCGATGCGTACCGCCAGAAAGGCTTCCTTGATTTTACGCATCAGGGTGCGTTCCGGGCTTAAGAAGAAGTTACGCGCCAGCTGTTGGGTAATGGTGCTGGCCCCCTGGGAAGCGTGGCCGGAGACCAACGCGATGGAGGCCGCGCGGAAGATGCCGACCGGATCGACACCGTGGTGATCATAGAAGCGGCTGTCTTCGGTGGCGATAAATGCGTGCACCATCACCGGCGGAATTTGATCCAACTTCAGCGGAATGCGGCGCTTCTCGCCGTACTGGGCGATCAGTTCGCCATCGGCGCTGTAAACCTGCATCGGTATCTGCAGCCGCACGTCTTTCAGCGTTGCGACGTCGGGCAGCTGCGGCTCGACATATTTGTACAAGCCGAAAATCGAGGCTGCTCCCAGCACGATGCAACATACTGCAAGGATTAGTAAATACTTTACGAACTTCACCTGAGATTTCCCATTTCTAAGTCATTTGGGCAGTTTATAAACAACCGCGCGGTAGTATAAAGGCAAGCCTGCGACATGGATATGTTCTTTTATCATCGGATGTTATGGAGGCTTGTGAAACATGTTCCCTCAAGCATGGCAGGTGGGGCTGGATATACAAATCGACTGCGTGCGGGCGCTGGCGGTCCAACGCCGCCGCAACGGCTGGCAACTGCGTCACTGGTGGCAACAGACGCTGCCGCAGGCGGTTTTACGCGACGGCTGCCTGGCACCTTCCGAAGCCCTGATCCGGGCGCTGCGGCAATGGCGCGTCCAACTGCCGCGACATATTTCCTTACGCATTGCCCTGCCGGCGCAGCGGGTGTTGCAACAGTGCATGGCGCAGCCGGACGCGCGGCTGCGCGAGCCGGAACGCAGCGACTATATCGTTGGCCACGGCGTGAAGCAGTTCCCACTCGACGGCCAGACGCTGGCGCTCGACTATCGCGCCGCGCCGGCGGAGGGGGCGGCGCTGCTGTTGACCGCCGCGCGGCGGCAGGAGCTGCAGCAGTGGCTGCACTGTCTGCGCCAGGCGGGCCTGCATCCGCAAGCGGTCGATATTACGCCCTGCGCGCTGCGGATGATGGCGACGGCGGCGGGCGTGCCGCACACCGCAGGGCTGATGCATCGTCTCGAGCGAGAATGGCTGTGGGTGGCGCCGGCCGACGGCGCGTTCGCGTTCGGGCTGACGCCGGGCGACGATGACGCGCAGGCGCTGCGGGCGCTGCAAGCCCAGACGCCGGCGGACGATGATCGACCGGTCTATGCCGGCAGCGTGCTGGCAGGAGCCTTGCCCGTCGGCTGCCTTTCCTGGTCGCCGCTCAGCGCCTTCACGCAGCTGCGTCCGCCGTTGCCCGTGCATCCCTCAGCGTTCGCGTTGGCCGGCGGTCTGGCGCTGCGCGAGGAGGACCGCTGATGTACCAGGTCAACTTTTTGCCCTGGCGGCAACGTCGCGATCGGCGGCGCGGCTGCTTCTGGCTGGGCGTGTTGCTGTTGCAGATAACGGTGCTGTTGCTGGCAGGGGGCCTCGTCGCCGGTCAACTGCGTCATCAACAGGCGCAGCGTCAGGAGCGGCTGGCGCTGTTGGAAGAAGAGCTGGCGGCAGTGACGCTGCTCGTCCGTCAGCAGCAGCAAGAGCGGGCGCAACGGGCGCGATACAGCGCCCTCGCTGAACGGCAGGCGCGCAATGCCCAACATAACCGGCGTTATTTGCAACTGCTGCAGCAACTCTCCTCCTGCCTCCCCCCACCGCTGTGGCTCACGGCGTTGGACAGCGATGCGGCGAACGGCCTGCGGCTGCGTGGATTGAGCCGTTCTCCTGCCGCCATTTCGCAGTTCGAACGGCGGCTGGCGGGGATGCCCGCGTTACCGCGGCTGCGTTTGGCGGAGGTGGCGCAACGCGACGACGGCCTGTACGCCTTTCATCTGGTGGCGCAATGGGGGCGTGATGGATAACCGTTTGCCATCTGGGCTGCGCTTCTTGCTGGGCCTGTCGGGCCGGCGATTGCTGGCCGCGCAATGGCTGGGCATCGGCACGTTGGCGTTGTTGGGTGGGGGCTGGATGCTGCAAGACGAATGGCGTCAGCGGGAAAGTGCGACAGAGCGGCAACAGCGCCTGCTGCAACAGATCGCCGTGGCGCAGCGCCAACTGGACGAGGCGCCGGTCGCCCTGATGCCGCCGACGCCGCTCGCTCCGGCCGCCACCGGCGATCTGACGAACGGGCTGCAACGTGCGGGGGGCGCCTTATTGCGCTGGCAGCGGCAGGAAAAACCGCCGCGGCAAACGCTGAGCTTGCGCATTGACTACCCCGGTTTGTTGGCGCTGCTGGAGGCGCTGCCCGCCGATTTGCGTCTCGAACAATTGAGCGTGGAGACGCCGCCGCAGGGCATGACGGCGCGGTTGGTTTTACAGGATGCCGCCGAGGAGCTGGCCGATGAGTAGAAGATCCGGCCGTTGGTGGTGGCTGCTATGGCCGTGGGCCTTATGCGCCGAACCGCGCGACCCGTTTGCGCCGCCCCCGATGCCTGCTTGCGCCCAGACAGAGACATCCCCGGCGGGCTGGCGACTGAAAGGCGTCATCGGGCAACCGACGCAGCGCTATGGCTGGGTGGTGACGCCGGCGGGGCAATGGTTGCGCCTGCGGCCGCAACAACGGGTGCTTGCCGAGCGCTGGCAGGTGACGCAGGTGCAGGCGCGCAGCCTGACGTTGAAGGCGCTGACGGCCGAACCGGAGTGCCCGACGAGCCGCGACGACATATCGCTGATGATCGACGACAAGGATGACAAATCATGAAAGGACGCGCTGGACTGGGCTTGGCGCTAGGGTGTTTGGCGCTCGGCGCCGCGCATGCTCAGGATAAACAGATAATCTCATTGGAGTTTCAGGATGCGCCGGTCACGGTCATCCTGCAGGCCTTGGCGGATTATCGGCAGATGAACCTGATCGCCGCGCCGGGCGTGAGCGGCAACCTGACGCTGCGGTTGGAGGATGTGCCCTGGCCCCAGGCGCTGGCGCTGACCCTGCGTATGGGCAAACTGACGATGACGCGGGAGGGTAACGTGATGCTGATCTCCCCGGAGCCGGATGCGCGGGAAAAAAGACAGCTGCAAGAGGCGCTGGCGCAGCGGCAACCCTTGCACAGCCTGACGATGACCGTGCAAAACGGCGATGCGGCGGAAATTGCCGAAAGCCTCAACGCCCAACGTGGCGCGTTGCTGAGCGAGCGTGGCAGCGTGTTGGCGGATAAACGCACCAATACGCTGCTGCTGCGCGACACCGCGCCGATTGTGGCGCAGTTGAAAAAGCGGATAACGGAAATGGATGCGCCGCTGGCACAGGTGCAACTGGCGGCGCATATCGTGACCATCAACAGCGAAAGCCTGCGTGAGCTCGGCGTGCGTTGGGGATTGGCGCCCGACGACAGGCCGGCGCGGCCGCTGCGGCCGGGCAATATCGGCGTTAACCTGCCGTTGGAGCGCAGCGCGGTGAACGCCGGTTTCCATCTGGCGCGCATCAGCGGGCGTTTGCTGAGCCTGGAGCTGACGGCGCTGGAGCAGGAAAATCAGGTGGAGATCATCGCCAGCCCGCGTCTCCTGACGGCGCATCTGCAAACCGCCAGCATCAAGCAAGGGACGGAGATCCCTTATGAAGTGTCCAGCGGCGCCAGCGGTGCGACCGCCATCGAGTTTAAAGAGGCGGTGCTGGGCATGGAGGTGACGCCGAAGGTGTTGCCGGACGGGCGCATCACGCTGACGCTGCAGATCAGCCAAAATATGCCGGGGCGCGCCATCAGCCGAGGGGCCGGAGAGGCGTTGACCATCGATAAACAGGAGATTAAGACGCAGATCACGGTGAAAAACGGCGAAACCCTGGTGCTCGGCGGCATTTTTCAACGGCATCGCGGCAAGACGGCGGACAAGGTGCCGGGACTGGGGGATGCGCCGCTGCTGGGGGGCTTGTTCCGGCAGAGCGGCGCACAACAGAAAAAACGCGAGCTGGTGATCTTTATTACGCCAACCCTGATTAAGGGATAAGCGGCGGCCTGTCGGCCGGGCGGCAAATCGCCTAAAGTTGATGAGCAGATACACTTTTTTATCCCCTTGGGGGGATCTGCGTTTGACGCTGCGGCCGATTTAGCTTACAAGGGTTACCGAATTGAGCACCGAGGTTTTTTGTTAGCGCCAAGACGCCGTTAAAAACATATGGTTTCCCTCCCGCGGCGTGGATTGCGATTTATTCGGTTGCCAAACTACCAAGAGTGTTGAGATAATTTTTCGTCTGATCTCGCACTATCGCTCATGAGGTTTCAGTTTAGGTCCCGCCGCTGATTTGATTGGCGGGGCGGGTTAACATTAACGAATTGTCTTAGTAATACCGAAAAACATGGCAGAGAAACGCAATATCTTTCTGGTTGGGCCTATGGGTGCCGGCAAAAGCACTATTGGCCGTCAGTTAGCTCAGCAACTCAATATGGAGTTCTTCGACTCCGATCAAGAAATTGAGCGACGTACCGGAGCTGACGTGGGCTGGGTATTCGACGTGGAAGGGGAAGAAGGTTTCCGCGATCGTGAAGAAAAAGTCATTAATGAACTGACGGAAAACAAGGGATTGTGTTGGCGACCGGCGGCGGTTCGGTGAAGTCGCGCGAAACGCGCAACCGTCTGTCCGCGCGCGGCGTGGTGGTTTATCTCGAAACCACGATCGAAAAGCAGTTGGCTCGTACCCAGCGTGATAAAAAACGCCCGCTGCTGCAGGTTGATTCTCCGCCGCGTGAAGTGCTGGAAGCTTTGGCGAAAGAGCGCAATCCGTTGTATGAAGAGATTGCCGATGTCACCATTCGCACCGACGATCAGAGCGCTAAAGTGGTTGCCAACCAGATCATCAACATGCTGGAAAGCAACTGATTGCTGATTTTCGCGTTCGCCGTCGGCCAATGCGGAAAACTGATTTGTGTTCCCCGCCGTTGCGGGGATCAACCACCGCCGTACCATACAGAGAACTAAGCGCGACATGGAGAGAATTACTGTAACGCTTGGGGAGCGCAGCTACCCGATTACCATCGCCGCCGGATTGTTTGACGATCCGGCTTCTTTTATGCCGTTAAAGGCGGGTGAACAAGCGATGTTGGTCACCAACCAGACCCTGGCGCCGCTCTATCTGGAGCGTGTCCGGCAGGTGCTGGAGCAGAGCGGCGTCGTGGTGGATCAGGTGATTCTTCCCGATGGTGAGCAGTACAAATCTCTGGCGGTGTTGGAGCAGGTGTTTTCGGCGCTGCTCGAAAAACCGCACGGGCGCGATACCACGCTGATCGCGCTCGGTGGCGGCGTTGTCGGCGATCTGACCGGCTTTGCCGCCGCGTGCTACCAACGCGGCGTGCGCTTCATTCAGGTTCCCACCACGCTGCTGTCGCAGGTGGACTCCTCCGTGGGCGGCAAGACCGCCGTCAACCACCCGCTCGGCAAAAACATGATCGGCGCTTTCTATCAACCCGCTTCGGTGGTGGTTGATCTGGATTGCCTGAAAACGCTGCCGACGCGTGAACTCTCTTCCGGCCTGGCCGAAGTCATCAAATACGGGATCATCCTCGATCGCGAGTTTTTCGTCTGGTTGGAACATAACATCGATGCGCTGATGGCGTTGGATATGCAGGCGTTGGCCTACTGTATTCGCCGCTGCTGCGAGCTGAAGGCCGAGGTGGTGGCCGCAGACGAACGCGAAAGCGGTCTGCGCGCTCTGCTGAATCTGGGCCATACTTACGGCCATGCTATCGAAGCCGAGATGGGCTACGGCGTGTGGCTGCACGGTGAGGCGGTGGCTGCGGGCATGGTGATGGCGGCGGAAACCGCGCACCGTCTCGGCCAGTTCTCCGTTGAAGACATCGAGCGCATCAAAGCGCTGCTGCTGCGCGCCGGCTTGCCGGTCTGCGGGCCGCAGGAAATGACGCCGGAATCCTACTTGCCGCACATGTTGCGCGACAAGAAAGTGCTGGCGGGGGAACTGCGTTTGGTGTTGCCGACCGCGGTCGGTGCGGCGGAAGTGCGCGGCGGCGTAGGGCATGAGCTGGTGCTGGCGTCGATCGCCGCCTGCTTGCCTGAGCGGAAGCGTAATTAAATCGGACTAAGTAACAGTGGCTTAGCCGCCATTAGCATCTATATTAATACAGTGAGCAGAGCACGACGGGTGTCGCTTTGCCATCATCGGGTTAATCCGCCCGTGCCACGGTAGGTCTACGGTGGTGGGCTTTTGCCTCTAGTTGGAGGGTTTCAGATGGACGAGTTTAAACCGGAAGACGATCTCAGACCTGATAGCAGCGATCGTCGTCCTACGCGTTCGCGCAAGCCGGCCGCCGCGCCGCGCTTCGCCGTTTCGCGCCAGCATTTGATGATTGGCATCGGCATTTTGGTGCTGCTGCTGCTGATTATCGGCATCGGTTCAGCCCTGAAGGCGCCGACCAAACATGAAGCGGCGCAGGAGAGCGGCGCGCAAAACGGCGCGGCCCGCGATATCAACCTGTCCGGTTCTTCGTCGCTGACCACCGCCAATAACGGCGTGCCGGGCGGCACGACGGATACCCACGATAATAACGGCGTGAGCGCGACTCAGCCGCAGCAACCGCAGAACGTCAGCGTTCCGCCGATCTCCGGCACGCCGACCGAAGCGCAAACGCAGCCTCAGCAAGGCGGTGCGCAGCAGCGCGTCGATTTGCCGGGCAACATGGCGGATGCGCTGTCGCAGCAGCAGGGGCAGGTTGACGCCGCTACGCAGGGCATGACCGGCGCAGCGTCGACGTTGCCGACCGCACCGGCAACGGTGATGAGCGGCGCCGCAGCGCGCGAAGCGACGCGTCCTGTGCAGGGCACTGCCCCGCAACAGCATAAAACGCCGGCGAAAACCGCCGCCGCCAAACCGACCGCAACGCAGCATAAATCACCGACTACGGTGTATACGCCGCCGGCCAAGCCGTCTTCCACCGCGAAAGCGGGAGCGGTCGCCAGCAGCGGCAGTTCTGTGCAGTCTGCGCCGGGCAGCCACTATACCTTGCAACTGAGCAGCGCTTCGCGTTCCGATACGCTGAACGCCTACGCCAAACAGCAGAAGCTGCAGAATTACCTGGTGTATGCCACCAAGCGTGACGGCAAGCCGTGGTACGTGCTGGTGAGCGGCAACTATGCGTCTTCTGCTGAAGCGAAGCGCGCCATTGCTTCGTTGCCGGCCGATGTGCAGGCGAAAAAACCATGGGTTCGACCTGTACACCAAGTGCAGCAAGATCTTAAAAAATAAATCATTTAAATTTGTGCGCTGATGTGCTGTCTGAAACAGAGTACAATCCGCCGCTCTGAATTGTATAAGTAGCTAATTGACGGCATGAAGAAAAACCGCGCTTTTTTAAAATGGGCTGGTGGAAAATACCCGCTGGTAGATGAGATTCGTCGCCATCTGCCGGCGGGAGACTGCTTAATCGAGCCCTTCGTGGGTGCGGGATCCGTCTTTCTGAATACGGATTACGACGCCTACATTCTCGCCGACATCAATAGCGATCTTATCAACCTGTATAACATCGTTAAGCTGCGTACGGATGACTTCGTGCGCGATGCCCGCACGCTTTTCGCCGATGAATTCAATAACTCGGATCAGTTTTACCTGCTGCGAGAAGAGTTCAATACTAGCACCGAGCCTTACCGCCGGGCGCTGCTGTTCCTGTACCTGAACCGTCACTGCTATAACGGCCTGTGCCGCTATAACCTGCGCGGCGAGTTCAATGTGCCGTTTGGCCGGTACAAGAAACCGTACTTCCCGGAAGAAGAGCTCTACTGGTTTGCCGAAAAATCGCGCAATGCCACTTTTGTCTGCGAGCATTACCGCGATACCATGGCGAAGGCCGTGGCCGGTGCCGTGGTGTATTGCGATCCGCCTTATGCGCCGCTGTCGGCGACGGCGAATTTCACCGCTTACCACACTAACAGCTTCAGCATCGCCGATCAGCAAAGCCTGGCGCAACTGGCGCACCAGCTCTCGGTAGAGAGCCAGGTACCGGTATTGATCTCCAATCACGATACCGAGCTGACGCGCGACTGGTACCAGCATGCTGCGCTGTATGTGGTGAAAGCGCGCCGTACAATCAGCCGCAACATTCTCGGCCGCAGCAAAGTGAACGAGCTTTTGGCGCTGTATCGCTAAGCCGGGGCACCCCGGCGCATAACAACTCGACCCTACGTTTGGAGAAGCGGATGAAAAAGTTTTTGATTGCCCCGTCCATTCTGTCGGCAGATTTTGCCCGGTTAGGTGAAGATACCGCTAACGTGCTGGCTGCAGGCGGCGACGTGGTGCACTTCGACGTGATGGATAACCACTACGTGCCCAATCTGACCATAGGTCCGATGGTGTGCGAAGCGCTGCGCAACTACGGCATTACTGCGCCGATTGACGTGCACCTGATGGTCAAACCGGTGGATCGCATCGTGCCTGATTTCGCCAAGGCCGGCGCGTCTTATATCTCTTTCCACCCCGAAGCTTCCGAGCATGTCGATCGCACCATTCAGCTGATCAAAGAGCACGGCTGTAAGGCCGGCCTGGTGTTCAACCCGGCGACCCCACTGAGCTATCTTGATTACGTGATGGATAAAATCGACGTGATCCTGCTGATGTCGGTCAACCCGGGCTTCGGCGGCCAGTCGTTCATCCACGGCACGCTCGACAAGCTGCGCCAGGTGCGCAAACTGATCGACGACAGCGGCCGCGATATCCGTCTCGAAGTCGACGGCGGGGTGAAGGTGGACAACATCGCCGAAATCGCCGCCGCGGGCGCCGATATGTTTGTCGCCGGTTCCGCCATCTTTGGCCAGCCGGACTACCGCAAGGTGATCGACGAAATGCGCAGCGAGCTGGCGAAGGTTTCCCATGGCTGATTTCGGCGCGATCCGCGCACTGGCCTTCGATCTTGACGGTACGCTGGTCGACAGCGCGCCGGGCCTCGCGGCCGCCATCGATATGGCGCTGGAAGAGAGGGGGCTGCCGCAAGCGGGTGAAGAGCGAGTTGGCACCTGGATCGGCAACGGCGCCGACGTGCTGGTGCAGCGCGCGCTGCGCTGGGCGGAAGCGGAAGACACGCCGGAGCAGTGCAGCCGGCTGCGTGAGCGCTTCGATCATTTCTACGCGCAGACTGTTGACAGCGGCAGCCGCCTGTTCCCGCAGGTGCAAGAGACGCTGGCCCGCCTGGCCGCGCACGGTTACCCGATGGCATTGGTGACCAACAAGCCGACGCCGTTCGTGGCGCCGCTGCTGGCATCGCTGGGCATTGGCGAGTATTTTTCGCTGGTGATCGGCGGCGACGACGTGACGGAAAAGAAACCTCACCCGGCGCCGTTGTATCTGGTGCTCGGCAAGCTTGGGTTGCGAGCGCATGAACTGCTGTTCGTCGGCGATTCGCGCAACGATATTCAAGCCGCTCAGGGGGCCGGTTGCCCGAGCGTCGGTTTTACCTACGGTTATAACTACGGCGAATCGATCGCCCTGAGCCACCCCGATCGGGTGTTGGAGCGCTTCGCCGATTTGTTGCCCGCTCTTGGGCTGTCATCTTTAGAGAATCAGGAAATTTAAACATGAGTAAGCCCATCGTATTTAGCGGCGCGCAGCCGTCCGGCGAACTGACCATCGGCAACTACATGGGTGCGCTGCGTCAGTGGGTGCAGATGCAGGACGACTACGACTGCATCTACTGCATCGTCGATCTGCATGCCATCACCGTGCGCCAAGACGCCGAAAAGCTGCGCAAAGCCACGCTGGATACGCTGGCGCTGTATCTGGCCTGCGGTATCGATCCGGAAAAAAGCACCATCTTCGTGCAGTCGCACGTGCCTGAGCACACGCAGCTGAGCTGGGTGCTGAACTGCTACACCTATTTCGGCGAACTGAGCCGCATGACGCAGTTCAAAGACAAATCCGCACGCTACGCGGAGAACATCAACGCCGGGCTGTTCAGCTATCCGGTGCTGATGGCGGCGGACATCCTGCTGTATCAAACCAATCAGGTGCCGGTGGGCGAAGACCAGAAACAACACCTGGAACTGAGCCGCGACGTGGGCCAGCGTTTCAACGCGCTGTACGGCGACGTGTTCAAAGTGCCGGAGCCGTTTATTCCTAAATCCGGCGCACGCGTGATGTCGCTGCAGGAACCGACCAAGAAGATGTCCAAGTCGGACGATAACCGCAACAACGTGATCGGCCTGCTGGAAGATCCGAAAGCGGTGACCAAAAAGATCAAACGCGCAATGACCGACTCGGAAGAGCCACCTGTCGTGCGTTACGACGTGGTCAACAAGGCGGGCGTCTCCAACCTGTTGGACATCCTCGCCGGCGTCACCGGCAAGAGCATCGCGCAGCTGGAAGCCGAGTTCGAAGGCCAAATGTACGGCCACCTGAAAGGCGCGGTGGCGGAAGCCGTCTCCGGCATGCTGGCTGAGCTGCAGGAGCGTTACCACCGCTTCCGCAACGACGAAGCCTACCTGCAGCATGTGATGCGCGACGGCGCCGCCAAAGCCCGTGCACGCGCGCAGGAAACCCTGGCGAAGGTTTATCAGGCCGTCGGTTTCGTACCGCCGCAGGCGTAACGCCGGCGCAAATAAAAAAAGCGGCCTTGGGCCGCTTTTTTTACGTCGGTATCACGCCATTTGCGCCAGGCCGGCGGGCGGGGCTTCGCTGGCGAACCAATTAAGCTTGCTGCGCAGGCTGACCACGCTGCCGACGATGATCAGGCTGGGGCTGGCGGCCTGCAGGGACAAGGCGCCCAGTTGGCCAAGCTCGCCTTCGATCACCCGCTGGCGACAGGAAGTGCCGTTTTCCACCAGCGCCACCGGTGTGGCGGCCGGCAGTCCGTTCGCGATCAGCCGGCGCTGGATCTCCGCCGCCTGCGATAGCCCCATATAGAACACCAGCGTCTGTTGCCCGGCGGCCAGCGTCGCCCAGTCCAATCCACCGTCGGCCTTGGCGTGGCCGGTCACCAGACGCACGCTCTGCGCGTGGTCGCGGTGGGTGAGCGGGATGCCGCTGTAGGCGGAACAGCCGGAGGCGGCGGTGATGCCCGGCACCACCGAGAACGGTACGTTGGCGTCCGCCAGCGTTTCCAGCTCTTCGCCGCCGCGGCCGAAGATAAAGGGATCGCCGCCCTTCAGGCGCACCACGCGTTTGCCTTGCCGCGCTTGCTGCAGCAAGATGTGGTTGATCTGCTCCTGCGGCACGCAGTGATGGCCGGCGCGTTTGCCAACGAAGATGCGCTCGGCGTCGCGACGCACCAGCGTCATGATCTCTTCGGAGACCAGCCGGTCGTAAACCACCACGTCGGCCTGCTGGATCTGTTGCAGCCCTTTCAGCGTCAGCAGGCCGGCATCGCCCGGCCCGGCGCCCACCAGCACCACTTCACCGCGATCCTCCGGCCGTTCGCTGAACAGCTGTTCGAGCTGGCGTTCGGCCAGAGCCGCGTCGTCATTGGCCAGCGATTGCGCCAGCCGATCGTGAGCGAACAGCCGCTCCCAGAAGCGGCGGCGCGCGCCGAGGCTGCTGAAGCGCTGTTTCACCCGTTGACGCAGCGATCCGCCGAGCTGCGCCAGCTTGCCGAGGTGTTGCGGCAGCAGCGCTTCCAGCTTCTCGCGCAGCAACCGCGCCAACACCGGCGCTTTGCCGCCGGAGGACACCGCCACCACGATCGGCGAACGATCGATGATCGACGGCATGATAAAGCTGGCGCGTTTCGGGTCATCGACCACGTTGCAGAACACCCGCTGCTGGTTGGCGCACTGGTACACCCGCGCGTTGACCTCCAGCCTATCGGTGGCGGCGATCACCAACCATTTTTCCGTCAGCAGGGCCGGGCTGAATTCGCCCTCGGCCAGCGTCAACAGGCCTTCTGCCGCCCACTGGTGGAACTGCGGGCTGAAGGCCAGGGCGTTGACGGTCAGCGCCGCGCCGGCGTCCAGCAGCAGGCGCGCCTTGCGTTCGGCGATTTCGCCGCCGCCGACCAGCAGGCAGGCTTTGTGTTGCAGTTGGCAGAAAATCGGCAGGTAGTCCATCGGCATTCCTCAGGATTATCGGCGTGGGGGCGGGATGCGCCCCCGAAAGGTTATGCCGCGACTTGCACGATGCCGTCGACCACCCGGCTGGTGAAGCTGGCGACGGAGCGGCTGTCATCTTCCAGGCAGTGGCCATCGTACAGGCGGAAACGCTGTTTCTTCAGCGGGCTGGCGACCCACAACTCCCCCTGATGCTCGGCGATCAGCCCGCGCGACAGCACGCTGGCCTGGGCGAACGGGTCGATATTGCTGATGGCGAACACCTGTTCGTCGGCATAGGGGCGGAACACCGCCACCTGCCGATCGCCGATCAGGGCGCATACGCCGGTGCCGGGCAGGATGTCGGCGATGGGGCAAACGGTAATCCACTGGCTCATGCTTGGCTCTCCTCGGTGTCGATCAGGGTGACGGCAATGCGCTCGTCAGGGCGCGCCGGGCGGTGTTGGTCACGTTCGGCCACCACCTGCACGTTCGGATCGCGCAGCGGGCTGTTGATGAAGTGGGCGAAGCGCAGCTGCGTTTCCGGGTGCTCGACGGTTTCTTTCCACTCGCAGATCACTGCCTCGCGCAGGCGGGCGATATCCGCTTCCAGCTGCTCGTTGATGCCGAGCTTGTCGTCAACGATCACCTTGCGCAGGTAATCGATGCCGCCTTCCAGGCTCTCCAGCCATACCGAGGTGCGCTGCAGCTTATCGGCGGTGCGGATATAGAACATCATGAAACGGTCAAGGTAGCGCACCAGGGTCTCGCTATCGAGATCGGCGGCCAGCAGGTCGGCGTGGCGCGGTTTCATGCCGCCGTTGCCGCAAACATACAGGTTCCAGCCGTTTTCGGTGGCGATGATGCCGACGTCCTTGCCCTGCGCTTCGGCGCATTCCCGGGTACAGCCCGAGACGCCGAATTTCATTTTGTGCGGGGTGCGGATGCCTTTGTAGCGATGTTCCAGCGTGACGCCGAAACCGACGCTGTCGCCGACGCCATAGCGGCACCAGGTGCTGCCGACGCAGGTTTTCGCCATGCGCAGCGCCTTGGCGTATGCGTGCCCGGTTTCAAAGCCGGCGGCGAGCAGCTTGCGCCAGATGGCCGGCAGGTCGTCTTTCTGCGCGCCGAACATGCCGATGCGCTGCGAGCCGGTCATTTTGGTGTAAAGATTGTACTCCTTGGCGATCTGTCCGATGGCCAGCAGGCCGTCCGGGGTGATTTCGCCGCCGGCGGAGCGCGGTATCACCGAGTAAGTGCCGTCTTTTTGGATATTGCCGAGGAAGTTGTCGTTGGTATCCTGCAGCGGCGTGTGCTGCGGTTTGAGGATGTATTCGTTCCAGCACGAGGCCAGCAGCGAGCCGACGGTCGGTTTGCAGACTTCGCAGCCGTAGCCTTTGCCGTATTTGGCCAATAACGCCTCGAACGACTTGATGCCTTCGACGCGGATCAGGTGGAACAGCTCCTGGCGTGAATAGGCGAAGTGTTCGCACAGGTGGTGGTTGACCTCGATGCCTTGCTTGCTCAGCTCGGCGTTCAACACCTGGGTGAGCAGCGGGATGCAGCCGCCGCAGCCGGTGCCGGCCTTGGTTTCGGCTTTCAGCGCCGCCACGGTGTGGCAGCCTTTATTGACCGCCCGGATGATGTCGCCTTTGCTGACGTCGAAGCAGGAGCAAATCTGCGCGCTTTCCGGCAGCGAATCCACGCCGATGGCCGGCTTGCTGCCCGCATGGGCCGGCAGGATCAGGCCGTCCGGGTTTTCCGGCAGCGCGATGCCGTTCAGCGCCAGCTGCAGCAGGTTGCCGTAATCGCTGGTATCGCCGACCAACACTGCGCCGAGCAGGGTTTTGTTGTCGGCGCTGACCACGATGCGTTTGTAGACCTCTTTGCTCTCATCCAGATAAACGTAGCTGCGGGCGCCCTCGGTGCGGCCGTGGGCATCGCCGATGCCGCCGACGTCTACGCCCAGCAGTTTCAGTTTGGCGCTCATGTCGGCACCCTGGAAGCCGTTTTCGCGGCCCAGCAGGTGATCGGCGGCCACCTGCGCCATTTTGTAACCCGGCGCCACCAGGCCGAAGGTGCGATCGCGCCAGGCGGCGCACTCACCGATGGCGTACACGTCCGGATCCGATGTCTGGCAGCAGTCGTTGATGGCGATGCCGCCGCGGCGGCCGATCTCCAGTCCGCATTGACGCGCCAGCTTGTCCTGGGCGCGGATGCCGGTGGAGAAAACGATGAAATCCACTTCCAGCAGGCTGCCGTCGGCGAAATGCAGGGTTTTGCGCGCCGTGCCGCCGCCGTTGACGATCTCCTGGGTGTTTTTCCCGGTGTGTACTTTGACGCCCATGCGCTCGATCTTGCGGCGCAGCTGGTCACCGCCCATCGGGTCGAGCTGTTCGGCCATCAGCACCGGAGCGAATTCGATCACGTGCGTTTCCACCCCCAGGCTTTTCAGCGCGCCGGCGGCTTCCAGCCCCAACAGCCCGCCGCCGACCACCGCGCCGCGTTTGCTGCGGCGCGCGCAGGCTTCGATGGCGTTAAGGTCTTCGATGGTGCGGTAAACGAAGCAGTCCTGGCTATCCGAGCCCTTAATCGGCGGGATCCACGGATAGGAGCCGGTGGCCATGATCAGCTTGTCGTAATAGACGGTGCGTCCGGTATTGGAGTGGATGACTTTCTCGTCGCGATTGATGGTGATGGCGCGTTCGCCGATCAGCACCTTCACGCCGTGCTTTTCGTAAAAGCCTTCGCGCACCAGCGACAGCTCTTCGGCGGTATGGTGCGAGAAATAGGAAGAGAGATGCACGCGATCGTAAGCGATGCGCGGCTCTTCGCAAAATACGGTGATGTCGAATAGGTCTTTGTCTGCTTTATCCAACAGATCTTCGATGAACCGGTGGCCGACCATGCCATTGCCGATCACGGCAAGTTTGACTCTGCTCATTATTGCCTCAAAATTCGGGTTTCCTAGGCTTACCTTATCCCTCCCGAGGGGCAATTTATTGATGCAAATCAATCGCGCCTTTATATACCCACAACGTGGTATATGAATGATTTTCCAAGTTTTTTGATAAGTTGCGGATTTTATTCACCTTTAGCTGAAGCGAGTCAGGTCGCGCACCAACTACCCCGCAGGGAGTAGACGCGCAGGCCGGCATGCAACGGCGACTTTGTCAGCGCGATCCGCTGCCAGTATGATGAAGAAAACCAGCGCAACGGCAGAGGTGAAGGGTGGTGAAACGTCCATTGAAGTTTATCGACAACCTGCGTTTAAGCGGGCATGAAGGATTGTGGCAACTGGCGATAGAACAGGGGCGCATTGCGCATCTGGTGCCGCAGCCGGAAGGGCAGGAGTGGCGCAGCGACGTGCTGGATGCGCAGTGCGGGCTGGCGCTGCCGGCATTCGTCGAACCCCATATTCATCTGGATACCACGCAAACCGCCGGCCAGCCGGCCTGGAACCAGTCCGGCACGCTGTTTGAGGGGATTGAGCGCTGGGCAGAACGCAAAGCCTTGTTGACCCATGAAGACGTCAAGCAACGCGCCTGGCAAACGCTCAAGTGGCAGATCGCCAACGGCGTGCAGTATGTGCGCACCCACGTCGACGTTTCCGATCCCACGCTGACCGCGCTGCGCGCCATGCTGGAAGTTAAGCAGGAGGTGGCGCCCTGGGTAACGCTGCAGATCGTCGCCTTCCCACAGGAGGGGATCCTTTCCTATCCCAACGGCGAAGCATTGCTGGAAGAAGCGCTGCGGCTGGGAGCCGACGTGGTGGGCGCCATTCCGCATTTCGAGTTCACCCGCGAGTACGGCGTGGAGTCGCTGCACAAGGCATTCGCGCTGGCGCAAAAATACGATCGGCTGGTGGACGTGCACTGCGATGAAATTGACGATGAGCAATCGCGTTTCGTCGAGACCGTGGCGGCGCTGGCGCTGAAGCTGGAGATGGGGGAGAAAGTCACCGCCAGCCACACCACGGCGATGCACTCTTACAACGGCGCTTACGCCTCGCGGCTGTTCCGCCTGCTGAAAATGTCCGGCATCAACTTCGTCGCCAACCCGCTGGTGAACATTCACCTGCAGGGGCGTTTCGACAGCTACCCAAAACGGCGCGGCGTGACGCGGGTGAAGGAGATGCTGGAGGCGGAGATCAACGTTTGCTTCGGCCACGACGATGTGTTCGATCCCTGGTATCCGCTCGGCACCGCCAACATGCTGCAGGTGCTGCATATGGGGCTGCACGTGTGCCAGCTGATGGGCTATGGCCAAATCGACGACGGGCTGAAGCTGATCACCCACCACAGCGCGCGCACGCTTAACCTGAGCGACTACGGCCTGGCGGCCGGCAACAGCGCCAACCTGGTGATCCTGCCGGCGGAAAGCGGTTTCGACGCGGTGCGCCGCCAGACGCCGGTGCGTTATTCGATTCGCCAGGGCGCGGTGATCGCCGAAACGCGGCCGGCGGAAACCACGCTGCATCTGCAGCAGGATGAGACGGTGGATTTTCGGCGCTAAGGCGCAAAAAAAGGGCGCCTTGCGGGCGCCCTTGATGTATTTGATGCGAAGAAATCAGTGCGTTACGTGACCGTGGCTGCGGTGCTTGGTCACGAAGCCCAGCAGCAGACACATCACGAACACCGCCAGGTACAGGCCGTTGGCGGTGGTCAGTGCCGCGTGCGCCCCGCCTTTCGCCACGATCGGGCCGGTGACCACGAAGGTCAGCATGGTGCCGATGGTGCCGCAGGTCAGGATAAAGTTGACCAGCTTCGGCGAGGAGACCTTGGTCTGCAGCGAGCCGAGGGTGATCAGCGTGGTGTAGATGGCGCTGGAAACGAAGCCCAGGGCCATGATGTAGTAGCCCAGGTGCTCCGGATTGTCGGTGCTGACGAACAAGTACATCGCGCCGGTGGCCAGCGCGGCCAGCACGGTAACGATGCGCTGCAGATCGAAGAAGCGCAGGATGAAGCTGAACACCCACATGCCGACCATGTATGAGGTCCAGAAGTCGCTCACCAGCTTACCGGCCTGGCCGATGTCCATGTTGAACGACTTGGTGGCGTACTCAGGCACCCACTGAATGAAGCCCAACTGGCCAAGGATGTAGCACAGCGCGGCGATCGACAGGAACAGCACGCCGATACCCCATTTTTCTTTCTCGACCGGTTGACCGGCGTCGGCGCCTTTCTTGCCCAGCACCGGGAAGTCTGAGCACAGGGTCAGCACGAAGATCCCCACGTACAGCAGGCCGATGCAGGCATAAACCCAGTACCAGCCGATATGGCGAGCCAGCAGCATGGCGGCGACGATTGGGAAAATCATCCCGGCCATGCTGAAGAAGGAATCGGTGAACAACAGGCGTGAACCGCGCTGGCGGCCGGCATACATGTGGGTGATCAGGAAGGTGCCGATCGACATGGTGATGCCGCTAACCACGCCAAGGATAAACATGCACAGCGAGAACATGGTCAGGCTCTTGCCGAGCATCAGCCCCGCCACCGCCAGCACCATCAGGACAAAGCCGAAGATCAGCTGACGCTTCAGCGGGATGATTTCCATCAACCAGGCATTGAGGAAGATCGAAATCAAAATGCCGGCGTTGAGGAAAGTAAAGGTGTTACTCATGCTGGAAACCGGCAGATTAAAGTACTCTGCAATGTTTCCCATCACCATCCCTGTGACGATCACTAAAGCACCGGTCAGCGCGTACGAAAAGAAGCTGATCCAGGTAAGCCGTATGCGGTTACTGTCATTCATTATATAGGCCTGAATATGTCTGTTAGAGGTTTTAAAACTGGCATAAGGCCGCTGGCTTTTCCTGGCAAACGCAGAAAAAAGTCCCGTTCAGGCCACCAGGGGGCGGATCCTAGCACAGACAACGGGATTTTTTGTGATGGCTGTCGATTTTTTGATGCAACCCATGAAGGGATGATACGCATTATTGTGATCTATTTGCGTACCGTCACAATGGAATCGCGATTGATGATCGTCGGCTCAAAACGGTGCGTCGGGGTGGCGGGATCGATCAACCTGCGCGCCGCGTATTGCGCCATCTCGCTGATGGGAAAGTGTACGCTGCTCAACGCCGGGCGGACGAAGGGCGCGCGTTCGCCGCTGTCGTAGCAGATCAAGGAGATATCCTGCGGCACCCGCAGGCGGTGCTCGTTGATCGCCAGCAGGGCGCCGATCGCCATCTCTTCGTTGCAGCAGTAGATGGCGCTGGGCGGCGCGGCCTGCCGCAACAGGCGATCGGCGCAGCGGTAACCGCTTTCCAGATCGTAAACGCCCTCCAGACAGGCCACCGGCTCGATATTCGCCGCCTGCATCGCCTCTTCAAACCCTTGCAGCCGCAGGCGGCTCGACGGCCGTTCGCGCGGCCCGCTGATGCAGGCGATGCGCCGGTGGCCGGCGTCGAGCAGTTGCTGGGTCGCCATGCGGCTGGCGAGCGGATGATCGAAGGTGACGCAGCGGTCTTCCAGCCCCGGCACCAGACGATCGAGCAACACGAAATGACGTTGCTCCGCCGCCAGCTGGCGCAGCCGATCGTCACTGAGAAAACGCACGTGCAGGATCACGCCGTCGCAGCGCAGGCTGAACAGCCGCTGCACCGCCTGCCATTCGTTTTCGGCGCTGTTGCGGCCCTGGGTCACCAGCAGCTGCTTGCCGTGGGATTCGGCCTCGGTTTGCACGAAGTCCATCAGCGCGCCGAAGAAGCCGCCGCGATACGACGTGGTGACCAACCCGAGGGTATTGCTGTGGCTGGAGGCGAGCGCGCGGGCCGCCGGGTTGGGGGTGTAACCGAGCTGGGCGACGGCGCGCTCAACCTTCTCGCGGGTCGGCGCTTTGACGTTGCTGTCGCCGTTCACTACCCGCGATACGGTGGCGCGCGATACGCCCGCCAGCGCCGCGACATCTTCCAGTGTCACCATCGTCCAACTCCTGATTACGGCTAAAAAAATGGGTTCGGCGCGCCGAACCCCTGTCATACCGCGCGCAGGCGCTTACCTGAACTGCGGCAAATACGGCGCGTTTATCGTCAACACCTCGTCCAGCAACGGCTGCGCCAGATTGGCGTTGCCCACCAGCGGGTTGGCGATCAGCGCCAGCAAGCCGCTGCGGCGATCGCCGTGCACCGCGGCCTCGATGGTCAGGCGTTCGTAGGCTTTCACCTGCTGCGTCAGCGCCTGCATCGGTTCCGACAGCGGGCCGAAGGTCAGCGGATGCGCGCCCTGAGCATCGACGATACAGTTGATTTCTATCACAGCATCGTCCGGCAGGCCATGGATTGCGCCGCGGTTTGCGGTGTTGACCACTAATTGCGTGCCGAGATTATTATGGATAGCACGGATCAGCTCCAGCGCAACTTCGGAATAGAAAGAACCGCCGCGGAAGCTGAGCTGCTCCGGCTTACTGTTCAACTGCGGATCGGCATACAGCTCGAACAGCTCTTTTTCTACCTGCATCACCTGCTCGGCGCGGGTGCCGCGCTCGCCGGCGGCGGCCATCTCTTCCGCCAGCATCTCGCGGGTCTGGTAAAAATAGCGGTGGTACGGGCAGGGGATGGCGCCGAGCGCGCGCAGGAAGTCCGGCTGCCAGGGCTCTTCCTTGATGTTGTTCATGGTCAGCGCCGCGCCGTCGCACAGCATGTCGATCACGTTGCCGGTGACGTCGCGCCCCTGCTGCGTGACCTGATGCACCCAGACCATGTGGTTCAAACCGGCGAACCGCAGCTGCACGTCGGCGTAAGGCGCCTGCAGCATGTTGGCGATCATGTGATGCATGCTGATCGGTACGTTGCACAGGCCGATGATCTTCGCTTTGGTAAAGCGGGACACCGCCTCGGTGACGATGCCGGCCGGGTTGGTGAAGTTGATGATCCAGGCGTCCGGCGCCAGCTTTTCCACCCGACGGGCGATATCCAGCATTACCGGAATGGTGCGCAGCGCTTTGGCGAAGCCGCCGACGCCGGTGGTCTCCTGGCCGAGCAGCTGATATTTGAGGCCCAGCCGTTCGTCGGCGGCGCGCGCCGGCAGTTGCCCGACGCGGAACTGGGTCAGCACGAAAGCGGCGCCGCGAATCGCTTCGTCCAGCGCGAAGTGCACGCTGACCTTCACCTGTTCCAGCCCGTGGCGCGCCAGCATGCGGCGGGTCAGGGCGGCGATGGTTTCCACTTTTTGGCGGCCTGGCTCGACGTCCACCAGCGCCAGTTCGGTGACCGGCAGCTCATCGATGCGTTGGATCAGCCCATCGACCAGTTCGGGAGTGTAGCTGCTGCCACCGCCAATCACCGCGATTTTGAGCGTGCTCATGAGCGGCCCTCCGTTTGCGACTGACGGCGATAGAGCTCGATCATGTCGTCGGCCAGATCCTGGATCACCATGGCGTTCATCAGATGATCCTGCGCATGTACCGTGATCAGGTTGATCGCCAGCTTGCCGCAGCCTTCGTCCAGGCCGATCAGCTCGGTCTGGATCAGGTGCGCCTTCTTCACCCACTCTTTGGATTCGACCATGTGTTTGGCCGCGGCGGCGAAGTCACCGGCGCGCGCTTGCCGCAACGCCATCAACGCATTACTGCGCGCGCTGCCGGAGAACACCAGCAGTTCCATGATGGTGCTTTCAAACTCGGGGCTGACTTCAGTCATCAATTCACTCACGTCATTTCTCCAGGGGTTGCGCGGCAACGCCGCCGTGGGATACCTCAGTATCCGTTCTTTTTATAATGAGAGCGCTCTCATTTATATAGGGTAACGGCAACGGGTGTGCAAACTGGGAGGTAGATCGCAAAAAACGCCCCGGGGCGGCGCTGGGCAAAAAATGCGTGACGCGGTTGGCAAAAAAGCCTTCTGCGCCCATACTTTCCGCAGCAAAATTCAGGGCCACCTAGGATATGTCCCGTAATTGGGTAAATATAGGTAAATGGCTGGCACTTGCCGATACAGCTCTTTAGAATCAAAGCGCTTTTCCGTTGTTTGTCTCTCAGAGAAAGGACCCGTTAATGTTCAAACGTACTTTAGTGACCTTCGTCGCGCTGTGTTCCCTGACAGCGATGGCGCCAGCGGCGCTCGCCGCCGGTGAAACCCATGTCATGCTGACCACCTCGGCAGGGAATATCGAGTTGGCGCTCGACAGTCAGAAGGCACCGGTTTCCACCCAGAATTTCGTCGATTACGTGAACAGCGGGTACTACAACAACACCATTTTCCACCGTGTGATCCCTGGCTTTATGATTCAGGGCGGCGGTTTCACCGCTGACATGCAGCAGAAATCCACCAAGGCGCCAATCAAGAACGAAGCCGACAACGGCTTGCGCAACCTGCGCGGCACCATTTCGATGGCGCGCACCGCCGACAAGGACAGCGCCACCAGCCAGTTCTTCCTGAACGTGGCCGATAACGCCTTCCTGGATCACGGCCAGCGTGACTTCGGCTACGCCGTGTTCGGCAAAGTGGTGAAAGGCATGGACGTCGTGGACAAGATCGCTCAGGTGCCGACCGGCAACGTCGGCCCATACCAGAATGTGCCGACCAAACCGGTGGTGATTCTGTCGGCCAAGGTGCTGCCGTAAGTTTTTTGGCCGATCCCGCCGGGGTCGGCCGTCCTTCCTCACGAAGCCTTGCCTTCATCACTGTTTTCTCCCGCGCCCCATGCTCTAATCGGCAGACAATAACCAGACCGGAAATCCGGCGTTCGCCCTTTGTTGTCTCTGGATGAGTTGCTGCCATGTATGAATTTAACCAGGTGCTGTTGCTGTTGCAGCAGATGTGCGTCTATCTCGTCATCGCCTATCTGCTGAGCAAAACCCCGCTGTTTATCCCGCTGATGCAGGTGACCATTCGCCTGCCGCACAAGCTGCTGTGTTACGTGATCTTCTCGGTGTTCTGCATCATGGGCACCTATTTCGGGCTGCACATTCAGGATTCGATCGCCAATACCCGCGCGATAGGCGCGGTCCTGGGCGGCCTGCTGGGCGGGCCGTCGGTAGGCTTTCTGGTCGGGCTGACCGGCGGCCTGCACCGGTATACGCTCGGCGGCATGACCGACGTCGCCTGCGCGATCTCCACGGTGTCGGAAGGCCTGGTCGGCGGCATCGTACACAGCATCGCCATGCGCCGCGGGCGCATCGAACTGCTGTTCAATCCGCTGTTCGTCGGCGGCGTGGCGCTGGTGGCGGAAGTGTTGCAGATGGCGATCATTCTGGCGGTGGCGCGCCCTTACAACGAGGCGTTGCAGCTGGTGGAACACATCGCGCTGCCGATGATGATCGCCAATACCGTCGGCGCGGCGATGTTTATGCAAATCCTGCTGGATCGGCGCGCGATGTTCGAGAAATACACCAGCGCTTTCTCTTCCAAGGCGCTGAAAATCGCCGAGCGTACCGAGGGCATCCTGCGGCAGGGCTTCGATCAGGAAAACAGCATGAAGGTCGCCCGGGTGATTTATCAGGAACTGGGCATCGGCGCGGTGGCGATCACCGATCGCGACAAGCTGTTGGCGTTTATCGGCATCGGCGACGATCACCACCTGCCGGGGACGCCGATCGCCTCGGTGCATTCGCATCGCGCCATCGACAACAACGAGGTGGTGTACGCCGACGGCAACCAGCTCTCTTACTGCTGCTCGATCAATCCGGCCTGCAAGCTGGGATCGACGCTGGTGATCCCGCTGCGCGGCGAAAACCAGCGGGTCATCGGCACCATCAAGCTGTACGAACCGAAAAGCCAGCTGTTCAGCACCATCAACCGCACGCTGGGCGAAGGCATCGCCAGCCTGCTGTCGGCGCAGATCATGGCCGGACAGTACGAGCGCCACAAGCAGCTGTTGGCGCAGTCGGAGATCAAGCTGTTGCATGCGCAGGTCAACCCGCATTTCCTGTTCAATGCGTTGAATACGCTGGTGGCGGTGATCCGCCGTGATGGCGAGCGCGCCTGCGACTTGGTGCAGTCCCTTTCGACCTTCTTTCGCAAAAACCTCAAGCGCTCGGATGATGAAGTCAGCCTGGCGGACGAGATAGAACATGTGAACGCCTACCTGCAGATCGAGAAAGCGCGTTTCGCCGATCGGCTGGAGATTGCGGTATCGCTGCCCGAGGCGCTGCTGGCGGCGCGGCTGCCGGCGTTTTCGCTGCAGCCGATCGTCGAGAACGCCATCAAGCACGGCACCTCGCATCTGTTGGGCGTGGGCCGCATCGAAATCGGCGCCTGCTGCGAAGGCGAGCATCTGCTGCTGCAGGTGACGGACAACGCCGGGCTGTTCCAGCCGAAACCGAACTGCAGCGGGCTGGGTATGAATCTGGTGGATAAACGCATTCGCGTGCGCTACGGCGAAGGCTATGGCGTGCAGGTGGATTGCCGGCCGGACGCCTATACCCGCATTACGCTCAATGTTCCCATGGAGAGGGCCGCCTGATGTTAAACGCACTGATTGTTGACGATGAGCCTTCCGCGCGCGACAACCTGCGCCATCTGCTGGAGGCCGAAGCGGGGATCGCGATCATCGGCGAATGCGCCAACGCTATCGAAGCTATCAGCCATATCCACCGGCTGCAGCCGGACGTGGTGTTTCTCGATATTCAAATGCCGCGCATCAGCGGGCTGGAAATGGTCGGCATGCTGGATCCCAATCGGATGCCGCACATCGTGTTTCTGACCGCCTACGACGAATACGCGGTGCAGGCGTTCGAGGAGCACGCCTTCGACTATCTGCTGAAGCCGGCGGAGCCGAAGCGGCTGAGCAAGACGCTGCAACGCCTGCGGCAGCGCAGTGCGCCGCAGGACGTGACGGCGCTGGATGAGAGCGCCGGTTACCTGAAATACATTCCCTGCACCGGCCACAGCCGCATCTATCTGCTGCGGTTCGACGAGGTGTTGGCGATCCGTTCCAAACTGAGCGGGGTATTCGTGGTGCGCAGCGACGGCATGGAGTGTTTCACCGAATTGACGCTGCGCACGCTGGAAAGCCGTACGCCGCTGGTGCGCTGCCATCGGCAGTATTTGGTCAACCTGGAGCAGGTGCGCGAGATCCGCTTCGAAGAAGGCGGCGCGGCGGAGATGATCATGTCCGCCGGCGATCCGGTGCCGGTCAGCCGGCGCTATTTGAAAGCGCTGAAGGAGCAACTGGGGCTGCGGGGGTGACTATACGGGTGGCCACCGGCGGCGGGTATGCACGATGGCCAAGATGATGACGCGCTGAGCCGCCCATTCATAGACCAGCAGATAGGACGAAGAGATGACCAATTCGCGCGTGCCGGCTATCCGACCCGTTTTTCCGCTGGCGGGATGATGTACGAGGCGTGCCGCCGCGTCAGCGATTTTTACATCATTTTCTGCGGCGGCGGCCGGGTTTTTAAGTTCCAACCATTCATA
Organism: Serratia sp. CY37869; assembly: GCF_052168895.1. NCBI lineage: Bacteria > Pseudomonadati > Pseudomonadota > Gammaproteobacteria > Enterobacterales > Yersiniaceae > Serratia > Serratia sp. CY37869. The sequence goes on from NZ_JBJNLU010000006.1 coordinate 153,291, forward strand.
AATCGCCAGACGATCGGCGATGGCGGGTTCCGTCCATATCAGTTTCACAAAAGTCCTTTTGTGGTTTATCGCGTTGATTTAGCTCTGCGTTCGGCGAAATAAGCGGCGACCTCTTCATCGTCGGCGAACTTGCCTTCACGCAACGCCTTGCGGCTCACCTCGACTTTTTCCCTCAGCCACTGGTCGTATTCTTCCTGCTGAGCCTGGCGGCTGACAAACTCGCGCATGAAATCGCGCAGCAGTTGTGAAGCCGTGCGGTCGGCGGCCTTTGCTGCGCAGGCAAAAGCGGTTTTTAACTCTTCATCCACGCGGATTACCACGGTAGATTCAGGCATGGTATTTACCTCGTATATACAGCGTAATATTCACTATAACACCGCTGCTTTATTGTTCAAGCAAGGACGCTCGGAGGCTCTGGCGTTAAGCGCAATCTGAATTCATCAGGCTCCGACGGCGCCCTTTTTGTTTGTCCTTGACGGGGTTACGCGGCGCTTATAGCTTTATTGCATCAACAGGCGCGTTTCGCGCCGCGTCAGCGTCAAAGGAACAGAAAATGAGTGAACCACGGATTATCGCCAAGGCGATGAAAGACGGAAAACCGGAACAGGATCTGGTGATTTTGCCGGCGTTGGCCAACCGCCACGGGTTGATTACCGGGGCAACCGGCACCGGCAAGACGGTGACGCTGCAAAAAATGGCCGAGCAGTTCTCGCGCATCGGCGTGCCGGTGTTCCTGTCGGACGTGAAGGGCGATCTGTCCGGCATCGGCGCCGAGGGCGTGCCTTCCGAGAAGCTGCAGGCGCGCCTGGCGGCGATCGGCGTCACCGACTGGCAGCCGCAGGCCTGCACCATTATCCCGTGGGATATTTACGGCGAAAAGGGGCATCCGATCCGCGCCACCATTTCCGATCTCGGGCCGCTGCTGCTGGGGCGCCTGTTGGATCTGAACGAGGTGCAAAGCGGCGTGCTGCAGCTGGTGTTCAAAATCGCCGATGACAACGCGCTGCTGCTGTTGGACATGAAAGACCTGCGCGCCATGGTGCAGTTCGTCGGCGATAACGCCAAACAATTCCAGACTCAGTACGGCAACATCTCTGCCGCGTCGATCGGCGCCATCCAGCGCGGGTTGCTGACGCTGGAAGAGCAGGGCGCCAACCAGTTCTTCGGCGAGCCGATGCTGGACATCAACGATCTGATGAAAACCGACGCCAACGGTCATGGCGTGATCAACCTGCTGGCGGCGGACAAGCTGATCAATCAGCCGAAGCTGTATTCAGTGTTCCTGCTGTGGCTGCTGGCCGAGCTGTTTGAACATCTGCCGGAAGTGGGCGACCCTGAACAGCCGAAGCTGGTGTTCTTCTTCGATGAAGCGCACCTGCTGTTCAACGACGCGCCAGCGGCGCTGTTGACCAAGATCGAACAGGTGGTGCGCCTGATCCGCTCCAAAGGCGTCGGCATTTACTTCGTCACCCAGAACCCGCTGGATATCCCGGACAGCGTGCTGGGCCAGTTGGGCAACCGCGTACAGCATGCGCTGCGCGCCTTTACGCCGCGCGATCAGAAGGCGGTGAAAACGGCGGCGCAAACCCTGCGTGCCAATCCGGCCTTCGATGCTGAAACGGCGATCACCGAGCTGGGCGTGGGCGAAGCGCTGGTGTCATTCCTCGACGAAAAGGGCCGGCCGAACGTGGTGGAGCGGGCGATGGTCATCGCGCCGGAATCCAAGATGGGCATGCTCGGCGCGGAAGGGCTGAACAGCGCGATCAACAAGTCGCCGCTGTATGGCCGCTATGAAGACATGATTGACCGCGAGTCCGCCTACGAGAAGCTGTCGTCGGGCGGCTTCGCCACCGTCGGCACTGCGCAGCAGGGGCAGCAACCGCAGGCGCAAGCGCAGCAACAGACGGGCGGCGGCCTGATGGACGGATTGAACGAGCTGCTGTTCGGTTCCACCGGCCCGCGCGGCGGCAAACGCGACGGCATCGTCCAGACCGCTGCCAAGAGCATGGCGCGCGATCTCGGCCGGCAGATCCTGCGCGGCGTACTGGGCTCGATCACCGGCGGCCGTAAAAAGTAAGCGGAAATTATCGTCGGCAGCGGCGGGTTAAATCAGTAAACTATGGCGGCGTTTTTCTCTGCCGGACCTAACATGCTGCTGCTGATCGATAACTACGACTCCTTTACCTATAACCTTTACCAGTACTTCTGCGAGTTGGGCGCCGAGGTGGTGGTGAAGCGCAATGATGAGCTGCAGCTGGCCGATATCGAGCGGCTGGCGCCGCAGCATCTGGTGATTTCCCCCGGCCCTTGTACCCCGAACGAAGCGGGCATCTCGCTGGCCGCCATTCGTCATTTCGCCGGCAAGCTGCCGATCCTCGGCGTGTGCCTGGGGCACCAGGCGCTGGGGCAGGCGTTCGGCGCCGAGGTGGTGCGCGCCCGCGCGGTGATGCACGGCAAAACCTCGGCGATTCGCCATCTGGGCGTCGGCGTGTTCCGCGGCCTGAGCGATCCGCTGACCGTGACGCGTTACCATTCGTTGGTGCTGAAAGCCGATACGCTGCCGGATTGCTTTGAAGTGACCGCCTGGAGCGAACGCGACGGCGTGCGCGACGAGATCATGGGTATCCGCCACCGCACGCTGGCGCTGGAAGGGGTGCAGTTCCACCCGGAAAGCGTGCTCAGCGAGCAGGGCCATCAGCTGTTGGACAATTTTCTCAGGCGTTAATCCCTTCGCATTTTTTTCGCCCGTCAGGCGTTTTGCATTTGCGCTTTAGTGTTTTTTTATGCATATTTCGTGATTATATTTTCATTATAACATCGCGATAGCGCTGAAAAACCTTCAGGGTGGAGCCGAAAATGACTGACAAATCCGCAGTGAGCCGCAGCACCTTTGACCAGGTGATCCTGCCTGTTTATGCACCCGCCCAGTTTGTGCCGGTGCGCGGCCAAGGCAGCCGGGTCTGGGATCAGCAGGGAAAAGAGTACATCGATTTTTCCGGCGGCATCGCGGTGACGGCGCTGGGGCACTGCCATCCGGCGCTGGTCGAGGCGCTCAAACGCCAGGGCGAAACCTTGTGGCATACCAGCAACGTCTTCACCAATGAACCGGCGCTGCGCCTGGCGAGCAAATTGATCGACGCCACCTTCGCCGATCGGGTGTTCTTCGCCAACTCCGGCGCAGAGGCCAACGAGGCGGCGTTCAAACTGGCGCGTCATTACGCTATCACCCGCCACAGCCCCTATAAAACCAAAATCATCGCCTTCTATAACGCGTTTCACGGCCGCACGCTGTTCACCGTGTCGGTGGGCGGGCAGGCCAAATATTCCGACGGGTTCGGGCCGAAGCCGGCCGACATCGTGCACGTGCCGTTCAACGATCTGGCGGCGGTGAAAGCGGTGATGGACGACCACACCTGCGCGGTGGTGATGGAGCCGATTCAGGGCGAGGGCGGCATTACGCCGGTCGACGCCGACTTCCTTAAAGGCGTGCGCAAACTGTGCGACCAACATCAGGCGCTGCTGGTGTTCGATGAAGTGCAAAGCGGCATGGGGCGCAGCGGCAAGCTGTTCGCCTATATGCATTATGGCGTGACGCCGGACATTCTCACCACCGCCAAGGCGCTGGGCGGCGGTTTCCCGGTGAGCGCCATGCTGACTACCGAAGAGATTGCGTCGGTGATGCAGGTGGGCACTCACGGCACCACCTATGGCGGCAACCCGCTGGCCTGCGCGGTGGCGGAGGCGGCGCTGGATGTGATCAATACGCCGGAGGTGCTGAGCGGCATCGAGCAGCGCCATGCGCTGTATGTACAGTCTTTGCAGAATATCGGCGATAAATACGGTATTTTCACCGCCATTCGCGGCATGGGGTTGCTGATCGGCGCCGAGCTGACGCCGCATTATCACGGCAGAGCGCGCGATTTCCTCACCGCCGCCGCCGCGCGTGGGCTGATGATCCTCAACGCCGGGCCGAACGTGATCCGCTTTGCGCCGTCGCTGGTGGTGGAGCTGCAGGACATCGAGGCCGGCATGGCGCTGTTCGAGCTGGCGGTGCAGGATGTGATCAACGCCTGAAGCACCTGCGGCGAATAACGGGGCGCGGCATGCCGCGCCCTTATTGATCGCGCAGTTTACGCTTGAGCCAGATGCCGTGGTGCGGGCGCTGGCGCCAGGCCAGCGACGAAATGGTGTGCATGACGCTCAGGTGCGACAGAATACGCCGCAAATGACGTTCCATCTCGGTGACGGGCATCTCCAGATGCAGATCCGGCGGCTGCATGATGCCGCTGTTGTCACTGCTCGGGCCGTCGTATTCCAACCGCTGCTGGCAGCTTTGCAGCGCGATTTCACAGGTTTGCAGATACGCTTCCGCCAGCTTCGGCGTCAGCATGTAGTGCTCGCGCGCCAGGATGGTCATGGCGTTCAGGTGTTCGACGATGAACTGGCTGTGAGTGACCCACAGCCGCATGTCCGCCAGATAGTTCGAGGCGAACCCCGGTTCCTGCATCGCCTGATTGAGCGAAGTGAACAGCGCATTGTGCGCCTGGTTGACCTGCATGCGGGCATAGGCCAACGCGGTGGCGTCCGGCTCCGGTTGCTTCAGCATCAGCCGCAGCGCGGCTTGATCGTTTTCCAGCGCCTGATGGGCATTCTTGCGCAGCAGCCCGCTTTGCCACTGCGGCCACAGCCAAATGGTGCCGCCGAACGCCAGCACGCAGCCGATCAGCGTATCGATCAGACGCGGCACCAAAAAATGCGAGCCGTTCAGCGCCAGCAGCTGCAGGGTGTAAACCGCCGTGACCGTAAAGCCAATCACCGACAGCCCGTAGTTCTTGCGCGAAACCAGGTAGGCCAACAGCGTGATCATCAGCATGATGCTCAGTGTTTCTGCTTCCGGTAATTGCAGCTGCAACAGCCCGGCCGCCAGCAACAAACCGGCGATCGTGCCGAGCGCACGGTGCTGAATACGCACCCGGGTGGCGTTATAGCCGTTTTGGCTCACCAGCATGATGGTGAGCAGTATCCAGTACGGCTTCGGCAGATTGAATACCGCCCCCAGGCTGCTGCCGACCGCCAGCGTCACCCCCAGCCGCGCGGCGTTGCGCAGCGCCGTGGATTTGAACGACAGGTAGCTGGCCAACGCCGGCCAAAACGGCAGGCGATGCTGGCTGGGCATCAAATCGCGGCGGTACAGCGGATGCTGGGTGCGCAGCAGGCGGGCAATGCGGCTGAAATGGTAGTAACAAAACTGGCCGACCGGGTTGTCGGGATGCTGCGCCGCCATTTTTTCCAGCGCCGCCAGTTCGTGCGTCATGGAAAAGCGCTTCGAATGTTGATGGTAGAGAATATCGTGCGCCACCACGCGCAGCCGCCCGGCGATCACCTGAGCGTTGCGGCGAATGATCGCTTCGGCCTGGCTCTGCTCCATCAGTTTTTGTACTTCCTCCGGCAAGTGCAGGCTGACGGTGATGTGCTCCTGCAGATCCATCGCCACCTGAAAGGCGCGTTGCAGACGCTTTTGATCGAGGTTGTTGGCGTGCGGCAGGAAATTAAGCTGTTGGTACAGCAGGCTGATCAGATCCATCACCTTTTGCTGGCGCACCAGCAGCGGCGGCAGAGCGGTCTGCGGATCGGTGTGCTGAGTCAGCAGCGAGTATTTGGCTTCGAAGTAGTCCGCCAGTTCCAGATAGAGCTGGCTCAGCGTCTCGCGCATCGGCTGCTCTTTCCACAGCCGGAACCAGAACCAGGTGAATAAGCCGTACCAGGCGGTGCCGATCGCGTACAGCAGCGGCGCCTGCCAGAGAGGCACGGTGCCGGCCATGCTGAGGGAGAAGATGGCGGCCACCAGCGCCGCCGGCAACAGCCGGGCGTGCAGCGGGCTGATTTCGCCGGTGACGCCGAGCAGCAGCGCCAGGCCCAGCATCAGCGCCGGCAGCGGCACGTGCCACAGCAGGGCTTGTTGCAGCAGCAGGCTGCTGAGGGCAAACAGCGCACCGCCGACGATCAGCCGTTTAAAGAAGCGCCTATGCGGCGTGTCCAGACCGGCGATATTGCAGCAGGCGGGCACCAGAGAGAACATCAGGCCGAGCTGCAGCTGGCCAATCAGCAGGCCAAACAGCACCGGCAGGCACAACACCAGCGTTTGTCGCAGTGCGTAGTTGACTTCCGGGTGGTAAATCAGGCGGCGCCACATGGCAGAGAGCAGACAAAAAAACGGCGCAGACTGCGCCGTTTTTTCAGGGATTAACGGGTGCCGTAGACGACAATGGTTTTGCCGTGGGCGGAAATCAGGTTTTGATCTTCCAGCATTTTCAGAATACGGCCAACGGTTTCACGCGAGCAGCCGACGATCTGGCCGATCTCCTGACGGGTGATCTTGATCTGCATGCCGTCCGGGTGAGTCATGGCGTCGGGTTGCTTCGCCAGATTCAGCAGGGTTTGCGCGATGCGGCCGGTAACGTCCAGGAAGGCGAGGTTGCCCACTTTTTCGGAGGTGACCTGCAGGCGGCTCGCCATTTGGGCGGACAGACGCATCAGGATGTCCGGGTTCACCTGGATCAGCTGGCGGAATTTCTTGTAGGAAATTTCGGCCACTTCACAGGCGGTTTTCGCGCGAACCCAGGCGCTGCGCTCCTGGCCTTCTTCGAACAATCCGAGCTCGCCGATGAAATCCCCCTGGTTGAGGTAGGACAGGATCATCTCTTTACCTTCTTCATCCTTGATCAGCACCGCGACGGAGCCTTTCACGATGTAGTAAAGCGTTTCGGCCTTTTCACCTTGGTGAATCAGCGTACTCTTCGATGGATATTTGTGGATATGGCAATGAGACAGGAACCATTCGAGAGTAGGGTCTGTTTGCGGTTTGCCGAGAACCATTCGCTGTTATCCTCTGTTGTTATCGCTGCCTTGTGTCACAGGGGTCAGAGTTCCCTGTAAAACCCGCCTGTAGCCGCAGTCATGAGCGAGGGCTACCGGCAAGTTTTGAGGCGTGTCATAAAAATACGCTGTCGCTCTAGCATATTAACTTGCCGTAAGCGCTGCAAGCTACATTCTGTTAACATACCGGTAAAGGAGCCTTTCTCTGGGCGTTTCCCTGAAATTCAGTGTCCCGGAAAGATTTATTGCGGCTCTGTTTGTAGCACAGAGTAAGGCGGGTGTCTCGTGTTGTCTCGCTTCAGCATGATTAGCATCAGGTTACGTTGCCTGTTTCTATGCGAAAGCGTACTCTGATTTTAAGAAATCAACCGGAGTGACCAGAATGCAGGCAAGAGTTAAATGGGTGGAAGGGTTAACGTTTTTGGGGGAATCGGCCTCCGGCCACCAGGTGCTGATGGACGGCAACGCCGGTGATAAAGCGCCCAGCCCGATGGAGATGGTGCTGATGTCGGTGGGCGGCTGCAGCGCGATCGACGTGGTGTCCATCCTGCAAAAAGGGCGCAACGACGTGCGCGACTGCGAGGTGAAGCTGACCTCCGAGCGCCGCGAAGAAGCCCCGCGGTTGTTCACCCATATCAACCTGCACTTCATCGTTACCGGCCAGGACCTGACCGACAAGATCGTCGAGCGTGCGGTGAACCTGTCGGCGGAGAAGTACTGCTCGGTGGCGCTGATGCTCAACAAGGCTGCCACGGTGACCCACAGCTTCGAGATCCGCCAACCGGCGTAATCGAAACGGAGCGCGGCCCGGCGCCGCGCTCAACGCATTTATTCGATCTTCTTGCCTTCCAGCAACCGCTGCACCAGCGGCGCCATGATCAGCTCCATCGCCAGCCCCATCTTGCCGCCCGGCACCACTAACGTATTGATGTGCGAGATAAACGAGCCCTGCAGCATCGCCAGCAAATAGGGGAAGTCAATCTGATCCAGCCCGCGGAAGTGGATCACCACGAAACTTTCATCCAGTGAGGGAATGGCTTTGGCGGCGAACGGGTTGGAAGTATCCACCGTCGGTACGCGCTGGAAGTTGATGTGGGTGCGCGAGAACTGCGGCGTGATGTAGTTGATGTAGTCTTCCATCGAACGCACCACCGAATCCATCACCGCCTCGCGGGAGTGGCCGCGTTCGCCGGTATCGCGGATCAGCTTCTGGATCCACTCCAGGTTGACGATCGGCACCACGCCGACCAGCAGATCGACGTGGCTAGCCACGTCATGGTGTTCGGTGACCACACCGCCGTGCAGCCCCTCGTAGAACAGCACGTCGGTCGGCGCCGGCAGCGGCTCCCACGGGGTGAAGGTGCCCGGCACCTGATTGTAGGGTACCGCTTCGTCGTAGGTGTGCAGGTACTTGCGCGAACGGCCGGTGCCATTTTTGCCGTACTCGATAAAGCTCTGCTGCAGCAGACCGAAGTCGTTGGCCTCGGGGCCGAAATAGCTGATGTGTCTGCCCAGATCGCGCGCCTTGCGGATCGCCGCGTCCATTTCCGGCCGGGTGTAGCGGTGGAAGCTGTCGCCCTCCAGCTCGGCGGCGCGAATGTTGAGCTGTTGGAAGATTTTGCGGAACGCCACGCTGGTGGTGGTGGTGCCGGCGCCGCTGGAACCGGTCACCGCGATAACGGGATGTTTGGCAGACATGGTGGTTGTCACTCCGTGTTGAATGCGCCGGCGTCAGGGGATTATTGTGGCTCTTGTTGACGCTCTCTATGTCAGGAAAAAATGGCGCGCGCTGGTTTGCAATGTCCCATTGTTACCTGATTTTTTCCGTCAGTCATAGAACCGGGCGCCACTAAATTTCTTCCTGCCCGGCGCGGAACTGACCGCGCGGCATGATGTTGACGCTCTCATGCAGTTCCGACCACACCAGCACCACCTCGCCGTTTTTCAGCTGGCGGCGCACGTCCTCCACCTTCTGCTCCAGCGATCGTTCGTGCTCGCCGTAATCGGTGCCTTCACGCAGCACAAAGGATTCGATCAGGCTGTTCAGGGTGTCGGTTGCCAGTTCTTGCCAGGGAATGATCACGTCGGGATGTCCAGATAAGGGGAAAGCCAGGCCGGAATGCGATGCTCCAGCCACATGTGCGGTTTTTTCAGCGTGCCGCCGACAAAGCCGACGTGGCCGCCGAACTCGGTCAGCTGATATTCGATATTGCGCGGCAGGCCGGCGACGTCGGGGATCACCTCATGGGTCATGAAGGGATCGTCCTTCGCATGGATGATCAGCAGCGGCGTTTGGATCGCCGGCAACAGCGGCAGGGCGCTGCAGCGGCGATAATAATCGGTGGCGTCGCTGAAGCCGTGAATGCGCGAGGTGATGGCGTCGTCGAATTCGCGGATGCGCCGCAACCCGTTCAGCTGTGACAGCTTGAGCGGCAGGGTGTCCGGGTAGTGCAACAGTTTGCGGGTGGCGTTTTGTTTCAGCTGCCCCAACAGGTAGCGCTGATAGACGCGGGAGAAGCCTTGCTCCATGCGGTAGGCGCAGGGCTCCAGCATCAGCGGCGCCGAGACCACCACCGCCGCCTGCAGCAGGCTGTCGGCGCCTTGCTGCGCCAGATAACAGGCCAGCATGTTGCCGCCGAGTGAAACGCCTACCGCCGCGGTTGGCACCTCGCCGTAGCTGTCGCGCAGCCAGCGCAGGAAGAAGCGCGCGTCTTCGGTTTCGCCGGAGTGGTAGATGCGCTGTTTGCGGTTGGGCACGCCGCTGCAGCCGCGAAAGTGCATCACCACCCCGAGCCAGCCACGTTCGCGCCAGGCGTTGAGCAGGCCATGCGCGTAGGGGCTGTAGAAGCTGCCCTCCAGACCGTGGAACAGCACCGCGCGCGGTTTGTCGCGCGCCTGCGCCGGATCCTCGCTCCAGGCGAGATCGACGAAATCGCCGTCGGGCAATTCCAGCCGTTGCCAATGCGGTTTCAATAACACGCGGCGGCGCACCAGCCGCGGCAACAGCGTTTGCAGGTGCGGGTTACTGGCCCCGGTCAGGGGGCGAAAGACGTCATGCATAGGCGGAGTAAAAATGTTGTTGGCGACTATTGTGAGATCCCAGGCGCACTGTTAGCTTCAATACCAATAACTGACAATGATACTGCAAAAAAGCGCCTTGGGTGAGGAGCACCCGTGCCATGGAACCGAGTTTATTCCTTTCGATGCTGGGCTTCCTGTGGGTCGCCGCCATCACGCCTGGCCCCAATAACCTGCTGCTGACCACCTCCGGCGCTCATTTCGGCTTTATGCGTTCGCTGTGGCTGATGATCGGCATCATGCTCGGCATGCAAAGCATTTTGCTGCTGGTGGCCTTCGGCGTCGGCAGCCTGATCCTGGTTTACCCGTCGCTGCACCTGATCCTGAAAATCCTCGGCAGTTTGTACCTGCTGTGGCTGGCGTGGAAAGTCGCCACCGCCGCCTATGAAAAGCTGGAAACCGACGTGGCGCCGCCGCAGCCGGTGCGGCTGTATCAGGGCTGGCTGTTGCAGTTCCTCAACCCGAAAGCCTGGCTGATGGCGCTGGGCGCGGTGGCGAGCTTCAGTCTGGCGGGCGATAAGTACAACGGTTCCATTGCGGCGATCGCGCTGGGCATTTTGGCGGTCAACATCGTCGCCGGCGTTATCTGGCTGGCGTTCGGCACGGTGATCGGCCGCCTGCTGCGCAGCAAAAAGGCCTGGATTATCTTCAACGTTTCCATGGGGCTGCTGACTGCAGCCTGTGTATTACTGATTTGGCATTAAGGAGCGGAACGATGGCGGAAAACTATTATCACGTGGTCGCCTTTACCGGTGAGGGGCTGCGCGGCAACCCGGCCGGGGTCTGCCTGCTGACGCAGCCGCTGCCGACGGAGCGGCTGCAGGCGATCGCCAACGAGATCGGCCTGCCGGAAACCAGCTTTGTCTGGGATGACGGCGACATGACCGCCATTCGCTGGTTTACCCCGGAGCGTGAGGTCGATCTTTGCGGCCACGGCACGCTGGCGGCGGCGCATGTGATGTTCAGCGCGGTTAACCCGGCGCTGAAGGATATTCGCTTCAGATCGGCCGGCGGCGAGCTGTTCGTCAAGCGCGATGAGCGGGACGGGGAGCGGCTGGTGCTTGATTTCCCCGCCAGGCCGCCGCAGAAAGTCGCCGAACCGGCGGGCCTCGCGGCGCTGCTGGGCGTGCAGCCGCAGGAAGTGTGGCAGGCGAAAGCGCTGCTGGCGGTGGTGGAAAATGAGGCGCAGGTGCGCGCGCTGCGCCCGGACATCCCGGCGCTGATCGCATTGGCCGGCCGCGCGGTGATCGTCACCGCGCCGGGTGACACCGTGGACTTCGTTTCGCGCTATTTCACGCTCGACGGCGGCGAGGATCCGGTGACCGGTTCCGCGCATTGTACGTTGATGCCTTACTGGACGGCGCGTCTCGGCCGCCATCGGCTGCACGCCCGGCAGATTTCGGCGCGCGGCGGCGAGCTGTTCTGCGAACTGCAAGGGGACCGCACGTTGCTCGGCGGCTACGCTCACGTGTTCTTGCGCGGGACGATCGTGCTGTGATTCGCTTTAATATTACCTAAGGTAATAAAGAAGACTTTTTTATTCTTTTATCGCCCGTCATCGCTCAGATAAAACTGTCAGCAACTGAACAGATTTTTATCAACGGAGCGGAACATGGCGGGCAAACTCTTTTCTTTACGCAACGCGGCGCTGCTGGCGCTGTCGCTCAGCGCGGCCAGCGCCTATGCGGTGGACGTCACCGTGGCGTACCAGACGTCGGCGGAGCCGGCCAAGGTGGCGCAGGCGGAAAACAGCTTCGCCAAACAGTCCGGTGCGACCGTCGACTGGCGTAAGTTCGACAGCGGCTCCAGCGTGTTGCGCGCGCTGGCCTCCGGCGACGTGCAGATCGGCAATATCGGCTCCAGCCCGCTGGCGGTGGCCGCCAGCCAAAAACTCCCCATCGAAGTGTTCCTCATCGCCTCGCAGCTCGGCAGTTCCGAAGCGCTGGTGGTGAAGAATGACATCAAAAGCCCGCAGGATCTGATCGGCAAGCGCATCGCGGTGCCGTTTATTTCTACGACTCATTACAGCCTGCTGGCCTCGCTCAAACATTGGGGCATCAAGCCTGAACAGGTGAAGATCCTCAATCTGCAGCCGCCGGCCATCGCCGCCGCCTGGCAGCGCGGCGACATCGACGGCGCCTACGTCTGGGCGCCGGTGGTCAACGAACTGGCCAAACAGGGCAAGGTGTTGACCGACTCCGCGCAGGTGGGCGAATGGGGTTCGCCAACCCTGGACGTGTGGGTGGTGCGCAAAGACTTCGCCGAGAAACATCCCGACGTGGTGACCGCCTTTGCCGCCAGCGCCCTGCAGGCGCAGAAGGCCTACCTGGCAGCGCCGGAACAGTGGCTGAAAGATCCGAGCCATCTCAGCACCTTGGCGCGCTTGAGCGGCGTGCCGGAAGCGCAGGTGCCGGAGCTGGTGAAGGGGAACCGTTATCTGCCGGTGGCGGATCAGGTCGCCCAACTCGGCCAGCCGGTGGACAAGGCGATCCGCGATACCGCCGAATTCCTCAAGCAGCAGGGCAAGATCCCGCAGGTCGACAGCGATTACAGCGCTTATGTGACCGACCGTTTTGTGAAACAGGTGCAGGCTGCGCCGCAGTCGTAAGGAAGCAGGATGCTAAACGTCAGCCATCTTTCAGCAGAGTATCAGGGGCGGCCCGCGCTGCGTGACGTGTCGTTCCAGATCGCCGCCGGGCAACTGGTGGTGGTGCTCGGCCCGTCGGGCTGCGGCAAAACCACGCTGCTGAATTTAATCGCCGGGTTTATCGAGCCTTCAGCTGGCAGCATCACGCTGGATGGAACGTCCGTTCATGGCCCAAGCGCCGAACGGGGCGTGGTGTTCCAGCATGAGGGTTTACTGCCGTGGCGTAACGTGGTGGACAACGTCGAGTTCGGCCTGCAGCTGGCCGGCGTCGGCAAGGCGCAGCGCCGCCAGGTGGCGGAGCAGATGTTGCAGCGCGTCGGTCTGGCCGGTTACGAGCGGCATTTCATCTGGCAGCTTTCCGGCGGCATGCGCCAACGCGTCGGCATCGCCCGCGCCCTGGCCGCCGATCCGCGTCTGCTGTTGCTGGATGAACCGTTCGGCGCGCTGGACGCGTTCACTCGCGAGCAGATGCAAGAGCTGCTGCTGACCATCTGGCGCGATACCGGCAAGCAGGTGCTGCTGATCACTCACGATATTGAAGAGGCGGTGTTCCTCGCCAGCGAGCTGTTGCTGCTGTCGCCGGGGCCGGGGCAGGTGGTGGAGCGGCTGTCGCTGAACTTCGGCCAACGCTATGCCGACGGCGAAGCCTGCCGCTCAATTAAGTCCGATCCTGAATTTATCGCGCAGCGCGAATACGTGCTGGGCAAAGTTTTCCAACAGCGCGAGGCCTTGTTATGAGCCTGCATTCCACGTTAAAGGCCGCGGCGCAGCCGCAGGGCAAAGCGACGCGCCGTTTCAGCGTGCCGCGCAACGTTTGGCTGAGCGGCGCCACGCTGTTGACGGTGTTGATCGTCTGGTGGGGCGTGACGGCGCTGCAGCTGATCAGCCCGCTGTTCCTGCCGGCGCCGCAGCAGGTATTGCATCAGCTGATCACCATCGCCAGCCCGCAAGGCTTTATGGACGCCACGCTGTGGCAGCATCTGGCGGCCAGCCTGGGGCGCATTTTGGTGGCGCTGCTGGCGGCGGTGATCGTCGGCATTCCGGTGGGCATCGCCATGGGGCTGAACGACACGGTGCGCGGCATCCTCGATCCGCTGATTGAGATCTATCGTCCGGTGCCGCCGTTGGCGTATTTACCGCTGATGGTGATTTGGTTCGGCATCGGCGAAACCTCGAAGATCTTGCTGATTTATCTGGCGATTTTCGCGCCGGTGACGCTCTCCGCCGTGGCCGGCGTGCGCAGCGTGGCGCAGGTACGGGTGCGCGCCGCCCGCGCGTTGGGCGCGACGCGTTGGCAGGTGCTGCGTTTCGTGGTGCTGCCGAGCGCGCTGCCGGAGATCCTGACCGGCATTCGCATCGGGCTGGGCGTCGGCTGGTCGACGCTGGTGGCCGCCGAACTGATCGCCGCCACGCGCGGCCTGGGATTTATGGTGCAATCCGCCGGTGAGTTTCTGGCGACCGACGTGGTGCTGGCCGGCATCGGCGTGATTGCGGTGATTGCATTTGGGTTGGAGCTGGGGCTGCGCGCCCTGCAGCGCCGATTGACCCCGTGGCATGGAGTACAGCAATGAACGAACGTCTGAATATCACCCCGCTGGGGCCTTACATCGGGGCGCTGGTGGAAAACGTCGAGTTGGCCCGGCCGCTGGGCGACGGCCAGTTTGAACAGCTTTATCATGCGCTGCTCAAGCATCAGGTGCTGTTCTTCCGCAATCAGCCGATCACGCCGCTGCAGCAGCGCGATCTGGCCGGCCGCTTCGGCGATCTGCACATCCATCCGGTCTATCCGCACGCCACCGACGTGGAAGAGATCATCGTGCTCGATACCCACGACGACAACCCGCCGGATAACGACAACTGGCACACCGACGTGACCTTTATCGAGAACCCGCCGCTGGGGGCGATCCTGGCGGCCAAGACGCTGCCTGCCACCGGCGGCGATACGCTGTGGGCCAGCGGCATCGCCGCCTATGAGGCGCTGTCGGCACCGTTCAGAACGCTGCTCGCGGGGCTGCGCGCGGAACATGACTTCACCAAGTCGTTCCCGGAGCACAAGCATCGCGGCAGTGAAGAAGAGCATCAGCGCTGGCAACTGGCGGTGCAGAAAAACCCGCCGCTGCTGCATCCGGTGGTGCGTACCCATCCGGTCAGCGGCCGGCAGGCGCTGTTCGTCAATGAAGGGTTCACCACGCGGATCGTCGATCTGGCGCCGAAGGAGAGCGACGCTTTACTGAATTTCCTGTTTGCTCACATCACCAAACCGGAGTTTCAGGTGCGCTGGCGTTGGCAGGAGAATGACGTGGCGATCTGGGATAACCGCGTGACGCAGCACTACGCCAACGCGGATTATCTGCCGCAGCGGCGCATCATGCACCGCGCGACCATTCTGGGGGACAAGCCCTTTTACAAGGCGTAACAACGGTTAGGCGTCGAACGCCTGCGTTAACTGCTCCAGCTGTTCCTGCGCATCCAGCCAGGTCATTTCCGTCTCTTCCAGCGCGGATTTGGCTTGGCTTTGCTTTTGCAGGCAGTCGGTCAGTTCGGCCTTGCGGCTGATGTCGTACAGTGCGGAATCCGCCAACTGCTCTTCCACCGCCGCCAGTTCGGCGCCCAGTTTTTCCATCTGCTGTTCCAGCTTGGCGATCTGCTTGCGCAGCGGTTGGGTTTGCGTACGGAACTCCGCCTCGCGGCGTTTTTGATCCTTGCGCGCCTGCGCGCTGTTGGCGCCGCTCTCTTTTTCCGGCGCGTCCTGTTGGCTTTCCTGGCGCTGCAGATCGATCAGCCACTGCTGATAATCGTCGAGATCGCCTTCGAAAGGCTCGACCTGGCCATCGTGCACCAGGTACAGATCGTCGGTGGTGGAGCGCAGCAGGTGACGGTCGTGCGAGACCACCACCAATGCGCCTTCGAAATCGATCAGCGCCTCGGTCAGCGCCTGGCGCATGTCGAGATCCAGGTGGTTGGTCGGTTCATCGAGCAGCAGCAGGTTCGGGCGCTGCCAGACGATCAGCGCCAGCACCAGCCGCGCCTTCTCGCCGCCGGAGAAGCGTTCGGTGATTTCACTGACCTTGTCGCCCTGGAAGCCGAAACCGCCCAGATAATCGCGCAGCTGTTGCTCCAGTACCCGTGGCGCGATGCGGCTCAGGTGCTGCAGCGGCGATTCGTCGGCGCGCAGGAACTCCAACTGGTGCTGGGCGAAGTAACCCAGCTTGATGCCTTTCGCCAGGCCGATCTCGCCGCTCAGCGGCTCCAGGGTGCCGGCCAGCAGTTTGATCAGCGTCGATTTACCGGCGCCGTTGCGGCCGAGCAGGCCAATGCGTGAGCCGGGCACCAGGTTCAGTTTGATGGACTTCAGGATCACCTTGTCGCCGTACCCGGCGCTGACTTTTTCCATGCGCAGCAGCGGGTTCGGCAGGCTTTCCGGCGGCCGGAAGCTGAAGGTGAACGGGTTGTCGACGTGCGCCGGGGCGATCAGCTCCATGCGCTCCAGCATCTTGATGCGGCTCTGCGCCTGCTTGGCCTTGGTCGCCTGCGCGCGGAAACGGTCGATATAGCTTTGCAGGTGCGCCACTTTTTCTTGCTGGTGCTGATACAGCGACTGCTGCTGCGCCAGTTTGGTGGCGCGTTGGCGTTCGAACGACGAGTAGTTGCCGGTGTACTCGTTCATCGTCTGCTGTTCGATATGCAGGATCTTGTCGACGATCGGATCGAGGAAGTCGCGGTCGTGCGAGATAAGCACCAGCGTGCCGGGATAGCTTTTCAGCCAGCGCTCCAGCCAGATCACCGCATCGAGATCCAGGTGGTTGGTCGGTTCGTCGAGCAGCAGCAGATCGGAACGGCACACCAACGCCTGCGCCAGGTTAAGACGCATGCGCCAGCCGCCGGAAAAGTCGCGCACCGGGCTTTGCAGTTGTTCGTTGGAGAAGCCGAGACCGTGCAGCAGGCTGGCGGCGCGGGAACGAATGGTCCAGGCGTCGATGGCGTCCAGCTTGCCGTGCAGGGTGGCGATGGCGTGGCCGTCGTTGCGGTCGTTGGCGGCCTGCAGTTCGGCTTCGAGCTGGCGAAACTCGCGGTCGCCGTCGATAACATACTCGATCGCCGGCACGTCCAGCGCCGGCGTCTCCTGGTTGACCCAGGCCAGCGCCCAGTTGCCGGGGAAGGTGAAGCTGCCGCCATCCGCCGCGATCTCGCCCTTCAGCAGCGACAACAGCGTGGATTTGCCGCAGCCGTTTTTGCCGACCAGGCCGACCTTCTGACCTGGATTAACCGTCGCCGTGGCGTTGTCCAGCAGGACGCGGATGCCGCGTCGGATTTGTAGCGAGGAGAATACAATCATAAAGCGCCGTATGTTCAGAGTATGTTAAATTATCATTAAGGTAACAGAACGCGCACCGCGCGCTGTTTTTGTCTTTGCGATGCATGGTAACGGAAAACCGCTACCCTGACGACGCTTTGGAGGGGAATGATGTCGCAGCCGCCCAAGGTCTTGCTGCTGTATGCCCATCCGGAATCCCATGACTCGGTGGCGAACCGGGTTTTGCTTCGACCGGCGCAGCAATTGGAACATGTCACCGTGCACGATCTCTACGCGCACTACCCTGATTTTTTTATCGATATCCATCACGAACAACAGCTGCTGCGTGAGCATCAGGTCATCGTGTTTCAGCACCCCCTGTATACCTACAGCTGCCCGGCGCTGCTGAAGGAGTGGCTGGATCGCGTGCTGTCGCGCGGCTTTGCCAGCGGCGTGGGCGGCAATGCGCTGGCGGGCAAATACTGGCGTTCGGTGATCACCACCGGCGAACCGGAAGGCGCCTACCGCACCGGCGGTTATAACCACTACCCGATGGAAGATATTCTGCGGCCGTTCGAGCTGACCGCCGGGATGTGCCATATGCATTGGCTGACGCCGTTCGTGGTGTATTGGGCGCGGCGGCAAAAGCCGGAGGTGCTGCGCAGCCATGCGGACGCCTACGGCGAGTGGCTGAGCCACCCGCTGCCACGTGGAGGGCGGTGAGCATGGAAGGATCGACCTTACTGACCGCCATTTTACTGTTCCTGTTCGCCGCGGTGGTGACGGTGCCGATCGCCCGTCGCCTGGGGATCGGCGCGGTGCTGGGCTATCTGATCGCCGGCATCGCCATCGGCCCCTGGGGATTGGGTTTTATTCGCGACGTCGACGAGATCCTGCACTTCTCCGAGCTGGGCGTGGTGTTCCTGATGTTCATCATCGGCCTGGAGCTGAACCCCAGCAAGCTGTGGGAGCTGCGGCGTTCGATCTTCGGCGCCGGCGCCGGCCAGGTGTTGATCACCGCGGCGGTGCTGGGTGCGTTGCTGTACCTGACGCACTTCGCCTGGCAGGCGGCGGTGATCGGCGGCGTCGGCCTGGCGATGTCTTCCACCGCCATGGCGCTGCAGCTGATGCGCGAGAAGGGCATGAACCGCAACGAAGGGGGGCAGCTCGGCTTCTCGGTGCTGCTGTTCCAGGATATGGCGGTGATCCCGGCGCTGGCGCTGATCCCGATTCTGGCCGGCGCCGGCGGCACCAGCGACGACTGGGCGAAGATCGCGCTCAAGGTGGCGGCGTTCGGCGGCATGCTTATCGGCGGCCGTTTCCTGCTGCGGCCGCTGTTCCGCTATATCGCCGCTTCCGGCGTGCGCGAGATCTTCACCGCCGCGGCGCTGTTGCTGGTGCTCGGCTCGGCGCTGTTTATGGAAGCGCTCGGCCTGTCGATGGCGCTCGGCACCTTCATTGCCGGGGTGCTGCTGGCGGAGAGCGAATACCGCCACGAACTGGAAATTTCCATCGAGCCGTTTAAAGGGCTGCTGCTGGGGCTGTTCTTTATTTCGGTGGGCATGGTGTTGAATATCGGCGTGCTCTACACCCATCTGGCCGAGGTGTTGATCGGCGTGCTGGTGCTGGTGACGGTCAAATCCGGCGTGCTCTACGGCGTGTCGCGCCTGTTCGGCCTGCGCAGTTCGGTGCGCCTGCAGTTCGCCGGGGTGCTCAGCCAGGGCGGTGAGTTCGCCTTCGTGCTGTTTTCGGCGGCGGGCGCCCAAAAGGTGCTGCAGCCGGATCAACTCTCTTTGCTGCTGGTGGTGGTGACGCTGTCGATGATGACCACGCCGCTGCTGATGCAGGCCATAGACCGCATTTTGGCGCGCCGCTATAACGCCAAAGACGAAGACGAGGAGACGCCGTACGTGGAAGATGACGATCCGCAGGTGATCATCGTCGGCTTCGGGCGTTTCGGCCAGGTGATCGGCCGCCTGTTGATGGCCAACAAAATGCGCATTACCGTTCTGGAGCGCGACGTCAGCGCCGTTGGCGTACTGCGGCGCTACGGCTACAAGGTTTATTACGGCGATGCCACCGAGCTGGAGCTGCTGCGCGCGGCGGGCGCCGAGAAGGCCAAGTCGATCGTGATCACCTGCAATGAGCCGGAAGACACCATGGAGATCGTGCGGTTGTGCCAGCAACACTTCCCGAACCTGAGCATTCTGGCGCGGGCGCGCGGCCGCGTGGAGGCGCATGAGTTGCTGCAGGCGGGGGTGAAACAGTTCAGCCGCGAAACCTTCTCCAGCGCGCTGGAACTGGGGCGCAAGGCGCTGATGGAATTGGGCATGCACCCGCATCAGGCCTTTCGCGCCCAGCAGCATTTCCGTCGTCTGGATATGCGCATGCTGCGTGAGCTGATGCCGCCGCATCAGGGCGACGTGGCGCAAATTTCTCGCGTGAAAGAGGCGCGGCGCGAGCTGGAAGAGCTCTTCCATCGCGAAATGCAAAAAGAAAGTCGCCAGTTTGACGGCTGGGATGAATACGAATAAGCGGGAGCATAACGATGTCTGCAACACGTAAGAGATTTATCGCCGGAGCGGTGTGCCCGAGCTGTAGCGCCATGGATACGCTGGCGGTATGGCGGGAGGATCAGGTGGAAGTGGTGGAGTGCGTCAAGTGCGGCCATCACCAGCGCCAGACCGAACAACAGGTGGAAAAACACGTTCGACCGCAAGAGCAGGTGATCGGCATTTTTCAGCCGAAGTAGCGTTTTTTTATCCCGGAGGGTACAGCGAGGCAGATTTCCGTTACAATCTGTCCGGAAAAGGCGCGCATCCCGATAACGGTGCGCGTCCTAGTAGCCAACGGTAGGAGATATCATGAAAGTAGCAAAAGACTTGGTGGTCAGCCTGGCTTACCAAGTACGTACAGAAGACGGTGTTTTGGTTGATGAGTCTCCGGTGAGCGCACCGCTGGACTATCTGCACGGGCATGGTTCTCTGATCGCAGGTCTGGAAAAAGCGCTCGAAGGCCACGACGTTGGCGATCGTTTTGACGTTCACGTCGGCGCGAACGACGCGTACGGCAACTACGACGAAAACCTGGTGCAGCGCGTACCGAAAGACGTCTTCATGGGCGTTGACGAACTGCAGGTCGGCATGCGTTTCCTGGCTGACACCGATCAGGGCCCGGTACCGGTTGAAATCACCGAAGTTGACGGCGACCACGTTGTGGTTGACGGCAACCACATGCTGGCCGGCCAAAACCTGAACTTCAACGTGGAAGTTGTCGCGATCCGCGAAGCGACCGCAGAAGAACTGGCGCACGGTCACGTACACGGCGAGCACGATCATCACCACGAGCACGGTGAAGGCTGCTGCGGCGGTCACGGCCACAGCCACGATCACGACCATGGTCACGACCACGGTAAAGGCGGTTGCGGCAACGGCGGTTGCGGCTGCCACTAAGCAGAACGCAATCCCGAGACGAGAGGGCAGCCATTGGCTGCCCTTTTTTATGCGCGGCGCCCCTCAATAGTGCGGCGGAGGGGTTTCTTCCGATTGCGAGGCGATCATCGAGGTTTGGGTCGAGCGCAGTTTGTCGGTCAACATGCGCAGGTGCTCGCGCATCTTCAGCATTTCCATCTGATGCTGGGTGACGGTCTGGTTGAGCTCTTCGATAGTGAGCTCTTGAAAAGCCTGACGGCTTTCCAGTTCTTCAAGCCGCTGTAGCAGGCTTTGAATGTCGGCGTTGTGCATGAGGCTACCTCTGACGCGATAAAATCCTGATTCGGCGCTATGGTAACAGCTGGCGTCGGGTTTGCCCGCGCTATTTCTTTGGGCGGCGCGCAACGTTGCGATCGGCAGTGTAAAGTGCTGAAAAGCTGCACGCCTGATTCGCCGTTTTTTGCTAACCTCGCCGAATATTCTGCAAGAAAAATCTGATTTATCATGTGAGTAGCACGCAGCGGGAAACTTCTTGGCAAAGCGGGAGTCACACTTTGACTCGATTGGTTACCTGTGCGACTGTTTTGTTTTGTTTCAGGCAGCTATAGTAGCCCGGTTATCTTACCTAATGATTGTTTGGGGCATTGCTTCAGACATTGGAGAAATGGATGAAATCTTTGTTTAAAGTCACGCTTCTGGCAACCACCATGGCTTTTGCTCTGAATGCGACCCAGGTCATGGCAGCCGATGCCGCTAAACCGGCGGCAGACGCGGCAGCAGCGCCAAGCACCGGCAAGTTCAAAAACGACGACGAGCAAGCGGCTTACGCACTGGGCGCCTCTCTTGGCCGTTACATGGACAACTCTCTGAAAGAGCAAGAGAAGCTGGGCATCAAGCTGGACAAAGATCAGCTGATCGCCGGCGTTCAGGACGCTTTCGCTAACAAGAGCAAGCTGAACGACGCCGACATCGAAAAGACCCTGCAGGGCTTTGAAGCGCGCGTGAAGGCTTCCGCTCAGGCGAAGATGGAGCAGGATGCCAAGGACAACGAAACCAAAGGCGCCAAGTATCGCGACAGCTTCGCTAAAGAAAAAGGCGTGAAGAAAACCGAATCCGGCCTGCTGTATCAGGTAGAGAAACCGGGCGCGGGTGAAGCGCCGAAAGACAGCGACACCGTGGTAGTGAACTACAAAGGCACCCTGACCGACGGTACCGAGTTCGATAACTCCTACACCCGCGGTGAGCCGCTGTCATTCCGTCTGGACGGTGTGATCCCTGGCTGGACCGAAGGCCTGAAGCACATCAAGAAAGGCGGCAAAATCAAGCTGGTGATCCCACCGGCGCTGGCCTACGGTAAAACCGGCGTTCCGGGCATCCCGGCTAACTCCACGCTGGTCTTCGACGTCGAGCTGCTGGATGTGAAAGCGGCGCCGAAAGCCGACGCTAAAGCCGAAAAACCGGCCGACGCCAAAGCCGACGCCAAAGCGAAATAATCTCGTCGCTCTGTTTGCCACCGCCGCGGATGCCCTCCGCGGCGGTTTTCATTTCGGCAGCCGCTACCGCTCTCTCCATTGAACGCTTGACGCCTGCCGGGCATCGGGCTTAACGTCAATACCACGCGCAAACGCAAGGACTTTGCTCCGGCCGCTTTGCTAGACTAATAATTCTGACTTATCAGTCATGCGTCTGCCCCTTAGGGCGTGTACCTAAAATTGTTCCCGGCCGCCTCGCCCGCGGATGTCATCGCGCCGTTTTATGCCGCTCTCAGCCAGCCGCGCTGCAGCGCGCCGATGACGGCAGCGATCCGGCCCGAGCGGTTTTAGCTGCGCCCCCTGGCACAGGCGATCTATGAGGGTGGTATCTTCGATGTCGAATTCGCTTTTATCCAGCGAAGCCAGCGAACTTGATTTGCTGAATGAACGTCCGTTTACTCAAACGGATCATGAAATCCTGAAATCCTATGAAGCGGTGGTCGACGGGCTGGCGATGTTGATCGGCGGCCACTGCGAAATCGTATTGCACGCGCTGGAAGACTTGAACAGCTCGGCGGTGCGCATCGCCAACGGGGAACACACCGGGCGCAAAATCGGCTCGCCGATCACCGACCTGGCGCTGCGCATGCTGCACGACATGGCCGGCGACGACAGCAGTGTGTCGAAAGCCTACTTTACCCGCGCCAAGAGCGGCGTATTGATGAAATCGGTGACTATCGCCATTCGCAATCGCGAGCAGCGAGTGATTGGTTTGTTGTGCATCAACATGAACCTCGACGTGCCGTTCTCGCAGATCATGCAAACCTTTATGCCACCGACAGCGCAGGACGTGCCGTCGTCGGTGAACTTCGCCTCTTCCGTCGACGATCTGGTGGCGCAGACGCTGGAGTTCACCATCGAAGAGGTGAACGCCGACCGCTCGGTGTCCAATAACGCCAAGAATCGACAGGTGGTGCTCAATCTCTATGAGAAAGGCATCTTCGACATCAAGGATGCGATCAACCAGGTGGCGGATCGTCTGAATATCTCCAAACACACCGTCTATCTGTACATTCGCCAGTTTAAAAGCGGCGATCTGGTGGGAAGCGACCGTTGATGCTCGACTATTGTCTGTTGGTTACCGGCCCGGCTTATGGCACGCAGCAGGCCAGCAGCGCCTATCAATTCGCTCAGGCTTTGCTGGCGAAAGGGCACCGTCTTTCCAGCGTCTTTTTCTACCGTGAAGGGGTGTTGAACGCCAACCGGTTAACCGCGCCCGCCAGCGACGAATTCGATCTGGTGCGCGGCTGGACGCAGCTCGCGCAGCAACACGGCGTAGCGCTCAACGTCTGCGTGGCCGCCGCGCTGCGTCGGGGCGTCACCGACGAGCAGGAGGCGCAGCAGCAGGGGCTGGCCGGCGCCAACCTGCAGCCCGGCTTTACCCTGAGCGGGCTGGGTTCCCTGGCCGAAGCGTCGCTGAGTTGCGACCGTCTGGTGCAGTTCTGAGGAAATGATGAAACGAGTCGCTTTTGTTTTCACCCACGGGCCGCATGGCGGCGCCGGCGGCAGAGAAGGGCTGGATGCGCTGCTCGCCACGTCGGCGCTCAGTGAAGATTTGGGGGTGTTTTTTATCGGTGATGGCGTGTTGCAGCTATTGCCGGGCCAGCAACCGGAAAAGATTTTGGCGCGCAATTATATCGCCACTTTCGGCGTACTGCCGCTGTATGACGTGGAGCGGTGTTATCTGTGCCAGGCTTCGCTGCAGGAACGCGGGCTGAGTCAGGTGACCGATTGGGTGCTGGATGCCGAGGTGCTGGCGCCGGACGAACTGCGCCGTGAATTGGCCGGCTACGACGCCGTAATGACGTTTTAGGAACTTCTGATGTTGTATACCCTGAGCCATTCGCCAAACCAATGTGACCTGCCCGCGCTGTTGCGCCTGACCGCGGAGGGCGACGCGCTGCTGCTGCTGCAGGACGGCGTGCTCGCAGGCCTTGTTGGCAGCGCCCATCTTGAATCGCTGCTCGCCGCCCCCATATCCCTTTATGCGCTGCAGGACGACCTGGAAGCCAGGGGGTTGATTGGTCATTTTTCGCACAAAATCACTGTCGTCGGCTATAATCACTTCGTTGAATTAACCGAACAACACCGCAGCCAAATGGCCTGGTGATGACGGTGATGTTGTATATTTCTTGACACCCATACTGGTCAGCCCTAAAATTCTGCGTCCTCGTACTTTGCCAGTAGTGCATACGAGGGGATTTATCACATGTTTACGAAGCTAGTACGAAGCAAAAACCAGGAGCTTTTTTAATGGCAACAATTAACCAGCTGGTTCGCAAACCACGCTCTGTGAAGGCTGCTAAAAGCAACGTTCCAGCGCTGGAAGCCTGCCCGCAGAAACGTGGCGTATGCACCCGCGTATATACCACTACCCCGAAAAAACCAAACTCCGCACTGCGTAAAGTTTGCCGTGTGCGTTTGACCAACGGTTTCGAAGTGACTTCCTACATCGGTGGCGAAGGCCACAACCTGCAGGAACACTCCGTAATCCTGATCCGTGGCGGTCGTGTAAAAGACCTGCCAGGTGTGCGTTACCACACCGTCCGTGGTGCACTTGACTGCTCCGGTGTTAAAGACCGTAAGCAAGCTCGTTCCAAGTACGGCGTGAAGAAGCCAAAGGCTTAATGGTTCTCCGTTAAGTAAGGCCAAACGTTTTAACTTTAATGTCAAAATAAACTCGTAGAGTTTTGGACAATCCTGAATTAACAACGGAGTATTTCCATGCCACGTCGTCGCGTAATCGGCCAACGTAAAATCCTGCCAGATCCTAAGTTCGGATCTGAGCTGCTGGCCAAATTTGTAAATATCCTGATGGTAGACGGTAAAAAATCTACTGCAGAAGCAATCGTCTATACCGCGCTGGAGACCCTGGCTCAGCGTTCTGGTAAAGATCACCTGGAAGCTTTCGAAGTCGCTCTCGACAACGTTCGCCCGACTGTAGAAGTTAAGTCGCGTCGCGTTGGCGGTTCTACTTATCAGGTACCAGTTGAAGTCCGCCCGGTTCGTCGTAATGCTCTGGCAATGCGTTGGATCGTTGATGCTGCACGTAAACGCGGTGATAAATCCATGGCTCTGCGCCTGGCGAACGAGCTGTCTGACGCAGCAGAGAACAAAGGTTCTGCTGTTAAGAAGCGTGAAGACGTTCACCGTATGGCCGAAGCCAACAAGGCGTTCGCCCACTACCGCTGGTAATCATCTGGCTGTAGTCATGCTAACCAAGCGGGCGCGTCAAATCGGCCCGCTTGGGTTAACTGAACTTGAACGCCCTAGGAATAGAGGAATCAAATGGCTCGTACAACACCCATTGCACGCTACCGTAACATCGGTATCAGTGCTCACATCGACGCCGGTAAAACCACCACTACCGAACGTATTCTGTTCTACACCGGTGTAAACCACAAAATCGGTGAAGTTCATGACGGCGCTGCCACCATGGACTGGATGGAACAGGAGCAGGAGCGTGGTATTACCATCACTTCTGCAGCGACGACTGCCTTCTGGTCTGGTATGGCCAAGCAGTTCGAACCGCACCGCGTAAACATCATCGACACCCCAGGGCACGTTGACTTCACCATCGAAGTAGAACGTTCCATGCGTGTGCTGGATGGCGCGGTAATGGTTTACTGTGCTGTTGGTGGTGTTCAGCCACAGTCTGAAACCGTATGGCGTCAGGCTAACAAATACAAAGTGCCACGTATCGCGTTCGTTAACAAAATGGACCGTATGGGCGCTAACTTCCTGAAAGTTGTTGGCCAGATCAAAACTCGTCTGGGCGCTAACCCTGTTCCTCTGCAGCTGGCTATCGGCGCAGAAGACAAATTCACCGGCGTTATCGACCTGGTGAAGATGAAGGCGATCAACTGGAACGAAGAAGACGCAGGCGTTACCTTCGAATACGAAGACGTCCCGGCTGACATGATGGAACTGGCTGAAGAATGGCGCCAGAACCTGATCGAATCCGCTGCGGAAGCTTCCGAAGAGCTGATGGAAAAATACCTGGGCGGCGAAGAGCTGACCGAGGCAGAAATCAAGTCCGCTCTGCGTCAGCGCGTGCTGAACAACGAAATCATCCTGGTTACCTGTGGTTCTGCGTTCAAGAACAAGGGCGTACAGGCGATGCTGGATGCGGTAATCGAATACCTGCCGGCGCCAACTGACGTTCCTGCGATCAACGGTATCCTGGACGACGGTAAAGACACCCCGGCTGAGCGTCACGCAAGTGATGACGAGCCGTTCTCTGCTCTGGCGTTCAAAATCGCTACCGACCCGTTCGTAGGTAACCTGACCTTCTTCCGCGTGTACTCCGGCGTTGTTAACTCCGGCGACACCGTGCTGAACTCTGTTAAGGCTGCGCGCGAGCGTTTCGGCCGTATCGTTCAGATGCACGCCAACAAGCGTGAAGAGATCAAAGAAGTTCGCGCAGGCGACATCGCCGCTGCGATCGGTCTGAAAGACGTGACCACCGGGGACACCCTGTGTGATCCAGACTCTCCAATCATCCTGGAGCGTATGGAATTCCCTGAGCCGGTAATCTCTATCGCCGTTGAACCAAAAACCAAAGCTGACCAAGAGAAAATGGGTCTGGCTCTGGGCCGTCTGGCTAAAGAAGACCCGTCATTCCGCGTATGGACTGACGAAGAGTCTAACCAGACCATCATCGCCGGTATGGGTGAACTGCACCTCGACATCATCGTTGACCGCATGAAGCGTGAATTCAACGTTGAAGCTAACGTGGGCAAACCTCAGGTAGCTTACCGCGAAGCGATTCGCGCGAAGATTACCGATGTTGAAGGTAAGCACGCCAAGCAGTCTGGTGGTCGCGGTCAGTACGGTCACGTTGTGATCGACATGTACCCACTGGAGCCGGGCTCTAACCCGAAAGGTTACGAGTTCATCAACGACATCAAAGGCGGCGTAATTCCTGGCGAATACATCCCTGCCGTTGATAAA
Organism: Serratia sp. CY37869; assembly: GCF_052168895.1. Taxonomy (NCBI): domain Bacteria; kingdom Pseudomonadati; phylum Pseudomonadota; class Gammaproteobacteria; order Enterobacterales; family Yersiniaceae; genus Serratia; species Serratia sp. CY37869. The sequence goes on from NZ_JBJNLU010000006.1 coordinate 180,102, forward strand.
GGCATCCAGGAGCAGCTGAAGTCTGGTCCGTTGGCTGGTTACCCGGTAGTAGATATGGGTATTCGTCTGCACTTCGGTTCTTACCACGACGTTGACTCCTCTGAACTGGCGTTTAAACTGGCCGCATCTATCGCCTTTAAAGAAGGCTTTAAGAAAGCGAAACCAGTTCTGCTTGAGCCTATCATGAAGGTTGAAGTTGAGACTCCAGAAGAGAACACCGGTGACGTTATCGGTGACTTGAGCCGTCGTCGCGGCATGCTGCGCGGTCAGGAATCTGAAGTGACTGGCGTTAAGATCCACGCTGAAGTACCGTTGTCCGAAATGTTCGGCTACGCAACTCAGCTGCGTTCTCTGACTAAAGGTCGTGCATCATACACCATGGAATTCCTGAAGTATGATGATGCACCGAACAACGTCGCTCAGGCCGTAATCGAAGCCCGTGGCAAATAAGCCGCAGGGTTAAAACCAAAGTCCCGTGCTCTCTCCAGAAGGGGAGAGCGCTATAGTAAGGAATATAGCCGTGTCTAAAGAAAAATTTGAACGTACAAAACCGCACGTTAACGTTGGTACTATCGGCCACGTTGACCACGGTAAAACTACCCTGACTGCAGCGATCACCACCGTTCTGGCTAAAACCTACGGCGGTTCTGCACGTGCTTTCGACCAGATCGATAACGCGCCAGAAGAAAAAGCTCGTGGTATCACCATCAACACCTCTCACGTTGAGTATGACACCCCGACTCGCCACTACGCGCACGTTGACTGCCCAGGGCACGCCGACTACGTGAAAAACATGATCACCGGTGCTGCTCAGATGGACGGCGCGATCCTGGTAGTTGCTGCGACTGACGGCCCAATGCCTCAGACCCGTGAGCACATCCTGCTGGGTCGTCAGGTTGGCGTTCCTTTCATCATCGTATTCATGAACAAATGCGACATGGTTGATGATGAAGAGCTGCTGGAACTGGTAGAAATGGAAGTTCGCGAACTGCTGTCCGCGTACGACTTCCCAGGCGACGACCTGCCAGTGATCCGCGGTTCCGCGCTGAAAGCGCTGGAAGGCGAAGCTGAGTGGGAAGCGAAAATCATCGAACTGGCCGAAGC
>NZ_JBJNLU010000007.1:0-119656 GCF_052168895.1 Serratia sp. CY37869
TCACCCGGAGAGTCAAGCGTTTATTTCGCTTTCTTCTCGCTGACCCGGCGGCTTGTCAGTCGTTGTTCCCGGTCAGTGGAGGCGCATTATAGGGAGTTCTCGGCGGGCCGCAACCCCTATTTTCAATATTTTTTCCGACCGTTGAATGTTTAACCAAAACACCGTTAAAGCGGCAGTTTTTTCAACGATTTAAAGCCGTAGCCCTGCAAAACGGGCAATAAAGCGTCAGTATCTTCATTTAGCGCCATGCAATACGCCAGATTCTCTTCCTGGCTCGAGACCAGATTTTCCTGCGTAGAGATGAGCCAGGCGGTGCGACGGGCAATCGCCGCGCCGGAATCCACCAATCGGGTGCCTTCCGGCAACACCTGCATCAGCTCTTCAGCTAATAGAGGGAAATGGGTGCAGCCCAGCACGACGGTATCCGGCGGCTCGCGCATGCTCAGCCACGGATGCAGGATCTTCTTCAGCACCGGTAGCGGCACGGCTTCGCCATGCAGCTTGGCTTCCGCCAGCTCCACCAGTTCTGAAGAGCCCAGCAGTTCAATCTTGCAGTCGGTGGCGAAACGGGAAATCAGTTCGTGGGTGTAGCTGCGCTGTACGGTACCGCGGGTCGCCAACAGGCCGACAATGCCGTTAACGGTAAGACGGGCCGCCGGTTTGATGGCGGGCACCACGCCCACGACAGGGAAACTGAAACGCTCGCGCAGGGCCGGCAAGGAGACCGTGCTGGCGGTGTTGCAGGCGATGACGACAATCGCCAGAGGATGACGCTGCTGCACCGCGCCGACAATCTCCAGCACGCGCTCAACGATAAACTCTTCTGACTTCTCGCCGTAGGGGAACGCCACGTTGTCGAACGCGTATATATAGTGGAGATCCGGCAGCAACTGCCGAATCTCTTGATACACCGACAGCCCGCCGACGCCGGAATCGAAAACCAGCACCGTCGGGCGAGGTGTGGCGGTGCTGTTAGAAGGTATAGCTTCCAGTGAGGTAGTATTCTCTTCCTGGAGTAGCGTAGCCATAGGCCGTCTCATAATCTTTATCAAACAGGTTGGCAATTCTACCACGAACTGTCAGATGAGATGTGACCGGATACGAAACTGCGAGATCCCACAGGCTCACGCCGCCGAGTTTAACGCTTTGTTCCGGATAGGTACTGTAATCCTTGTCATAACGTTGACCCAGATATTGATAAGTCACCGCCCAGTCAAAGTCATACAGCTGCCAGTCCAGCTCATATTTCACCTGCTGCTTGGCGCGCCGCAGCAGCACTTCATTGGTCTTGGCGTTGCGAGGATCGACATAGTCATAACCAATCTGATGCGTCAACGGGCCGGTATCAAACGAGGCCGTAGCTTCAATCCCTTTGATGGTCGCCTTACCCACGTTGTAATAGACGTAGTTGGTTTCCCCCGTGGAATCGATCAAATTGTCGATGTCGTTGCGATAACCGGAGATGCGCCAGGTCACCGGGCCGGTCAGCCCTTCAAAGCCACCTTCCCACTGCTTGCTTTCTTCCGGTTTCAGATCGGTGTTGTTACCGAAGTTGCCGTATAGCTGGCTCATATTCGGTGCTTTGAACGCCGTGCCATACGATGCGATAAAACGGTATCCCTCGACGAATTCCCAGGCCGCGCTGGTTTGCCAGGTGCCATGCCAGCCAAACTCGGAATGATCGTCACCTCGAACCGCACCTTCCAACGTTACCGGGCCAACCAGTTGCTGCGCAGTCAGATAGATGCCTGCATCACGTTGGCTTTTTTCACCCTTCACGGTGGTGGAATCCGGTTTGATTTTCTGTTGCTGCCAGTCGACGCCAGAGCTTACGGTACCCTGTCCAACCTGCAGCGTATTGCCCCACTGCAGGTTGTACTGTTCGGAATCCACCAGGCTGGCCGAGCTGTCATGCATGCCGAGGCGAGGATCGTAATCGTAATCCTTGCTATGGCTGTAGCTGCCAATCACTTGTGTTGCGTAAATGCCTTCTTTATAGCGCAATCCGGTATCCCAGGTTTGGCTATACAGTTTGCGCGTATCCAGCAGAGGGCTGGTCGGTGAGGAATAATAACTATCATACGCCGTGCGGTTGTCGTAACCATACCCGCGCACAAAACCGCTGACCGATTCGCTGAACTGGTGCTCAAGCGCACCATACAGCGACTTACTCATAAAGCCATCGCGATCCTGTTGGCTTTGCATGCCGGTGCTGCCGTAGGCCACCACGTCATACCCTTTGGTGTAGGTGTAGTCACCCGCCACCGTCGCCACGGTGCTGTCGCCCAACTGCTGTTGAGTCGACGCGTCATAGGATTGATAGCCGTTGGAGCCGACGCCGGCTGAGAGCGTAGTACCGTTCTTTTCGCGGGTGGTAATAATGTTGACCACGCCGCCGATGGCGTCGGAACCGTATACCGCCGAGCGCGGGCCGCGGATGTATTCGACTTTCTGCACCAACGAAATCGGGATTTGGCTAAGGTCAGAAGAGCCGCTGACGCCCGCCTGATTAAGGCGAATGCCGTCAATTAGCACCAGCACGTGGCTGGAGTTGGTGCCGCGAATAAACAGCGAGCTCTTTTGCCCCAACCCGCCGTTTTGGCCAACGTCCACGCCCGGCAAACGGCGCATCACGTCGGTCAGGCTCTTGGCCTGCCAGCGATCGATATCGTTGCGGGTGACGATGGTGGTCGGCGCCAGCACGGAAGAAACCGGCTGCGGGAAACGGTTGGCGGTAACCACCAGGTTATCGCCATTCGTGGCTGTGGTGTTGTCTTGCGCCCATCCAGAAAAAGCCGTGACGGAAGAGACCACCGCCAGCAGCGTATTTTTTGTAATTGTCATGAGAAAAGCATCCAAACTTAATTGGCGGATGCCGCAGGATCATGGCCGGTAGTTCGCGACGGCCACGGACATTGCGACGTAACACCGGCAGGTCTTCGGGCTTGGGATTTGCGGGCCGCAGGGCGCGACCGGCAACGGGCGATGACTTCCCATCCTGCAGTGGACAGTGTCTGCGTCGAAACGCTATCGCCGTGACTTCCCCTTACCGCTGCGCGTCAGCTCCGGATTCACACCGGATTCCCTTTTCACTCGCTGCTTGAGGCCGGACGGCAATGCTACGATCAATGCAAATAGATGTCTAGACTGCCATTAATGTTACAAATAATAAACGCGACAAAACTGGACTTCACGGGCTGATTCCCTACAATCCCCGCTGATCAAATTTGCCTGACGAGAAGAAACACATGACGCCCGAGAATTTGCCTATTGAACGTTACGATGACCAACTGGCGGAGAAAGTCGCCCGCCTGAAGACGTTGATGTCACCGTTCGCGGCGCCCGAGCCGGAAGTGTTCCGCTCGCCAGTCGACCACTACCGCATGCGCGCCGAATTCCGCATCTGGCACGACGCAGACGACATGTATCACATCATGTTCGATCAGCAGACCAAGCAGCGTATTCGCGTCGATCAGTTCCCGGCGGCCAGCGAGCTGATCAACCGCCTGATGACCGCCCTGATCGCCGCGCTGAAACCGGAGCCGATCCTGCGCCACAAGCTGTTCCAGATAGATTATCTGTCGACGCGAAGCGGCAAAATCATCGCTTCGCTGCTGTATCACCGCAAGCTGGATGACGTTTGGCAACAGCGCGCCGAGCAGTTGCGCGACGAGCTGCGCGCGCAGGGTTTCGACCTGCAGCTGATCGGCCGAGCGTCGAAGACCAAGATCATGCTCGACCAGGATTATGTTGACGAAGTGCTGCCGGTCGCCGGCCGCGACATGATTTATCGCCAGGTGGAAAACAGTTTCACTCAGCCCAACGCGGCCATGAACGTGCAGATGCTGGAGTGGGCGTTGGCGGTCACCGCCGGTTCCAAAGGCGATTTGCTGGAGCTGTACTGCGGCAACGGCAACTTCTCGCTGGCGCTGGCGCGCAATTTCGAGCGCGTGCTGGCGACCGAGATCGCCAAACCGTCGGTGGCGGCGGCGCAGTACAACATCGCCGCCAACCATATCGACAACGTGCAGATCATCCGCATGGCGGCGGAAGACTTCACTCAGGCGATGAATGGAGTACGCGAATTCAACCGGTTGAAAGGCATCGATCTGAGCGGCTACAACTGCGAGACGATTTTCGTCGATCCGCCGCGCAGCGGGTTGGACGATGAAACGGTGAAGATGGTGCAGGCTTACCCGCGCATTCTGTATATTTCATGCAATCCGGAAACGCTGTGCGCCAACCTGGAAACGCTGCAGGCCACCCACCGGGTCAGCCGTCTGGCGCTGTTCGATCAGTTCCCGTATACCCATCACATGGAGTGCGGCGTGTTGCTGGAAAAGCACCGCTGATATGACAGGGGCGCCATGATGGCGCCCCGTTTCATTACGATTCTTGAGTCGGCGCATCCGGCGCCTTGCGCGCCTTCAGTTTCATGCCGATCCACAGCACCAGCGCCACGCAGATCACCGACGGCAGGAAGTTGGAGCCGATCTGCGGATACTCGGCGCGCACGATGGCGCTGTACAACAGCAGCCCCAGCAGGAAACAGGCCGCCGCCAGCTTCGGCATGCCATCCGGCATGGCGCGGTTCAGGTAACGCTGATGCAGGCAGTACACCGCCAGCACCAACGCGATCAGCGGGAAGATCGAAAACGGCACCACCGAGCTGAACAGCGCGGCAAAGGAACCGTTGATCGAAAGGCCGGCAATCAACGCCAGCAGTAAGGTGCCATTTTCACGGCCTGGTTTTTCCATCATTTTTTACCTTTTTTATACGTGGGACACAGAAGCTTTTTCTTGTTCGCGACGATACCAGTAATACGCCCCTTTGGAGATCATCCGCAGCTGCAGCACCAGCCGTTCTTCCAGCTGCTGCCGCTGCTCGACGTCGATATCCAGCGCTTCCGCGCCGGCGCTGAACACGATGGTGACCATCGCTTCCGCCTGCGCTTCGGTAAAGCTGCGCGGCATGTGATTTTCCAACTCGAGGTAGTCCGCCAGTTCGGCGATGAAATGCTGGATCTCGCGCGCCACCGCCGCACGGAATGCCGCCGACGTGCCGGAGCGCTCGCGCAGCAGCAGGCGGAAGGCGTTCGGGTTGTTGCCGATAAATTCCATAAAGGTGGACACCGAGGTGCGGATCACGCTGCCGCCTTTGGCGATGCGTTGGCGCGCCTGGCGCATCAACTGACGCAGCATCAGGCCGCTTTCGTCCACCATGGTCAGCCCCAACTCGTCCACATCGCGGAAATGGCGATAAAACGACGTGGGCGCGATGCCCGCCTCGCGTGAAACTTCCCGCAGGCTCAGACTGGCGAAGCTGCGTTCGGCGCTCAGCTGGCTGAAAGCGGCTTCGATCAGGGAACGACGAGTCCGTTCTTTTTGTTGTGCTCTGACGCCCATATGCATATCCGGATAGGTTCCATTTTCTCAGTCTAACGCCCTAGACTCGGCAATATAGCAAATTTTATTGCAACAGCATTTATACTAACGCGCTCTATCACACTTCCGCCCTGAGCCGATTGTGCTTTGACTCAAAAAGCCTAATGGTGATTGGGTGAGCAGCGCTATGATGTTAAGATACCGTTGTAATCTTGTATAAAAAAACAGGTCTCTCCTACATGCAACAGCACTATCAATTTGATGCCATTGTGATTGGCTCGGGCCCTGGTGGTGAAGGTGCCGCCATGGGGCTGGTGAAACAAGGCGCCCGCGTGGCCGTTATCGAACGGTACAACAACGTAGGTGGCGGATGTACCCACTGGGGCACGATCCCTTCCAAAGCCCTCCGCCACGCCGTCAGCCGCATTATCGAATTCAACCAGAACCCGCTTTACAACAACTCGCGCACGCTCAGCGCGACCTTCCCTGACATTTTACGCCACGCCGATAACGTCATCAGCCAGCAGACCCGAATGCGCCAAGGGTTCTATGAGCGGAACCAGTGCAAACTGTTCGCCGGCGACGCGCGCTTCATCGACGCCAACACCGTCAGCGTCAGCTACATGGACGGCACCCAGGACACCATCCGCGCCGATCACATCGTGATCGCCTGCGGCTCGCGTCCTTACCATCCGGCCAGCGTCGACTTCAACCATCCGCGCATCTACGACAGCGATTCCATTCTCGAGCTGAGCCATGAGCCGCGCCACGTGATCATTTACGGCGCCGGGGTGATCGGCTGCGAGTATGCGTCCATCTTCCGCGGCCTGAACGTCAAGGTCGATCTGATCAACACCCGCGATCGTCTGCTGGCGTTCCTCGATCAGGAGATGTCGGATTCGCTCTCTTACCACTTCTGGAACAACGGCGTGGTGATCCGCCACAACGAAGAATTCGAGAAGATCGAAGGCACCGAAGACGGCGTGATCGTGCACCTGAAGTCCGGCAAGAAGGTGAAAGCGGACTGCCTGCTGTACGCCAACGGCCGTACCGGCAACACCGATTCGCTGGGGTTGGAGAACGTCGGCCTGGAGTCGGACAGCCGCGGGCTGCTGAAAGTGAACAGCATGTATCAAACCGCGCTGTCGCACATTTATGCGGTCGGTGACGTGATCGGCTATCCGAGCCTGGCTTCCGCCGCCTACGATCAGGGCCGCATCGCCGCGCAAGCGATCGCCTCCGGCGAAGCCAGCGGTCACTTAATCGAAGATATCCCGACCGGCATCTACACCATTCCGGAAATCAGCTCCGTCGGCAAAACCGAGCAGGAACTGACCGCGATGAAGGTGCCGTATGAAGTGGGCCGCGCCCAGTTCAAGCATCTGGCGCGCGCGCAGATAGCCGGGATGAACGTCGGCAGCCTGAAGATCCTGTTCCATCGCGACACCCTGCAGATCCTTGGGATCCACTGCTTCGGCGAGCGTGCGGCGGAGATCATCCACATCGGCCAGGCGATCATGGAACAGAAAGGTGAAGGCAATACTATCGAGTATTTCGTTAATACGACCTTCAACTATCCGACCATGGCCGAAGCCTACCGGGTGGCGGCGCTAAACGGCTTAAACCGCCTGTTTTAACGCGCTGTCGATGTAGCCCTGCATGTGTTCGCGGATCGCCTCGGCCAGTTGCTCATAACGGCTGCGCAAAGGGGAGCCGGGGCGGTACACCAGCGCGATGGTGCGCTTCGGCTCCGGCTTGTAGCAATCCAGATAGCAGACGCCGTCGCGTTCGCGCTGCGGCGGTACCGCCAGTGACGGCAGCAGGGTAATGCCGCTGCCGGCCGCGACCATATTGCGCAGCGTTTCCAGACTGGTGGCGCGGAAGTGGGTATCTTCGTCCGCGCCCGCCTGGAAGCAGAAGCCCATCGCCTGATCGCGCAGGCAGTGGCCATCTTCCAGCATCAGCAGCTTCTCTCCCGCCAAATCCGGCATCGCTACGCGCTCGCGCTGCGCCCACGGGTGATCGGAATACACCGCCAGCTTCATCGGTTCATCGAACAGAGGCACTTCGATAAACGCCTCGGTTTCCTTCACCAGCGCCAGAATGGCGCAGTCCAGCTTGCCGCTGTCGAGTTGCGCCAGCAGTTGGTGGGTTTGCGCTTCGTGCAGGTACATTTCCAGTTTCGGGAACGTTTTGTGCAGCGTCGGGATGATCTGCGGCAGCAGATAAGGCCCCACGGTCGGGATCAGACCGATGTGCAGCGGCCCGGACATGGCTTCGCCCTGCTGGCTGGCCATCTCCTTCAACACTTTCACTTCGCGCAGCACAGTACGCGCCTGCTCCACCAGCAACAGACCCGCCTGGGTGAACAGCACCTTGCGGCTGGTACGCTCGAGCAGCATGACGCCCAACTCGTCTTCCAGCTTGCGGATCTGCCCGCTCAGCGTGGGCTGGCTCACATGGCATGAATCGGCCGCACGGCGGAAGTGCCGGTGCTCGGCCAAGGCGACCAGATACTCTAAATCACGAATATTCATTGTTTCCCTCCATTCCATGATAGCTCATGGCGATAGATAAGATAGCAATGAGCGATTAGATCTATCAAGCCCCAGCGACAATAATGTGTCCCAACGAAGCGATATCGCGCTAAATGCTAAAAATTACTTTTCCTAATTAAGGGGTTAATCAATGTTTACCAGTCAAGAAGGCAAGAAAGTTCCTCAGGTTACTTTCCACACCCGTCAGGGCGACCAATGGATTGATGTGACCACTGATGACCTGTTCAAAAACAAAACCGTTATCGTGTTCTCGCTGCCGGGCGCGTTCACGCCGACCTGCTCTTCGAGCCATCTGCCGCGCTACAACGAACTGTCCAGCGTATTCAAGCAGCACGGCGTCGACAGCATTCTTTGCGTCTCCGTGAACGACACCTTCGTCATGAACGCCTGGAAAGCCGACCAACATGCGGAAAACATCACCTTCGTGCCGGACGGCAACGGTGAATTCACCAAAGGCATGAACATGCTGGTCGAGAAAGCGGATCTGGGCTTTGGCCCTCGCTCATGGCGCTACTCGATGCTGGTACGCAACGGCGTGGTCGAGAAAATGTTTGTTGAGCCGAACAAGCCGGGCGACCCGTTTGAAGTGTCCGACGCCGACACCATGCTGAAATACCTGGCGCCGGAATTCAAAGTGCAGGAATCGGTCTCCCTGTTCACCAAACCGGGCTGCCCATTCTGCGCCAAAGCCAAGCAGATGCTGCAAGAGCGCGGCATTCAGTATGAAGAGATTGTGCTGGGCAAAGACGCCACCACCGTCAGCCTGCGCGCCGTCAGCGGCCGCGCCACGGTGCCGCAGGTCTTCATCGGCGGCCGTCACATCGGCGGCAGCGACGATCTGGAAACATTCCTGTCAGCTTAATAAGTAATAACAAAGCCAACGTGAACTTTGGCGGGCTACGGCCCGCCTTTTTTTTACCTTTCAGGAGCGGATATGAAACTGTTGAACGTTGATGTCGCGGTCATCGGCGGCGGCACCGCAGGGCTCGGCGCCTATCGCGCGGCCAAACTGTCTACCCCCAGCGTGGTGATGATTGAAGGCGGGCCGTACGGCACCACCTGTGCGCGCGTTGGCTGCATGCCATCCAAATTACTGATCGCCGCCGCCGAAGCGGTGCATCAAATCGAACGTGCGCCGGGCTTTGGCGTGCACCCAACCGGCAAAACGCGTATCGACGGACGCGAGGTGATGGCGCGCGTCAAACGCGAACGCGATCGTTTCGTCGGCTTCGTGCTGGAAGGCGTGGACGAAATCCCGGCCGCCGACAAAATTCAGGGCTATGCCCGCTTTATCGACGACAACACGCTGCAGGTCGATGACCATACGCGCATCGTGGCGCAGCGCATCGTGATCGCCACCGGCTCTCGCCCCAGTTGGCCGGCGCCGTGGAATGAACTGGGCGATCGCCTGATCGTCAACGACGATCTGTTCAACTGGGATGACTTGCCGCAGTCCGTGGCGGTATTCGGCCCTGGCGTGATCGGGCTGGAGCTGGGGCAAGCGCTGCACCGCCTCGGCGTCGACACCAAAGTCTTCGGCATCGGCGGCGCCGTCGGGCCGCTGACCGACAGCGCCGTGCGCGATTACGCTGCGAAGGCGCTGGGGGAAGAATTCTACCTCGACGCCGACGTGAAAGTGGAGATGATGCAGCGCGAAGGCGACCGCGTATTTATCCGCTATCAGGATCTGCAGGGCCAGTCGCAGGAGATCCTGGTGGACTACGTGCTGGCCGCCACCGGCCGCCGCCCCAACGTCGATCGGCTGGGTCTTGAAAACACCGGCCTGCAGCTCGACGCTCGAGGCGTGCCGCTGGCCGACCGCCTGACGATGCAAACCAGCGTGCCGCATATCTTTATCGCCGGCGACGCCAGCAACCAACTGCCGCTGTTGCATGAGGCCAGCGATCAGGCACGCATCGCCGGCGCCAATGCCGGCAGCTTCCCGGAGATCAATCCGGGTCTGCGCCGCAGCGCGATTTCGGTGGTGTTCTCCGATCCGCAGATCGCCATGGTCGGCTCGACCTTCCGCGAGCTGAGCGAGAAGTTCAGCGCCTGCGGATGTTTTGAAGTGGGCAAGGTCTCGTTTGAGAATCAGGGCCGCTCGCGGGTGATGCTGCGCAACAAGGGCGTTCTGCACGTTTACGGCGAGCAAGGCACCGGCCGTTTCCTCGGCGCGGAAATGATCGGCCCGGACGCCGAACACATTGCGCACCTGTTAGCCTGGGCGCACCAACAGCAGATGACCGTCGATCAGATGCTGGACATGCCGTTCTATCATCCGGTGATCGAAGAAGGCTTGCGCACTGCGCTGCGCGACCTGCAGGCGAAGCTCAAACTCGGCACGGCCGAAATCGAACGCTGTCAGCGCTGTCCGGGCGAATAACGCCTTCTTATCCGTTCACACCTACCGGGCCTTCAGGCCCGGTTTTTTTGCGCAGCGCTTTCCAGATTTTCCTCCCTCCTCTTGCCTCACGGCCCTCCTGCGCTCATTTTTTATGCTTCGATATTGAAGTGATATCAATAACGATACTAAAACAAAGGCAACTGAACGAGATCAGGGATGACATCGCTGATTTGCAACAGCGGCAGAACAGCATCGCCGGCTGGCGATCGGCGCGATGGAAGAAGGCGTGAGCCTGAACCGTTATCTCTGCGCACGCCTGGCGGGGTAAAGGTTCAAGGGCGGCGCCAGGCCGCCCTCGTCGTCAAGCCAAACGCTGCTTCGCTGCGGCGATTGCCGCGGCCACCTGCTGCGGCGCGACGCCGCCTTTGGCCGCACGTTTGTCCAGGCAGGATTGCAACGCCAGGATCGGATAGACGTCGTCGCCAATCGTCGCGCTGAACTGCTGCAAATCCGCCAGCGGCAGCGCTTCCAGCGGTTTGCCCTGGCGAATGGCTTCTACCACCGCCTCACCGACGATATGGTGCGCTTCGCGGAACGGCACGCCTTTGGCGACCAGGTAGTCCGCCAACTCGGTGGCATTCGCATAACCCTGCTCCGCCGCTTCCCGGCAGCGCGGGCGCTTAACCTGAATGCCGTCCAGCACCAGCGCCGCCATCTGCAGGCAGTCCATCCAGGTGTCGAGCGCGTCGAACAGCCCTTCTTTGTCTTCCTGCATGTCTTTGTTGTACGCCAGCGGCAGGCCTTTCAGCGTCATCATCATGCCGGTCAGCGCGCCCTGTACGCGGCCGCATTTGCCGCGGATCAGCTCCAGCGCGTCCGGGTTTTTCTTCTGCGGCATCAGCGAAGAGCCGGAGGTCACGCGGTCAGACAGCTCGACAAACGCCGCCTCGCCGCTGTTGAAGAAGATCAGATCTTCGGCGAAGCGCGACAGGTGCACCATGCTGATGGCGGCGTTGGACAGCAGCTCCAGCACGTGATCGCGATCGGATACGCTGTCCAGGCTGTTGCGGGTCGCCGAGGCAAAACCCAGCCAGCCGGCCAGCTGCTCGCGATCGATAGGATACGCGGTGCCGGCCAGCGCGCCGCTGCCCAGCGGGCTGACGTCCAGCCGTTTCAGGGTATCCTGCAGGCGGCTTTCATCGCGCGCCAGCATCTCGACATAGGCCAGACACCAGTGCGCGAAAGTCACCGGCTGCGCGCGTTGCAGATGGGTATACCCCGGCATCACCGCATCCTGGTTGGCTTCGGCGGTCTCCACCAGCGCCTGCTGCAGCTGGACGATCGCCTGATGCAGATCGCCGATCTGCTGTTTGCACCACAGCTTCAGATCGGTCGCGACCTGATCGTTGCGGCTGCGGCCGGTGTGCAGCTTCTTGCCCAAATCGCCGACCTTCTCGATCAGCTTCTGCTCCACCCAGCTGTGGATGTCTTCGGCATCGCTTTGGACGATCGCCAAAGGATCGGCCTGGACTTCCGTCAGCAAGGCATTCAGCGCCTGCTCCAGCTGCTGTTGCTCCGTTGCCGTCAACACGTTAACGGTCACCAGCGCCTTCGACCAGGCCACCGAGCCCACGATATCTTGCTCCGCCAGGCGATAATCGAACCGCAGCGAATCGTTGAGTTGCTTGAACCGCTGATCCGCCGCCTGAGTGAACCGTCCGCCCCAAAGTGCCATACCTTTACTCCTGAATTTTTATGCGAAAGGGCGCAGCATGCTGCGCCCTTGCAGAGTCACGCCAATCGGTTATTTATTCTTTTTCTCGTTCAACGCGCGGATGCGTGAAGACAGAGAGAACAGGCGGATAAAGCCGCCCGCGTGGCTGTGATCGTAAACTTCGTCTTCGCCGAAGGTGGCGAACTCTTCGGAGTACAGGCTGTTGGCGGATTTTTTCTGGGTCGCCGTCACCTGGCCTTTGTACAGCTGCAGCACCACTTCACCGTTCACCTCTTCAGCCAATGCTTCGGCAGAGGCCTGCAGCGAGCGGCGCAGCGGCGCGAACCAACGGCCGTCGTACACCACATAGGACATCTCCAGGCCCAGCTGCTCGCGCCATTTGAAGCTGTCGCGATCCAGCACCAGCTGCTCGATGGCGCGCAGCGCCGCCACCATGATGGTGCCCCCCGGGGTCTCATAGCAGCCGCGGGATTTGATGCCCACCAGACGGTTTTCCACGATGTCGATACGGCCGACGCCGTGCTTGGCGCCCAGCGCGTTCAGGGTTTCCAGGCACTGGTACGGCGACAGCGCTTTACCGTTAACCGCCACGACGCGGCCTTTCTCGACGGTAACGGTCACCTGCTCAGGCTGGTCCGGCGCTTCCTGCGGATCGACGGTCCATACCCAGCAATCCTTGTTTGGCGCGTTCCACGGGCTTTCCAACACGCCGCCTTCGGTGGAGATGTGCCAGGCGTTCTCATCGCGGCTGTAGATTTTCTCCAGCGATGCGGTGGTCGGGATATTGCGCTCTTTCAGGTAATCCAGCAGCGCTTCACGGGAACGCAGGTTCCACTCGCGCCACGGCGCTACCACTTTCAGCTGCGGCGCCAGCGCGGTGTAGGTGGTTTCGAAACGCACCTGATCGTTGCCTTTGCCGGTCGCGCCGTGGCACAGCGCGTCTGCGCCCACTTTCAACGCCAGCTCGACCTGCGCCTTGGCGATGATCGGCCGCGCCATCGAGGTGCCCAGCAGGTAGCTGCCCTCGTACAGGGCGCCAGTCTGCAGCACCGGATAAACGTAATCGCGGATAAATTCTTCACGCAGATCGACCACGTGACATTCAGAGGCACCGGACTGCAGGGCTTTTTGCTCCACGCCTTCCAGATCGCTGCGCTCCTGGCCGATGTCTGCCACGAACGCCACCACTTCACAGCCGCCGTAGTTCTCTTTCAGCCATGGAATGATGGCCGAGGTATCCAGGCCGCCGGAGTACGCCAGAACGATTTTTTTGATGCCTTGGTTTTGCATGATCTATTCCTTTCTAATTCTAAAATTAAGCGAGGATCCGGGTGCCAATCGACACGCCGTTAAACAAAGCAGGAAGCTGATCGGCATGGCGCCAGCTGGCGATATCCACCGGGCGGCCGAGGGTGCGGGCAGCGTCGAGCGCCGCATTCACCTTCACCACCATACCATCGGTGATGATGCCTTGCGCGATCAGTTGTTCCGCTTTTTGCGCCGTCATTTCCGCAATGCGTTGGCCCTTGCCGTCGAGGATGCCGCTGACGTCCGACAGCAGGATTAGGTCCGCCCCCAGCGTCGCCGCCAGCGCCGTCGCCGCCTGATCGGCGTTCACATTCATTAACTGCCCTTCGGCGGTGATGCCGATGGAGCTGACAACCGGCAGGTAGCCGGCGCCCAGCAGGGTATTGAGCAGCGCGGGCGAACCGGGCTGCGCGTTGCCGACGTGGCCCAATGCCGGATCGAGCGGGGTCACTACCGCGCTGCCGCCGTCCGCCAGGCTCAGGCCGACGGCGTTGATTTGGTGTTTAATCGCCCACGCCAGCAGCGTTTTGTTGGCGGTGCCGGCCAGCGCCCCGGTGATGATGTCGATCTGATCGGCCGGCGTGACCCGCAGGCCGTTCTTTTTCACCACCGGCAAAGCGAGCTGCTTCATCAGTTCGTCCACCACGCAGCCGCCGCCGTGCACGATCACCAGCGGGCGCTGGTGCTGCTGCCGATAGCTGTCCAACGCGGTAAACAGACGCTCCAGCGCTTCTTCACTGTCTAATAACACGCCACCTAACTTGATAATTAACGGGTTCATTGCTGTTTACTCACGCTGGTTTAAAGGAGTGATTGGGTTTCCGGGAAGCCGAAACGGATATTCAGGCATTGCACCGCCTGCGCCGCCGCGCCTTTCAGCAGATTGTCTTCCACCGCCACGGCGATCAGATGCTCGCCCTGCACCGCAAAACCGATGTCACAGAACGGCAGCCCCACCACCGATTTCAGCGCCGGCACGCCCTGGTCGTACAGCCGCACCAGCGGCTTGTCGTCATAGGCGACATGATAGGCGGCCGCGACGTCCTGCGCGGTCACCCCGGCTTTCAGACGGCAGGTGATGGTTTCAAGGATGCCGCGCGGGAAATTGCCCAGGTGCGGCGTAAAGATGACCGGCACGCCGAGGTGCGCGGCGATCTCCGGCTGGTGCCGGTGAGTGAAAATACCGTACGGCTGCAGGCTCACTTCGCAGAAGCTGGTGGTCATGCTGGCCTTGCGCCCGGCGCCGCTAACGCCGCTGGTGGCGTTGATCACCGGCCACTGATCCAGATTCAGCAGCTGTTTTTCGATCAACGGTTTCAGCGCCAGCTGCGCCGCCGTCGGGTAACAGCCCGGCACCGCGATCAGCTGCGCCTGTTTAATCTTGTCGCTCTGCCACTCCGCCAGGCCGTACACCGCCTGCTCCAGCAGAGCGCCATGCTGATGCTCGAAACCGTAGTACTGGCTATAAAAACCGGCGTCCTGCACGCGGAAGGCGCCGGACAGATCGAACACCACGCAGCCCGCCGCCAGGAAAGCCGGTGCAATATCGTGGCTGACTTCATGGGCGGTGGCGAGGAACACCACGTCGATGCCCTGCGCCGCCTTGGCGACGTCAGTCAACGGCTGCAGCGGCAGATCGACGATGCCTTTCAACTGGGGATGGAGATCGGAAAGCAACTTTCCTGCATCTGCACTTTGCGCTGAAACCGCTAAAGCGGTTATGTTCATGTGTGGGTGGCGATTCAGGTAAGCCGTGAGCTCCGCTCCGGCGTAACCGCTGGCACCAACGATCAGCGTATTCAACATGTGGCCTTTCACCTTCTAAACTGACGTGCGGTCGCTTGCGACCCAGGTAACAGGGCTAGCCAGCGTTGTTGCGCCGTTCACCCACGGAGCCAGGCGTTGATGCTTTTATAAACATCCGGGCATCGGGTTCCCTTACGCTTCGGCTTACTGTATTTTTATTCAAAATAAATGCATGAATATTGATACTATCCTAACCTAAGGCTGTCAACAGTGAAGATGAAATTACCTCCATTTATTGAGCTGTACCGGGCGTTGATCGCCACTCCGTCAATCAGCGCCACCGATGCCGGCCTCGATCAGAGCAATGAGGCGTTAATCAACTTGCTGGCCGGATGGTTTGCCGACCTGGGCTTTCGCGTCGACGTACAGCCGGTGCCGGAGTCGCGCCACAAATTCAACCTGCTGGCCAGCATCGGCGAAGGCAGCGGCGGCCTGCTGCTGGCCGGCCACACCGATACGGTGACTTACGACGAAGGCCGCTGGACGCGCGATCCCTTCACCCTGACCGAGCACGACAACAAGCTCTACGGGCTGGGCACCGCCGACATGAAAGGCTTCTTCGCCTTTATTCTGGATGCGGTGCGCGATATCGACGCGAGCAAGCTGACCAAGCCGTTGTACATTTTAGCCACCGCAGATGAAGAAACGACGATGGCCGGCGCGCGTTACTTCGCCGCCTCTACCGCCATTCGTCCGGATTTCGCCATCATCGGCGAGCCGACCTCGCTGCAGCCGGTGCGCGCGCACAAGGGCCACATGGCCAACGCC
Organism: Serratia sp. CY37869; assembly: GCF_052168895.1. NCBI lineage: Bacteria > Pseudomonadati > Pseudomonadota > Gammaproteobacteria > Enterobacterales > Yersiniaceae > Serratia > Serratia sp. CY37869. The sequence goes on from NZ_JBJNLU010000007.1 coordinate 15,905, forward strand.
ATTCGCATCGTCGGCCAGTCCGGCCACTCCAGCGATCCGGCGCGCGGCGTCAACGCCATCGATCTGATGCACGAGTCCATCGGCCGCCTGATGGAGCTGCGCAAGACCCTGCAGGAGCGCTACAACAACCCGGCGTTCGCCGTGCCTTATCCCACCATGAACTTCGGCCATATCAGCGGCGGCGACGCGGCCAACCGCATCTGCGCCTGTTGCGAACTGCACCTGGATATCCGCCCGCTGCCCGGCATGACGCTCGACAACATCAACGAACTGATGCATCAGGCGCTGGAGCCAGTGAGCCAACGCTGGCCGGGCCGCCTGACCATCGAAGAGCTGCACGCGTCGGTACCGGGCTACGAATGCCCGACCGACCACCGCATGGTAGCGGTGATCGAGGAGCTGCTGGGCACCCGCACGCAGGTGGTCAACTACTGCACCGAAGCGCCGTTCGTGCAACAGGTCTGCCCGACGTTGGTGCTCGGCCCCGGTTCCATCGATCAGGCCCACCAGCCGGACGAATACATCGACACCGCGTTTATCGAACCGACGCGCAAACTGTTGGGCCAGCTGGTCAATCACTTTTGCCGGCAATAAACCCGACATTTAGCAGGGGAAATGCTTTATGCTTCCCCTAACTCAAAATAAGTAGAAAGCAGCGAAATAAGCCACGCTGATAACCCACGCGGCGTAATTAAATTTCAGAAAATGCGCCGATTTTGATGTTTTTTTGCTAAAAATAGTGTCAATTGACGATTGGACAGGAACGCGATGGGATCAGGCAGGCGGTCTGCGCCTGACGCGTGAAATTTATTTACAAGATAAAAATCATACATACAGAACTGGGTCAGGGGTTATATGAACGAACAATATTCGGCAATGCGCAGTAATGTCAGTATGCTCGGCAAATTGCTCGGCGATACCATCAAAGAAGCGCTGGGCGAGCATATTCTCGATCGCGTTGAGACCATCCGTAAGCTTTCCAAATCCTCACGCGCCGGCAACGAAGCGCATCGCCAGGAGCTGCTCTCCACCCTGCAGAACTTGTCCAACGACGAGCTGCTGCCGGTGGCGCGCGCCTTCAGCCAGTTCCTCAACCTGACCAACGTCGCCGAGCAGTACCACAGCATTTCGCCCAACGGCGAAGCCGCCAGCAACCCGGAAGCGCTGGCCCAACTGTTCAGCCGCCTCAAAGACAAAAAGCTCAGCGACAAAGAGCTGCAGCACGCGGTGTCGCAACTTTCCATCGAGCTGGTGCTGACGGCGCACCCGACGGAGATCACCCGCCGCACCCTGATCCACAAGCTGGTGGAGGTCAACACCTGCCTCAGCCAGCTCGATCACAACGATCTGGCCGACTACGAGCGCAACAAGATCATGCGCCGCCTGCGCCAGCTGGTAGCCCAGTCGTGGCACACCGATGAAATTCGCAAACACCGCCCTTCCCCGATCGACGAAGCCAAATGGGGTTTTGCCGTCGTGGAAAACAGCCTGTGGGAAGGCGTGCCGGCGTTCCTGCGCGAATTCAACGAACAGCTGGAAAACTCCATCGATTACAGCCTGCCGGTAGAAGCGGTGCCGGTGCGCTTCACCTCCTGGATGGGCGGCGACCGCGACGGCAACCCGAACGTCACCGCCGAAATTACCCGCCATGTGCTGCTGCTCAGCCGCTGGAAAGCCTGCGACCTGTTTACCCGCGACATCCAGGTGCTGGTCTCCGAGCTGTCGATGACCGAGTGCACCCCTGAGCTGCGCGCCCGCGCCGGCGGCGATGAGGTACAGGAGCCTTACCGCGAAATCATGAAGCAGCTGCGCAGCCAGCTGATGAGTTCCCAGGCTTATCTGGAAGGTCGCCTGAAGGGCGAGCGCGTGCTGAAACCGCACGACCTGCTGGTGAACAACGAGCAGCTGTGGGAGCCGCTGTATGCCTGCTACCAGTCGCTGCAGGCCTGCGGCATGGGCATCATCGCCAATGGTCAACTGCTGGATACCCTGCGCCGCGTGCGCTGCTTCGGCGTGCCGCTGGTGCGCATCGACGTGCGCCAGGAGAGCACCCGCCATACCGAAGCCATCGCCGAGCTGACCCGCTATCTGGGGCTGGGCGACTATGAAAGCTGGTCGGAAGCCGATAAACAGGCGTTCCTGATCCGCGAACTGAACTCCAAACGCCCGCTGGTGCCGCTGAAATGGCAACCGAGCGCCGACACGCAGGAAGTGCTGGAAACCTGCCGGGTGATTGCCGAAGCGCCGCAGGGCTCGATCGCCGCCTATGTGATTTCTATGGCGCGCACGCCTTCCGACGTGCTGGCGGTGCACCTGCTGCTGAAAGAGGCCGGCTGCCCGTTCGCGCTGCCGGTCGCCCCGCTGTTCGAAACCCTCGACGACCTGAACAACGCCGACGACGTGATGACCCAGTTGCTGAACATCGACTGGTATCGCGGCTTCATCCAGGGCAAACAGATGGTGATGATCGGCTATTCCGACTCGGCGAAAGACGCCGGCGTGATGGCCGCTTCCTGGGCACAGTACCGCGCGCAGGACGCGCTGATAAAAACCTGTGAAAAGGCCGGCGTGGCGCTGACGCTGTTCCACGGCCGCGGCGGTTCCATCGGCCGCGGCGGCGCTCCGGCGCATGCGGCGCTGCTGTCGCAGCCGCCGGGCAGCCTGAAGGGCGGCCTGCGCGTCACCGAACAGGGCGAGATGATCCGCTTCAAGTTCGGCCTGCCGGAAGTCACCATCAGCAGCCTGGCGCTGTATGCCGGCGCGATCCTCGAGGCCAACCTGCTGCCGCCGCCGGAACCGAAGAAAGAATGGCGGGCGCTGATGGACGACCTGTCCGAGACCTCCTGCCGAATGTATCGCGGCTACGTGCGTGAAAACCCGGACTTCGTGCCTTACTTCCGCGCGGCCACGCCGGAGCTGGAGCTGGGCAAACTGCCGCTGGGCTCGCGCCCGGCCAAGCGCAAACCGAACGGCGGCGTAGAGAGCCTGCGCGCCATTCCGTGGATCTTCGCCTGGACGCAGAACCGCCTGATGCTGCCGGCCTGGCTCGGCGCCGGCGCCGGATTGCAGGAAGCGGTGAAAGCCGGCAAACAGGCGGAGCTGGAGGCGATGTGTCGCGATTGGCCGTTCTTCTCCACCCGCATCGCCATGCTGGAAATGGTGTTCGCCAAAGCCGACCTGTGGCTGGCGGAATACTACGATCAGCGCCTGGTGGATAAATCGCTGTGGCCGCTGGGCCAACAGCTGCGCGATCAGCTGGAAAGCGACATCAAGGTGGTGCTGACCATCGCCAACGATGCGCACCTGATGGAAGACCTGCCGTGGATCGCCGAATCCATCGCGCTGCGCAACGTCTATACCGACCCGTTGAACGTCTTGCAGGCCGAATTGCTGCACCGTTCTCGCCAGCAGGAGCAGCCAGACGCCCGCGTGGAGCAGGCGTTGATGGTTACCATCGCCGGCGTCGCCGCCGGGATGCGCAACACCGGCTAGTGAGCCTCATCGCGGCCCCGTTTATCGGGGCCGCTTTTTTATGCCTTTCCCCCACAAAAAAAGGGCGCCGCGGTAAAGCGGCGCCCTTTTCAATGGAACAAGCCCGTCAGGCGGCGGCCACCGGGCGCACGCCCAGCGTGTGGCAGATGGCGTAGCTCATCTCTGCACGGTTCAGGGTATAGAAGTGGAAATCTTTCACCCCTTCGCGGCTCAGGATCTTCACCATGTCCATGGCGATGTTGGCGCCGACCATTTTGCGGGTCTCCGCATCGTCGTCCAGCCCTTCGAACATGCTGGTCATCCAGCTTGGCACCCGCACGTTGGTCATGGTGGCGAAGCGCTGCAGCTGCTTGAAGTTGGACACCGGCAGAATGCCCGGCACGATTTCCACGTCGATACCGGCGGCGACGCAGCGGTCGCGAAAGCGCAGGTAGCTCTCAACGTCGAAGAAGAACTGGGTAATCGCGCGACTGGCGCCGGCATCGATCTTGCGTTTCAGGTTAATCAAATCGGCCTGGGCGCTCTTCGCCTCCGGATGCACTTCCGGGTAAGCGGCGACGGAAATGTCGAAGTCACCCACGTCTTTCAGCAGCGCCACCAGATCGGTCGCGTACATTTCCGGCTTGCCGCCGCCCGGCGGCAGATCGCCGCGCAGCGCCACGATATGGCGGATGCCGCTGTTCCAGTAATCGGTCGCGATGTCGCGCAGCTGCGCCGGGCTGGCGTCGATGCAGGTCAGGTGCGGCGCCGCCTCCAGGCCGGTGCGTTCCTTGATCCCTTTGATGATGCTGTGGGTGCGATCGCGCTCGCCGGAGTTGGCGCCGTAGGTGACGGAAACGAATTTAGGTTTGAGGATGCTCAGACGATCGATCGACTGCCACAGGGTCTCTTCCATCTCGCTGGTGCGTGGCGGGAAGAACTCGAATGATACGTTAATCTGGCCGTTCAACTCCGCCAGACTCTGATTCAGCGCTTCCCGCTGGTTTGCGTGGAAAAAACTCATACCCTGCTCACCTCTTATCGATCACTGTTTTTATTTCATCTTGATGAGCGTCTATACGTTTAGACGTCTAGATAGAAAATGCCGCATGTTGGCTAAAGAGTCAACAGGAAAATGAGGGGAATAAGATGATTAATCCTCACCCGCTCAACGAGGGAATTTCATGATCGCGACAAAGATAAGTATGGCAGGAAAAGCCAAGGGGCGCGGTGAGCCCGCGCCCGCAGAGGATTAAAGCAGCTGCGCCAATCGGTTAAGGTCTGACTGGATCGCGCCGGCGGTCACATCGCGGCCGGCGCCCGGCCCGCGGATCACCAGCGGATTATCGCGATACCAGCGGCTTTCGATGGCGAACACGTTGTCGCACGGCAGCAGCGAGGCCAGAGGATGCTCAGGGCGCACCGCCTCTACGCCGACCCGCGCCTTGCCGTTGGCGTCGAAACGCGCCACATGGCGCAGCACCAGGCCCATTTCGCTGGCGGCCTCAAAGCGCTGTTGCATCTGCTGATTCAGCGCCTCACCGTTCTCGAAGAACTGATCGACGGAGCCCAGCTCGCACCCCGCCGGCACCAGCGACTCGACCCGCACCTGGTTCGGTTCGATGTCGTAGCCCGCCTCGCGCGCCAGGATCACCAGCTTGCGCATCACGTCCTGGCCGGAGAGATCGACCCGCGGATCCGGTTCGGTCAGCCCCTGCTGCCAGGCCTGATCCACCAGCTCGGTGAACGGCACCGTGCCGTCATACTGCAGGAACAGCCAGGAGAGCGTGCCGGAGAAGATGCCGCTGATCGCCAGAATGCTGTCGCCGCTGTCGCGCAGATCGCGCACCGTGTGGTTGACCGGCAGGCCGGCGCCGACGGTGGCGTTATACAGCCAGTGGCGGCCGGTTTTGGCGAAGGCGTCGCGTATTTGGCGATAGCTGTCGCTGCACGAGGCCCCCGCCAACTTGTTGGCGCTGATCACGTGGAAACCGTAGCTGGCGAAATCCAGATACTGCCCGGCCAGCTCTTCGCTGGCGGTCACGTCGAGCACCACCAGATCGTCGAACGGGTGCGCGCGCATCCACAGGAACAGCGATTCTTCATCCAGCTCCTGCGCTTCGTCCTCAAAGAATGCCAGCGCGCGGCTGGCGTCCAGCCCGTCATAGTTCAGCAGGCTGCGGCGGCTGTCCACCACCCCCGCCAGGATAAATTCGAAGCCGCTGCGCGCGGAGATATTGGTCTGCTCACGGGCGAACAGCTCCAGCCAGCGCGACCCGATATTGCCCTTGCCGAACAGCACCAGACCGATGCGCTTCTCGGCGCGGAACAGGCTTTGGTGCAGCCCCTGGATCAGCAGCGCGGTCGGCCCCTGGCGCAATACCGCCACCAGGCTGATGCCATCTTCCGCCTGCCAGATAAACTCGACCGGCTGATCTTTCAGCTGCTGATAGAAACGGTGGCTGTGCAGCGGGTTCTTGCACACCCCGGCGCCGACCATCGCCACCAGCGCCAACCCTTCGCGCAGGCGCAGCTCGCCTGGCAGCACCGCGGCCTGCAGCGTCGCCAGCGCGCTGTTGACCACCTCGGAGGTGTAGCACAGCTGCACCAGGTTGCGGTCTGGGTGGATGCCCACCGCCAGCGGTTTGATCTGCGCGCGCTTGAGCACCAGATCCAACTCTTTCTGCGCCAGTTTGAAGTCATGCTGAGCGGCAACGTGCAGTTCAATCAGGCACACATCGTCGTGGCTGGTGACAATCTTGGCGCCGGTGCCGGAAGCCAATACGCGCTCAATGCGCGTCGAGCCCTGCTCCGGCTGATAGCTGCAGCGCAGCTGAAGATCGATATCGCTACCGGAGACCGGCTGCAGGGTACGGGTGTGCAACACCGGCGCAGCCAGACGCGCCAGCTCGCTGGCTTCGTCCAGACGCAGCAGCGGCAGCAGGCAGGCGTCTTTCACCTTGCGCGGATCGGCGCTGTAAACCCCGGCCACGTCGCTCCAGATGGTGACGCGCGCAGCGCCGGCCAGCGCGCCGACCTGAGTAGCGGAGTAGTCACTGCCGTTACGCCCCAACAGCACGGTTTCCCCGGCGTCGTTGCGCGAAATGAACCCGGTCACCACCAGGCGTTTACCCGGGTGTTGGGCCATCAATTGTTGCAACAGCGGGTAAGAACGGCCTTCATCCACCTGCGGCTGCGCGGCGCGCTCGGCGCGCAGGAAGTCACGCGCATCCAGCCAGGCCGCCTGCATGTCCAGGTGGTTGAGCACCGCCGCCATCAGGCGCGCCGACCAAATCTCGCCGTGCCCGACCACTTCGGCGTAGCACACCTCGTCGACATTGCCGTCCAGCAGCGCCGCCAGGCGTTCCAGATCCTGAATGAACTCGGCGATCAGCGGCTCGGCGCTTTCCGGCGGCAACAGGCCGCTGATAAGATCGCTGTGATAACGACGCAACGTCTGCTGCACCTGGTGCGCAGACAGGCGATCGCTCTGGCTGAGCTTCAGCCAGTTGATCAACTGGTTGGTGGTACTGCCGGCGGCCGATACCACCATCATGTCGCCCGGCTGGCTGTATTCCGCCATAATCCCGGCCACACGCAGATAACACTTCACATCCGCCAGACTGCTGCCGCCAAACTTGTGCAGTTGACGCCCGCTCACCGGCCCTGCTACAGCAATTGCATTCATGCTTACCTCGTTGCCGCCGCCTGGAAAGCGCGTTCCAGATCGGCAATCAAATCTTCACTGTCTTCAATACCCACGGAAATGCGCAGCAGGCTCTCGGAGATGCCGGCCGCTGCCCGCGCCTCCGCCGCCATGCCGGCGTGAGTCATGGTCGCTGCATGCGAGATCAGGCTTTCTACGCCGCCCAACGATTCTGCCAGAGTAAACAGCTCAAGGGCAGAGAGAAAACGGCGCAGCACCGCTTCATCGCCGTCCAGTTCAAAACTCAGCATCGCGCCGAAACCGCGCTGCTGACGACGGGCGATCTCATGCCCCGGATTCTCCGGCAGGGAAGGATGATACAGCTTTTTCACCAGCGGTTGCTGCTGTAAATAGTCAACAATCGCTTCAGCGTTTTGTTGCGCCGCCTTGATGCGTGGCGACAACGTGCGCATGCCGCGCAGCAACAGATAGCTGTCGAACGCGCCGCCGGTCACGCCGATGTTGTTCGCCCACCAGGCCAGCTCGACCGCCAGCTCAGGATCTTTGGCGATCACCGCGCCGGCCACCACGTCCGAATGCCCGTTCAGGTATTTGGTGCAAGAATGGACCACCAGATCGGCACCGAGTTCGATCGGCTGTTGCAGGGCCGGGCTGAGGAACGTGTTGTCCACCACCGTCAACGCGCCCGCCGCGTGCGCGGCAGCGCAGATCGCCGCGATGTCCACCACCCGCAGCAGCGGATTGCTGGGGCTTTCTATCAACACCAGCTTCGGCTTTTGCGCCAGCGCCTGTTGCAGGGCGGCCTCATTGCCTTGATCGACGAACAGCACGCGATAAGCGCCGCGCTTGCTCAGGCTGTCGAATAACCGATAGCTGCCGCCGTAACAGTCGTGCGGCGCCACCAGCAGATCGCCGGGCTTCAGCAGTACGGTGGTCACCAGATGGATCGCCGACATCCCGCTGCCGGTCATCACCGCGCCGGCGCCGCCTTCCAGCTCCGCCAACGCGCGCTGCACCACGTCGCGCGTCGGGTTGCCGCGGCGCGAGTAGTCATGAGCTCGGGGTTGATTGAAGTCGGTAAAGTTATAGGTGCTGGACAGATGAATCGGCGGGACAACGCAGCCGTACTGTTCGTCGTCGTTCAGGCCGCTGCGTACGGCAATCGTGGCTGGTTTACGCGTCATGGGCTCGCTCGGCTCTCGGTTCGGTGAATGAGGCCTAAAGAGTAATCGCAGGATTGATAGACGTCAATACATCTGGACATCTAAACTTCTTTGCGTATAGATTGAGCAATGACACAATACCCGCTAAAATTATGCCGATATGACATGACGATAAGATGTTAAGCGGCAATGCCTGGTCGAAGCGGGGCATTCAGTGACCCTGGTCGCGTAAAATTGACATTTATTTAGTGAGAACAGTGAAGATCGGGCATAATTGGCCGGTTTTTAGAATTTTGTAATTTTTCTGACAAAGTTAAGGTGTCCCATGGCTGAGTGGAACGGCGAGTATGTCAGCCCTTACGCTGAACACGGTAAAAAAAGCGAGCAAGTCAAAAAGATCACGGTATCCATTCCGCTGAAGGTCCTGAAAATCCTCACCGACGAACGGACCCGTCGCCAGGTGAACAACCTGCGCCACGCCACCAACAGCGAACTTCTGTGCGAAGCGTTTCTGCATGCCTTTACCGGCCAGCCGCTGCCGAACGATGAAGACCTGCGCAAAGAGCGCAGCGATGAAATCCCGGAAGCCGCAAAAGCGTTGATGCGCGAACTGGGTGTCGATCCCGATACCTGGGAATATTGAGAACCGCCCGGCGAACGCCGGCGGCAGAAAAGAAAAAAGGCGCCCAGGGCGCCTTTTTCATCGGTCGATAAGAAATCTTATTTCTTAGCGCCTGGTACGCTGAAACGCTTGTTGAAGCGGTCAACGCGGCCACCGGTAGCAACGTCACGCTGCTTGCCAGTGTAGAACGGGTGGCATGCGCCACAAACGTCCAGGTTCAGATCGTGGCCCACGGTGGAGCGGATCTTCATCACGTTACCGCAAGAGCAGTTAGCAGTAACTTCTTCGTATTTTGGGTGGATACCTTGTTTCATGGGAAACCTCAGTTAAGGCCGTGTCGCTATCCAGCCCTGTTTCGCCAGACACCACACGTGGTTGATAATAGAATTTTGGTATCGAATTATACCAAAGGCGGCAAATTATACAGCATTAGTCGGGGCGCGCAATCGGAACCGTACATTTGCCGATGCGCCGTGTAAACTGATGCCCACTTTTTTTCAATTTGGATGAGATCATGCCCGTCGTACACGTTGCTTTGCCGGTCCCCCTCGCCCGCACCTTCGACTATCTGCTGCCGCCCGGCATGCAGCCGGTGGCCGGCGCGCGCGTGGGCGTGCCCTGGGGCAAGCAGCATGCAATCGGCATCGTCACCGGCTGCAGCGACACCAGCGAACTGCCGTTGGACAAGCTCAAACCGATCGACAGCGTGATCGACACGGAATCGCTGTTCTCCCCCAGCCTGTGGCGCATCCTGCGCTGGGCCAGCGATTACTACCACTATCCCATCGGCGAAGTGCTGTTCCACGCGCTGCCGATCCTGCTGCGCCAAGGCAAACCGGCCGAGGCCGCGCCGCTGTGGCAGTGGTTCGCCACCGAAGAGGGGCGCGCCACGCCGCCCGAAAGCCTGAAACGCGCGCCGAAACAGCAGCAGGCGCTGGCGGCGCTGTTGCAACGCCCGGTCTATCGCCATCAGGTCAGCCAGCTTGAGCTGACGGAAAGCGCCCTGCAGGCGCTGCGCGCCAAAGGGCTGATCGATCTGCGCGCTCAGGTCGCGGCCACGCAGGACTGGCGCCCCAACTTTGCGGTGCTCGGCGAGCGGCTGCGGCTGAATACCGAACAGGCCACCGCCGTCGGGGCGATCCGAAGCGAAGATGAGCAGTTTGCCGCCTGGCTGCTGGCCGGGGTCACCGGCTCCGGCAAGACCGAGGTGTATCTCAGCGTGCTGGAAAACGTGTTGGCCAAAGGCCGGCAGGCGCTGGTGCTGGTGCCGGAAATCGGCCTGACGCCGCAAACCATCGCCCGCTTTCGCGAGCGCTTCAACGCGCCGGTGGACGTGCTGCACTCCGGGCTGAACGACAGCGAACGGCTGGCGGTTTGGCTGCGCGCGCGCAGCGGCGAAGCCGCTATCGTCATCGGCACCCGCTCGGCGCTGTTCACGCCGTTCCGGCAACTGGGCGTTATCATCATCGACGAAGAGCACGACAGCTCTTATAAACAGCAGGAAGGCTGGCGCTACCACGCCCGCGATCTGGCGGTGTTCCGTGCCCGGGAAGAAGATATCCCGATGGTGATGGGCTCCGCCACGCCGGCACTGGAAACACTGCACAACGTGCAGCTGGGCAAATATCGCCAGTTGAAGCTCACCCAGCGCGCGGGCAACGCCAAACCGGCGGCGCAGCATCTGATCGATCTGAAAGGGTTGCCGCTGAAGGTCGGCCTGTCGCAGCCGCTTTTGAAAAGCATGCAGCACCATTTAAAAGCCGGCAATCAGGTGATGCTGTTCCTCAACCGCCGCGGTTACGCCCCGGCGCTGCTGTGCCACGAGTGCGGCTGGATCGCCGAGTGCCAGCGCTGCGATCACTATTACACCTTCCACCAGCATCAGCGCCAGCTGCGCTGTCACCACTGCGACAGCCAGCGACCGGTGCCGCACCAATGCCCGCAGTGCGGCTCCACCCACCTGGTATCGGTCGGCGTCGGCACCGAACAGCTGGAACATGAGCTGGCGCCGCTGTTCCCCGACACGCCGATCACCCGCATCGATCGCGACACCACCAGCCGCAAAGGGTCGCTGGAGCAGCATCTGGCGGATATTCATCGCGGCGAAGCGCGCATTCTGATCGGCACGCAAATGCTGGCCAAGGGCCACCATTTTCCCGACGTCACGCTGGTGGCGTTGCTGGACGTGGACGGCGCGCTGTTCTCCGCCGACTTCCGCTCCGCCGAGCGTTTTGCTCAGCTCTATACCCAGGTCTCCGGGCGCGCGGGGCGAGCGGGCAAACAGGGTGAAGTGCTGCTGCAAACCCACCACCCGGAGCACCCGTTATTGCAGGTGCTGCTGCAACAAGGTTACGACGCCTTCGCCAAACAGACGCTAGCGGAGCGCAACAGCGTGTTTCTACCGCCCTACACCAGCCACATCATCGTGCGCGCCGAAGATCACGATAACCAACAGGCCCCGCTGTTCCTGCAGCAGCTGCGCAATCTGTTGGAAGCCAGTCCGCTTAAGGACGATTCGCTGTGGGTGATGGGCCCGGTGCCGGCGCTGCAGTCCAAACGCGGCGGCCGTTTCCGCTGGCAGCTGCTGCTGCAGCATCCGACACGGCGCGTCCTGCAACAGCTGATGAAAAGCTCGCTGCCGCTGATCGGCACCCTGCCGCAAACGCGCAAGGTGAAATGGACGCTGGATGTCGATCCGATCGACAGCTGATCCCGGAAAAGTCCGATTTAGCTGCCGTCATGCAAACGTTTACCCTTTAAATTGCGAGTGAACGCTAAAAAACCTTCTCAGGTCACATTTTTTATGCAAATTAGGTAACAAAGGCGGGGCGTATTCTGTTTAGAATGTCTGCGAGGGCAAATTTTGTCGCCACATCGCAGCGCGACGGAGTGCTCGAACGCGAGTGGCGCTCAATGACAACAATCCCGCCACCGCATGCCGGACATTGTGAGCAAACAGCAGTAGTGGCGTCGGCATGGGGCTGACGCAAGGAGAAAGGCGTTGGAACACAAGAAAGAGTTATCCATGGCGACCATGAAAGACGTCGCCGAAATGGCGGGCGTTTCAACGGCTACCGTATCGCGTGCGCTGATGAATCCGGAAAAGGTGTCAACGCCAACGCGTCAGAAAGTGGAACAGGCCGTGCTGGCCGTGGGTTATTCTCCTCATGCTCTGTCACGCAATATCAAACGCAACGAATCTCGCACCATCCTGGTGATCGTGCCCGACATCTGCGATCCGTTTTTCGCGGATGTGATCCAGGGGATCGAACAGACCGCCGCCCAACAAGGCTATCTGGTGCTGATCGGCGACTGCGCGCAGCAGAACCAGCAAGAACGCACCTTCGTCAATCTGATCATCACCAAACAGATCGACGGCATGCTGCTGCTGGGCTCTAATCTACCGTTCGACGCCAGCAAGGAAGAGCAGCGCAACCTGCCGCCGATGGTGATGGCCAATGAGTTCGCGCCCGAGCTGGAACTGCCGACGGTGCATATCGACAACCTGACCGCCGCCTTTGAAGCCGTGCATTATTTGCATCAATTGGGCCACCGGCAGATCGCCTGCGTCGCCGGGCCGGAACAGATGCCGCTGAGCCATTATCGGCTGCAAGGTTATGTTCAAGCGCTACGCCGTAATGGCATTACCGTCGAAAGCAGCTATATTACCCGGGGTGATTTTACCTACGAAGCCGGCGCGCAAGCGCTGACCCAGTTGATGGCTCAGCCGAAACCGCCGACGGCGGTGTTCTGCCACAGCGACGTCATGGCGATCGGCGTGCTGTCCCAGGCGAAGAAAATGGGGCTGCGGGTACCGCAGGATCTGTCGATCGTCGGCTTTGACGACCTCAAGCTGGCGCAGTATTGCGATCCGCCGCTGACCACGGTGGCGCAGCCGCGCTTCCAGATCGGCCAGCAGGCGATGTTGTTGCTGTTGGAGCAGTTGAACGGCCAGACGGTGGCCAGCGGCTCCCGACTCTTGGACAGTGAATTGATTATCAGAGGCAGCACCGCTGCTCCGAAACGCTAGTCAAATATTTTAGGGTTCAGTAACATGACGGACTTATCCTCTCATCAGGACACAGCGGAATAATAGTGGCACAAAAAGACTATGTAAGCCGTGGGCGCGCAGCAGGAGCTAAGCGCAAAACCCCCAGCCGTAAAAAACGCAGTTCTCCGAAGGTTTCCAAAACCGTGCTGGCGTTAGCCGTCGCGTTGCTGGTTGTCTTTGTCGGTGGCCTCTATTTCATTACGCACAACAAGCCGGAAGACGCGCCGTTGTTGCCTGCGCACACCACTCGCCCAGGCAACGGCCTGCCGCCGAAGCCGGAAGAGCGCTGGCGCTATATCAAAGAGCTGGAAAACCGACAGATCGGCGTGCAAACCCCGACCGAACCGACGGCCGGCGGCGAGCTCAATTCCAAAACTCAGCTGACCGCCGAACAACGGCAACTGCTGGAGCAGATGCAGGCCGACATGCAACAGCGCCCGACGCAGCTGAATGAAGTGCCGTATAACGATCCGGGCCAGGCCAACGCGCGCGGCAACCGCCAGCAGCAGATGCAACAACCGCAAATGCAGCAGCAGCCGGTACAGCAACAGCAGCAGGTCACTCAGGCGCCGCGCAACCCGTTCAACAACGGGGCCACCACCGCGCCGGTGCAGCAGCACCAGCAGCCGAAGCAAGTCACCCCGCCGCCGGCGCAGGTGAAACAGCCTGAGCCGAAGCCGCAACCGAAGCCGGAGCCCAAACCGGAAGTGAAACAGGAAACGGCCAAGCAGGACACCAAACCGGAATCGAAACAGAAGTGGATGGTGCAATGCGGTTCGTTCCGCGCCACCGATCAGGCTGAATCCGTGCGTGCGCGCCTGGCGTTCGAGGGCATCGAGAGCCGCATCACCGCCGGTGGCGGTTGGAATCGCGTGGTGCTCGGCCCCTACAGCAGCCGCGCCGCAGCGGACAAAACCCTTTCGCGCCTGAAGGGCGTCGGCATGTCGAGTTGCATTCCCCTCTCCGTTGGGGGTTGAAAAGCGTCAATCCCCCCCCATCTATACTCTCAATATGCCTCGTAGCGTCTGCGAAAGCAGGCGCTGCGGGGACTTCTTTCCGTCTTTAACGAGGGTCTGCTCGTGACAACAATTGTAAGCGTACGCCGCAACGGCCAGGTCGTCATCGGTGGTGATGGCCAGGCAACCCTGGGTAATACGGTGATGAAGGGTAACGTCAAGAAAGTGCGTCGCCTGTATAACGACAAAGTGATCGCCGGTTTCGCCGGTGGCACCGCTGACGCCTTCACGCTGTTTGAACTGTTTGAACGCAAACTGGAAATGCATCAGGGCCACCTGGTGAAAGCCGCCGTCGAGCTGGCGAAAGACTGGCGCACCGACCGCATGCTGCGCAAGCTCGAAGCGCTGCTGGCGGTCGCCGATGAAACCGCCTCGCTGATCATCACCGGCAACGGCGATGTGGTGCAGCCGGAAAACGATCTGATCGCCATCGGCTCCGGCGGCCCGTACGCCCAGGCCGCCGCCCGCGCCATGTTGGAAAATACCGAGCTGAGCGCCCGCGACATCGTTGAGAAATCCCTCAACATCGCCGGCGACATCTGTATTTACACCAACCATTTCCACACCATTGAAGAATTGCCTTCCAAAGCGTAAGGATCGAATACCATGTCTGAAATGACCCCGCGCGAGATCGTCAGTGAACTGGACAGCTATATCATTGGCCAAAACAAGGCCAAACGCGCTGTCGCCATTGCCCTGCGCAACCGCTGGCGCCGGATGCAGCTCAACGAGATGCTGCGTCACGAAGTGACCCCGAAAAACATTCTGATGATCGGCCCGACCGGCGTCGGTAAAACCGAAATCGCCCGCCGTCTGGCGAAGCTGGCCAACGCGCCGTTCATCAAGGTTGAAGCCACCAAGTTCACCGAAGTGGGCTATGTGGGCAAAGAAGTGGACTCCATCATTCGCGATCTGACCGATGCCGCCATCAAAATGGTGCGCATGCAGTCGATCGAGAAAAATCGCACCCGTGCCGAAGAGTTGGCCGAAGAGCGCATTCTCGACGTGCTGATCCCGCCGGCCAAAAACAACTGGGGCCAGCCGGAAGAAGGCCAGGAACCGTCCGCCGCCCGCCAGGCATTCCGCAAGAAACTGCGCGAAGGCCAGCTGGATGACAAAGAGATCGAAATCGATCTGGCCGCCGCGCCGATGGGCGTGGAAATCATGGCGCCTCCGGGCATGGAAGAGATGACCAACCAGCTGCAGTCGATGTTCCAGAACCTCGGCGGCCAAAAGCAAAAACCGCGCAAGCTGAAGATCAAAGAAGCCTTCAAGCTGCTGGTGGAAGAAGAAGCCGCCAAGCTGGTGAACCCGGAAGAGCTGAAAGAGCAGGCGATCGAAGCGGTTGAGCAGCACGGCATCGTGTTTATCGATGAGATCGACAAAATCTGTAAGCGCGGCGGCCAAAGCTCCGGCCCGGACGTTTCCCGCGAAGGCGTGCAGCGCGATCTGCTGCCGCTGGTGGAAGGGTGCACCGTGTCCACCAAGCACGGCATGGTGAAGACCGACCACATTCTGTTCATCGCTTCCGGCGCGTTCCAGACCGCCAATCCGTCGGATCTGATCCCGGAACTGCAGGGCCGTCTGCCGATCCGCGTTGAGCTGCAGGCGCTGACCACCGAAGACTTCGAGCGCATCCTGACCGAGCCGAGCGCGTCGCTGACCGAACAGTACAAAGCGCTGATGGGCACCGAAGGCGTCAATATCGAGTTCACCGCCGACGGCATCCGCCGCATCGCCGAAGCCGCGTGGCAGGTCAACGAAAGCACCGAGAACATCGGCGCGCGTCGTCTGCACACCGTGCTGGAGCGTCTGATGGAAGATATTTCCTACGATGCGAGTGAAATTAATGGCCAATCCATTACAATTGATGCGGATTACGTGCGCAGTCATCTGGATGAACTGGTGGCGGATGAAGATTTGAGTCGTTTTATCCTATAATCGCTCAATCATTGTCTTGTCAGTCATCTGTGTGGGAGGCATTGCCTCCCACAATTATTTCTAACGGACACCGCAACTTACTGACAGAAGCGAAACATGAGCTCATCAACCTCCACCACCCCGATTTCCGCCTGGCTCGAAAGTCTACGCCCCCGCACCCTGCCGTTGGCCTTTGCCTCCATCGTGGTCGGCTCGGCGATCGCCGCCTGGCACGGCAGCCTGAAACCTGAAGTGGCGCTGCTGGCGCTGGTGACCGCCGGTCTGCTGCAGATCCTCTCCAACCTGGCGAATGACTACGGCGATGCGGTCAAAGGCAGCGACAAAGAAGATCGCATCGGGCCGTTGCGCGGCATGCAAAAGGGCATGATCACCCAGGCGCAGATGAAACGGGCGCTGGTGGTGACGGTAGTGCTGATCGCCATCGCCGGCTGTTCGCTGATCGCCGTCGCCTGCGAGCAACCCAGCGACGTGGTGGGCTTCCTGGTGCTGGGCGGGCTGTCTATCGTGGCGGCCATCACCTACACCGTCGGCAACAAACCCTACGGGTATTTGGGGCTGGGCGACATCTCGGTGCTGGTGTTCTTCGGCTGGCTGAGCGTGGCCGGCACCTACTATTTGCAGACGCACACCTTCGACAGCGTCGTGATGCTACCGGCCACCGCCTGCGGCCTGCTGGCGACGGCGGTACTCAACATCAACAATCTGCGCGATATCGAAAGCGATCGCGAAAACGGCAAGAATACGCTGGCGGTGCGTCTCGGCCCGCACAAGGCGCGCATTTACCACGCCCTGCTGCTCGGCGGCGCGGTGCTGTGTTTCGCGCTGTTTACGCTGTTCAACCTCCACAGCCTGTGGGGTTGGCTGTTCGTGCTGGCGATCCCGCTGCTGGTGCGCCACGGCCTGCGCGTGCTGCGCGATCCGACGCCGGTCGGCATGCGGCCGATGCTGGAGCATATGGTCAAGGCGGCGTTGCTGGCCAACCTGCTGTTCGCCATCGGCGTGGCGCTCAGTTAAAAACTGATGATTTTGCCAACAGGGCGAATAAAGGGATATACTGAACATTCCTGCGGCAAACAGACGTAAAATCCTATGAAATACGATACTTCCGAACTTTGCGACATCTATCATGAAGAGGTGAACGTTGTTGAACCTCTGTTCTCCAATTTTGGCGGGCGTACTTCATTTGGCGGGCAGATCACCACGGTGAAATGCTTTGAGGATAACGGCCTGTTATTCGATCTGCTTGAAGAAAACGGTCGCGGCCGCGTGCTGTTGGTCGACGGCGGCGGTTCGGTACGCCGGGCGCTGATCAACGCCGAACTGGCGCGCCTGGCCGCCCAGAACGAATGGGAAGGCATCGTGGTGTACGGCGCGGTGCGCCAGGTGGACGATCTGGAAGAGCTCGACATCGGCATTCAGGCGATGGCGGCGATCCCGGCGGGTGCCGTAAGCGAAGGCGTGGGCGAAAGCGATATCCGCGTCAACTTCGGCGGCGTCACCTTCTTCTCCGGCGACCACCTGTATGCCGACAACACCGGCATCATCCTCTCCGAAGACCCGCTCGACATCGAGTGATTTTCGGACATGAAAAAGGGCGCCTCAGGCGCCCTTTTCGTTGCTGCATGGCGTAAGGAATCAAACCTCTTCCATTTTGCCCAGCAGCGCGCGCAGGCGATCTTGCCATACGTGCTGTTCTTCTTTCAGCTGTTGGTTTTCGCGCACCAGCGCTTCGTGGTTGCCGGAGGCAGCCTGCACTTCCTGCGACAGAGAGTTGTTTTTGTCTTTCAGCTCTTCAATTTCCATCTGCAACAAGGTGATGGTATCAATCGCCTGCTGTACTTTTGCTTCCAGTTTCTCAAATACTTCAAATGACATGCTTCAGTCCCCTCATGATAGCAAGGCGTACATCTATAAGTAGCGGCCGCAACGTCGGCTGCAGCTACTGCGAATATTGCATCGCGCTCAGTGACGCGCGCCGTTACGGAAGGCGCGCCAGTCTCGATTCGTTAAAAACGATTGTAAGTAGCCAGTCTCCGCCTGTCTAGCAACATACCGGATCATCGCGCAGTCTGTTGCAATTTTCCTGCCCTCGCCATCAGTAAAAACTGAAAATCCCCGCCGCCGCCGCCGCGAGTTGTTAACGCCACTCGCCAAACCACTGGTCAGATCACACTTTTATGGCTCAGAAAGAACACTGAACGACGCGAAATCGCTCAATTTTATGACGCGCCACACACATTTTGATTTCGCTATTTCTCGTTTATGTTCGTTAACGATAAATTTACATCACGTCCTCATTCAATAATTGGACGAGATGAAAAAAACTGTGCCCATAGGTCAGATGTATACCTGGCTGAACCTATAAACCAACAACCGCCGTTTTGCAGGACACCAACATTATGAGCCAAACCACCAGTCCGACATTAAAAGGCCAGTGCATCGCCGAGTTCCTCGGCACGGCGCTGCTGATCTTCTTTGGCGTAGGCTGCGTTGCCGCACTGAAACTGGCGGGCGCCAGCTTCGGCCAGTGGGAAATCAGCATCATTTGGGGCCTCGGCGTCGCCATGGCCATCTATCTGACCGCCGCCATTTCCGGCGCGCATCTCAACCCGGCGGTCACCCTCGCCCTGTGGCTGTTCGCCTGCTTCGACGGGCGCAAAGTGGTGCCTTACATCATTGCGCAGATCGCCGGCGCCTTCTGCGCCGCCGCCCTGGTCTACGGGCTGTACTACAACCTGTTCTTCGACTTCGAAGCGGCTCACCATATGGTGCGCGGCAGCAACGAAAGCCTTGAACTGGCCGGCATCTTCTCGACTTACCCTAACGCGCACATCTCCGTCGGCCAGGCCTTCCTGGTAGAAATGGTGATCGCTGCGATCCTGATGTGCCTGATCCTGGCGCTGACCGACGACGGCAACGGCATTCCGCGCGGCCCGCTGGCGCCGCTGCTGATCGGTATTCTGATTGCCGTGATCGGCGCCTCCATGGGACCATTGACCGGCTTTGCGTTGAACCCGGCGCGTGACTTCGGGCCGAAACTGTTCGCCTACCTGGCCGGCTGGGGCAAAGTCGCCTTCACCGGCGCGCGCGACATCCCGTACTTCCTGGTGCCGATCTTCGCCCCTATCGTCGGCTGTGGCCTGGGCGCTTTCGGTTACCGCGCGCTGATTGGCCGCCACCTGCCGTGCGACGTCTGCGTGACGGAAGAAGAGCCCGACGCCAAGACCCAGCAGCGTAAAGCGTGATGGGTGCAGTTTTAAACGGTTAACAACAGCAGGATAATTACCATGACTGTAGAAAAAAAATACATTGTCGCACTCGACCAAGGGACCACCAGCTCACGCGCCGTCGTGCTCGATCACGACGCCAACATCGTTGCGGTATCGCAACGCGAATTCCCGCAGATCTATCCAAAGGCCGGCTGGGTTGAGCATGACCCGATGGAGATCTGGGCGTCGCAAAGCTCGACGCTGGTAGAAGTGCTGGCGAAGGCCGACATCAATTCCGATCAGATCGCCGGTATCGGCATCACCAACCAGCGCGAAACCACCATCGTCTGGGAAAAAGAGACCGGCAAGCCGGTCTACAACGCCATCGTCTGGCAGTGCCGCCGCACCGCCGACATCTGCGAGAAGCTCAAGCGCGACGGCCTGGAAGAGTACATCCGTCACAACACCGGCCTGGTGGTTGACCCCTACTTCTCCGGCACCAAGGTGAAATGGATCCTGGACAACGTCGAAGGCGCCCGCGAGCGCGCCAAGCGCGGCGAACTGCTGTTCGGCACCGTCGATACCTGGCTGGTGTGGAAGATGACCCAGGGGCGCGTACACGTCACCGATTACACCAACGCCTCACGCACCATGATGTTCAACATCCACGAACTGGACTGGGACGAACGCATGCTGGAAGTGCTGGACATTCCGCGCGCCATGCTGCCGAAAGTCCGTCCTTCCTCCGAGGTATACGGCCAGACCAACATCGGCGGCAAGGGCGGCACGCGTATTCCTATCGCCGGTATCGCCGGCGACCAGCAAGCGGCATTGTACGGCCAGCTGTGCGTTCAACCGGGCATGGCGAAGAACACCTACGGCACCGGCTGCTTCCTGCTGATGAACACCGGCAAAGAAGCGGTGCGCTCGAAAAACGGTTTGCTGACCACCATCGCCTGTGGCCCGCGCGGCGAAGTGAACTATGCGCTGGAAGGCGCGGTGTTCATCGGCGGTGCGTCTATCCAGTGGCTGCGCGACGAGCTGAAACTGATCAGCGACGCCGCCGACTCCGAATATTTCGCCACCAAGGTGAAAGACAGCAACGGCGTCTATGTGGTGCCGGCCTTCACCGGCCTGGGCGCGCCCTACTGGGATCCGTATGCCCGCGGCGCCATCTTCGGCCTGACCCGCGGAGCCAACAGTAACCACATCATCCGCGCCACGCTGGAATCCATCGCCTTCCAGACGCGCGACGTGCTGGACGCCATGCAGGCCGACGCCAACACCCGCCTGCAATCGCTGCGCGTGGACGGCGGCGCGGTCGCCAACAACTTCCTGATGCAGTTCCAGTCCGATATCCTCGGCACCCGCGTAGAGCGCCCTGAAGTGCGTGAATCGACGGCGTTGGGCGCCGCGTTCCTGGCGGGCCTGGCCATCGGCTACTGGAACGATCTGGATGAAGTGAAGAGCAAAGCGGTGATTGAGCGTGAATTCCGCCCAAGCATCGAAACCACCGAACGCAACTACCGCTACAGCGGCTGGAAAAAAGCGGTGGCTCGCGCGCAGGCGTGGGAAGATCACGATTAAACCCAGCCTTGCCGTTACCCCCAAATTGCGCTGCCTGCGGGCGGCGCTTTTTTTTGCCCCGCCCCGCCGCCGCCGCGCTGTGATAGACTTTGCCGATATTTTCTTCCCTTTCTCACAGACAGGTTTGCCATGAAACGTGAATTAGCCATCGAATTTTCCCGCGTTACCGAAGCCGCCGCGCTGGCGGGCTACAAATGGCTGGGACGCGGCGACAAGAACGCCGCCGACGGCGCGGCGGTCCACGCCATGCGCATCATGCTCAACAAGGTGGATATCGATGGCCGCATCGTGATTGGCGAAGGCGAGATCGACGAAGCGCCGATGCTGTATATCGGCGAGCAGGTCGGCAGCGGCCAGGGCGACGCGGTCGACATCGCGGTCGATCCGATCGAGGGCACCCGCATGACCGCCATGGGCCAGTCCAACGCGCTGGCGGTCTTGGCGGTGGGCGATCGCGGCACCTTCCTGCACGCGCCGGACATGTATATGGAGAAGCTGGTGGTCGGCCCGGCGGCGCGCGGCGCCATCGATCTCAATCTGCCGCTGGCGGAGAACCTGCGAAACGTCGCCGCGCGGCTGGACAAACCCTTGTCACAGCTGACGGTCATCGTGTTGGCCAAACCGCGCCACGACGGCGTCATCGCGCAGATGCAGCAGTTGGGCGTGCGGGTGTTCGCCATTCCTGACGGCGACGTGGCGGCCTCCATTCTCACCTGCATGCCGGAAAGCGAAGTCGATGTGATGTACGGCATCGGCGGCGCGCCGGAAGGGGTGATCTCCGCCGCGGTGATCCGCGCGCTGGACGGCGACATGCAGGCGCGTTTGCTGCCACGCCATGAAGTGAAAGGCGACAGCCCCGAGAACCGCCGCCTCGGCGAGCAGGAGCTGGCGCGCTGCCGTGAGATGGGCATTGAGGCCGGTCAGGTCTTGCGCCTGGACCAGATGGCGCGCAACGACAACGTCATCTTCTCCGCCACCGGCATCACCAAGGGCGATTTGCTGGAGGGCATCAGCCGCAAGGGCAACATGGCCACGACCGAAACGTTACTGATCCGCGGCAAGTCGCGCACCCTTCGCCGTATCCGTTCGACCCACTATCTGGATCGCAAGGACCCGGCGCTGCACGAGTTTCTGCTGTAACGAAACAGGGCGCCGAAGGGCGCCCTGATGATTGATGACAAACCTCATGCCCTTGCCGGGTTGGCAGAGAGCAGCGAATAGAAAACAAGGAAAATCAATTTATTGATTTTCGGCTGATCCCCGCAAAGGGGGAAAAACCACGCTTTTTCTTCCCTTTGTCAACGGTATGAGGGCGCCGAATGGCGCCCTGTCGTTATGCGGTGTGTCCCTGATGCTGCATCCGGTTGGACAGCGGCCACCAGCACAGCAGGATCAGCACCGCCATCGCGAACATCAGCAAGCCGAGGCTGAACTGCCCGGTTTGCGGCAGCATGGCGGAAAGCCAGGTCGCCAGACCGGAGCCCATGTTCTGCATGCCGCCCACCAACGCGCCCGCCGCGCCGGCCAGATAGGGAAACGGCTCCATCGCCCCGGTGGTCGCCAGCGGGAACAGCATGCCGGCGCCGAAGAAGAACAATGCAGCCGGCACGATCAGCGTCCAGATGTTCATTACGCCGAACCAGCCCGGGATCCACATCATCGCTCCCGCCAGCAGGCAGCTAATCACCGAATGCCACATCAGGGTGTGGAAGGTCTTGCCGTCGCGCCCGGCGTACCAGGCGCCGAAAAACGCCGCCGGGATCGGCAGAATGAACAGGATACTGACGGTCAGGCCGCTCAGCCCCAACACACCGCCCATCAACACGCCGCAGCTGGCTTCAAATACCGCAATCCCCGCCAGCGCGCCGATCAGCATCACCAGATAGCAGCTGAAGGTGCTGTCGCTCAGCAGCTGGCGGAAACTGGCCAGCATGCGGCGTTTTTCCGTCTGGACCGGACGGGTCTCCGGCAGCCAGCGGAACATCGCGAAGGCGACGCAGGCGCACAGCGCCAGCAGGAAGGCATAGCAGGCTCGCCAGCCGAACACCATCGCCAACGCGCCGCCGATCACCGGCGCCAACAGCGGGCTGACCAAAATCCCCATATTCAGCAGGCTGTTGGCATAGCGCAGCGCGGTGCCGGCATACAAATCGCGCGGCATGGTGCGCGCCATCACGCCCGCCACGCCGGTGCCCATGCCCTGGATGGCGCTGGCGGCGACCAGCATCGTCAGGTTGGTGGACAGCAGCGCGCCCAGCGCCCCCACCAGGAAGATCATCATGCCGGTCAGGATCACCGGACGGCGCCCGATACGATCCGATATCGGCCCGTAAATCAGCTGGGAGAAACCGTAGGTCAGCAAATACGCCGCCATCACCCGCTGCACGGCGCCGGTGCGCACCGACAGATCGTGAGCGATGTCAGCAATAACGGGAACATAAATGGTTTGCGCCATCTGACCGACGGCGACCAACAGGATAAGCATCACCAGCAGGTGAAAGTTCTCTAGTTTTCTCATTATCTTCGTTAACGTTTCAACTCGTCACAGCGTCCCGGTATGGCCGTTGCAGCAGCCAGAACGGCGAGCAGCCCTCTATGGCGGCATAAGCTAATCAAATCTGATTTTTTTAGCGAGTTTCAGACAAATATTGATCCAGGTCACACTGGCAGCAAACCCGACCAGGCTCGTAAATTAAACTGTACGTCTAACGCTTTGGGGGTAAAAATTAGCGCGTTTGCAGTGGCTGCGCTTTAGCATTTAATCGATAATTATTTTCATCAACTTGAAATAAAATAACACCATAGGGATTTGGTTCATGAAAACACCTGAGCTGATTTTATTGCAGTTAAAGGCTCTCGGCCCGCACTCCGCCAAAATGCTGGCGGAGCGTCTGGACATCACGCCGATGGGCATCCGACAACATCTGCAATCCCTGGAAAAACGTGAGCTGGTTTGTTACGAAGAAGCGCGCAGCAAGGTCGGCCGCCCGACGCGCTACTGGTCGCTGACCGAGCGGGGGCACGCCTACACGGCCGACGATCAGGAGCGACTGCGGGAATCCGCGCTGCAGCTGTTTGGCGGCGCCGGCGTGGAACCGTTGCTCATCGCGCGCGAAGAGCAGCTTTATCTGCGCTATGCCGAAGAGCTGTCCGCCGAGCGCAGCCATCAGGATCGGCTAACCCGCCTGGTTCGCCTGCGGCAACACGACGGTTACATGGCCGAATTGCTCGATCATCCGCACGGTGCGCTGCTGGTGGAAAACCACTGTCCGATCGGCGTGGCCGGTTCCAACTGCAGCAGCCTGTGCAATTCCGAGCTGCAGCTGTTTCACCGGCTGTTCGGCAACGACTACCGGGTAGAGCGCACCGCGCACGCCATTTCCGGCTCACGACATTGTGCTTATTTGATTCGACCACGGGAGCTTTAGAGTATGGCTGAATGGGTAAACGGCAAGGTTACGCAGGTAAAACAATGGACCGACGGGCTGTTCAGCCTGGTGGTCAATGCCCCCATCGATCCTTTCACCGCCGGGCAATTCGCCAAGCTGGCGCTGGAGATCGACGGTGAACGGGTGCAGCGCGCCTACTCCTACGTCAATGCCCCCGATGACGCCAACCTGGAGTTCTATCTGGTCACGGTGCCGGAAGGTAAACTGAGCCCGCGTCTCAATCAGCTGCAGCCGGGATCGGACCTGATGGTGACCAAAGAAGCCGCCGGCTTCTTCGTGCTGGACGAGGTGCCCGACTGCGACACGCTGTGGATGCTGGCGACCGGCACCGCCATCGGCCCCTATTTATCGATTCTGCAGCAAGGCGCCGGCCTTGAGCGCTTTAACAACCTGGTGCTGGTGCACGCCGCGCGTTTTGCGCGCGACCTGAGCTACCTGCCGCTGATGCAGCAACTGCAGCAACGCTACAACGGCAAGCTGCGCATCCAGACCGTCGTCAGCCGTGAAGAGACGCCCGGCTCACTGACCGGCCGCGTGCCGGCGCTGATCGAGGACGGCCGACTGGAAGCGGCGATCGGCTTGACCATCGACGCCGAAACCAGCCACGTGATGCTGTGCGGCAACCCGCAAATGGTGCGAGATACGCAGCAAACGCTGAAAGACCAACGCCAGATGCGCAAGCACCTGCGCCGCAAGCCGGGCCATATCACCAGCGAACACTACTGGTAACCCGGCGGGGATCAGCGGAACTTCACCGGTTCGGCTTCCGGGCCGAACCGATTGTCTCCCGGCGTGCCGACGAAGGCACCCAAATCGATCATCATCATCACGATAATCAGCGTCGGAATGAAACGCCCGACGCCCCATTGCCAGATCGGCGCCAGCATCTGCCAGTTCCCCGCCGCCAGCATCCACGCCAGGATCAGCAGCAGCGCCCACCAGCCGGCCTTGTTGCGATCGTGCAGGCGCTTGACCAGCACCGCCGCCGTCGGCCACAGCAGCGCCACGATAAAGAAAGCGATGGATTGGATGGCGATCAGCTGATAGTTGGCCAGCGTAAACGCCGCCGCCATCAGCACCAGCCACAGCCCCATCCAGATCCAGAAGTCGCGCCGCCCGATGCGGCCCTTAAAAGAAAAACACCACTGTTGTAACGTCATCGATTCCTGCGCTCTAAGCCTGCCCATATTCTGCGCCGCAGTGTAACATAGGCGCTGCCGGGCCGAGTTTTCCGCCTCGCATAACGCGGCGCGCCGCACAGCTTTCTCGTCAGCGAACCGATAATGGCGTGGGATCTTTGACAAGGCCTGCGGGTTATCGCTTTAATCGGAGCCATCTTTGTCCTTGATGCCATACGCCATGCTGAGAAAAACCCTCGCCATCGCCTGCCTGCTGCAGGCCGCCGCCAGCGCCTGGGCCGAACCGCCCGCCGCCGAAGCGAAACCGACCGCGCCTTACCTGCTGGCCGGCGCGCCGACGTTCGACCTGACGGTGATTAAATTCCGTGAAAAGTACAACCGCGATAACCCGAAGCTGCCGATTGGCGAATTCCGCGCCATTCCCGCCGCCGAAGACGATTCGCCGCTGCTGACGCGCGCCGCCAGTAAACTCAACGAAAACCTGTACGCCTCCACCGCACTGGAGAAAGGTACCGGTAAAATCAAAACGTTGCAGATCACACATCTGCCGCTGCAGCAGGCCAATGAAGAAAAAGCCGCGCGCGCCATCGCCATCAACTACATGGCGGCGCTGATGCGTCAGTTCGAACCGGCGCTGACGGTGGAACAGAGTCAGAACAAGGTGAACAGCCTGCTGGAAAAAGGCAAAGGCTCGCGTTTTTACCAACAGCAGGTCGGCGCCATTCGCTATGTCGTCTCGGACAACGGCGATAAAGGGGTCACCTTCGCGGTTGAACCGATTAAGCTGGCGCTTTCCGAGCCGTAACGGCGCGGCATTTAATGACGAAAAGCAAAGCCTTCGCGCTTAATGATCTCTATACTGTTGGGCAGGTAAACTGCCGGTCCGGCAGTTGTCATTTCGACTCTCGCGTTCCCTAGTTGGAGGAAAAAACATGCGTCATCCATTAGTTATGGGTAACTGGAAGCTTAACGGCAGCACCCACATGGTCAACGAACTGATCGCCGGTCTGCGCAATGAGCTGAGCAGCGTTGACGGCTGTGGCGTCGCCATCGCCCCGCCGGTGATGTATCTGGATCAGGCCAAGCACGCGCTGGCCGGCAGCCGCATCGCGCTGGGCGCGCAGAACGTGGACGTTAACCTGTCCGGCGCCTTCACCGGTGAAGTTTCCGCCAACATGCTGAAAGACGTCGGCGCTCAGTACATCATCATCGGCCACTCCGAGCGTCGCACCTACCACAAAGAAAGCGACGAAGTGATCGCCGAGAAATTCGCCGTGCTGAAAGAAGCCGGTCTGATCCCGGTGCTGTGCATCGGTGAAACCGAAGCGGAAAACGCAGCGGGCAAAACCGAAGAAGTGTGTGCGCGCCAGATCGACGCCGTACTGAAAACGCTGGGCGCACCGGCGATGAAAGGCACCGTGATCGCCTATGAGCCGGTCTGGGCCATCGGTACCGGCAAATCCGCCACCCCTGCGCAAGCGCAGGCCGTGCACAAATTTATCCGCGATCACATCGCCAAACACGATGCCGCGGTCGCCGCTGAAATCATCATCCAGTACGGCGGTTCGGTGAACGACAAGAACGCCGCGGAGCTGTTCTCCCAGCCGGACATCGACGGCGCGCTGGTGGGCGGCGCCTCGCTGAAAGCCGACGCTTTCGCCGTGATCGTCAAGGCCGCTGCCGCAGCGAAAAAAGCCTGATTGTCTTAGGCTTGCCATAAAAAAACCCCGGCTTGCCGGGGTTTTTTATTGCCGCTCAAACGGGATCAGCGTTTGCTTATCTCGTCGAAGACGCCGCCGGTGGCGAAATGCACCTTCTGCGCTTCGGTCCAACCGCCGAAGGTGTCATCCACGGTGAACAGCTTCAGCTGCGGGAACTGGCCGGCGAACTTGGCCGCCACCGCCGCATCGCGCGGGCGATAATAGTGCTGCGCCGCGATAGTCTGCCCTTCCGGCGAATACAGATACTTCAGGTAGGCGGTCGCCACGTCGCGGGTGCCGCGTTTATCGACCACCTTATCCACCACCGACACCGTCGGTTCGGCCAGAATCGATTCGCTCGGGGTGATTATCTCGAACTTGTCTTTGCCCAGTTCTTTCTCCGCCAGCAGCGCTTCGTTTTCCCAGGCGATCAGCACGTCGCCGATGCCGCGCTCAACGAAGGTGTTAGTCGAGCCACGCGCGCCGGAATCCAGCACTTCTACGTTCTTGTACAGGTCTTTGACGAACGCCTGCGCCTTGGCCTTATCGTTGTTGTTGTGATGCAACGCGTAGCCCCAGGCGGCGAGGTAGTTCCAGCGGGCGCCGCCGGAGGTTTTCGGATTCGGGGTGATCACCGACACGCCCGGCTTGATCAAGTCAGGCCAGTCATGAATTTGTTTCGGGTTGCCTTTGCGCACCAGGAAGACGATGGTCGACGTGTAAGGCGCCGAGTTGTCCGGCAGGCGTTTTATCCAGTCTTTCTCAATGCGCCCGCGTTCGGCGATAGCGTCGACGTCATAGGCCAACGCCAGCGTCACCACGTCGGCCTCGATACCGTTGATCACCGAGGTCGCCTGTTTGCCGGAGCCGCCGTGCGACTGACGCACCGTCACCTTGTCGCCGGTTTCCGCCTGGTAGTGCTTGCTGAATGCCGTGTTGTAAGCCTGATAGAACTCACGCGTCGGATCGTATGACACGTTCAGCAACTGAATATCCTTCGCCATGGCGCCGGACGCCAACAGCACCAATGTCAGACCTACACCCCATTTACGCATCGACAGGCTCTCCCAGAAAATTAACGCAACCTCAATCGGTTGATTTAGCATCAGAGCCTGCCAGAAACTTTCCCGGCAATTAAAGAATAAAAAATTTTGGGCTAGATGATTCTGGAATATGTCACCGGCGAGCATAAAAAAGCCCCCGCAAGCGGAGGCTTTCGGCGCGCGGTGAGCGGCGAATCAGTACAGCTTTTTCGCCGTTTCCAGCCAGTCGCCCTTGAACGGACGCTTCATGTTTTCGATCGCGTCGATGATGTCGTGATGCACCATCTTTTCGTTCTGGATACCGACGCAGCGGCCGCCGTAACCCTGCAGCAGCAGTTCGATGGCGTAGGCGCCCATGCGCGAGGCCAGGATGCGGTCATAGGCGACCGGTGAACCGCCGCGTTGAATGTGGCCCAGCACGGTAGCGCGGGTTTCACGCTTGGTTTCCTGCTCGATGTGGCGCGCCAACTCATCGATGTCGCAGATGTGCTCGGTGATCGCTACGATGGCGTGCTTTTTGCCCTTGGCGATACCGGCCTTGATTTCGCACACCAGATCTTCGCGATTAAATTCGATTTCAGGCAGCACGATGAATTCGCAGCCGCCGGCAATCGCCGCCGCCAGCGTCAGATCGCCGCAGTAACGGCCCATCACTTCCACGATAGAGATGCGCTGGTGCGACGAGGAGGTATCGCGCAGGCGGTCGATCGCTTCCACCACGGTTTCCAGCGCGGTGAAGTAACCGATGGTGTAGTCGGTACCGGCGACATCGTTATCGATGGTGCCTGGCAGGCCGATGCACGGGAAGCCTTCTTCCGTCAGGCGTTTGGCGCCCATGTAGGAACCGTCGCCGCCGATCACCACCAGCGCGTCGATACCGCGATTCTTCAGGTTTTCAATCGCCTTGGCGCGCACGTTTTCATCCCTGAATTCCGGGAATCGGGCAGAGCCGAGGAAGGTGCCGCCGCGATTGATCATGTCGGACACGCTATAGCGGTCCAGCTGCTCCATGCGATCTTCGTACAAGCCAAGGTAGCCATCGTAAATACCAAAAACTTCCAGACCTTCTGAAAGCGCAGAACGCACAACGCCGCGGATTGCAGCGTTCATACCCGGCGAATCACCGCCGCTCGTCAGTACACCGATTTTCTTGATCATGACTACCTCTGAACTGTGTAGATGCAATTTCTTAAGAATTCTGTCTCCGCCGATCGTCTTGAAACCTCTCCGGCTGCAGAAAACCAGCTTTACGGCTTATTGCTGGATATTATATCAAAAACACCCAGCTGAATTGATTCAAGTCACGCAATATAACGGTTAAAACACCGCATGGCACGCTGAGCTAACTCAGATATTCATGATAATACGTTGCGCTATGCCTCTATATGATTATAGCTCCCAATGCCCCTGCCTACCCGGCGGCACCACGGAGCACGGATCCAGGTGAATGATGACGTCCGCCCCTGCAAAACGTTGCCGCAGGGCTTGTTCCACCTGATCGGCCAACCGGTGCGCCTCGCGCAGCGGCAGCGTGTCCTCCATCTCCAGATGCAGCTGGATGAAACGCGTCGGCCCCGACTGACGCGTGCGCAGATCGTGTGCGCCTTTCACGCCGGGCCAGGAGGAAACCACGGCGATAATCGCCTGGCGCTCGTCATCCGGCAACGCCCGATCCAACAGCGACTGCACCGCTTCATAGCCCATGCGCAACGCGCTATAGAGGATGTAAACGCCGATGCCCAGCGCGAACAACGCATCCGCCCGTTGGAAGCCGTACCAGCTTAGCCCAAGAGCGATAAGAATAGCACCATTCATCATGACATCTGACTGATAATGCAGCATATCTGCGCGTACGGCCTGACTGCGCGTTTTTCTGACCACCCAGCGTTGATAGGTGACCAGAATCAGCGTGCTGACCAACGCGATCACCGTCACCACGACCCCGACGCCGGGATCGCGCAGCGTTTGCGGCGCATACAGGTGCTGGAAGCCGGTGAGGAACAAAAACAGGGCGGAGCCGGAAATAAACATGCTTTGCGCCAGCGCCGCCAGAGATTCCGCTTTGCCGTGGCCGAAGGTGTGCTCGGCATCGGCCGGCTGTAGCGAATAGCGCACCACCAGAAGGTTGGTCAGCGAGGCGGCGATATCGACCAACGAATCCACCAGCGCCGCCAACAGGCTGACCGAACCGGTGTGGTACCAGGCGACGATTTTAATCAACAGCAGCGACGACGCCAGCGCGGTTGCGGCCAACGCGGCGGACTTTACCAGGCGTGCATAGCGCTGTTCCATAAGGGGCCCCGGCCAAAAGGTGTGGCGCTCAATATAGCGAAATGTCGGATAAAAAAAACCCCGCCATCATGGCGGGGAAGACAGGGATGGTGTCTATGGCAAGGAAAAACAGGGGACTACTCAGTCGTACTTCACTTCTGGGCAGAAGCTTGCTGCAAACCAGAAATTTGTTGCTCCATCTGCTGCATGCGCTGCTGATGTTTCTGGTCTAAAACACTTTTTTGCTCTGGCGTCAGCAGGTTATACATTTGGTTGCGCACCCGGGCCATTTCGACCTGGCGCTTGACCTGCTGTTGGGCCATCTTTTCCGCCTGGGCGTACACGGCGGCTTCGTCAAATTTCTCTGCGGTCACCAGTTTATGCATGGCTTCCATTTCAGCTACATTGACACCAGGCAAATCGTGCCGGGCCTGGCGCATCAAATCGCGCATTTGCTGGCGCTGCTGTTCGCTGAGGCTGACACCGTCGAACATATGGTGCTGGCCGGGTATTCGGGTCATCGCGTCGTTGCCGGGAGGTTGGGCTGTGTCCGGTATAGTGTCGGCAGCGAAGGCAGCGGTCGAACCAATTGCCAGCAGTGATGCCATAACTAATGCGGTCACCTTACGCATTTCAACTCCTCAAGCTTTCTCACTTTGCGAATCAACGAGGAGCAGTGTACCGCCACACCTGAAAACCTGCGTCAGTGCATGTAAAACTACGTAAAGTCATGGAATGGCAACAGTTGATGACGTATTTTGCGTCTGGAGGTAAATCATAATGAACAAGATTCTGTTAGTTGACGACGACCGCGAGTTGACCTCGCTGTTAAAAGAACTGCTTGAAATGGAAGGTTTTAATATCGTCGTCGCGCACGATGGCGAGCAGGCGTTGTCGCTGCTGGACAGCTCCGTCGATCTGCTGCTGCTCGACATCATGATGCCGAAGAAAAACGGCATCGATACGCTGAAAGAACTGCGCCAACATCACCAAACGCCGGTCATCATGCTGACCGCGCGCGGCAGCGAGCTGGACCGCGTGCTGGGCCTGGAGCTGGGCGCCGATGATTACCTGCCGAAACCCTTCAACGATCGCGAGCTGGTCGCGCGCATTCGCGCCATTCTGCGCCGTTCTAACTGGAGCGAACAGCAGCAACAGGTCGACAGCGGCGCCCCGACGCTGGATGTCGATGGCCTGCAGCTGAACCCCGGCCGCCAGGAGGCCAGCTTCGACGGCCAGGTGCTGGATCTGACCGGCACCGAGTTCACCCTGCTGTATCTGCTGGCGCAGCATCTCGGCCAGGTGGTGTCGCGCGAACTGCTGAGCCAGGAAGTGCTGGGCAAACGCCTGACTCCGTTCGATCGCGCTATCGACATGCACATCTCCAACCTGCGGCGTAAGCTGCCGGATCGCAAAGACGGGCATCCGTGGTTCAAAACCCTGCGCGGGCGTGGTTATTTGATGGTATCTGCAACATGATCAACAGTTTGACGGCACGCATCTTCGCCATTTTCTGGTTCACGTTAGCCCTGGTGCTAATGCTGGTGCTGATGGTGCCCAAGCTCGACTCCCGCCAAATGACCTCGCTGCTCGACAGCGAGCAGCGGCAGGGGTTGATGCTGGAACAGCACGTCGAGGCCGAGCTGCAAAACGATCCGGCCAACGATCTGATGTGGTGGCGCCGCCTGTTCCGCGCCATCGATAAATGGGCGCCGCCGGGCCAACGCCTGCTGCTGGTCACCAGCGAAGGCCGGGTGATCGGCGCGCAGCGCAACGAAATGCAGATCGTCCGCAACTTCATCGGCCAATCCGATAACTCGGATCATCCGAAGAAGAAAAAATACGGCCGCGTCGAGCTGGTCGGGCCGTTCGCGGTACGCGACGGCGAAGACAACTACCAGCTGTACCTGATCCGTCCCGCCAACAGCCCGCAATCCGATTTCATCAACCTGATGTTCGACCGGCCGCTGCTGCTGCTGATCGTCACCATGCTGATCAGCGCCCCGCTGCTGCTGTGGCTGGCCTGGAGCCTGGCGAAGCCGGCGCGCAAGCTGAAGAACGCCGCCGATGACGTGGCGCGCGGCAACCTGAAGCAGCATCCGGAGCTGGAGGCCGGTCCGCAGGAGTTCCTGGCCACCGGCGCCAGCTTCAACCAAATGGTCAGCGCGCTGGAGCGCATGATGAACGCGCAGCAGCGGCTGATCTCGGACATCTCGCACGAGCTGCGCACGCCGCTGACTCGCCTGCAGCTGGCCACCGCGCTGATGCGCCGCCGCCACGGCGAAGGCCACGAACTGGCGCGCATCGAAACCGAAGCGCAGCGGCTGGATTCGATGATCAACGATCTGCTGGCGCTGTCGCGCGGGCAGCAGAAGGGCGAGCTGGCGCGCGAGCAGCTGAAGGCCAACGAACTGTGGGCCGACGTGCTGGACAACGCCCGTTTCGAAGCGGAACAGATGGGCAAGCAGCTGGAGATCGCTGCGCCGCCCGGCCCGTGGACGCTGTTCGGCAACGCGAGCGCGCTGGACAGCGCGTTGGAAAACATCGTGCGCAACGCCCTGCGTTATTCGCACACCCGCATCGCCGTGGCGTTCAGCGCCGACAATCAGGGCGTGACCATCCAGGTTGACGACGACGGCCCCGGCGTCAGCGCCGAAGATCGCGAGCAGATTTTCCGCCCGTTCTACCGCACCGATGAGGCGCGCGACCGTGAGTCCGGCGGCACCGGCCTTGGCCTGGCTATCGTCGAGGCGGCGGTCAATCAGCATCGCGGCTGGGTGAAGGCCGAAGACAGCCCGCTTGGCGGCCTGCGGCTGGTGCTGTGGCTGCCGCTGCATCATCAACGCCTATCGTCTAAGACAGAACAGTAAGAGTTTGCTATCCTGCGCCCCTCGTTCACGAGGGGCCTGCAACATGCTGAACATCGTTTTATTTGAACCCGAAATTCCACCCAATACCGGCAATATCATCCGCCTGTGCGCCAATACCGGCTTTAATCTGCATCTGATCGAACCGCTGGGTTTTCCGTGGGACGACAAGCGTCTGCGCCGCGCCGGGCTGGATTACCATGAGTTCACCCGCGTCCACCGTCATGCCGACTACGCCGCTTTTCTCGCCGCCGAGGATCCGCAACGGCTGTTTGCTCTCACGACCAAAGGCACGCCGGCGCACAGCGCCGTCAGCTATCAGGCCGGCGACTACCTGCTGTTCGGCCCGGAAACGCGCGGGTTGCCCGCCGACATCCTCGATGCGCTGCCCGCGCAGCAAAAAATCCGCATCCCGATGCAGGCGCAAAGCCGCAGCATGAACCTGTCGAATGCCGTCGCGGTGGTGGTTTATGAAGCCTGGCGGCAGTTGGACTATGCCGGCGCGCTGATCAAGGCGTAATCCACAACGACGCGCCATACTGAAGGAGGCATCGTTGCGATGCTCTCTCCAGGAACGGCACATGGCTTTCGTCGAGGATATTGTCACCCCGCTTCGCCGGCTCGAGTCGGCGCTGAACGAGGCGCTACAGCGGCTGCAACAGGCGCCGGACAGCGAAGCGCTGCACGATTTGCGCGTCAGTCTGCGCCGTATCCGCAGCCTGCTGCGCCCGTTGCACGGTTGCCCCGGCGCAACGCGGCTCGATCGGGCCGCCGCCCAGTTGGGCAGGCTCACGACGCCGCTGCGCGATCTCGAGGTGCTGATCGCTGAACTGGCGCACCATCATCTGGATTGGCAGGCCAACGTGCGCCAGAGCGATTTTCAGGCCCGCTGCCGCCAACTGCTCGCCAACCCGCAGCTCATCAGCTTCCCTTCGCTATTGCACGCCTGGCCGCACCGCTTTCGCCGCACCGCGCAACGCGCCGCCAAACACCGTGTGAACCGACGCCTGCAGCGCCAGCAGCGGCAATTGCGCCGGGCATTGGCTGATACCGGCTACGATCGCCACCGTCTGCGGCTGCTGGTTAAACGCCTGCGTTACGCGGCCGAAGCCTACCCGCAACGCCTTCCCCTTTCTCCCGCCGCGATGGCGAGCCTGAAAGCGGCGCAAAATGCCCTCGGTGATTGGCACGACCGGGAGGTTTGGTGCCTGCAAGCCGAACATCAGGCGGATCTCTGGCCATTGTTGCCACAGTGGCAAGCTGAGCTACGCCTGACGCTGGCCAGAGCGGATGCCTCACTCGCCGCCTTATCACCGACGCTGGCGACAAAAACCGGCGGCGCATCACGATCCTGAAAAAAGGCCGCGACAGGGCACGCCCGGCCCCGAAAATGCCCGCTACGCCGCAGATAATGCGCTATGTTTTGTAAGGGTAATCACCACTCATCATAGGAAACCACATGAAAAAACAACGCTTGAGCGTTGCCATGGCCGTTCTGGCAGCGGGCCTGTTGCTGGCGGGCTGTTCGTCCAAAGTCACCCAAACGTCGCAATATTCGGGCTTCTTGTCCGATTACAGCAAACTGCAGGAAACCACCTCGCCAAGCGGTCATAAAACGCTGCGCTGGGTAGATCCGAGCTACAAGGAATCCAACTATCGCGGCATCTATTTCCAACCGGTGGTCTATTTCCCGGCGGAGAAACCCACGGCGCGCGTCAGCCAGGACACGTTGAACAAGATTAAGGCCTACGCGACCCAGCGGATCAAAACCGCGCTGCAGAACCGCTTTACCATTCTGCCAAGCCCGGCGGGCTCGCGCGTGCTGGTGGCCAAACTCGCCATCACCGCCGTTTCGGCCGAAAACGAAGACATGAAGTTCTATGAGGTGGTGCCGGTCGCTGCGGTGGTTGCCAGCACCATGGCGGCTACCGGGCACCGGACGCAAAATACCGCGCTGTATATCGAAGGCGAGTTGATCGACCAGGATACCGGTAAAACGGTGATGGAAGTGGTGCGCAAGGCCTACGGTAAAACCGTCAACAACGACAGCACGCCGGTCACGGCGGATGACGTCAAGGCGGCGATCGACGATATCGTTACCGATATCACCCAGTTCCCGAAACAGGGCTGACCGCCGCTTGAAAAACACAGGGGGAGCCGAAGCTCCCCCTGAATGGACCCGCAGGCACGGCTTAGATGCCGTCGCCGTACTCGAATCCGTGGTTGGTGCCGTTGAAGTATTGATCCATATCCATCGACGGCGTATCGCTCTCCGGGCGCCCGACGATACGCGCCGGTACGCCGGCGGCAGTGGTATGCGGCGGCACCGCCTGCAAGACCACCGAGCCCGCGCCAATCTTGGCGCCCTTGCCCACTTCGATATTGCCGAGAATTTTGGCGCCGGCGCCAATCATCACCCCTTCGCGAATTTTCGGGTGACGGTCGCCGCTGGTTTTACCGGTACCGCCCAGGGTGACCGACTGCAGAATAGAGACGTTGTTTTCCACCACCGCCGTTTCACCAATCACGATGCCGGTGGCGTGGTCGAGCATGATGCCGCAGCCGATGGTCGCCGCCGGGTGGATGTCTACGCCGAAGGCGACGGAAATTTGATTTTGCAGGTAGATCGCCAGCGCTTGCCGCCCTTGCTGCCACAGCCAGTGGCCGATGCGGTAAGCCTGCAGCGCGTGGAACCCTTTCAGGTAAAGCAGCGGCGTGGAGTATTTATCGACCGCCGGGTCACGCAGCCGCACCGCGAGAATATCGCGCGCCGCCGAAACGATCATCTGATTGTCGGACTTGTAGGCCTCTTCCACCACCTCGCGCACCGCGATGGCGGGCATGATCGGCGTCGCCAGCTTGTTGGCCAACATATAGCTGAGCGCGCTGCCCAGGTTCTCATGCTTGAGCAACGTCGCATGGAAAAAGCTGGCCAGCATCGGTTCACAATCAGCCAGTGCTCGCGCTTCTGATTTAATGCTGTTCCAGACCTGTTCCAACTCTTCTGACGACATCACATACCCCTTTGCCTTGCCAAACGGGCCGCTTCACACGGTGGCGCGGAGCGGCCCAGGTCATTTGCGGGGTCAGCATTCCGCTGCCCCGACATATCTTTTTATGTCACGCGCTGGGTTTTTCGTCCTTTCGGGCTCGCCCCAGCAGGCTCAGCGCCGCTTCGCGGGCGTCCTTGTGGCAGTAAAGCACCTGATAGATCTGTTCGGTGATCGGCATTTCCACGCCGTGCCGCTGCGCCAACGCCAACACCTCTTTGGTATTGCGATAGCCCTCGACCACCTGACCGATGCTGTCCTGCGCTTCCTGCACGCCTTTGCCCTGCCCCAGCATAATGCCGAAGCGGCGGTTGCGCGACTGGTTGTCCGTGCAGGTTAGCACCAGATCCCCCAGCCCCGCCATGCCCATGAACGTCGAAGGATCGGCGCCCAGCGCAGAACCCAGACGGCTCATTTCCGCCAGCCCACGCGTAATCAACGCGGTGCGGGCGTTGGCGCCGAAACCGATGCCGTCGGACATGCCAGCGCCGATGGCGATCACGTTCTTCACCGCGCCGCCAAGCTGAACGCCGATGAAGTCGGGATTGCTGTAGACGCGGAAGCTCTTGCCGCAGTGCAGCAGCTGTTGCAGATCGTCGGCGAACTGCGCATCGGTCGCCGCCAGCGCAATCGCCGTCGGCAGGCCGGCGGCCAGCTCTTTGGCGAACGTCGGCCCGGAGAGCACCGCCAGCGGGATCGCCTCGCCCAATGCCTCACGCGCCACGTCCTGCAGCAACCGGCCGGTTTCGGCCTCCAGCCCCTTGGTGGCCCACACGATGCGGGCGTCAGGGCGCAGATGCGGCTTCAGCTGGCGCAACACGTCGCCGAACACATGGCTCGGCACCACCACCAGCACGTCGCGGCTGGCGGCCAGCGCACGCGCCAAATCGGCTTCAAGCAGCAGGGTATCGGGGAAAGGAACGTCGGGCAGAAACGCCTGATTGCAGCGATCGCGCTGCAACGTTTGAATTTGCGCGGGGTTATGCCCCCACAACACCACGGTGTGGCCGTTACGCGCCAGCGTGATGGCCAATGCGGTGCCGTACGAGCCGGCACCGATGACAGTCATTGAAGCATTGACGGTGTTCATCAGGCATCCTGATGTGGTGCGGCACCTTCGCCTTCCGCCTGCTGCTGCAGATAGTTCATGAACAGCGCGTCAAAGTTGACCGGTGCCAGGTTCAGCTGCGGGAATGTGCCGCGGGAAACCAGGCTGGTGATGCACTCGCGCGCATACGGGAACAGGATGTTCGGGCAGTATGCGCCCAGGCAATGCGCCAGCTGCGTGCCTTCGATGCCTGCTACCGAGAAGATGCCCGCCTGTTGCACTTCGCACAGGAACGCCGTCTCTTCGCCCAGGGTCGCCGTCACGGTTACGCGCAGTACCACTTCATACACTTCGTCAGCCAGTTGGCTGGACGCGGTATCCAGATCAAGTTTAACTTCCGGCTGCCATTCCTGCTGGAAAACCTGCGGCGCGTTCGGCGCTTCGAAGGAGATGTCCTTGGTATAAATACGTTGGATCTGGAAAGCCATTTCAGTGCTGTTTTGTTCTGACATGTGAGTAATACCCTTGGTTAAACGTCCTTATTGACACTCGGTGAACCGGCAAGCTGCTTAAAGCAGCGGATCCAGGCCGCCGCGAGCATCGAGTTCATATAAATCATCACAGCCGCCGATATGCCGGCCGTCGATGAAAATCTGCGGCACGGTGGTGCGCCCGCTGCGCTCGATCATCACTTCGCGCTTGGCGTTATCGCCATCGATGGCGATCTCGTTAAACGCCGCGCCCTTGCTGTTCAACAGCGCCTTGGCGCGATGGCAGAACGGGCAAGTCGCTTTGGTGTAGATATCAATGTTAGCCATGGATTGCCACCTCAAATAGGTTTAACGGTTACTTGCCGCGCACCAGCGGCAGGTTTTCTCCGCTCCAGCCGGCGATGCCGTCTTTCAGCATCGTCACCTTTTCAAAACCGGCCTTGCTCAGGTTCTCCGCCGGTTCGCGGGAGGCGGTGCCGTTGGCGCACACGACGATGATCGGCTGCGCTTTGTGTTTTTCCAGCTCGCCCAGGCTGCCGCTTTTGATTTCGCTGGCGGTCAGGTTGATGGCGCTGGCCAGGTGACCACGGCGAAAATCGTCGCGGCTGCGGGTGTCGACCACCACGGCATCTTCTTTGTTGATCAGGCGGATAGCTTCACCGCGAGCGATCTCTTTGACCTTGGAGAAACGGCTTTTGAAGGTCATGACGATCACGGCGACCAGCAGAGCGATCCAAGCCAGGCTCAGAATAGGGTGTCTGCTTACGAATGGCATAATTTCTTGCAGCATGGGGTGTAACAACTCCCGTCAGTTAAGGGATAAATAAGTCAAGGTTCCAGAGTATACCTGCCGAGTGCGGCAAATACAGCCAATAAGCAAGCGCGATTGTAGAAACTGCGGGCTGCGCTGAGAAATTCCCGAGGTCAGAGCATAAAAGCCCGCGCGATTCGCCGCAACCTTGATCTCTTTGGGCTATTTATCGCCGGCGGCGGTGTAAAATCAGCCGGTTTTTCGAGGGCGAACAGCCATGCTTCCGGCGGGCGCATGGCTATTCGCAGCTTAAAAAGTTCATAAGAGGTCAATGCAATGTCGAGCAACAAAAAACCGATGGTACTGGTGATCCTGGACGGTTACGGCCACCGTGAAGAGCGGCAGGACAACGCGATCCTGAACGCCGGCACCCCGGTGATGGATCGCCTGTGGCGGGAGCAGCCGCATACGCTGATCGCCGCTTCAGGACTGGATGTCGGCCTGCCCGACGGCCAAATGGGCAACTCCGAAGTCGGCCACGTCAACCTGGGCGCCGGGCGCATCGTATACCAGGATCTGACCCGGCTGGACAAAGCGATCGCCGACGGCGACTTCTTCGCCAATCCGGTCCTGACCGCCGCCGTCGATAAGGCCGTGGCGGCCGGCAAAGCGGTGCATATCATGGGCCTGCTGTCGCCGGGCGGCGTGCACAGCCACGACGAGCACATCCTGGCCATGATTAAACTGGCCGCCCGGCGCGGCGCCAAAGCCGTCTATCTGCATGCCTTCCTCGACGGACGCGACACGCCGCCGCGCAGCGCCGAAGCCCCGTTGCAGCGCTGCCGCGAGGCCTTCGCCACGCTGGGCGTCGGGCGCATCGCTTCACTCATTGGGCGCTACTACGCCATGGATCGCGACAACCGTTGGGATCGCGTGCAGCTGGCCTATGACCTGCTGACCGCGGCTAAAGGCGACTACGTGGCCGACGATGCGGTAGCCGGTTTGCAGGCCGCCTACCAGCGCGGTGAAAACGACGAGTTCGTCAAACCGACCGTCATTCGCGCCGCCGGCGAGGCCGATGCCGCGATGCAGGACGGCGATGCGTTGATCTTCATGAACTTCCGCGCTGACCGCGCGCGCCAGATCACCCGCGCCTTCGTGAACGCGGATTTCGACGGTTTCCCACGCGCCAAACAGGTGCAGTTCGGCGATTTCGTGATGCTGACCGAGTACGCCGCCGACATCGACACCGCCTGCGCCTATCCGCCGGCGTCGCTGGCCAACACCTTCGGCGAATGGCTGATGAAGCACGACAAAACCCAGCTGCGCATCTCGGAAACCGAAAAATACGCCCACGTCACCTTCTTCTATAACGGCGGCGTGGAAGCGCCGTTCAAAGGGGAAGACCGCGTGCTGGTCAATTCGCCGAAGGTCGCCACCTACGATCTGCAGCCTGAGATGAGCGCCGCCGAACTGACCGACAAACTGTTGACCGCCATCCGCAGCGGCAAATACGACGCCATTATCTGCAACTACCCGAACGGCGACATGGTGGGGCATACCGGTGTGTATGAAGCGGCGGTCAAAGCGGTGGAAACGCTGGACGCCTGCATCGCCCAGGTGGTTGACGCGGTGCGCGACGTCGACGGTCAGTTGCTGATCACCGCCGATCACGGCAACGCCGAGCAGATGCGCGATCCGGCCACCGGCCAGGCGCATACCGCCCACACCAGCCTGCCGGTGCCGCTGATTTACGTCGGCAAACCGGCGCAGGCGGTCGAAGGCGGCAAGCTTTCGGACATCGCGCCAACCCTGTTAACGCTGATGGGAATGGAAATCCCGCAAGAGATGACTGGTAAGCCGCTGTTCATCGTGGAATAATCCTTCTCCATGAGGGAGAAGGCGTTTTTTGCACTATCAAGGGTAACCCGAAGCGCAAACGCAGGCAGCCGGCCGCTGCCTGAACGCACCGCGCCAAGGACGTTCACCGCCATGTGCGCCAGCGTATTTTGCGCTGGCGTCTTGCTGTTGCCGCTCGCCGGCCAGGCGGCGGAAGACAATAAATCCCAGCTGAAAGACATTCAGCAGAGCATCGCCGAGAAAGAAAAAGCGGTGAAGCAGCAGCAACAGCAGCGCAGCTCGCTGCAGGATCAGCTGCGGCAGCAGGAAAAAACCATCGCTCAGGCCAGCCGCCAGTTGCGCGACACCCAGGGCACGCTCACCCAGTTGGGCAAGGACATTTCCGGCCTGAACGCCTCGATCGCCAAGCTGCAAAAGCAGCAATCGACCCAGCAAAACCTCCTCGCCAAACAGCTTGACGCCGCCTTCCGGCAAGGGCAGCACAGCGCCGTGCAGCTGATCCTCAGCGGTGAAGAAAGCCAGCGCAGCGAACGTATTCTGGCCTATTTCGGTTATCTGAACGAAGCGCGCCAGAAAACCATCGAAGAGCTGAAACAGACCCGCGCCGAGCTAGCGAAGCAAAAAACCACGCTGGTGGCCAAACAGGGCCAGCAAAAATCCTTACTGAGCGAACAACAGACGCAGCAGCAGAAGCTGGAGCAGGCGCGCGGCGCCCGCAAGAAAACGCTGACCGCGCTGGAAGCCTCGCTGGAAAAAGACCAACAACGCCTGGTGGAACTGCGCCAAAACGAAGCCCGCATGCGCGACAAGATCGCCCGGGCGGAGCGCGAAGCCCGTGCGCGCGCCGAACGCGAAGCGCGTGAAGCGGCCAAGGTGCGCGAACAGGTGCGCATCAAGGAACAGCAGGCGAAGAAAACCGGCACCACCTACAAACCTAGCGAAGCCGATCGCTCGCTGATGGCGCGAACCGGCGGCCTCGGCCGTCCGGCCGGCCAGCTGATGTGGCCGGTGCGCGGCCGCACGCTGCACGGCTTTGGCGAGCAGCAGCAGGGCGAGCTACGCTGGAAAGGCATGGTGATCGAAGCCCGCGAAGGCAGCGAAGTGAAAGCCGTCGCCGATGGCCGCGTGCTGCTGGCCGACTGGCTGCAAGGCTATGGCCTGATGGTGGTGGTCGAACACGGTAAAGGCGACATGAGCGTGTACGGCTATAACCAAAGCGCGTTGGTCAACGTCGGGGCGCAGGTGCGCGCCGGCCAGCCGATCGCTCTGGTCGGCACCAGCGGCGGCCAGGGAACGCCGTCGCTCTATTTCGAAATCCGTCGTCAGGGACAGGCGGTTAACCCACTGCCGTGGTTGGGAAGATAGATTTGCGCTATGTCAAAACCCGTACAGCTCTGTTAATGGGCTGTCTGCTGCAGGCTTACGCTGCGCAGGCAGGAAAACTCTCCATCGTCATCGATGACGTGGGCTACCGCCCCCACGAAGAAAACGCGGTGCTGCAAATGCCGACGGCGATCTCGGTCGCAGTCTTGCCCAACGCGCCGCATGCCCGCCTGATGGCCACCCGCGCCCACAGCCAGGGCCGCGAAGTGCTGATCCACATGCCGATGGCGCCGCTCAGCAAGCAGCCGCTGGAACGCGATACCCTGCAGCCCGCCATGAGCAGCGACGAGATCCAGCGCATCATCCGCAACGCGGTGAACAACGTGCCTTACGCGGTCGGCATGAACAACCACATGGGCAGCGCCATGACTTCCAGCCTGCCGGGCATGCAGAAAGTGATGCAGGCGCTCGAAAGCTACCGTCTGTACTTCCTCGACAGCATGACCATCGGCAACAGCCAGGCGACCCGCGCCGCGGCCGGCACCGGCGTGAAGGTGATCAAACGCAAGGTGTTCCTCGACGATACCGCGAACGAAGCCGATATCCGCCGTCAGTTCAACCGCGCGGTTGAATTGGCGCGGCGCAACGGTTCCGCCATCGCCATCGGCCACCCGCGCCCGGCAACGGTGAAAGTACTGCAGCAGATGCTGCCGTCGCTGCCCGCCGATATCGTGCTGGTCAAACCGAGCGCGCTGCTGAACGAACCGCAGGGCAACGGTGGCGGCAGCTACGTCCCGCCGCCGGTCAAACCGCAAAAACCGCAGCCGAAGAACCCGTTCAGCGGCGGCATCAAACAGTGCAAGGTCAAACCGCCGAAGGAAAAAGCCAACGCCGGCACCGCGCTGGGCGTCATCGCCGACAGCATTGCCACCTCGCCGCCGGTGACCTTCATCAAGCGTCATTGGCAACACTGGACGCAAGCCAAACCGCAAGCATAAAAAAAGGCCGGAATTCCGGCCTTTTTCACGTCTGCCGAGATTAATCCCAGCTCAGCACCACTTTGCCCGACTTGCCGGAGCGCATGGCGTCGAAGCCCTGCTGGAACTCGTCGATCGAGAAACGGTGGGTGATGATCGGGGTCAAATCCAGACCGGACTGGATCAGCGCCGCCATCTTGTACCAGGTCTCAAACATTTCGCGGCCGTAAATCCCTTTGATAAACAGCCCTTTGAAAATCACCTGGTTCCAGTCGATCGACATATCCGAAGGCGGAATGCCCAGCATGGCGATGCGCCCGCCGTGGTTCATGGCGTTCAGCAGCGTGCGGAACGCCGGCGGCGCGCCGGACATTTCCAGACCGACATCGAATCCTTCGGTCATGCCCAGCTCGGCCATCACGTCGTTGAGGTTTTCCTTGCTGACGTTCACCGCGCGGGTCACGCCCATCTTGCGCGCCAGTTCCAGACGGTATTCGTTAACGTCGGTGATCACCACATGACGGGCGCCGACGTGTTTGCACACCGCCGCCGCCATGATGCCGATCGGACCGGCGCCGGACACCAGCACGTCTTCCCCGACCAGATCGAACGACAGCGCAGTATGCACCGCGTTGCCAAACGGATCGAAGATCGAAGCCAGTTCGTCGGAGATGTTATCCGGGATCTTGAAGGCGTTGAACGCCGGGATCACCAGATATTCCGCGAAGCTGCCCGGACGGTTCACGCCCACGCCGATGGTGTTGCGGCACAGGTGCGTGCGGCCGCCGCGGCAGTTGCGGCAGTGGCCGCAGGTGATGTGGCCTTCGCCGGACACGCGATCGCCGATGCTGAAGCCTTTGACTTCCTGACCGATCGCCACCACTTCGCCCACGTATTCATGGCCGACCACCATCGGAACCGGAATGGTTTTTTGCGACCACTCGTCCCAGTTGTAGATATGCACATCGGTGCCGCAGATCGCGGTTTTGCGGATTTTGATCATGATGTCGTTGTGGCCCAGCTCCGGCTGAGGCACGTCGGTCATCCAAATCCCTTCTTCCGCTTTCAGTTTTGACAGTGCTTTCATGGTTTTACCTTATGCAATAACGCCAAGATCCTTACCGATACGTGTAAACGCCGCCACTGCGCGTTCGATTTGCTCCGGGGTGTGGTCGGCGGACATCTGGGTGCGGATGCGCGCCTGGCCTTTCGGCACCACCGGATAGAAGAAACCGGTCACATAGATGCCTTCCTTGAGCAACGCATTGGCGAATTCCTGCGCCAGCTTCGCCTCCCCCAGCATGACCGGGATGATGGCGTGATCGGCGCCGGCCAGGGTGAAGCCGGCGGCGGTCATTTTTTCGCGGAACAGACGCGCGTTGGCCCACAGGCGATCGCGCAACGCATCGCCCTCTTCCAACAGTTCCAGCACTTTGATCGACGCGGCGACGATCGCCGGCGCCAGCGAGTTGGAGAACAGGTACGGGCGCGAACGCTGGCGCAGCCACTCCACCACTTCTTTCTTGGCGGCGGTGTAGCCGCCGGACGCGCCGCCCAGCGCCTTACCTAACGTACCGGTAATGATATCGACGCGGCCCATCACTTCGCAGTATTCATGGGTGCCGCGCCCGTTGGCGCCGACAAAGCCCACCGCGTGGGAGTCATCCACCATCACCAGCGCCTGATACTCGTCCGCCAGATCGCAAACCCCTTTCAGGTTGGCGATCACGCCGTCCATCGAGAACACGCCGTCGGTGGCGATCAGAATGTGGCGCGCGCCGTCGGCTTTGGCCTGTTTCAGCTGCGCGGCCAGCTCGGCCATGTCGTTATTGGCGTAGCGATAGCGCTTGGCCTTGCACAGCCGCACGCCGTCGATGATCGACGCATGGTTCAACGCATCGGAGATAATGGCGTCTTCCGGTCCGAGCAGGGTTTCG
This sequence comes from Serratia sp. CY37869, assembly GCF_052168895.1. NCBI lineage: Bacteria > Pseudomonadati > Pseudomonadota > Gammaproteobacteria > Enterobacterales > Yersiniaceae > Serratia > Serratia sp. CY37869. Next base: position 60,538 of record NZ_JBJNLU010000007.1, read on the forward strand.
AACAGCCCGCCGTTGGCGTCGAAGCAAGAGGAGTACAGGATCGCGTCTTCCATGCCCAAAAAGGCCGCCAGTTTCTGTTCGAGCTGCTTGTGGCTGTCCTGGGTGCCGCAGATGAAGCGCACCGACGCCATGCCGAAACCGTGGCTGTCCATCCCCGATTTGGCGGCGGCGATCAGCGCCGGATGGTTGGCCAGGCCCAGGTAGTTATTGGCGCAGAAGTTGATCACATGGCTGCCGTCGGCGACGGCGATGTCCGCCTGTTGCGCGGAGGTAATGATGCGTTCTTCCTTGAACAGCCCTTCACTGCGCGTGGCGGCAAGCTGTTGTTCCAACTGCTGATAAAAAGACGCTGACATTCGGTTATCTCCAGGATTGGGCTAATTGCGGCATATTTTACTGATTTGTAACCAAACTGACGAGAATGCGCGGGAGAGAATATTAAAATTGCAGCAGATATCACGGCAATCGGCGGACTTCAATGGCAATGCGGGATATTCGGAGCCCTTCCGCTGTTTGCCGCGGCATGAAATGCTATGATAACCGCCATTGAGCGTGGGGCATTGTGCCCCACCAGGCAGCTTAGCAGGGGTAACCCAATGATTATCGTTACTGGCGGCGCCGGCATGATCGGCAGCAACATCATTAAGGCACTGAACGACAAGGGATATCGCGATATCCTGGTGGTGGACAACCTGAAAGACGGCACCAAGTTCGTCAACCTGGTCGATCTGGACATCGCCGACTATATCGATAAAGAAGACTTTATCGCCAGCATCGTGGCCGGCGACGATCTGGGCGAGATCGAAGCGGTGTTCCACGAAGGCGCCTGCTCTGCGACCACCGAGTGGGACGGCAAGTACATGATGGACAACAACTATCAGTACTCCAAAGACCTGCTGCACTACTGCCTGGATCGCGAAATTCCGTTCCTGTACGCCTCCTCCGCCGCCACTTACGGCGGCCGCGAAGAGTTTATCGAAGAGCGTCAGTATGAAGCGCCGCTCAACGTGTACGGTTATTCCAAATTCCTGTTCGATCAGTACGTGCGTGAGATCCTGCCGGAAGCGGACTCGCAGATCTGCGGCTTCCGCTACTTCAACGTTTACGGCCCGCGCGAAGGCCACAAAGGCAGCATGGCCAGCGTCGCCTTCCACCTGAACACCCAGATCAACCGCGGCGAAAACCCGAAACTGTTCGCCGGCAGCGAAAACTTCAAGCGTGACTTCATCTACGTCGGCGACGTGGCGGCGGTCAACCTGTGGTTCTGGGAAACCGGCAAATCCGGCATCTTCAACTGCGGCACCGGTCGGGCGGAAACCTTCCAGGCGGTGGCTGACGCGGTGGTGGACTTCCATCAGCAAGGCGCGGTGGAATACATCGAGTTCCCGGAGAAGCTGAAGGGCCGCTATCAGGCGTACACCCAGGCCGATCTGACCAAGCTGCGCGCCGCCGGCTACGACGCACCGTTCAAAACGGTCGCCGAAGGCGTGAAAGAGTACATGGCCTGGTTGAACCGCACCGCATAAGCTGAAGGAATTAACGCTGGGTATGAAAATACTGGTTATCGGCCCTTCTTGGGTTGGCGACATGATGATGTCGCAAAGTCTCTATCGCACCCTGAAGGCCGAATATCCGACGGCGGAGATCGATGTGATGGCGCCGGCCTGGTGCCGCCCGTTGCTGGCGCGCATGCCGGAAGTCAATCAGGCGCTGGCGATGCCGCTGGGCCACGGCGCGCTGGGGCTCGGCGAACGCCGCCGCCTGGGGCGCGCTCTGCGCGCCAACCGTTACGATCGCGCTTACGTTCTGCCCAACTCGTTCAAATCCGCGCTGGTGCCTTTCTTCGCCGATATCCCGCAGCGCACCGGCTGGCGGGGCGAAATGCGCTACGGCCTGCTGAACGACGTGCGCGTGCTCGACAAGGCGGCTTTCCCGCTGATGGTGCAGCGCTATGTGGCGCTGGCCTATGACAAAGGCCGCGTTCAGCGCGCCGACGATCTGCCGCAGCCGCTGCTGTGGCCGCAGCTGCGGGTGAGCGACGAAGAGATCGCCGAAACCACCTCAGCCTTCAACCTGACCGACAGCCGCCCGATCGTCGGCTTCTGCCCAGGCGCGGAGTTCGGCCCCGCCAAGCGCTGGCCGCACTATCACTACGCGGCGCTGGCTCAACGGCTGATCGAGAGCGGCTATCAAATCGCGCTGTTCGGTTCGGCAAAAGACCATGAGGCCGGCGAACAGATCCGCGCCGCGTTGCAGGACGACGCGCGCGATTTCTGCCTTAATCTGGCCGGAAAAACCCAGCTGGAGCAGGCGGTGATCCTGATCGCGGCCTGCCGGGCGGTGGTCAGCAACGACTCCGGTTTAATGCACGTTGCCGCAGCGTTGAACAAACCGCTGATAGCCTTGTACGGCCCAAGCAGCCCCGACTTCACGCCGCCGCTCTCCGACAAGGCGCGGGTGATTCGCTTGATCAGCGGCTACCACAAGGTGCGTAAGGGCGATGCCGAACAGGGGTATCACCAAAGTTTGATCGATATTCAGCCGCAGCAAGTGTTGGATGCGCTGACGCCGTTGCTTGTCGCCAGCGAGGAATAGTCATGCAGGTGTTAATCGTAAAAACGTCCTCGATGGGAGACGTGCTGCATACGCTGCCCGCCCTGACCGATGCGCTGCAGGCCATTCCCGATATCCGCTTCGACTGGGTAGTGGAAGAAGGTTTCAGCCAAATCCCCACCTGGCACCCGGCGGTGGATCGCGTGATCCCGGTGGCCATTCGCCGCTGGCGCAAAAACTGGTTCGGCAGCGACACCCGACAGCAGCGCTGCGACTTCAAGCGCGCGCTGCAAGAACGCCGTTACGATGTGGTGATCGACGCGCAGGGCCTGATGAAAAGCGCCGCGCTGATCACGCGCGTCGCCAAGGGCAACAAACATGGCCCGGACTGCAAAAGCGCGCGCGAACCGTTCGCCAGCTGGTTCTACAACGTGCGCCATGAGATAGACAAACGGCAGCACGCGGTGGAACGCACGCGCGAGCTGTTCGCCAAAAGCCTCGGCTACGATAAACCGGGCAGCTACGGCGACTATGCCATCGCCGCGCGTTTTCTCAGCCAGCCGCCGGTCGATGCCGGTCAATATCTGGTGTTTTTGCACGCTACGACCCGCGACGACAAGCATTGGCCGGAGCAGAACTGGCGCGAGCTGATCGCGCTGACGGCCGACAGCGGGCTGAAGATCAAACTGCCCTGGGGGGCGGAGCATGAACATCAGCGCGCGCTGCGGTTGGCGGAAGGTTTCCCACATGTCGAGGTGCTGCCGAAGCTCAGCCTGCAGCAGGTGGCTGACGTGCTGGCGGGCGCCAGGGGCGTGGTCTCGGTCGACACCGGGCTAAGTCATCTGACCGCCGCGCTCGACAGACCGAACATCACGCTGTTCGGGCCAACCGATCCCGGCCTGATCGGCGGCTATGGGCAAAATCAGCACTCGCTGATTTCGCCGGAAAAAAGCATGGCGACAATCGACGCCGATACGGCATGGCAGGCGTTGCAAAAGGTTATAGCATGAAAAAACTGCATATTATCAACCTGGGTAAAATGGGCGGCGTCGAGCGCCTGTTCCTGCAGTACATCAACGATACCACCGACGGCAGCAACCAGGTCTTGTGCATCAGCGGCGACATTGGCGAAGAGATCCGCCGCCAGTTGCCTGCGCACCAGCCCGTCACCTTCGCCAACCGCCTGATCAATGCACTGCCGCTGCGCTGCCCGCAGTTCCTGCGAAAATTTCTGTTGAAGTGGAAAATCGAGCGGGCCAACGCCGACGTGGTGATCGTCTGGGATCTGGTGCCGGGGCTGGCAGCCAAACCCAAGCGCGGCAAGCTGGTTTACTACGATCACGGCTGCTCCTGGCGCTACCCGAAAAATCAAAAGACGCTACGTTTCTTCGCCATGCTGGACGGCGTGATTTCCGCCTCACACGCGTCGAAGCGGGTGATGGAGCTGCGCTTTAATCTGCCTTGCCCCAATCACGTGGTGATCAACCGCATCAAGACGCCGGCGGGGATCGACACTGCGCCGAAAACGCTGTCGCAACCGGTCAGGATCGGCACGGCCTCACGCCTGGTCAGCCTGAAAGGCATCAGCGTTTCATTATTGATGATGCAGGAGCTGCGGCGGCGCGGGCATGACGTCACGCTGGAAGTGGCCGGCAAAGGGCCGGATCGCGCGGCGTTCGAGGCGCTGGCGACTCGGCTTCAGCTCGGCGACCGCATCACTTTCAGCGGTTATCAGGATGACGTCGCCGGCTTCTTCAATCGCACGCACATCTACATGAGCACGCCGATCACCGAGCCGTTCGGCTTGTCCTGCATGGAATCGCTCTATTTCGGCGTGCCGGTCATCTTCCCGCAGGTTGACGGCCAGCCGGAAGCGGTGAAAGACGGCGTCTGCGGCATTGGCCTGGTTCCGTCGGTCACCATCGAACAACACCGGCAGCTCACCGATATCGAGGTCGACTTCCCGCATGAAGTCTACGATCCGTTAACCGACAGCCTGGTGTCGCCCAAGCTGTTGTCGCATATCGACTGTGCGGATGCCGTTGAGACATTGCTGGCGGGCGAAACCTACCAGACGTTGAGCCGAAACGCGCAGCGCTATCCTGCTGAACATTTCAACTATGCTCAGTTCAAAGCTGAGTTTGACGACACGCTGCGATCCTTCATCGTTTAATCAACACGTGAGCCGGAAAACACGCCCGATGCTAAAACAAAAAACGCCGCACCCTGCCTTCAGTTATTTGATTTATCTGGGATGCGCCATCGCTTTTTGCACCATTCCTTTCGGTTCCGCGACCGGACGCAATCTGTTTTACGTTTCCAGCTACATCGCCTTTATCGCCGTTTGCCTGTATCCGCGCTACTACTTCAGCAACGTTAAAAATCTGCTGTTGCCCGCGCTGATGTTCTGCGTCGGCATGGGCACCATCCTGTGGATGCATCACTTCAAACAGCCGGGTGAGTACATCAACATTTATCGCTCTTATATGTCGACCGGCAAACTGCAGCTCGCAACCGCTTTCATCTTGCTGATTGCGCTCAATGAGCGGCTGTGCGTGCAGCGCCTACTGATCGTCGTGGCCCTCGTTACCGGCCTGGCGATCAACGGCTATTCTCTCTATCAGGGATTGCGGCTGGATATTCCTCGCGTGGAGCTTAACTTCGATCGCGCCACGGTCGCTGCCTATCTGATGACCGCCATCGATCTGGTGATGATGCAAGCCATCCTGATGCTGCGCACCCGCTACCGCCTGGTGCTGTACATTGCGGCGTTCCTGCTTTCCTTCTCTGCGTTGGTGCTGACCGGCACCCGCGCGGCGATGCTGGTTTACCCGGTGGCGATTTGTCTGTCGCTGCTGGCGACCAAGCATCTGGTTTCCAGGAAACACAAGCTCGCGTTGATGGCCTCGGTACCGCTGCTGCTCGTAGCCTGCGGCCTGGTGTTCAAACCGCAGATAGAAGAACGCATTCAGGCCTTTGAGACCGACATGCGTCTGATGGATCAGCCACAGACTGAAAACTCGATCATTTCCCGACTGTCGATGCAAACGCTGGCATGGCGCACCGGCTCACAAGCTCCTTGGGGTCAATCCGCCGAGCAGCGCGGTGAAGAGATCCGCGCCATCGTCGCGCAGCAACCTCGCCTGTCTGGCGTCATGCCTTACATCAACGTGCATCTGCATAACGAGCTGCTGGAAACCTATTCGCTCAAGGGGGTCTGGGGGACGTTGCTGTTGCTGGCGCTGTATATCGGCCTGTTCTTCTCTTCATTCCGGCCGCAGCGCAACGCGCTGTTGCTGAGCGTGAGCGCCAGCCTGTTCGTTTACGGTCTTAGCGATGTCATCTTCTTCAGCACGGAAGGCACCGTCATGTTCTGTCTGGCGCTGATCGCCGCCGTGCTCTCCGTGGCGAAACCGCCTTCCGCCCAGGAGCAGACCGCGTGAAAACTCATCAGCTACCGCTGCTCAGCGTTATCGTGCCGTTTTACAATAACGAAGCGTTCGTCATCGCTGCGCTGGATTCGTTATTTACGCAGATTTCTGATGAGATTGAGGTGGTCATCATCGACGATGGCTCTACCGATGCGTCAGGGGCGCTGGTCAGCCGGTATCTGGCGCAGCGGCAGCATCCGCGCGTGGCTTTTATTTCACAGGCCAACGGCGGCATTGCGCACGCCCGCAATGTCGGCCTGCAGCATGCCGCCGGCCGCTACGTCACCTTTCTCGACGGCGACGATCTGCTGAGCGACGACTATCTGGCGATCCTGCGGCCCCTGCTGATCGCCGATGAATATGACCTGATCGATTTTAATTATCAGAAGTTCACCGAACAACCGCCGAAACCCGAGAACCGCGCGACGCAGCCCGCAGCCTACGACTTTTCCTCGTTGGGGCTGGGCAGCCTGCAACCGCTGTTCGCACGCTCGATGTGGCACCTCTGGAGCCGGGTATATAAGCGCACGCTGCTGGCAGGGGAAACGTTCGAAGACGGCAGGCGTTATGAAGACGTGATTTTCACGCCTTTTCAGTATTTCAAAACTCGCCGCATCGCCCATCTTGACTGCGAACTCTATTTCTATCGGGATAACAGCCAGGGCATCACCCGCAATATCAAACCCAAAGATATTGAAGATTTGCTGTTCGCCATGGAGAAGATGCTGCGCTTTGTGGCGCAGCATCCTGGGGATGAGCCGCTGCGCCGGTTGGCCGCCCTGATGCTGGCCAACTGCTTTTCCGAGGTGAAAAGCATGTCGAAGGCGGTGTACGGTTATTATCATTACGCGCCGGCAACGCTGCAAATTCTGCGCCGCGCCGCCGCTGTCTGCCGCAACAGCGACGTGCCGGGCAAAAAAGTCCGCCAGATGCGCTATGCGCGAGTGGATACCTTTCTTTCGAAGCTGCGCGGGCGCAAACCACGCTAACCGCATCGGCCTGGCGGCCGATGCGTCGCCGCACCTCTAGCGCGCTAAAGGCACGTGCGCGACCAGTTCGTCATAAATCCGCTGCGGCTGAATGACCCCCATCGGGCTTTCCGCCTCCAGCGGCATCGTATAGCCGGTACGCGACACCTGAATGATGCGGTGCAGTTCAGGATCCTGAATCGGCCCGGTGGAGCGTGAATCGGCGGTCACGAACAGGCTGATGGTTTTCACCTTCAGCGCCACCGCCAGATGCAGCGGCCCGGTGTCGCCGGTGACCAGAACATGGAAACTGTCGAGCAACGTCAGCAAGCCTTGCAGCCCCGTTTTACCGATCTGATTATCCACGCAGGCCAGCGTTTGCGGGCCGATCAGGCTCATAAACTGTTGGGCTTTGCCGTCGTCAAGCGGTGCGCCAATCAGCACGATGCGCACATTGGGGTGCTTCGCCACCAGCTCATCGGCCAGGCGCGCATAGTGCGACACCGGCCAGCAACGCGACTCCGTCGATGCCCCAAGTTGAAAACCGATGGTGGGATGGTCGCTGCTTTTGACGCCGCGCTGATAGTCCACGGGAATTTCCATCGTCGGATCGTCGCTGCGGCAACCCAAAATGGAAATCAGCTCCAGCTTGCGGCGCACGAAATGGCCGTAATAATGGAAGATATAGTTGGTTAACCAAGGTTCCAGCCCGCAAATGCCCGAGCTGTAGTTATCCCTGATGATGTACTTTGCCCCCGCCATGACGGCGCTGATGATGTCATAAGGCAGGTGAGAGTGCAGGATCAGCGCCAAATCCGGCTGATGTTCGCGCAGCGATTTCAGCAATGGGCGTATCGTCTTGATCTTGCTGTCCCAATACACCACGCGATCGTAATAGCGGCCGTTTTCCACCAGTTCGCGGTTTTTCTTGTGCACCACCAGCGTGATGTGCGCGTTGGGATAGCGTTCCCTCATCGCCCTCAGTGCCGGCGTGTTGAACATGAAGTCGCCCAACGCCGTGGTGGAATAGATGACGATATTGTCAAACTGCTGGGCGCCGTCGAACGTCGCCTTGTCCTGAAAACGGCCGTACTTCGCCGTATAGCGCCGCAAAAACCAGTCGGCAACCTTGATTTTCCATTTCTTCGACATGTGCGTGCTTAGTTCGCTTTAAGTTGATAATACTCGGCCAGCGTCATGCCCACCGTGCGCTGCTGCAGCCAGTCAAACAGCTGCTCCAGATCGCGGTACAGCACTTCGATATCCTGCTCGGTTTTGAACGTCGGGCTGCCGCCCGGCATAAACTCGGAGGAGTGCAGCATAAACTCGACGTAGTCATGCCCCTGCGCCAACGACGTCTCGGCCACGCTTATCATCTTGGCCACGTTGCCGCCACTCGGCCGCAGCCAGTTGACGGACGGCGAACGCCGCTTGCCGCGCAGCCGATCATAGCCCTGCTTGAACGCATTCATCAGCGCCGAATGCTTGTACTGGATGCTCATCGGCACTTCCAGCAGCGACGAAGCGCCCGGCTTGGCGATGTTCTGCGGATCGATGAAATAGGCCTGCGACGGGAACCGGCTGTAATCGGTACCGCCGTTGCCCTGCGGGTTGCCCGGCGAAAACTGCCAGTTGACCCGCGGCGTGACCGAACAATCCACCTGATAGCCGTATTCCAGCAGCAGTGAGGCATAGTATTCGTTGAACGCCCAACGGCCGGCGCGATGGCTGAGCATTTTGGTCTGGAAGGCGTCCTCCAGCAGTTTGGTCATGTGGTCGACTTTGGCGCGTATCTGATCGGCGGGATACTCGATCAAATAAGGCTTGTGGCGCCAGTCGTCATCGGTGAGCGGCGTCAGCGGCGGGCTGTTCCAGGCGTGCAGATGCATGCCGACTTCACCGGCACCGCGGGCGATCACGTCACGCGCGAACTCGACGTAAGCCGGATCCATCGCCATTTCATAGTTGGTGAGATAAACCGGCTTGAAGGCATATTTCTCGCACAGCGCCTGAAAGCGCGGCAAGAAACGCGTGTTTTCGGTCGCGATGCGATCGTGGTTTTGCCACAGATTATCGCCTTCGGTATCAATGGTGATGAGAAACGCCGGTTTAGTCATGAATATCGAACCTGATATCAACAGAATACGCTATGTTACGCAGCCCGTTTCGCCAGGGCAAACGACTTTGCTGCCTGGTTTGGACAACGTTGAAGCGCATTCGTCCCCGGCTCGGCGATTTTTTTGCGGCCCGGCAAGAAAACCGTGCAACAGTAGCCACATGCGATCGGGTCATTTAGAATCAAAGATTGGTTTCCCAGAAAGCGACTCATGATGAACGACGCGCCAGCCCCAACTTCCGCCCCATCCGTACAGCGTATTTTGATCATAAAACTGCGCCATCACGGCGATATGCTGCTGGTCACGCCGGTCATCAGCAGCCTGCGGCAACACTACCCGCAGGCGCAGATCGATGTGCTGCTGTATCAGGAAACGCAGGAGATGCTGGCCAGTAATCCGGAATTGTCGACGCTGTTGGCCATCGACCGCCAATGGAAAAAACAGGGCGCCCGCGCGCATCTGGGGCACGAGCTGGCGCTGCTGCGTCGTCTGAAGGCGCAGCGCTACGATCTGGTAGTCAACCTGGCCGATCAGTGGCGCAGCGCCATTATCACGCGCCTGACCGGCGCGCGCATCCGTCTGGGCTTCGATTTCCCTAAACGCCGCGGCTTCCTGTGGCGCCACTGCCACACGCAGCTGGTGCCGGTCGACAATCACGCCCACCTGCATACCGTCGAACAAAATCTCTCGCTGCTGGCGCCGCTGAACCTGCCCGCGCTCAGCGAACATGTGACCATGAGTTATGAGCCACAAGATTGGCAGGCTTGTGAGCAACGGTTGCAGAAACAGGGCGTCGCCGGCAGTTATATTGTGGTGCAGCCCACCTCGCGCTGGTTCTTCAAATGCTGGAGCGAAGAGAAAATGGCCGCCACCCTCACCGCCTTGCAGGCCGACGGCCACCAGCTGGTGATCACCTCCGGCCCCGACGCCAGAGAAAAAGCCATGGTCGAGCGCATTTTGGCGCTCTGCCCGCCGCAGGGCGTGATCTCGTTGGCCGGCCAGCTGACGCTGCGCCAGCTGGCCGCCCTGATCGACCACGCCAAGCTGTTTATCGGCGTGGATTCGGTGCCGATGCACATGGCCGCCGCGCTGCAAACGCCGTGCGTGGCGCTGTTCGGCCCTTCCAAGCTGACTTTCTGGCGGCCATGGCAGGCTACCGGCGCCGTGATCTGGGCCGGCGACTTCGGCGAACTACCCGATCCGGACGCCATTGATACCGGCACCGACGAACGGTATCTCGACCTTATTCCTACAGACGCGGTGATTGCAGCCGCGCGGAGCACGCTGGCATGAAAGCATTTCGTTTGGCGATCGTTCGCCAAAAATACCGCCCGGACGGCGGAGCCGAACGTTTCGTTTCCCGCGCCCTGGAAGCGCTGGAACAACAGGATCTCGATCTGAACGTCATCACCCGCGAATGGCAGGGTGACGCCAATCCCAACTGGCATATCCACCTGTGTAACCCGTTGAAACTAGGCCGCATCAGTCGCGAACGGGGCTTCGCCGTGGCGGCCAGGGCGCTGTGGCAGAAAGAGCGCTTCGATCTGGTGCAAAGCCATGAGCGCATTCCCGGCTGCGATATCTACCGCGCCGGCGACGGCGTACACCGCCGCTGGCTGCTGCAACGCGCGCGGCTGCTGCCCGAGTGGCGCCGCAAGTGGCTGTTTTCCAACCGTTATCACCGCTATGTGATGTGCGCCGAGCGCGCCATGTACGCCGCACCGGAGCTGAAAGCCGTCATCTGCAACGCCGAAATGATCAAACGGGAAATCATCGCCGACTTTGGCGTGCCCGCCGACAAAATCACGGTGATCTATAACGCCATCGACAATCAAAAGTTCCTGCCCGCCGACGAGGCCCAGCGCCGACGCCTGCGTGAGCAATATCAGATCCCGCAACAGGCGCACTGCCTGATCTTCGTCGGCTCCGGTTTCGAGCGCAAAGGGCTGGCCGCCGCCATCCGCGCCGTGGCGGCGACCGACAGCCACCTCTTGGTGGTCGGTAAAGACAAAGCCGAAAAGCGTTACCGGGCGCTGGCGCAGTCGCTGGGCTGCGGCGATCGCATTCACTTTATGGGCGTGCAGAAGCAGACTCTGCCGTTCTATCAGGCCGCGGATGCGCTGCTGCTGCCGACGCTTTACGATCCGTTCCCGAATGTGATTCTGGAAGCGATGTCCTGCGGCCTGCCGGTTATCACCAGCACCACCTGCGGCGGCGCCGAGTTTATCACCCCGGGCCAGAACGGCTTCGTGACCGACGCGCTCGACGTGCCGGCCATCACGGAAGCCATTCGGGCGCTGCCGCGCCAGGCGCTGGGATCCTCCATGGGCGAAGCGGCAAGATTGCGCATTATGACGGCTACGCCGGCGCATCTCTCCGAACAGCTCATTTCCCTCTATAACCGGTTACTGGATTAGCTATGCGTATTCTGATGATCATCGATGGCCTGCCGGGAGGCGGCGCGGAAAAAGTGGTGCTGACCCTGTGCCAAGGCATGCAGCAACAGGGGCATGACGTCAGTCTGATCTCGCTGCGTGACGTCTGCAATTACCCTATCCCGTCAGGCATTGATTATCAGGTGGTGGCCGATCGCAGCCGTGCCCCCTGGCGCAAGCTGACCGAGCTGTCGCGCCGCGCCGCCGCGCTGGATCGGGCGGTAGCCGAACACGAGCGCCAAAACGGCGCGTTCGATCTGGTGTTCTCCAACCTGCACAAAACCGATCGCATCGTCAGCCGCAGCAAGCGGCTGGCTTCGGATCGCCTGTGGTTCTGCATTCACGGCATTCTCTCCACCTCCTACCTCGGCCACCGCAAAGGCCTGGATCGCTGGCTCAAGCAACGTAAAATCGCCAACGTTTACCAGGGGAGAAATATCGTCGCCGTTTCACAGGCGGTCGGCGGCGATCTGCAGCAGAATTTGCCGATCCACCCGCGTCGGCTGGCGGTCATCAATAACCCGTTCGACATCGACGCCATCCGGCAACAGGCGGCGGCACCTTGCGAACTGGCCGGTCAGGACTATCTGGTGCACGTCGGCCGCTTTCACGCCACCAAGCGGCATGACCGCCTGCTGAAAGCCTATGCGCAATCCGGTATTCAGGCGCCGCTGGCTTTGATCGGCACCGGGGATGACGCCCGCGTCGCCGAGGTCAAGCGTCTGGCGGCAGACTTGGGTATCGCAGAGCGCGTGCTGTTCCTCGGCTTCCAGGCCAATCCCTATCCGTTTATCCGCCATGCCTCGCTGTTGGTGCTCAGCTCCGATAGCGAAGGGTTTGGCAATGTGCTGGTAGAATCGCTGTTGTGCGGCACGCCGGTGGTCAGCACCCGCTGTCCGGGCGGCCCTGCGGAAATTCTGGAAAAAGCCGGCATGGCTAACGCGTTGGCGGAATTAAACGAAGCGTCGCTGGCAGAAAAAATGGCGGAAATTTACGCCAATCCGCCGCAGATAAATCAACAGCAATTGCTGAGCTATGGGCTGGAGCCTATTTGCCGTCAATATATTGAGCTGAAAGAAAAATAATAAAGTAATAAATAAGGCAGGTGATACCTGCCTTATTTTCTTCGCTAGCTTAGCGCCTGCATTTTCTGCCAAACCTCATCGACAGAAACATCTTCACAGTGCCCCGACTCACTCTGCAAAATATGATGACGGCCGGTCCATGGATGCCAGGACGTTTTATCGGTATCGCCAAAGAACACCACCATATCCTTATTCAGCGCGGCGGCAAGATGCATCTGCCCGCCGTCGCTGCACAGCACCCGGTCGCATAAATCGAACCCGCCCAACAGCTCGCGCACCGAGGCCGTCGGATAAAGCGCAACGCGTTCGTTTTGGCACAACGCCAACAGCTGTTCTGCGCGCTGCTGATCGCCGATGTCGTCCGGCGCCAGCGTGCCCTGCGGCGACCAGAAGATCAGCACGCCGGTGCGGGGATCGGCGGTCAGGCGGTTGATGATTTCGGCATAGCGTTCAACCGGCCAGCGCCTTTTCGGGCTGCGGCTGCTGATATGCACGGCGCAAACCCGTTCGACCGACGGCAGGCGTTCCTGCAGCCGCTGCGCCGCCAGCTGCCGCTCTTCCGGCGTCAGGAATACCCGCACCGGCGGGATCGGAATGGCTTGATCGGTTATCGCCGATAAATAGCTGTAGGTGTGTTCGACCTGATGTAGACCGCGGAAATCGTCCTTGCGGAACGGGCGCTGAATATCTTTCGTGCCCAAATCGGCGCCGATGATATGGGTGGCGCCGGCCATTTTCGCTAAACGCAGGCTGTATTTGCAAGGCACCGGGTTAGCCAGAATGACCGCATCGAACTTTATTTTGCGCAGCTTCAGGAAGATCATCAGACGTTCGAAATAAACGCCCAACGTCGTTTCATTTTTCGCCTTGTGCTTGGCCTTTTTATAGACAAAGACTTTCTCGAGATGAGGGTTGTTTTTAACAACGTCCTGGCTGACTTTATTGATCAGCAGATAAACTTTTGCGTCTGGATAGGCAATTTTCACCCCTTCAATCAGAGGCGTGGTGCAAACAAGATCGCCGATGTTGTCGCGGCGAATAATTAAAATATTCTTCATTCCGAGCCTATCGGCGAAATCGCTCGCCGGTTGTCTGAAACTGACACCCAAGGTTACCAAATTAGCGCCTTTCCCTTCCAGTTATGGTACTATTCCGAATAACCCATATAAATGAAATTGATAGAATGTTGCTGCGTTTATATCAGGTACTACTCTACCTCATCCAACCCCTGATCTGGCTCCGCTTACTGCTGCGCAGCCGCAAAGCTCCAGCCTACCGTAAACGCTGGGCGGAACGCTATGGCTTCTGCGCCGGGAAAGTCGTGCCGGGCGGCATTATGCTGCATTCCGTCTCCGTCGGCGAAACGCTGGCGGCCATCCCGCTGGTGCGGGCGCTGCGCCATCGTTACCCCGCTTTGCCGATAACTGTGACCACAATGACCCCGACAGGTTCAGAACGCGTCCAGTCCGCTTTCGGCAAAGACGTGCATCATGTCTATCTGCCCTACGATCTGCCCGGTTCCATGAACCGCTTCCTCGACCAGGTGAATCCCAAGCTGGTGATCATCATGGAAACCGAGCTATGGCCTAACCTGATCAACGCACTGCATCAGCGGCAAATCCCCCTGGTGATCGCCAATGCGCGCCTGTCGGCGCGATCCGCCGCCGGCTATAAGAAAATTGGCGGATTCATGCGCGATATGCTGCGCCGCATTACGCTGATCGCCGCACAGAACCAGGAAGACGGCGATCGTTTTATCGAACTGGGCCTGAAACGCTCGCAGCTGGCCGTTACCGGCAGCCTGAAATTCGATATCTCCGTCACCCCGGAACTGGCCGCCCGCGCCGTTACGCTGCGCCGCCAATGGGCGCCGCGCCGCCCGGTGTGGATCGCCACCAGCACCCATGAAGGTGAAGAAACCATCCTGCTCGAAGCGCACCGCAAGCTGCTGGAAAAACACCCCGACCTGCTGCTGATCCTGGTGCCGCGTCACCCGGAACGCTTCCCGACCGCCAAGGAACTGGTACAGAAGGCCGGCTTCAGCTACACCCTGCGCAGCAGCGGCGAAATCCCGTCCGGCAGCACCCAGGTGGTGATCGGCGATACCATGGGCGAACTCATGCTGCTGTACGGCATCGCCGATCTGGCCTTTGTCGGCGGCAGCCTGGTGGAACGTGGCGGGCATAACCCGCTGGAAGCCGCCGCCCACGCCATCCCGGTGCTGATGGGCCCGCACACCTTCAACTTTAAAGACATCTGCGCCAAGCTTTCGCAGGCCGAAGGCCTGATCACCGTGACCGACGTGGATTCGCTGGTAAAGGAAGTGGAAACCCTGTTGACCGACGAAGACTACCGCCGTTACTACGGCCGCCATGCGGTGGAAGTGTTGTATCAGAATCAGGGAGCGTTGCAGCGCCTGCTGCAGCTGCTGGAACCGCAC
The DNA here is from genome assembly GCF_052168895.1 of Serratia sp. CY37869. Lineage (NCBI taxonomy): Bacteria > Pseudomonadati > Pseudomonadota > Gammaproteobacteria > Enterobacterales > Yersiniaceae > Serratia > Serratia sp. CY37869. The sequence continues at coordinate 75,567 of NZ_JBJNLU010000007.1, forward strand.
CTGCCGCCCCGGAGTCACTGAATGAGCAGCCGCAAAAGCCTGTCGGTGGTGATGATCGCCAAAAACGAAGCCGGGCTGTTGCCGGACTGCCTGCGCTCTGTCGCCTGGGCCGATGAAATCATCGTGCTGGACTCCGGCAGCGAGGACGACAGCGTCGCCGTCGCCGAAAGTCTGGGCGCCAAAGTCTTCACGCACACCGACTGGCAAGGATTCGGCAAGCAGCGCCAGCTGGCGCAAAGCTACGCCAGCCATGACTACGTATTGATGATCGACGCCGACGAACGCGTCACCCCCGAACTGCGGCAATCCATCGAGCGGGTGTTGAACGCGCCGGACGACGGCGCCGTTTACAGCTGCGCGCGGCGCAACCTGTTCCTTGGCCGCTTCATGCGCCACAGCGGCTGGTATCCCGACCGCGTCAACCGCCTGTACGCCAATTCACGCTATCGCTATAACGACGATCTGGTGCACGAGTCGCTGAACATCGGCGACGCCAAAGTCATCCCCCTCAGCGGCGATATGCTGCACCTGACCTGCCGCGACTTCTTCGCCTTTCAGCGCAAACAGCTGCGCTATGCCGAAGAATGGGCCACACAGCGCCACCGGGCCGGCAAGCGTTGCGGCTATCTGTCCATCCTGACCCACACGCTCGGCGCCTTCGTCAAAACCTGGCTGCTGCGGGCCGGCTTCCTCGACGGTAAACAGGGGTTGCTGTTAGCGGTGGTCAACGCGCAATATACCTTCAATAAATATGCCGCATTATGGGCATTGGGCCGCAACTACTCAGAGAAATGAATCATGACCAGCAAAGCCATCTATCCCGGGACGTTCGATCCCATGACCAACGGCCACCTGGATTTAGTGACGCGCGCGTCGCTGATGTTCGATCACGTGATTCTGGCCATCGCCGCCAGCCCGAGCAAAAAGCCGCTGTTCAGCCTGGATGAGCGTGTGGCGCTGGCGACGCAGGTCACCTCGCATCTGGACAATGTGGAGGTACTGGGCTTCAGCGAGCTGATGGCGCATTTCGCCGCTCACCAGAATGCCAATATCCTGGTGCGCGGCCTGCGGGCGGTGTCTGACTTTGAGTACGAACTGCAGCTGGCGAACATGAACCGCCATTTGATGCCGACGCTGGAAAGCGTGTTCCTGATGCCTTCCGAAGAGTGGTCGTTCATCTCCTCCTCACTGGTGAAGGAGGTCGCCCGCCACGGCGGCGATATCGCGCCTTTCCTGCCCGATGTGGTCACTCAGGCGCTGATGGCGAAGCTCGCCGCCGCGTGATGCTCAGCGCTGGCAGCGTCGGCAAAAGAAGGTGCTGCGCTGCCCGTGCTTGGCGGATTCAATCGGCGTGCCGCATGTGCGGCACGGTTCTCCCGCCCGCCCGTAAACCTGCAGCTCCTGCGCGAAGTACCCCGGTTTGCCGTCCGACTGCAAAAAGTCGCGCAATGTGGTGCCGCCCTGCTCGATGGAGCGTTGCAACACCGCCTTGATGGTCTTCGCCAACAGCGCCGCTTCGGCTTTGGTCAAGGATCCCGCCGGACGATCGGGCAGGATCCCGGCGCTGAACAGCGATTCACTGGCGTAAATGTTACCGACCCCGACCACCAGCTTATTATCCATCAGCCACGGTTTGATCAGCGTGCGCTTATTACGTGATTTTTCATACAGGTAGTCGCCGTTGAACGCCTCACTCAGCGGTTCCGGCCCCAGATGCGACAACACGCTGCTGGTCGCCAGGTCTTCGCACCACAGCCAGGCGCCGAAGCGGCGCGGATCGGTATAGCGCAGGATCATACCGTTGTTGATCACCAGATCGACGTGGTCGTGTTTGCCGGCTTCGTCTTCGTTTTCCTCACGCAGCATGCGCAGGCTGCCCGACATGCCCAGATGCACGATAATCCAACCGCGCTCCAGCTCAATCAGCAGGTATTTGGCCCGACGCTGCACGCTGAGCACCGGCTGATCGCTCAGCGTCAGGATCTGCTCGGAAACCGGCCAGCGCAGGCGCGCGTTGCGCACCACCGCATACTGAATGCTGTGGCCGACAAGATAAGGCTCTATACCGCGTCTGCTCGTCTCAACTTCCGGTAATTCAGGCATCTGGCTTCCCCTCCGATGTTTTCTACCCTTTATAAAACAAAAAACCCGGCCAAGGCCGGGTTTTTCATTAATCCACTAAAATTATTTAATTTTAGCTTCTTTGTATACTACGTGCTGACGGACAACTGGATCGAATTTCTTCAGTTCCAATTTTTCCGGCTTAGTACGCTTGTTCTTCGTGGTGGTATAGAAGTGACCAGTACCAGCAGAAGAAACCAGCTTGATCTTCTCGCGAACACCTTTAGCCATGATTCAGTTCCTTAATACTTCTCACCACGGGCACGCAGATCGGCCAGAACCGTCTCAATACCCTTCTTATCGATAACACGCATACCTTTAGCAGATACACGCAGAGTTACAAAGCGCTTCTCAGCCTCAACCCAAAAACGGTGTGAGTGCAGGTTAGGCAGAAAACGGCGTTTGGTCGCGTTCATTGCGTGGGAACGGTTGTTACCGCTCACCGGGCGCTTGCCAGTAACTTGGCAGACTCGGGACATGTCTATTCTCCAAAAATCAAATCAGCTCGAGCTTCGTATAGGGTATGGCCGCCTCGTCAGGCTTTTAGAGCCCATCTCAGCAAACTTCATACTGAGGAGACTCTCGTCATCAGGTAGAAACCACACATCAGGTCAGAAACCTGCTGAGATAGGCTCTTGCGCCAAACCCAAGATTCTCAAAGGTGGCGTAGTATACGCTCTGAAGCGTAAGTGCTCAAGTCCCGAACAGCTAAAGATCCCACAAGGATCGCGAAAAAATCGCTTAAAGCCATCCGCGCTCGGCAAAAGAGACGCATTCACCCCGACCGATCACCAAATGATCGAGCACTCGGATCTCCAATAACTGGCAGGCTTTCACCACCTGTTCAGTTATCAAACGGTCGGCATGACTGGGTTCAGCCTTACCCGAGGGGTGATTATGCGCGAGAATCAGCGCGGCGGCATTAGCCTTCAACGCTTCACGCACAATTTCTCTCGGGTAGACGACGACGCTGCTGATGGTACCAGCAAACATCTCCTGATGGCGAATAACCCGATGCTGATTGTCTAAAAACAATACCAAAAAGACCTCTCGCTCACGATGCGCCAGCAGGCTTTGCAGATAATGCTGGGTGACGCGCGGGTTAAGCATGGCGTTTTCCTGCGAGAGATGGCTGGAAAAGAAGCGAAGCGCCAGCTCGGCAATCGCCTGCAGCTGCGTATAGCTGGCGTCGCCCAGGCCTTTTTGACTGCAAAACGCCTGATGATCGGCCGACATCAGATGGTAAAGCGAGCCGAATCGGCGCAGCAGCTGCTCCGCCAGCTGCATTACGTGCACGCCGGGCAACCCGGTGCGCAAGAAAATGGCCAACAGCTCTGCGTCGGACAGCGCCGCGGCCCCCTGCATCAACAGCTTTTCACGCGGCGCCAGCGCGCCCGGCCAGCACGCCACAGTCGGGTTGCTCATCGTGTTCCTCCCTGAAAGGGCTACAGCATGCCATGCGCCCCCCGGCGCGTTCGACAGGTGTTTGATAACATTGCGAAGTGTTTCGCAAAGCACAATGTAACGCCCTGCAGCCATTGCGGAATCGCTCACCTGAACAGCGGATATGCTAAAATGGCGCATCTTTCGGCTTTCAATCGGACAATGATGATGACGGGACTTTCCGGCAAACATATTGTGCTTGGCATCAGCGGCGGCATTGCCGCCTACAAATGCCCAGAGCTGGTGCGCCGCCTGCGCGACAGGGGCGCAGAAGTGCGCGTGGTGATGACTCACGCCGCCAAGGCGTTCATTACGCCGCTGACGCTGCAGGCCGTTTCCGGCCACCCGGTGTCCGACGATCTGTTGGATCCCGCCGCCGAAGCCGCCATGGGCCACATCGAACTCGGCAAATGGGCGGATCTGGTGATTCTGGCGCCGGCGACCGCCGATCTGCTGGCGCGCGTCGCCGCCGGCATGGCCAACGATCTGCTGACTACCGTCTGCCTGGCGACCGACGCCCCTATCGCCGCCGCCCCCGCCATGAACCAGCAGATGTATCGCGCCGCCGCCACGCAGGCCAACCTGCAAACGCTGCAGGCGCGCGGCATGCTGCTCTGGGGGCCGGACAGCGGCAGCCAGGCCTGCGGCGACGTCGGCCCGGGCCGCATGCTGGATCCGCTGGACATCGTCGAGCTGGCGAACGGTCATTTCTCCGCCCCGCAGGATCTGCAACATTTGCAGGTTATGATCACCGCCGGCCCGACGCGCGAAGCGCTGGATCCGGTACGCTTCATCAGCAATCACAGCTCCGGCAAAATGGGCTTCGCCATCGCCCGCGCCGCCGCCGCCCGCGGCGCGCAGGTGACGCTGATCGCCGGGCCGGTGAGCCTGCCGACGCCGCCGAAGGTCACACGCGTGGACGTCACCAGCGCGCTGGAGATGGAGCAGGCGGTGCAACAGCGCGCCGCTCAGCAGCAGATTTTCATCTCCTGCGCCGCCGTAGCCGACTACCGTCCCGAGCGGATCGCCGATGAAAAAATAAAAAAACAGGGTGATGAAATCGTCCTCAAGATGGTAAAAAACCCCGATATCGTCGCCGGCGTGGCGGCGATGACCAAAAATCGACCGTTTGTCGTGGGGTTTGCCGCCGAAACCCAGAATGTGGAAGAATACGCGCGGCAAAAACTGGCGCGTAAGAAGCTGGATTTGATTTGCGCTAACGATGTATCGCTTGCAGAGCACGGGTTCAACAGCGACACCAATGCCCTGCACCTTTTTTGGCAGGATGGAGAGAAACGCCTGGCGCTGAGCGACAAGGCACTCCTTGGCCAACGTTTAATAGACGAGATAGTCAGCCGTTATGATGAAAAAAATCGACGTTAAGATCCTCGACCCGCGCATCGGTCAGGATTTCCCGCTACCGGCCTACGCAACTCCGGGCTCAGCCGGTCTCGACCTGCGCGCCTGCCTGGACAGCGCGGTGGAGCTGGCGCCGGGTGAAACCACGCTGCTGCCTACCGGTCTCGCGATCCATATCGCCGACGCCGGCCTGGCGGCGGTGATCCTGCCGCGCTCAGGCCTGGGCCATAAGCACGGCGTCGTGCTGGGCAATCTGGTCGGCCTGATCGACTCCGATTACCAGGGCCAGCTGATGGTGTCCGTTTGGAACCGCGGCCAGAAGCACTTCACCATCGAGCCGGGCGAACGCATCGCGCAGATGGTCTTCGTGCCGGTGGTGCAGGCCGAATTCAACCTGGTGGAAGAGTTCGACAGTAGCGAGCGCGGCGAAGGCGGCTTCGGCCACTCGGGGCGCCACTAAGCGCCACCCAATGCACGATGGCCGGCAGGGAAACGTCGCCTGAACCTTGCCTTTCCGGGGAGAAGGATGTCTCTGCGGCAAGGTTTTACCGCGACAATTGCAGCGCACACCAGGCAGCGCGGAAAAAGGCCGTGAAGGCCGCTGACCCCAGCATCGTAAAAAAGCTATCACATAAGCCGCACAGAGCCTGCTCTGCAGCGGCCGGTGCCCGGGTTTCCGTCAGTTAAGTTTTAGCAAGGGTCTAATCAGACATGGCAGAAAAAGAAAATACGAAAAGGAATCGGCGCGAGGAAATATTGCAGGCGTTAGCCCAGATGCTGGAATCCAGCGACGGCAGCCAGCGCATTACCACCGCCAAGCTCGCCGCAAACGTGGGTGTTTCTGAAGCTGCGCTGTACCGGCATTTCCCCAGCAAGACACGGATGTTCGACAGTCTGATCGAGTTTATCGAAGACAGCCTGATCACCCGCATCAACCTGATCTTGCAGGACGAGAAAGAGACGTTTAATCGTCTGCGCCTGATTTTACTGCTGATTCTGGGCTTTGCGGAACGTAACCCGGGGCTGACGCGCATCATGACCGGCCACGCGCTGATGTTTGAACAGGATCGCCTGCAGGGCCGCATCAACCAGCTGTTCGAACGTATCGAGGCGCAGCTGCGTCAGGTGCTGAAAGAGCGCAAATTGCGCGAAGGCAAAGGCTTCATCGTCGATGAAACGCTGTTGGCCAGCCAACTGCTGGCCTTCTGCGAAGGCATGTTGTCGCGCTATGTGCGTTCGGAATTCCGCTATCGTCCAACGCAGGAATTCGACGCCCGCTGGCCGCTATTGGCGGCACAGCTGCAATAACGAAAACGCCGGGCATGCCCGGCGTTTTTATTTATACCCCGTACTGCTCGCGGTAAGCGCGCACCGCCGCCAGGTGGTCCGCCATTTCCGGTTTCTCTTCCAGATAAGCGATCAGGTCCTTCAGCGTCACGATCGAAATCACCTTGCAGTGATAGTCGCGTTCCACTTCCTGAATGGCTGAGATATCCGCGCGGCCGCGTTCCTGACGGTCGAGGGAGATCAGCACGCCCGCCAACGAAGCGCCGCTGGCGCCGATGATTTCCATCGACTCACGGATCGCGGTACCGGCGGTGATCACATCGTCCACCAGCATCACGCGGCCCTGCAGCGGGCTGCCCACCAGCGAACCGCCCTCGCCGTGGGTCTTGGCTTCCTTGCGGTTAAAGCAGTAAGGCACGTCGCGCTCATGGTGTTCCGCCAGCGCAACCGCCGTGGTAGTGGCGATAGGAATGCCTTTATAGGCCGGGCCAAACAGCAGATCGAAATCGATGCCGGAATCCATCAGGGCTTCGGCATAGAAGCGCCCCAACAGCGCAAGATCGCGCCCGGTATTAAACAGGCCGGCGTTGAAGAAATACGGGCTGGTGCGGCCGGATTTCAGGGTGAACTCGCCGAATTTCAATACCTGCTTGTTAAGCGCGAACTCGATAAACTGGCGCTGATAGGCTTTCATTACTGCTTCTCCTCGTCTGAATCTGCTTGGGTCTTGTCATTACTGCCGCCCGATCGGCGGGCATAAAAAAGGCGACTTCTCAGTCGCCTTGAAAAATTAGTCCGCCAGCGCCGCTTTCTGCGCCTGGAAGATGGTTTCGATGCCTCCTCGGGCCAGCGCCAATAGCGCCAACAGCTCATCGTGGCTGAACGGCTCGCCTTCGGCGGTGCCCTGCACTTCAATCATGCGGCCGTCTTCCATCATCACCACGTTCATGTCGGTTTCCGCCGCGGAATCTTCCACATACTCCAGATCGCACAGCGCTTCGCCGTTGACGATGCCGACGGAAACCGCCGCCACCATGCCCTTCATCGGATTGGCTTTCAGCTTACCGTTGGCCACCAGGGTGTTCAGCGCATCGGCCAGCGCCACGCAGGCGCCGGAGATGGAAGCGGTGCGGGTACCGCCGTCGGCCTGCAGTACGTCGCAGTCGAGAGTGATGGTGAATTCACCGAGCTTTTTCAGATCCACCGCGGCGCGCAGCGAACGGGCGATCAGGCGCTGGATCTCCAGCGTGCGGCCACCCTGTTTGCCTTTGGCGGCTTCACGGGCGTTGCGGCTGTGGGTGGAGCGCGGCAGCATGCCGTACTCGGCGGTGATCCAACCTTGCCCCTGGCCTTTCAGGAAGCGCGGAACGCCCTCTTCTACCGTGGCGGTGCACAAGACTTTGGTATCGCCAAACTCAACCAGCACTGAACCTTCAGCGTGTTTGGTATAGTGACGGGTCAGTGTCAGGGGGCGAACTTGCTGTGGTGCTCTGCCTGCAGGACGCATGGGCTCTCTCCGGCTTCAAATCAACTATTGGCTGCGCATTATACGGGCTTCGTGACGTAATGCCTATCCTGCCCGCAGCCGCGACGCTATAATCGCCCCATCTTTTCCTATTACGGGTACGCATCAATGATCCGCAGCATGACCGCCTACGCCCGGCGTGAAATCAAGGGTGAATGGGGCAGCGCAGCCTGGGAGCTGCGTTCCGTTAACCAGCGCTACTTAGAAACCTACATCCGCCTGCCGGAACAATTCCGCAGCCTGGAGCCGGTGATCCGTGAACGTATCCGTGGCCGCCTGACCCGCGGCAAAGTCGAATGCAACCTGCGTTTTGAACTGGATCCAAGCGCGCAAAGCTCGCTGATCCTGAACGAAAAACTGGCCAAACAGCTGGTCGAAGCCGCCAACTGGGTGAAAATGCAGAGCGACGAAGGGGAAATCAACCCGATCGACGTGCTGCGCTGGCCGGGCGTGATGTCCGCGCAGGAGCAGGATCTGGACGCCATCAGCGCCGAGCTGATGCAAGCGCTGGACGGCGCGCTGGATGACTTTATCGTCGCACGCGAAAGCGAAGGCGCCGCGCTGAAAACGCTGATCGAACAGCGCCTCGACGGCGTCAGCGCCGAAGTGGTCAAAGTGCGCGCCCAGATGCCGAACATCCTGCAATGGCAGCGCGAGCGCCTGGTCAGCAAGCTGGAAGAGGCGCAGGTGCAGCTGGAAAACACTCGCCTGGAGCAAGAGCTGGTGCTGATGGCGCAGCGCATCGACGTCGCCGAAGAGCTGGACCGCCTGGAAGCGCACGTGAAAGAGACGCACAACATCCTGAAGAAGAAAGAAGCCGTCGGCCGCCGCCTCGACTTTATGATGCAGGAATTCAACCGCGAATCGAACACCCTGGCCTCCAAGTCAATCAATGCCGACGTCACCGCCTCCGCCATCGAGCTGAAGGTGTTGATCGAGCAAATGCGCGAGCAGATCCAGAACATCGAGTGATCCGCTCCGCACGCCATCAAGCCCGCGCCACGCGGGCTTTTTTATGGCTATAGATCAGCGATAGGCGGCCGCCTGTTCCTCACCGATCAACCCCATTTTCTGCAGTTGCACCGCAATGCTCCAGGTTGAACGCTCGAACTCATCGCTCAGCGCCTCCAGCGTCGCCCCGGCCGCATGGCTCTCGCGCAGCCGCAGTTTTTCTTCTTCCGGCCAGGGGAAGTAGGCATTGGCCGGCCGGCCCTCGGCCAGATTCTTCTGCCGCTTTTCTTCCGGCGTCAGCCTGGCTTTTTTCTGCAGTTCAGATTCACCGTCAAACTCGTCGGCCAACGCGAACAGCAGGCGGATAGCCTCCGGCGCGCAGGCCGCTGAAGCCGGTCTCAATAGCTCGCCGGTGTCGGGATTAACGCCGTTGGCCAGCGCCCTAAGCAACATGCCGGTATTCATCGTTCGCCTCCTTGTTCGATAAAATGCGCACCGATCGCGACCGGCGCCTTGTCCAAACATGTTTCTCTTCCTCAGCCGAGAAAACCACGCTTTGCGCCGGGAAAAATCGCCCATTGCGAGCCAGATTCCAGGCGCCTGAACGTGCGGGACGGTGGTTGCATCAGGCTGCGAGCCGGCAGGCATCATGGAAGACAGCCCACTAAGGAACGTCGGGGACTTATGAAAAACTGCCGAGCAGCGCGTGCGGATGACAATCGGCAAGATATCCCGCACGCCATAAGTATTTTGTTCTAATTATCACGCAAGGTAATGAAAGGACGGCGATGCTGTGGCTAAATGTGTTTTTTCCTGCCCGTGAACCGTACGGACCGTTTATGCCACAAATTCTGCAATTTATTATGGCCCTGGTGGTGATCATCGCCCTGGCGCTGCTGGTCAGCAATAATCGCAAGAAAATCCGCCTGCGCTATATCATCCAGCTGTTGGTGATCGAAGGCGCGCTGGCCTATTTCTTCCTGCACTCCGCCAGCGGGCTCAGCGTGATCAAACACGTCGCCGGCTTCTTCGACACTCTGCTCGCCTACGCCGCCCAAGGGTCGGAGTTCGTGTTCGGCGGCATGAGCAAAGATGGCCTGGCGTTTATCTTCCTCGGCGTTTTGTGCCCTATCATCTTTATTTCCGCCCTGATCGGCATTTTGCAGCATTTCCGCATCCTGCCGCTGATCATCCGCCTGGTGGGCACCCTGCTGTCCAAGGTCAACGGCATGGGCAAGCTGGAGTCGTTCAACGCCGTCAGCACGCTGGTGCTGGGGCAGTCGGAGAACTTCATCGCCTACAAGGGCATCATCGGCGACATCTCGCCGCGCCGCATGTACACCATGGCCGCGACCGCCATGTCGACGGTATCGCTCTCCATCGTCGGCGCCTACATGTCGATGATCGACGCGCAGTACGTGGTGGCGGCGTTGATCCTTAATATGTTCAGCACCTTCATCATCCTGTCGATCATCAACCCGTATCAGGTCGAAGACGAGCCGGAGCTGAAGCTGAACAAGCTGCACGAAGATCAGAGCTTCTTCGAAATGTTGGGCGAGTACATTCTGGCCGGCTTCAAAATTGCGATGATCATCGCGGCGATGCTGATCGGCTTTATCGCGCTGATCTCCGCCGTCAATGCGCTGTTCTCGGCGGTGCTCGGCATCAGCTTCCAGCAAATCCTCGGCTACGTGTTCTATCCGCTGGCCTGGCTGATCGGCATCCCGGCGGAAGAGGCCCTGAAGGCGGGCAGCATCATGGCGACCAAACTGGTGGCCAACGAATTCGTGGCGATGATTGAGCTGAAGAAAATCGCGGCGGAGCTGTCGCCGCGCGGGCTGGGCATTCTGTCGGTGTTCCTGGTGTCGTTCGCCAACTTCGCCTCCATCGGCATCGTCGCCGGCGCCATCAAGGGGCTGAACGAGCAGCAAGGCAACGTGGTTTCCCGTTTTGGCCTGAAGCTGGTTTACGGCTCGACGCTGGTGAGCCTGTTGTCGGCGGCCATCGCCGGCCTGGTGCTGTAATCCCCACTCCCGGCCGCAGGGCCGGGAGTTTGCTTTAAAACGCCACGCACACCGGCGCATCCACCCGCATTACCGAATCCTGCGCAAACTGCTGCTTATAGCCGCTGCGCAGCGCCTCGATATTCGCCTCGCTCTCTTTGCCCGGCGCATGGATCAACAGCAGCGCCTTGCTGTTCTCGCGCGCCAGCTTGCCGTCGTGACCCAGCCACTGCCCTTTGGCATCAAACACCGTCAGCCCGTCTTTAAAACGCGGCGTCACCTGGCTATCGACGAAGGTTTGCCACTCGGCGGCGGTGATCGCCGGCCCCGCCGGCCGGTTCAGGCCGAAGTAGAGCGTTGTCTGCACTAGCGGATCGCCGGTGCGACAAGTCGGGGCGGGGGAAACAGCCTGGTGGCCTGGCGCCACGCAGCCGCTCAGCAGCAGGGCGGCCACCATGGCGCCGGCGGCCAGTCTCGGGGAGTTTTTCATCTGCAGTCTCGATTTTTCGGTTGAAGGATTCGCTGCAAAAGTCATAGTCAGCGATGGAAATTAGCGCGAAATTTCTAATGCTTTCATTAACAGCCAGATGTTAAAAAAGGCTGGTTATCGGCAATAAAAATGGAGTTTGGATTAGCTATATTAATCCGAAACGCCATCGGTGAAAAAAACTCAGTGGCGCGCGTCCTCGGCGGCGATTACCCTGCCGGCCATCATTCTGACGCAATTACGCTGTGAACCCCTTATGTTACTGAGCATCCTTTATATCATCGGCATCACCGCCGAAGCCATGACCGGCGCGCTGGCGGCCGGCCGCCGCCAAATGGACATGTTCGGCGTGATCATCATCGCCTCTGTCACCGCAATCGGCGGCGGGTCGGTGCGCGATATGTTGCTCGGGCATTTTCCGTTGGGCTGGGTCAAACACCCGGAATACATCGTCATCGTCGCGATAGCGGCGATCGTCACCACCTGGGTGGCTCCTCTGATGCGCCATCTGCGCCGCCTGTTCCTGGTGCTCGACGCCGTCGGCCTGATCGTCTTCTCCATCATCGGCGCTCAGGTGGCCCTGGATATGGGGCACAGCGCCATTATTGCCGCCATCGCCGCGGTGATCACCGGCGTCTTCGGCGGGGTGCTGCGCGATATGTTCTGCAACCGCATCCCGCTGGTTTTCCAGAAGGAGATCTACGCCGGCATCTCCTTCAGCGCCGCCTGGCTGTATATCGGCCTGCAGCACCTTAGCCTGCCGCACAATCTGGTGGTGATCCTCACCTTGATCGCCGGCCTGAGCGCGCGTCTTATCGCCCTGCGCTTCCGCCTCGGCCTGCCGGTGTTCAACTACCAGCATCCGGATCACTGATCTCGGGGCGGCAACGCGCCGCCGCCGAGGCCAAAACTGCAAAAATGTCGCCCTTCAGCGCGCATATTCGCCCTTTCGGCGCTTTTTCCACGCAAAGCCGCGGGCAAAATGCGAGCTAACGCTGCACCCGGCGCGTTAGCCGTGTATACTGTGCGGAGAAAATACACATCCGCTGTTTTTGGCATATCAACCGTTATCAACGAACATCATCATGGCTCAAGGCACGCTTTATATTGTCTCTGCTCCCAGTGGCGCAGGTAAATCAAGTCTGATTCAGGCTTTGTTAAAGACGCAACCGCTGTACGACACGCAGGTTTCGGTTTCGCACACCACGCGCGACAGTCGCCCGGGTGAAAATCACGGCGAGCACTATTTCTTCGTCTCGAAAGACGAATTCCGCCGGATGATCGAGCAGGACGCGTTTCTTGAGCACGCCGAAGTGTTCGGCAACTATTACGGCACCTCGCGCGCCGCCATCGAACAAGTCTTGTCGACCGGCGTGGATGTGTTTCTGGATATCGACTGGCAGGGCGCGCAGCAAATCCGCGCCAAAATGCCGCAGGCGCGCAGCATCTTCATTCTGCCGCCGTCGAAGGAAGAACTGGGCCGCCGCCTGCGTGGGCGCGGGCAGGATTCCGAAGAGGTGATCGCCAAACGCATGGCTCAGGCCGTGGCGGAAATGACGCATTACGCGGAGTACGATTACCTGATCGTGAACGATGATTTCGATCTGGCGCTGTCCGATCTGAAGACCATCATTCGCGCCGAACGCCTGCGTTTGGGCCGCCAGTTGCTGCGGCATGACGCTTTAATCAGCAAACTATTGGCAGACTGAAGGCAGTTTCAGTATCATGCCCAGTCTTTTCGTCACCTGTGGAGTAGCACAAATATGGCACGCGTAACTGTTCAAGACGCTGTAGAGAAAATTGGTAACCGTTTTGACCTGGTGTTGGTCGCTGCTCGTCGGGCGCGTCAGATCCAGACCGGCGGCAAAGATGCACTGGTTCCGGAAGAGAACGACAAGTACACCGTTATCGCCCTGCGCGAAATCGAAGAAGGCCTGATCACCAGCCAGATCCTCGACGTGCGTGAGCGCCAGGAACAGCAAGAGCAGGAAGCCGCAGAGATTCAAGCGGTTACCGCGATTGCTGAAGGTCGTCGTTAATTAGACTGCGAGTCCGCCTTGTACCTGTTTGAAAGCCTGAATCTGCTGATTCAACGTTACCTGCCCGAGGAGCAGATTAAGCGCCTCAAACAGGCATACCTCGTCGCGCGCGACGCGCACGAGGGCCAGACACGCTCCAGCGGTGAGCCCTACATTACTCACCCGGTCGCCGTGGCCTGCATCCTGGCGGAAATGCGTCTCGATCACGAGACGCTGATGGCGGCGTTGCTGCACGACGTCATCGAAGACACCCCAGCCACCTATCAAGATATGGAACAGCTGTTCGGCAAGAGCGTCGCCGAACTGGTTGAGGGCGTCTCCAAGCTAGACAAGCTGAAGTTCCAGGACAAGAAAGAAGCGCAGGCGGAAAACTTCCGCAAGATGATCATGGCGATGGTGCAGGATATCCGCGTCGTGCTGATCAAGCTGGCCGACCGTACGCACAACATGCGCACCCTCGGTTCGCTGCGCCCCGACAAACGCCGGCGCATCGCGCGTGAAACCCTGGAAATCTACAGCCCCCTCGCCCACCGTCTGGGTATTCATCACCTGAAAACCGAGCTGGAAGAGCTGGGCTTCGAGGCGCTGTACCCAAACCGTTATCGCGTGATCAAGGAAGTGGTGAAAGCCGCGCGCGGCAACCGCAAAGAGATGATTCAAAAAATCCTCTCCGAGATCGAAGGGCGGCTGACCGAGGCCGGCATCGCCTGCCGCGTCAGCGGAAGGGAAAAACACCTCTACTCCATCTACCTCAAGATGCACCTGAAAGAACAGCGTTTCCATTCCATCATGGATATCTACGCGTTCCGGGTGATCGTGAAAGAGGTCGATACCTGCTACCGCGTGCTCGGCCAGGTGCACAGCCTGTATAAACCGCGCCCGGGGCGGGTGAAAGATTACATCGCCATTCCCAAGGCCAACGGCTATCAATCGCTCCATACCTCGCTGATCGGTCCGCACGGCGTGCCGGTCGAAGTGCAGATCCGCACCGAAGACATGGACCAGATGGCTGAGATGGGGGTGGCCGCGCACTGGGCTTACAAGGAAAGAGAACAGGGCGAAACCGGCACCACGGCGCAGATCCGCGCCCAACGCTGGATGCAAAGCCTGCTGGAGCTGCAGCAAAGCGCCGGCAGTTCGTTTGAATTTATCGAGAGCGTCAAATCCGATCTGTTCCCGGATGAGATTTACGTTTTCACCCCGGAAGGCCGCATCGTCGAGCTGCCCGCCGGCGCCACGCCGGTCGACTTCGCCTATGCGGTGCATACCGATATCGGCCATGCCTGCGTCGGCGCACGCGTCGATCGTCAGCCATACCCGCTGTCGCAGTCGCTGACCAGCGGCCAGACCGTCGAGATCATCACCGCGCCGGGCGCACGGCCCAACGCCGCCTGGCTGAACTTCGTGGTCAGCTCGAAAGCGCGCGCCAAGATTCGCCAGATGTTGAAGAACCTCAAGCGCGACGACTCCGTCGGCCTCGGCCGCCGTCTGCTCAACCATGCGTTGGGCGGCAGCCGCAAGCTGGCCGAAATCCCGCAGGAAAACATTCAGCACGAGCTGGACCGCATGAAGCTGGCGACGCTGGACGATCTGCTGGCGGAAATCGGCCTCGGCAACGCCATGAGCGTAGTGGTGGCGAAGAACCTGCAGGGCGATCAGTCCAGCCTGGGCACCACCTCCGGCGTACGCAACCTGGCCATCAAGGGCGCCGACGGGGTGTTGATCACCTTCGCCAAGTGCTGCCGTCCGATTCCGGGCGACCCGATTATCGCTCACGTCAGCCCGGGCAAAGGGCTGGTGATCCACCATGAATCCTGCCGCAATATTCGCGGCTATCAGAAAGAGCCTGAGAAGTTCATGGCGGTCGAGTGGGATAAAGAGACCGAGCAGGAGTTCATCGCCGAGATCAAGGTGGATATGTTTAACCACCAGGGCGCGTTGGCCAACCTGACGGCGGCAATCAACGCGGCCGAATCCAATATTCAGAGCCTGAACACCGAAGAGAAAGACGGTCGGGTTTATAGCGCCTTTATCCGCTTGACCACCCGCGATCGCATCCATTTGGCAAACATTATGCGTAAAATCCGTATCATGCCGGATGTGATCAAAGTTAACCGCAACCGAAACTAGCGCTTATGAGTCCTGAACGCTATGCGCGGATTTGTGAAATGCTCGCGACCCGGCAGCCGGATTTGACGGTCTGCCTGGAGCAAGTGCACAAACCGCATAACGTCTCCGCCATTATCCGCACCGCCGACGCCGTCGGCGTGCATCAGGTCCACGCCGTGTGGCCCACCACCCGCATGCGCACCCTGGTTTCCTCCGCCGCCGGCAGCAACAGCTGGGTCAGCGTCAAGACCCATCGCACCATCGGCGACGCGGTCGGCCACCTGAAAGCGCAGGGCATGCAAATTCTGGCCACCAACCTGTCTGCGCGCGCGGTCGATTTCCGCGAGGTGGACTACACTCGGCCAACCTGCGTGCTGCTCGGCCAGGAAAAAACCGGCATCACCGAAGAAGCGCTGGCGCTCGCCGATCAAGACATCGTCATTCCGATGATCGGCATGGTGCAATCGCTCAACGTCTCCGTGGCTTCGGCGCTGATCCTGTATGAGGCGCAGCGCCAGCGGCAAAACGCCGGCCTGTATCGCCGCGACAACAGCATGCTGGACGAAGAAGAGCAGCAGCGTCTGCTGTTCGAAGGCGGCTATCCGGTGCTGGCCAACGTGGCCAAGCGCAAGGGGCTGCCGCGTCCGCAGATCGACGAACAGGGCCAGGTGGTCGCCAGCGCCGAATGGTGGGCGGCCATGCAGGCGACGGTGCGCAAATGAAAGGCCGCCTGCTGGATGCTGTCCCACTCACCACGCTTTCCGGGGTTGGCGCCAGCCAGGCGGGCAAACTGGCCAAGCTTGGCCTCGACACCATTCAGGATCTGCTGCTGCACCTGCCGCTGCGCTACGAAGACCGCACCCGCCTCTACCCGATCAACGATCTGCTGCCAGGCATCTACGCCACGGTAGAAGGGGAAGTGCTGCGCAGCGACATCAGCTTCGGCCGCCGCCGCATGCTGACCTGCCAGATCAGCGACGGCACCGGCATCCTCACCATGCGGTTCTTCAACTTCAACGCCGCAATGAAGAACAGCCTGGCCACCGGCCGCCGCGTGACCGCCTACGGCGAGATCAAACGCGGCAACCACGGCGCGGAGATCATCCATCCGGAGTACCGTATTCAGGGCGAAACCAGCGAGGTTGAGCTGCAGGAGTCGCTGACGCCGGTCTACCCCACCACCGAGGGGGTGCGGCAGGCCACGCTGCGCAAGCTGACCGACCAGGCGCTGGAGCTGCTGGATACCTGCGCCATCGCCGAACTGCTGCCGCCGGAGCTGAGCGGCGGCCTGATGAGCCTGCCGCAGGCGCTGCACACCCTGCATCGCCCGCCGCCGGACATCCAGCTGGCGGATCTGGAGCTGGGCAAACACCCGGCGCAAAAGCGTCTGATCCTCGAAGAGCTGCTGGCGCATAACCTCAGCATGCTGGCGGTGCGTGCCGGCGCGCAGAGTTATCAGGCGCAGCCGCTGCTGCCGGACGATCGGCTGAAAAACCGTTTTCTCGCCCAGTTGCCGTTCTCGCCAACCGGCGCGCAAACGCGCGTGGTGGCCGACATCGAAGCCGATATGCAAAAAGACTTCCCGATGATGCGGCTGGTGCAGGGCGACGTCGGCTCCGGCAAAACGCTGGTGGCGGCGCTGGCGGCGCTGCGCGCCATCGCGCACGGCAAGCAGGTGGCGCTGATGGCGCCGACCGAGCTGCTGGCCGAACAGCATGCCAACAACTTCCGCCAGTGGTTCGAGCCGCTGGGGCTGGAGGTCGGCTGGCTGGCGGGCAAACAGAAAGGCAAGGCGCGCATCGCGCAGCAGGAAGCCATCGCCAGCGGCCAGGTGTCGATGGTGGTCGGCACCCACGCCATCTTCCAGGAGCAGGTTCAGTTCAACGGCCTGGCGCTGGTGATCATTGATGAGCAGCACCGCTTCGGGGTGCATCAGCGGCTGGCGCTGTGGGAGAAAGGCGAAGAGCAAGGCTTCCATGCCCATCAGCTGATCATGACCGCCACACCGATCCCACGCACGCTGGCAATGACCGCCTATGCCGATCTCGATACCTCGGTCATCGACGAGCTGCCGCCGGGCCGTACGCCGGTGACCACCGTCGCCATTCCCGATACCCGCCGCGCCGACATCATTCAACGGGTGAAAAACGCCTGCCTGGAAGAAGGACGACAGGCTTACTGGGTGTGTACGCTGATCGAAGAGTCCGAGCTGCTGGAAGCGCAGGCGGCGGAAGCCACCTGGGAAGAGTTGAAAGCCGCGCTGCCGGAGCTGAAGGTGGCGCTGGTGCACGGCCGCATGAAAGCGCAGGAAAAGCAGGCGGTGATGCAGGCGTTTAAACAGGGCGAGCTGCAGCTGTTGGTCGCCACCACGGTGATTGAGGTCGGCGTCGACGTGCCGAACGCCAGCCTGATGATCATCGAAAACCCGGAGCGGCTGGGCCTGGCGCAGCTGCACCAGCTGCGCGGCCGCGTAGGGCGCGGCGCGGTGGCTTCACACTGCGTGCTGCTGTACAAAACGCCGCTGAGCAAAACCGCGCAAACGCGCCTGCAGGTGCTGCGCGACAGCAACGACGGCTTCGTCATCGCGCAGCGCGATCTGGAGATCCGCGGCCCGGGCGAGCTGCTCGGCACCCGCCAGACCGGCAGCGCCGAATTCAAGGTGGCGGACCTGTTGCGCGACCAGGCGATGATCCCCGAAGTGCAGCGCGTCGCTCGCCATCTCCATCAGCACTACCCGGAACACGCCCAGGCGCTGATCGAACGCTGGCTGCCGGAGAAGGCGCGCTACTCCAACGCATAAAAAAGGGCGCCGCAGGCGCCCTTCTCATGATGACTCGCGATATCACCCCACCGCCGGGAACACCGGCAACAGCAGATACAGCTTGATGACGATGGCGTTGGCGATATCGATAAAGAACGCCCCCACCATCGGCACCACCAGAAATGCCAGGTGCGACGGGCCGAAGCGATCGGTGATCGCCTGCATGTTGGCGATCGCCGTCGGCGTGGCGCCCATGCCGAAGCCGCAGTGGCCGGCGGCCAGCACCGCCGCATCGTAGTTCTTGCCCATCACCCGGTAGGTGACGAAGATCGCGTACAGCGCCATCACCAGCGTCTGTACGGCCAGGATCGCCAGCATCGGCAGCGCCAGCGAAGCCAGCTCCCACAGGCGCAGGCTCATCAACGCCATCGCCAGGAACAGCGACAGGCTGACGTTGCCCAGCACCGATACCGCCCGCTCGAACACGGTATAGAAACCGGTGAAGGCCAGCGTGTTGCTGAGGATCACCCCGACGAACAGCACGCAAACGAAGTTAGGCAGTTCAAACACCGTACCGCTCAGCAGACCGGCAATCAGTTGCCCCAGGCTCAAACAAATGGCGATCATAGCGATGGTTTCAATCATCACCAGCGAGGTGATCAGGCGGCCACTTTCCGGCTTCTCGAAGCCGCTCGGCTGCACGCTGTCTTCCGGCGTGCCTTCCGGCGTAGAGGAGTGTTTAACCAGATAGCGCGCCACCGGGCCGCCGATCAGGCCGCCCAGCACCAGGCCGAAGGTGGCGCAGGCCATGGCGACTTCCGTCGCGTTTTCAAAGCCGTAGCGCTCGATGAACAGCTTGCTCCAGGCCGCCCCGGTGCCGTGGCCGCCCGACAGGGTGATCGAACCGGCGATCAGGCCCATCAACGGATCCAGCCCCAGCATTTTCGCCATGCCGATGCCGATGGCGTTCTGCACCAGCAGCAGCCCCAACACCACGAACAGGAATACCATCAGCGCTTTGCCGCCGGCGCGCAACCGCGCCAGGTTGGCGTTCAGGCCGATAGTGGCGAAGAAGGCCAGCATCAGCGGATCCTTCAACGACATGTCAAAGCTGATTTCCCAGTTGGCGAATTTTTTCAGGACTAACAGCAGGAGGGCCACCAGCAAACCGCCGGCGACGGGAGCGGGAATGGTATATTTTCGCAGCAGAGGAATGCTTCTGACGCACTTGCCCCCAAGGAGCAAAACCAGCGTCGCCGCGACTAACGTGCCATAAGTATCAAGATGAAACATCCAGGTACTCCATGTAAGGGAAAAGATCCAAATAAAAATAATAAGTTATAGAAAACCACGTAGTTTTTAAACTTGATGAGTGCAGGATTAGAAGTAAAAAACGCTGAGATGACAAGAAAAAATGAATGAAAATGCGACATAAACGGGAAAGTCGGCAACATAATATTTAGGCGCAACCGTTTGCTTTTGCGGGGCGGCGCATTAAAATGCCTGCTTTGCCGTATCTGGAAACGCCACACCATGAGCATGTCATCCTCCGAGCTTGATGCCGCACGCCAAACCGCCTCTGAACCCCGCGCCAGCGAACTGATTTATCGCCTCGAAGACCGCCCGCCGCTGCCGCAAACGCTGTTTGCCGCCGGCCAGCACCTGTTGGCGATGTTCGTTGCGGTGATCACTCCGGCGCTGCTGATCTGCCAGGCGCTGGGTCTGCCGGCGCAGGATACCCAACACATCATCAGCATGTCGCTGTTCGCTTCCGGTCTGGCTTCCATTCTGCAAATCAAAACCTGGGGGCCGGTGGGCTCCGGGCTGCTGTCGATTCAGGGCACCAGCTTCAACTTCGTTTCGCCATTGATCATGGGTGGCCTGGCGCTGAAAAACGGCGGCGCCGACGTGCCAACCATGATGGCCGCGCTGTTCGGCACCCTGATGGTCGCCTCCTGCACCGAAATTTTGCTGTCGCGCGTGCTGCATCTGGCGCGCCGCATCATCACCCCGCTGGTTTCCGGCATCGTGGTGATGATCATCGGCCTGTCGCTGATTCAGGTCGGCCTGACCTCGATCGGCGGCGGCTACGCCGCGATGAACGATCACAGCTTCGGCTCACCGAAAAACCTGCTGCTGGCCGGCGCGGTGCTGGCGGTCATCATCCTGCTGAACCGCCAGCGCAACCCTTACCTGCGCGTCGCCTCGTTGGTGATCGCCATGGCGGTCGGCTACCTGCTGGCCTGGGCGATGGATATGCTGCCCGCCGACGCACCGGCGGCCCCCACGGCGGCGATCACTATCCCCACGCCGCTCTATTACGGCCTGGGCTTCGACTGGAACCTGCTGCTGCCGCTGATGCTGATCTTTATGGTCACGTCGCTGGAAACCATCGGCGACATCACCGCCACCTCCGACGTCTCCGAACAGCCGGTCAGCGGGCCGCTGTATATGAAGCGCCTGAAGGGCGGCGTGCTGGCCAACGGCCTGAACTCGATGCTGTCGGCGGTGTTCAACACCTTCCCCAACTCCTGCTTCGGCCAGAACAACGGCGTGATCCAGCTGACCGGCGTCGCCAGCCGCTACGTCGGCTTCGTGGTGGCGCTGATGCTGATCGCGCTGGGGCTGTTCCCGGCGGTGGCCGGCTTCGTGCAGCACATCCCCGAACCGGTACTGGGCGGCGCGACCATCGTGATGTTCGGCACCATCGCCGCCTCCGGCGTGCGCATCGTGTCGCGCGAGCGTCTGAACCGGCGCGCCATCATGATCATGGCGCTGTCGCTGGCCGTCGGCATGGGCGTCTCCCAGCAGCCGCTGATCCTGCAGTTCGCGCCGGACTGGCTGAAAACCCTGCTCTCTTCGGGCATCGCCGCCGGCGGCATTACCGCCATCGTGCTGAACCTGGTGTTCCCGCAGGAACACGAGAAAAAGTAACCCGCCCATTGGCGTTCAAACGGCCGCTTGCGGCCGTTTTTTATTGTCTATCAGACCATTGCCCTTGAGATGCCCGGCCAATTGCGGCATAAACAGGGTATCTTTTTTGACCGATGCGGATGTAGACGATGAAATTTATCGGAAAGCTGTTGCTGACGTTGCTGCTGCTGATCGTGCTGGCGGCGGTGGTGCTGTATCTGGTGGGGCAAACCCGCTGGGCGGCAGGCCGTCTGAGCGCCTGGATCAGCGACAACAGCGAATACCGCCTGTCGATAGGAAAAATCACCCACTCGTGGAATCAGCCGGGCCAGATCGGTCTGGAAGACGTGCAGCTGGCGCGCAGCGGCCAACCACAGGCGCTGGTCGCCAAACGCGTCGATCTCGGCCTCAGCCTGCGCCAAATCACCGAACCGCGCTATTTTTACAGCGTCACGCTGCGCGACGGCACGCTGAACGTGCAGCCACAGGCTGCTGCGCTGCCCGTACAGGCCGACGTGCTGCAACTGAGCAACATGGCGCTGCAGTCCAACGATAGCGAGTGGCAGCTCAACGCGCAGCAGGTCAATGCCGGCATCACGCCGTGGCGCCCGCTGGCCGGCCATCTGCTGGGGGACAACAACCAGTTCCAGTTCAGCGCCGGTTCGATGACGCTGAACGGCATCCCCGCCTCGAAGGTGTTGGTGCAGGGGGAGCAAAAACAGGGCCAGTTGCTGTTGAACAACTTCGGCGCCGATCTGGCGCAGGGCGACCTGACCGGCGTGGCCAGCCGCGCCACCGACGGCAGCTGGCAGGTGGATCGCCTGCGGCTGAGCGGCGTGCGCATGCAGACCCCGATGACGTTGGCGGAATTCATGCGGCGCTTCACCGCTCTGCCGCCGGTCACCCTCAAGCGTTTCGATCTGATCGATGCGCGCCTGGAAGGCAAGGCGTGGGCGGTTAACGATCTCGACCTGTCGCTGCAAAACGTCAGCGTCGAAAAAGGCGACTGGCGCAGTGAAGACGGCTCGCTCAACGTCAACGCCGGCGACGTGGTCAACGGCGGTTTCCACCTGATCGATCCGATCGCCACCCTGCGACTCTCCTCCGCCGGCATCGCCATTCAGCAGTTCACCACCCGCTGGGAAGGCGGGCTGCTACGCACCTCCGGCAACTGGCTGCGCGCCGGCAAACGCCTGCAGCTGGATGAAGTGGCCATGGCGGCGCTGGAGTACACCCTGCCGCTCGACTGGCGCGAGCTGTGGCTGAAACCGCTGCCGGACTGGCTGGCGGAGGTGTACGTCACCAAGCTGACCACCAACCGCAATCTGATTATCGATATCAACCCGGCCTTCCCGTTCCAGATCACCGCGCTGGACGGTTACGGCAGCAACCTGCTGCTGGCGCGCGACCACCAGTGGGGCATTTGGTCCGGTTCGCTGAACCTGAACGGCAGCGAGGCCACCTTCAACAAAATCGACGTGCGACGCCCTTCGCTGGCGCTGAACGCCGACGCCAACCAGATCGCCGTCACCGAGCTCAGCGCCTTTATGCCCAATGGGTTGCTTGAGGCCAAAGCGACCGTCGATCAGCTGCCGGGCAAGCCGTTCCAGCTGACGCTGCACGGCCGTTCGGTACCGATCAACACCTTGCAGCAATGGGGATGGCAGCCGGTGCCGCTGACGGGTGACGGCAACCTTGAGCTGCAGTTGAAAGGGCTGCTGAACAGCGATGGGCCGTTCAAGGCCTCATTGAAAGGCAATCTGCAGGCCACCGCCGGCGACGGCCAAGCGGTGAACCAAAAACTGCCGTAGTGCACTGCGCGGCCCGCCCTCAGGGCAGGCCGCCGCCTTACTCCTCCAGCGCTTCAGAGCCGCCCTGATCCAACGGCACATCCGGCTCGGCTGGCAACACCATATAGGTGCCTTCGAACACTGCGCCCTTGTCCTCGTCACCGAACAGATGCACTTCGGCGTGTACGCGCGCGCGGCGGCCGCGCGCCAGACGCGCCAAATCGCCGCTCAGCGAGCCGAGATCCGCCACCGCCCGCGGCCTGCCGGTAATCGGTTTGCTGTAGCGAATGTGCGCGTCCGCCAGAATGATGGTGCCGCCCAGATGGCGCTCGCGCAGCAGCAGCCAAATCAGCCCCCAGGCGGTCAGCGTCGCCAGTGAGAACAGGCTGCCGGCAAACAGCGTATGGTGCGGATTCTGGTTGCCGATCTCCGGCATGGTGGTGACGAAGCGCTGGCCGGTGTATTGGCTGATGCGCACGCCCATCTTTTCGCTCAGCGGGATGTGTTCATACCAGGCCTGCTGCAATTGGCCGCACCAGTCGGGGCGATGCAGAATATCGTCCAGCGTCGCCACCGGTTTGATCATCAAAAAGTGACGGATCGGGGTGGTCTGCGGCGCGGTGATCTCGCCCTGATTGACGAAGCCCAGTTTGGCGAAGAAATCCACCGCGTCTTCACGGGCGCTGCACACCACCCGCTTCACGCCTTCCTGCCGCGCGACGGACTCCAGCGTCATCGCCACCAGCGTCCCCAGCCCTTTATCCTGCAGCGTCGGATCTACCGCCAGAAAACGGATCGCCGCCTCGTTGTCGGCATTGATGTACAGCCGCCCGATGGCGACGATTTTACCGGCCTCGTCCACCACCATTTGGTGATGGGCCATGGCGTCATAGGCATCCTTTTCCGAACCCACCGGCTGGTGCAGCGGCTTGCGCAGCATTTCCCAGCGAAACTGGTAATACTCCTTCAGTTCTTGCTCTGTTACGGGTACTCGTAGGTGATACATAGACGCCTGTTCTCCGAATGCTTAGACCTGTAGCCAGAATGTCACCGGACCATCGTTGACCAGCGCCACCTGCATGTCGGCGGCGAACTCGCCGGTCTGGGTCTCTACGCCGCGTTCGCGGCACTGGCCAACAAAATATTGATACAACCGATCGGCGACCAAAGGCGCGGCGCCGCGCGAGAAGCTGGGCCGCATGCCCTTCTGGGTGTCCGCCGCCAGGGTGAACTGCGAAACGACCAGCACGCTGCCCCCGGCCTGCTGGACGTTGAGATTCATCTTGTCGTTCTCGTCGCCGAAAATGCGGTATCCCAATACGCGTTCGCACAGGCGCTGCGCTTTTTGCTCGTTATCGCCCTGCTCCACGCCCAATAACACTAACAAACCGGGGCCAATCTTGCCTACTGTCTCGCCACCCACCGTGACGCTGGCGTTTAACACCCGTTGAATCAACGCAATCATTCCTGCTGCCCTTCTGGTTTTTGTTCCTGTTGCTCCGCCTTCTGCCGGCGGTAGTCGCGGTATTCGCCGATGGTCACGGTGATTTCCGCGCCGAGTAACACGATACACCAGCTCCAGTAGACCCACAGGAATAAAATCGGGATCACCGCCAGCACGCCGTAAATCAGCTGATAGGAGGGGAACATGGTGACGTACAGCGCGAATCCCTTCTTACCCAGCTCGAACAGCAATCCGGCCACCACCGCGCCAATCAGCGCGTCTTTGGGCGGCACGCGCACCGTCGGCACGATGCAATACAGCAGCCAGAAGGAGATGCACGACAAAATTAGCGGAAAGATGCGCAGCACCTGATCCACCAGGCCGTTGACGCCGGTCTGCGCCAGCCAGTTGAGCGACAGCAGGTAGGAGCTGATGGCCATGCTGGCGCCCACCAGCAGCGGCCCCAGCGTCAGCACCATCCAGTACACGGCGAAGGAGAAGACGATCGGCCGTTTGTTCTTGCTGCGCCAGATGGTGTTCAGCACGCTGTCCACCGAGGAGATCAACAGCAACGCGGTAACGATCAGCCCGCAGGTGCCGACGGCGGTCATCTTGTTGGAATTGGCGACGAACTGTTCCAGGTAGTTCTGTATGACGTTGCCGGCGGCCGGCACGAAATTGGAAAAGATAAAGCTCTTCAGCTGTTCGCTGATGTCGGAAAACATCGGGAAAGCGGCGAACAGGGCGAACACCACGGTGACCAGCGGCACCAGCGACAGCAGGGAAACGTAGGCGAGATGGCCCGCCAACATCGTCAGGCCATCGTGGTCGATGCGTTGGTACAGCAGCCGTCCGAAGGTGACGCTTGGCTTAATCGCAGAAGGCAGCTTCTTGCGGCGGAAAAACGACATGGTCACTCCTTGATGTCCGTTGATACGCCTTAAGCTTAACGCGCCCAGCGCTCATTGAGCAAAATAGGCCGGCACCACGTCGCGATCGGTGACGTGCACCGTCTTGATCCCCAGCGCCTGCGCGGCGAGGACGTTCGCCGGGTGATCGTCAAAGAACACCGCGTCGGCGGCGGCGGTGTTTTCCGCAGCCAGCACATGCCGGTAGATGTCAGCTTCAGGTTTGCGCATGCCGAGATCTTGCGACAAATAGAGATGATCGGCGGCGGCGGCCACTTCAGGATAGTGCTGCGGCCAGTAGTTGCAGTGCAGACGGTTGGTGTTCGACAGCACCACCACCCGGTGGCCTTCGTTGCGCAGGCGCTGCATGATGTCGATCACTTCCGGGCGCAGCGCGACGAATACCGCCTGCCAGCCGGTGGCGAATTGTTCGAAGCTGAGCGCGATGCCCATTTCATCGCACAGCTTGCCGGCGAAGTCTTCGTCGCTGATTTCACCGCGCTCATGCTGCTGGAACACCTCACCCATGGTGAAACGATCGGACAGCACCGCCAACGGCGTGCCGCTCAAATTGCTCCACACGCCCAGCACACGCTTGAAATCGATATCGACGATCACATTACCTAAATCAAAGATATACAGCATAGTCCTCTCCTGATGGGCCGGTGAGATTTCACTGTAGCGGGAAAAGGAACAGCTGAACAGGGAGCGAACGGAAAAGCGCATAGCGCGCCGCACAAACGGGGAACAACAGAGGAAAAAACTCAGGGCGCGAGAGCCGCGCCCTAAGCATGAGACACTCAATCAGCGATTAAGCGTCTTTTGGACCGCGGCTGGCACGCTTACGATCGTTTTCCGTCAGGTGACGCTTACGGATACGGATCGAGGTTGGCGTCACTTCTACCAGTTCGTCGTCATCGATGAACTCCAGAGCTTGCTCCAGGGTCATTTTGATGGCCGGAACCAGGGTAGTCGCTTCGTCGGTACCGGAAGCACGCATGTTGGTCAGCTTCTTACCGGTCAGGCAGTTTACGGTCAGGTCGTTGGAACGTGAGTGAATACCGATGATCTGGCCTTCATACACTTCCGCACCGTGGCCCAGGAACAGCTTGCCGCGATCCTGCAGGCCGAACAGCGCGAACGCGACCGCTTTGCCCTGGCCGTTGGAGATCAGCACGCCGTTCTGACGCTGGCCCACTTCGCCCGGACGCACATCGTCGTAGTGGCTGAAGGTGGAGTACAGCAGACCGGTACCCGAAGTCATGGTCATGAATTCGTTACGGAAGCCGATCAGACCGCGGCTTGGGATCACGTAGTCGAGACGCACGCGGCCCTTACCGTCCGGATCCATGTTTTTCAGGTCGGCTTTACGCTCACCCATCGCCTGCATCACGGAACCCTGATGCTGCTCTTCGATATCCAGCGTCACGTTCTCGAATGGCTCCTGCTTGCGGCCATCGATTTCGCGGAAGATAACTTTCGGACGGGAAACCGCCAGCTCGAAACCTTCACGGCGCATGTTTTCGATCAGCACCGACAGGTGCAGCTCGCCACGACCGGATACGCGGAAGGCGTCAGCATCGTCGGTTTCTTCAACGCGCAGCGCCACGTTGTGCACCAGCTCTTTGTTCAGACGGTCAAGGATCTGACGCGACGTCACGTACTTACCTTCTTTACCGCAGAACGGCGAGGTGTTGACGTTGAAGAACATGGTTACGGTCGGTTCGTCGACGGACAGCGCCGGCAGCGCTTCTACGGCGTTGGTGTCGCAGATGGTGTCGGAGATGTTCAGCTCGCCCAGACCGGTGATGGCGATGATGTCGCCCGCTTCCGCCAGGGTGCTGTCGATACGCTCCAGACCCAGGTGACCCAGCACTTTACCCACTTTACCGTTGCGAGTTTTACCTTCGCTGTCGATGATGGTGACCTGCTGGTTCGGCTTCACTTTACCGCGCTTGATGCGGCCGATGCCGATAACGCCCAGGTAGTTGTTGTAGTCCAACTGGGAGATCTGCATCTGGAATGGCGCTTCCAGCTCAACCTGCGGCGCAGACACGTGGTCGACGATCGCCTGATACAGCGGGGTCATGTCTTCCGCCATGTCGGTGTGGTCGACGCCGGCGATGCCGTTCAGCGCAGAAGCGTAGATGATCGGGAAGTCGAGCTGCTCGTCGGTCGCGTCGAGATTTACGAACAGGTCGAACACCTGATCCACAACCCAGTCAGGGCGTGCGCCAGGGCGGTCAACCTTGTTGATTACCACGATCGGCTTCAGACCGTTGGCGAACGCCTTTTTGGTCACGAAGCGGGTTTGCGGCATAGGGCCATCCATTGCATCCACAACCAGCAGCACCGAGTCAACCATCGACATCACGCGCTCTACCTCACCGCCGAAGTCGGCGTGTCCTGGGGTATCCACGATGTTGATGCGGTAACCATTCCAATTAATGGCGGTGTTTTTTGCGAGGATGGTAATCCCACGCTCTTTCTCCAAATCGTTGGAGTCCATTACGCGTTCGGTGGCTTCCGCACGCTCTCCGAAAGTACCGGATTGTTGCAGCAGCTTGTCAACCAGGGTGGTTTTACCATGGTCAACGTGGGCAATAATGGCGATGTTACGCAAATTTTCGATCACAGCTTTGCCTCGGGCATTAGAAATAGCGCGCTATTGTACACGTATTAAGCGAGGGACTAAACAAGATCACAACCATCTCTTATAAACAACCGCGTACCGGTCAGTTTGTGATCCCTTTCACGGTGCAAAAAGCCGCAATCGTTGCACTTTTGCACCATTTCAGTGCCCACCCCCACCCTTATTGCACCATGACGGTGCAAATTATCGCTGATGGTGCATACTGTGTCTGGGTAAAACCCGCGCAGAAAGGCGATGAAAGCCTTTTTAAAAAGTTGGCACGCTTTTCGCTTTAGTCTTTTCAAGGCGAAAAAAAGCCAGTTCCACAGATTCGTTCCACGACGACGACAATGATAAACCGGGAGAGTTAAGTATGTCCGCTGAACACGTTTTGACGATGCTGAATGAGCATGAAGTGAAATTCGTAGACCTGCGTTTCACTGACACCAAGGGTAAGGAACAGCACGTGACTATCCCGGCTCATCAGGTAAACGCCGACTTCTTCGAAGAAGGCAAAATGTTTGACGGCTCCTCTATCGGTGGTTGGAAGGGCATCAACGAATCTGACATGGTACTGATGCCGGATGCCAGCACGGCGGTTCTGGATCCGTTCTTCGAAGAACCTACGCTGATCATTCGCTGCGACATTCTCGAGCCGGGCACCATGCAAGGCTACGATCGCGACCCGCGCTCCATCTCCAAACGCGCCGAAGACTTCCTGCGCTCCTCCGGCATCGCGGACACCGTGCTGTTCGGGCCAGAGCCTGAGTTCTTCCTGTTCGACGACATCCGCTTCGGCAGCAGCATCCGCGGTTCCCACGTGGCCATCGACGACATCGAAGGCGCCTGGAACTCCGGCACTCAATACGACGGCGGCAACAAAGGCCACCGTCCGGCGGTGAAAGGCGGTTATTTCCCGGTTCCACCGGTCGACTCTTCGCAGGATCTGCGTTCCACCATGTGTCTGACCATGGAAGAGATGGGCCTGGTGGTTGAAGCGCACCACCACGAAGTGGCGACCGCCGGTCAGAACGAAGTGGCGACCCGCTTCAACACCATGACCAAGAAAGCCGACGAAATTCAGATCTACAAGTACGTGGTGCACAACGTGGCGCACGCCTTCGGTAAAACCGCGACCTTCATGCCGAAACCCATGTTCGGCGACAACGGTTCCGGCATGCACTGCCACATGTCGCTGTCCAAGAACGGCACCAACCTGTTCGCCGGCGACAAATACGGCGGCCTGTCTGAAACCGCGCTGTTCTACATCGGCGGCATCATCAAGCACGCCAAGGCGATCAACGCGTTGGCAAACCCGACCACCAACTCGTACAAACGTCTGGTGCCAGGCTACGAAGCGCCGGTGATGCTGGCCTACTCCGCCCGTAACCGCTCCGCGTCCATCCGCATCCCGGTGGTCGCCAGCCCGAAAGCGCGCCGCATCGAAGCCCGCTTCCCGGATCCGGCGGCTAACCCATACCTGTGCTTCGCCGCACTGCTGATGGCCGGCCTGGACGGCATCATCAACAAGATCCACCCTGGCGACGCCATGGACAAAAACCTGTACGACCTGCCGCCGGAAGAAGAAGCCGAGATCCCAAAAGTGGCCGGCTCGCTGGACGAAGCGATGGCCGCGCTGAACGAAGACCGCGAGTTCCTGACCCGCGGCGGCGTGTTCACCGACGATGCGATCGATGCCTACATCGAACTGCGCAAAGAAGAGATGGACCGCGTTCGCATGACGCCACACCCGGTCGAGTTCGAACTGTACTACAGCGTCTAAGCCCTACCCGCGCCGTCTGCAAAGGCGGACGGCGCCCACAATTTTTGTTATCGCTTTTTTGTTGCCGTGGAAACTTTCAGCCCATCTTCGGATGGGTTTTTTTCTCCACCGTATTTTCTGCAAAACTATTCCATACCGCGCCGATCCCGGATGGAGTAGGATAGATGCACTAAAAAGGTGCAGGAGTCTGCTGTATGGCAACTGGCAAGCTGCCCGATGCTGGGCAGATCCTCAATTCACTCATCAACAGCATCCTGCTGTTGGATGACTCACTGGCGGTTCACTACGCCAACCCTGCGGCACAGCAGCTGCTGGCGCAAAGCTCCCGCAAACTGTTCGGCACGCCGCTGCCCGACCTGCTCGGCTATTTTTCGCTGAACGTCTCTCTGATGCGTGAAAGCCTGCGCGCCGGTCAGGGCTTCACCGACAACGAAGTGACCCTGGTGGTCGATGGCCGCGCGCATATCCTTTCCCTGACCGCTCAGGCGCTGCCGGAAGGCTATATCCTGGTCGAGCTGGCGCCGATGGACAATCAGCGCCGCCTGAGCCAGGAACAGCTGCAGCATGCCCAACAGGTGGCGGCCCGCGATCTGGTGCGCGGTTTGGCGCACGAGATTAAAAATCCGCTGGGCGGCCTGCGCGGCGCGGCGCAGCTGCTGGCCAAGGCGCTGCCCGATCCGGCTCTGACCGAATACACCAAGGTGATCATCGAGCAGGCCGATCGGCTGCGCAATCTGGTGGATCGCCTGCTCGGCCCGCAGCGGCCCGGCCAGCACATCACCCAGAGCATTCATCAGGTCGCGGAGCGCGTCTGCCAGCTGGTGTCGCTGGAAATGCCGGATAACGTCACGCTGGTGCGCGACTACGATCCGAGCCTGCCGGAAATGGCTCACGACCCGGATCAGATAGAACAGGTGCTACTGAACATCACCCGCAATGCGCTGCAGGCCTTGGGTGAGGCGGGCGGCACCATCACGCTGCGCACCCGCACCGCGTTTCAGATTACGTTGCACGGCACCCGCTACCGCCTGGCGGCGCGTATCGACGTCGAAGACGACGGCCCCGGCGTGCCGGCGCAGCTGCAGGACACGCTGTTCTACCCGATGGTCAGCGGCCGTGAAGGCGGTACCGGCCTGGGATTATCCATCGCCCGCAATCTGATCGATCAGCATTGCGGAAAAATTGAATTCAACAGTTGGCCAGGTCATACCGAATTCTCGGTCTACCTGCCCATTCGTCAGTGAGGTTTGCTATGCAACGAGGGATAGTCTGGATCGTCGATGACGATAGCTCCATCCGCTGGGTGCTTGAGCGCGCGCTCACCGGCGCGGGCCTGAGCTGCGCCACCTTCGAAGGCGGCAATGACGTGCTGGAAGCCTTGGCCACGCAAACTCCCGACGTGTTGCTGTCCGATATCCGCATGCCGGGCATCGATGGTCTGGCGCTGCTCAAGCAGATCAAACAGCGCCACCCGATGCTGCCGGTGATCATCATGACCGCGCATTCGGATTTGGACGCGGCCGTCAGCGCCTATCAGCAAGGGGCCTTCGACTACCTGCCGAAACCGTTCGACATCGACGAAGCGGTGGCGCTGGTCGAGCGCGCCATCAGCCATTATCAAGAGCAGCAGCAGCCGGTGCGCAGCCAGCCGGCCAGCGATCCGGCAGCGGACATCATCGGCGAAGCGCCGGCGATGCAGGACGTGTTTCGCATCATCGGCCGGCTGTCACGTTCGTCGATCAGCGTGCTGATCAACGGCGAATCCGGCACCGGCAAGGAACTGGTGGCGCATGCGCTGCACCGCCACAGCCCGCGCGCCAAGTCGCCGTTCATCGCCCTGAACATGGCCGCTATTCCCAAGGATCTGATCGAGTCCGAGCTGTTCGGCCACGAGAAAGGCGCCTTCACCGGCGCGAACCAAATCCGTCAGGGACGCTTTGAACAGGCCGACGGCGGCACGCTGTTCCTCGACGAGATCGGCGATATGCCGCTCGACGTGCAAACGCGTCTGCTGCGGGTGCTGGCGGACGGCCAGTTTTACCGGGTCGGCGGCTATGCGCCGGTGAAGGTCGACGTGCGCATCATCGCCGCCACGCACCAGAACCTGGAATTGCGGGTACAGGAAGGCAAGTTCCGCGAGGATCTGTTCCACCGCCTGAACGTGATCCGCGTACACCTGCCGCCGCTGCGCGAGCGTCGGGAAGACATCCCGCGGCTGGCGCGCCACTTCCTGCAGATCGCCGCCAAGGAGCTGGGCGTAGAGGCCAAGAACCTGCATCCGGAAACAGAAACCGCGCTGACCCGCCTGCCTTGGCCGGGGAACGTGCGCCAGCTGGAGAATACCTGCCGCTGGCTGACGGTGATGGCCGCCGGGCAAGAGGTGCTGATTCAGGATCTGCCGAGCGAACTGTTCGAAACCGCCGCACCGGAGAGCCCCAGCCACAGCCTGCCGGACAGCTGGGCCACGCTGCTGGCGCAGTGGGCCGATCGCGCGCTGCGTTCCGGTCATCAAAATCTGCTGTCGGAAGCGCAGCCGGAGATGGAGCGTACACTGCTCACCACCGCCTTGCGTCACACCCAGGGGCACAAACAGGAAGCCGCACGCCTGCTGGGCTGGGGGCGCAATACCCTGACCCGCAAGCTCAAAGAACTGGGCATGGAATAGGCGCTGAGGTTGATGATAAAAAACGCAGCCCAGCGCACAAAAAAACGCCAACCGCAGACTTTACAGCCGGTGCGGGCGCAGTATGATCGTGTCGCACACTCCGGAGGTTGACGATGCTGGACTCATTCATCGTGTTCATTTCTCAGGGCGCGGAGCTGGGCTCCGCCGCCAGCCACACCCCGCAGGCGGCGGTCGCCGCGGTGTTGTGCGCCGCGCTGATTAACTTCTTCAGTTAAAAAAACAGCCGCATCAGCGGCTGTTTTTTCATCCTCAGATCACCCGAGAGAACTGCTGGCTGCGCGCCTGTTGCCGCAGATAGCGGTCGAAGCACATGCAGATATTGCGGATCAGCAAGCGCCCGCGCGGCGTAACGCGAATGCCTTGCTCGTCGCGCTCCACCAGCCCATCGCGTTCAAACGGCGCCAGCAGCTGCAGGTCTTCGGCGAAGTAAGCGGTGAAATCGATGCCGTATTGCCGTTCAAGTGGCTGATACGCCAACCGGAAGTTGCAGATCAACGTTTTGATCAGATCGCGCCGCAGGCAATCGTCGTCCGTCAGCGCCAACCCGCGCCACAGGGCGTTGCCCTGCGCCGGTACGCTCTCATAGTAACGCTTCAGCTCTTTCTGGTTCTGCGCATAGCTGTCGCCGAGCATGCTGATGGCCGACACGCCCAACCCCAGCAGATCGCTGTCGCCCTGGGTGGTGTAGCCCTGGAAATTGCGGTGCAGCTTGCCTTCGCGTTGCGCAATCGCCAGCTCATCGTCCGGGCGTGCAAAGTGATCCATGCCGATAAACTGATAGCCGGCGTCAGTCAGGAACGCGATGCTTTGCTGCAGGATATCCAGCTTCTGCTGCGCGCTGGGCAGATCGGCATCTTTGATTTTGCGCTGGGCTGCGAATAAATTCGGCATATGCGCGTAGTTGAACACGCTGAGGCGATCGGGATTCAGTTCAGCCACCCGCTGCAGCGTGAAGGCGAAGCTTTCCGGCGTCTGTTTCGGCAGGCCGTAGATCAGATCAATATTGGTCGAGCGGAAGCCCAGCACTTTGGCCCGCTCGATCAGGGCGAAGATAAAGGCTTCATCCTGCTCGCGGTTGACCAACGCCTGCACCTGCTTGTTGAAATCCTGCACCCCCATGCTCAGGCGGTTAAAGCCTTCGGCGCGTAAATGATCGAGCACATCCAGCGCTATCTCGCGCGGATCGACTTCGATCGACATCTCCGCATCGGGCAGAAAATCAAAATGTTCGCGCAGCAGCGCCACCAGCCGGCTGATTTGCGCTTTGTCCAGGTAGGTTGGCGTACCGCCGCCCCAGTGCATCTGGCCAACCTTGCGGCCGGCGAACAGCGGCGCACGGCTGGCGATCTCTTGCGCCAGGACATTCAGGTATTCATCGGCCTTGTGCGTCTGACGCGTCACCAGTTTGTTGCAGCCGCAGAAGTAGCACAGCTTATGGCAGAAAGGGATATGCACGTACAGCGACAGCGGGCGCTCAGGGTAGCGCGCCGCGGCGCGTTGAAACGCCGCTTCGTCGTAGCGCTGGTTAAACTCCAGCGCCGTGGGGTATGAGGTATAACGCGGCCCTGAGTAGTTATATTTTTGGATCAGGGCCAAATCCCAGACAATCGTCTGCTCTGACATGCTCACTCCTTCCGATATCTTTTTCTACCGGGCCGGGAGAGAGGCGGTTGTCTGCGCTGTCTGGCCACGGAAGCGCTGCGAAAACGCGCTTTGCGCTTAGACAGCCGCCATAGTTTACCGAATAACCACAGCAGATAACACATCAAGAGTAGGGCTATTGTCGGGATCAGCCACATGGCGCGTTAAAAAGCGTCCTTCGGGTTGCCGCCTTTCAGCAGCTTCAGAATATCTTCCTGCTTCTCTTCTTCTTCCTCGTCGTCTTCATCGCCCAGCTCGATGCCCAGCACGTCCATCAGCACATCGATGCGATCCAGCGTCTTGTCGACATACGCCTGCTCTTGCGCGTTCAGCGTTTCGCCATCGTCGATGCGATCCAGCAGCGCGTTCAGACGTTCGTCATTTTCCAGCTTCGCCAGCTCTTCTTCCGGCGACAGGCGCGGTTTTGCTTCAGCCTTTGGCTTCGGCTGCGGTTTGGCCTTCACTTTGGTTTCGTCGACCACCAGCGCAACCGGCACTTTACTGCCGATACGCGGATCTTTGGCTTCCGCCGCCGATTTGTTTTTCTGGCTGCCGGACTCGACCTGAGTGCGCGAACCGGAAGCGTGGCCGCGGCGTTTTTTCAGGCGTTTGCGCTCACGCGCTTCCTGATCGAGCTCCATACGGCTTTTCTTTTTCGTTTTTGACTTCGCCGCGCTGCCGCGAGGTGCTTTTGATGGCTGGTTCATAGCGTGTGCTCTTAGGTATGTAGATTCAGTATAGAATTGCGGCGGAATCTAGCAGAAAGCGGACAAAGAAAAAAGGCGGCAGGTTAAACCTGCCGCCTATTTCGCACCTTCTTGCGAAGGGTATTCCTGTTACGCGCTCCTTGCGTACATGCAACATCCCGGTTTTTCCTTCTGCTATAACCGCATTCCCTGCCACTACGTCCTTCATCCTGAAAGGAAAATCGTCCATGGCGCAATCCATTCGCATCCGCTCTTCCCGAGCGCGCTTCCTGCGGGCATCCAAACTGCCGATACTTCACCATCCGATGTGCCTGCCGCCTATTCCGGTGCGAAAGGGTCACTTCCTTTTGCGTTCATCCTGGCACTCATTGCACGCCCTGTGCATTCCCTGAGATTTGTCATCCTTCCCGGATGTTCCCTAATCCTGCGCAACCCTGCGTTAACGAGTACTTTACGTTATTGTTGCGAAGGCTCAAGGCACCGGAGGCCGATTTGACTGACATTTCCACACAACGAAAAAACAACACATTGTTTTTAAAAAAGAAACAGAAATATCGCTTTCGAATAAAGCGACATTACCCGCGATTCGAATGGCAAATGTCTCACAACGTACGAGCAGCTTAACCGTCGTTTTATCGCGCCCCGCCGCTTAAAAACGGAGAAACACGCCATTTTTACCGCTGATGCAGTTATAATCGCCAACCAGTTAGCCATCCTCACGGAGACGAAAAATTTTGACCAGCAAGAACTACAACTATCATGTGACCCATTTCGTCACCAGCGCACCCGATATTCGCCATCTTCCGGGGGATGCAGGAATTGAAGTCGCCTTTGCCGGCCGTTCCAACGCCGGTAAATCCAGCGCGCTGAATACGCTGACCAACCAAAAGAGCCTGGCGCGCACCAGTAAGACGCCGGGGCGCACCCAGCTGATTAACCTGTTCGAAGTGGAAGACGGCATTCGTCTGGTCGACCTGCCGGGTTATGGCTACGCCGAAGTGCCGGAAGAAATGAAGCGCAAATGGCAACGCGCGCTGGGCGAATACCTGCAGATGCGCAACAGCCTGAAAGGGCTGGTGGTGCTGATGGATATCCGCCATCCGCTGAAAGATCTCGACCAACAGATGATCCAGTGGGCGGTCGACGTCGGCACGCCGGTACTGGTGTTGCTGACCAAGGCCGACAAGCTGGCCTCCGGCGCACGCAAGGCGCAGCTCAACATGGTGCGTGAAGCGGTGCTGCCGTTTATGGGGGATATCCAGGTCGAAGCCTTCTCATCGCTGAAAAAGATCGGCGTCGACAAGCTGCGCCAGAAGCTGGACACCTGGTTTAACGAGATCCCGCCGGAAGTGCTGCCGGAAGAGGACATCGGCGAATAAGCCCTGATCGCACGTTTGAGCCGATGCCTTACCGCATCGGCTTTTTTATGCCCGCAGATCGGCCGCAGGCGGGATTTTTCGTTATCTAATTACATTTTTGAAATAAAGCCATCATAAAGACTTATCGCCAAAACGGGCTTGTTTCGCCGAATTACGCGGATTGAGGGAGCGGAAGTTGAAATGAAAGTCGGGGCTGAGCGATAGGAAAAACGTATGGTTTGCTGCTGTTTTTACAATAAAAAACGCCCCAGTCAATACTGACTGGGGCGGCTAAATATTCAGCCAAATCCGATTACGTGAAGTAAAAGGTCTGAAAGATAGAACATCTTACCTCTGTACCCTACGCCTGTAACTCTACATCATTTTTTCGCAGGGCAAAAGAATTTTTTGTAGTTTACTTACACAATTTGAGACACAAGAACGGCGAAGTTGGGGAAACTATCGCCGCATCTTGTAGCTTAATTACGAAAAGTGCTTAGCTTCTCGCCAGTTAGCGCATACGGCGATAACCCGGCGATCAGTGCGCCTCATCCCAGTTCATGCCGACGCCCACATCGACCTTCAGCGGCACCGCCAGCGTCATGCTGCCTTCCATCAGTTGGCGGATACGTTGGCTGGCTTCGTCGATCACCGACTCGTGCACCTCGAACACCAATTCATCGTGCACCTGCATGATCGCGCGCACCAACGGCTTCTCTTGCCCCTGCAGCCAGGCGTCGACCTCTATCATCGCACGCTTGATGATATCGGCCGCCGTGCCCTGCATCGGGGCGTTGATGGCGGCGCGCTCGGCCGCCTTGCGGCGCATGGCGTTGCTGGAGCGGACGTCCGGCAGATACAGACGGCGGCCGTCCAGCGTGCTGACATAGCCCTGCTCGGAAGCCTGCTGACGGGTGCGCTCCATGTAATCCAGCACGCCCGGGTAACGTTCGAAGTAGAGATCCATATAGCGCTGGGCTTCCCCACGCGGGATCCCCAGCTGACGCGCCAGGCCGAAGGCGCTCATGCCGTAAATCAAACCAAAGTTAATCGCCTTGGCGCTGCGGCGCTGCTCGCCGGTCACTTTATCCAACGGCACGCCGAAAACTTCCGACGCCGTGGCGCGGTGAATGTCTTTCCCTTCGGCGAAGGCCTTCAGCAGCCCTTCATCCTGAGACAGATGCGCCATGATGCGCAGCTCGATCTGCGAGTAGTCGGCCGCGACAATGCGGTAGCCTTCCGGCGCAATAAAGGCCTGGCGAATGCGCCGCCCTTCTTCGTTGCGCACCGGGATGTTCTGCAGGTTCGGATCGCTCGAGGAGAGACGGCCGGTGGCGGTCACCGCCTGATGATACGAGGTATGCACCCGCCCGCTGACCGGATTGATCATCAGCGGCAGCTTGTCGGTATAGGTGGTCTTCAGCTTCGCCAAACCACGGTATTCCAGAATCACCTTCGGCAGCGGGTAGTCGAGCGCCAGCTCGGCCAGCACTTCTTCGTTGGTGGATGGCGCCCCGCCCGGAGTTTTCTTCAGCACCGGCAGCTTTTGTTTTTCGTACAAGATAGCCTGCAGCTGCTTGGTCGACGCCAGGTTGAACGGCTCTTCCGCCAGCTCGTGGGCCTGCGCCTCCAGCTCAGCCAGACGCTTGGCCAGCTCCTGGGAGTGGGCCGATAAAATGGCCGGATCGATCAGCACCCCGGTGCGTTCAATATGCGACAGCACCGGCAGCAGCGGCATTTCAATCTCGTTGAACACCGTCAGCAGTTCCGCGCTCTGTTTCAGCTGCGGCCACATCGACAGATGCAGCTGCAGCGTGACATCGGCGTCTTCGGCAGCGTATGGCGCCGCCTGCTCAAGCGCGATCTGATTGAACGTCAGCTGGTTCTTGCCCTTGCCGGCGATCTCTTCGAAAGTGATGGTTTTGTGGCCAAGATAACGATCGGCCAGGCTGTCCATATCATGACGGCCGCCGACGCTGTCCAGCACATAGGACTCCAGCATGGTGTCGTAGGCGATGCCGCGCATCTCGATGCCGTAACGCGCCAGCAGGCTCATATCGAACTTCAGATTTTGCCCGACCTTGAGCGCTTTCTCGTCTTCCAGCAGCGGCTTGAGCGCCTCCAGCACGTAAGCGCGATCCAGCTGCGCCGGCGCATCCAGATAATCGT
Organism: Serratia sp. CY37869; assembly: GCF_052168895.1. Taxonomy (NCBI): domain Bacteria; kingdom Pseudomonadati; phylum Pseudomonadota; class Gammaproteobacteria; order Enterobacterales; family Yersiniaceae; genus Serratia; species Serratia sp. CY37869. The sequence goes on from NZ_JBJNLU010000007.1 coordinate 113,683, forward strand.
GCGCCACCGGCAAATAAGCCGCTTCGCCCGGCGCGATCGCAAAGGACAGGCCGATCAGATTGGCGGTCAGGGTATCCAGGCCATCGGTTTCGGTATCGAAGGCAAACACGTCGGCTTTTTTCAACCGCGCCAGCCAGTCGGTAAAGGTCGCTTCGTCCAGGATGGTGACATAACCGTCCTGAGACAGCTTGGCCTCCGCCAGCGCTTTCGGCGCTTCCGCGGCTACGGCTGGTTTGGCGGTGCCGGCAGCTTTCGCGCCCGCGCCTTTCTTGTTTTCCAACCAGACGCCGGCTTCTACGTCCGCCAGCCAGCGTTTGAACTCGTACTGTTTGAACAGCTGTTGCAACGTGTCGACATCCGGCGCGGAGACCGTCAGGTCCGCACAGGTCAGATCCAGCTCGACGTCGGTTTTGATCGTCGCCAGCTTATAGGAGAGGTACGCGACCTCTTTATTCTGTTCCAGCTTGGCCGCCATGGTTTTGGCGCCGCGGAAGCTCAGCGTGGCGATGTTCTCCAGATTGCCGTACAGCGCATCCAGGCCGCCGATACCCTGCAGCAACGCCTGGGCGGTTTTCTCGCCCACGCCCGGCACGCCGGGAATGTTGTCCGATGAATCGCCCATCAGCGCCAGGAAGTCGATGATCAGCTCCGGCGGAATGCCGTACTTGTCGCACACTTCCTGCGGGCCGAGGATCGTGTTGTTCATGGTGTTGATCAGGGTGACGTTCGGCGTCACCAGCTGCGCCATGTCTTTGTCGCCGGTGCTGATCAGCACCGCGTGGCCGGCCTTTTCAGCCTCCAGCGCCAGCGTACCGATGACGTCATCCGCCTCTACGCCGGGCGTCACCAACAGCGGCAGGCCCATCGCCTTGACCATGTTATGCAGCGGCTCGATCTGCGCGCGCAGATCGTCCGGCATCGGCGGCCGGTGCGACTTGTATTCAGCGAACAGATCATCGCGGAAGGTCTTCCCTTTGGCATCAAACACCACGGCAACGTGGCTCGGTTGATACTGCAACAGCAGACTGCGCAGCATATTCAGCACGCCGTACATCGCGCCGGTCGGCTCGCCCGCCGAATTGGTCAGCGGCGGGAAGGCGTGATAAGCGCGGTAGAGGTAAGAGGAACCGTCAACCAGGATTAGTGGGTTTTCTGCAATCTGGGCCATAGCGTTTCTTTATCGTGATCGGACATAGGGGTAAGCATGCCATAGCTGGCCGCCGGAGACGAACCTTAGCGTGCATTGCGGACGAAAATGATGTGATTGTGCGCGAGGATCCGCAAGATCTTACCTGTGGATAACTTTGTGCATAGAAAAGAGACCGAATTATAACGCTGCGATTATCGTTATAACGGCGAATAAAATTCCTATTTAAATCACCGCGTTAAAAGAACGAATTCCGGCGACGCTTAATTATTGGCTTTTATTGGATTTGTGGATATAACTTTCGCCGGATTTTAATCGCACTATTAATCAAATTCGGCGCCTCAATTACCATAGCACAAGCTGGACAAGTTGCACGAAAACTCAGCAAATGGTTATCCGATGAGACGAAAAACAGTGATTTTTAGCGGCGCTTTACCCCGACGATTTCTGTTAAAATGCGTTTTTGTTCATGCGCTTTGGCATGCAACGATGTTCCCACCAACCGTCAGCCCATAATCATGCCAAGATTGTTAACGCCTGTTATCTTTATCATTTCCGTCATACTTACCATTCTGGTGACGGTGTTATGCTCCATCCCCATCACGCTGGCCGGCATCGTGAAACTCGTGGTGCCCATTCCCGCCGTTTGGCGATATATCTCGGCTTTCGCCGATTTCATGATGTGGTGTTGGTGCCAAGGGCTGGCGCTGTTATTGCGCATTAACGGGCAATTGCGTTGGGATATTGAAGGGCTGGAAGGGTTGGATCGCAAAAACTGGTATCTGTTGATCAGCAACCACGAAAGTTGGTCAGACATTGTCGTGTTATGCGTGCTGTTCAGAAATCATATTCCAATGAATAAGTATTTCCTCAAACAGCAGCTCGCCTGGGTGCCGTTTGTCGGCCTGGCCTGCTGGGCGCTGGACATGCCATTCATGAAGCGTTACTCCCGCGCCTATTTGCTCAAGCACCCGGAAAAACGCGGCAAGGATATCGAAACGACGCGCCGTTCCTGCGAAAAATTCCGCCAGCGCCCAACCACCATCGTCAATTTCGTCGAAGGCTCACGCTTCACCGAAGCCAAGAAAATTAAAAGCAATTCACCTTATCGCAATTTGCTGGCGCCCAAAGCCGCCGGCATCGCGTTTACCCTTAGCGCGCTGGGCAATCAGTTCGACAAAGTGTTGAACGTCACCCTGCTTTATCCGGAAAATAACCAGCGGCCCTTTCTGGATATGCTGTGCGGCCGCCTGACGCGTATCGTGGTGAGAATAGAGACGCTACCGATCGATGAAACCCTGCACGGTGATTATTTCAACGATAAACAGTTCAAGCGGCGCTTCCAGCTGTGGCTGAATACGCTGTGGCAGGAAAAAGACCGGTTGCTGGATAAATTGAAGCGGCAATACGGATAAAAAAACGCCGGCAATGCCGGCGTTTTTCATGTTGAATCAGGCTTATTTCTGCTGGCTGAGGAATTTAACCACATCGGCGAACTGCTTCACGTAAGCGTCCATCGAGCTGGTGTCCAGGCCATCGTTTTTAACCATGTATTTGCCGTTGACGAATACCGCCGGCACGCCGCGCAGCTGCAGATCTTCTGCGGCTTTCTCCTGTTGAACCACCAGAGATTTCACCACGAAGCTGTTCCAGGCCGCGTCATAATCTGCGGCGGTTACGCCCGCTTTCACGAAGACGTTACGGATATCGTCCGGCGTTTGCACGGTCTGGGTTTTCTGCACCGCTTCAAACATCAGCGGGCTTACTTTGTCTTCCACGCCCAGCGCCATCGCGACCGCCCACGCCTGAGTCAGCTGTTTGCCCAACGGCCCCAGGAACTCCACGTGGTACTTGGTCATTTTGGTGCCGGCAGGCAACGCTTTTTTCACGTTCTCTGACACGTGATAGACCTGCTCGAACTGGTAGCAGTGTGGGCAGTAGAAGGAGAAGAACTCCAACACCTGCGGCTCACCGGTCACCGGCTTGTCCAGGGTCACGTACTGAGTGCCATCGCTAAACTGTGCCGCCGAGGCACTGAATGCCATCACCATGCCAACGAGCGCCAACCATATTTTTTTCATAAGACTAAACTCTCCATTGTGTTAAAGCTTCAATACATTGGCGTCAGCTGCAGAGGAGGCTCCTGCAACAGCTTAACCTGTTCGGTGAAGGCCGCAGTCTGAGATAACCAGAAATCAGACTCCGCCATCCACGGAAAACTCTTAGGGAAGGCCGGATCCTGCCAACGGCGAGCGACCCAGGCCAGGTAATACACCATACGCATCGCCCGCAGTGGCTCAATTAACGCCAGCTCGCGCTGATCGAACTCGGCAAATTCGCCGTACGCCTCCAGCAAAACGTCCAGCTGCATCAGTTGGTCGCGACGTTCGCCGTGCAACAGCATCCACAGATCCTGAACCGCAGGGCCGTTGCGCGCGTCATCAAGATCGACGAACAGCGGGCCATCGCGCCACAGAATATTGCCCGGATGGCAATCGCCGTGCAAACGCCGCGGCTGCCAGTTCAGATTCCAGTGTGGCTTGATCGCCGCAATCAGGTTATCCGTCGCCTGCAGAAAGGCATCACGCTGAGCCGCCGGCAACAGCTCGCAATTGGCCAGCGCCTGACGCGGGGCAACAAGATACTCTTCAATCCCCATGGTTGGACGCTCGGCAAACAAACGCTCGCCGCCGACCTGATGGATACGCCCCAGAAAACGGCCTACCCATTCCAACTGCTCCAGATTGTCTATCTCGTATTGCCGGCCCCCCACGCTGGGGAACAGGGCAAAGAAAAAACCGCCGTGCGTATGCAGCGTAGCGCCTTGCAGCGCCAACGGCGCCACCGCCGGGATCTCCGCGCCGGCCAGATCCAGAGCGAACTGATGTTCCTCACCGATTTGTGCGGCGCTCCAGCGCTCCGGTCGGTAAAACTTCACCACGTAGCGTCGACGATCCTCGTCCATAAACTGATAGACGCGGTTCTCATAGCTGTTCAGCGCCGTCAGGCCGGAATCGACGCGCAGGCCAATCCCTTCTAGCGCGTCCATGATCAAATCGGGCGACAGGGTGTCGAAATTAAAAGCTGAGTTATTCATAACGTTCGTTTGATCGCTGACAGCACGGTGCCGGGAATGAGAAATAGTAGCATTAATGGCGCATTTCACGCGCTATGCTTTCTCGCACCGCACGAGGATCAATCCTTGATAACGCCGCGAGCGCGCAGCAACGCCGTTTTAAAATCTTCTTCGTAATCTTTCTTCAGGCCCGGGATCTGATCTGTGCCGGCGCTGCCGCGCATTTTCAGATGGTAAATAAGAATATCGTCGCTCAACTCGGACAACTCGCCCTGGAAGCCCGCTTCCTTCGCCAGCTTTTGCAAAAACTGCATCAAATTGAGATCGGGATCTTCCTGCCAGGCCGGGTGCAACAGCTCGATCAACTCGTTTACGCGATGCGTTTTCATCTCAATATCGTCCAATAGCATGAATAAACTCACAAAGTAACAGGCTTACCCACGCAGTGAAAGAACCGGCTTGTCAATAAAGGTAAATCCTGATGTCGCGCCGGCTTTAGCGCTACAATCAGCGCATCGACAAGGCGGGATAAACGAGATGCATAAAGAAATCAGCGGCGTCATTTTGGCCGGCGGACGGGCCACGCGCATGGGCGGTGAAGACAAAGGCCTGGTGTCGATTGGCGGGATCGCACTCTATCAACACGTATTGGCTCGGTTACGCCCGCAGGTGGCTTCCGTCGCCATCAGCGCCAATCGCAATCAGGCACGTTACCAGGCGAGCGGTTTGCCGGTGATTGGCGATCTGACGCCCGATTTCGCCGGGCCGCTGGCCGGCATGCTGGCGGGGCTCAAACAGGCTCCCAGCGAATGGGTGGTCTTCGTCCCTTGTGATGTCCCCGACTTTCCCGCCGACTTAGTCGCTCAGCTATGGCAGCAAAAAGGCGCGGCGCAGGCGGCCTTTGCCAGCGATGGTGAACGAGATCACCCCACGCTGGCGTTACTGCATAGCCAAATAGCGCCGCAGCTGGCCGACTATCTGGCGCGCGGTGAACGCAAGCTGATGCTGTTCTTGCATCAAATTGGCGCACAACGCGTAGTGTTCAGCGGGCAGCAAGCGGCATTTCATAACCTGAATACGCCGGCTGACTGCCTGAATTGGCAACAAACGCGAGAGCTCAAAAAATGAATCGTTCATTGCCTCCCTTGCTGGCCATCGGCGCCTACAGCGGAACGGGGAAAACGACCCTGCTCAAGCAGCTGATCCCGTTGCTGAAACAACGCCAGGTAAGGATTGGACTGATCAAACATACGCATCACGACATGGATGTGGATACGCCTGGTAAAGACAGCTATGAGCTGCGTAAAGCAGGCGCCGAGCAAACGCTGGTCGCCAGCGATCGTCGCTGGGCATTAATGACCGAAACGCCGGAGCAACAACCTTTGGATCTGCGCTATCTGGCTGGGCGCTTTGACGCCGATAAGGTCGACTTGATTCTGGTGGAAGGGTTCAAACATGAGCCGGTCAGCAAGATCCTGCTTTATCGGGCCGAGATCGGCAGACCGTTGGAAGACATGCTGGATCAGTTTGTCGTCGCGGTAGCCAGCGATCGACCGCTATCCATTTCGGCTAAGCAGTTGGATCTCAATCAACCGGAAAGCATCTCCGACTTTATTGTCGAGTGGTTGAAAGGCGCAGCGTAGCTGCGCTTTTTTACGTTTTACGCACAGCAAAAAGCCCTGAACGTCAGTTCAGGGCTTTCGGCTTTGTTTGATGCCTGGCAGTGTCCTACTCTCGCATGGGGAGACCCC
>NZ_JBJNLU010000008.1:0-31989 GCF_052168895.1 Serratia sp. CY37869
TCAAACTGCCCGCTCACCCCCTGCTGCGCGCTCAGGATGGTGTACTGCTGGCCCAGCAGGCTGCGCACCTCGCTTTGCGTCAGCAGGTTGGCGCTGTTCTCCAGCGTCACCGCCACCTCGCCGCCGCCGATCGTCGCCGATCCGCTGCTCTGGATCCGATCGCTCTGGCCGTTCGGCCCCACTTCCACCGCGTAGCGCGAACCCGGCTCGAAGCTGACGTTGCCCGCCACGTTCAAGGTGCCGATCGAGTTGCCCGGCGCCACGGTGCCGCCGCGGCGGGCGGTCAGCGAACCGACCGTGCCGCTGCCGCCGACGATGCCGCCGCTCTGCACGCTGACGTCCGAGGTGACCGAGCCGTTGATCGCCAGCCGCCCCTGATTGACCAGCGTCGGGCCGGAATAAGTGTTGTTACCGGTCAGCACCAGGGTGCCGATACCCTGCTTGGTCAGGCCGCCGTGGCCGGAGATATCGTTGCTCCAGACGTCCAGCCCGCACAGCACATCGCTGCAGACGCGCTCGGTCGGTTTGCCCTTGTCCAGCACCGCGCCGACGCCCGGCAGATCCACCACGAATTGGGTCGGGCCGTAAGCCACGCCCGTCGGATCCGGAATACGGAACTCCGCCGGAATATCCTCGGCGGTCACCAACATGCCTGGCCCGTTGATAGCCTTGCCCAGGTTGATCATCCCCCAGCCGTAGAGCGCGTCGATGCCCGGCGCGCCCATGTCGGTGGCGGTGGTTTTCAGCACTTCCGCCACCTGTGCGCCGCTCAGATACGGGAAACGCTCCATCAGCACCGCAACGCTGCCGGCCACGTGCGGCGCCGCCATCGAGGTGCCGCTGTATTTGGCGTAACCGGTCGTCAGATTCTCCACGCTGGTGCCTTCAATCACCGAGCTATATACCCGGGTTCCCGGTGCCGAGACGCAGAAGCTGGCGGTATAACCGCAGCGAGAAGAGAAGGTGCTGATGCTGTAATCGCCGGTATTGGTGGGATCCTGCAAGCTGGCGACCGACAGCCAGTTCGGTGCAATCTCCGGCACGAAATAGGCCAGACCGGCCATGGCATCGGGGTTATTCAGATTGCCGTCGTTACCGGCGGCGAAGATGGTGACCACGCCGCTGCGCGCCGCGTCGATCGCGCCCTGATAGGCGCCGCCGGGCTTGGTGCCAAGGATCTGTTTGATCTGATCGAACTGCTTTTGCGCATCGTTTACTGTGAAATGCGGATAAGCCGGGTCATAACCCCCCTCATCAAACTTTTCGGTAATGCCGATGCCCCAGCTGTTGTTGATGATGCGCGCGCCGCTGGCCACCAGCGCATCCCAACCGGCCTGGTACACCGCGCCGTCGTTGCCGAGGATGATGCCGTCCTCCGGGCCGGGATCGCCGTTTTCGGCACTGATGATCTGCGCATTGAACGCCACGCCGTGCATGGCGCCGCCGTCGCGGCTGCCGGCGGCGATGCCGCCCACGTGGGTACCGTGCGAACCGAGCGTGCCATCGGAGTCCACGCTCGGCGTACCGTCATAGCGGAAAGTGTCGCCTTTTTTCACCGGAATATAGGGATCGGTGTATTCGCGGATGCCTTCGGTAACCAGATTGATCACCTTATTCTCACCGGCAAACTCCGGGTGCTTGGCGTAGACCGGCTGATCGAAAATGCCAAGTTTGATGCCTTTTCCGGTATAACCGGCGGCGTAGGCCTGGTCGGCGTGGATCGCCCCCAGCCCCCATTCCGCGTTGAACTCACTGCTGCGCCAGCTGGCCGGATCGCCCGCTTTGCCGTTCTCTATATAGCTGGAGGCCTGCGCGCCGCCGATCGCCGTCAGGCAGATCAGCATCGCGCTCCATTGTGCGCGATGAACTCCGATTTCAGGCCAGCCGAAGGCCGCCCGAGCGGATTTGACTCCTCTAAGTTTCTTCTCCATCCCAGATACCGTCCGTTGTTGTTTGCAAATGTTTTATAAGATTTTTTGTGTAACAGTTTGGTAACACCAAATAAATAAAGCACAACAATCTCAAGTGCGCTTAATGTGTCACTCGGCAGTTCGGTGGGCGGAGAGAACGTTTCAGGGATGAATCAGACGGGGGACGATAAGGAAAGAGAATGATCTCGCTCAGCGCTGAGGCGGCATTTATTCGCGGGGGATAATTAAATTAATACAATGATAAATAATGATATTTAATTAAAAGACAACCAAAGAAAGCGTCGCATGAAAAGTGCTTAACAGGCGCTTTTTATCACTTTTAATTATAACTTTTGCCAATATTTACTCAGTGAATTATGCTGATTTTTCACTCAGGCAGCGGCAAAAATTGGATTATCCTGCTGATGTTTTTTTGCTGTTCATCGCATCCTCTTCCGCCTGACGCAGGATGGCTTTGGCCATCCATTGCGTGACATCCTGGATACCCTCAAGCTCCAGCCCCCAGATATCTTTCAGCACCAGGAACACCTCAGAACCGTAAATCAGCGAGAAAGCATGAATCACTCTCTGTAAAGAATCTGGCGGCAGTTTACCCTGCAACGGCTCTACCGCCAGCGCCAGCAGCCGCTTGCGGTTGCCGCGCACGAACTTTTCGCCCGGCGTGGCGTGCGCCCACTGCTGCAAAGAGAGCTGCAATGCGGCGCGCAGCGCCCCTTCGTGTCGCTCCATCTGAGGATAGGCCAACGTCAGCAACTGCTGGATGCGCTTCAGGGCATCGTCGTCCTGCGGGCGCCACGCCAGAATAGGCCCCAGACTTTCCGCCACCACCGCAGTAATTAATGCGCTTTGGGTCGGGAAATAGCGGTAGGCGGTCGCGCGCGATACCTGCGCATGCGCCGCCAGATCGGTGATCGATGGAAACGCGCCCTCGCCATACAGCGTCATTGCGCTGGCCAGCAACAAACGATGTGTTTTCGCCCGGGCGGAGGTCAGAGAAAGGTCGGACGGGGTGGGAAAAGCATTTATCGGCACTTAAACCTCATACATCTGTACACGCTTGCGCGACAGGCGAGACGCCACTGCCGACAGGTTGACGACAAAGGGTTGGCCGCGCAAAAAGCTCAAAAATGAGACAGGAGTCCCATTTTGCACTGAGCTGCCCTTGCAAAAATGATACTGCCGTCTCATTATATAAATACATTAATCAATTTAATTTAAATGCCAACACCAGGGCACCTAAAAAAATATAATACATTAATTTTTAAATAAAAATTAGAAACACCCCGGAAAAATCCATGAAAGATACTTCAAATTTTGTCTATATTGCTACCACAGCAGATACGAAAGGACAAGAGTTGGAGTATGTGCGGCGGCTGATTGCCAGCCTGAATTTACCCACGCGAACCGTCGATCTCTCCACCCGAAGCTTGCCGTTTGACTCCCCGGCCGATATCGGCCCAGAAGAGGTCGCTCGCCACCATCCGGCGGGCGCAGGCGCGGTCTTTCTAGCCAGCCGCGGCCAGGCAATCGCCGCCATGGCGACCGCTTTCGAACGTTTTATCCTGACGCGCCGCGATATCGCCGGCCTGCTTGGCCTGGGCGGCTCCGGCGGCACCGCCATCATCACGCCGGCAATGCAGCAGTTGCCGATTGGCCTGCCGAAATTGATGGTCTCGAGCATGGCGGCGGGAGACGTTTCCGCCTATGTCGGCGCCAGTGATATCAGCATGTTGTATTCGGTCACCGATCTCGCCGGCCTGAACCGTATCTCGCGCCGGGTGCTGGGCAATGCGGCGCGCCAGATAGCCGGCGCAGTCCGCTTCGCCGCTGTCGATCATCACGACGACAAGCCCGCAATCGGCCTGACGATGTTTGGCGTCACCACCCCCTGCATTCAGGCGCTGGTTGCCGATCTTGAGCCGCAATGGGACTGCCTGACGTTTCACGCGACCGGCAGCGGTGGCAGAGCGCTGGAAAAACTGATCGATAGCCGGCAACTGCACGGCGCCATCGATTTGACCACCACCGAAGTGACCGATTACCTGTTTGGCGGTGTGCTGCCCTGCAATGCAGATCGTTTCGGTGCTATCGCGCGTACCGGCATCCCGTGCGTACTCTCCTGCGGCGCGATCGACATGATCAACTTCGGCGCGCTGAATACGGTGCCGGCTCGCTACGCGAACCGCCTGCGCCATCATCACAATCCGCAAGTGACGCTGGTGCGCACCAGCCCGCGGGAAAATGCGCTAATCGGACATTGGATTGGCGAGAAAATCAACGCCTGCGCGGGCGAAGTGCGCTTCGTGATCCCGGCGGGCGGCGTGTCGGCGCTGGATGCCCCTGGGCAACCGTTCTGGGATCCCGCAGCGCTGGCCGCCTTTACGCAAACGCTGGAGGAGACGGTGCACGCCACCCATAAGCGCCGGTTAATAAAAACGCCTTACCATATTAACGATCCGCGCTTTGCGCAGGCCGTTGCCGAACAGTTCCGACATATTGCCGGTGGGGAATGATAATCACTCGCTGCCGGGTCTGCCGGAGATAACGCCGAAAAAAAAGGCCAGACAAATAGTCTGGCCCTTTTTTATTTACCGCGAGCGTATATTACTGACCGGAGGACATCTGCTCCTTCATTTTATTCATATGGTCCATCATCTTTTGCTCACGTTTCTGATAATTCTCATTGTATTGTTTTTTCTGCTCAGGGGTCAGCAGGTTATACATTTTATTTTCCGCCTTGGCGCGTTCCAGCATGCGTTCGGATTGCGCTTTGCCGATCGCGTCAATTTGCGCCTTCGCCTTCGCTTCATCGAAGCTGTCGGAAGCCACCAGATTATGCAGCGCCTGGCGTTCCTCTTTCATGCCCGGACCGCGTTTCGAGTGCGACTCTTTCATGATATCGCGCATTTGCTGGCGCTGCTGCTCGGTCAGGTTCAGCCCGGCGAACGGGCCGCCTTTACCTTCACCCTTGTGATGCATCATTTTCATCGGCGCGGCATCCGCAGCCGGGGCCGCCGTCGTATCAGCGGCGAACGCCGCAGAAGCAGAACCCAGAGCCAGCGTGGAAGCAATAAATAAAGCCGTCAATTTACGCATAATCATTTCCTTAAAAATTTTTCTTCATCAGGAGCGCTGTACGTTAACAGGCTCATTCGTTCGTCGAAGATAATAATAGGCTGATAAAATTCAAGTAATGCGAGGGTGTGTAAACTTTTTAAAACCCGTCACGGGTTTATTCACCAATTATGAGAAAACTATGAAGAAGGCGTTTATTTGATGGAAATTTTAATTTCCCGGCAAAAATCTCCCCGACAGGGTTATTTTTCAGCCGCCCTCTCACCGCTATAATTTACTCGCCCACAAGGCAACCTTGTATCAACCGTTTTTCGTTAGCGGGGAAGCCGGTACAAACTTCGCACGACCCGATGTTCTCCTCCTACACTTTAAGGCAACCGGTCGCCGGGTGGCGCGTACACCGCAAAACTAATCATTGCTTATAGAATAGTTTCCATTACCCGCCCCGCCTGTGAAAACCTGTTATATGATGCACAGACGCGCACGGCGACCACTTTCGGGCCCACAGGCCGCCAGCGGTTCTTCGTGCTGACCGGCCGCCCGTGCTCTTTTGAGGAATCATCATGTCCGCAGACCAAGGCCCTGAGCTTCTTAACGCCCACTTCGGCACCCAGAGCCCCCACTGGCGGCTGGCGTTTGACAGCAATGCCCTGGAGCTGTCCGCCGTTAAGGGCAAAGCCCACGTCGCGGTGGCGCTGAGCGCCATGGACGCGGCGAAAATTCGCCGTTTGACCGGCGTGACCGCCAGCCTTGAACTCACCATCACGCTGGCCGGCGAACCGCTGCATCTGCATCTGGTCGGGCGCCGCGTCAATAACCTCGAATGGGCGGGCACCGCGTCCGCGTTCAGCGATACCCAATCCGTGGCGCGCGATCTGGTGCATGGGCTCTCCTTCGCCGAGCAGGTGGTGTCCGAAGCCAACTCGGTGATCGTGATCGTCGACCAGCACGGCCGCATCCAGCGCTTCAATCGGCTGAGCGAGGAGTACACCGGGCTGCACGAACACGAGGTGATCGGCAAGAACGTTTTCCAGCTGTTTATGAGCCCGGAAGAAGCCGCCGCCTCGCGGCGCAACATCGCCGGCTTCTTCCGCAACGGCTCTTCGTATGAGGTGGAACGCTGGGTAAAGACGGTCAAGGGCGAGCGGCTGTTCCTGTTTCGCAATAAGTTCGTGCACAGCGGCAGCGGCAAGAACGAGGTGTTTCTGATCTGCTCAGGAACCGACATCACCGAAGAGCGTCGCGCGCAGGAACGGCTGCGGGTGCTGGCCAACACCGATATTATCACCGGCCTGCCGAACCGTAACGCCATCCAGGACAAGATTAACCACGCCATCGCCACGCGCGGCGAAGAGAGTTTCGGCCTGGTGTACCTCGATCTCGACAACTTCAAAAAGGTCAACGACGCCTACGGCCATATGTTCGGCGATCGGCTGCTGGTTGAGGTCTCACTGGCGATCCTCGGCTGCCTGAGCCCGGATCAGGTGCTCGCCCGCCTCGGCGGCGACGAATTTTTGGTACTGGCGCCTCAGACCGATCGCGAACGTTTGCAAACGCTGGCGCAGCGCATCATCGATCGGCTGAAGACCCCTTTCCGCATCGGCCTGATCGAAGTGTATACCGGCTGTTCGATCGGCATCGCGCTGTGCCCGGAGCACGGCAACGATCTCGACAGCCTGATCCGCAGCGCCGATACCGCCATGTACGTCGCCAAGGAGCACGGCAAACGCACCTATACCGTCTTCTCGCCGGAGATGAACAAGCGCGTCGCCGAATACATGTGGCTGGACACCAACCTGCGTAAAGGGCTGGAGCAAAATCAGCTGGTATTGTATTACCAGCCTAAAATCGACGCGCGCAGCGGTGAAGTGCACAGCGTGGAAGCGCTGGTGCGCTGGGATTCGCCGGAGCGCGGCCTGATCCCGCCGCTGCAGTTCATCTCCTACGCCGAGGAGTCCGGCCTGATCGGCCCGCTGGGCCAATGGGTATTGCAGACCGCCGCCTGCCAGGCGGCGCAGTGGCGAGAGCGGGGATTGAATCTGCGGGTGGCGGTCAACCTCTCCGCCCGGCAGCTGGCCGACGACGGCATCGTCAACGATCTGCTCGGGGTGCTGCGCCGTCACCGCATGGCCCCTTGTCTGCTGGACTTCGAGTTGACTGAAAGCAGCCTGATTGAAGACGAAAACCGCGCGCGCGTGCTGATCACCCGGCTGCGCGAGCTGGGCGCGCAGGTGCATCTCGACGACTTCGGCACCGGCTATTCGTCGCTGGCGCAGCTGGCGCGTATTCCGCTGGACGCCATCAAGCTGGATAAAAGCTTCGTGCGCGGGGTGAATTTCAACCCGGTTTCGCAATCGCTGGTGCGCGCGATCGTCGCGGCGGCGGAGGCGCTGGCCTTCCGCGTGATCGCCGAAGGGGTGGAGACCGAGAGCGAAAATCAGTTCCTCGACGAGGTCGGCGTGGACGAAAAGCAGGGCTTTCTGTTTGCGCGGCCAATGCTCCCGGAACAGCTGGAGCATTGGCTGCAGTCCTATCGCCCGCGCTCACCTTCCGCGTGAGGCGGGCGCGTTAACGTTAGCCGGCACGACGCAGGTTCAGGGTGTGGCGATCCTGCAACATCACCAGCCGCTCGATGTAGGCGCGATCTTTTTCCTCAATGGTGAAGGCCGAGTGCACCCAATCCTCGGTAATGTCCATCAGCTCGGAACGCGTCAGCTGCAGCACGCGCTGACGCGCCCGCAACATGGCGCGCATGCCGTTGAGCTTCGGCCGGATGGTATCGATGAAAGTGCGCGTCGCCATGTAGGCGTCGCCGGGCTGGAACAGCTGATCCACCAGCCCACGGCTCTCGAACCACTCTGCGGTGTGCGACTCGCCGCCCCAAATCAGTTCTTCGGCCAAGCGCATGCCCGCCTTGCGCGCCACCAGCGAGTAACCGCCCATGCCGGGAAACAGGTTGAACGCAATCTCCGGGAACCCCATGCGCGCATTGTTCTGCGCCAACACGAAATGGTGCGCCAGCGCCGCTTCAAAGCCGCCGCCCAGCGCGCTGCCTTCGATCATCGCAATGCTTACCGCGCCGGTATCGAAACCGCGCGCCGCCGCATGCACGCAGTCGATGCAGGCACGCGCGTAGGCCATCATCGCCTCGCGTTTGCGGTTCTTGATGGCTTCGGCGAAGAACTGCAGATCGCCGCCGACGTTAAACATGTTCGGCACCAGCGAGCCGGTGACCCAGAAATCGAACCGCAGCGAAGACTCTTTCGCCGCCTGCGCCAGCGTCATGATGTCTTCAATCAGCGCCTGATTAAAGCAAGGACGCGGCGCAGCGCGCAGCAGCATCCACATGATATGCCTCTCCTCTTCATAGTAGGCGGAAAGCTGCGACAGATTGCCCGCTTCGGTAAACGGACGGCAGGTGGGGTGATTAAGCAATTTCATAAGACCTTCCAGTTTTTCTGTTGATGACGGGTGAGACCGTTCCAGCCCCTACGGCTGCAGCGGAGCGGCGCTCGGCAACGCGTGGCGCCACATCATGAGTAAACGCTTTCTCGCCGACGAAACAGATAAAAATTGAAGGTAGGGAAGTGAAAAAAACCGAGGCGCGGCGGGGTTTTCATAGGAATTTTACCTATCAACCGCCTCCTGGCATTTCATGCCGGGCGCTAACGCGTTAAGCTCGGAAAATGACCGTTTGCCGCCCCGGCGCTCAAAACGCCGCGGGGCTTTGGCTATAATCAACGCGGATACATGCCGTTTAACGTTAAGGAAATCGTGAAGTAATGCCTACAGGACCAGACCAGGAACGCCGCCAGCCCGCACAAGACACGCCGCCGAAGCCGCTTATCGCCATCAAGACCGGCCATGAAACGCTCGACCGCCGCATCAGCGGTTTTTCACGTCTGATTGAACGCATCAAAGCCTGGCCGAGCGTTGCGCACCTGCTGCGCGCCGCCGAACGCTTTAACGATCGGCTGGGCAGCCAGTTCGGCGCCGCCATCACCTATTTTTCATTCCTCTCGCTGATCCCGATCCTGATGGTGTCGTTCGCCGCCGCCGGTTTCGTGCTGGCTTCCAATCCGGATCTGCTGGCCCGTTTGATCAACCGGATCGTCGGCAGCATCAGCGATCCGACGCTGGCCAGCACGCTGAAGAACACCGTCAACACCGCCATTCAGCAGCGCACCACCGTGGGATTGACCGGCCTGGCGCTGGCGCTCTATTCCGGCATCAGTTGGATGGGCAACCTGCGCGAAGCGATCCGCGCGCAATCGCGTGACGTCTGGGAGCGCAATCCGCAGGATCAGGAGAAAATCTATTTCAAGTACACCCGCGACTTCATCTCGCTGACCGGCCTGGTGGTCGCACTGATTATCACGCTGTCGCTGACCTCGGTCGCCGGCTCGGCGCAGGCGGCGATCGTCAACGCACTGGGGCTGGACGGCATCGAATGGCTGCGGCCGGCGCTGACGACGATCGCGCTGTCGATCTCGATTTTCGCCAACTATCTGCTGTTCCTGTGGATTTTCTGGATGCTGCCGCGCCACAAACCGAAGAAAAAAGCGCTGCTGCGCGGCACCTTGCTTGCGGCTATCGGCTTTGAGGTGATCAAGTTCGTGATGACGATGACGCTGCCGCAGGTGGCGAAATCGCCTTCCGGCGCGGCCTTCGGCTCGGTGATCGGGCTGATGGCGTTCTTCTACTTCTTCGCCCGCCTGACGCTGTTTTGCGCCGCCTGGATCGCAACGGCCGACTACAAAGGCGACAAAGCCTTGCCGGAACGCGAGCCGCCGGCACGCTGAAGCCATGCAATCGTGCCGGTGTTATCGCACGCGCCGGCACTTTCCTCTGGTTAAAAAGCAAAAAACCAGTCAATCTCTCTAAATCATGCGGCATGGCATTCGAAAAACCAGCATAACAAACTACCCAGTCACTTTTCTTTCCCGTTTTTACAGCCATTCACACTGTATGAACCCCATTTCTCAACGTTTAACGCTACAGAAAAGAAGCCAGGTAAAACATTAGTCTTTTTAACCGGTTAGCGGCGGCGCTGCCCAGAGTTCCAGCGTTGAAAAGGCGGAATGCTGTCACTAAGATGGATTTTTACCCCCTCCAACAATAAGAAATAGATATGCAAGCCACCATCGCACCCCCACTCGACGCCGACGACGCGTCTACACCGGTGAATTCCCGCGGGAAAGTCATCGTCGCCTCGCTGGTCGGCACCGCCATCGAGTTCTTCGACTTTTACATCTACGCCACCGCCGCGGTGATCGTGTTCCCGCACATCTTCTTCCCGCAGGGCGACCCGACCACCGCGACGCTGCAGTCGCTGGCCACCTTCGCCGTCGCCTTTGTCGCGCGCCCTATCGGCTCTGCGCTGTTCGGCCACTTCGGCGATCGCGTGGGGCGCAAGGTGACGCTGGTCGCCTCGCTGCTGACCATGGGGATTTCCACCGTGCTGATCGGCCTGCTGCCGAGCTATGAAACCATCGGCATCTTCGCCCCTATCCTGCTGGCGCTGGCGCGCTTTGGCCAGGGGCTGGGGCTGGGTGGCGAATGGGGCGGCGCCGCCTTGCTGGCGACGGAGAACGCGCCGGCCAAGAAACGTGCGCTGTACGGCTCCTTCCCCCAGTTGGGCGCCCCGATCGGCTTCTTCTTCGCCAACGGCACCTTCCTGCTGCTCTCGTGGCTGCTGAGCGACCAGCAATTTATGGAATGGGGCTGGCGCGTGCCGTTCATCCTCTCCGCCGCATTGGTGCTGATTGGCCTGTACGTCCGGGTGTCATTGCATGAAACGCCGGTGTTCGCCAAAGCGGCCAAGGCCGGCAAACAGGTGAAAGTGCCGCTCGGCACGCTGCTGAGCAAGCATCTGAAAGCCACCATCCTCGGCACCTTCATCATGCTGGCGACCTACACGCTGTTTTATCTGATGACGGTCTATTCGATGACCTACGGCACTGCGCCGCAGCCGCTGGGGCTCGGTTACTCCCGCAACAGCTTCCTGTGGATGCTGATGGTGGCGGTGATCGGTTTCGGCGTGATGGTGCCCATCGCCGGCCTGCTGGCGGACGCGTTCGGCCGTCGCAAGACCATGATCGCCATTACCCTGCTGATGATCGGCTTCGCGTTCCTGTTCCCGACCCTGCTGGGTTCCGGCAACCAGGCGCTGGTGATGGGCTTCCTGCTGTGCGGCCTGAGCATCATGGGGCTGACCTTTGGCCCGATGGGCGCGCTGCTGCCGGAGCTGTTCCCCACCGAAGTGCGCTATACCGGCGCATCGTTCTCCTACAACGTCGCGTCGATTCTCGGCGCGTCCGTGGCGCCTTACATCGCCACCTGGCTGGCGGCCCACTACGGGCTGTTTTACGTCGGCATGTACCTGGCGGCGATGGCCGGGCTGACGCTGCTGGCCCTCCTGCTGATGAAAGAAACCCGCCACCAGTCGCTGTGATCCTCTGTGGCCCCCTCACTGCGGGGGGCCGCACGCGTTGTTCGTTTCCTGTCATAAAACCGGGCTATGCTGGACGTTTCTCTCGGTAACAGGATCGGCCGATGTCTCTGCGTCGTGGGGTATTTGTCTGCGTGGTGCTGCTGGCGGCTCTCGCCATCGCGCTCTATTACGGGTTGAAACCCGACCATCCCGATGCGCTGTGGCGCATCGTCAGCCAGCAATGTCTGCCCAATCAGCAGGCGCATGACAACCCGGCGCCCTGCGCGCAGGTGGATGTGCAGGCCGGTTTCGTGGTGTTTAAAGATCGCAACGGGCCGCTGCAATACCTGCTGATGCCCAGTGCCAAAATCACCGGTATCGAAAGCCCGGCGGTGCTGGACGCCGCCACGCCGAATTTCTTCGCCCAGGCCTGGCGCGCGCGCCACGTGATGGCGGAACGCTATGGCAAACCGATCGACGACGGCGATATTTCACTGGCGATCAATTCGGAATATGGCCGCACGCAAAACCAGCTGCACATTCATATCTCCTGCCTGCTGCCGGCGGTAAAACAGCGGCTGGCGCAGATCGGCCCCCATTTCATCGAGCAATGGCAACCGCTGCCCGGCGGCCTGTTGGGGCATGACTATCTGGGGCGGCGGGTGACCCCCGCCGAACTGGAACAACAGGGCGCCTTCCGCCTGCTGGCCTCCGGCCCGCCGCGCGCCGACGGGCGCATGGGCAGCTTCGGCCTGGCGATGACCGCGCTGCCGGACGGGGATTTCCTGCTGCTGGCAACCGAGCGCAGCCTGCTGCCGTTCACCCTGGCCTCGGCGGAAGAGATCCAGGATCACGACTGCCGGCTGCTCACGCCGCCGCCGCGCGCCTGACTATTTTTTGCCTTTCATCTCCCGCAGGATCTGCCCGCACTGGTTCTCCTCGCCGCCTTCACTGGGCGAGACCAGCGCCAGCAGCGCCGCCGCCGGCGTCAGCACCGCCCCCAACGCCACCGCCGCCGCGCCGCGCGCGATCAGCGGCCCGGCTTTGACCCCGGCGTCTGGATGCTTGAAGGTGCCTTTCACGTACAGCGGCGATCGCAGGGTCAGCACGCGCATCCCCTTGCTTTCCGGATCGATGGACAAATCCAGCCGTTCGGTGGCGAGGTTGGTGTTGCCGGTGATGTTGATCACCGCGTTTTCGGTGTCGAACACGAACAGTCGCGGCGCGGCGACGCCGCTGCGGATGCCGACGTCCGCCGCCGCGCAGTTGATGCCCACCACGTCGTCACCGAACAGCTGCGCCACCAGATAGTTACCGACGTTCAGACCGAGGATCTCCATCAGGCTACGGCTGATCACCCCGTTATTGATCAGCAGGCGCAGATCGCCGTTGCTGGTCGCCAGCAGCTCGGCCACCGAATTGCCGCTGCCCGTCAGCCTGGCGTCGCCGTTCATCTGCCCGAGGCTGCGCTTCATCGCCTCCACGTTCGGCAACAGCTGTTTAAGCTGAAGTTTGCGTGCATGCATATCCACCTGCCCGCGCATCGGCTTTTTGCCGCCGTCGAGGCGCACGACAGCGTTCAGGCTGCCGCCCGCCATGCCGAAGCGCAGCGGATCCAGGCGCAGTTCGCCATTGTTCAGCTTCAGGTGCGTGGCCAGATCGCTCAGCGGCAAATCGCTGCCGCGTTCAATGCGCGCGGCGGCAAACTTCACGTCCGCATCCATCTTGCTCCAGCTTTGCGTATCGAACTGTTCGACCGGCAGCACCTTATCCGCCGGCTGACGGCTTTTCTCGCCGCGCCCGGCTTTGGCGGCGTTGGAGTCGGCGCCGATCAGCGGCGCCAGATCCGCCAACCTCAGCTGCCGGGAGTTCACCGCACCGCTCAGCGTGGGCCGCGGTTTACCGGCAACGTACTTCAAGCTGCCGTGAATGTCGCTGTCGCCGATTTTTCCGTCGAATTTCTGGTACTCAAACACCGCGCCGCCCGGCTGATGCAGACGGGCGGTCAGATGACCATCGGTCGCATACGGCGGGGTATTCGGCAACAACACGCCGGTCAGGCCATAGAGGTTGCTCAGGCTTTCACCGGAAAATTTCAGCTGTACATCCAGGCCGCCGAGGTTCAGCGGATCGGACAAGGTGCCCGCGACCACCACCCGGGTGCTGCCGGAGCGCACATCGGCCTGCAGCGGGAACGGCAAATCGGCGCTCTGCAGCGACAGCATGCCGCCAATCTTGCCGCTGCCGCTCAACGGTTCGCCGTTATATTTGCCCTTCACCTGCCAGCCGAAAACGTAATCGGGGGTCGCGGTCTTGTCGCCGCCCTGTTTGCCGGTCACTTCACTGAACGGCAAC
This sequence comes from Serratia sp. CY37869, assembly GCF_052168895.1. Classification (NCBI taxonomy): domain Bacteria; kingdom Pseudomonadati; phylum Pseudomonadota; class Gammaproteobacteria; order Enterobacterales; family Yersiniaceae; genus Serratia; species Serratia sp. CY37869. Next base: position 13,795 of record NZ_JBJNLU010000008.1, read on the forward strand.
GGCTTGCCGAGCGGATCGATGACGGCGCGGAAATCCGCCTTCAGCGTGGCGTCTTTAAAGGCGATCTGCCCCTTGTCGAATACGATGTCGTGAACGGTGAACGACCAGTCGGAAGGCGGCTGCTTGGGATCCTGGCCGGCAGCCAGGTCAAACGTCCAGTTGTTGTCGCCGTTGGCCAGACGTTGCAACGAAGCATTCGGCTGCTTCAGCCAGATGCGCGGGATCAGCAGCTCTTTACCCAGCAGCGCCAGCGGCGCAATGCTGGCGTCGACGCGCTGCAGCGTCACCATGCTGTCGCCGGGCATGTTTTTCGGGTTACCCAGCCACACGTCTTCGGCGTGAATATGCGGCCAGGGCACCCAGGCGCGCCAGCCGCCCTCATCCGGATTGCGCGACCAGTCGACGCCCAGATCGCCGCGAATGGCGAACGGTCGCCGCAGTTCGGCCGACACTTTGTCGTTGATGGTAGGCTTGAGTCGATTCCAGTCGAAGGTAGCAATGAAGATCGCCAGCGCGACGATCAGTAGCAGCACAATGCCGCCCAGCCAGCTGAAAACCTTTCCTGTTCTTGTCATAGCGGCTCCCTCAGCGCATAAATCGGGCTGCCGAATGAAAGGAAAAGGAGTTAGCAGCCCCGTTTAAGCCTAGCTGAGGATAGGCCGGAGTTCACGCCGGCGTGCCGGGCGCGGCGAACAGCGTCGGCACGCTGTGCAGAGTTTCAAAGCACGCCGGGCGGGAAAGGTAGTAGCCCTGAGCGGCCAACGCGCCGGAACGCTGCACCAGCCGCCACTCTTGTTCGGTTTCCACGCCCTCGACGATCACCCCGTCGCTGTGCTGGTTCATCATCTTGATCAGGGTGCCGAGCAGCTGGACGCCCTCTTCCGACTGTTTGAGCAAGGTAAACAATTCGCGCGCCACCTTGATGTACTGATAACGCCAGGCGCCGACGGCGGAGAAGTTGGCCAGCCCGCTGCCGAAATCGTCCAGCCACAGCCGCTCGCCGCCGACGATCTGCTGCAGCGGGCGGTTTGACGCCGTTTCGGCGTGCTCCACCAGCTCGAAGCGCAGATAGGGCATCTCGGCGATCTGCCGTTGCAACGCGCTATGGCGCTGCAACGCTTGCAGCGCGATGCCGTCGATATTGACCGACACCATCACCGCGTGACGAATGAACAATGCCTGCCAGCGCTGCAACAGCGCCAGCTGTTCCTGGATCACCTGCAAACGCTGGGCGACGCCGAGCGAGGAAAAATAATGCTCCGGAGATTGCCGCTTGTCCGGCTCATTCGGGTGATACACCGCCGTCAGCAGTTCCACCGCCAGCAGCGCGCCGCTGGTGCGATAAATCGGCTGGAAGGTATACAAGCGCCGGCATTGCCGCCAGTAGCGCCGCGATTTGGCGCAGGCATAGAGGGCAAAACAAGGCGCCAGCAGACCAGAGATCAGATTGGTTATCATCGGTACTATCGCCGTGGCGGGGAAATGAGAGCGCTGCCGCTGTTTCTTTACCCAGCTTATCGGCAACGCAGCGTAAAACTTTAAGCCGAATTGCCGCCCGTTTCGCCTCCGTCCTGCCCGCGTTCGCCGATCGCGATCATAAAAAATTAAAACGCCGTTTTAATTTATTGACTCCCTGACCGCCTTGCGTGGAGACTGACAGCTATTGCTTCTTCTTTAGCCAGGGCTTATTGACGATGACTATCCGAAATCTCGCCGTGATCGGCGAATGCATGATCGAGCTGTCGCAGCAGGGCGCACAGCTGACGCGCGGCTTTGGCGGCGATACCCTCAACACCGCCGTCTACCTCGCCCGCCAAATGCCGGAACAGACGCTACGGGTGCATTATGTCACCGCACTCGGCACCGACAGTTTCAGCGGCGACATGCTGCAGGCCTGGCGGCAGGAGAAGATCGAGACCGGGTTGATTCAGCAATTCGACAACAAGCTGCCGGGCCTGTACCTCATCGAAACCGACGCCGCCGGCGAACGTACTTTCTACTACTGGCGCAATGACGCCGCCGCCCGGTATTGGCTTGCGGGACCGCAGGCCGACGCACTGTGCGAACGGCTGGCGCAGTTCGATTACTTGTACCTCAGCGGCATTAGCCTGGCGATCCTCGCGCCTGCCGATCGCATGAAACTGCTGGCGCTGCTGCGCCGCTGTCGCGCCAACGGCGGCAAGGTGATCTTCGACAACAATTACCGTCCGCGCCTGTGGCAAAGCCGTGAGGAAACGCAGCAGGCCTACCGCGAGGTGCTGGCCTGTACCGACATCGCTTTTCTGACGCTGGATGACGAAGAGTTGCTGTGGGGAGCGCAGCCTATCGAACAGGCGGTAGCTCGCACGCAGGCGCTCGGCGTCGGCGAGATCGTCATCAAACGCGGCGCGCACGCCTGCCTGGTGTTCAGTATGGCAGGGGAGAAACTTGAGGTGCCGGCGATCGCGCTGCCGCCAGAGCGTGTCGTCGACACCACCGCAGCGGGCGATTCTTTCAGCGCCGGTTACCTGGCGGCCCGCCTGAACGGCGGCAGCGCCCAACGGGCGGCGCAGCGCGGCCATCTGCTGGCCGCTACGGTGATCCAGCATCGCGGCGCCATCATTCCCGCCGCAATGATGCCGGAGGCATAAAAAAAGCCGGCATCGCTGCCGGCTCTTTCTCTTTGTGCTTTGCCTTGCGGAAAATCAGCCCGCGACGGCGATGCGTTTCATATCGGTCATGTAGCCGCGCAGTTTACGGCCGACGGTTTCGATAGGGTGGCTGCGCACCGCTTCGTTCACGTCGCGCAGCTGCGCATTGTCCACCGCCGTACCCGTCACAGCTTTGCCCAAATCGCCCGCCTGCAGGGTGGTCATGAAGTCCTTCAGCAGCGGCACCGCCGCGTTGGCGAACAGGTAGTTGCCGTACTCTGCGGTATCGGAGATAACCACGTTCATTTCATACAGACGCTTACGCGCAATGGTGTTGGCGATCAGCGGCAGCTCGTGCAGCGACTCGTAGTAAGCCGACTCTTCGATGATGCCGGCATCGACCATGGTTTCGAACGCCAGCTCAACGCCCGCTTTCACCATCGCCACCATCAGCACGCCGTGATCGAAGTACTCTTGCTCGCTGATCTTGCCTTCAAACTGCGGCGCATTCTCGAATGCGGTTTTGCCGGTCTCTTCGCGCCAGGTCAGCAGTTTCACGTCGTCTTCCGCCCAGTCGGCCATCATGCCGCTGGAGAACGCGCCGGAAATGATGTCGTCCATGTGCTTCTGGAACAGCGGCGCCATGATGGTTTTCAGCTGTTCGGACAGCGCATAGGCACGCAGCTTGGCCGGGTTGGACAGGCGATCCATCATCAGGGTGATGCCGCCCTGCTTCAGCGCTTCGGTGATGGTTTCCCAGCCGAACTGAATCAGTTTCTCGGCGTAAGCCGGATCGGTGCCCTCAGCAACCAGCTTGTCGAAGCACAGCAGCGAACCCGCCTGCAGCATGCCGCACAGAATGGTCTGCTCGCCCATCAAATCGGATTTCACTTCGGCAACGAAGGAAGACTCCAGCACGCCGGCGCGGTGGCCGCCGGTCGCCGCCGCCCAGGCCTTGGCGATCGCCATGCCTTCGCCTTTCGGATCGTTTTCCGGGTGAACCGCAATCAGGGTCGGCACGCCGAAGCCGCGCTTGTACTCTTCACGCACTTCGGTGCCCGGGCATTTCGGCGCGACCATCACCACGGTGATGTCTTTACGCACCTGCTCACCCACTTCAACGATGTTGAAGCCGTGGGAGTAACCCAGCGCCGCGCCGTCTTTCATCAGCGGCTGCACCGCGCGCACTACGGAAGAGTGCTGCTTGTCCGGCGTCAGGTTGACCACCAGATCCGCCTGCGGGATCAGGTCTTCGTAGGTGCCGACCTTGAAGCCATTTTCGGTCGCCTTGCGCCAGGAAGCGCGCTTCTCGTCGATCGCTTCTTTGCGCAGGGCATAGGCGACATCCAGACCGGAATCGCGCATGTTCAGACCCTGGTTCAGCCCCTGGGCGCCACAGCCGACAATCACCACTTTTTTACCTTTCAGGTAGCCGGCTTCGTCAGCAAATTCGTCGCGCGCCATAAAGCGGCATTTACCCAATTGCGCCAACTGCTGACGCAGGTTCAATGTGTTGAAATAGTTAGCCATGGTGGTACTCCGGTTTGATGTTGTCTTGCATTGTTATTTTCATTCCCCGCCCTGTCTGTGCGGAGATTCGTTAAACTCAATGTATAACAGGAAATGCGTTGCTTAAATTGATATATTGAGAACGTGATATTGCAATTTTTGCAACACTCTCACTGCGAGCGTATCGATATGGATTTACGTGATTTAAAGCTGTTCCTGCATCTGGCCGAAAGCCATCACTTCGGGCGCACCGCCAAGGCGATGCACGTCAGCCCGTCGACGCTCTCCCGCCAGATCCAGCGGCTGGAAGAGATCCTCGGGCAGCCGCTGTTCCTGCGCGATAACCGCACCGTGCAGCTCACCGACGCCGGCGAACAGCTGAAAGAATTCGCCCAGCAAACGCTGCTGCAATATCAGCAGCTCAAGCACTCGCTCGGCCAGCACGGCCCTTCGCTGAGCGGCGAACTGCGGCTGTTCTGCTCGGTGACTGCCGCGTACAGCCACCTGCCGCCGATCCTCGATCGCTTCCGCGCACAGCACCCGCTGGTAGAGATCAAGCTGACCACCGGCGACGCCGCCGACGCGGTCGACAAGGTGCAGTCCAACGAGGCCGATCTCGGCATCGCCGGCCGGCCGGAAACGCTGCCCGCCAGCGTGGCGTTCACCAAAATCGGCGAAATTCCGCTGGTGCTGATCGCGCCGGCGCTGCCCTGCGCGGTGCGCAGCCAGGCGTTCGCCGACAAGCCCGACTGGGCCGAGATCCCCTTCATCTTGCCGGAGCACGGCCCTTCGCGAAAACGCATCGAACTGTGGTTCCGCCGTCACCGCATCAGCAATCCGCTGATTTACGCCACCGTCGGCGGCCACGAAGCCATCGTGTCGATGGTGGCCTTGGGCTGCGGCATCGCGCTGATCCCGAGCGTAGTGGTGGACAACAGCCCGGAACCGGTGCGCAACCGCATCTCGCAGCTGGATAACATCTCGATGGTCGAACCGTTCGAGTTGGGGGTCTGCGTCCAGAAAAAACGCCTCAGCGATCCGCTGATCGACGCCTTTTGGCGATTGCTGCATCCCCGCTGACGCGGGGTTTTTACAGGTCGGCCGGATCGACCTGCTTCATCGCCTCCACCTGCATCAGCCAGTGATAGAGCGGCTCAAGCTGCAAAAATGCCCCGGCCAGCAGCGGCGCCAGATCGGCGTTGAACAGCTTTTCCACTTCGCTGTCCGTCACCATCACCGCGAACGATTTGCGGTTGTACCAGGTGGCGATCTCCGCCGCCTGCTCCTTGACCAGCGGACGCTTGTAGCTCTCGCCCACCAGCTCGAACGGCGGCCGGCAACAGGCGGCCACCTCCAGGAAAAGCTGCGGCCGCTGTTTCAGCGTATGGCGGAACAGATCCATGGTCGGCTTGTTGGCGCTGTAGTAACCGAGCCCATAGCGCAGCATGTCCGGCCCCAGTTCGAAAAAGTAGACCGGCGCATCTTTCCAGTCTTTGCTCGGGCGCTTGAACGTGAGCCACATGCGGCTGCGGTAGCGCGACTTGTCGTGAGAAAACCGCGTATCGCGATGAATGCGCGACAGCGTTTTGCCGATCGCCGGGCGGGTCTCGAACTGCGGATCGATCGCCAGCATGCCGGGAGCAAGCTGCTCCACCAGCGCGCGAAACGGCGCCAGCAGCTCGCGATCGTAGATGTCGCGGTTGCCGTCGAACCACGCCTTATCGTTCTCGATCCGCACCTGCTGCAGGAAATTCAGGCCCTGCTGGCTAAAGCCGGAGAAAGGTTGCGTCATAAGTTTTTCCGTTCTGACGGTTTATCGGGTATTGCGCAGATCTTCCCTCTGCCAACGGCGTTTGATAAACACGCGCCGACGCGTGCGGAAATAGGCGACATACAGGTAGAACGCCGCCCGGTTGCTGAACAGCGCCCCGCCAACCGCGCCCCCCAGCAGCAGGGCGCCGGTGGCGATGCCGGTCATGCCCGCCGCCCACGCCGCCGCGCCGCCGAGGCAACACAGACCGAGCATGCCAAGGTAATATTGCAGCAATACCACCCCGCTGTTTTTACCCTGCACCAGTTGGAACAGGATCAGCGTCATCCACACCGCCACGATCGCGCCGCTGCCCATCAACACGGCGGCGGAGGTCTTGCCGCTCCAGGCGGCCGCCACATCCGTGACCAGACCCATCACGCCCGCCAGGCCCAGCATCAGGCACACCATCAGCAGCATGACGTTGCCGACGCCCGGCGGTGACAGCCGCTGGCCCGGCGTCATGAAATGCTGCTCGAGCTGCGCATCCACGCCGGCGAAAAGCGCACGATCGCGCGCCGCAATTTGGCTTTCCATCTCCCGGCCTTCTGCCGCTAAACGGGACAACCGGTCGGATAAACCCACCGGACTCACCCCTGCAAAAAGAAGCGGAACGCCGGGTTGTCGGTTTCGTCGTGGCAATCGTAGCCCAGCGCCTGCAGGTGCCGCTCGAATTCCGGCTCGCTTTGCGCCAGTTCGAAGGCCGCCAGCACCCGGCCGAAGTCGGTGCCGTGGCTGCGATAGTGGAACAGCGAGATGTTCCAGTGCGTGCCCAGCGTCTGCAGGAACTTCAGCAGCGCGCCCGGCGACTCCGGAAACTCAAAGCTGTACAGCCGTTCGCGCAGCGGCTTCGACGGACGCCCGCCCACCATGTAGCGCACGTGCAGTTTAGCCATCTCGTCGTCCGACAGATCCACCACCTGATAACCGTCGGCGTTGAGTTCGTCGATGATCTCCCGCCGTTCGGCGTGGCCGCGCGTCAGCCGCACGCCGACGAAAATGCAGGCGTTGTCGGCATCGGCGTAGCGGTAGTTGAATTCGGTCACCGAGCGCCCGCCCAGCAGTTGGCAGAACTTGAGGAAGCTGCCCTGCTGTTCCGGAATGGTCACCGCCAGTAGCGCTTCGCGCTGTTCGCCCAATTCGCAACGCTCGGAAACATAGCGCAGCCCGTGGAAGTTGAGATTGGCGCCGGACAGCACGTGCGCGAGACGCTCGCCCTGAATGTTGTGCTGCTGGACGTACTTTTTCAGCCCCGCCAAAGCCAGCGCGCCGGAAGGCTCGGCAATGGCGCGCACGTCCTCGAACAGATCTTTGACCGCCGCGCAGATGGCGTCGCTGTCCACGGTGATCACGTCGTCCAGATACTCACGGCACAGGCGGAAGGTTTCGTCGCCGATGCGCTTCACCGCCACGCCTTCGGCGAACAGCCCGACGCGCGCCAGATCCACCGGATGGCCGGCATCCAGCGCCGCGCGCAGGCAGGCGGAGTCTTCCGCTTCGACGCCGATCACTTTGATCTGCGGCATCAGCTGTTTGATCAGCACCGCCACCCCGGCGGCCAGGCCGCCGCCGCCGACCGGCACGAAAACCCGATCCAGATGCGCGTCTTGCTGCAGCAGCTCCATCGCCAGCGTGCCCTGCCCGGCGATCACCGTCGGGTGATCGAACGGCGGCACAAAGGTCATGCCCTGCTGTTGGGAAAGCTCGATCGCCTTCGCTTTTGCCTCGTCGAAATTGGCGCCGTGCAGCAGCACTTCACCGCCGAAGCCGCGCACCGCATCCACCTTGATGTCCGCGGTGGACACCGGCATCACGATCAGCGTTTTGATGCCCAGCCGTTTACCGGAGAAGGCGACGCCCTGCGCGTGGTTGCCGGCCGAAGCCGTCACGACGCCGCGCGCCTTCTGCTCTTCGTCCAGCCCGGCGATCATCGCATAGGCCCCGCGCAGCTTGAAGCTGTGCACCGGCTGGCGATCTTCGCGCTTCACCAAAATGGTGTTGCCGAGGCGCGAAGAGATTTTGCTCATGGCCTGCAACGGGGTGACTTGCGCCACCTCGTAAACCGGCGAGCGCAGTACCGCTCGCAGATATTCCGCGCCGCAGGGGGCGCTGGGTAGGGGTTGAGAGACCGCCATGCTGCTTATCCCCCCAGTTTGCTCTTGTCGCGCACCGCGCCTTTGTCGGCGCTGGTGGCCAACGAGGCGTAGGCGCGCAGCGCGAAGGACACCTGACGTTCACGATTTTTCGGCGTCCAGGCCGCGTCGCCGCGCGCCAGTTCCGCCTCATGCCGCGCCGCCAACTCCTGCTCGCTGACGTCCAGCTGGATGCCGCGATGAGGAATGTCGATTGCGATCATGTCACCGTCCTGCACCAGGGCGATCAGGCCGCCGCTGGCCGCTTCCGGCGAAGCGTGGCCGATGGACAACCCGGAGGTGCCGCCGGAGAAACGCCCGTCGGTGATCAGCGCGCACGCCTTGCCCAGCCCCATCGATTTCAGGTAAGTGGTTGGATAAAGCATTTCCTGCATGCCCGGCCCGCCTTTCGGCCCTTCGTAACGGATAACGACCACATCGCCCGCCACCACTTTGCCGCCGAGGATCGCTTCTACCGCGTCATCCTGGCTTTCATACACTTTGGCCGGGCCGCGGAAGGTGAGGATTTCCTTGTCGACGCCGGCGGTTTTGACGATGCAGCCGTTTTCCGCCAGGTTGCCGTACAGCACCGCCAACCCGCCGTCCTGACTGTAAGCGTGCTCACGGGTGCGGATGCAACCTTCCTTGCGGTCGGTGTCCAGCGAATCCCAACGGCAATCCTGGGAGAATGCCTGCGTGGTGCGGATACCGGCCGGCCCGGCGGAGTACATTTTCTTGACGCTTTCGTCGCGGGTCAGCATCACGTCGTAAGCTTCCAGCGTCTGCGGCAGGGTCAGCCCCAATACGTTGTTCACCTCGCGGTTCAGCAAGCCGGCGCGATCCAACTCGCCGAGGATGCCGATCACGCCGCCGGCGCGGTGCACGTCTTCCATGTGATATTTCTGCGTGCTCGGTGCCACTTTGCACAGGTGCGGCACTTTGCGCGACAGACGATCGATGTCTTCCATGGTGAAGTCCACCTCGCCTTCCTGCGCCGAAGCCAGCAGGTGCAGCACGGTGTTGGTCGAGCCGCCCATGGCGATGTCCAGCGTCATGGCGTTTTCAAATGCCGCCTTGTTGGCGATATTGCGCGGCAGCGCGCTCTCGTCGTCCTGCTCGTAATAGCGTTTGGTCAGCTCGACGATGCGCTTGCCGGCGTTGAGGAACAGTTCCTTGCGATCGGCGTGGGTGGCCAGCAGCGAACCGTTGCCCGGCTGCGACAGGCCCAGCGCTTCGGTCAGGCAGTTCATCGAGTTGGCGGTGAACATGCCGGAGCAAGAGCCGCAGGTCGGGCAGGCGGAACGCTCGATCTGCTCGCTGTCGGCGTCGCTGACGTTCGGGTTCGCGCCCTGGATCATCGCGTCCACCAGATCCAGCTTGATAATCTGGTTGGAGAGTTTGGTTTTGCCGGCTTCCATCGGGCCGCCGGAAACGAAGATCACCGGAATGTTCAGGCGCAACGCCGCCATCAGCATGCCCGGGGTGATTTTGTCGCAGTTGGAGATGCACACCATCGCGTCGGCGCAGTGGGCGTTCACCATGTATTCAACCGAGTCGGCGATCAGCTCGCGCGACGGCAGGGAATAGAGCATGCCGCCGTGGCCCATGGCGATGCCGTCATCCACCGCGATGGTGTTGAACTCTTTGGCCACGCCGCCTGAAGCTTCGATCTGTTCGGCGACCAGTTTGCCCAGATCGCGCAGATGCACGTGGCCCGGCACGAACTGGGTAAAGGAGTTGACCACGGCGATGATCGGCTTGCCGAAATCGGCGTCGGTCATCCCGGTCGCGCGCCACAATGCGCGGGCACCCGCCATATTGCGGCCGTGGGTGGTGGTGGCGGAACGGTACTTAGGCATGCTCTTTTCACTCCAAATGTATTTATGGCAGGCGGCGAACGAACCGCCTGGATATTTCTTATCTTGTCTGTCTTGTCGTCCGCCACGCTGCGCGGCGAGCCTTGTCGTTACGGGTTTACCGGATCCAGCCACCCGTATTTGTCTTCGGTCTTGCCGCTGAACAGGCCGAAGAACGCCTGTTGGATCTGTTTGGTCACCGGGCCGCATTTGCCGATACCGACCTGAATGCCGTCCACGCTGCGCACCGGCGTGATTTCCGCCGCGGTGCCGGACATGAACACTTCGTCGGCCAGGTACAGCGATTCGCGCGACAGCACCTGCTCGCGCACGTCGAAGCCCATGTCTTTCGCCAGCTTGATGATCGCGTCGCGGGTGATGCCCGGCAGCGCCGACGAGGTGAACGGCGGGGTATAGAGCACGCCGTCTTTCACTTCAAACAGGTTCTCGCCCGCCCCTTCGGAAATGTAGCCGTGCACGTCGAGCGCGATGCCTTCCTGATAGCCGTGGCGGCGCGCTTCGCTGCCCACCAGCAGGGAGGAAAGATAGTTGCCGCCGGCCTTGGCCGCAGTGGGGATCGTGTTTGGTGCGACGCGGTGCCAGGAGGAGACCATCGCATCGATGCCTTGATCCAGCGCTTCTTCACCCAAATAAGCGCCCCAAGGAAACGCCGCGATAATCACGTCCGTTTTATAACCGGCCGGCGGGTTGACGCCCATGCCGACATCGCCGACGAACACCAGCGGACGAATGTACGCGCTGACCAGGTTGTTCTTGCGCAGCGTAGCGCGGCAGGCTTCCATCAGCTCGTCGACGCTTTGCGACACCGGCATGCGGTAGATTTTCGCCGAATCGTGCAGGCGCTGCATATGCTCGCGATGACGGAATACCACCGGCCCCAAGTGCGAGTCATAGCAGCGTACGCCTTCAAACACCGACGTGCCGTAATGCAACGCGTGCGACATCACGTGCACTTTGGCCTCGGCCCAAGGAACCATCTCACCATTGAACCAAATGTAATCGGCTTTCTTTGTCATTGTTATTTATCCTTCTCGGCGCCTCAGGCGCGTATTTGTTGTGATGTTGGCTGCTGGATCTCGACGCAGGAGACGTCCATCAGTTTGCTTAATTGAGATGACAACAGGGCGACCGGACGCGGGCTGGCAACGGTCAATTCGATATTGATGCTGTCGGCGTTGGCCGGGGAAACCATATTCATAGCACAAACCTGAAAGCCGCGATGACGCACGACCCGCAATACGCGCTCTAACATTTCGGGGCGAAAACGCGCCTGGATCGAGAGTTGATGCTGCATCATGATATTTCCTCCAACATGGTTTCGTTGCCGGCGCCCGGCGGCACCAGCGGCCAGACGTTTTCGAGTTCGTCGATAGAGACCTGCAGCAGATAAGGGCCTTCGGTGTTGAACAGCGCCTCGAGCGCGCCCTCCACCTGATCCTTGCGGCTGATGCGCTGGCCGGGAATGCCGAAGGCAGCGGCCAGCATCAGGAAGTCGGGGTTATCGGACAGGTTGGTTTCGCTGTAGCGGCCGTCGAAGAACAGCTGCTGCCATTGGCGCACCATTCCGAGGCGCTGGTTGTCCAGCAGCACGATCTTCAGCGGCAGCTGTTTGCGCTTAATGGTGCCCAGTTCTTGCACGTTCATCATGAAGGAGCCATCGCCCGAGACACAGATCACCGTATCTTGCGGACGCGCGATCTGGGCCCCGACCGCCGCCGGCACGCCGAACCCCATGGTGCCGAGGCCGCTGGAGGTGATGAAATTCTCCGGGCGCTCGAACGTCATGTGCTGCGCGCTCCACATCTGGTGCTGGCCGACGTCGGTGGTCACCACGCTGTTGGCCGGCTTGCGGGCGGACAGCTGGCGCAAGAACAGCGGCGCGTAAATCGGCTGGCCGGGATGATCGTAGCGGCAGGCGTGATCGGCTTTCAGCGCCGTCACCCGTTGCCGCCAGGCGGCGATGTTCAGCGGGCGCTGCAACGCCGGCAGCAACGCTTTCAGATCGCCCTGCAGGGCCACATGCGCCTGGCGCAGCTTGCTCATCTCCGCCGGGTCGATGTCCATGTGGATCACTTTGGCGTGCGGCGCGAAGGCATTCAGCTTGCCGGTCACGCGGTCATCGAAACGCGCGCCGACGGCGATCAGCAGATCGCACTCCTGCACCGCCAGGTTAGCGGCCTTGGTGCCGTGCATGCCCAACATGCCAAGGTACAGCGGATCTTGCGCATCCGGCGCGCCCAGCCCCTTCAGGGTGGCGACGTTCGGCATGCGGGTCACCGCGATGAACTCTCGCAGCGCCGGCACCGCCTGCGCCATGCCCACGCCGCCGCCAACGTACAGCATCGGTTTATGCGCCTGCGCCAGCAGCTCAGCCGCCTCGGCCAACGCCGCCGTCGGTAACGCCGGCGCTTCATCGACCGGCATCAAATGCGGATGCAGGTCGCCTTGCGCCAGCTGGATGTCTTTCGGGATATCGATCAGCACCGGGCCAGGACGGCCGCCGGCGGCGATGGCGAAAGCTTCCGCCATGATGCCCGGCAAGGCATCCAGCGATTCCACCAGGAAGCTGTGCTTGGTGCAGGCCAGAGACAGGCCGAGAACATCGATCTCCTGAAAGGCATCGGTGCCGATCAGCGCGGATCCCACCTGACCGGTGATGGCGACAACGGGAACGGAATCGAGCAGCGCATCCGCCAGCCCGGTGATCAGGTTGGTGGCGCCGGGACCGGAAGTGGCGATACAGACACCGACTTTGCCGGTGGCGCGGGCGTAACCGATGGCGGCCATGGCGGCGCCCTGTTCATGGCGGCACAGCAGGTGTTCCACGCCGCCGTCGTACAGCGCATCGTACACCGGCATGATTGCCCCGCCCGGATAGCCGAATACGGTATCCACACCCTGCGCACGCAACGCTTGAACTACCCACTGAGCGCCATTCATAGTTATTTCCCCGCCTTACTTCGACAACCGCAGGATTTTGTTCTGTTTTTCATGCTCTGCCCCTTGCTCCACTTTTCTCTTGCCAATAAAAAACCCCCGGACCTGACGGTGCGGGGGTTCTCTTGCGATTCCGGCTTGTTTGCTAAGCCTTTCTTCGTCCAAGTGCAGCCCCGCACGGTGGGATAATAATCACCACCACGCTAATCACGACTAGGCTAATCACTTGGGCAAAGGCTTTCATAATGGGTTTGTTCACTGTGCTCATTCAGAACTAATGCTTACAGAGGTACCACAGCCGCGCGCGACATGACAACACTTTTTTTGCGTTATTATTCGGCGCAATCTGGTCATACCTCACGCGAATCGCCCGGATTTCACACGTTGGCGCGCATACCTGGATTTTTCACCGCGCCGGTGATGGCCTTGCCGCGTGTATCCTTGCCGAAGAACACCAACAGAGCGATCGCCACCGCCACCGTCCCGGCAACCATGGCCATCGCCAGGCCGTAATTATGCCCATGATGCTCGGCGAGGGTGGCTTGCAGCGTGGCGTTGACCGAAGCGATCAGGTTGCCCAGCTGATACACGAACCCCGGTAGCACCGCGCGGGTGTTGGCCGGCACCAGCTCGGTCAGGTAGGTCGGCACCACGCCCCAGGCGCCCTGCACCATGAATTGCATCAGGAAAGCGCCGATCCCGAGCATCAGCGAACCGCTGGAAAACGCCCACAGCGGGATCACCGGTAACGCCAACAATGCGGCGATGATAATCGCTTTTTTGCGGCCGATTTTTTCCGATAACGAACCGAAGAAAACGCCGCCGATAATTGACGCGATATTGTAGCTAATGGCGATGATACTGACGGTTTTCGGATCGAAACCGTGCTGAACTTTCAGAAATACCGGATACAGATCCTGCGTGCCGTGAGAGAAGAAATTGAACGCCGCCATCAGCAGCACCAGATAGCAGCACAGCTTCCAGTGGCTCTTCAACACCGGCAGCAAGGCGCTGCTTTCTTTACGTTCACGCGCCGCCAGCCACACCGGCGACTCCTGCACGCAATAATAAATAAACGGCAGCAGCAGGATCGGCGCCGCGCCGATGACGAACATGCCGCGCCAGCCGACCGTTTCGAACAGCAGGCCGTACACCACCGCCGCCAGCAGATAACCGAACGGATAGCCGGCCTGGAAAATGCCCGACATCAAGCCGCGCGAGCGGTCCGGTATGGTTTCCATCGCCAATGATGACGCCACGCCCCAGATACCGCCCATCGCAACGCCGTACAACACTCGTAACAGCAAGAAGACCGTCAGCGAGGGCGCGGCGGCGGAGAGCAGCTCAAACACCGAGAAGAAGACGATATTCAGCATCAGGATCGGTTTGCGGCCATATTTTTCCGCAGCGCGCCCGAAGATCAGCGCGCCGATCGGCCGCACCGCCAGCGTGAGCAGAATCGCCAACGTGACCTGTTCCAGGCCGACGTGAAAGGATTGTGCGATGTCGCTGAGTAAGAATACCAGTACGAAAAAATCGAAAGCGTCGAGCGTCCAGCTTGAAAAACTGGCGATTGCCGCATTGCGTTGCAGCGGGGTCCAACCAAACATAGTGTTATCCCTACCGTAGAGTACGAAGTCAGGAGATTTAGCGGCTGCCGGGCAGACTGCCGCGGCGGTCGGAGTGTGTTAAAGAAGTGATTTTTCTTTTAATCAATTGTTAAATACACCCATCAAGCCTATGGCTGCAATGCGTACAGGCCGCTAATGTGTTGCAGGCTTCAGCGAATTGTTAATGGGTATTGCCACAGGCTGCGAGGCGGTTCGCACAATCTTTTTCAATTCGATGAAAATCAGTGATTATGCTGCGAGTTTCATGGAAAAAATGCCAAGAACGCCGCGCGGCACCTGGATAAATCGCGCATCATGCCGCCCTCAGCAAGGAGAGCGATATGTCACTGGCGGTAATCTATAGCCGCGCCATCATCGGCGTTCAGGCCCCTTCCGTAACGGTAGAGGTGCATATCAGCAATGGCCTGCCCGGCCTGACGCTGGTTGGCCTGCCGGAAACCACGGTAAAAGAGGCGCGCGATCGGGTGCGCAGCGCCCTGATCAACAACGGTTTCACCTTTCCCGCCCGCCGCATCACCGTCAATTTGGCGCCGGCCGATCTGCCGAAAGAAGGCGGGCGCTACGATCTGCCGATTGCGCTGGCGATCCTCGCCGCCTCCGAGCAACTGCCCCTCGCCCCGTTGGCACGCTACGAGTTTCTTGGCGAACTGGCGCTGTCCGGCGCGCTGCGCGCGGTCAGAGGCGCCATCCCGGCGGCGCTGGCGGCGGCTGACGCCGGGCGACAATTGGTCCTCTCCACGGACAACGCCGCCGAGGTCGGCCTGATTGCGCAGTCACAATCCCATACTGCCCAACACCTGTTGGAGGTCTGTGCCTTTTTGCTCGGCCAGGGCGAGCTGCCGGTAGCCATCACGCCTCCCGCGGCAGAAAACCCGCACGAGAACGCAGATCTGCGCGACATCATCGGCCAAGAGCAGGCCAAGCGGGCATTAGAGATCGCTGCCGCCGGCGGGCATAACCTATTGTTGATTGGGCCGCCGGGCACCGGTAAAACCATGCTGGCCAGTCGACTGACGGGCTTACTGCCGCCGCTGACGGAACCTGAGGCGCTGGAAAGCCTGGCGGTCGCCAGCTTGCAGCATCCTGTTCTCACCGCTTTGCCATGGCGCCAGAGGCCATTTCGCGCACCGCATCACAGCGCATCGATGGCGGCGTTGGTCGGCGGCGGCTCACTGCCGCGCCCGGGTGAGATATCTATGGCGCATAACGGCGTGCTGTTTCTGGATGAGCTGCCGGAATTCGAGCGTAAGGTGCTGGATGCGCTGCGTGAACCGCTGGAATCCGGCGAGATCGTGATTTCACGTGCCAACGCCAAGGTCTGCTTCCCGGCCAAGGTGCAATTGATCGCGGCGATGAATCCCAGCCCAACCGGGCATTACCAGGGTATGCATAATCGCGCCTCGCCGCAGCAGGTGCTGCGCTACCTGGCCCGGCTGTCAGGGCCTTTTCTCGATCGTTTCGATCTGTCTATCGAAGTGCCGCTGTTACCTCCAGGTACGCTCAGTAAGCGGCAAACTCAGGGAGAAAGCAGCGAGCAGGTGCGGGAAAGAGTGCGACAGGCACGCACCCGGCAGCTCGAACGCGCCGGTAAAATCAACGCGCTGTTAACCAACCGTGAAGTGGAACGGGATTGCGTGTTGCAGGCGGCAGACGCCGAGTTTTTGGAAGCGACATTAAACGCGTTGGGGTTATCGGTCCGCGCCTGGCAGCGCATCTTGAAAGTGGCGCGCACGCTGGCGGATTTGGCGGGGGATGCCGAGATCGGCAGGCGCCACCTGAGCGAAGCGCTGAGCTATCGCAGTATGGACCGTCTGCTGTTACAACTGCATCGTAGTCTGGAATAGAAAATGGGGCCCGAAGGCCCCATCGTCTTTAGTCTTCGCTGTCGCTGTAATCTTCTACTGCGTCAGCCTGCGGCTTACCGCCGGACAACGTATGGAATTTCTTCGGGCGACGTGTGCGCGCCAGATATTTAGCCCATACTTTTTCCTGCTCGGTAGCCGCTTCGCGCTCACCGCGGCACACTGCGACGAACAGCTGTTCTTCTTCAGTGGCCGGCTGGCGTTTGCCCGAGTCCAGCTCGTTAAACGCGTAGCCGAAGCGCTCTAGCAATTGCGCCTCTTTAATGGTGAAATCGCCGTGACGGGAGAACCCGCGAGGGTAATGTTTATTATCAAAAAAACGATTGGTCGTGGTGAAGCTATCCGCCATCTGACACGCTCCTAATTCTCTTATGGCCGTGCTGTTTATGGCGCGGAGTATTAGATAGGCTTGACAGCGTGTAAAACAAAACATTTAAATCTTAACGACAAATTTTTTTGGAGATAGGTGTGGATACCGAATTACTGAAAACCTTTTTGGAGGTCAGTAGAACGCGTCACTTTGGCAGAGCCGCAGAATCTTTGTACTTAACGCAGTCCGCGGTCAGTTTCCGCATCCGTCAGTTAGAAAACCAGTTGGGCGCAAATTTATTTACCCGTCATCGCAATAACATCCGCCTGACGCCTGCCGGCGAGCGGCTTCTGCCCTATGCCGAAAGCCTGATGAACACCTGGCAGTTGGCGAAGAAAGAGGTCGTGCGTTCACTGCAACATACCGAGCTGTCGATCGGCGCGACTGCCTCGTTGTGGGAGGCTTATTTGACCCCCTGGTTGCAATCTCTCTATCAACAAAGAGAGGCGCTGCAGCTCGAAGCCAGGGTGGCCTTAAGGCACTCTTTGGTAAAGCAACTGCATGAAAGGCAGCTCGATTTACTGATCACCACTGAGCCGCCAAAGATGGACGAACTGGCCAGCCAGCAGCTGGGCAATTTCTCATTACGCCTGTTCTCATCCGCGCGTCGTGACAAACAATCCCCCATGCCTTACATCAAGCTGGAATGGGGGGCCGACTTCCACCAACAGGAAAACCGCATGTTGGAAGGTGATAACGTGCCGGTACTCACGACCACCTCGGCACACCTGACGCGTCAGTTGCTGGAAACCACAGGCGGATGCGCTTTCCTGCCCAGCCAGTGGGAAAAAGAGTATCCGCAGTTGCTTGCCGCCGCCGAGATCCCGCCGATTGTCCGCCCACTGTATGCCGTCTGGTTGCAAAACAGCGATCAACAGCCTTTGATTCGGCAATTACTTAAAATACCTTTAAATACCGCAGCCTAAAGCGCTATGGCGGCCTTAAAAGCCGCCGCCGTGGTCATGGCTGTCTATCATACCAAAAACCGCCCATCGCCTTCTGAGAGAAGAAAATGCAAAACGGTAGGAGAATCAGGAGGTCTGCGGGGGTAAAGATCGAAAGATCATAAGGCAACTCGGATCAGATAGACATCAGCATAGAGCAGCCAATACGCTCTTTTCCAAAGCGGGAATGCTCCAAGGGAAGGGATAATAGGTAAAAAAAAACCCTTTGCTTTCGCAAAGGGTTCTTAATATGGCAGGGGCGGAGAGACTCGAACTCGCGACACCCGGTTTTGGAGACCGGTGCTCTACCAACTGAGCTACGCCCCTAAATCTCGCTTAACATTATGCCTGCTAAAAAAGCAGGCATAATTAAATAAGTGGCGGAACGGACGGGGCTCGAACCCGCGACCCCCTGCGTGACAGGCAGGTATTCTAACCAACTGAACTACCGCTCCACCGATTCTTTTACGTTGTATCTTTCGATACCGGCAAT
>NZ_JBJNLU010000009.1:0-31013 GCF_052168895.1 Serratia sp. CY37869
CTGGACAGCTACATCCCAGAGCCAGAGCGTGCTATCGACAAGCCGTTCCTGCTGCCAATCGAAGACGTATTCTCCATCTCCGGTCGTGGTACCGTTGTTACCGGTCGTGTTGAGCGCGGTATCATCAAAGTTGGCGAAGAAGTTGAAATCGTTGGTATCAAAGACACCGTTAAGTCTACCTGTACTGGCGTTGAAATGTTCCGCAAACTGCTGGACGAAGGCCGTGCTGGTGAGAACGTAGGTGTTCTGCTGCGTGGTATCAAACGTGAAGAAATCGAACGTGGTCAGGTACTGGCTAAACCAGGCTCCATCAAGCCGCACACCCAGTTCGAATCTGAAGTGTACATCCTGAGCAAAGATGAAGGTGGTCGTCACACGCCATTCTTCAAAGGCTACCGTCCACAGTTCTACTTCCGTACTACTGACGTGACCGGTACCATCGAACTGCCAGAAGGCGTAGAGATGGTAATGCCAGGCGACAACGTGAACATGGTTGTAACCCTGATTCACCCAATCGCGATGGACGACGGTCTGCGTTTCGCAATCCGTGAAGGCGGCCGTACTGTAGGCGCAGGTGTTGTTGCTAAAGTTATCGCTTAATCGCTGATAAAGTTTGACGCGACACGCGGTAAAAGGGCATCATTTGATGCCCTTTTTCTACGCTGTGAACTAGAACCTATCTCATCAGCGATTTTGCAGTCATAATCATTGGTGAGATGGGCTCTTAAACCGTATTGACTGAATACGTCATGGCGTAAAACACCGGGATATCGCTAGTGCGGTATCCGATCGGTTTGGTTTGCCTCGCAATGCGAGGCAAAGTTGTTTGTTCTGAATCATCATTGTGACAGGTTGGTTTATGAGTGCGAATACCGAGGCTCAAGGGAGCGGACGCGGCCTGGAAGCGGCAAAGTGGCTGATCGTCGCCGTTCTGTTGGTTGTGGCTATTGTCGGTAACTATTACTACCGTGATTTAAGCCTGCCATTGCGCGCGCTGGCAGTTGTGCTGATCATCGCCGTTGCAGGTGCAGTGGCTCTGATGACCACCAAAGGCAAAGCTACCGTTGCGTTTGCCCGCGAAGCGCGTACCGAAGTACGTAAAGTGATTTGGCCAACTCGTCAGGAAACGCTACACACCACGTTGATCGTTGCCGCGGTAACCGCCGTGATGTCACTGATTCTGTGGGGGCTGGATGGTATTCTGGTCCGTCTGGTGTCGTTTATTACTGGCCTGAGGTTCTAAAATGTCTGAAGCTCCAAAAAAACGTTGGTACGTCGTTCAGGCGTTTTCCGGTTTTGAAGGTCGCGTAGCGCAATCGCTGCGTGAACACATCAAACTGCACGATATGGAAGAGCTGTTCGGCGAAGTGATGGTGCCTACGGAAGAAGTGGTTGAAATCCGTGGTGGCCAGCGTCGCAAGAGCGAGCGTAAATTCTTCCCTGGCTACGTGCTGGTGCAGATGGTGATGAATGACGCCAGCTGGCACCTGGTGCGCAGCGTACCGCGTGTCATGGGGTTCATCGGCGGTACGTCTGACCGTCCTGCGCCGATCAGCGATAAAGAAGTTGATGCGATCATGAACCGCCTGCAGCAGGTCGGTGACAAACCGCGTCCGAAAACGCTGTTCGAACCGGGCGAGCTGGTGCGCGTCAACGACGGCCCGTTTGCCGATTTCAACGGCGTGGTCGAAGAAGTCGATTACGAGAAGAGCCGCCTGAAAGTTTCCGTTTCCATCTTCGGCCGTGCAACGCCGGTGGAACTGGACTTCAGCCAGGTTGAAAAAGGCTGATCGAATAATCAGCAATAAGCGGTCCGTTGCCGCTTGTCAAAGGCGCGAAATTGAACTACAATTTCGCGCCTTTTGTTTTTAGATGCCTTGCCTGATGTTTGTCTGGCGAGGTTAAACACGGGGAGCCTCTCACGAGGCGATACTACCCAAACCGAGGAAATTTAAATGGCTAAGAAAGTACAAGCCTACGTTAAGCTGCAAGTTGCAGCTGGTATGGCTAACCCGAGCCCACCAGTGGGTCCAGCTCTGGGTCAGCAGGGCGTTAACATCATGGAATTCTGTAAGGCATTCAACGCTAAAACTGACAGCGTTGAGAAAGGTCTGCCGATTCCGGTTGTTATCACCGTTTATTCTGATCGCTCCTTCACTTTCGTTACCAAAACCCCGCCAGCAGCAGTTCTGCTGAAAAAAGCGGCTGGTATCAAGTCTGGTTCCGGTAAGCCGAACAAAGACAAAGTAGGTAAAGTGACCCGTGCTCAGGTACGTGAAATCGCAGAAACCAAAGCTGCGGACATGACTGGTTCTGACGTTGAAGCGATGACTCGCTCCATCGAAGGTACCGCTCGTTCCATGGGCCTGGTAGTGGAGGATTAAGAGATGGCTAAGCTGACCAAGCGCATGCGCGTGATCCGTGACAAAGTTGATGCTACTAAACAGTATGACATCACTGAAGCTGTTGCTCTGCTGAAAGAGCTGGCCACCGCTAAATTCGTAGAAAGCGTTGACGTTGCCGTTAACCTCGGCATCGACGCTCGTAAATCTGACCAAAACGTTCGTGGCGCTACCGTTCTGCCACACGGCACCGGTCGTTCCGTTCGCGTTGCCGTATTTACCCAAGGCGCTAACGCTGAAGCAGCGAAAGCTGCCGGCGCAGAGCTGGTAGGTATGGACGATCTGGCTGAGCAGATCAAGAAAGGCGAAATGAACTTCGACGTTGTTATTGCTTCCCCGGATGCAATGCGCGTTGTAGGTCAACTGGGCCAGATCCTGGGTCCACGCGGCCTGATGCCAAACCCGAAAGTGGGTACCGTTACTCCGAACGTTGCTGAAGCAGTGAAAAACGCTAAAGCAGGTCAGGTTCGCTACCGTAACGACAAAAACGGCATCATCCATACCACTATCGGTAAGGTTGATTTCGACGCAGACAAACTGAAAGAAAACCTGGAAGCCCTGCTGGTTGCGCTGAAAAAAGCAAAACCTTCTCAGGCGAAAGGCATGTACATCAAGAAAGTTAGCCTCTCCACCACCATGGGTGCTGGCGTTGCTATCGATCAAAGCGGTCTGTCTGCCGCAGCGAACTAATCGCACTTGCGATTATCGCTTTGACTTGGGGCCGAGATTTGTCTAGAATCTTATGCCCCAAGGTTTTGCTATTGGCTATGCCGTAGGCAAAACAAAGATTTTTCGGTTGGAGCCTGGCCTATCCAGGCCTCCGTCCAAGACCGCAGGTGTATCGCAAGATACTTAATCCTTCCTGCGTAGACGGTGACAGAGCCTAAGAAAATTTTTCTTTTTTATAAAAGAATGTCTTTGCTGGATTCTGCTCACCGTGTTAAGCCGCTCGGCGTGGCGTTTTACAAAGCGCCGAGTGAAGTGAGTTCCGGGGGATTTTCCCCGGCTAATCCAGGAGCAAAAAGCTAATGGCATTAAATCTTCAAGACAAACAAGCGATTGTTGCTGAAGTCAGCGAAGTAGCCAAAGGCGCGCTGTCTGCGGTTGTTGCGGATTCCCGCGGCGTTACCGTAGATAAAATGACTGAACTGCGTAAAGCAGGTCGTGAAGCTGGCGTTTACATGCGTGTTGTTCGCAACACCCTGATGCGTCGCGTAGTTGAAGGCACTCCATTCGAATGCCTGAAAGACACGTTTGTCGGTCCAACCTTGATTGCATTCTCTCACGAACACCCGGGCGCTGCTGCTCGTCTGTTCAAAGAGTTCGCGAAAGCGAATGCAAAATTCGAGGTTAAAGCTGCGGCCTTTGAAGGTGAGCTGATCCCAGCGGCGCAAATCGACCGCCTGGCGACGCTGCCAACTTACGAAGAAGCGATCGCACGCCTGATGGCAACCATGAAAGAAGCCGCTGCCGGCAAACTGGTTCGCACTCTGGCTGCAGTACGCGATCAGAAAGAAGCGGCGTAAGCCACTCTTTCTTAGCCTTTGCTAACGTATTTAAACTATTTCTGAATTTTAGGAACAATTGTTATGTCTATCACTAAAGACCAAATCCTGGAAGCAGTTGCCGCTATGTCCGTAATGGACGTTGTTGAACTGGTTTCCGCTATGGAAGAAAAATTCGGCGTTTCTGCTGCTGCTGCTGTAGCTGTAGCTGCTGGCCCAGCTGAAGCTGCTGAAGAGAAAACTGAATTCGACGTTATCCTGAAAGCTGCAGGCGCTAACAAAGTTGCTGTTATCAAAGCAGTACGTGGCGCTACCGGCCTGGGTCTGAAAGAAGCTAAAGACCTGGTTGAATCTGCTCCAGCCGCTCTGAAAGAAGGCGTGAGCAAAGATGACGCAGAAGCTCTGAAAAAATCTCTGGAAGAAGCTGGCGCAGAAGTTGAAGTTAAATAAGCCAACCCTTCCGGTTGCAGCCTAGTCTTTTAGGCTGATGGCTGGTGACTTTTTAGTCACCAGCCTTTTTGCGCTGTAGGGCGCCAGTAGCGTTTCACACTGTTTGGCTGCTGGTTTCGCCTCCCAATGTTTGTTTCTATCGACGACTTAATATACCGCGGTCTTTGCACTACCAGGAGTTCTGGGGGAAGGCGCGATGAAATGGTTTAAGCGTGATAGCAAGAGATATTGCGGAAAGTGTTCCCGCTTTCCGGTCGACAAAACGGTGTTGCATGAACTGTCCCTAATCGGACGGACAGATTGGGTCACTGATCAGCGAGCTGAGGAACCCTATGGTTTACTCCTATACCGAGAAAAAACGTATTCGTAAGGATTTTGGTAAACGTCCACAAGTGCTGGACATACCATATCTCCTTTCTATCCAGCTTGACTCGTTCCAGAAGTTTATCGAGCAAGATCCAGAAGGGCAGTACGGCCTTGAAGCCGCATTCCGTTCTGTTTTCCCTATCCAGAGCTACAGTGGCAATTCGGAGCTGCAATACGTTAGCTACCGTCTTGGTGAGCCGGTCTTCGACGTCAAAGAGTGCCAGATCCGTGGTGTGACGTTCTCTGCACCGCTGCGCGTAAAACTGCGCCTGGTTATCTATGAGCGCGAAGCGCCTGAAGGTACGGTCAAAGACATCAAGGAACAAGAAGTCTACATGGGCGAAATTCCGCTCATGACCGAAAACGGCACCTTTGTGATCAACGGTACTGAGAGGGTTATCGTATCTCAGTTGCACCGTAGTCCTGGCGTATTCTTCGACAGCGATAAGGGTAAAACCCACTCCTCGGGTAAAGTGCTGTACAACGCACGCATCATTCCTTACCGCGGTTCATGGTTGGACTTCGAGTTCGATCCGAAAGACAACCTGTTCGTGCGTATTGACCGTCGCCGCAAACTGCCTGCGACCATCATTCTGCGCGCGCTGAACTACACCACTGAACAGATCCTCGACCTGTTCTTTGACAAGATCGTCTTCGAAATCCGCGACAACAAGCTGCAGATGGAGCTGGTGCCAGAGCGCCTGCGTGGTGAGACCGCTTCGTTCGATATCGAAGCCAACGGCAAGATCTACGTAGAGAAAGGCCGTCGCATCACCGCTCGTCATATCCGTCAGTTGGAAAAAGACGACATTCAGAGCATTGAAGTACCGGTAGAGTACATCGCGGGCAAAGTGGTCGCGAAAGACTATATCGATACCAATACCGGCGAACTGATCTGCGCAGCCAACATGGAGCTGTCGCTGGATCTGCTGGCCAAGCTGAGCCAGTCCGGCCACAAGCGCATCGAAACGCTGTTCACCAACGATCTGGACCACGGCGCGTACATCTCTGAAACGCTGCGTGTCGATCCGACCAACGATCGTCTGAGCTCGCTGGTAGAAATCTACCGCATGATGCGTCCTGGTGAGCCGCCAACGCGCGAAGCTGCCGAAAGCCTGTTCGAGAACCTGTTCTTCTCCGAAGACCGCTACGATCTGTCCGCGGTTGGCCGTATGAAGTTCAACCGTTCTCTGCTGCGCGACGAGATCGAAGGTTCGGGCATCCTGAGCAAAGACGACATCATCGAAGTGATGAAGAAGCTCATCGATATCCGTAACGGCAAGGGCGAAGTGGACGATATCGACCACTTGGGCAACCGTCGTATCCGCTCCGTCGGCGAAATGGCCGAGAACCAGTTCCGCGTAGGTCTGGTGCGTGTTGAGCGTGCGGTGAAAGAGCGTCTGTCTCTGGGCGATCTGGATACCCTGATGCCTCAGGACATGATCAACGCCAAACCGATTTCGGCGGCGGTGAAAGAGTTCTTTGGCTCCAGCCAGCTGTCCCAGTTCATGGACCAGAACAACCCGTTGTCCGAGATCACGCACAAGCGTCGTATCTCCGCACTGGGCCCGGGCGGTCTGACCCGTGAGCGCGCCGGCTTTGAAGTTCGAGACGTACACCCGACCCACTACGGCCGCGTGTGCCCAATCGAAACGCCGGAAGGTCCAAACATCGGTCTGATCAACTCCCTGTCCGTGTACGCACAGACTAACGAGTATGGCTTCCTGGAAACCCCGTACCGCCGCGTGCGTGACGGCGTGGTGACCGATGAAATCAACTACCTGTCTGCTATTGAAGAAGGCAACTTCGTTATCGCCCAGGCGAACTCCAACCTGGATGAAGAAGGCCGCTTCGTAGAAGACCTGGTCACCTGCCGCAGCAAAGGCGAATCAAGCCTGTTCAGCCGCGATCAGGTTGACTACATGGACGTATCCACCCAGCAGGTCGTTTCCGTTGGTGCCTCACTGATTCCATTCCTGGAACACGATGACGCCAACCGTGCATTGATGGGTGCGAACATGCAACGTCAGGCCGTACCAACCCTGCGCGCTGATAAGCCGCTGGTCGGTACCGGTATGGAACGCGCTGTAGCGGTTGACTCCGGCGTAACCGCCGTTGCCAAACGCGGCGGTGTGATCCAGTACGTGGATGCTTCCCGTATCGTTATCAAAGTTAACGAAGACGAGATGTACCCGGGCGAAGCAGGTATCGATATTTACAACCTGACCAAGTACACCCGTTCTAACCAGAACACCTGCATCAACCAGATGCCGTGTGTGAATCTGGGTGAGCCAATCGAGCGCGGCGACGTGCTGGCGGATGGCCCATCGACAGACCTGGGCGAACTGGCGCTGGGCCAGAACATGCGCGTAGCGTTCATGCCTTGGAACGGCTACAACTTCGAAGACTCCATCTTGGTCTCCGAGCGCGTGGTGCAGGAAGATCGCTTCACCACCATCCACATCCAGGAACTGGCGTGCGTGTCTCGCGACACCAAGCTGGGGCCTGAAGAGATCACCGCCGACATCCCTAACGTGGGTGAAGCGGCGCTCTCCAAGCTGGATGAGTCCGGTATCGTGTATATCGGTGCTGAAGTGACCGGCGGCGACATCCTGGTCGGTAAGGTAACGCCTAAAGGCGAAACCCAGCTGACGCCGGAAGAGAAACTGTTGCGTGCGATCTTCGGTGAGAAAGCGTCTGACGTTAAAGACTCTTCTCTGCGTGTGCCGAACGGCGTTTCCGGTACGGTTATCGACGTGCAGGTCTTCACCCGCGATGGCGTGGAAAAAGACAAGCGCGCGTTGGAAATCGAAGAGATGCAGCTGAAGCAGGCGAAGAAAGACCTGACTGAAGAACTGCAGATCCTGGAAGCCGGCCTGTTTGCGCGTATCCACGCGGTACTGGTTGCCGGTGGCATCGAAGCCGACAAGCTGAGCAAGCTGCCGCGCGATCGCTGGCTGGAACTGGGCCTGACCGACGAAGAGAAGCAAAACCAGCTGGAGCAGCTGGCTGAGCAGTATGACGAACTGAAATCCGACTTCGAGAAGAAGCTGGAAGCCAAGCGTCGTAAGATCACTCAGGGCGACGATCTGGCGCCGGGCGTACTGAAAATCGTCAAGGTTTATCTGGCCGTTAAACGTCAGATCCAACCGGGTGACAAGATGGCGGGCCGCCACGGTAACAAGGGTGTTATCTCCAAGATCAACCCGATCGAAGATATGCCTTACGATGAAAACGGCACGCCGGTAGACATCGTACTGAACCCGCTGGGCGTACCATCACGTATGAACATCGGTCAGATCCTGGAAACCCACCTGGGTATGGCTGCGAAAGGCATCGGTGAGAAGATCAACCAGATGCTGAAGCAGCAGCAGGAAGTGGCCAAGCTGCGTGAGTTCATCCAGAAGGCCTACGATCTGGGCGACGATGTTTGCCAGAAAGTTGACCTGAACACCTTCAGCGACGACGAAGTGCTGCGTCTGGCAGAGAACCTGAAAAAAGGTATGCCGATCGCAACGCCGGTGTTTGACGGTGCGAAAGAGACTGAAATCAAGAAGCTGCTGGAAATGGGCGGTATCCCGACCTCCGGTCAGATCACGCTGTTCGATGGCCGTACCGGTGAGCAATTCGAGCGCCAGGTTACTGTCGGCTATATGTACATGCTGAAACTGAACCACTTGGTTGACGATAAAATGCACGCCCGTTCAACCGGTTCTTACAGCTTGGTTACTCAGCAGCCTCTGGGTGGTAAAGCGCAGTTCGGTGGTCAACGCTTCGGTGAGATGGAAGTGTGGGCACTGGAAGCATACGGCGCGGCTTATACCCTGCAGGAAATGCTCACCGTTAAGTCGGATGACGTTAACGGCCGTACCAAGATGTACAAAAACATCGTGGATGGCGACCACCGGATGGAGCCAGGCATGCCGGAATCCTTCAACGTACTGTTGAAAGAAATCCGCTCGCTCGGCATCAACATCGAACTGGAAGACGAGTAATCGTCATTCCGGCTCAGGCTCCCCGCCTAAGGGAGCCTGAGGGTGGTTGTTCAGGTCACACGGGTACCTACTGCGGTTGTGGGTGCCCAACAGGTTTAACTCCGACAGGAGCCAATCCGTGAAAGACTTATTGAAGTTTCTGAAAGCGCAAACTAAGACCGAAGAGTTTGATGCGATCAAGATTGCTCTGGCCTCGCCAGACATGATCCGTTCGTGGTCGTTCGGTGAAGTTAAGAAGCCGGAAACCATTAACTACCGTACGTTCAAACCAGAGCGTGACGGCCTTTTCTGCGCCCGTATCTTCGGGCCGGTAAAAGATTACGAGTGCCTGTGCGGTAAGTACAAGCGCTTGAAACACCGCGGCGTGATCTGTGAGAAGTGCGGCGTTGAAGTGACCCAGACCAAAGTGCGTCGTGAGCGCATGGGCCACATCGAGCTGGCTTCCCCGACTGCGCACATCTGGTTCCTGAAATCGCTGCCATCCCGCATCGGTTTGCTGCTGGATATGCCGCTGCGTGACATCGAACGCGTACTGTACTTCGAATCCTATGTGGTGGTCGAAGGCGGTATGACCAACCTCGAGCGTCGTCAGATCCTGACCGAAGAGCAGTATCTGGACGCGCTGGAAGAGTTCGGTGACGAATTCGACGCCAAGATGGGGGCGGAAGCCATTCAGGCCCTGTTGAAAAACATGGATCTGGAAGCCGAGTGCGAGCAGCTGCGTGAAGAGCTGAACGAAACCAACTCCGAAACCAAGCGCAAGAAGCTGACCAAGCGTATCAAGCTGCTGGAAGCGTTCGTACAGTCCGGTAACAAGCCGGAGTGGATGATCCTGACCGTGCTGCCGGTACTGCCGCCGGATCTGCGCCCGCTGGTTCCGCTGGATGGCGGTCGTTTCGCGACGTCGGATCTGAACGATCTGTATCGCCGCGTGATCAACCGTAACAACCGTCTGAAACGCCTGCTGGATCTGGCTGCGCCGGACATCATCGTGCGCAACGAAAAGCGTATGCTGCAAGAAGCGGTAGACGCCCTGCTGGATAACGGCCGTCGCGGTCGTGCGATCACCGGTTCCAACAAACGCCCTCTGAAATCTTTGGCCGACATGATCAAAGGTAAGCAGGGTCGTTTCCGTCAGAACCTGCTCGGTAAACGCGTTGACTACTCAGGCCGTTCCGTTATCACCGTAGGTCCATACCTGCGTCTGCATCAGTGCGGTCTGCCTAAGAAGATGGCGTTGGAGCTGTTCAAACCGTTCATCTACGGCAAATTGGAGCTGCGTGGCCTGGCCACCACCATCAAAGCCGCCAAGAAAATGGTTGAGCGTGAAGAAGCCGTCGTTTGGGATATCCTGGACGAAGTGATTCGCGAACACCCGGTACTGCTGAACCGTGCACCAACCCTGCACCGTTTGGGTATCCAGGCGTTTGAACCGGTTCTGATCGAAGGTAAAGCGATCCAGCTGCACCCGCTGGTTTGTGCGGCATATAACGCCGACTTCGATGGTGACCAGATGGCCGTTCACGTACCGCTGACGCTGGAAGCCCAGCTGGAAGCGCGTGCGCTGATGATGTCCACCAACAACATCCTGTCCCCAGCGAACGGCGAGCCAATCATCGTTCCTTCTCAGGACGTTGTACTGGGTCTGTACTACATGACCCGCGACTGTGTTAACGCCAAAGGCGAAGGCATGGTGCTGAACGGTTCCAAAGAAGCTGAGCGTGTTTACCGCGCCGGCCTGGCGTCGCTGCATGCGCGCGTTAAAGTGCGTATCACCGAAGACGTCAAGAACGCCGAAGGCGAGTGGACCTCTCAGACCAGCATCATCGACACCACCATCGGCCGCGCCATCCTGTGGATGATCGTACCGAAAGGTCTGCCGTACGCGATCGTTAACCAGCCTTTGGGCAAGAAAGCGATCTCCAAGATGCTGAACACCTGTTACCGCATCCTGGGCCTGAAGCCGACCGTTATCTTTGCTGACCAGATCATGTACACCGGCTTTGCTTACGCAGCCCGTTCCGGCGCTTCCGTAGGTATCGACGACATGGTTATCCCGGCCAAGAAGGCGGAGATCATCGAAGAAGCGGAAACCGAAGTTGCCGAGATCCAGGAGCAGTTCCAGTCTGGTCTGGTGACCGCCGGCGAACGCTACAACAAAGTGATCGATATCTGGGCTGCCGCGAACGAACGCGTTGCGAAAGCGATGATGGAAAACCTGTCGGTAGAAGACGTGGTTAACCGTGACGGCGAAGTGGAACAGCAAGTTTCCTTCAACAGCATCTTTATGATGGCCGACTCCGGTGCGCGTGGTTCCGCCGCTCAGATTCGTCAGCTGGCCGGTATGCGTGGTCTGATGGCGAAGCCGGACGGCTCCATCATCGAAACGCCAATCACCGCGAACTTCCGTGAAGGTCTGAACGTACTCCAGTACTTCATCTCCACTCACGGTGCTCGTAAAGGTCTGGCGGATACCGCACTGAAAACCGCGAACTCCGGTTATCTGACCCGTCGTCTGGTTGACGTGGCGCAGGACCTGGTGGTGACCGAAGACGACTGTGGCACCCACGACGGCATCCTGATGACTCCGGTTATCGAAGGTGGCGACGTGAAAGAGCCGCTGCGTGAACGCGTTCTGGGCCGTGTGACGGCAGAAGACGTCCTCAAGCCGGGTACGGCGGACATTCTGGTGCCGCGCAACACCCTGCTGAACGAGAAGGCGTGTGACCTGTTGGAAGAGAACTCTGTCGACAGCGTTAAAGTCCGTTCCGTGGTGAGCTGTGAAACCGACTTCGGTGTGTGTGCAAACTGCTACGGTCGCGACCTGGCACGTGGCCACATCATCAACAAAGGTGAAGCCATCGGCGTTATCGCGGCACAGTCCATCGGTGAGCCGGGTACACAGCTGACGATGCGTACGTTCCACATCGGTGGTGCGGCATCTCGTGCGGCTGCTGAATCCAGCATTCAGGTGAAAAACAAGGGTAGCATCAAGCTGAGCAACGCGAAGTTCGTTATGAACGCCGCAGGCAAGCTGGTGATCACCTCGCGTAACACCGAACTGAAACTGATCGACGAATTCGGCCGTACCAAAGAAAGCTACAAGGTGCCTTACGGCGCCGTGATGGGCAAAGGCGACGGTGAAGAAGTTAACGGCGGCGAAACCGTTGCTAACTGGGATCCGCATACCATGCCGGTCATCAGTGAAGTCAGCGGCTTCATTCGCTTCGCCGACATGGTCGACGGCCAGACGATTACTCGTCAGACCGACGAACTGACCGGTTTGTCTTCTCTGGTTGTCCTGGACAGCGCAGAGCGTACCGGTAGCGGTAAAGACCTGCGTCCGGCACTGAAAATCGTTGACGCTAAGGGCGAAGACGTATTGATCCCAGGTACTGATATGCCTGCTCAATACTTCCTGCCGGGCAAAGCGATCGTTCAGCTGGAAGACGGCATTCAGATCGGTGCGGGTGATACCCTGGCGCGTATTCCTCAGGAATCCGGCGGTACCAAGGATATTACCGGTGGTCTGCCGCGCGTTGCCGACCTGTTCGAAGCGCGTCGTCCGAAAGAGCCGGCAATCCTGGCTGAAATCAGCGGGATTATCTCGTTCGGTAAAGAGACCAAAGGCAAACGTCGCCTGGTGATCTCTCCGCTGGACGGCAGCGACGCTTACGAAGAGATGATTCCGAAATGGCGTCAGCTCAACGTGTTCGAAGGCGAAGTGGTGGAACGTGGCGACGTCGTCTCCGACGGCCCAGAGTCTCCGCACGACATTCTGCGTCTGCGTGGCGTGCATGCGGTTACCCGCTACATCACCAACGAAGTGCAGGAAGTTTACCGTCTGCAAGGCGTTAAGATTAACGATAAGCACATTGAAGTTATCGTTCGTCAGATGCTGCGTAAAGGCACTATCGTTAGCGCTGGTGGCTCCGAGTTCCTGGAAGGCGAGCAGGCTGAAGTGTCTCGCGTCAAGATTGCCAACCGTCAGCTGGAAGCTGAAGGTAAGATCCCGGCAACCTTCTCGCGCGATCTGCTGGGTATCACCAAGGCTTCCTTGGCGACCGAGTCCTTCATCTCCGCCGCATCGTTCCAGGAAACGACGCGCGTTCTGACCGAAGCTGCCGTAGCCGGCAAGCGCGACGAACTGCGTGGCCTGAAAGAGAACGTCATCGTGGGCCGTCTGATCCCAGCCGGTACCGGTTACGCTTATCATCAGGATCGCATGCGTCGTCGTGCTCAGGGCGAAGCGCCGGTTGTTCCGCAAGTCAGCGCGGAAGAAGCGACCGCGAACCTGGCCGAGCTGCTCAACGCAGGTCTGGGCGGCAGCGACGACGAGTAATCGTCATCCGCGCCGCGGGCCCGCTACGCCGGGTCTATCGCCAGATAAACCGCTCCCTCGGGGGCGGTTTTTTTTCGCCTCGCGCCGGGTTATGACAAACTTTGCTACTATGGTTACAGCAGAAATTGACCGGCGCTTTTTACCTGACAACCAAGGACAGCACAAAACATGGACAGCCTCATTACCTTCGAAAAACTGACGGCGAAACACCTGCCTTACCTGTATGAGATCCGCTTTTCCGTCGAAGAGAACCTGCTGCATCCGCATCAGATCCAGTATCTGCAGCGCAAGCAGGCGCTGGAAGACATCAACCAGGGCGGTGGCTGGATCTGCAAGTGTGGCGAGGACTATGCCGGCGTTGGATTCGGGTTGTTCATCCCCGAACCGTTGATCGGCGGACTGTTCGTGAAGCCGGAATACCAATCAATGGGAATGGGTTCTGCCTTGCTGGCGCGCGTCACTGCCTGGATGTTTGAGCACGGCGCCGAAGCCATTCACTTAACCACCGATCCCGGCTCTAAAGCCGAAGGTTTTTATCAACATCACGGTTGGGATGTGATCGGGCGGGATGAGTTCGGTCAGGCGGAACTGGTGAAACGCAAAGAGGGTGAATAATGAAAATCAAAGGATTGATGACGTTACTGCTGCTTTCGCTGTTCAGCGCACCGTTGTACGCGGCCGTTGACTCTTTTTACCTGAAGCCGGCGGACGGCGAGAAGATCAATGTCACCCGACAGATGCTGGAGGCGATGCCGTCGCACACGATTAAAACCTCGACCAATTTCACCCCGGAAGAGGCGTTCACCGGCGTTGAGTTTTCGGAGCTGGTGAAAGCGTACCATCTGCAAGGGAAGTCGGTGCGCGCCTTCGCGTGGGACGACTATTCCTATTCGATGCCGATTGACGAGATGATTAAATATCGCGTGATTGTCGCCTATCTGCGCGGCGGTAAGCCGATCGACGTGGGGGAGCTGGGGCCGTTCGCTATTATCTATCCGCGCGATCAATACCCTGAGCTGAATAACCTGGACGTGAACGCGAAAACCGTCTGGCAAGTCAAACGGCTGGAGATTAAATGAGATGAGCAAGAAACTGATCGGTACTCTTATCGCGTTGGTTGCCATCTTCTCCTTATTAATTTTGCTGATTGCCATTAACTTCGGTGGCGTAAAAGAGCGCTATAAGCAGATCGAACCCAATCTGGATAACTACTCGGTGGCCGAGATCCTGTTTCTGGCGTTTGAAAGAACCAAAACTGCGCTGCTGCTCAGTGAAAACGACGACTACGACGCTTTCCTGATCAAAAAGAAAATATTTTACTCGAAGATCCAAATCCTGGAGAGCCGCTCCACCTTCAGCGACTCTTTCTATTACGACGACGAATTTATCAAGAACGTCGCTCTGCTGAAGCAACAGTACCGAACGCTGGGCGATCTTTCCGTCGGTTTGCTGGCAGGGCGGAAAAGCAAGGCGGATATCCTCGCTTATATGGATGACATCGAGGGCACGTTGGTCGATATCCAGGAGATTATTTATCGGATACAAATTAAAAACTTCACCGAGGTTAAAGGCATCATCCAGGATAATTCGAGAAAAGCCGAGATGTTCGCCGTCTTATCGCTGATTTTGGTGTTCCTGATGATGTTCCTGGTGGTGAGAAACGCCTTCTCGTTAAAAGAGATCATCAAGAACAAGAACATCTTTATCTCATCCATCTACCATGAAATCGCCGGTTCGACGCAGGCCATCGTCATCGCCGCGGATATCATGGAGCACGAGCTGGCGCAGGAAGAGCTCAAAAAGGAGGCCCGCCTGATCTCCTACCACGGCAACAAGATCGCCGAACAAACGCGTGAGGTGATGGATTATTCGCGGTTTGAAATGGGGGAGGTTAACGTCAATATTTCCACCTTTCGGCTGCATGAGGTGGTGGACGATGCCATGACCAGTATCAGCGCCGGGCGCGGTAATCGCATCGTGGTGCGTCGTTCATCCTATGTTGGTTTGATTTGCTCCGACAAATACAAGCTCTACCGAATATTGGCCAATCTGCTCAGCAACGCGGACAAATTTACTCACCACGGCGCGATCATCCTCAACGTGAAGGTGTGCCATGGCAATCTGTATTTATGGGTCAAAGACAACGGCATCGGATTTAACGTTAATAATCTGGAACGGTTGTACAAGGCGTTCAATCAGGGAGTAGAAAGGGAAACGCGGCAGGGGCTGGGGCTGGGGCTGACCATTATCAAGAATTATGTGACGACGCTGAAAGGCGCCATCAGGGTCAAATCCACCGAAGGCGTTGGCTCATCGTTTTTCATCCGCATTCCGGTCAAACTAATTAAAGAATAAATTCGACAGCAGCAGTGAGGAGATAATCAGCGGTTTGGTCGGTTTTTCCACCAGGTGCACGTCATAGTGCAGGATCATATCGCCGATATTCTTCTCATAGTGATTCAGCTGGCCGGTCAGAATGATGATGCGCGCGTGCGGATCGAGGGTGTCCTTTATTTTCTTCACGACGCGTTCTGAGGTTTCGCCGAAGTCCAACAGCCAGTCCAGAATAAACGCCTCAAAGGACTGTTGCTCAAGTGCGGCCAGCATGGCATCCGCCGTTTGAAAGGTCTCGGTCTCAATGCCGTAGCGGCAGGCGATTTTCTTCAACAGCTCGAGGATATCGCTGTCGTTGTCCAGGATCGCGATGCGCGGCGCCGGCAGAAAGTCTATCTTGTTGACTCTGTACAGCGGTACGTCGGCCTGCGTATCCCGGCTGGTATTGATGATGAAAAGGTCATCTTTTTTGTAGGCGTAGGTTTCGTCGTCGTCCAGCTGTGTCACCGGGTGTTCGTCGACTTCAACCTTACAGCGTTTGTGAATGCTGTTCATGATAAAAACGCCGTTATGCGTTCTTTGGCCGGCGAATGGCTCGTTGAAGTACTGAAACACCTTTCTGACTTCGTCGAGGGTGATGCCCCTTTTACCATCCAGCTTCTGCTTGGCGCTGTTGTACTGAAGGTTCAGTATGTTGGCCATCGTGGAGGCATGTTTTCTGTCGCCAACCCCTTTAAGAGTGAGCAACGCGCTGATTGCATCGATGTAATTTGGCGTTTTCTTCATGACAACCTTGGCTTTTTTGATGTTGACCGCGAGCGTGGCAAATCTGCGCGAGGACCCGTGCTGGATTATAGATGATGCCCCGGAGGTTGCGGTGATATCAGTTTGATTTTCCTTGGCAAACTCAGAATACACTCGATATCAAATAAAAAAACACTCAAAAGACATTCACATTTAATCGTTTGTATGGTTAATTAGCGCACATACTGTGTGATTCGCGTCCTGGGGGGGTTGCCAGTCTCACAAAATAAACCGCCTGCTCTTGTCTGTAAGCAGGGAGCAGGCGGCAAAAAACGCGACGGCCAACACCAGGGCCATTGGCAGTATCGGGGATTACCCCTCGAGTCACTTTTCGTCTCCGCATCGACTTTTTCCTCGTTCTGCCGTTCTCTGCCGCAACGGGCTCCATTGAAAAACACTCTGCGTGAGTGCTGAACACCGCTATTCCCTCATCATGCCCGTCACCTGAGCCGATAAAACCGCCTGTTCGTGCGTGCCCTCAGGCGCAGGTTCCAGGATGGCCGTTGGTGAGGAACCGGAGTCGCGCAAGAGCGTCCGTGCGCGATCCGGGGTTGGATAAGGCGGGGCCATCGAGAGGGTAACGGCCCCGGCCGACACCGGGTTTGGCGGTCGGCAACGTCACTATAATCGGCGCGTTTGCCGGCGCCAGCGCCACCGTTCGGCATTGCGCGGCCGCTCCAGCGTTTTCTTCGCACGGCGGCAAACGTTGCCGCTTATTGCGCGCTGCGTCCCAGATAATCGTCCCAGTCTTTCCACACTGGCTGCAGCCCGGCGTTGCTGATGGCCTCGGCGACCTGCTGCGGCGTGCGGCCGTCATGCGGCTCAAACTGTTCCAGCTCAGGCGGTACGTCGTCGGCATAGCCGCC
Organism: Serratia sp. CY37869; assembly: GCF_052168895.1. NCBI lineage: Bacteria > Pseudomonadati > Pseudomonadota > Gammaproteobacteria > Enterobacterales > Yersiniaceae > Serratia > Serratia sp. CY37869. Next base: position 17,065 of record NZ_JBJNLU010000009.1, read on the forward strand.
GGGTTGCGTCTTGGATCCGGCGCTGACGCTATTGATCGCCACCGGGATCATATGATCGCGGAAGTACGGCGACTCCCGGGTAGACAGCGACAGCTCAACGTCCGGCGCGAACAGCCGGAAGGCGCAGATCAGCTGCACCAGCTGAGGCTCACTCATGATAGACGCGGGCTCAATGCCGCCGGCGCAGGGGCGCAGGCGTGGGAACGAGATCGAGTAGCGGCTCTGCCAATAGGTTTGCTGCAGGTAGAACAGGTGTTCCGCCAGCAGATAACAGTCGGTTCGCCAGCTGTGGGACAGGCCGATTAACGCGCCGAGGCCGATCTTGTCGATCCCGGCGCGCCCCAGGCGATCCGGCGTGGCCAGGCGCCAATGGAAATCCTGCTTCTGGCCGCGCAGGTGGTGCTGCAGATAGGTGGCCGGATGGTAGGTTTCCTGGTACACCAGCACGCCGTCCAGGCCCAGCGTTTTCAGTTCGGCGTATTCCTCCTGCGCCAGCGGCTGCACTTCCATCATCAGCGAGCTGAAGTGGCGGCGGATCGCCGGAATGTGCTGGCGGAAATAGTCCATGCCGACCTTGGTCTGATGTTCGCCGGTGACCAGCAACAGATGTTCGAACCCCAGCGCCTTGATGGCTTCGCACTCGCGCGCAATCTCCGCCGCATCCAGCGTTTTGCGCTTGATGCGGTTGCTCATCGAAAAGCCGCAGTAGGTGCAGTCGTTGGCGCACAGGTTGGACAGGTACAGCGGCACATAGAAGCTGACGACGTTGCCGAACCGCTGACGGGTCAGCAACTGCGCGCGTTGCGCCAACGGTTCCAGATACGGCGCGGCCGCGGGGGAGATCAGCGCCATAAAGTCGTCGCGCGTCAGCTTGTCGGCGTTCAATGCGCGTTCCACGTCGCGCGCCGTTTTGCCGTTGATGCGCAGCGTAATGTCGTCCCAGTCCAGCTGTTGCCAGCGGCTACTGAAATCGTCGGTCATCACTGCGCCTCCTCTGGCTGGCTGAGGAAAGCGGTCAGCGGGCTGGACGCGACCGCGCCGCGCTGGCTGGAGCCTAATCCGGCGCTGCGTGCCAGCTCGCCGGCCTCCAGCGCCAGGCGAAATGCCCGCGCCATCTGCACCGGATCGCGCGCCACGGCGATGGCGGTATTCACCAGCACCGCGTCGGCGCCCAGCTCCATCGCTTCCAGCGCGTGGCTTGGCGCGCCGATGCCGGCGTCTACCACCACCGGCACCTTAGCTTGCTCGATGATGATTTCGAGGAAGTCACGGGTGCGCAGACCGCGGTTGGAGCCGATAGGGGCGCCGAGCGGCATCACCGCTGCGCATCCCACTTCTTCCAGCCGTTTGCACAGCACCGGATCGGCGCCGCAGTAGGGCAGCACCACAAAACCGTCTTTCACCAGCGTTTCCGCCGCCTTCAGCGTTTCTATCGGATCCGGCAGCAGGTATTTCACATCGGGATGGATCTCCAGCTTCACCCAGTGGGTGCCGAGCGCTTCGCGCGCCAGTCGGGCGGCGAACACCGCTTCAGCGGCCGTTTTGGCGCCGGAGGTATTGGGCAACAGCCTGACGCCCAACTGTTGCAGCGGCGCCAAAATGGCGTCGTTGCCGCCGCGCAGATCGACGCGCTTCATGGCCATGGTCACCAGCTGTGAGCCGGAGGCCGCCAGCGCCTCCAACATCAGCGCCGGGGTGGCGAACTTGCCGGTGCCGGTGAACAGGCGCGAGGTAAAAGTGGTATCGGCGATTTTCAGCATGTCAGCCTCCGGCGATCGCTTGAAACAGCAAAATGTCGTCACCGTCCTGCACCTGATGGTCGGCCCAGTCGGCGCGTGGGATGATGGTTTGGTTGATCGCCAGCGCGGTGCCCGGCTGGTGGCGTTCCAGCTGGGTCAGCAGGGCGGCGACGCTGAGCGGCTGTGCCAGCTCCAGCGGTTGGTCGTTCAGACGGATCTTCATGCGGCGCCTCCGCAGACCGGGCAGGCGCGGGCCCGGCTCAGCTGCAGCGTGCTCCAGCTCTGCTGCTTGCCGTCGAACAGCCGCAGCTTGCCGCTGAGGGAGGAAGGAAGGCCGGCCAGCATCTTGATGGCCTCCAGCGCTTGCAGAGTGCCGATCACGCCCACCACCGGGCCGAGCACCCCGGCGGTGCGGCAGTTGCGCTGCGGTTCTTCCTGCTCCGGGTACAGGCAGGCGTAGCAGCCGTGCGCATAGGGCGGCTCGAGCACCAGCAGCTGGCCGCTGAAACCCACTGCGCTGCCGCTGATCAGCGGCTTGGCGGCGGCGATGCAGGCGGCGTTGACCTCATGGCGGGTCGCCATGTTGTCGCAGCAGTCCAGCACCAGATCGGCGCGGGCGACCGCGTCGCGCAGCGCTTGCCCTTGCAGCCGCTGCGCCAGCGGGATGGACTCCACCAACGGGTTCAACGCCTGCAGATGGCGTTGCGCCAGCGCCGCTTTGCCGGTGGCGGTATCGGCGCTGCGGTACAGGATTTGCCGCTGCAGGTTGGTGACGTGCAGCGTGTCGTCGTCGGCCAGCAGCAGCGTGCCGACCCCGGCGGCGGCCAGATACAGCGAAGCCGGGGACCCCAGCCCCCCCAGGCCGACGATCAGCACCGTGGCGCGCTTGAGTTTTTCCTGACCTTCCGGGCCGACATCCTCCAGCAGCAGCTGGCGGCTGTAGCGCAGGAACTCCCGATCGTTAAGCATCGTTCGGCTCCTTACCTTCGATCAGCCGCAGCAGTTCGGCCGTCGCCGCGCGCCAGTCCGGCGCCTGGGTGATGGCGCTGACCACCGCCACGCTGCCGACGCCGCACGCCAGCACCGCCGGTACGCGATCGATACTGATCCCGCCGATCGCCACCGTCGGGTAATCCGCCAAACCGGCGATGTGGCGTTTTAACTCCGCCAGCCCCTGCGGCGCCGAAGGCATGTCTTTGGTCTGGGTGGGGAAGATGTGCCCCAGCGCGATGTAGGAGGGTTTCACCGCCAGCGCGCGCGCCAGCTCGGCATCGTCATGGGTGGAAACGCCGAGCCGCAGCCCGGCGCGGTGAATGGCCGCCAGATCGGTGGTATCGAGATCTTCCTGGCCCAGATGCACGCCGTAGGCGCCGTGCCTGATCGCCAGCCGCCAGTAATCGTTGATGAACAGCCGCGCCTGATAACGCCGGCCCAGCGCGATGGCGGCGGCGATATCCTCTTCGACCTGCTCGTCCGGCAGATCCTTGATGCGCAGCTGGATCGTGGTAACGCCGGCCTCCAGCAGGCGAGCGATCCACGCCACGCTGTCGACGACCGGGTAAAGCCCCAGTTTGTGGGGCGTCGCCGGGAAGGGCGTCGTGATATCAGTCATTGCTCGTCTCCTCCTGCAGGTTGCCGGCGCTGTGATACAGCTCGCTGCCGCGGGCGCGGAACTCGGCGGACATTTTCTCCATGCCGGTCAGCTGCACCTCGATCGGTTTGGCGGCCTCTTGGGCGGCGGCGTAGTCGCGCACCTCTTGTGAAATCTTCATCGAGCAGAATTTCGGTCCGCACATCGAGCAGAAGTGGGCGACCTTGCCGGACTCCTGCGGCAGGGTTTCGTCGTGATAGGCACGCGCGGTGGCCGGATCGAGCGCCAGATTGAACTGATCTTCCCAGCGGAATTCGAAACGCGCCTTGGACATGGCGTTATCGCGAATTTGCGCGCCCGGATGGCCTTTGGCCAGATCGGCGGCGTGGGCGGCGATCTTGTAGGTGATCAGGCCCTGTTTGACGTCCTCTTTATTCGGCAGGCCGAGGTGCTCTTTCGGCGTGACGTAACACAGCATGGCGCAGCCGAACCAGCCAATCATCGCCGCGCCGATGCCGGAGGTGAAATGGTCATAGCCCGGGGCGATATCGGTGGTCAGCGGGCCAAGGGTGTAGAACGGCGCTTCGTGGCAATGTTCCAGCTCTTCGGTCATGTTGCGGCGGATCATCTGCATCGGCACGTGGCCCGGGCCTTCAATCATCACCTGTACGTCGTATTCCCAGGCGATTTTGGTCAGCTCGCCCAGCGTATGCAGCTCGGCGAACTGGGCCTCGTCGTTGGCGTCCTGAATCGAACCGGGGCGCAGGCCGTCGCCGAGCGACAGCGAAACGTCGTAGGCGGCGCAGATCTCGCAGATTTCACGGAAGTGCTGATAGAGGAAGTTTTCCTGATGGTGCGACAGACACCATTTGGCCATGATCGAGCCGCCGCGCGACACGATGCCGGTCAGGCGTTTGGCGGTCATCGGCACGTAGCGCAGCAGCACGCCGGCGTGGATGGTGAAGTAATCGACCCCTTGTTCAGCCTGTTCCAGCAGCGTATCGCGGAACATCTCCCAGGTGAGGTTTTCCGCCACGCCGTTGACCTTCTCCAGCGCCTGGTAGATAGGCACGGTGCCGATGGGCACCGGGCTGTTGCGCAGGATCCACTCGCGGGTTTCGTGAATGTAGCGGCCGGTGGAGAGATCCATCACGGTGTCTGCGCCCCAGCGGGTGGCCCACACCAGCTTCTCCACCTCTTCTTCGATCGACGACGTGACCGCCGAGTTGCCGATATTGGCGTTCACCTTCACCAGGAAATTGCGGCCGATGATCATCGGCTCCGCCTCCGGGTGATTGATGTTGGCGGGAATGATGGCGCGGCCGGCGGCCACTTCCTGGCGCACGAACTCCGGCGTGATGTTGTCCGGCAGGTTGGCGCCCCAGCCCTGGCCCGGATGCTGGTGGCGCAGCACCTCGCCGCGAATGCGTTCGCGCCCCATGTTTTCACGGATGGCGATGAACTCCATCTCCGGGGTGACGATGCCGGCGCGGGCATAGTGCAGTTGGGTCACGCACTTGCCCGGCAACGCCTTGCGCGGCAGCGGCAGATGTTCGAAGCGCAGGTGATCCAGCCCCTCGTCCGCCAGACGCTGTTGGGTGAAGCCGGAACTGGCGCCGCTCAGGGTCGCGGTATCGCCGCGCGCGTCGATCCAGCCGGCGCGCAGCTTGGCCAGGCCGGCGTGCACATCGAGCTCGGCCTGCGGATCGCCGTATGGGCCCGCGGTGTCATATACCGGGATCGCCTCGTTCTGTTCATACTGCGGGCTATCTTTGCTGCCGCCGACCAGGGTCGGGCTGAGCTGAATTTCGCGCATCGGCACCTGGATATCGCGGCGCGAGCCCTGCAGGTAGATGCGGCGTGAGTTTGGGAAAGCCATGCCTTGCAGCGTGTCGATAAACTGCTGGGCGGCTTCGCGTTGCGCTTTACGGGCGCGCGGTGGATTAACGTTAGACATAGCAAGTTCCTACCAGTGTGTTGGGTTGGGAAAGTTGCTTGTCTGGAGCTCGGAGGGAGTAATGATGGTGGCCGATAAGGCTGGACGCCCGCAAAGGGAAGGCCGTGCCTGTGGCGATAGATTACTCTTGTTCCCTTCGCGGGTATTAGCCCGATCAGGTTCCGCGGATCCCGAATTAACGGTCTCAGCCTGGCTGATTCGATGAACAAATCAGGCGCTAGGCACTCCGACAAGATGCCCCCCAGTATAGGAGGGATAAGAAAAAAAACTATAAAATTTTAACGCGCCGGATCCAGCGCCTGGTCCGGCAGCGGTTGCTGCGCGGCCTCCGCTTCCAACAGTATCAGCTTATCTTCCAGCGCAAAGCGCGCCGCCAGCGTTTCGCCGATATCCGACAAGGCCTGATGGAATTCCAGACAGACCTCCTGATCGATATCCACTTCGGTATAGCGATCGTGGAACGCCATGATCTGTTCGGTATTGGCCCATAGCTTGGGGTAGATGTTCACCGCCAGCGACATTTTCGGACTGGCTGCGCCTTCCACTTGTTTGATAATTCTGTCATAGATATGAAAATGCCCTGCTGAGAGGTAATCCACCAGGTTATGGCAAAAGTTCTCCAGCGCTTTTTCATTCAGCGGCGTATGCTTTTCTTTATTCGGTTTGAGGCCTACCAGCGTGCAGTAGGCGACCAGCAACTGCTTGCGGGCCTGAAGCCATTGATCAACTAATTCATTACTACCGCCAACGCGCTGAGTCAGCCTTTCCAAACGGTTGAGCATGTTTGACTCCGTGTAAGTAACAAAAGTAACCGGTAAGTTATTAAAATGTAACAAAGCCGATTTGTAGAGTGCCAGTGAAGCTGAGGTTGTGCAACAACGATATGGAACTTGCATTAACGGGCAATGAAAACGGCTGGTGGATCGTCAGCCATGAAAGCAAACTTTGGTTACCGAACGGTGAATTGCCGTCGGGGACGGCCGCCGTCCTCGGGCTGCAGGGCCACATGGCGCGCATCATCGGTGAGTGGGAGGGCGCGCCGGTCTGGCTGGTGCGCCAGGCGATGCCGCGGGAGATGGGATCGGTGCGTCAGCTGTTGGATCAGGATCGTGGTCTGTTCCAGCTTGCCGGGCGCGGCGTGCAGCTGGCGGATTTCTACCGCTCCCATCGCTTTTGCGGCTACTGCGGCCATGAGATGCATCTCAGCCGCACCGAAAGCGCCTGCCTCTGCGGCCACTGCAAAGAACGGTACTACCCGCAGATTGCGCCCTGCGTGATCGTCGCCATTCGGCGCGACGATCAGATCCTGCTGGCGCAGCACGTGCGCCATCGCGGCGGTATCCACACGGTGCTGGCCGGTTTCGTCGAAGTGGGCGAAACGCTGGAGCAGGCGGTGGCGCGCGAAGTGATGGAAGAGAGCAATATCGAAATCAAGAACCTGCGCTACGTCACTTCACAACCCTGGCCGTTCCCACACTCGCTGATGATGGCCTTTATGGCCGATTACCATCAGGGCGACCTTCGTCACGATCCCAAGGAGCTGCTTAACGCCGGCTGGTATCGCTACGACCAACTGCCGCTGTTGCCGCCGCCCGGCACCGTGGCGCGCCGGTTGATTGAGGACACCGTGGCGCTGTGCCGGGAAGAATAATGTACAATGGCCGGCAGATTATTAAGGGAGCTCCATAAATGACTGAGTTGAAGAACGATCGCTACCTGCGCGCGCTGTTGCGCCAGCCGGTGGATGTGACCCCCGTATGGATGATGCGCCAGGCCGGTCGTTATTTGCCGGAGTACAAGGCGACCCGCGCCCAGGCCGGTGATTTCATGTCGCTGTGCAAGAACGCGGAGCTGGCCTGTGAGGTTACGCTGCAGCCGCTGCGCCGCTATGCGCTGGACGCCGCCATTCTGTTCTCCGACATTCTCACCATTCCCGACGCCATGGGGCTTGGCCTGTACTTTGAAGCCGGCGAAGGCCCGCGTTTCAGCTCACCTATCACCTGCCGTGCCGACGTCGACAAACTGCCGGCGTTTGATCCGGAAGTGGAGCTGGGCTATGTGATGAACGCGGTGCGCACCATCCGCCGCGAGCTGAAGGGCGAAGTGCCGCTGATCGGCTTCTCCGGCAGCCCGTGGACGCTGGCTACCTATATGGTTGAAGGCGGGAGCAGCAAGGCCTTCACCAAGCTGAAAAAAATGATGTATGCCGAACCGGCCACGCTGCACCTGTTGCTGGACAAGCTGGCGGACAGCGTGATCCTGTACCTCAACGCCCAAATCAAGGCCGGCGCGCAGTCGGTGATGGTGTTCGACACCTGGGGCGGGGTGCTGACCGGGCGCGATTACCGCGAGTTCTCGTTGCACTACATGCACAAGATCGTCGATGGCCTGCTGCGTGAAAATGACGGCCGCCGCGTGCCGGTGACGCTGTTTACCAAAGGCGGCGGGCAGTGGCTGGAGGCGATGGCCGCTACCGGCTGCGATGCGCTGGGGCTGGACTGGACCACCGATATCGCCGACGCGCGTCGGCGCGTGGGCGACAAAGTGGCGCTGCAGGGTAATATGGATCCGTCGATGCTCTATGCTTCTCCGGCGCGCATCGCGGAAGAGGTGGAGACCATTCTGGCCGGTTTTGGCCACGGCAACGGTCATGTGTTCAACCTGGGCCACGGCATCCATCAGGATGTGCCGCCTGAGCACGCCGGCGCCTTCGTCGAGGCGGTGCACGCGCAGTCGGCGAAATACCACCGTTAAGGATTCGATGTGACCGATATGCAGGCCCTGCGCGCCGAACAGCTGCGGCGCGCTGCTGAAGTCATTCGCTACGACGATCTGCCGGCCGAACCGCCGGCCTTCATCGCCGGCGCCGACGTGGGCTTCGAGCAGGAGGGGGCGGTGACGCGTGCCGCTATCGCCATACTGCGCTATCCGTCGCTGGAGCTGGTGGAATATCAGGTGGCGCGCATCGCCACCGTCATGCCTTATATCCCGGGCTTCCTGTCGTTTCGCGAATACCCGGCGCTGTTGGCCGCCTGGGCACAGCTGCGGCAAAAGCCGGGGCTGATCTTCGTCGATGGGCATGGCATTTCACATCCGCGGCGCCTCGGCGTCGCCAGCCATTTCGGCCTGCTGGTCGATGTACCGACCATCGGCGTGGCCAAGAAGCGCCTGTGCGGCAAATTCGCGCCGCTGGAGGCCGCCGTCGGCGCGCTGGCACCGTTGGAAGATAAGGGGGAACAGCTGGGCTGGGTATGGCGCAGCAAGGCGCGCTGCAACCCGCTGTTCATCTCTACCGGTCACCGCGTGGGCGCCGACAGCGCGCTGGCGTGGGTGCAGCGCTGTATGGCGGGCTACCGTTTGCCGGAGCCGACCCGCTGGGCCGACGCCATCGCTTCGCGCCGTCCGGCGTTTCAGCGTTGGTTGCAGCAGCATCCGGAGGTGTCGCCATGAGCGATTTCGGGTACACTGCGCCGCAGATAACGCGTAAGAGAGTAAAGCATGCTACGTAACCCGATTCATTTACGTCTGGAACGGCACGAGGCTTGGCAACATTTGACCTTTATGGCCAGTTTGTGCGAGCGTATGTACCCGAATTACCAGATGTTCTGCAAACAGACCGAGTTCGGCGATCCGGCGATTTATCGCCGCATTCTGGATTTGGTGTGGGAAACGCTGGTGGTGAAGGACGCCAAGGTCAACTTCGACAGCCAGCTCGAGAAGTTGGAAGAGGCGATTCCGTCGGCGGAAGATTACGATCTTTACGGCGTTTACCCGGCAATTGATGCCTGTATCGCATTAGGGGAACTGATCCATTCGCGGCTCGGCGGGGAGACGCTGGAGCACGCCATCGCCATCAGCGAAACATCGATTCGCACCGTGGCGATGTTGGAAATGACTCAAGCCGGTAGGGAAATGACCGACGAAGAGTTGGGAAGTTTGCCTGCGGTAGAGGAAGAATGGGACATTCAATGGGAAATTTTCCGCCTGTTGGACGCCTGTGAAGAGCGCGATATAGACCTGATCAAGGGGCTGCGATCCGACCTGCGAGAGGCCGGTGTCAGCAACATCGGGATAAATTTAGCGCAATAAGGCAACAAAACGTGATTTAACGCCTGATTTGTCATGCCTTAAGGCTTCACATCCGCACCCTGTCTGGTCTACATTTGGGGGGCGTAAAAAAAGTGGCTATCGGTGCGTGTATGCAGGAGAGTGCTGTCAATCGGCATATCCGTCGCACTCGATGCTTTGCAAACGATAAACACACTGTAAGGATAACTTATGAACAAGACTCAACTGATTGATGTAATCGCGGACAAGGCTGACCTTTCCAAAGCACAAGCTAAACTGGCTCTGGAATCCACCCTGGCTGCTATTACTGAGTCTCTGAAAGAAGGTGATGCAGTACAATTGGTTGGCTTCGGTACTTTCAAAGTAAACCATCGTAGCGAGCGCACTGGCCGCAACCCACAGACTGGCAAAGAAATCAAAATCGCAGCAGCCAACGTGCCTGCGTTCGTTTCTGGCAAAGCACTGAAAGACGCTGTTAAATAAGACCGCGCCTCGGTGAAAAGATTAAACAGAGGGGCGATGGCGCCCCTTTTGTTTACTCGTCGGGTGCTCATGGCCGCCGGCATCGCCCTCGGTCTGAGCGCCTGCAGTTTCCATTCCGATATTCCCAGCTTTACCGCCAGCGGCTTTGTGGCCGATCAAGGCGTGATACGCCTGTGGCGTAAAGACGATGAGCAACATCGCCCGCAGGTGCTGGTCAGCGTCTATAGTCCCTACCGCGGACCGGGTACCATCACCACGCTGTACACCTATCAGGGCGACGTGCTGCGCCAAATCAAACGCAACGACGCCGACGGCGATCGAGATTCCATTCAACTGCGCTTTGCCGACGACGGCACGGTGAGCTTTATGCAGCGCCAGCTGGCGACACGCCGCGAACCGTTGACCCGCGATGAAATCGCCCTGTATCAATATCAGGCGCGACGTATCCTCGAAGTCAGCAATGCGCTGCGCGCCGGCAAGGTCAAATTGCTGCAGGGGCGTTGGTTGCAGGGCGAAGTGCAAACCTGCGACGGGCAGCGCTTAAAACCCGGGTTGGATGCCTCCGCCATCGCCTGGATCGAAAAACGCGCCCGCAGCAGCAGCCGGCCGGTGAGCGTCGCCTGGTTGGAAGCGCCGGAAGGCAGCGAGCTGCTGCTGGTAGCAAACGACGACTTCTGCAGCTGGGAACCGAAAGAAGACCAGCTATAAAAAAGGCCCCGCGCTGCGGAGCCTCTTGTCATGACCTTATCAGGTCGAATCACTTGCCGCGCGCAATCGCGCGATAACCGATATCTTTGCGGCAGAAGCTGCCCGGCCACTGGATGCCTTCCGCCAGCTGATAGGCGCGTTGTTGCGCCTGCGCCACGGTGTCGCCCAGCGCCGTCACGCACAGAACGCGACCGCCGCTGGTGACGACGTCATCGCCCTGCAGGCGCGTGCCGGCATGGAAGACCTTACCGTCGGCGCTTTCCTGTTGCGGCAGCCCCTGGATCACCTCGCCGTTGCGATAGTCACCCGGATAACCGCCGGCCGCCAGCACCACGCCGAGCGCGGGGCGCTCGTCCCAGTCGGAGGTTTTCTCGTTCAGGCGACCTTCGGCTCCCGCCAGGCACAGTTCCACCAGATCGGAACGCAGGCGCAGCATGATCGGCTGGGTTTCCGGATCGCCGAAACGACAGTTGAATTCGATCACCTTCGGCTGGCCGTCGGCGGCGATCATCAGGCCGGCGTAAAGGAAGCCGACGTAGGTGTTGCCTTCCGCCGCCATGCCGCGCACCGTCGGCCAGATCACCTGGTCCATGGCGCGCCGGTGGATTTCGTCGGTCACTACCGGTGCGGGAGAATAGGCGCCCATGCCGCCGGTGTTCGGGCCGGTGTCGCCGTCGCCGACGCGCTTGTGGTCCTGGCTGGTGGCCATCGGCACCACGTTCTCGCCGTCGACCATCACAATGAAGCTGGCCTCTTCACCGTCAAGGAACTCTTCCACCACGATGCGATGACCGGCGTCGCCGAAGGCGTTGCCGGCCAACATGTCGCGCACCGCCTCTTCCGCTTCCTGCAGCGTCATCGCGACGATCACGCCTTTACCGGCCGCCAGGCCATCGGCCTTGATGACGATCGGCGCGCCTTTGCTGCGCACGTAGGCCAGCGCCGGCTCCACGTCGGTGAAGTTTTCATATTCGGCGGTCGGGATGCGGTGGCGCGCCAGGAAATCCTTAGTGAAAGCTTTGGAGCCTTCGAGCTGCGCGGCGGCCTGCGTCGGACCGAAGATTTTCAGACCGGCGGCCTGGAAGGCGTCGACCACGCCAATCACCAGCGGGGCTTCCGGCCCGACGATGGTCAGACCGATGTCATGGCTCTGGGCGAAAGCGACCAGGGCGGGGATATCGGTGGCGGCGATCGCCACGTTCTCCAGATTGGCTTCCAGCGTGGTGCCGGCATTGCCCGGCGCAACGTAGACTTTATCCGCCAGCGGAGACTGGGCGGCTTTCCAGGCCAGCGCGTGTTCGCGCCCGCCGTTGCCGATAATCAAAATGTTCATCAGGGGCTCCACGAATGGCGTGCGCCGGAGCGCACGCGGCAAAAGGAATTAATGGCGGAAATGACGCATGTCGGTGAAGATCATCGCGATGCCGTGTTCGTTGGCGGCGGCGATCACTTCGTCGTCGCGGATCGAGCCGCCAGGCTGGATCACGCAGGTGATGCCGACTGCAGCTGCGGCATCGATGCCGTCACGGAACGGGAAGAAGGCGTCGGAGGCCATGGCGGATCCTTTCACTTCCAGCCCTTCGTCGCTCGCTTTGATGCCGGCGATCTTGGCGGAATAAACGCGGCTCATCTGGCCGGCGCCTATGCCGATGGTCATGTTGTCACGTGCATAAACGATGGCGTTGGATTTCACGAACTTGGCCACTTTCCAGCAGAACAGCGCGTCACGCAGTTCCTGTTCGGTCGGTTGGCGCTCGGATACCACGCGCAGATCGGCGGCGGTCACCATGCCGAGATCGCGATCCTGTACCAGCAGCCCGCCGTTGACGCGCTTGAAGTCCAGCCCCGCCACGCGTTGCTGCCACTGGCCGCAGGCCAGCACGCGCACGTTCTGTTTGGCGGCCAGCAGGGAGCGCGCTTCCTGAGTGACGTTTGGCGCGATGATCACTTCCACGAACTGGCGGCTGATGATCGCCTGCGCGGTGGCGGCGTCCAGCTCGCGGTTAAAGGCGATGATGCCGCCGAAGGCGGAAGTCGGGTCGGTTTGGTAAGCGCGCTCATAGGCGGCGAGGATGTCGTCGCCGATCGCCACGCCGCAAGGGTTGGCGTGCTTGACGATCACGCAGGCCGGTTCGGCAAACTCTTTCACGCATTCCAGCGCGGCGTCGGTATCGGCGATGTTGTTATAGGACAGCGCTTTGCCCTGCAGCTGCTCGGCGGTCGCGACGGACGCTTCCTTTACCTCTTCTTCTATATAGAAGGCGGCCTGCTGGTGGCTGTTCTCACCGTAACGCATATCCTGCTTCTTGATGTAGTTGAGGTTCAGGGTACGAGGGAAGCGGCCGGACGGCTGTTCGGTCTCGCCGTGGTACGCCGGCACCAGCGCGCCGAAGTAGTTGGCGATCATGCTGTCGTAGGCGGCGGTGTGTTCGAAAGCCTTGATGGCGAGATCGAAGCGGGTGGCATAGCGTAGCGAGCCGTCGTTGTTGTCCATCTCGGTAATGATGGCGGCGTAGTCGCTGCTCTTCACCACGATGGCGACGTCTTTATGGTTCTTGGCGGCGGAGCGCACCATGGTCGGGCCGCCGATATCGATATTTTCGACCGCGTCTTCCAGCGAGCAATCTGGGCGCGCCACGGTTTGGGCGAACGGGTACAGATTGACGACCACCATGTCGATAGGCTGGATGTCATGCTGATTCATGACCGTGTCGTCCTGGCCGCGGCGGCCGAGGATACCGCCGTGAACTTTCGGGTGCAGGGTCTTAACTCGTCCGTCCATCATCTCCGGGAAGCCGGTGTAGTCGGAAACTTCGGTAACGGGCAGACCGGTGTCTGCCAGCAGGCGGGCGGTGCCGCCGGTGGAGAGCAGTTCAACGCCGCGCTGGGAAAGCGCTTCGGCGAATTCAACGATACCGGCTTTGTCAGACACGCTGAGCAGAGCCCGGCGGATTGGACGAGGTTGTTGCATGGTTTTATCCCTTGGCTTTGAGTCGCAATTAAAGAGCGTTACGTGAATGTCCACCTCGTTCTCTCTATAAAGCGCGGTTTTCTGCCTTATAAAGGGAGGGACAGGCACAAATTCAGGTAACGCCCCCGTAAAAAGGGGGAGCGTTTCGTCGCGGGGAATTGTAGCGAAAACGTTTGCGTGGCGCTCGTAAATTTTCCGTACAAATCGCATCTGTGGATAACACTGTGTGCAAGTGGGTATAAAGCGGGGTTTTGCTGTGGAATGCAGCTAACGATCGTTTTTGCTGAAAATACCTGTTGCGGCCTGCGAGGAACTCCCTATAATGCGCCTCCATCGACACGGAACATGTGAACAACTTCACAGAGTCTCCGGGGGTCGCAGAGAAAAAATCCTGAAAATTAGGGTTGACTCTGAAAGAGGAAAGCGTAATAT
>NZ_JBJNLU010000010.1:0-25812 GCF_052168895.1 Serratia sp. CY37869
GGCGTAGAGATGGTAATGCCAGGCGACAACGTGAACATGGTTGTAACCCTGATTCACCCAATCGCGATGGACGACGGTCTGCGTTTCGCAATCCGTGAAGGCGGCCGTACTGTAGGCGCTGGTGTTGTTGCTAAAGTTATCGCTTAATCGCGAATAATTTTTCGACACAAAAAAGGGCACTTCGGTGCCCTTTTTTTATGCAATTTGTACAAATCTTAATTGAAATAAAAACCATTCCTATTTAGACTCAATGCATTGGTTAAGAAGTGAGTCTCTCTATGTATGTATGTCTGTGTAATGCGGTGACTGACAAAGCGATCCGTAATGCGGTGCGTCAGCACAATCCCCATACCATGAAGCAACTGCGTGAACTTGTGCCGATTGGTACCGATTGTGGAAAGTGCATTCGTCAGGCAAGACAGATTATGGTGGAGGAACGCGGAACTATCATCCCAATGCATGAAGTTGCCTAACAAAGGGTAAGGTTATTTTTGACTCTTGGCTTACAGGTTCTACACTTTTAGAACTGGCCAGGAGGAGTTACCTATGAAAGGCGATAAAAAGATCATTGCTCACCTCAATAAATTGCTCGGCAACGAGCTGGTTGCCATCAATCAATATTTCCTGCACGCCCGCATGTTCAAGAATTGGGGCTTAATGCGCCTCAACGACAAGGAATATCACGAGTCGATCGACGAAATGAAACATGCCGATCGCTACATCGAGCGTATCCTGTTCCTGGAAGGGATACCGAATCTGCAAGATCTCGGCAAGCTGAACATCGGCGAAGACATCGAAGAGATGCTGCGTTCCGATCTGGCGCTGGAGCTGGCGGGCGCCAAGAACTTGCGCGAAGGCATCGCCTATGCCGATTCGATCCACGATTACGTCAGCCGCGATTTGATGATTGAAATCCTGGCCGATGAAGAAGAGCATATCGACTGGCTGGAAACGGAGCTGGATCTGATTGCCCGTCTCGGTATTCAGAACTATGCCCAGGCCCAGATTTTAGAGCGCAAAGAGTAAGCCTTCCGTCCATTCATCATCGTCTCTCCTGCCGGCGGCCGTTTTCTCGGTGGGGCAGGGGAGAGTGTTCCCGCCAAGCCTAATTCATTCCCTGTTCGCCGTGTTAACACGCCAACTGCCACTGAACGCGCAAAAATGACGATTTCCTGAGCATATTTCCAACTGCGGCTTGCTTCCTGGGCCATTTTGCGTATAATGCGCGGGCTTACCTAATCTTGGTAAGCCTGATTTTAGCGAATCAGTCGATTGGCAGGCCTTTTTTGCCTTTCGAACAATACTCCCGATATGGGGGTTATATGTTGACGATTACACTCCCCCATCAATCGAAATGGGTGTGAGGAGTAATTATTTACGTTTATAAATAATTGGAGCTCTGGTCTCATGCAGAACCAAAGAATCCGTATCCGCCTGAAAGCGTTTGATCATCGTCTGATCGATCAATCAACCGCGGAAATCGTCGAGACTGCAAAGCGCACTGGTGCGCAAGTCCGTGGTCCGATCCCGCTGCCAACTCGCAAAGAGCGCTTTACCGTTCTGATCTCTCCGCACGTCAACAAAGACGCGCGCGATCAGTACGAGATTCGCACTCACAAGCGTCTGGTTGACATCGTTGAGCCAACCGAGAAAACCGTTGATGCTCTGATGCGTCTGGATCTGGCTGCCGGTGTAGACGTGCAGATCAGCCTGGGTTAATCAGGTCATTGAGCGATTGAGAGGTTGAAACAATGATTGGTTTAGTCGGTAAAAAAGTGGGTATGACCCGTATCTTCACTGAAGATGGCGTTTCTATCCCAGTAACCGTAATTGAAATTGAAGCGAACCGCGTGACTCAGGTTAAAAGCCTGGACACCGACGGTTACCGTGCCGTTCAGGTTACCACTGGTAGCAAAAAAGCTAACCGTGTAACCAAGCCGGAAGCGGGCCATTTCGCTAAAGCTGGCGTTGAAGCTGGCCGTGGTCTGTGGGAATTCCGCCTGGAAGAAGGTCAAGAATTCGCTGCAGGTCAGGAAATTAGCGTAGAAATCTTCGCTGACGTTAAAAAAGTCGATGTTACCGGTACTTCTAAAGGTAAAGGTTTTGCTGGCACTGTTAAGCGCTGGAACTTCCGTACCCAAGACGCTACCCACGGTAACTCCTTGTCTCACCGCGTTCCGGGTTCTATCGGTCAGAACCAGACTCCGGGCAAAGTGTTCAAAGGCAAGAAAATGGCTGGCCACCTGGGTGATGAGCGCGTAACCGTTCAGAGCCTGGACGTAGTACGTGTTGACGCTGAGCGCAACCTGCTGCTGGTTAAGGGTGCTGTACCGGGCGCAACCGGTGGCAACCTGATCGTTAAACCAGCTGTGAAGGCGTAAGGGGATAGCAATGGAATTAGTATTGAAAGACGCGCAAAGCGCGCTGACTGTTTCCGAAACTACCTTCGGTCGTGATTTCAACGAAGCGCTGGTACACCAGGTTGTTGTTGCTTATGCAGCAGGTGCCCGTCAAGGTACCCGTGCTCAGAAGACCCGTGCTGAAGTAACTGGTTCCGGCAAAAAGCCATGGCGTCAGAAAGGCACCGGCCGTGCGCGTTCAGGTTCTGTAAAGAGCCCGATCTGGCGTTCAGGCGGCGTGACCTTTGCTGCTAAGCCACAGGACCACAGTCAGAAAGTAAACAAAAAGATGTACCGCGGCGCGCTGAAAAGCATCCTGTCCGAACTGGTACGTCAAGATCGTCTGATCGTTGTCGAGAAGTTCTCTGTAGAAGCGCCTAAAACTAAGCTGCTGGCACAGAAACTGAAAGATATGGCTCTGGAAGACGTGCTGATCGTGACCGGTGAACTGGATGAGAATCTGTTCCTGGCAGCTCGCAACCTGTACAAGGTTGACGTGCGCGATGTAGCAGGTATCGATCCGGTTAGCCTGATCGCCTTCGACAAAGTGGTTATGACTGCTGATGCTGTGAAGCAAGTTGAGGAGATGCTGGCATGATCCGTGAAGAACGTTTGCTGAAAGTGCTGCGTGCACCGCACGTATCTGAAAAAGCATCCGCTGCGATGGAAAAAAGCAACACCATCGTTCTCAAAGTTGCCAAAGACGCGACCAAAGCAGAAATCAAAGCTGCAGTGCAGAAACTGTTTGAAGTCGAAGTCGAAGACGTGAACACCCTGGTTGTTAAAGGGAAAGTGAAACGTCACGGTCAGCGTGTTGGTCGTCGTAGCGACTGGAAAAAAGCTTACGTCACCCTGAAAGAAGGCCAGAATCTGGACTTCATCGGCGGCGCAGAGTAAGTCGGAGGAGTAAGAACAATGGCAATTGTTAAATGTAAACCTACATCTCCGGGTCGTCGCCACGTTGTTAAAGTGGTTAACCCTGAGCTGCACAAGGGTAAACCTTATGCCCCGCTGCTGGAAAAACTGAGCAAAAGCGGTGGTCGTAACAACAATGGCCGTATCACCACCCGTCATATCGGTGGTGGCCACAAGCAACATTATCGTCTGGTTGACTTCAAGCGCAACAAAGACGGTATCCCTGCTGTGGTTGAGCGTCTGGAGTACGATCCGAACCGTTCCGCGAACATCGCGCTGGTTCTGTACAAAGACGGCGAACGCCGTTACATCCTGGCGCCGAAAGGCCTGAAAGCTGGTGACCAGATTCAATCTGGCGTTGATGCTGCAATCAAAGCGGGTAACACCCTGCCGATGCGCAACATTCCAGTTGGTTCAACGGTTCACAACGTAGAAATGAAACCAGGCAAAGGCGGCCAGATGGCTCGCTCCGCTGGTGCCTACGTTCAGATCGTTGCTCGTGATGGTTCCTACGTAACTCTGCGTCTGCGCTCCGGCGAAATGCGTAAAGTTCCAGCTGATTGCCGCGCCACCCTGGGTGAAGTCGGTAACGCTGAACACATGCTTCGCGTTCTGGGTAAAGCAGGTGCTGCACGTTGGCGTGGTGTTCGTCCTACCGTTCGCGGTACGGCGATGAACCCGGTAGATCACCCGCACGGTGGTGGTGAAGGTCGTAACTTTGGTAAGCACCCGGTAACTCCGTGGGGCGTTCAGACCAAAGGTAAGAAGACCCGTAGCAACAAGCGTACTGATAAGTTCATCGTACGTCGCCGTAGCAAAAAATAATTAGAGGATAAGCCATGCCACGTTCTCTCAAGAAAGGTCCTTTTATTGACCTGCACTTGCTGAAGAAGGTAGAGAAAGCGGTGGAAAGCGGTGACAAGAAGCCTTTGCGCACTTGGTCCCGTCGTTCAACGATCTTTCCTAACATGATCGGTTTGACCATCGCTGTCCATAATGGTCGTCAGCACGTACCAGTGTTCGTTTCCGATGAAATGGTCGGTCACAAACTGGGTGAATTCGCGCCGACTCGTACTTATCGCGGCCATGCGGCTGATAAAAAAGCTAAAAAGCGCTAAGGTAGGAGGAAGAGATGGAAACTATCGCTAAACATCGCCACGCTCGTTCTTCTGCTCAGAAGGTTCGCCTTGTTGCTGACCTGATTCGCGGTAAGAAAGTGTCGCAAGCTCTGGAAACTCTGACCTACACCAACAAGAAAGCTGCTGGTCTGGTTAAGAAAGTGCTGGAGTCTGCCATTGCTAACGCAGAACACAACGATGGCGCTGACATCGATGATCTGAAAGTTACGAAAATCTTCGTAGACGAAGGCCCAAGCATGAAGCGCATTATGCCGCGTGCAAAAGGTCGTGCAGATCGCATCCTGAAGCGCACCAGCCACATTACTGTGGTTGTGTCCGATCGCTGAGACTCTGGAGACTAGCAATGGGTCAGAAAGTACATCCTAATGGTATTCGCCTGGGTATTGTCAAACCTTGGAACTCTACTTGGTATGCGAATACCAAAGAATTCGCTGACAACCTGGACAGCGACTTTAAAGTTCGTCAATTCCTGACTAAGGAACTGTCGAAAGCTTCCGTTTCTCGCATCGTTATCGAGCGTCCTGCGAAGAGCATCCGTGTGACCATTCACACTGCTCGCCCAGGCATCGTTATCGGCAAGAAAGGTGAAGACGTCGAAAAACTGCGCAAGGTCGTAGCGGACATCGCTGGCGTTCCTGCACAGATCAACATCGCCGAAGTCCGTAAACCGGAACTCGACGCTAAATTGGTTGCTGACAGCATCACTTCTCAGCTGGAACGTCGCGTTATGTTCCGTCGTGCTATGAAGCGTGCAGTACAGAACGCAATGCGTCTTGGCGCTAAAGGTATCAAAGTTGAAGTAAGCGGCCGTCTTGGCGGCGCTGAAATCGCACGTACCGAATGGTACCGCGAAGGTCGTGTTCCATTGCACACTCTGCGTGCGGACATCGACTACAACACATCTGAAGCGCACACCACTTATGGTGTAATCGGCGTTAAGGTATGGATCTTCAAAGGTGAGATCCTGGGTGGTATGGCTGCAGTTGAACAACCGGAACCGGCTGCTCAACCTAAAAAGCAGCAGCGTAAAGGCCGCAAGTAAGGAGAGTCGCTGATGTTACAACCAAAGCGTACAAAATTCCGTAAGGTGCACAAGGGCCGCAACCGTGGTCTGGCGCAAGGTACGGATGTTAGCTTCGGCACTTTCGGTCTGAAAGCTGTTGGCCGTGGCCGTCTGACTGCTCGTCAAATCGAAGCAGCTCGTCGTGCAATGACTCGTGCAGTTAAGCGTCAAGGCAAGATCTGGATCCGTGTATTCCCGGACAAACCGATCACCGAGAAGCCGCTGGAAGTGCGTATGGGTAAAGGTAAGGGTAACGTGGAGTATTGGGTTGCCCTGATCCAGCCTGGTAAGGTCCTGTACGAAATGGACGGCGTGCCAGAAGAGGTTGCCCGCGAGGCATTCAAACTGGCAGCAGCGAAACTGCCGATCAAAACCACCTTTGTAACTAAGACGGTGATGTAATGAAAGCACAAGAGCTGCGTGAAAAAAGCGTTGAAGAGCTGAATGCCGAGCTGCTCAACCTGCTGCGTGAGCAATTCAACTTGCGCATGCAGGCGGCCAGTGGCCAGCTGCAACAAACTCACCTGTTGAAACAAGTGCGTCGTGACGTCGCACGCGTTAAGACTTTACTGACTCAAAAGGCGGGTGTGTAAATGACTGAAGTTATCCGTACCCTGCAGGGTCGTGTTGTTAGCGATAAAATGGAGAAATCCATCGTTGTTGCTATCGAGCGTACTGTGAAGCACCCAATCTACGGGAAATTCATCAAACGTACGACCAAGCTGCACGTACATGACGAGAACAACGAATGTGGTACCGGCGACGTGGTTGAAATCCGCGAATGCCGCCCACTGTCCAAGACCAAGTCCTGGACGTTGGTTCGCGTTGTAGAGAAAGCGATTCTGTAATAGAGTAGCTGGCTCTCACTTAATAAACGGCTCAGAAAATGAGCCGTTTATTTTTTCTACCCATACCAAGTAAGCGGTGTTATAATGCTGCGCCCTCGGTTATGGGGCTTTTCAACGGCCTAATTTTTACTTGGGTCTTTAAAGTAGTAGTTGACATTAGCGGAGCACTAAAATGATCCAAGAACAGACTATGCTGAACGTCGCCGACAACTCCGGTGCACGTCGCGTAATGTGTATCAAGGTTCTAGGTGGCTCGCACCGTCGCTACGCAGGCGTCGGCGACATCATCAAAATTACCATCAAGGAAGCAATTCCTCGCGGTAAGGTGAAGAAAGGCGATGTTCTGAAGGCGGTAGTGGTGCGCACCAAGAAGGGTGTACGTCGCCCGGACGGTTCTGTCATTCGCTTCGATGGCAATGCATGCGTTATTTTGAACAATAACAGCGAGCAGCCAATCGGTACGCGTATTTTTGGGCCGGTAACTCGTGAACTGCGTAATGAGAAGTTCATGAAAATTATCTCTCTGGCACCAGAAGTACTCTAAGGAGCGAACATGGCAGCGAAGATCCGTCGTGATGACGAAGTTATCGTGATTACCGGGAAAGACAAAGGTAAGCGCGGTAAAGTAAAAAATGTCCTGTCTGCTGGCAAGGTCATTGTTGAAGGCATCAACCTGGTTAAGAAACACCAGAAGCCGGTTCCGGCTCTGAACCAACCAGGCGGCATTGTTGAGAAAGAAGCTGCAATTCAGGTTTCTAACATTGCTATCTTCAACGCGGCTACCGGCAAGGCTGACCGTGTAGGCTTTAGATTCGAAGACGGCAAAAAAGTCCGTTTCTTCAAATCTAACAGCGAAACTATCAAGTAATTTGGAGTAATACGATGGCGAAACTGCATGATTACTACAAAGACGAGGTAGTCAAACAACTGATGTCTCAGTTTGATTACAACTCTGTCATGCAAGTCCCTCGGGTCGAGAAGATCACCCTGAACATGGGTGTTGGTGAAGCGATTGCTGACAAGAAACTGCTGGATAACGCAGCAGCGGACCTGGCAGCTATCTCCGGTCAAAAACCGTTGATCACCAAAGCCCGCAAATCCGTTGCAGGCTTCAAAATCCGTCAGGGCTATCCGATCGGCTGTAAAGTAACTCTGCGTGGCGAACGCATGTGGGAGTTCTTTGAGCGTCTGATCTCCATTGCTGTTCCACGTATCCGTGACTTCCGTGGCCTGTCCGCCAAGTCATTCGATGGCCGTGGCAACTACAGCATGGGCGTGCGTGAGCAAATCATCTTCCCAGAAATCGACTACGACAAAGTCGATCGCGTTCGTGGTTTGGATATTACCATTACCACTACTGCGAAATCTGATGATGAAGGCCGCGCGCTGCTGGCTGCTTTTAACTTCCCGTTCCGCAAGTAAGGCAGGGTTACTGATGGCTAAGCAATCAATGAAAGCACGCGAAGTCAAGCGCGTGAAATTAGCTGACAAGTTCTTTGCAAAACGCGCTGAACTGAAAGCTATTATCTCTGATGTGAACGCATCCGATGAAGATCGTTGGAATGCCGTTCTCAAGCTGCAAACTCTGCCGCGTGATTCCAGCCCGTCTCGTCAGCGTAAACGCTGCCGCCAAACTGGCCGTCCACATGGTTATGTGGGCAAATTCGGGTTGAGCCGTATTAAGCTTCGTGAAGCCGCTATGCGCGGTGAAGTACCAGGCTTGAAAAAGGCTAGCTGGTAATTACCAATTGAATCACGGGAGTAAAGACAGATGAGCATGCAAGATCCGATCGCGGATATGCTGACCCGTATCCGTAACGGTCAAGCCGCGAACAAAGTTGCGGTCACCATGCCTTCCTCCAAGCTGAAAGTGGCAATTGCCAACGTGCTGAAGGAAGAAGGTTTTATTGAAGATTTCAAAATCGAAGGCGACGCCAAGCCTGTTCTGGAACTGGTACTGAAGTACTTCCAGGGCAAAGCTGTGGTAGAAAGCATTCAACGTATCAGCCGTCCAGGTCTGCGCATCTACAAGAAAAAAGATGAGCTGCCAAAAGTTATGGCCGGTTTGGGTATCGCTGTTGTTTCTACCTCTAAAGGTGTTATGACCGATCGTGCAGCTCGCCAGGCTGGTCTTGGTGGCGAGATTATCTGCTACGTAGCTTAATTCGGGAGGAAAGAATGTCTCGTGTTGCAAAAGCACCCGTCGTCATTCCTGCCGGCGTAGAGGTAAAACTCAACGGTCAGGTTATTTCGATTAAGGGTAAAAACGGCGAGTTGACTCGTACTATCCACGACGCCGTTGAAGTGAAGCAAGAAGCTAACGCACTGACTTTCGCTCCGCGCGAAGGTTTTGCTAACGCATGGGCCCAAGCGGGTACCACGCGCGCTCTGCTGAACGCAATGGTTGTTGGTGTTACCGAAGGCTTCACCAAGAAGCTTCAACTGGTAGGTGTTGGTTATCGTGCTGCCGTTAAAGGCAACGTGGTGAATTTGGCCCTGGGCTTCTCTCACCCTATCGATCACCAGCTGCCAGCAGGTATCACTGCTGAATGCCCAAGCCAAACTGAAATCGTGCTGAAAGGCGCTGATAAGCAGGTAATTGGCCAGGTAGCAGCAGATCTGCGCGCTTACCGTCGTCCTGAGCCTTACAAAGGCAAGGGTGTTCGTTACGCCGACGAAGTCGTGCGTACCAAAGAGGCTAAGAAGAAGTAAGGTAACACTATGGATAAGAAATCTGCTCGTATCCGTCGTGCGACCCGCGCACGCCGCAAGCTCCAAGAGCTGGGTGCAACCCGCCTGGTGGTACATCGTACCCCGCGTCACATTTACGCACAGGTGATTGCTCCAAACGGTTCTGAAGTACTGGTAGCCGCTTCTACTTTAGAAAAAGCTATCGCGGAGCAACTGAAGTATTCCGGTAACAAAGACGCAGCAGCAGCCGTAGGTAAAGCTCTGGCTGAGCGCGCGTTGGAAAAAGGGATTGCGAAAGTATCCTTTGACCGTTCCGGTTTCCAATATCATGGTCGAGTCCAGGCACTGGCAGATGCTGCCCGTGAAGCTGGCCTTCAGTTCTAAGGAAGAGGTTTAAGATGGCTCACATCGAAAAACAAGCTGGCGAACTGCAGGAAAAGCTGATCGCGGTAAACCGCGTATCTAAAACCGTAAAAGGTGGCCGTATTTTCAGCTTTACCGCACTGACTGTAGTTGGTGATGGTAACGGTCGCGTTGGTTTTGGCTACGGCAAAGCACGCGAAGTTCCAGCAGCGATCCAGAAAGCGATGGAAAAAGCCCGTCGCAACATGATGAACGTCGCGCTGAACAGCGGCACCCTGCAGCACCCTGTTAAGGGCGCTCACACGGGTTCTCGCGTGTTCATGCAGCCTGCTCATGAAGGTACCGGTATCATCGCGGGCGGTGCAATGCGCGCCGTTCTCGAAGTTGCTGGGGTGCACAACGTATTGGCTAAAGCTTATGGTTCCACCAACCCGATCAACGTGGTTCGTGCAACTATCGACGCTCTGGCGAATATGAAGTCTCCTGAAATGGTCGCTGCTAAGCGTGGTAAATCCGTTGCCGACATTCTGGGGTAATTGACCATGGCTAAGACTATTAAAGTTACACAAACTCGCAGCTCAATTGGCCGTCTGCCGAAGCATAAAGCTACTCTGCTCGGTCTGGGTCTGCGTCGTATTGGTCACACCGTAGAGCGCGAGGATACTCCTGCTGTTCGCGGTATGGTCAACCTGGTTTCCTACATGGTTAAAGTTGAGGAGTAACAGATGCGTTTAAATACTCTGTCTCCGGCTGAAGGTGCCAAGCATGCGCCTAAGCGTGTAGGTCGTGGTATTGGTTCTGGCCTGGGTAAAACCGGCGGCCGTGGTCACAAAGGTCAGAAGTCTCGTTCTGGCGGTGGCGTACGTCGTGGTTTCGAAGGTGGTCAGATGCCTCTGTACCGTCGTCTGCCGAAATTCGGCTTCACTTCACGCAAAGCGATGATCACGGCAGAAGTTCGTCTGTCTGAACTGGCTCTGGTTGAAGGCGATGTTATCGACCTGAACGCGCTGAAAGCCGCTAACGTAGTTGGTGTCCAGATCGAATTCGCGAAAGTTGTACTTTCTGGCGAAGTCGCTCGTCCGGTAACCCTGCGTGGTCTGCGTGTCACCAAAGGCGCTCGTGCTGCTATCGAGGCTGCTGGCGGTAAAATTGAGGAATAAGTAGCAGATGGCTAAGCAACCAGGATTAGATTTTCAAAGTGCTAAAGGCGGGCTCGGCGAGCTGAAGCGCAGACTTTTGTTTGTCATCGGCGCGCTGATTGTCTTCCGCATCGGCTCTTTCATTCCGATTCCTGGTATCGATGCCACTGTGCTTGCCAAATTGCTTGAGCAGCAGAGAGGCACTATCATTGAAATGTTTAACATGTTCTCTGGTGGTGCCCTCAGCCGTGCTTCTATCTTTGCTCTGGGGATCATGCCGTATATTTCGGCGTCGATCATTATCCAGCTGCTGACGGTGGTTCATCCGGCGTTGGCGGAAATCAAGAAAGAAGGGGAGGCTGGCCGTCGCAAGATTAGTCAGTACACCCGTTACGGTACGCTGGTATTGGCCATATTCCAGTCGATCGGTATTGCTACCGGTCTGCCGAATATGCCTGGTATGCAGGGCCTGGTGTTAAACCCAGGCTTTGCATTCTACTTTACTGCGGTTGTGAGCTTGGTCACCGGGACAATGTTCCTGATGTGGCTGGGTGAGCAGATTACTGAGCGCGGTATCGGCAACGGTATCTCGATCATTATCTTCGCGGGTATTGTAGCGGGGCTCCCGCCGGCAGTGGCCCATACTATCGAGCAAGCGCGGCAAGGCGACCTGCACTTCCTCCTGCTGCTGTTGGTTGCAGTATTGGTGTTTGCAGTAACCTTCTTCGTTGTTTTCATTGAGCGTGGTCAACGTCGTATCGTCGTTAACTATGCGAAGCGTCAACAAGGTCGTCGTGTTTATGCAGCACAGAGTACACACTTACCGTTGAAAGTGAACATGGCGGGTGTTATCCCGGCGATTTTCGCTTCCAGCATTATTCTGTTCCCGGCCACGATTGCATCATGGTTTGGGGGCGGTACCGGTTGGAACTGGCTGACTACGATTTCGCTGTATTTGCAGCCAGGGCAACCGCTTTATGTGTTACTCTATGCGTCTGCAATCATCTTCTTCTGTTTCTTCTACACGGCGTTGGTATTCAACCCGCGTGAGACAGCAGATAACCTGAAGAAGTCCGGTGCCTTCGTACCAGGAATTCGTCCGGGAGAGCAAACGGCGAAGTATATCGATAAAGTAATGACGCGTTTAACCCTGGTGGGCGCGATGTACATTACTTTCATCTGCCTGATCCCGGAGTTCATGCGTGATGCAATGAAAGTACCATTCTACTTTGGTGGTACCTCGCTACTGATCGTGGTTGTCGTCATCATGGACTTTATGGCTCAAGTGCAAACTCTGATGATGTCAAGTCAGTACGAGTCTGCATTGAAGAAAGCAAATCTGAAAGGCTATAACCGCTAGTCAGATTCGTTTGAGAAGTTACGGAGAGTAAAAATGAAAGTTCGTGCTTCCGTCAAGAAATTATGTCGTAACTGCAAAATCGTTAAGCGTAACGGTGTCGTTCGTGTGATTTGCAGCGCCGAGCCGAAGCATAAACAGCGTCAAGGCTGATTATCTCGCATATTTTTCTTGCAAAGTTGGGTTGAGCTGGCTAGATTAGCCAGCCAATCTTTTGTATGTCGCACTGCAACATTATTTGAGTATCCTGAAAACGGGCTTTTCAGAATGGTGTTGCTGTATAAAATAGTAGGAGTGCATAGTGGCCCGTATAGCAGGCATTAACATTCCTGATCATAAACATACCGTTATCGCCTTAACGTCGATCTTCGGTATCGGTAAAACCCGTTCACAGGCTATCTGTGCATCCACGGGTATTGCTGAAAATGTTAAGATCAGTGAGCTGTCTGAAGAGCAAATCGAAAAGCTTCGTGATGCAGTTGCCAAATACACCGTTGAGGGTGATTTGCGTCGTGAAATTACCCTGAGCATCAAGCGTCTTATGGACCTTGGTTGCTATCGTGGTTTGCGTCATCGTCGTGGTCTGCCGGTACGCGGTCAGCGCACCAAGACCAACGCTCGTACCCGTAAGGGTCCGCGCAAGCCGATCAAGAAATAATCGGGGTTATTGAATAATGGCAAAGGCACCTGTTCGTACACGTAAGCGTGTAAGAAAGCAAGTCTCTGACGGCGTGGCTCATATCCATGCTTCTTTCAACAACACCATCGTTACCATCACTGATCGTCAGGGTAATGCTTTGGGTTGGGCAACAGCCGGTGGTTCCGGTTTCCGTGGTTCTCGTAAGTCCACTCCGTTCGCAGCACAGGTTGCAGCAGAACGTTGTGCTGACGCAGTAAAAGAATACGGTATCAAGAACCTGGAAGTTATGGTTAAAGGACCTGGTCCTGGTCGTGAGTCTACTATCCGCGCTCTGAACGCGGCTGGTTTCCGCATCACTAATATTACTGATGTGACTCCGATCCCTCATAACGGTTGTCGTCCGCCGAAAAAGCGCCGCGTGTAACGCAGCTTTTAGGATTGTTGGAGAAAGAAAATGGCAAGATATTTGGGTCCTAAGCTCAAGCTGAGCCGTCGTGAGGGCACAGACCTGTTCCTTAAGTCTGGCGTTCGCGCGATCGATTCCAAGTGTAAAATTGAACAAGCACCTGGTCAGCACGGTGCGCGTAAACCGCGTCTGTCTGATTACGGTGTTCAGTTGCGTGAGAAGCAGAAAGTTCGCCGTATGTACGGCATTCTGGAGCGTCAATTCCGTAACTATTACAAAGAAGCAACCCGCCTGAAGGGCAACACCGGTGAAAACCTGTTGCAGCTGCTGGAAGGTCGTCTGGACAACGTTGTTTACCGTATGGGCTTCGGCGCTACTCGTGCAGAGTCACGTCAGCTGGTTAGCCACAAAGCAGTTATGGTAAACGGTCGCGTTGTTAACATCGCTTCTTATCAGGTATCTCCGAATGACGTAGTCAGCATCCGCGAGAAAGCTAAAAAGCAGTCTCGTGTTAAAGCTTCTCTGGAGCTGGCTGAGCAGCGTGAAAAGCCGACTTGGCTGGAAGTTGATGCTGCTAAGATGGAAGGCGTGTTCAAGCGTATGCCTGAACGTACCGATCTGTCTGCGGACATTAACGAACACCTGATCGTCGAGCTTTACTCCAAGTAAAGCTTAGTACCAAAGAGAGGACACAATGCAGGGTTCTGTGACAGAGTTTCTAAAACCGCGCCTGGTAGATATCGAGCAAGTCAGTTCGACGCACGCCAAGGTGACCCTTGAGCCTTTAGAGCGTGGCTTTGGCCATACTCTTGGCAACGCACTGCGCCGTATTCTGCTTTCATCTATGCCGGGTTGCGCGGTGACCGAGGTTGAGATTGATGGTGTACTGCATGAGTACAGCACCAAAGAAGGCGTACAGGAAGATATCCTGGAGATCCTGCTCAACCTGAAAGGGCTGGCGGTGAGAGTTCAAGGCAAAGACGAAGTTATTCTTACCCTGAATAAATCTGGCATTGGCCCTGTGACCGCTGCCGACATCACCCATGATGGTGATGTCGAAATCGTCAAGCCTCAGCACGTGATCTGCCACCTGACTGATGAGAACGCGGCTATCAGCATGCGTATCAAAGTTCAGCGCGGTCGCGGTTATGTGCCGGCTTCTGCCCGAATTCATTCGGAAGAAGATGAGCGCCCAATCGGTCGTCTGTTGGTTGACGCCTGCTACAGCCCTGTAGAGCGTATCGCCTACAATGTTGAAGCTGCGCGTGTAGAACAGCGTACTGACTTGGATAAGCTGGTCATCGAGATGGAGACCAATGGCACGATCGATCCTGAAGAGGCGATCCGCCGTGCGGCCACCATTCTGGCTGAACAACTTGAAGCTTTCGTTGACCTGCGTGATGTACGTCAGCCGGAAGTTAAAGAAGAGAAACCGGAATTCGATCCGATCTTGCTGCGCCCTGTTGACGATCTGGAATTGACTGTCCGCTCTGCTAACTGCCTCAAGGCAGAAGCTATCCACTACATCGGTGATCTGGTACAGCGTACCGAGGTTGAGTTGCTGAAAACGCCAAACCTGGGTAAAAAATCTCTTACCGAGATTAAAGACGTGCTGGCCTCACGTGGTCTGTCTCTGGGCATGCGCCTGGAAAACTGGCCGCCGGCAAGCATTGCTGACGAGTAACCGGATCACAGGTTAAGGTTTTACTGAGAAGGATAAGGTCATGCGCCATCGTAAGAGTGGTCGTCAACTGAACCGTAACAGCAGCCATCGCCAGGCTATGTTCCGTAACATGGCCGGCTCTTTGGTTCGTCATGAGATCATCAAGACGACCCTGCCAAAAGCAAAAGAGCTGCGTCGCGTTGTTGAGCCGCTGATTACTCTTGCCAAGACCGACAGCGTAGCTAATCGTCGTCTGGCATTCGCCCGTACTCGTGATAACGAGATCGTGGCAAAACTGTTTAACGAGCTGGGCCCGCGTTTCGCGAGCCGTGCCGGTGGTTACACTCGCATTCTGAAGTGTGGCTTCCGCGCAGGCGACAACGCGCCGATGGCATACATCGAGCTGGTTGATCGTGCTGAGTCTCAAGCAGAAGTAGCAACTGCAGAGTAATCTGTAGACGCGTAAAAAAACCGGGCTTGCCCGGTTTTTTTACGTCCAAATCCAGCCAAATGTGCTCAATTCCCCCGCCGAGCTTAAGATCCCCGCTCCTATCCGTTATGCTTAGACTCATTCAATAAGCTCACTGAGGCTGTCTGTTATGGGCTTGCTCGACCAATGGGCGGAACGTCATATCCTTGATGCCCAGGATAAAGGCGAGTTCGACAATCTGCCCGGCCAGGGACAACCGCTCGTGCTGGACGATGACAGCGCGGTGCCTGCTGAGCTACGCGCCGGTTACCGCCTGCTGAAAAATGCCGGTTATCTGCCGCCGGCGCTGGAAGATCGCAAAGAGGCATTAACCGTTGCTCACTTACTGCAAGGGATCAACAGTGAGCATCCGGACTATGTCGATCTCAGCAAGCGCATGGCGCTGCTGGAACATCGGTTGCGTCACGCTGGAATGAGCACGGACTTCTTGCATGGCGAATATCAGCGTGCGCTGGACGGTAAACTCACCCGAGAGGAGAAGTAATGTTCAAGATAGGTCAGTTGGCCAAGCTTGCCGAAGTGACGCCGGATACCGTGCGTTACTATGAAAAGCAGGGCATGATGGATCACAATGTCCGTACTGAAGGCGGTTATCGGCTGTACACCGAGCAGGATCTGCAGCGGCTGCGTTTTATCCGCTATGCCAAGCAGTTGGGCTTTACTCTGGAAACGATCGCCGAGCTGCTGTCGATCCGGGTCGATCCGGAACATCACACCTGCCAGGAATCGAAGTCTATCGTTGATGCGCGCCTGAGCGAAGTGGAAAGCAAGTTGGCGGAGCTGACCCGGATGCGTGAATCGTTGAAACGGCTGAGCGACGCCTGCTGCGGTACCGCCCATACCAGCAACTACTGTTCGATCCTGGAAGCTTTGGAACAGGGCGCCAGCGATGACAAAGGCAAAAAAGGTTGCTGACGGCACTTTAATTTTTATATCGCCGGCAGTATTATCGCCCCGTTTTATCCCTCATATTTTACAGGAGCATTATCATGACGAAATATCGTCACACCAAAGGCCAGATTCAAGATAACGCCATTGAGGCGCTGCTGCATGACCCGCTATTCCGTCAGCGGGTAGAAAAGAATGTGAAAGGCAAAGGCAGCTATCGACGTAAAGAAAAACACAACAAAGGCGGTAACTGGGAGGCCAGTGGCAAACTATCAAACGATAATTTACCACTGGCCTTCTGGTTTTAAGGCATTAAAAAAGCCACCTTCATCCGGTGGCTTTTTATTGGCATAACCAAATGCTGTCTTACAGTTTTGGCTGCTGTTGATGGCTCAGCAAATCACGGATTTCCGTCAGCAGTTTCTCTTCTGCAGTAGGTTCTGGCGGCGCTGCCGGAGCTTCTTCTTGTTTGCGGCGCATTTTGTTCATCAATTTAATCGCCAGGAAGATGGCGAAGGCGACAATCACGAAGTCAAATACGGTTTGGATGAATGAACCGTAGTTCATTACCACCGCCGGTACGGCGCCCTGAGCTTCACGTAATACCAGATGGAACTGTTTAAAGTCGACACCGCCGATCAGTAAGCCCAGCGGAGGCATGATGATATCAGCGACGAAGGATGAAACAATCTTGCCGAACGCGGCACCGATAATCACACCGACGGCCAGATCGACCACGTTGCCGCGCATGGCAAATTCGCGAAACTCTTTCAACATACTCATAGAACGCACCCCTTGCAGAATTAATAACTCAAGTTTAACAAAGCAATTTCCCTTTGCCACAAAAGGAGAGAAGTTTTATCTCCTCTCAAGGCAGAGAACAACTACGCGATTATAGACCATCGCCAAATAAATTCGTTCTACAAGAAGAACGGGCTCGGTTGGAACAGGCGTTCAACGTCCGGCACGAATTTCTTGTCGGTAATAAACATGATGACGTGATCGCCCTGTTCGATTTTGCTGTTGCCGTTAGCGATGATGACGTCGTCGCCACGAACGATAGCGCCGATGGTGGTACCCGGTGGCAGCTTGATATCTTCAACGATGCGGCCAACCACTTTGGACGTGCTTTCATCGCCGTGGGCAATCGCTTCGATCGCCTCCGCTACGCCGCGGCGCAGTGACGAGACGCTGACGATATCCGCTTTGCGCACATGCCCAAGCAGCGCGGAGATGGTTGCCTGCTGCGGAGAAATGGCAATATCGATCACGCTGCCTTGCACCAGATCGACATAGGCGCGCCGCTGGATCAGGACCATCACTTTCTTGGCGCCCATGCGCTTGGCCAGCATAGCCGACATGATGTTGGCCTCATCGTCGTTGGTGATGGCGATGAAGACATCCACCTGCTCGACGTGCTCTTCGGCCAGCAGTTCCTGGTCGGAGGCATCGCCGTAGAACACGATGGTATCGTGCAACTGCTCGGCCAGTTCGGCGGCACGTTGCTGATTGCGCTCAATGAGTTTGACGTTATAGTCTTTCTCCAGCTTGGCGGCCAGGCCGGCGCCGACGTTGCCGCCGCCGACGATCATGATGCGCTTATAAGGTTTTTCCAGCCGTTGCAGTTCGCTCATCACCGCGCGAATGTGCTGTGAGGCGGCAACGAAGAACACTTCATCACCGGCTTCGATAATGGTCGAGCCTTGCGGACGAATCGGCCGATCCTGGCGGAAAATGGCGGCGACGCGAGTGTCGATATGCGGCATGTGTTCGCGCATCGAAGAGAGCGCATTGCCGACCAGCGGGCCGCCGTAATAGGCTTTAACCGCGGCGATGCTGACCTTGCCTTCGGCGAAGTTGACCACCTGCAGCGCGCCGGGGTATTCAATCAGCTTGTAGATATAGTCGATGACCAGCTGCTCCGGCGAAATCAGATGGTCGATCGGCACCGCTTCCGGCAGGAACAGTTTCTCCGACTCGCGGATATATTCCGGCGCGCGGATACGGGCGATACGGTTGGGGGTATTAAACAGAGAATAGGCGATCTGGCAGGCGATCATGTTGGTTTCGTCGGAGTTGGTGACGGCGACCAGCATGTCGGCATCTTCTGCGCCAGCTTCGCGCAGCACCCGGGGGTGAGAACCATGTCCCTGAACCACTCGCAGATCGAATTTATCCTGCAGCTGACGCAACCGGCCGGAGTCGGTATCGACGACGGTGATATCGTTGTTTTCACCTACCAGGTTTTCCGCCAGCGTCCCGCCAACCTGCCCGGCACCAAGAATAATTATTTTCATCGTGTTCTCTGCTTCACACTGAAAGACTTAGGGCGCGTGGGCACCCTGAAGAATTACATTTTAATCAGCTTAGCGTAAAAGAAGCCATCGCCGTCCTCGGGATGCGGGATATTCTGCCGTCCCGGCCGCTGCGCATCGCCGGTTTCAACCAGCTTGGCATCGGCATGGCGCTGCAAGAACGCGGCGATCTGACTACTGTTTTCATCCGGCAGAATAGAGCAGGTTGCGTAAACCATCACGCCGCCTGATTTCAGATGCGGCCAGACGGCCTCCAGGATATCGGCCTGCAGGGCGGCGAGTTCGGCGATGTCGCGATCGCGGCGCAGCCATTTGATGTCGGGATGACGGCGGATCACGCCGGTGGCCGAACAAGGCGCGTCCAGCAGAATACGGTCGAACTGCTTGTCACCGCACCATTGCTGCGGTGTGCGGCCATCGCCCAGTTTAACCTCTGCGTGCAAACGCAGACGCTGCAGGTTTTCTTTCACCCGCGCCAGACGCTGTTCGTCGATATCGACGGCCATAACCTGTGCTTTCGGCGCCGCTTCCAGAATATGCGTGGTTTTGCCGCCGGGCGCGGCGCACAAATCGAGGATCTGTTCACCGTCTTGTGGATCCAACAGATCAACACAGCCTTGGGCTGAGGCATCTTGCACGGTGACCCAGCCGTCGGCGAACCCTGGCAGATCGGTCACGGCGCAAGGTGCCAGCAACCGCACGGCGTCGGCATAGTCTGCATGAGGCTCCGCGGCGATGCCGGCGTCGGTCAGCAGCTGCAGGTAAGCCTCACGGGTGTGATGCAGGCGGTTGACGCGCAGCCACATCGGCGGCTTCTGGTTATTGGCGTCGACGATCTGTTGCCAGTTGGCGGGATAAGCCTGTTGGATGCGTTTCAGCAACCAGCTCGGGTGCAGGTAGCGGCTGTCATTGTTGGCGGCGCGCTGCAGAAGTTCTTCCTGCTGGCGCTGGAATTGCCGCAAGACGCCGTTAATCAAACCTTTCAACTGTGGGCGTTTCAGCGCCACCGCACCTTCCACGGTTTCTGCGAGTACGGCGTGCGCCGGGATACGGGTATACAGCAGCTGATACAAGCCGACCATCAGCAAATAGTGAAGTGTACGTTGCTTGCCGGTCAGCGGTTTGGCCATTAATTGCTGAATGCACCATTCGAGCTGCGGCAGTACGCGTAACGTGCCGAAGCACAGTTCCTGCAGCAACCCGCGGTCTTTATCGCTGATGGAGGTTTGCAGCGCCGGCAGAACAGTACTCAGTGACTGCCCTTGATCCAGCACCTGGCCGATGGCTTTGGCAGCGATGCTGCGGAGATTGTAATTATTTTTCATAGGCTGAAGCTGATAACGATCGGCATTAAGAAAATAACGGCCCGGCGATGAACAGCCGGGCAGTGGGGTGACTTACAGCCGGTTACCCGGGGTAAACCATTCACGACGTGAATTTAACAGGTCTTGCGCCGACATCGGTTTCTTGCCGGCGGGCTGCAATTGGATCAGATTGAGGATACCGTCGGCGGTCGCCACCTGAATGCCGTGCTTGTCGGCATGGACAACGGTGCCCGGCTCCGCGTTGGCGCTTTCCGCCATTACGCTGGCCTGCCACACTTTCACCGGTTGCTCATCGATGGTGAAGTAGCTTATCGGCCAAGGGTTGAAGGCGCGGATGCAACGCTCCAGCTGTGCGGCGGACAGTGTCCAATCCAGGCGAGCTTCTTCTTTGCTCAGCTTCTCGGCGTAGGTGACCTGCGACTCGTCCTGCACTTCGCGGGTGGCGCTGCCGTCGGCCATTTGGCGCAGCGTCGTCAGCATGCCCTGCGGGCCGAGCTGCGCCAGCTTGTCGTAGAGGCTGGCGCTGGTATCGCTGCTCTCAATCGGGCAGGCGATCTTGTGCATCATGTCACCGGTATCGAGACCGACATCCATCTGCATGATGGTCACGCCGGTTTCGCTGTCACCGGCCCAGAGCGAACGCTGGATCGGCGCCGCGCCGCGCCAGCGGGGCAGCAGCGAACCATGTACGTTGATGCAGCCAAGACGCGGCATATCCAGCACCGCTTGCGGCAGAATCAACCCGTAGGCAACCACCACCATCACGTCGGCGTTGAGATCCGCCACCAGACGCTGGTTCTCTTCGGGGCGCAGCGATTTAGGCTGAAATACCGGCAATTGGTGTTGTTCGGCCAGCATTTTGACCGGGCTGGGCGTTAGCTTGTTGCCGCGGCCTGCCGGACGGTCGGGTTGAGTGAATACGCCGACAATCTGGTGCTCAGATGACAACAGCGCGTCAAGATGACGCGCTGCGAAGTCTGGTGTTCCGGCGAAAATAATCCGTAAAGAGTCAGACACGTTGATTTCCTGATCGGTTAGGCGCGGGCTTGAAGCTTGGCCATTTTTTCCAGTTTCTGACGAATGCGCTGACGCTTGAGCGGCGACAGGTAATCGACGAACAGTTTACCCATCAGGTGATCCATCTCGTGCTGGATGCAGATCGCCAGCAGATCGTCCGCTTCCAGCTCGAAAGGTTTGCCTTCGCGATCCAGCGCGCGGATCTTCACCTGCGCGGCGCGCGGCACCAGCGCACGCTGCTCGGGAATGGAAAGACAGCCTTCCTCGATGCCGGTTTCGCCGCTTTTTTCCAGCAGCTCCGGGTTGATCAGCACCAGGCGCTGATCGCGATTCTCGGAGACGTCGATCACGATAATGCGCTGATGGATATCCACCTGAGTCGCAGCCAGGCCAATGCCTTCCTCTGCGTACATGGTTTCAAACATATCATCCACGATGCGCTGGATATCTGCATTGACTTCTTTTACCGGCGCTGCGACTTTGCGCAGACGCTCGTCTGGGAAATGTAATACCTGCAAGACTGACATATATCTTTAGATCTGTATCCGAGTAATGAACGAGGTTTAACCTCTATTCTAGACATTTCCCGACCTGATTGACAGCATTGCGCACCAATTGCTCAGATTGGCAATACCACCGTTTTTGCTGAGGGAACAGACGATGCGGCCGGAAGAGATCGCTTTACGGATGCGGGGAGTCACGGGGCTACAGACCGTCGTGGCCAGTCGGCTCGTGCGACAGTTATCGCAAATGAGTGGCGAGCCTCGCCGCGTGTTGCATGAGCTGGGATTGAACGAACGGCAGCAGGCACAGTTCAACCGAGTGGATCCCGTCTATCTGGCGGCCACCCTGCGTTGGCTGGAGGAGCCGGCGCACCGTATGCTGAACTATGGGGCGCCCGGCTATCCTGAAAGCCTGGCTCAGATCGACGACGCGCCGCTGTTTCTGCTGATCAAGGGCGATCCTCGGGTGCTGTTGCAACCTCAGCTCGCTATGGTCGGCAGCCGGCAGTTCAGCCATTACGGCGAGCGTTGGGCGAACCATTTCGCCGAGGAGTTGGCGCGTTGCGGTTTCACCATCACCAGTGGTTTGGCGATCGGCATCGACGGCATTTGCCATCGTGCGGCGCTGGCGGCTAATGGCTGCACGATTGCGGTGTTGGGCAGCGGGCTGGGCAATATCTATCCGCGCCGGCACCGCCGGCTCGCGGAGCAGATAGTCGAGCAGGGCGGCGCCGTGATTTCAGATCATTTAGTCACCGATTTGCCTCTGGCCGACCATTTCCCACGCCGTAACCGCATTATCAGCGGTCTCAGCCTGGGGGTTCTGGTCATAGAAGCTTCGCTGCGCAGCGGTACCCTGGTGACGGCTCGCTACGCGTTGGAGCAGGGGCGTGAGGTGTTCGCCTTGCCTGGGCCATTAGGAAACCCGATGAGTGAGGGGACGCACTGGTTAATCCAGCAGGGCGCGCATCTGGTCACCGGGCCGAAAGATATCGCCGAATTGCTGGGAAGCGGCCTTCAATGGCTGTCACTGAACGAAAATACAACTATTTGTGCGTCGCAGGCTGAAGTTGAATTGCCATTTGGCGATGTGTTGGCTAACGTAGGAGATGAGGTGACACCTGTTGACGTCGTCGCTGAACGTGCCGGCCAACCTGTGCCAGTGGTGGTAATCAAGTTACTTGAGCTGGAGTTAGCAGGGTGGATCGCAGCTGTACCCGGCGGCTATGTCCGAATAAGGAGGGCAAGCCATGTTCGACGTACTCATGTACTTGTTTGAAACTTATATCCACAATGAACCAGAGATGCGCGTCGATCAGGATCAACTGACCGATGATCTCGCTCAGGCGGGGTTTCATCGGGATGATATCTACAACGCGTTGAATTGGCTTGAGAAGTTGGCTGACCTGCAAGAGGGTCAAAATGCCCCTTACTTTATGGATGCCGATCCGCTGGCAATGCGGATCTACACCGAAGAAGAAGGTGCACGTCTGGACGCCGGCTGCCGTGGTTTTCTCCTGTTCCTGGAACAGATTCAGGTATTGAACCTCGAAACCCGTGAAATGGTTATCGACCGCGTTATGGCTTTGGATAATGCGGAATTCGATCTCGAAGATCTGAAATGGGTCGTGTTGATGGTGCTGTTTAATATCCCCGGATATGAAAGCGCCTATCAGCAAATGGAAGAACTGTTGTTTGAAGTGAACGAAGGTTATCTGCATTGAGCCGATAACG
The DNA here is from genome assembly GCF_052168895.1 of Serratia sp. CY37869. NCBI lineage: Bacteria > Pseudomonadati > Pseudomonadota > Gammaproteobacteria > Enterobacterales > Yersiniaceae > Serratia > Serratia sp. CY37869. The sequence goes on from NZ_JBJNLU010000010.1 coordinate 22,896, forward strand.
CGCATAGAAGACGTTATGACAAAAAACGCGATTTTTGCCGCCAGGCAAAATGAACCCTGTCCGGAATGCGGGGCCGAACTGGTGATCCGTAGCGGTCGCCACGGCCCCTTCCTCGGCTGTTCCCAGTACCCTGAATGCCAATATATTCGGCCGCTGAAAGCGCAGGCCGATGGACATATCGTTAAGGTCTTGGATGGGCAACAGTGCCCGAAATGTCAGGCGACGTTGGTGCTGCGCCAGGGGCGCTATGGCATGTTTATCGGCTGCAGCGATTATCCGCAGTGCGATCACACTGAAGTGATCGATAAGCCTGACGAAACCGCCATTACCTGTCCGCAGTGCGGCCAAGGCAAACTGCTGCAGCGCAAGTCGCGTTACGGCAAAGTTTTTCATTCCTGCGATCGTTACCCGGAATGCCAGTTTGCCCTCAATGTTAAACCTGTCGCCGGTGAGTGCGCCTATTGCCATTATCCGCTGCTGATGGAAAAGCGCACGGCAAAAGGCCCCGTCCTGTGCTGTGCCAGCAAGCTGTGCGGAAAACCCGTCGCGACTACAGAATAATCACATCATGAACTCAGAATTAAGCCCGAACCTTTTATCTATCATCGATGCTTTGCATCAACAGCAGGTGATTGCGTATCCCACAGAAGCCGTATTCGGCCTGGGTTGCGATCCCGACAGCGAGCAGGCGGTCAATGCATTGCTGGCGCTGAAACAGCGGCCGTGGGAAAAGGGGCTGATTTTGATCGCCGCCGACTATGCACAGCTTAAGCCTTATATCGACGACAGTGCGCTCAGCGAACAGCAGCGCACGACGATGTTTGCCAGCTGGCCTGGGCCGGTAACCTGGGTTTTGCCCGCTCGGCCGGAGACGCCGCGTTTGCTGACCGGACGCTTCAGCTCGCTGGCGGTGCGCGTCAGCGATCATCCGTTGGTGCAGCAGCTGTGCCGGCAGTATGGCAAGCCGCTGGTGTCGACCAGCGCCAATCTCAGTGGGCTGGAGCCATGCCGCAGTGCGGATGAGGTTACGCGGCAGTTCGGCGAAGCTTTCCCGGTATTGCGCGGCAAGGTGGGTGGCCGTCTTAATCCTTCCGAAATCAGAGACGTTCTGACCGGCGAACAGATCCGTCAGGGCTAGAGGTAATGGGCATGGAGAAGTTTGCGGTATTTGGCAACCCTATCGGCCACAGCAAGTCGCCGCGAATTCATGCGCTGTTTGCTGCCCAGACCGGCATTGAGCATCCTTATGGGACGGTGTTGGCGCCGTTAGACGGTTTTGAAACCAGCCTGCAGGCGTTTATCCGCGCCGGAGGGCTGGGGGCGAACGTCACGGTGCCCTTCAAGGAGCGTGCTTATTCGGCCGCTTCTGAGCTGAGCGAGCGCGCAGCGATGGCCGGTGCGGTCAACACCCTGAAGGTATTGCCGAATGGCGAGCTGTTGGGGGATAACACCGACGGCATCGGGTTGCTGACCGATCTACAGCGTCAGCAATTGATCCGGCCGCAGGATCGCATCCTGCTGATGGGCGCCGGCGGCGCAGCGCGCGGCGTGATCCTGCCGCTGCTGTCTTTCGGCTGTCGGCTAACGATCACCAACCGCACCTTCAGCCGAGCCCTGGCGTTGGCAGACGCTTTTCGGCATCTGGGGGAGATCTCGGCGGCGCCGATGGATCAATTGGATCAGCAAGCGTTCGAACTGGTGATCAATGCGACGGCGTCCGGCATCAGCGGAGAGATCCCGGCGTTGCCGGCGGGCGTAGTTAATGCGCACACTCGTTGCTATGACATGTTCTATCAGCAGGGCACTACGCCATTCCTGGTCTGGGCGCAGCAGCAGGGGGCAACGGAATATGCCGATGGGTTGGGCATGCTGGTGGGGCAGGCGGCGCATGCTTTCCTGCTTTGGCATGGAGTGATGCCAGAGATTGAGCCGGTATTGCGCCAGTTGCGCAGCGAACTGGCGGCATAAATGCAACCCCGTTCTCTTTATAGGGAACGGGGCGTCCGTCAGATGTCTTCCGACAGGTATTCATCTTTCCAGCGTACATAGTTGTTCGAAGAATAAAGCAATCCTTCCAACTCGGCGGCGGTCAACGGCCGAACCTGGCGTGCCGGGCTGCCCATATAGAGATAGCCGCTGACTAGGCGTTTGCCCGGCGGCACTAAACTGCCGGCACCAATCATCACGTCGTCTTCTACTACTACACCGTCCAGCAGGATCGATCCCATACCGACCAGCACCCGGTTGCCGATGGCGCAGCCGTGCAGCATCGCTTTATGGCCTACGGTCACGTCTTCTCCAATCAACAGGGGATAACCGTCGGGGTTATGTTCGGAGCGGTGAGTCACATGCAGTACGCTGCCGTCCTGTATGTTGCTGCGTGCGCCGATCTTTACCGCATTGACGTCGCCCCGAATGGCGACCAGCGGCCAGATGCTGACGTCATCCGCCAGATCGACGTCGCCGATGACGACGCTGGAAGGATCGATCAAGACGCGCTGACCGAGTTTGGGGGTGTATTGAAGATAAGAACGTACTGCATCGGACATGGTGCTTGCCTCACGTCGGGATCATATTTACCGGCAATACTAGACTCTGACGATGGAATTACAACCAATCGCAGCGCCGGATCCTGCGGAAAATGGCCCTGATCGCACAAGATCCACTCGGAAGGGCTGAAAAGTGTGCAAACAGAAAGAAAAGATCAAAAAAGGGGTTGTGCAAAAAACTCGGATCCCTATAATGCGCCTCCATCGACACGGCGCAAGTGATTCACTTCACACAGCGGCCGGGAAGAAAGAGAAAAAATCCTGAAAATTAGGGTTGACTCTGAAAGAGGAAAGCGTAATATACGCCACCTCGAGTTAGCAAGCGAAAGCGCCTAACTCACTGCTCTTTAACAATTTATCAGACAATC
>NZ_JBJNLU010000011.1:0-5528 GCF_052168895.1 Serratia sp. CY37869
AAACGCCGTAGCGCCGATGGTAGTGTGGGGTCTCCCCATGCGAGAGTAGGACACTGCCAGGCATCAAACAAAGCCGAAAGCCCTGAACTGACGTTCAGGGCTTTTTGCTGTGCGTAAAATAAATCCCCTGATCGTATCTATTGCTTAGAAAAATACCTATTTCAGCGGACGTTGCTTATTTACATAAGCACGTATAATGCTTTTGAGCAGGAGAATAACCAGCTCAATATATAATTGATAGATTAAGATTATTATTTAAATAATAAAAATGCCTATTTATGAACATGTTGATAAGAATTATCCTGTTATATCAAAGATAAATCCTAATTCTTCAGTGCATTACTCGATAAATTTCACGTTAATTAAAACAAATATTAGCCAGACGCTTCGAATCGAGTAGACTAAGCAAAAGATTATTTCCGCATGGGTACTGAACGTTATGTCTACTGAAAGCGCGTCTTTAAAAAACCACAATACTTTTGCGCTCCCGGTCAACGCAGCGCACCTGGTCATCGCCGATAGAATTGAGTTGATGCTCAAAGTCTGGCAACAAACGCGCAAGCGTCAGGAGCCGCTGCTGATTCTCGGTGAAGGTAGCAACGTACTGTTCCTGGAAGACTTTTCGGGTACGGTCATGGTTAACCAACTGAAGGGCATCGATGTTCGAGAAGATAACGATGCCTGGTATCTCCATGTCAGCGCCGGTGAGAATTGGCACGATCTGGTGCAATATACGCTGCAGGCCGGGATCTGCGGGTTGGAGAACCTGGCGTTGATTCCTGGACTGGCCGGCTCCGCGCCTATCCAGAATATCGGTGCCTATGGCGTCGAATTGAAAGATGTCTGTGAGTATGTCGACCTGCTGGACTTCTCTACGGGTGCCATCGATCGCATTCCGGCAGCCGATTGTGGTTTCGGCTATCGGGAAAGCATTTTCAAACATCGCTTCCAAACTGGGCATGCCATTGTCGGGCTGGGTCTGCGTCTGAGCAAGCAGTGGCAACCCAAGTTGAGCTATGGCGATCTGGCCAAGCTGGATCCCGCCACGGTGACGCCACTTCAGGTATTCGAGTCCGTATGTGCCATGCGCCGCAGCAAGCTGCCGGACCCGCGCGAAACCGGTAATGCCGGCAGTTTCTTCAAGAATCCGCTGGTGAACGCGGGGAAAGCCGCAGAACTCATCACACAATATCCCGGCATGCCGCATTATCCGCAGCAGGATGGTCAGGTGAAGCTGGCCGCTGGCTGGCTGATCGATCAGTGCGAACTGAAGGGGTATCGCATCGGTGGCGCAGCCGTACACCGCCAGCAGGCGCTGGTGCTGGTGAATATCGATAATGCGCATAGTCAGGATGTGGTGGCTCTGGCGCGCCATGTCCGTAAGACTGTGGCCGATAAATTTGGCGTATGGCTGGAACCTGAGGTGCGTTTCATTGGCGCAACTGGCGAATTGAACGCTGTGGTGGTGCTGTCATGAGAGATACCAAGGTCCCGTTAAAACTGATCGCGCTATTGGCCGACGGTGAATTCCATTCCGGGGAACAGCTCGGTGAGTCATTGGGCATGAGCCGTGCCGCGATCAATAAGCATATTCAAACCGTTCGCGAGTGGGGGCTGGATGTCTTTACTGTACCGGGGAAAGGATACAGCTTGCCTGCTCCCATGCAGCTATTGGAGGCGGAACGCATTCTTAGAGGGCTGGACGACAAGCGAGTTACCGTGCTGCCGGTCGTAGACTCTACCAATCAATATTTGCTGGATCGTATCGAAACGCTGCAATCTGGCGACGCCTGCATCGCTGAGTACCAACTGGCCGGCCGCGGTCGTCGTGGGCGTCAGTGGATTTCGCCGTTTGGCGCCAATTTATACCTGTCGATGTTTTGGCGATTGGAACAGGGGCCGGCTGCGGCGATGGGGCTGAGCCTGGTGATCGGCATGGTGATGGCGGAGGTCTTGCAGCGTCTTGGCGCTAAAGATGTGCGAGTCAAATGGCCCAACGATCTTTACCTGAACGATCGTAAATTGGCAGGGATCTTGGTCGAGTTGACGGGGAAAACCGGCGACGCGGCTCAGTTGGTCATCGGCGCCGGCATTAATTTGGCGATGCGGGATACCAATGCGAGTGGGATCAACCAAGGTTGGATCAACCTGCAAGAAGCCGGTATTAACATCGATCGTAATGAGCTGACCGCCACTCTGCTTAATGAATTGCGGCAGTCCTTAAAACAATTCGAGATAGATGGGCTGGCGCCATTCATTGGCCGTTGGCGCACGCTGGATAATTTTATCGACAGACCGGTCAAACTGCTGATTGGCGAGCGACAGATTGTGGGTATCGCCCGGGGTATCGACGCGCAAGGTGCACTCCTGCTGGAACAAGAAGGGGAAATCAAACCCTTTATCGGCGGAGAGATATCGCTGCGCAGTGCGGAATAGTGAGAAAAGACAAGGGGACGGCAGCGTCCCCTTGATCGTTCGGTAGGCTTATTTTCTTAAACGCACGCTTTCAACGGCATGGTTGGCGCTTTTGGTCATAATCAGGCTCGCGCGTTCGCGGGTAGGCAGTATGTTCTGCTGCAAATTCAATCCATTGATTTCATTCCATAATTGCGTGGCAATATTAATCGCCTCCGGTTCCGGCAATTTTGAATAATTATGGAAATAAGAATCAGGATTGGAAAATGCGCCCTGACGGAATTTCAGGAAACGGTTGATATACCAGCTTTGCAATAGCGTCTCCGGCGCATCGACATATATAGAGAAGTCGACGAAGTCGGAAACGAATACGCGATGCGGATCGTGAGGATAATCCATACCGCTTTGCAATACGTTAAGCCCTTCCAGGATAAGAATGTCCGGCTGTTCGATGACTTTATTACCTTCGGGCACAACGTCATAGATCAAATGGGAATAAACCGGGGCGATGACACGTTTGGCGCCGGATTTCACTTCCGACACGAACTTCACCAGGCTATGCATATCGTAAGACTGCGGGAAGCCTTTTTTCTTCATCAAACCGCGTTCGTTCAGCACCTTGTTTGGATGCAAGAAGCCGTCGGTCGTGATCAGCTCAACGCTGCGGTGTTCCGGCCAGCGGCTCAGCAGCGCCTGCAACAGACGTGCGGTCGTGCTCTTGCCGACGGCTACGCTGCCGGCGATGCCGATGACATAGGGAATCTTTTGCCCGTCGGTGCCGAGGAATTGTTCCAGTACCGCCTGCCGGCGCAGGTTGGAACTGATATAGAAGTTCAACAGTCGTGACAGCGGCAGATAAATCTGCGCAACTTCTTCCAACGAGAGATCTTCGTTAATCCCTTTCAGTTTAACGATCTCTTCTTCCGACAACGTCAGCGGCACCGAATCTCGCAACGCAGCCCACTGGGTACGATCGAACTGTAGGTAAGGCGTTGCTAAAGATTGATCTCTTTTTATCATAAGCCAAATTCTGCCTGTTAACGCAGGTTGGGAAAGGCGCCGGACGCCAACTCCAGAGAATAAACAAGCTGCATATTATAGACAGCTTCGTTTTTGGCGTAGACTTTTTTCGCAAAAGTTGTCGATAGGCAGCAGTTTATGTCAATTGTGCGAAGCGGCGCGCAGTTGATAAAGCGGGGTTGCAAGGCGGTATCATGGCGTCAGGATACCGCCTGAAGGTTAGCTGGCGATAGCGCGTGAAGACGGGGTCACGGTGAATAGACGTTTGTAATAAATGACGGTTGAGTGGTAATAGCCATCGGGTCCGGCCGCATAGTCAGGCATTTCACCCAGGCAGCGATAGCCCAGACTGCGATAAAGTGCTTCTGCCGCCGAACCGGCCTGAGTATCCAGATACAGTAGCCCGCGCTGCTGTTGCAGTGCCGCTTGCTCCAACGTCTTCATTAGCGCCAGGCCTACGCCGTTACGACGAGCGCGGCTATGAACCAGCAGTTTCACTACCTCCGCACGATTACGGCCATTCGGTTTCTGGCAGAGCTCGAGTTGAACGGTGCCAACGACGCCGCGTTCGTCGCGGGCAATCCACAATAGCAGCTCACCCTTGGCCAAGGCCGGACGCAGGCTGTGGAAGTAACTCTCGGCGTCTTCATGCGGGATTAAGGTGTCGTAGCCCACTGAAGCGCCGTGGGTGACCGCATCGGTCAACAGGCGAGCCAATTCATCGCGATAAATCGGGAGCGTAGCGGCGTTGATAGGCACTATTTTCATCGGTCATTCCTCCAGATATGGGGGTAATGAAGATAAGCAATAACTGCGCCAGAGCGACGAAAGGCATAGCCACGGCGAAAGGGCGAGGAATAAGTGTAGTTCACGCCACGAACCAGGGCAGCCATCCTCTTTTTGGTGCATCGATCCCGCTCACGGTTTACCGTCGTGGGTTACGTGTTTTGAGAAGCCCGACACGGAGAAAGGGGCGTTCAAAGCTTGCAAAAAGTGGATAAAATTGTAGAGAATGATTGCCGCAAGTGATGAATGTTTGCACGCCACAGGCTGCGAATTGCATGACAGCATGCAAAATTGACTGATTTATGAGCGAAAGTGCGCGTAAAGCAATTTTTTTGTTGCATAGGTCGCCCGCTCTACCTAGAATGCGCTGCACTTGATGCCGGCTTAGCTCAGTAGGTAGAGCAACTGACTTGTAATCAGTAGGTCACCAGTTCGATTCCGGTAGCCGGCACCATTCAAGTCACAAGTAGTTAAAATCTGGTGGGGTTCCCGAGCGGCCAAAGGGAGCAGACTGTAAATCTGCCGTCACAGACTTCGAAGGTTCGAATCCTTCCCCCACCACCAAATCTTGCCTTCGGCGATTAACTGAGATGCGATAAACACCGCAACGGTTGATGGCGGGAGGAGAGGGCGAAAGCCTTCGGCAAGGTTCGAGTTGTGCAGCGCGAGGCGCAGCCGGCCCGAAGGATACGAGCCGAGTGATGAACAATCCTGCTCTATCCCCAAAATTCTACAGAAAAATCAGGTAGCCGAGTTCCAGGATGCGGGCATCGTATAATGGCTATTACCTCAGCCTTCCAAGCTGATGATGTGGGTTCGATTCCCACTGCCCGCTCCAAGATGTGCTGATATAGCTCAGTTGGTAGAGCGCACCCTTGGTAAGGGTGAGGTCGGCAGTTCGAATCTGCCTATCAGCACCACTTCTTAATTTCTCGCCCCCTGATTTTCTTTCTGTTCTGGATTCAACGAGCAAATGCTTGGTTGATGTGGTGATACCACCGATTTATCCGTGTCTTAGAGGGACAATCGATGTCTAAAGAAAAGTTTGAACGTACAAAACCGCACGTTAACGTCGGTACTATCGGCCACGTTGACCACGGTAAAACTACCCTGACTGCAGCGATCACTACCGTTCTGGCTAAAACCTACGGCGGTTCTGCACGTGCTTTCGACCAGATCGATAACGCACCAGAAGAAAAAGCTCGTGGTATCACCATCAACACCTCTCACGTTGAGTATGACACCCCGACTCGCCACTACGCGCACGTTGACTGCCCAGGGCACGCCGACTACGTGAAAAACATGAT
>NZ_JBJNLU010000013.1:0-2663 GCF_052168895.1 Serratia sp. CY37869
ACACTATCATGTCATGAATACATAGTGGCATGAGGCGAACCGGGGGAACTGAAACATCTAAGTACCCCGAGGAAAAGAAATCAACCGAGATTCCCCCAGTAGCGGCGAGCGAACGGGGAGGAGCCCAGAACCTGAATCGGCTTGTGTGTTAGTGGAAGCGTCTGGAAAGTCGCGCAGCAAAGGGTGATAGCCCCGTACACTAAAATGCACAGGTCGTGAGTTCGATGAGTAGGGCGGGACACGTGACATCCTGTCTGAATATGGGGGGACCATCCTCCAAGGCTAAATACTCCTGACTGACCGATAGTGAACCAGTACCGTGAGGGAAAGGCGAAAAGAACCCCGGCGAGGGGAGTGAAATAGAACCTGAAACCGTGTACGTACAAGCAGTGGGAGCACCTTCGTGGTGTGACTGCGTACCTTTTGTATAATGGGTCAGCGACTTATATTTTGTAGCAAGGTTAACCGTATAGGGGAGCCGTAGGGAAACCGAGTCTTAACTGGGCGATTAGTTGCAAGGTATAGACCCGAAACCCGGTGATCTAGCCATGGGCAGGTTGAAGGTTGGGTAACACTAACTGGAGGACCGAACCGACTAATGTTGAAAAATTAGCGGATGACTTGTGGCTGGGGGTGAAAGGCCAATCAAACCGGGAGATAGCTGGTTCTCCCCGAAAGCTATTTAGGTAGCGCCTCGTGAACTCATCTTCGGGGGTAGAGCACTGTTTCGGCTAGGGGGCCATCCCGGCTTACCAAACCGATGCAAACTCCGAATACCGAAGAATGTTATCACGGGAGACACACGGCGGGTGCTAACGTCCGTCGTGAAGAGGGAAACAACCCAGACCGCCAGCTAAGGTCCCAAAGTCATGGTTAAGTGGGAAACGATGTGGGAAGGCATAGACAGCCAGGATGTTGGCTTAGAAGCAGCCATCATTTAAAGAAAGCGTAATAGCTCACTGGTCGAGTCGGCCTGCGCGGAAGATGTAACGGGGCTAAACCATGCACCGAAGCTGCGGCAGCGACGCTTAGGCGTTGTTGGGTAGGGGAGCGTTCTGTAAGCCGTTGAAGGTGGCCTGTGAGGGTTGCTGGAGGTATCAGAAGTGCGAATGCTGACATAAGTAACGATAAAGCGGGTGAAAAGCCCGCTCGCCGGAAGACCAAGGGTTCCTGTCCAACGTTAATCGGGGCAGGGTGAGTCGACCCCTAAGGCGAGGCTGAAAAGCGTAGTCGATGGGAAACAGGTTAATATTCCTGTACTTGGTGTTACTGCGAAGGGGGGACGGAGAAGGCTAGGCTAGCCGGGCGACGGTTGTCCCGGTTTAAGCGTGTAGGGGGTGTGACCTGGTAAATCCGGTTGCATACTAACCCTGAGGCGTGATGACGATGCACTACGGTGCAGAAGTAGTTGATGCCCTGCTTCCAGGAAAATCCTCTAAGCTCCAGGTAACATTAAATCGTACCCCAAACCGACACAGGTGGTCAGGTAGAGAATACCAAGGCGCTTGAGAGAACTCGGGTGAAGGAACTAGGCAAAATGGTGCCGTAACTTCGGGAGAAGGCACGCTGGCATGTAGGTGAAGTCCCTCGCGGATGGAGCTGAAGCCAGTCGAAGATACCAGCTGGCTGCAACTGTTTAATAAAAACACAGCACTGTGCAAACACGAAAGTGGACGTATACGGTGTGACGCCTGCCCGGTGCTGGAAGGTTAATTGATGGGGTCAGCCGCAAGGCGAAGCTCTTGATCGAAGCCCCAGTAAACGGCGGCCGTAACTATAACGGTCCTAAGGTAGCGAAATTCCTTGTCGGGTAAGTTCCGACCTGCACGAATGGCGTAATGATGGCCAGGCTGTCTCCACCCGAGACTCAGTGAAATTGAACTCGCTGTGAAGATGCAGTGTACCCGCGGCAAGACGGAAAGACCCCGTGAACCTTTACTATAGCTTGACACTGAACATTGAGCCTTGATGTGTAGGATAGGTGGGAGGCTTTGAAGCGTGGACGCCAGTCTGCGTGGAGCCATCCTTGAAATACCACCCTTTAATGTTTGATGTTCTAACTCGGCCCCGTAATCCGGGGTGAGGACAGTGTCTGGTGGGTAGTTTGACTGGGGCGGTCTCCTCCCAAAGAGTAACGGAGGAGCACGAAGGTTAGCTAATCACGGTCGGACATCGTGAGGTTAGTGCAAAGGCATAAGCTAGCTTGACTGCGAGAGTGACGGCTCGAGCAGGTACGAAAGTAGGTCTTAGTGATCCGGTGGTTCTGAATGGAAGGGCCATCGCTCAACGGATAAAAGGTACTCCGGGGATAACAGGCTGATACCGCCCAAGAGTTCATATCGACGGCGGTGTTTGGCACCTCGATGTCGGCTCATCACATCCTGGGGCTGAAGTAGGTCCCAAGGGTATGGCTGTTCGCCATTTAAAGTGGTACGCGAGCTGGGTTTAGAACGTCGTGAGACAGTTCGGTCCCTATCTGCCGTGGGCGTTGGAAGATTGAGAGGGGTTGCTCCTAGTACGAGAGGACCGGAGTGAACGCACCACTGGTGTTCGGGTTGTCATGCCAATGGCATTGCCCGGTAGCTAAGTGCGGAAAAGATAAGCGCTGAAAGCATCTAAGCGCGAAACTTGCCTCAAGATGAGTCTTCCCTGGGCCTTTAAGG
>NZ_JBJNLU010000014.1:0-2025 GCF_052168895.1 Serratia sp. CY37869
TTCAACGGCGGCAACGCGCCGTTCGTGGTGGACAGCGTGCCGGTGTCGCGTGACGGCATGGTGCTGAAGGCGGGGGCGGAAGTGGCGGTGAACGAAAACGCCTCGCTGTCGCTGGGCTACGGCGGGCTGCTGTCGCAGCACCATCAGGACAACAGCGTCAACGCCGGCTTCACCTGGCGTTTCTAAGCAACATCGACTCAATCCTTGTACGGGAACCGCCTGCGGGTGGTTCCTTTTTCACATCCTGCTAATGAGAACCCGGCGCACCTGGGGCGTCGGCCAATAACAAGCAAAAGGTAAGGAAATGACAACAACAATGGGTTTTGATAGCAAAGGAAACGTTCGTCGCTCGCCGTGGCGGCTGAATGCGCTGGTCTGCTGCATGGCGCTGGCAGGGTATGCGCAGGCGGCGCCGCACGAGGTGAATGGCCAACCCGGCGATCCGGCCAGCTGGCGCAGCGCTGAATTCAACGCCAACTGGGGGTTGGGGGCGATCCACGCCGATGAGGCCTACGCCGCCGGCTACACCGGCAAAGGGCAAAAGGTGGGCATTTTCGACACTCCGGTTAACCGCCATCCCGAATTCGCCGGCGACGGCAAACTGATCAACGTCGTCACCGAAGGCTACCGCGCCTATACCGATCCGCACCGGCCGGGAATTAACGCCGGCGATCGCTTTTACTTCGACGGCACCTTCCACTTCTACAGCGGTTCGCAGGGCATGCTGAGCAATCACGGGGTGCACGTCGCGGGGATCAGCGCGGCGAATCGCGACGGCGTCGGCATGCACGGCGTGGCCTTCGATTCGCAGGTGATCAGCGTCGATAATGACAACGACGGCCCGGCGTACGGCGAATTCCTCGGCCTGGACGGCGCCGTCACCAATGCCGGCTGGCAGGCGATGATCAAGAGCGGCGTGCGGGTGATCAACAACAGCTGGGGCGTCAGCATTCCCGATTTCCTGTCCGACGGCGGCCGCGATCCTAACGCGCTGCACTTCGAGCTGAAGGATGCGCAGGAGCAATTCGATCAGGTCAAGCCGCTGCTCGGTAGCCTGGCCGGCGCAGGCTATCAGGGCGCCATCGACGCGGCGCGCAAAAATATTCTGGTGCTGTTCGCCGCCGGTAACGACGGCAATTACAACCAACCGGATGTGATCAGCGGGCTGGCCTACTTCGTACCGGACATCGCGCCGAACTGGCTGTCGGTCGCCAGCGTGGCGCAGGATGCGGCATCGGCCAACAGCGTGCCTTACACCATCAGCAGCTTCTCGTCCCGCTGCGGCTATACCGCCAGCTTCTGCGTCTCGTCGCCGGGCAGCAAAATCTACAGCACCGTGGCCAACGGTTCCGATCCGGCCAATCTGGTGTCGGACTACGGCAATAAAAACGGCACCTCGATGGCGACCCCGCACGTCACCGGCGCAGTGGCGGTGTTGCTGCAGCGTTTCCCGTACATGAACTCGGCGCAGATTGCCGACGTGCTGAAAACCACCGCCACCGACATGGGCGCGCCGGGCATCGACGCGCTCTACGGCTGGGGGATGATCAACCTGGGCAAGGCCATCAACGGCCCGGGCATGTTCTATACCGTCGAGGATATTCCCGCAGAGTTCCGCATCCCGGATCCGACGGGCGTGGCCTACGGCCCGACCCAGTTTGTCGTCAATATTCCGGGACTGGGCGCCGAGGTGGATGCCGGTACGTTGCATGCCAGGAAGTGTGACGATATCAGCTGTGAGTTGGACGTTTACTCCAATAACATCTCCGGCCACGGCGGCCTGACCAAGGAAGGGATGGGCACGCTGGTCATGACCGGCGCCAACACTTATTCCGGCCCGACGCTGGTCAATCAGGGGCGGCTGGCGATCAACGGCTCGGTCACCTCGGACGTCAGCGTGCAGAGTGGCGGCATCGTCGGCGGCAGCGGCACGGTCGGTTCGCTGACCGCCCGCCGCGGCGGCACCGTGGCGCCGGGCAACTCGATCGGCACCTTGAACGTGGCGGGCAACGTCAGCTTCGAGCC